>CAWDBC010000007.1:0-481390 GCA_963800515.1 uncultured Thermoleophilia bacterium
ATCTCGAGCACCTCGCCGACGGAGACGGGGTCGAGCGCGCTCGTCGACCTCGTCGAAGAGCATCAGCCGCGGCTCCATCGCGAGCGCCCGGGCGATCGCCACCCGCTGCTGCTGCCCGCCCGAGAGGCGATCCGGGTAGTCCCCCGCCTTGTCGGCGAGTCCGATCCGCTGGGAGGAGCTCGACTCGGCCCGCGTCCGGGCGGCGCCGGCGGAGAGCCCGCGGACCTTCCGCGGCGCCAGCATCACGTTGTCGAGCACCGAGAGGTGCGGGAAGAGGTTGAAGCTCTGGAAGACGATCCCGATCCGGGACCGCAGGTCGTCGATGTCGCCGGATCGTCGCGATGTCCCTCCCCTCGAACAGGATCCGTCCCCCCTGGATCTCCTCGAGCCGGTTGAGGCAGCGCAGGAGCGTCGACTTGCCCGAGCCGGAGGCGCCGATCAGCGTCACCACCTCGTGCTCGTCCACGTCGAGCGAGACGCCGCGCAGCACCTCGTTCGACCCGAACCGCTTGTGCACGTCGACGGCGAAGAGGAGCGGCGCCGTCGCGCTCACGCCTGCGCCCGCATCCGCCGCTGATCCCGCGCCGCCAACCAGTCGACGAGCCGTGCGAGGGGGATCGTGATCGCCACGAAGAAGAGGGCGACGCCGACGAACGACGTCGCGTTGAAGGTCTGTCCGGCGTAGATGCCGGCGGCGTTCGCTCCCTCCACGACGCCCAGGATGGCGGCCAGCGAGGTGTCCTTCTGAAGGCTCACGAAGTCGTTGAGGAGCGGCGGCACGACGCGCCGCAGGGCCTGCGGGAGGATCACGTGGCGCATCGACTGCCGGTAGGAGAGGCCCAGCGACCGCGCCGCCGCCATCTGGCTCCAGTGGACGCCCTCGACGCCGGAGCGGTAGACCTCGGCCACGTACGCGCCGTAGGTCAGGACGAGGGCGGTGATCGACAGCCAGTAGAGGCTCATCCCGGCGAACGGCTACACCTGCGCCGCCGGGAGGCCGAGCCCGACGAAGAGGAAGACGAGGAGGAGCGGGATCCCGCGGAAGAAGTCGAGGTAGATCACCGCCAGGATCCGGAGCGGCAGCCCGGCGCGGCCGGGGGCGATCCGCAGCAGGAGGAGGACGAGCGCCCAGGCGAGGACGAGGACCTCGGCGATCACCATCATCTTCAGGTTGATCTGGAAGCCGGTCCAGATCGACGGGAGGCTCGCCCGGAAGTGGTGGGGCGAGAAGAACGTGTCCACCCGTCGTGCCCTACTGGAGCACCGGCGCCGAGGCCTGGGCCCCGTAGTACTTCGCGACGAGCGACTCCAGGAAGCCGTCCTTCTGCATCCCGTCGATGACCTTGGAGAGGATCGGCGTGTTCGGCGAGCCCTTCGCGAGCACGGCGCCGATCTTCTCGTCGGTCGCGAACTGCCCGACGACCTCGAGCTGCGGCTTCGAGTTCGCCTCGTCCTCGGCGATGTTGGCGTCGATGATGACGGCGTCGACCTGGTGCGCGACGAGGGCGAGCAGCGCGTTCGTGAACGACGGGTAGACGCGCTCCTTCTTCGTCGGCTTGAGCGTCGTGTCGAGGTAGTACAGGCCCGACGAGTCCTTCTGCGCGCCCCACTGCAGGACCTTCGCGGCCGCGAGGCTGTCGACGCTCGTCCCCTTGCGCACGAGGATCGCCTGGTTGACGGTGTAGTAGGGGCTCGAGAAGTCCACGACCTTCTGCCGGTCGGGGAAGATCGAGACGCCGCCGACGGAGAAGTCGCAGGGGCAGGCCTTGCCGGCGACGAGCGCGTTGAACGGGAAGAGGACCCACTTCACCTTGGGGATCCCGAGCCGCTTGGCCACCTCCGTCACGAGGTCGTACTCGTAGCCGCCCGAGAGGTTGGAGACGGACGTGCCCTTCACGTAGGCCGGGTTCGGCAGGTCGATCCCGACCGTCAGGACGCCCGTCGTGCGCGGCGCGAAGCCGGACACCTTCTCGGTGGTCTCGGCGGAGTCGACGGCGTTTGCGGTCGAGCCGCCGGTGACGGTCTGCCCGGTCGCCGAGGAGTTCGCCGTCGCCCCGACCGAGCTGGTCGAAGAGGCCGACGACGAGTCGCTCGAGCCACCGCAGGCGGCCCCCGCCGCCGCGAGGAGGAGGCACACGAGGCCGAGCAGGAGGACGCGGAGCTGGCGAGACACAGAGACCTCTCGGAATGGACGAACGGCGGGCGACCGGAAGCGTGCCGGGCCACGGAGGGTACTACGGGCGGCCCTGGCCGAGGGGAGGGACCGGGCAGGCGGGCGCCAGGTTCGCCGCGGGTTGCCGCGCTACTCCACGGGCTCGGCCGGAGCCCGGTTGGCGATCGCCTCGTCTAGCAGGCGCTCGGCCTCCTCGTCGTCGACGCCGAGCGAGACCGAGGCCTCACGGATGAAGGCGCGGCGGGCCTTGTCGAAGAGGGTCCGCTGAGCATCGTTGAGGCGCTTGGTCGTCTGGACGTCGACGAGCGAGCCGAGGACGTCGCCGCAGGCCGCGAGGTTCCCCTCCGCCCACCGGTCCTTGACGAGGCGGCCGTCCCGGTTCCAGGCGATGCTCGTGGTCTCGCGCTCGGCCAGGTCGCGCAGCAGCCCCTCGATCTCGCCCGGAGAGGCGACCGAGCGGAGTCCACGCCCGAGGGCGCGCTCGTGCGGCACCGACACGCGCATGTTCGAGTCGAGCACGAAGAGGTCGAGGAAGAGCACCTGCTCGCCGAGGAGGTCGCGGTTCTCCGTCGCCTCCACTCGTGCGAACCCCTCCGACCCGAACACGACCGTCTCGCCAACCTCCGGGATGACAACCGAAGTCACGTAAAACTCCCTGCTCAGGTAACGGAACAGGGCGAGTATCGCCGACCACGCGAAGTGTCGTGAGGCGGGAGCGCATCCGCTAGAATCGCTGGACTCGCCTGCTCTCGAGCGGACCGTGGCCACACCGACGAGGGGGTCCCCCAGTGAAGCGCATCCTGCCCGCCCTGGCCGCGATCCTCGTGGCGCTCTCCGTCCCTCTCACCGCCCTCGCGGCGGACACGTCGAAGACGGGGCAGACGGGCGAGGGCCTCGGCAAGGAGCACGTCACCCAGTTCATGTTCATCACGATCCTCGTGCTGATCGGCGTGCTCGCGCTCGTCGGCATCTGGGAGTCGCGCAAGTCGAAGCGGAAGTAGGCGGACACGCCGCTCGGCGCGGCGGTCCCACCGCATCTATCGCGGCGGTCCCAGCGCATCTATCGCGGGGGTCCCACCGCATCGGTCCTCGCACGGCCACCGCGTCGCGAGCCGACGCCTCTACCTCGTCACGTAGGAGGCGTCCATGCCGAGGATGCACGCGAGGGCGACGGCCACGAGCGTGACGGCGACGATCGCCCGCCGACCGGCGGACGCGGCTAGTAGGCCTTCGCGGCCTCCCCGCCGGCCCGGAACTCGCGCCACCGCCGCCACGTGTCGGTCGCCGCGAAGTAGCCGATGAGCAGGAGGAACGGCGTGAAGTGGATGAAGGCGAAGCCGACGAGCCCGAGGAGGCCGACGAGCCAGAACGCGGGGTGGAGGGCGGCGGCCGCGCGACCCCCGTCGAGCGGCGTCACGGGGGCGAGGTTGATCAGATTGACGAAGAAGCTGAAGTAGGCGACGACCCGGAGCAGGTCGGAGTCGAAGTGGTCGGCGAGCGCGAGCGTCGCCGCCGAGCCGATCGCCCCGAAGACGGGGCCCGCGAGGCCGACCTTCGCCTCCACCCAGGCGTTCTTCGGCAGCTCCTTCATCCCGACGACGGCACCGAGGAAGGGGATGAACATCGGAGCCGTCGCGTCGACGCCCTCGAGTCGGAGCTGCACGACGTGTCCCATCTCGTGCACGAAGAGCAGGAGGACGATCAGCGCCGCGAACTTCCAGCCGAAGATCAGCGCGTAGGCGCCGATCGAGATCAGGGCCGTGAACGCCGTGCCGACGAACTTCAGCTTGAGCAGCAATCCCCCAACTTGAGGAGGAGCGCGATCAGGCCGGCGAGCCCGGCGCCCAGGCGCTGGAAGATCCCCCGGCGCTCGTTCCGGCGTGGCGGCTCCGACGACGGCGACGGCGTGCGTGCACCCGGCGCCACCGGCGGCGGGAGCCACGGCGGCCGGCCGTACGGGTGGTCGTCCGGATCCATGCGGGGAGGCGGCGGCGCCGGGGGCGCTGCATCCTCCGGTCCGAGCACCGGATCGGCGGCCGCGACCGGGAGACGCGGACGCTCCGGGGGGTCGGGAAGGGTCGGGCGCCCGTCCTCGCCCGCTCGCGGGTGATCGCTCACGAGCCCTGCCCCACCCATTCGGCGCCGTCGACGTACTGCTCCTTCTTCCAGATCGGCGCGCTCCGCTTCAGCTCCTCGATCAGGAAGCGGCAGGCGGCGAACGCCGCCTCCCGGTGGGGCGCCGAGACGGCGATCGCGACGGTCGGCTCGCCGAGCGCGCAGAGGCCCGAGCGATGGGTGACGGCGATGGCCCGCAGGTCGTTCTCGGCGTTCGCCCGGTCGCAGGCGCGTTCGATCTCCGCCCGGCACATCTCCTCGTACACCTCGTAGCGGAGGTGGGTGACGCCGGGGCCGTAGCGGCCGGTGTGGCGCACGACGCCGACGAACGACGCGATCGCCCCCGCCTCGTCGTCGCCGACCGAGGCGATCACGCTGCCGACGTCGAGGGGCCGGTCCGTGATCTCGATCCGGGCGGCGACGGCCGCGCCCCCCGAGACGGGCGGGATGAAGGCGACCTCGTCCCCGTCGGCGAGCGGGGTCCCGCGGTCGGCGTAGGCGCGGTTGACGGCGACGGCGGACCCCGGCGGCTCCTCGCCGAGCCCGAGCGCCGCCCAGACGTCGGCGATCCCACCGCCGGGGCGGACGTCGACGCTCATGCGGCCGAAGCCCGCGCGCTCCCGGAGCGCCGCGAAGAGCCGGACCTCGATCCGGGTCACGGGCCCACCCGGAACCGGAACCCGCGGTGGCTCGCGCCGACGGAGACGCCGAGCGTCCAGGCGCCCCGGCGGGTCGCGTACGCGCTCCGCGGAAGGGGGACCGCGACCGCGCGGTCGGCGGGACGCAGGCGGACGGTGCTGACGGCGAGCGGGAGCCGACGGGTGCCGCCGTGCCGCCGGAGGAGCCGCGAGAAGACGAAGCGGGCGGGGGTGCCGGCGGCGACCCGGCCGCGCAGGATCAGGACGCCGTAGACGACCGGCGAGCCGGCACCGATCGTCGTCTCGGGCAGCGATCGCGGCGTGCCCACGGTCACGTAGGCGAAGCGGATCGGCGACGACGAGGCAGAGGCGACGGTCGGTGCGCCCGCGAGCGTGGCGGTCGCGAGGGCCGTGCAGATGGTCCGGGGGCGCACCACCCGCAGTGTACGTCGCGCCCCAACTACGATGCGCGGGGGTGACAGGTGCACGGACCAACGGGTCGGGTATCGAGATCCCGCGCTCGCACCGCCCCACCCGGAGGTGCCGGAGCCGCCGGGAACGTACCCCTACGTCCGCGGGATCCGGCCCGACGGATACCGGACGAAGCCGTGGACGATGCGCCAGTACGCCGGCTTCGGCACCGCGGCCGAGTCGAACGAGCGCTACCGCGTCCTCCTCGAGCAGGGGCAGACCGGGCTCTCCGTCGCGTTCGACCTGCCGACCCAGATGGGGCGCGACTCCGACGACCCGCGCGCCCTCGGCGAGGTGGGCCGCATCGGCGTCGCGATCGACTCCCTCGTCGACATGCGGGCCCTCTTCGCGGCATCCCGCTCGACGCCGTCTCGACGTCGATGACCATCAACGCCACCGCGCCGACGTGCTCCTGGCGCTCTACAGTCGCCGGCGCCGAGCAGGGCGTCGCTCCGGCGGCGCTCTCGCGGCACGATCCAGAACGACATCCTCAAGGAGTACGTCGCGCGCGGCAACTACATCTACCCGCCCGCGCCGTCGATCCGGCTGATCGGGCGACATCTTCGCGCTCGCGCCGAGCGGCTGCCGCGGTTCAACCCGATCTCGATCTCCGGCTACCACATCCGGGAGGCCGGATGCGACGCCGTCGCAGGAGGTGGCCTTCACCCTCGCCAACGGCATCGCCTACGTCGAGGCGGCGCGGGCGGGCGGCATCGACGTCGACGGGCTTCGGCGCGCAGACTGTCGTTCTTCTTCAACGCGCACAACAACTTCTTCGAGGAGGTCGCCAAGTTCCGCGCGGCGCGGCGGATGTGGGCGCGCGATCATGCGCGAGCGCTTCGGCGCGCAGGAGCCGACGGGCCCAGCACGCTGCGCTTCCACTGCCAGACGGCGCGGCATGACCCTGACCGCGCAGCAGCCGACTGGTCAACGTCGTGCGCGTCACGGTGCAGGCGCTCGCGGCGGTCTGCGGCGGCGCGCAGTAGCCTCCACACGAACGGCTTCGACGAGGCGCTCGGCCTGCCGACGAGCGCGCGGCGACCTCGCGCTCCGCACGCAGCAGGTGATCGCGCTTCGAGTCCGGGACGACGGCCACGGCGGACCCCCTGGGCGGCTCGGCGTACATCGAGTTCCTGACCGACGAGCTGGAGCGCCGCGCCCTCGAGCTGATCGCCGAGATCGACCGCCGCGGCGGCGCCGTCGCCGCGATCGCCCAGGGCTTCGTCGCGGACGCGATCGAACGCTCGGCCTACGACGCACCTGCGCCTCGAGCGCGGGGAGGACGTCGTCGTCGGCGTCAACCGGTTCCACGAGGAGGCGGCCGCCGAGGTGCCGCTGCATCGTCTGGACCCCGCGTTCGAGGCGGAGCAGGTCGAGCGCACCGTCGCCCTGCGCCGCGGGCGCGACGGGACGTCCGTCGAGGCCGCGCTCGCCGAGCTCGCCGCCGCGGCCGCCCGGGAGGAGGCCCACGTCGTCGAGCCGATCCGGGCGGCGCTCGCCTCACTGGCGACGGTGGGCGAGGTCTGCGGCGTGCTCCGGGCCGCGTGGGGGACGCACGACCGATGAAGGGGCTCTTCGGCGACGATCGCGTGGCCCCGCCGGGGCCGCTGCCCGGGACGCCGGGATGGGACGACGTGGCCCTTCGCGGACGCGCCGTCGACCGGTCGAGGAGCCAGGCCATCCAGCGCGGAGTGGTCCCGAGCGCGGCCGGATCGGCCCGCGGCCCGGCCACCGCCGGAGGGTCGCGCGGCCCCGCCACCGCCGGACAGGCGCGCGGCGCGACGACCGGCGGGGCGACCCGCCGCGACCGGCGACGGCGCCGCGGCCCGGCACGACGCCCCCCGCCACCCGCCCGAGCACGGCCTCCGAGCGGGTCGGGGCGCCGATGGGGTTCCCCCCGTCGACGCGGCGCCGGCGCAACCCCTTCGTCCGGCTGGGGCTGATCCTCCTCCGGATCGTCGTCGGGCTCGTCGTCGTCGTCGTCGCCGCGTCCGCGCTCGCGAACCAGCTGACCTCCCGCGCCGGGGTCGCGCCGCAGACCCTCTACCCGGGGCCGTACGCCTCCATCGACGGCCGCTCCGTCGCCTACGCCGAGTGGGGCACGAAGGGAACGCCCCTGGTGCTGATCCCCGGCTTCCTCGAGTCCACCTCCGCCTTCGACAAGGTCGCCCCGCTCCTCGTCACGCGCGGCTACCACGTCTACTCGCTCGACCTCCCCGGCTTCGGCTACACCGAGCGCAAGGGCCCGTACGGCCTGAAGCCGTCGATCACGACGACGGAGGTCTTCATCGGCCAGGTCGTCGGCGGCCGCCCCCTGGTCGTCGGCCACTCGTCCGGCGCCGCCGTCGCGGCAGGGGTGGCCCTCGACGAGCCGCAGTCGATCGCCGGGCTCGTGCTGCTGGACGGCGACGCGCGCGACTTCGGCGGCCCGACCTGGCTGCGCTCGTTCCTCGCTCGCGGCCCGGTCCTGACGGCGACGATCCGGCTGCTCTCCCGCGTCGACCCCCTCACCGACGCGTTCATCCGCAAGGTCTACGCGCCGGCGCACGTGACCGTCGACGCCGCCGAGCGGGACCGCTGGACGAACTTCCTGCGCGTCGACGGGGCCGAGGGCTCGCTCCTCGCGACCCTCCGCTCGGGCGCGGAGGGCGAGTCGATCGGGACGCTGACGAACCTCCGGGGCCAGCGCATCCTCGTCCTCTTCGGCGCCAGCGACGAGATTCTGTCGGCCCGCAAGGGGCACGAGGTGGCGAGCGCGACGGGCGCGGCGTTCGCGACGATCGCCGACCAGGGACACCAGGCGATGCGGACGAAGCCCAAACGCGTGGCCGGCATCATCGATCGCTGGTTCAGGCGCAAGCCCGCGTCCTCGACGGACTGAGTGGTCCCGCCCGCCCAGCCGAGCGGCGGAACGGCCGGTCGGAGGCGCCGCCAGTAGGATGGCCGCGATGACGGCGCCCGCGGACCCGAGCCCGGACGGCACCGCGGCCCGCCTGGCCGACCTGGAGGCGCGGCGCCGCTCCGCCCACGACGGCGACCCGGCCGCGCTCGAGCGGCAGCGCGAGCGGGGCAAGGGGACGGCTCACGAGCGGATCGAGGCCCTCTTCGACCCGGGGACGTTCCGCGAGCTCGACCGCTTCGTCCGCCACGTCAACCCGAACTTCGGGATGCTCGACCGGCGGCCCTACGGGGACGGCGTCGTGACCGGCCACGGGCTCGTCGACGGCCGTCGCGTGTTCGCCTTCTCGCAGGACTTCAGCGTCTTCGGTGGATCGCTCGGCGAGGCGTTCGCGGGCAAGATCTGCAAGGTCATGGATCTCGCCCTCGCCTACGGCTGTCCGGTCGTCGGGATCAACGACTCGGGGGGCGCGCGGATCCAGGAGGGCGTCGTCTCCCTCGCCGGCTACGCGGAGATCTTCCAGCGCAACGTCGACGCCTCCGGGGTCGTGCCGCAGATCTCGCTGGTGATGGGCCCGTGCGCAGGCGGCGCCGTCTACTCGCCGGCGATCACGGACCTCGTCGTGATGGTGCGGGGCACGTCGCACATGTTCATCACCGGGCCCGACGTCGTCCGCACCGTGACGGGCGAGGAGGTGACGATGGAGGAGCTCGGCGGCGCCGACGCGCACGCGCGCCGCTCCGGCGTCTGCCACCTCGTCGCCGACACGGAGGCGGACGCGATCGCCGAGGCGCGGGCGCTCCTCGGCTTCCTGCCGTCGTCGGCCGCCGAGCCGCCGCCGTACGTCGCCTCCTCCGATCCGGCCGGTCGACTCGGCGCCGGAGCTCGACGCGCTGATCCCCGACGCGGCGACGCGCCCCTACGACATCAAGGCGGCGATCGGCGCCATCGTCGACCACGGCGACCTCCTGGAGCTGCAGCCCGACTACGCGAGGAACATCGTCTGCGGCTTCGCGCGGCTCGACGGCCACGCGATCGGCGTCGTCGCCAACCAGCCGCAGGAGCTCGCCGGCGTCCTCGACATCGCCGCCTCCGAGAAGGCCGCGCGGTTCGTGCGGACCTGCGACGCCTACGGCCTTCCGGTCCTCACGCTCGTCGACGTGCCGGGCTTCCTGCCGGGGGCGACCCAGGAGTGGAACGGGATCATCCGGCGGGGCGCCAAGCTCCTCTACGCCTACGCCGAGGCGACGGTGCCGAAGCTGACGCTGATCACCCGCAAGGCCTACGGCGGCGCCTACGACGTGATGGGCTCCAAGCACCTGCGGGCGGACGTCAACCTCGCCTGGCCCACGGCCGAGGTGGCCGTGATGGGGCCCGAGGCGGCGGTCGGGATCATCTTCCGGCGCGAGCTCGCCGACGCCGACGACGCCGAGGTCCGGCGGGCGGAGCTCGCCGCCGACTACCGTGAGCAGTTCGCGAATCCCTACGCCGCCGCGGAGCGGGGCTACATCGACGACGTGATCCTCCCGCGCGAGTCCCGGCCGGCGCTGATCGCCGCCCTCGCGGCGTCGCGGACGAAGCGGGAGCCGCGGCGCCCGCGCAAGCACGGGAACATCCCCCTGTGACGCTCGACGCGAGGGCGCCGATCCCGGTCGAGGTCCGCCCGGTGCCGACGCCGGCCGAGGCGCGGGCGATCGAGGCCGCGCTCGAGCGCCTGGCCGGGCTGCGGGTCGCGGTGCCCTCGGACGCGGGATGACGCTGCCGTTCGCCCGTGTCCTCGTCGCCAACCGCGGCGAGATCGCGGTCCGGGTGATCCGCGCCTGCCGCGAGCTCGGGATCGGCGCGGTGGCGGTCTACTCGGACGTCGACCGCGACGCCCTGCACGTCCGGATGGCCGACGAGGCGATCCGGCTCGGCCCCGCCGCCCCGGCAGAGAGCTACCTGGCGATCGAGCGGATCGTCGAGGCGGCCCGCCGCGCGCGCGCCGACGCCGTCCACCCCGGCTACGGCTTCCTCGCCGAGTCGGCCGCCTTCCCCCGCGCGCTCGAGGCCGCCGGGCTCGCCTGGATCGGCCCGCCCGCCGCGGCGATCGAGGCGATGGGCTCGAAGATCGAGGCCCGGCGGACGATGGAGGCGGCCGGGGTGCCCGTGGTCCCGGGCACGACGGAGCGGATCGCCTCCGCCGATCGGGTCCGGGCGCTCGGCGACGAGCTCGGCTGGCCGCTCGCCCTGAAGGCATCCGCGGGCGGCGGCGGACGCGGGATGCGGATCGTCCGCCGGCCCGAGGAGGCGGAGGACGCCCTCGCCGCCGCCGAGCGGGAGGGCCGCTCCTGGTTCGGCGACGAGGCCGTCTACGTCGAGCGCTACCTCGAGGATCCGCGCCACGTCGAGGTCCAGCTCCTGGCGACCGCCACGGCTCGGTGGTCTCGCTCGGCGAGCGCGACTGCACGCTTCAGCGCCGCCACCAGAAGATCGTCGAGGAGTCGCCGTCCCCGGCCGTCGGCCCCGGGCTCCGGGAGCGGCTGGGACGCATGGCCGTCGCCGCCGCGCGTGCCGTCGGCTACGTCGGGGCGGGGACGATCGAGTGCCTGCTGGACCGCTCCGGCGACGTCTTCTTCCTCGAGATGAACACGCGCATCCAGGTCGAGCACACGATCACCGAGGCCGTGACCGGCGTCGATCTCGTCCGCGAGCAGATCCTCGTCGCCGCCGGCGCGCCGCTCTCGATCGGCCAGGACGACGTCGCCCTCCGCGGCCACGCGATCGAGTGCCGGATCAACGCGGAGGACCCGGCGCGGGGGTTCCTGCCGAGCCCGGGCGTGGTCACCCGGTACCGGCCGCCCTCGGGGCCGGGGGTGCGGGTCGACGCGGGGATCGAGGCGGGCGACCGCGTCGAGGAGGCCTACGACCCGATGATCGCGAAGCTCGTCGTCTGGGACCACGACCGGGCGGGCGCGATCGCGCGGATGGCCCGGGCGCTCGACGAGTTCGAGATCGAGGGCGTCGCGACGCTCCTGCCGCTGCACCGGCTGATCATGGGCTCCCCGGAGTTCGCGGCGGGCGAGACGTGCGCGGGGCTCGTCGAGCACGACTGGCCGGCCGCGCTGGCGCCGCAGGATCCGGCCGGTGCGCTCCTGCCGCCCGTCGCCCGGCGCGAGCTGCAGGTCGAGGTCGACGGACGTCGGTTCGTGGTCGCCGTCGTCACGCGCGAGCCGCCGGGCTACGTCCGCGACCGCGAGCGCCGGGCCCGACAGGGGGCGGCGGGCGGGGCGAGCGCCGACGGCGGGATCGTCGCCGCGCCGATGCAGGGGTCCGTCGCGTCCCTGGCCGTCGCCGTGGGCGACCGGGTCGAGCCCGGCGCCGTGCTCGCCGTGATCGAGGCGATGAAGATGGAGAACGAGGTCCGGGCGACGGCGGGCGGCGTGGTCGCCGAGGTCCGGGTCGGGGTCGGGTCCGCGGTGCGCAAGGGCGACGTGGTCGCCGTCCTCACGGGCGCCGACGGAGCGGGCGGAGCGGACGGAGCGGGCGGGGCGGACGGAGCGGGCGGGGCGGACGAGCCCCCGACGGCTCCGGGATAGCCGGAGGCATGGCACCCCGCAGCCACGAGCTCGTCGTCGCCGGTCGCCTCGCGCTCCCCGACGGGCGCGTCGTCGCCGGCGAGCTCGGGATCTCCTCCGGGCGGATCGCGGCGATCGGCGATCCCGGCGCCCTCGCCGCCGACGAACGGCTCGACGCCGGCGATCGGCTCGTCCTGCCCGGGATGGTCGACACGCACGTCCACACCCGGTCCGAGCCGGCGGAGGGGATCGCGGCGGCGACCGCCGCCGCCGCCGCGGGCGGCGTGACGACGATCGTCGACATGCCCTACGACGAGGGCGGGCTCGTCGCCACGCGGGCCGCGTTCGCGGGGAAGGTCGCCGACCTCGCGCGGGAGGCGATCGTCGATGTCGCGCTCTGGGCGACGATCGCGCCGTCGGGCGGCCTGGACGAGATCGCCGGGGCTCGTCGAGGGCGGCGCCTGCGGCTTCAAGGCCTCGCTCTTCGAGACCCACCCGGTGCGGTTCCCGCGGATCGACGACGGCGAGCTCCTGCTCGCGATGGGCCGGATCCGCGAGGCGGGCTCGCTGATCGCCTTCCACGCCGAGTCGGACGAGATCGTCCGGCGCCTCACGCGCGCCCTCGCCGAGCAGGGCCGGACGGACCCGCTCGTCCACGCCGAGGCGCGACCGCCCGTCGCGGAGACCGAGGCGGTGGGCCGCGTGCTCGAGCTCGGCCTCGCCACCGGCGCCCGGATCCACGTCGTCCACGTCAGCCTGGAGCGGGGCTTCACGCTGATCGAGCGCGCCCGCCGCGACGGGGTCGACGTCTCCGCGGAGACCTGCACCCACTACCTCCTCCTCGACGAGGAGGAGCTCCGCCGGCAGGGCGCCCGGGCGAAGATCAACCCGCCGCTCCGTCCCCGGCGCGAGGTGGAGGCGCTGTGGCGGCTCCTGGCCGACGGGCGGATCGACTGGATCACGTCGGATCACGTCGGCTGGGCGCGGGACCGGAAGGCGGGCGACGTCGCCGCGGCCCGCGCGGGTGGGCCATCGCTCGAGCTGACCTGGTCGCTGCTCCACGACGAGGGCGTCGTCCGCCGCGGGCTCCCGCTCGCGCGCCTCGTGGAGGCCGTCTGCGAGGTCCCCGCCCGCCGGCTCGGCCTCTGGCCGCGCAAGGGCGCGATCGCCGTCGGGGCCGACGCCGACCTCGTCGTCTTCGACCCGGAGGCCCGCTTCCGGGTGGACGAGGGCGCCCTGGTCTCGAGCGCCGGCTGGAGCCCGTACCACGACCGGCCGCTCACCGGCAGCGTCGAGACGGTCCTCGTCCGCGGCCGGACGGTGTTCACGGGCGGGGCGGTCGTCGGCCACGGCGGGCAGGGCGCCTTCGTGCGCCCGGCGGCGCGCACCGCTCCCGCCCGGAGGACCCTCTAGCCTGCCCGCCGTGGGAGCCTTCGACGACGCCCCGCCCCAGTCGCTGCGCGCCGCGCTCGCCCTGATCGACGCCGCGGGCGAGCTGACGCGGATCGCCGCGCCCGTCGATCCACGCTTCGAGCTCTCGGCCTGCCTCGCCGCCGCGCCGGCGGGTCAGGCCCTCCTCTTCGAGCGGGTGGGATCGTCGCCGCTCCCCGTCGTCGGCAACGTGCTCACCGGGCGGGCGCGGATGGCGCTCGCGCTCGGGATCACGGTCGGTGAGCTGCAGCCGCGGATCGTCACCGCGATCGCGCGGCCGCTCCCGGCGCGGCCCGTCGCCGACGGCGCCGGCCAGGAGGTCGCCGTGGAGGAGCCGGACCTGATGGAGCTGCCCCTGCCGACCTTCTTCGAGCGGGAGACCGGGCCGTACGTGACGGCCGGCGCGATCGTCGCCCGTCACCCGGACACCGGCGCGGGCAACCTCTCGATCGCCCGCCTGAAGCCGCTCGGCGGCAACCGGGCGCTGGCCGGAATCGCCCCCAACCACCACCTGGCCGTCCTCGCCCGGGCCGCGCGGGCGCGGGGGGAGACCCTGCCGATCGCGATCGCGATCGGCGTCCACCCGGCGATCCTGATCGCCGCCTGCCTCTACCTGCCGCTCGGCGCGGACGAGCTGGAATCCGCCGGCGCCCTCCTCGGCGAGCCGGTCGAGGTCGTCTCCACGGCCGACGGGCTCGCCGTCCCCGCCGCCAGCGAGCTCGTCCTCGAGGCGACGCTCGACCCGGCGGAGACGGTGATCGAGGGGCCGGTCTCCGAGTACCACGGGATGTACGAGGACTACGGGCCCGGCCTCGTCGTCACCGTCCGGCGCCTGACCCGTCGGCGGGACGCGCTCCTGCACGTGATCGAGCCGGGCCACCATCCGGAGCACATCCTGCTCGGGGGCGTCGCGATCGCCGCCGGGCTCGCGGCCGCGCTCCGGCGCTCGTTCCCCTTCGTCGCCGAGGTGGCGCTGCCGGAGGGCGGGAGCGGCCGCCTGGCCGCCGTCGTCGCGATCGACGGTGAGCGGGCGCCGGCGGGAGCCGTCCGCCGCCTGATGCTGGCGATCTGGGCCGCGGTCAGCATCGTGCGGACCGTCACGGTCGTCTCCGCCGACGTCGACCCGTGGGATGCCGTGGCCGTCGAGTGGGCCCGGACGTGCTTCGCCCGGGCCGACCGCGACCTGCTCGTCGTCCCGGCCGTCAGCACCGACCGGTCCGACCCGCAGGCGAGCGGGGGCGTGGCCGCCAAGCTCGGCATCGACGCGACGGTCAAGCCCCGACCCGGCCTCGGCGCCCTGCGCGCGGTGCCGCCCGCCGCCGCCCGCGAGGCCGCGCTCCGACTGCTCCCGCCAGGATGAGCGGGGGAAGGGCGAGATCGCGGGGGGCACGGCGCGACCACGCGTCGGCTTCCTCGGGCTCGGGCGGATGGGCCTGCCGATGTGCGTGAACCTCGTGGCGGCGGGCTACGCCGTCACGGCCGGCGACCTCCGGCCGGAGCGGGCAGCCGCGGCGCGAGCCGCCGGCGCCGGCTGGGGATCGACGAACGTCGCCGTCGCGGCCGAGGCCGACGTCCTCCTGACCAGCCTGCCGGGGCCCCTGGAGGTCCGGGAGGCGCTCCTCGGCGCCGGCGGCGCGCTCGCCGGCCTGCGCTCGGGAGCCACGTGGATCGACCTCTCGAGCGCGACCCCGCGGGTGGGCCGGGAGGTGGCCGAGCGCGCGGCCGAGCGCGGCGTCGACGTCCTCGACGCCCCGGTCGGCGGCGACCCCGACGGGGCGCGCGCCGGCACCCTCCGCCTCGTCGTCGGCGGCGACGTCGAGGTCCTCGAACGCCATCGGGGCCTGCTCGGGGTGATCGGCGACCCCGACCGGCTGATCCACGTCGGCGGCGCGGGCGCGGGCTACACGACGAAGCTCCTCGTCAACCTCCTCTGGTTCGGGCAGGCGGTGGCGACCGCCGAGGCGCTTCTCCATCGGCCGCAGCGCGGGGATCGACCTCGACCGGCTGCGAGCCGCCTTCGCGGGGAGCGCCGCCGCCTCCGCGTTCCTCGGCCGGGACCTCGACGCGCTCTTCGCCGGCGACTACCTGACGAGCTTCGGCCTCGACCGCTGCTCGGAGGAGCTCGACGGGATCGTCGCCATCGCGCACGAGCTCGGCCTCGAGGCCGAGCTCTCCGGGCTCGTGGCGCGGATCCACCGGCGGGCCCTCGAGCACTACGGCCCCGTCGACGGCGAGCTGATCGCCGTCCGGCTCCTCGAGGAGGAGGCGGGCCTGGAGCTCCGCTCGGCGGGGGCCGGGCGTCGTCGCCAACCCCCCCGTGAGGCACCGGGATGTTCCCGGTCGCCCGCCCCGACGGGCCACCGCAAGCCACGGCCGAGCTCGTCCGGCGCGGACGCGTGCTGGACGAGCCGAGTGTGATACACCTCACACGAGGCGCCGTGGCGCCCGACCGCAGTAGGGCCGCGACCGAGGACGTCGCCGTCCTCCTCATCGGACCGCAGGGGGGAAGCACATGGCCGACACGGGTCAGGTGAGCCGCCGCACCTTCATCGGCGGGGTGACCGGAGCCGCCACGGCGGCAGCCCTCGGGTCCTGGCCGACGGCGGGCCTGGCGGCCGATCACGAGCGCGGGCACGGAGGCCACGGACGCCTCGTGCCACGCAACAGGCTCGGCCTCCAGCAGTGGGCGATCCGCGATGCGATCACGCGCGCGAACGGGTCGGTCTCCGGGTACCTGGGCGGACCGGACTTCCCCCAAGACGCACGCGACCTCGGGCCGCTCACGCCGCTTCCCGGCGGCTTCGCCGCGGTGTTCGACCATCTCGCCTCGGTGGGCTACCGGGGAATCGAGTTCTTCAGCTTCGATCAGGGCGCGAACTCCCCGGCGACGCCGTCCGACCTGCAGATCCGCGCGTGGCTGGACGCCGCCGGGCTTCGGGCGGCGGGCAGCCACACCGGCGGCCTGCAGCAGATGATCGATCCCGTCTATCGCCAGCAGCAGATCGAGCGGGCACGGGTCCTGGGCTACCGGATGATCGGCACGGCCGGGAACCCTGCCAACCCGACCCTCGGCACCCTCGCGGCCTGGCAGGGCTACGGAGAGCAGGCGAACACGGTCGGCGCGGCGCTCCGGGCCGTGGGGATCACGTACTTCTTCCACCCGGAGCAGGACTGGTTCCGGTTCTTCGAGGATCCGGCGCATCCGGAGCTCGACCGCGTCCACAGGATCGACTGGTTCACCGACAACACGGACCACCGGTACGTGTCCTTCGAGCCGGACACGATGCACACGCTCGCTGGACGCGCGCGGTTCCCCGATCCCGTCGACGGCACCCTGTTCGACGTCAACCGCTGGTACTCGCGGCTCTCCCGTCAGCGGCGCCTGATCGCCTGGCACCTCAAGGACGCCGACCGGATCCCGCTGCCGGATCCGGACACGAATCCGTACGCGCAACTGCACTGGCGCCCCGGCTTCCCGCTGGCGCTGAACGCCGGCGTCGACGCGGTCTACGCCGGCGAAGGCGACATCGCCCGCGGCTATCCCGACGACGTCGACCCCGAGGTCCTCGGGTACGCGAAGGCGCTCGAGCGCTACCCGCTGAGCGATCCGGGCTGGTTCCACACCGAGAGCGACAACGCCCCGGACACTCCGCCGGCGCCGGCGCAACCGCAGGATCCGGGCCGGTCCCTGCGATGGGCGAAGATCAGTGCGCGGAACATGTTGTCGCTGCGCGCGGAGCACGGGCGGCGCCGCGGCTGACGTCGCATCCCGGCGACGGATAGCGCCTCTCCGCGGCACGGAGCGCTGGACGCGTTCCCTCGGCTACCGTCAGCGAGGACGTGAGCGAGACGCCGCAGCACTGCGTCGTGATCTCCGGGCGGGGACCCGCCTGGGTCGAGGGGCGCAGCACCCGCGAGCAGCCGTGGTGGGACGAGCACGCCGTCTTCATCGACGGCCTGGCGGCCGAGGGGCGGATCGTGCTCGCCGGTCCGTTCGCCGACTGGACGGGGGCGCTCAGCATCCTGCGCGGCGGCCGGGAGGCGGTCGAGCACCTGCTCGCGAAGGACCCCTTCGTGGTCCACGGGGTGTTCGCCGCGCCCGTCGTCCGGCCCTGGCTGATCTGGGTCGACGGCCAGGCGAGCGCGGGCTGATGCGCCTGCCGGAGCGGCCGCGGACCATCGAAGCGGCGGCTCAGCGGGCGCGGCCCGCGGCGTCGTCGGCGACCGGCTCGGCCACGATGTGGATGTCCACGCCGCGCGTGCGGCGCAGCACCGTGTCGATGAAGCTCCCGGAGACGGCGCGGCGGAGCCGGGAGCGCTGGCTCTCGCCGATCACGAGCTGGGTGATCGACTGCGCCTCGATCTCGCGCAGCACCTGTTCGGCCGGGCTGTCCGAGCGGCGGCGCAGGAAGGTGCCGCCCAGGGACGACGTCAGCGCCTCCGCCTCACGCAGCGTCTCGGCGGTGACCTCGTCCGTGCGCCCGTCCTGCGGCTCCACGGCGAGGATGTAGAGCTCGGCATCGGCCCGTTCGGCGAGGCGCTCGCCGGCCCGGATCAGGCGCTGGGCGGAGTCGCGGCGGC
Organism: uncultured Thermoleophilia bacterium; assembly: GCA_963800515.1. GTDB lineage: Bacteria > Actinomycetota > Thermoleophilia > Gaiellales > F1-60-MAGs149 > CAWDBC01. The sequence continues at coordinate 17,866 of CAWDBC010000007.1, forward strand.
CGCCCGTCGCGACGAGCACGCGCTCGACCGTCGCCGCGCGGGCACCGGAGCCGGGCCGACGCGCCTCGGCGGCGGCGATCTCCGCCAGCTCGTGCAGGGCGAGCGCCCGCAGCGCCGACAGGTTCTCGACCGTGAAGAAGCCGGTCAGCGCACGTTCGGCGGCCGCCGGTTCGTAGACGAGGCCGTTCGCGATCCGCTCGCGCAGCGCGGACGGGCTGAGGTCCACGAGGCGGATCTCGTCGGCGTCGCGGACGAGTCGGTCGGGGAACGTCTCGCGGACGGTGACGCCGGTCAGGGCGCGGACGCGGTCGTTGAGGCTCTCGAGGTGCTGGATGTTGACCGTCGTCCAGACGTCGATCCCGCCCGCCAGCAGGCGCTCCACGTCCTCGTGGCGACGCGCTCTCGGCGAGCCGGCGGCGTTCGCGTGCGCCAGCTCGTCGACGATCGCCACGCTCGGGTGGCGGTCGAGCAGCCACGGCACGTCGAGCTCCGTCTCCGCCCGGCCGCCGCCGCCGCGGCGCACCACCGGCGCCCGTTCGAGCGCCTGCGCGCGATCCTCCGTCGCCCGCCGGCCGTGCGGTTCGAGGTAACCGACCACGAGATCGACGCCCTCGTCCGTCGCGAGGCGGGCGTCGCCCAGCATCAAGTAGGTCTTGCCGACGCCGGCCGCCGCGCCGAGGTAGATGCGTAGGCGGCCTCGGTGGAGCACGGGGACGGGCGGCACAGGTCGAGGATACGGCGACCGGGGACGCCTCGCCGGGCCCGCAAAGACGTCTGAACACGCCGGCCGGCGTCCTACACGGGCGCTTTGCGGCGCGCTCGTAGGCTCGAAGGACCGCCGGCGGATCGCCGTGCGGAAACCGAACCCGGAGGCGCCATGCAGCTCATCCAGCGAGATCTCACCGGCCCACGGCGGCGGCGGCGCAACGCCGGCGCCCTCGACCGGCTGATCCAGGACGCCCACTCGCGGCCCCGGGCGATCCGCCAGCTGAACCCGGTCGTGGAGCGGGCGGTCGTCCTGGCCTGCGTCGAGCCGTTCGAGGAGATCCGCGAGATCCTCGCCGACGTCGACGACGCGCCCGTCTCCGAGTCGGCCGTGCGGCGGCTTGAGACGTTCCTCTGCGACGGCTCGCGCTCGGCCCTCTACGCCCACGACCCGAACGCGGCCCATCGGGCCGCGCGCGAGCTCGCGGCGACGTTCCGCTGGTCCGCCGCCCGCATCCCGAGCCGGGCGGCCTGAACCCGATGGACCTGACGATGATCGCCGTCTCCGTCCTCCTGGCTGCCCTGTTCCTCGGCGCGGTCTGGGCCATGGAGCAGCTCTGATGGACATGTCGCAGGTCGATCGGGCTGATCGTCGCCGTGGCCCTCCTCGTCTACTTCGTCGTCGCGATGGTCCGGCCGGAGCGCTTCTGATGCGGAGCACGATCGAGGCCGTCCTCTTCTTCGGCACGCTCGCCGGCGCCGCCTGGTTCCTCTCGGCCTGGATGCAGCGCGTCTACGAGGGCCGTCCCGGCGCGCTCGGCCGCGTGCTCGGGCCGCCGGAGCGCCTGACCTACCGGTTCCTGCGGGTCGCCCCGACCACGATCAGCGGTGGACCGAGTACGCCCGCAGCCTGCTCGTCTTCTCGGCGGCCGGCGTCGCCCTGCTCTACGCCCTGGAGCGGCTGCAGGGCTCGCTCCCGCTGAACCCGCAGGGCATGAAGGGCGTCCGCCCGGACATCGCCTTCAACACCGCCTGGAGCTTCGTCACCAACACGAACTGGCAGAACTACGGCGGCGAGTCGACGATGTCGTACCTGACCCAGATGGCCGGCCTGGCGGTCCAGAACTTCGTCTCCGCCGCCGTCGGGATGGCCGTCGCCGTGGCCTTCATCCGCGGCTTCACCCGCTCCCGGAGCGACGGGATCGGCAACTTCTGGGCCGATCTCGTCCGTGGCACCTACTACGTCCTCCTGCCGCTCGCCCTGGTGCTGGCCGTGGTCCTCGTCGCCCGCGGCGTCGTCATGACCTTCGACGGGCCCGTCACCGCGCCACACCCTGGAAGGCGCCCGCCAGACGATCGCCCGGGGGCCCGCCGCGAGCCAGGTCGCGATCAAGCACGTCGGGACGAACGGCGGCGGCTTCTTCAACGCCAACTCCGCCCATCCGTTCGAGAGCTCGACGCCCTTCACCGACCGGCTCGAGCTCTGGAGCGAGCTCCTGATCACGTTCTCCATGCCCTTCCTCTTCGGCCGCATGCTCGGCAGGCCCCGGCAGGGCGTCGCGATCTTCGCGGCGATGGTGATCCTGTTCGCCTCGGCGATGGCGGTCTCGGTCGCCACCGAGACGCGGACCACGCCCGCGCTCACCGCCGCCGGCCTCCCCAGGCGGCGAACATGGAGGGCAAGGAGCAGCGCCTGACGACGGTCGAGGCGGCGACGTTCTCGGTCGGCACGACGATGACGTCGACCGGCGCGGTCGATTCCATGCACGACTCCTACACCGCCACGGCGGGCGGCGTCGCCCTCGCCGACATCCTGCTCGGCGAGGTCTCCCCCGGCGGGGTCGGCTCCGGCCTCTACGGGATGCTCCTCTTCGCCGTGCTCGCGGTGTTCCTCGCCGGGCTGATGATCGGCCGCACGCCGGAGTACCTCGGCAAGTCGATCAGGTCCCGGGAGGTCAAGCTGTCGCTGGTCGGCGTCCTCGTGATGCCGGCCGGGCTGCTCGTGATGACCGCGGTCGCGGTGCTCGTCCACGCCGGCAAGGTCGGGCCCCTGAACGGCGGGCCGCACGGCTTCTCCGAGATCTTCTACGGCGCTCGCGTCCCAGTGGAACAACAACGGCTCCGCCTTCGGCGGGCTGACGGGGGCGACCCGGTTCTACGACCTCATGGGCGGTGCGGCGATGGCGATGGGCCGCTTCCTGATCATCGTCCCCGTGCTCGCGCTCGCCGGCACCCTCGCCCGGCAGCAGACCCGTCCGGTCGGCGAGGGGACGATGCCGACGGACGCGCCCATCTTCATCGGCCTGCTCGTCGGCACCGTCATCTTCGTGGGGGCGCTCAACTTCTTCCCGGCGCTGGCCCTCGGGCCGATCGCCGAGGCCCTGACGGGACGGCTGTTCTGATGGCTGCCGCTTCCCCAACGAGGAACCCGCAGGGGCTTCTCGCGTGGCCGATCCTCCGGCAGGCCCTCGTCGGGTCGGTCCGCAAGCTGGACCCCCGGGCGCTCCTGCGCAACCCGGTGATCCTCTCGGTCGAGGTCGTCAGCGCCCTCGTCACCGGCCAGCTCGTCGTCGATCTCGTCGCCGGCGGCGGCGACATCGGCTTCGAGAGCCAGATCGCGATCTGGCTCTGGCTGACGGTCCTCTTCGCCAACTTCGCCGAGGCCCTCGCCGAGGGTCGCGGCAAGGCCCAGGCGGACGCCCTCCGCACGATGCGGACGACGACGCTGGCCCGGCGGGTCGTCGACGGCGTCGAGCGGCCGGCGCCGGCGCCGGACCTGCGTCGCGGCGACCTCGTGGTCTGCGAGGCGGGCGACACCATCCCGGCCGACGGCGAGATCGTCGAGGGCATCGCCTCCGTCGACGAGTCGCGCGATCACCGGCGAGTCGGCGCCGGTGATCCGGGAGTCCGGCGGCGACCGCTCGAGCGTCACCGGCGGCACGCGCGTCCTCTCCGACCGGATCGTCGTCCGGGTCACCGCCAACCCCGGCGAGACGTTCCTCGACCGCATGATCGGCCTCGTCGAGGGCGCCGTCCGCCAGCGCACCCCGAACGAGATCGCCCTCTCGATCCTGCTCGCCGGCCTCTCGATCATCTTCGTCCTCGTCTGCGCGACGCTCGTCCCGCTCGCCCACTACGCCGGGCAGGCGCTGACCCTGGCCGTTCTGGCCGCGCTCTTCGTCGCCCTGATCCCGACCACGATCGGCGCCCTCCTGTCCGCGATCGGAATCGCCGGGATGAACCGGCTCGTGCAGAAGAACGTGCTCGCCACCTCGGGCCGCGCCGTCGAGGCGGCCGGCGACGTCAACGTGCTGCTGCTCGACAAGACCGGCACCATCACGCTCGGCAACCGGCAGGCGTCGCGCTTCCTGCCGGCGCCCGGCGTCGAGGAGCGGGAGCTCGCCGAGGCGGCCCAGCTCTCGTCGCTCGCCGACGAGACCCCGGAGGGACGCTCGATCGTCGTCCTCGCCAAGGAGCGCTTCGGGATCCGCGAGCACGACCTCGCGGCCGCCGCTGCGCGCTTCCTCCCGTTCAGCGCCGAGACGCGGATGAGCGGCGTCGACCTGGACACCGACCGCGGACCGCGCGCGCTCCGCAAGGGCGCGGCGGAGACCGTCCGCAGCCTCGTCGAGGCGGCCGGCACCGCCTGGCCCCGGGAGCTGGCGACGATGGTCGACGACATATGCCCGCGGCGGCGCGACGCCGCTCGTCGTCGCCGACGGCGCCCGCCCCCTCGGCGTGATCGAGCTGAAGGACGTCGTCAAGGAGGGCATCCGCGAGCGCTTCGCCGATCTCCGGGCCGCCGGGATCCGCACGATCATGATCACCGGCGACAATCAGCTGACGGCCGCGGCGATCGCCGCCGAGGCCGGCGTCGACGACTACCTCGCCGAGGCCACGCCCGAGGCGAAGCTCGCGCTGATCCGCGAGAAGCAGGAGGGCGGGCAGCTCGTCGCGATGACCGGTGACGGCACGAACGACGCCCCGGCGCTGGCGCAGGCCGACGTCGGCGTGGCGATGAACGCCGGCACGACGGCCGCGAAGGAGGCGGGCAACATGGTCGACCTCGACTCGAACCCGACGAAGCTCCTCGACGTCGTCGAGATCGGCAAGCAGATGCTGATCACCCGCGGCGCCCTGACGACGTTCTCGATCGCCAACGACCTGGCGAAGTTCTTCGCGATCGTCCCGGCGATGTTCGTCGTCGCCTATCCGCAGCTCGACGCCCTCAACATCATCGGGCTCCGGACGCCCCAGAGCGCGATCCTCTCGGCGATCATCTTCAACGCCCTGATCATCGTCGCCCTCGTGCCCCTGGCCCTGCGCGGGGTGCGCTACCGGCCCTCGAGCGCCGCATCCCTCCTGCGGCGCAACGTCCTTCTCTACGGGGTCGGCGGCGTCATCGCACCGTTCGTCGGCATCAAGCTGATCGACGTCATCCTCGGCATCGTGGGGTACTGACATGCTGCGCGACATCCTGCGATCCTTGATCGCGATGGTCGTCCTCACGGCGGTGCTCGGCTTCGGCTACCCGGTCGTCGTCTGGGCGATCGGCCAGGCGACGTTCGAGCGCCAGGCCCAGGGCTCGCTCGTCGAACGGGGGGGCGAGGTCGTCGGCTCGCGGGAGATCGCGCAGGGCTTCGCGAGCCCCCGCTACTTCCATCCCCGCCCGTCCGCCGTCGACTACGACGCCTCCGCGTCCGCGGCGTCCAACCTGGGGCCGAACTCGAAGGACCTCGCCGACGCCGTCCGCGCCCGCCTGGCTGCCGTGGCGAAGGCCGACGGGGTCGCGGTGTCGGACGTTCCCGTGGATCTGGTCACCGCCTCCGGCGTCGGGCCTCGACCCGGACATCTCGAAGGCGGGCGCGCTCCTGCAGGTCGACCGCGTCGCGAGGGCCCGCCAGCTCGACCCGGCAGCGGTGCAGAGGCTCGTCCTCGGCCACGTGGAGACGCCCACGCTCGGCCTGCTCGGCACGACGCGCGTCAACGTCCTCGACCTCAACCTGGCCCTGGACGCACTCCGGTGAGGCTCGGAGCGGCGACCGCCCGGCGCCGCCTCGCCGCCCTCGACCCGAGGCATCGCCTGCTCCTGGCGGTCGCCGGCTGGGTCGTCCTCCTGGCGGTCTGGGTGCTCGTCCTCCTGCCGTTCCGCGGCGACGAGAACGTCGGGGCGATCGCCCTGGCGATGCTGCTGCCGCCGCTCGTCGCCACCGGCTCCGGCCCGGTGGTCGCCGGCGTCGCGGCACTCGGCACCGGGCTCGTCTTCAACTTCTTCTTCACCCGGCCCTACAACTCGCCGCAGATCGCCTCCAGCGCCAGCGTCGCGGCCTTCGTGGTCTACCTGATCGTCGCGCTGACCCTGGCCGTGCTCGCCGCACGGGTGCGGGACGCCCGCGGCCTCGCCGACCGGCGGGCGCGGGACGCCACCCTCCTCCAGTCGCTGACGGTGGAGATGATCCGGAACGCCCAGCTGGTGCCGACGCTGCGAAGCGCGCTCGTCGAGCTCGTCCAGGCCCTCGGCCTCCGCGGCGCGACCCTGCGGGCCTCGGCGGGCGACGTCGTCGCCGCCGCCTCGGCGGGCGACGCGGCCGCGGCCGAGCGGGTCGCCGCGCTCGCCGACGCCGGACCGGGGACGAGCCCGACCCTGGTCTCGCTCCGCGCCGCCGACGGGCCCGTGGCCTTCCCGATCGTCGCCATTGGGACGGCCTTCGGCTTCCTCGTCGCCGATCCGGGCGAGGAGGGGCTCGGCGACGACCGCCAGCGCGTGCTCGAGTCGTTCGCCGGCGTCGTCGCCCTGGCGCTCGCGCGCGCCCGGCTCGCCGAGGAGGGGGTCCGCCGGCGGACGCTCGAGGAGACGCACCGCCTGCGGACGGTGCTCCTCCAGTCCGTCTCCCACGACCTGCGCACGCCGCTCACCGCGATCAAGGCGATCGCCTCGACCCTCCGCAACACGGATCCGCCGCCGGATCGCCACCAGGAGCTGCTCGGCCACGTGGAGGCGGAGGCCGACCGCCTGGAGCGGCTCGTCTCGAACCTCCTCGACCTCTCCCGGATCGAGACCGGCACCCTGGAGCCGAAGCGCGACCTCGTGCCGGTCGACGAGCTCGTCTCCGACGCCGTCGCCGCCGCCGCCCACGCCCTCGGCGACTCGCCGGTCGAGATCGCGCTCGGCGAGGACCTGCCGCCCGTGACGATCGACGAGACGATGATCCGGCAGGTGCTCGTCAACCTGCTCGCGAACGCGGCCCGCCACGCCGGCAGCGACCGCCCGATCCGGCTGGAGGCCGCCACCCGCGCGGGCGCGCTCGAGCTCCGGGTGATCGATCACGGGGTCGGGATCCCGGAGGCGGAGCGTCGCCGGATCTTCGAGCCCTACCAGCGGCTGCGCCCGGCTGACCGCCGCGGGAGCGGCCTCGGACTCGTGATCGGGCGCGGCTTCGCGGAGGCGAACGGCGGCAGCCTCGGCGTCGGCCCGACGCCGGGCGGCGGCGCCACCTTCGTCGTCACCCTCCCCGTCGGCGGCTCGACGGGATGACTCCGCCGACGATCCTGCTCGTCGACGACGAGCCGGCGATCCTCCGCGCCCTGCAGGTCGCACTCGACGCCCACGACTACGACACGGTGGCGGTGACGACGGGCGAGCAGGCGGTCGCGCGGGCCTCCGAGCGCCGGGTGGACCTGATCCTGCTCGACCTCGGCCTGCCCGGGATCGGGGGGCTCGAGGTGATCAGGCGCGTCCGCGCCTTCCTGCCGGCGACGCCGATCGTCGTCCTCTCGGCGCACGGCGACGACGAGACGAAGGTGGCCGCGCTCGACCTCGGAGCCGACGACTACGTGTCCAAGCCGTTCTCGATGCCGGAGCTCTTGGCGCGCCTGCGGGCGGCCCTTCGCCACGGCGACCGGGGTGCCGGCCTGGAGGCGGCGGCGATCGAGCGTGGCGACATCTCGATCGACCTGATCACCCGGATCGTGCGCCGCCGGGGCGAGCCGGTCACGCTGACCCGCACCCAGTTCGACCTTCTCTTGTGCTTCGCGCGCCACCCGGGCCGCGTCCTCACCCACCGGATGCTGATCGCCGAGGTCTGGGGCGACCCCGACGCCGTCGACGCCGGCAACCTGCGCGTGTTCGTGTCCCAGCTCCGGCGGCGGTTGGAGCCATCGCCGGAGCGGCCCGGCCCCATCGTCACCGAGCCCGGCGTCGGCTACCGCTTCGTGCCGCAGGGCTCGGCCGTCTCCCCTGCCGCCGGCGAGCCGGCGGCGGAGGAGGACCCGGGAGGGAGGTGAACAGGGTGGGCGTGGCGGGTCGCGAGCGGATTTCCCCGAACCCCATCGGCTGGGTCGAGTCGCCGGTCCGGACCCGCGAGGCGGCGCCGTGCCAGGGAGACGAGGGCGCCGCCTTCGAGGCCTGGATCGTGATCCGGGAGTCCGTCGCCGAGGGTCTGCACGGCATCGAGCCGGGCACGGACGTGATCGTGCTGACGTGGTTCCATCGCGCGGCCCGCGACGTGCTGCGCACCCATCCCCGCGGGGATCTGACCCGTCCGGAGCAGGGGGTGTTCGCCACCCGCTCCCCCGATCGGCCGAACCCGATCGGCCTCCACCGCGTTCAGGTGGTCGCCGTGGAGGGCGCGCGGCTCACGGTGCGCCACCTGGAGGCGATCGACGGGACGCCCGTCCTCGACATCAAGCCGGTCCTCGTTCGGGACTGGGACGAGCGCTGAGCCTCAGCGGCCGAGCACGCGCCAGAGCGCTCGCGCGACGGAGCTTCCGGCCTGCTCGGACCGGTCCGGCCGGATCGCGAAGGGGTCGGACCGCCCGGTCGGCCGCCCCGGCCCCCTGGTCGGCCCGTCGCCGAAGAGGATGGGGTAGCGCCGGGCGAGGTCACGCTCGTGATCGGCGGCGGCCGGGCGCGGGGGGACGTGCTCGTCGGTCGGCTCGTCGTCGTACACCACGACCGGCGTCCGGCGTTCGGGCGGGGGGCGCTGCCCGACGCGCTGCAGGGCGTCGGGCGCGGTGCGACCCGCGTCGGTGGCCTGGGCGAGGGACCGCCAGATCGCCGTGTACAGGTGGTCGCCGATGCCCATCGGCAGCCGGCCGAAGGCGATCAGGAGCACGTAGACGTGGAGCTGGACGGGCCGGAGGGCGATCAGCCGCGCCGCCGGCCGGTAGCCCTCGTCGCCCCGCAGCCGGGCGAGGCCGTAGGGGATCGTCAGGAGGAAGGGGAGGACGACGAGGCCGATCGCCCACTCCAGGAGCCGGCGCGAGCCGACGAGGACGTCGGCGACGAGGCCGATCGCGCCCCAGCCGGCGAGCCAGGAGGCGACGCGCCAGACCTGGCTCTTGGCGCCCGCGCCCGGCCTGATCAGCTCGCGCGAGCGGTCCAGCCGCTCCTTCCGGCCCCGCGCCTGTCGGCGGCGCTCCTCCCAGCGGCCGGAGCCCTGCGGCCGGCCCACGGCTACTTCGTGGTCGACGTGGTGGGGCTCGTCGGGGCGAACGTGGCGGGCGCGGCCTTCGTCTTGACGAACCGGAGCCCGTCGCCGTCGCCGACGACGCAGCCGGCGTCGCGGACGCAGAACTGGCCGGAGATCGTGCTCGACGTGAAGAGGAGCAGGAAGACGACGATGACGCCGACGATGATGAAGATGGAGCGCAGTGTCATGACCTCGGCGCAGGCATTCGCCGCCCGCGCCGGAACTCCTTTCGGCCCCGGTAGAGTCCGCCCGACCATGGGTACCCGCCCGCTCGACTTCCCGCCTCCGTACGCCGCGTCCGAGTTCGTCACGTCGTCCGCGGAGGCGTCCGCCGAGCGGATCGAGGTCGGGGTCGCGATCGTCGGCGCGGGGCCGGCGGGGCTCGCCTGCGCCATCCGCCTCGGCCAGATCCTGGCGGCGGAGCCGGCGCTCGCCGAGGCGCTGGGGGAGATCCCGGTCGCCGTCCTCGAGAAGGGGCGGGCGGCCGGATCGCACGAGCTCTCCGGCGCCGTGGTCGTCCCCGGACCGCTGCGCGAGCTCCTGCCGGACGCCGACCTGGCGGGCCTGGGCGGCTTCGGCGAGGTCCGGGCGGAGGCGGTCTACCTGCTGACGGAGGGCCGCTCGGTCCGGCTGCCGACGCCGCCGCCGTTCCGGAACGGCGGCAACCACGTCTTCTCGGTCGAGCGGCTCGCCGCGGCCCTGGGGGAACGGGCGGAGGAGCTCGGGGCGGTCGTGCTCCCAGAGTCCGACGCGCGGCGGCTGATCGTCGACGACGGCCGCATCGCCGGCGTCGAGACGGGGCCGAAGGGGCTCGACCGGACGGGCGCGCCGAAGCCGGGCGCGGCGCCCCCGACGGCGCTTCTGGCCGGGACGACGGTGCTCGCCGAGGGCACGCAGGGCCACCTGCGGGGGGTCGCGCTCGAGACGTTCGACGGGCACGGGCCGGAGCCGCAGATCTCGGCGCTCGGCGTCAAGGAGGTCTGGAGGGTGCCGCGGGCGCTCGATCGCGTCCTCCACACCCTGGGCTGGCCGCTCCGGGCCCGTCCGAGCCTGAACGAGTTCGGCGGCTCGTTCGTCTATCCGCTCGGCCCCGAGCACGTCTCCATCGGCTTCGTCGTCGGGCTGGACTACGCCGACTCCGGGCTCTCGCCGCACGACCTCCTGCAGCGGCTGAAGACGCATCCCCGGATCCGGCCGATCCTGGAGGGCGGCGAGCGCGTCGCCTGGGGCGCCAAGACGATCCCCGAGGGCGGCTGGCACGCGATCCCGCGGACGCTCGGACTCCCCGGCGCGCTCCTCGTCGGCGACAGCGCGGGCCTCGTCAACGTCCCGAGGCTGAAGGGGGTCCACTACGCGATCCGGTCCGGCATGCTCGCGGCCGAGGCGATCGCCGGCTCGCTCCGCGGCGACGCCGGCGCGCTCGCCGGCTACGACGGCGCGGTTCGCGCCTCGGAGATCGGCCGCGACCTCCACCGCGTCCGCAACATGCGCCAGGCCTTCCGCCGGGGGCTCGTGGTGGGCGGCGGCCTCGCCGGGGCGATGGAGGTCTCGGGGGGCCGGTTCCCGGGCGGCACCTGGGGCAACGAGCCCGACGCGGCGGTCGCCATGTCGGCCCGTGGTGCTGCGGCGACCTCCGCCGACGGGGTGCTCACGTTCGACAAGCTCTCGTCCGTCTACCTGTCCGGCAACCGGACGCGCGACGATCAGCCCGACCACCTCCGGATCGCCCGCCGGGTCCCGCTGGAGCTCGCCGAGACGTGGGTCAACCTCTGCCCGGCGGCCGTCTACGAGGTGGTCGAGGGGTCGGCCGAGGCCGACGGGTTCGTCGCCGTCGCCGTCGCCCCCTCGAACTGCGTGCAGTGCGGGGCGATCACCGCGAAGGGAGGCCGGCTGACCCCGCCCGAGGGCGGCAGCGGTCCCGAGTACCGCCTGACGTGAGTGCCGCCGCCCCGAGCCTCGCCCTGCGCGGCTTCGGCGTCCGCTCGGCGGCGCTCCTCCTGCTTCTCTCCTGCACCTGGGGCGCGTCGTACCTCTTCATCAAGGTCGCGCTCGAGGACCTCCCGGTCGGCTGGGTCCTCTTCCTCCGCACGTTCCTCGGCGCGCTCGTGCTGACGCCGCTCGTCCTCGCCTCCGGGAGCTGGCGGAACCTTCGCGGCCACCTCGACGCCGTCGTCGTCCTCGGCCTCACCCAGAACACGCTCGCCCTCGGCCTCGTGGCGCTCGGGGAGGTCTGGGTGCCCTCCTCCCTGGCCGGCGTGCTGGTCGCGACCGCGCCGCTCTTCACCGCCCTCTTCGCGGTCTTCGTCACCGGGGGCGACGCGCTCCACGGGCTCGGGCTGGCGGGCCTCGTCACCGGCTTCGCCGGCGTCGTCGTCGTCCTCGGGCCGGACCTCGGGTCCGGGTGGCGGACCGCGGTCGGGGCCCTGTGCGTGATCGGGACGGCGATGCTCTACGGCTTCGCCGCCCACTGGGTGCGCCACCGCCTGGCCGCCGTGCCGCGCGTCGCCATGGTCTGGGCGAGCGTGGGCACCGCCGCGATCGTGACCGTGCCGCTCGCCCTGGCCGACCTCCCGGCGGACCTGCCCGGGCCGCGGGCGGCGGCGAGCGTCGCCGTCCTCGGGATCGCCGGGACGGGGATCGCCTTCGTCATCTTCAATCACCTCGTCTCCGAGGTCGGGCCCTCGCGCGCGTCGCTCGTCGGCTACCTCGGCGTCGTCGTCGCCGTCGTCCTCGGCGTCGCCGGCCTCGGCGAGCGCTTCACCGTCGTCACGGCGCTCGGGGTCGTCCTCGTGCTCGGCGGCTGCTACGGGGTGGCCCGGCGATGATCGTGTCGAGCGATCCGGCCGCCGGCGACGGCGCGATCGCCGTCCTCGACTCCGGCGTCGGCGGGCTGACGATCCTCGCGGAGCTGGAGCGGCTCCTCCCCGACGAGCGGCTCGTCTACGTCGCCGACCGGGCGTGGTGTCCGTACGGGCCGCGGCCGGCGGCCGAGATCGCCGGCCGGGTCGAGGCGATCGTCCGGCGGCTGATCGACGACGACGGCGCCCGCCTCGTCGTCCTCGCCTGCAACACGGCGACGATCGCGGCGATCGCCCACCTGCGGGCGACGTTCAGCCTGCCGATCGTCGGCGTCGAGCCGGCGGTCAAGCCGGCGGCCGAGCGGACGCGGACCGGCGTCGTCGGCGTGCTGGCGACGGAGACCTCGCTGGGGGGCGAGAAGTTCACCGGCCTCGTCGAGCGCCACGCCGCCGGCGTCCGGGTCCTCGTCCAGCCCTGCCCGGTCTTCGTCGAGCTGGTCGAGCGGGGGGAGCTCGAGGGCCCGGAGGTCCGGCGGGTGGCGGCGGGCTACATCGCCCCCCTCGTCGCCGCGAGCGCGGACGTGCTCGCCCTCGGCTGCACGCACTTCCCGTTCCTGCGGGACGCCATCGAGGAGGCCGCGGGGCCCGGCGTCGCGATCGTCGACACCGGCGACGCGGTCGCCCGGCGCGTCGTCTCGGTGCTCACCGCCGCCGGGCTCGCGCGCACCGGCGGCGGACCCGGCGCCGTCGAGATCCGGTCCACGGCCGTCGCCGACTCCGCCCTCTTCCGCCGCCTCTGGGGGCCCGATCCGGCCCCGGAGCCGTTCGCGGCCTGAGCGCGGGCCGCGGGGATCCCTCGGGTGCGCCGGCTCGACCCCCCGCGGGGCTACTGGCGGGAGCCGAGGAAGTAGCGGACGCCGCTCGGCGGCTCGGCGACCGCGTGGCTCGGGATGGCGAGGACGCGGACGATCTCGCCCTGGTCGTCGCGGAACGTGACGAGGCCGCCCGGGACCAACCCGCGCTCGACGTCTTCCCGATCGATCACCGTCGCGGCGAGCCAGGCGGGGCCCGTGCCGCCGGCGAGGGTCATCGACCCCTCGGCGATCGTGACGTCGGCGCTCACGGCCCCGTGGGGCAGCCAGCCGTAGATCGCGCGGATGTCGTGGAGCCAGGCCTCGTGCACGCGGTCGTGACTCGCCATCGCCCGCGTCGCCCGGCCGACCGCGATGATCGGCCCCGGCGCGTCCATCGGCTGCGTCTGGACGCTCAGCATCCACGGCTGCTCGTCCGGCAGGAGGCGCACCGAGCGGCCGGCGAGCTCGAGCACCGCGAACGGGACCCCGGGATCCGGCCGCGCCGAGTACCACGAGTCGGGGGGCCGCGGCACTGCCCGCAACCATAGCGGGAGCGATTTCCGGTCCCCGCGCGGGCGGTCGGGGCCCCGGCGGGGGCCGGACGGAGCGCTGGCGGAGCCGCCGCCCGGGCCGATACGGTACGTGGGCGTGTCTCCCGCCGACCCTCCCATCGCGACCCTGGCCGAGGCGGCCGAGCGCGTCGCGGGGCTCGCGCCGGGCGAGCTCGGGACGGCGGGCGCGGACCTCGCCCTCGAGCGCCTCCGGGAGCGGCTCGCCGGACGGAACCTCGGGCTCGTCCGGGTGCGCGACCCGGACCGCTTCGCCTGGGCCGGCCACTGGCTCGGGGTCGTCCGCGAGCCGGGCGGGAGCTCGCGCGCGGTCGTCCTCTTCGGCGTGCCGTCGGCGACCGTGGAGACGCCCGGCGGCCCGCCGCCCGATCCCGGGACGCCGCTCGTCGACGGCTACGTGATCGCGCCGCTCGACCTCGGCCGCCCGCACGGCGCCGGGGCGTACCGGGAGCCCGACGGTCCCGGAACCGGCGTCGTCGAGGGGATCTTCACCGCGCCCGTCCGCGACGCGCCCTGCCTGGAGCACGAGGAGCGGGAGGCCGCGCCGGGACGCGGTCTCGCCGGCGACCGCTACGCCGTCGGTCGCGGGACGTTCTCCGCCCCCGGCCGCGGTGGGCAGGACCTGACCCTGATCGAGGCCGAGGCGCTCGACGAGCTCGCGGCCCGCGGCATCCGGCTCGCCCCGGCCGCGGCGCGGCGGAACCTCGTCACCCGCGGGATCCGCCTGGACGCGCTGATCGGACGCGAGTTCCGGGTCGGCGAGGTGCGCTGCTTCGGCGCGCGCCTCGCCGAGCCGTGCGCCCACCTCGAGCGGCTGACGGAGCCGGGCGTGCTCCGCGGGCTCGTCCACCGCGGCGGGATCCGGGCCGACGTCCGCTCGGCGGGCACGATCCGGCGACGAGATCCGGTCCGCGCCGACGCGGCTCGAGCCGACGATCCGCCGCCCCCAGGCTCGGAGCCGGCGGGAGCCTAGGCGGGCCGCGGGACGGCGCCGGGCTCCGGGTGCGTGGGCCACCAGTACGGGTCCGCCGGGTCGGCGCAGGGGAAGCGCGGGCCGTACCAGTCCGGGTCCTTCCGCACCAGGGAGGCGCGGTGGCTCGCGTGGAGCCGCTCGTCGCCGAGCCACCAGGGGAGCGCTCCGAGTCCCCGGGCCGCCTCCTCGCTCTCGGCGACGGCCACGCCGGCGAGCGCGGCATCGGCCCGGATCGTCGCCGCGCAGGTGTCCGCGCGGCCGCGGCGGACCCATTCGGCGCAGATCTCGAGGCCGTAGGCGACGAGGCCCGGCTCGGCGCCGGCCCACATCAGGACGGCGGGATGGCGCTTCCAGCCGTAGGTCTCCAGGGTCAGGGCGCGGAGGATCTGCAGCGCCTCGACGCGCTGCTTGCCGAGGCGGCGGTCGTCCAGCACCGCGGCGGTCCGCCGGAACTCGGCGTACGGGAGGAACGTCTGCACGGCGGAGGGACTCGGCCTCAGTGGGCGACCGCGGCCGCCCCGTGCTCGTCGATCAGCGCGCCGGTCTCGAAGCGGTCGAGCGAGAACGGCGCGGCGAGCGGATGGGCCTCGTCGGCCGCGATGGTGTCGGCGTAGACCCAGCCCGACCCGGGCGTGGCCTTGAAGCCGCCGGTGCCCCAGCCGCAGTTGACGTAGAGGCCCTCGACCGGCGTCTTGGAGATGATCGGCGAGGCGTCCGGACAGACGTCGACGATCCCGGCCCAGGTGCGGAGCAGGTGGGCGCGGCTGAACATCGGGAAGAGCTCGAGCGCCGCGATCATCTGGTTCTCGACGACGTGGAACGAGCCGCGCTGGGCGTAGGAGGTGTAGGAGTCGATCCCCGCGCCCATCACGAGCTCGCCCTTGTGCGCCTGGGAGACGTAGACGTGCACGGCGCTCGACATCACGACGCAGTTCAGCACCTGGTCGAGGATCTCCGAGACGAGGGCCTGCAGCGGATGGCTCTGGATCGGCAGGTCGAAGCCGGCCATCGCCGCCAGGAGCGAGCTGCGGCCCGCGCACGCCAGCCCGACCCGGCCCGCCGCGATCCGGCCGGCCGTCGTCTCGAGCGCGCGCACCCGGCCGCGGTCGACGTCGATGCCCGTCACCTCGACGCCCTGCAGCAGGTCGATGCCGTAGCCGTCGCAGGCCCGGGCGAGCGCGAAGACGACCGCGTCGTGGCGGGCGATGCCCCCGCGCCGCTGGAGCGTCGCCCCGAGCACGGGATAGCGGATGTCCGGCGACGTGTTCACGAGCGGGCAGAACTCGCGCACGCCGTCCGTGTCGATCCACTCGGCGTCGACGCCGTTCAGGCGGTTCGCGTAGACGCGCCGCTCGGACTCGCGGACGTCGTGCAGGTTGTGGGCCAGGTTGAGCACCCCGCGCTGGTCGAACAGGATCTCGTAGTCGAGCTCGTCCCCGAGCCCCTCCCACAGCTTCAGCGCGTGCTCGTAGATCCCGGCCGACTCGTCCCACAGGTAGTTCGAGCGGATGATCGTCGTGTTGCGGACGGCGTTGCCGTTGCCGAGCCAGCTGCGGTCGACGACGGCGAGGTTCGTGATCCCGTGGTTCCTCGCCAGGTAGTACGCCGTCGCCAGACCGTGCAGGCCGCCGCCGACGACGACGACGTCGTAGCTCGCCTTCGGCTCCGGGTTCCGCCACAGGAAGGGCGCGTTCACCTCCGCGTGCTCGCCGGCGATCACGCCGCGCTCCGCTCGATCGCGATCGACTCGACGCCGTCGGCGAGCCAGGCCCTGACGTAGGCCGCGAAGGACGGCCGGACGAAGAGGTGGAGCTCGTCGGCGGAGGGGCGGGTGAGCAGGATCTGGGCCTTCTGGAGCATCGTCTGGACCGAGGCGCCGACCGGGAGGCTCCGTTCCCGGACGTCGAAGGCGACGCAGGTGCCGAGGACGGCGCGCGCCTCCCGGCCCGCGAGGACGAGGAGCTCGCGGTTGGCGGAGAGGTCGACGACGGCGCCCGATCCGTCGCCGATCGCCGCCGTCAGGAGATCGGCGATCACGGTCTGCGTCCGCTCCTCGCCGACGACGAGGAACTCGTCGGGGCCGAGCCAGAGCACCCGTCGGCCGGCCGCCTCGGTCAGCCGGCACGGCTCCGGCAGCCCGGCGCCGAGGGCCGCGGCGACGCGGTCCGCCTCGGCCGAGCCGGGCCGGACGCGGAGGGAGACCTGGGCCGGGAAGCCCGCCTTCCGGATCGTGGCGTCAGCCATCGCGGCGCTCTCCCTTCGGGTCGTAGAGGACGGGCCCGGTGACCGTCACGGCGACCATCCGGTCGACGAGGGGGGCGTAGAGCGTCTCGCCGATCCGCTCGGTCCCCCCGCGGACGAGGGCGAGCGCGAAGGTCCGGTCGAGCGACCGCGGCGAGGAGCGGTAGCTCGAGGTGACGTGGCCGAGCATCGCCGGCGACTCCGGGTCGGCGACGAGCTGGGCGCCCTCGGGCAGCCGCTCGGCCGGATCGTGCGGCAGGAGGCCGACGAGACGCTTCCGGTCGGTGCGCCGCGACTCGGCCCGGGCGAAGGAGCGGCGGCCGACGAAGGGGGCGTCGCCCACCATCCAGGCGGCGCCGAGGTCGTAGGGATCGACCGTCCCGTCGGTGTCCTGGCCGACGATGAAGTAGCCCTTCTCGGCCCGCAGGACGTGCATCGCCTCGGTGCCGTAGGGCGTGATCCCGTACGGCTCGCCGGCGGCCATCACCGCCTTCCACATGTCGAGGCCCAGGTAGCCGGGGACGTTGATCTCGTAGGCCAGCTCGCCCGAGAAGCTGATCCGGGCGACGCGGGCCCGCATCCCGGCGACCTCGACGTCCTCGCGGACCGCCATGAACCGGAACGCCTCCCGGGAGACGTCCTCGGCCGGCGCGAGCTCGGCCAGCACCTCGCGCGACCTCGGGCCGACGACCGCGACCGTCGCCCACTGCTCGGTGACGGAGGTCAGCCAGACGTCGAGGTCCGGCCACTCCGTCTGCAGCCACTCCTCCATCCAGTCGAGGACGGCGGCCGCGTTGCCCGTCGTCGTCGTCGTCACGAAGTGGCCGTCGGCGAGGCAGAGCGCGACGCCGTCGTCGAAGACCATCCCGTCCGCCGCGCACATGACGCCGTAGCGCGCCCGGCCCGGCTTCAGCGTCGACATCCGGCCGACGTAGAGCCGGTCGAGGAACTCCCCGGCGTCGCGGCCCTGGACGTCGATCTTGCCGAGCGTCGAGGCGTCCATCACGCCGACGCCGGTGCGGACGGCGTCGCACTCCCGGAGCACCGCCGCATCCATGTCCTCGCCGGCTCGGGGGAAGTACCAGGGCCGCTTCCATTGCCCGACGTCCTCGAAGCGGGCGCCGGCGGCGACGTGCCACTCGTGGATCGGCGTCGTCCGGATGGGCTCGAAGAGCGGCCCGCGGGCGCGGCCGGCGAGCGAGCCGAAGGTCTGCGGCTGGTAGGGGGGCCGGCCCTGCTGGAGGCCGATCTCGGCGACCGGCCTGCCCGTCAGGATCGCCGTCAGCGCCGCCGCGTTGACGGTGGCGGTCCGGCCCTGGTCGGCGCCGGTGCCGACGAGCGTGTAGCGCTTGACGTGCTCGATGTGGCGGACGCCGGCCTCGAGCGCGCGGCGGAGCCCCGAGACCGAGACGTCGCGGTGGAGGTCGACGAAGGAGGCGTCGTCCATCGTCTCGTCGGGGCCGGGCAGCCCGTCGCTCCCGTGGAGGCGGCTCCACCAGACCGGCTCCGTCGCGGGCACCTCGCCGGCGGCGGCGCCGACGATGCTGAAGCCGCGCACGGTGCCGGCGGGCACGAAGCAGGCGTGGGCCTCGTCCCAGCGGACGGGACCGGAGACGCCGACGTGGAGGTTCAGGCGCGGGTCGAAGCCCCCGGAGACGCCGATCGCGTCGCAGGCGATCCGCTCGCCGCCCACGACCGCGCCCTCGACGCGGTCCTCGCCCAGCGCGGCCTCGACGACGCCGCGGACGACCCGGATGCTCCCGGCGTCGGGATGCGCCGCCCGCGGATCGACGACCGCGGCGACCTCGACGCCGCCGGCCACGAGCTGCCGGGCGACGTCGTAGGCCGAGTCGTTGGTCGTGAAGAGGACGACCCGCTCCGGGGCGACGGCGTAGTCGCGCAGGTACGTCCCCAGCGCGCCGGCCAGCATCACGCCGGGCAGGTCGTTGCGCGCGAAGACGATCGGGCGCTCCTGGGCACCCGTGGCGAGGACGACCTCGGGGGCGCGCACCTGCCAGAGGCGCCGCAGCGGCAGGCGGCCGCGGGCTGCGTGGGGCAGGTGCTCGGAGACGCGCTCGGAGAGGAGCGCGAAGCCCCGCTCGTACGTGGCGAAGGCGGTCGTCCGGGCGAGCACGCGGACCCCGTCGAGGGAGGCGACTCCCGGCCGGGGCGGTGCGTCGTCGACGAGCACGACCTCCCGCCCCGCGGCGGCGGCGTCGGCGGCGGCCGCCCGCCCCGCGGCGCCGCCGCCGATCACGAGCACGTCGCAGAAGAGGAACCGCTTCTCGAACCGGTCGGTGTCGGGCTCGAGCGACAGGTAGCCCTTCGTGGAGCGCGCCTCGCTGACGAGGCCGTCGAACGCCTCGGCCGTCGTCGCCCGCACGAGCGGCTCGGTCGTCCCGCCCGTTCCGAGCTGGACGTAGGCGTTCGGCTCCTCCGTCGAGGCCGCGACGATCCCCCGGGGGCGCCCGGAGGTGACGCCACGGCCGACGACGTCGACGCCGGCCGCGAGGAGCGCGGAGGCGATCGTGTCGCCCACGTAGCCGTCGATCTCCCGGTCCGCCCAGTGGAAGCGGAGCGGGCGGGAGCGGTCGAGCAGCGCGCCGGTCCCCTCGAGCCGCCTCACCGGGCGTCCTCGGCCGTCTCGCCCGGCCGGTAGGACCCCGAGATCTCGTGCGTCGCGGTGTCCCGGACGGCGTTGAACCAGCGCCGGCAGCCGGCCTGGTGCACCCACCGCTCGAGGTACCGGCCCTGCGGGTTGGCGCGGTAGAAGAGGTAGCGCGCCCAGGTCGCGTCGTCGAGGGCGTCGGGATCCGGCGGGTAGGCGACGTGGGCCTCGCCGCCGTAGCGGAACTCGACCTCGTCGCGCTCACCGCACCAGGGGCAGCGGAGAAAGAGCACGGGCGTCCTTCGGAGATGTGCCGGGAAGGATACGTGACATTTCACGGCCGGCCCGCCCGGGCGACGGGTGCGTGCGCGGCGGCTCGCGACCTGGGCAGGACGCGCCGACGCGGCCCTCTTTTCCGCCCCGCCCGCGCCGGGCTCCCGGCCCGGCACCCGCCGGTATGCTCCGCCCGACCGGCCCCGACGAGCAGGAAGAGCGGCTTTGGACCTCTACGAGCATCAGGGCAAGGAGCTCCTCGCCCGCTTCGGCATTCCGACCGGCTCCGGGCTCGTCGCCTTCACCGCCGACGAGGCGGAGGCGGCCGCCGGGCAGCTCCTCCCGTCCGGTGGAGGCGTCGTCGTCGTCAAGTCGCAGGTCCACGCCGGCGGGCGCGGCAAGGCCGGCGGCGTCCGCGTCGTCAAGACGGCGGACGAGGCGAGGTCGGCCGCCGACGCGATCCTCGGGCTCGAGATCGGCGGCCACGTCACCCGGCGCCTGTACGTCGAGCGCGGGATCTCGATCGCCAAGGAGTACTACCTCTCGGTCGCCTTCGACCGCGCGGCCCGGGCGCCCCTCTTCCTGCTCTCGACGATGGGCGGGATGGACATCGAGGCGGTCGCCGTGGACCATCCCGAGGCGCTCGCGCGACTCCACCTCGATCCCGCGCTCGGCCTGCACCCGTTCTTCGTGCGCCGCCTCCTCTTCGCCGCCGGCGTGCCCGCGGCCGAGCGGAAGGCCGTCTCGGCGATCGTCGCCGACGTCTACCGCGCCTTCGTCGAGTCCGACGCCCTGCTGATCGAGATCAACCCCCTCGTGATCACGGACGACGGCGAGGCGATCGCCGCCGACGCGAAGGTGACGATCGACGACAACGCCCTCGGGCGCCACGCGGACATCGCCGCCTTCCGCGACGTCGAGGCGGCCGACCCGCAGGAGCAGAAGGCGCACGAGCGCGGCGTGACCTACGTCAAGCTCGACGGCGAGGTCGGCATCATCGGCAACGGCGCGGGGCTCGTCATGTCGACCCTGGACGTCGTCGCCCAGTGCGGCGGCCGGCCGGCGAACTTCCTCGACGTGGGCGGCGGCGCGCAGGCCGAGTCGATCGTCGACGCGCTCGACGTGATCGTCTCCGACGACAAGGTCCGCTCGATCCTCTTCAACATCTTCGGCGGGATCACGCGCTGCGACGAGGTCGCCAACGGGATCCTCCAGGCGCTCGAGCAGATGGAGATCCCGGTCCCGATCGTCGTCCGGCTCGACGGCACGAACGACGTCGAGGGGCGGCGGATCCTGGCCGAGGCGGCGCCGCCCGGCGTGCACGTGGAGAAGACGATGCTCGACGCGGCGGCCCGGGCCGTCGCGCTCGCCGGGGGAGCCGTCTGATGGCCGTCCTCGTCACCGAGCGCACGCGGCTCGTCGTCCAGGGCATCACCGGGCGGGAGGGCAGGTTCCACACGCTGCGCAACCGCGACTACGGCACTGCCGTGGTCGCCGGCTGCACCCCCGGCAAGGGCGGACAGGACGTGGACGGCATCCCCGTCTACGACACCGTCGCCGAGGCGGTCGCCGAGCAGGGGGCGAACACCTCGATGGTCTTCGTGCCCCCGCCGTTCGCGGCCGACGCGATCCTCGAGGCGGCCGACGCCGGCGTCGAGCTCGTGATCGCGATCACCGAGGGGATCCCGGTGCGCGACATGCTCGAGGTGGACGGGTACGTGACGCGGAAGGGGGTGCGGCTCCTCGGCGCGAACTGCCCCGGCGCGCTCTCGCCCGGCGTCGCCAACGTCGGGATCATCCCCGCGCAGGTCTTCACCCGGGGCGGGGTCGGGCTCGTCTCGCGCTCGGGCACGCTGACGTACCAGATCGGCGCCGAGCTGGCCGCCCTCGGCCTCGGCAACTCGACGATCATCGGGATCGGCGGCGATCCGGTCGCCGGCACGAGCTTCATCGACGCGCTGGCCCTCTTCGAGGCCGACCCCCAGACCGAGCGGATCGTCCTCGTCGGCGAGATCGGCGGCGACGGCGAGGAGCGGGCGGCCGACTACATCGCCGAGAGCGTGACGAAGCCCGTCACCGCCTACATCGCCGGCTTCACCGCACCGCCGGGCCGGACCATGGGCCACGCGGGGGCGATCATCTCCGGGTCCGCCGGGACGGCCGCGGCGAAGAAGGACGCGCTCGAGGCCGCCGGCGTGCAGGTGGGCATGAACCCCACCGAGGTGGCCCGGATCGTCGCCGACGCGGCCGGCTCGGCGTAGCGGAGGAGATTCGGCCGGGACCGGGCGGCGACTGCGCCGCTCCAACCTTTCGCCGATCCGCACGAGGCCCAGCCGGGTGATGCGGAACCCGCGTCCGGACGCGCGGACGATGCAGGCAGTCCCGTTCGTCCGAGAGGTGCAGCGGAAGCCGCCCATCCGCACGGAGCGGCCGTGGCCGAGGGTGAAGGCGTCCTGGCACGGCGGCGACGCCGTCGCCCGCCGGCGTGGAGGCGTCCGCGGCGGTGGAGGCGGAGGACGCCCGCGCCCGGCAGCGGGCTCACTTCTTCGCGTCGACCGCCCGCTGGAGCTGCTCCTTCGTCATCTTCGACCGGCCCGCGATGCCCTTCTGGCGGGCCTCGTTGTAGAGCTGGTCGCGGGTGCGGCCCTTCGGCCGGTTCGTGCCGGAGCGCTGGCCGCCGCGGCGGGAGGACGGCATGTCCTCGACCGAGCTGCGCGACGCCGTCTGCGACTGGCCCTTCTGGGCCCGCTCCTTGTTGACCGTGCGGGCGGCGATCTCCTTCGCCCGCTTCTCCGGCTCGCCGTGGTCGAGCTCCGAGTCCCGGATGTGCTCGTACTTGCGTTCCTGCTTCGGCGTCCACCCCTGCTGCGGCATCTCGATCCTCCGTTGCGTCGAGTCGCCCGGGAGATACCCCGCCGCCGCGCCGCGCAAGCCTCGTCCGGCCATTCCCGCGCGGCGCGCCTACAGGAGCTCGGCGAGCCGGCGGACGCCCTCGTCGATGTCGGCGGGCGCGGCCGAGGCGAAGGACAGGCGGAGCTCGTCGCGCCCGCTCGACCCGTCGCCGTAGCACGAGCTGCCGGCGACGAACGGGACCCCGGCCTCGGTGGCCCGCCCGAGCAGGGCGTCGGTGTCGACCCCGGGCAGCCGGACCCAGAAGAAGTAGCCACCGTCGGGCGCCGACCACCGGCCGCGGTCGCCGACGTGGGCCGCGAGGGCGGCGTCCATCGCCGCGCACCGCTCGGCCAGGCGCGGGCGGATGCGGTCGAGGCCGCGGTCGAACTCGCCGGCTCGGCAGTAGCCGACGAGCGCCGCCTCGGCGAAGTGCCCGGGCGCGATGTACGTGTCGAGCGCGAGCTTGCGGAGCGGGGCGTGGAGCTCGGGGGGCAGGATCAGGGCGCCGGTGCGCAGCCCCGGCGCGACGGTCTTGGTGAACGAGGTCGAGTAGATGACCCGGCCCGCCCGGTCGGCCGAGAACATCGACGGGATCGGGTCGCCGGAGAACCGGAGCTCGCCGTAGGGGTCGTCCTCGAGGACCCAGAAGCCGTGCTCGGCGGCGAGCTCGACGATCCGGCGACGCTTCGCCGCGGACGTCGTCACGCCGCTCGGGTTCTGGAAGCTCGAGATGACGTAGACGAGGCCGGGGACCCGACCGCTCTCGCAGAGCTCCGCCAGCGCCTCGACGTCGAGCCCGTCGGGCTGCAGCTCGATCGGCTCCACCGTCGCGCCGAACCGGCGCAGGGTCAGGATCGCTCGATCGTAGGTGGGCGCCTCGACGACGGCGCGCCCACCCGAGGAGGCGAAGAGGTGCTCGGCGAGGAAGGCGAGGCCCTGCAGCGAGCCATTCGTGAGGAGGACGCGGTCAGCGCCCGAGGCGCCGTAGCGCGCGGCGACCCACTCCCGCAACGGCAGGTAGCCGGCGGCGTCGCCGTAGAAGAGCACGCCCGGACCGTCGGCCTCGAGGCCGTCGGCGATGGCCGCCTTCAGCTCGGCGGCCGGGATCAGGTCGAACGAGGGGACGCCGCGGGCGAACGAGATGGTCTTGAGGGCGGTCGACGACATGCGCGGTTCCCGAGGTCGTGGGCTCTCTAGCGGGCTTTCCAGTCTACGCCGCGGGAGCGGCGCCCGGGACGATCAGAGCTTCGTCGTCGGGCCCTCGTCGGAGGGCGACGCGTGCGAGCCGCGCGATCCGGGAGCGTCCTCGCCGGGCGAGCTGCCGGCGGCGGACGAGGGCCGGACGACCGTCCGCTCGCGGACCTCTCCGGGCGTGCCGCCGGAGAGCGGCCCGGAGGTCGAGGCGGTCTTCAGCGGGCCCGACGCCTTCGCGGACGAGCGACGGGACGGGCGGACGTGCCCGAGGCGGCTCGCGGCCAACCCGAGCACGATCCCGAGGAGGATGCACGTCAGGAGGACCCAGATCAGCGACGCGGTGGTCGAGGCGACGACGAAGGAGACCTTCACGTGCGTCGTGTTCTTGAGCACGAACGCGATCAGGTAGATCACGATCAGGGCGATGACGGCGATCAGCGCGTAGACGCCGCGCTCGGATCTCTTCTGGGGCCCCGGTCCGCTCGTCATGGGACACACGCTAGCCGACGCGCCGATCCGTGTCGCCCATCACCGGGACGCGGGTGCCGCCGTCAGGGTGTCGCGACGAGGTGGCGCTCCCGGTCGTCGATGAACGCGTCGTTCGTCGGGATCAACTGGGCCTGGCGGGGAGCGACGAGCTTGCCGTCGACCGGGCGCCGGAAGGTGGGGCAGGGCCGCTCGCAGGCGAGGGCGCAGAGGCCCCGTTGGCGGAAGTAGCAATCGTCGCAGGTGGCTGCTCGGGGCATGGCGGGAGGGACCTCGTCGTCGCGCGGAAAGGTGGGCTCCGGTGGTCGGCCCCCCAGGCAACCACCGTGAGGGCGAGACAGTACGGAAGATGCTGGCCGAGCGCAACGCTCGACCCCCGGTCCGAGTTCGGTATTTGCGGGCGCGACCGCGCTGCTCACTGCGAACGGGGGACCGGCAGCGCGCGGATCGCCCGGAGGGCCTGGTCGAAGGTCGCGACGGCGATCACCCGGAGCCCCGCGGGCGCCGCCTTGCGCGCCTCGGCGAGGTTGCCGGGCGGGACGAGGAACACCGTCGCCCCGGCCTGGGCGGCGCCGATCGCCTTCTGGGTCGCCCCGCCGATCTCGCCGACGGAGCCGTTCAGGGAGATCGTTCCCGTGACGGCGATCCTGGCGCCCCGGGTCAGCTTCCGCCCGGTCAGGGCGTCGTAGACGTCGAGGGCGAAGACGAGGCCCGCCGACGGCCCGATCACGCCCCCCGTCTCGTACTTCGGCGTCGGATCGAGCTTGACCGAGATCGGCGCCTGGGCGGCGCCGATCCCGACCAGCGCGATGCCCGCGTGCATCCACGGCCGCGTCGTGATCGTCAGCGGACGCCCGGAGCGGACGACCGCGAGTCGGAGGACGGTGGACGCCCCGGCGTTCCGGAGGCCGCCGGCCAGGTCGTCGCGGGACCAGACGGGCCGGCCGTCGAGCCCCCTGATCACGTCCTGGAGCCGGAGCCCGGAGCGGGCGACCGGGGCCGAGGGCTCGATCGACGCGACGACGACGCCGCCGCCGGAGATCCGGACGGGCCGCCCGGCGGCGCGCTCGCCGACGGCGGTCCCCTCCTCCTGGGCGCTCACCATCTGCGCGACGCCCTCCCGCTCGGCGTCGGCGTCCGACTGGTCGGGCCCGATCACGGCGTCCCGGGGAACGAGCTCGGCGCCGCGGACGTCGGACCCGAACCAGGCCTCCCAAGTGCGGGCCCGGCGGAAGCGGACGTCGACGTAGTAGAACCCGCCCTTCGCCGGCGGGGCCGTCGCGCCCGGTAGCGTGATCACCGGGGCGACCGCATGGGCGGGGTCCGGCAGGAAGAGGTACTCGTCGGACGTCGAGCCCCACGCGTAGGCGAAGAGCGCGAGGAGCAGCGCGACCCCGACCGCGAGCGCGATCAGCGACCGCTTGTAGATCCGGCGCACGGGCGGACGATATCGCCGACCCGCTGCCCTACCGTTCAGCGGTGGCCGAGACGAGGGGCACGCACGCGCTGCGGACGGCCGGCATCGGCTTCGAGGTGCACACCTACGCGCACACGGTCAAGGGGGCGCTCGCCGCGTCGGCGGCGCTCGGGATCGAGCCGGCCCGCCTCGCCAAGTCGCTCGTCGCCCTCGTCGACGGGGCGCCGGTCTTCGCGCTCCTCCCGGGCGACGTCGAGCTCTCGGCGAAGAAGCTCGCCCGCGCCGCCCGGGGTCGCTCGGCGCGGATGGCCGAGCCGGCGGACGCCGAGCGCCTGACCGGCTACCAGACGGGCGGGATCAGCCCGTACGGATCGCGTCGCCCGCTCCCGGTGTTCGCCGACGAGCGCTGGCTCGCCCACGAGCGGGTCTGCCTCAACGCCGGCCGCCGCGGGCTCATCCTCGAGCTCGCCGCGGCCGACGTGGTCCTGACGCTCACCCCGACGGTCGCCGATCTGGCCGCCTGAGCCGGCTCAGGCGGCGCTCGCGCGGGCGAGGACGCGCTCCGCGGCGGCGATCCGCTCGGCGACCGTCGCCTCGGACGCCCCGTAGCCGCAGCTCGCGGCGAAGTTGGCGAGGAGCCGGTAGCCCTGCGGGGTGAGGACGGACTCCGGATGGAACTGGACCCCCTCCACGGGCAGGTCCCGGTGGCGCAGGCCCATGACGAGGCCGGAATCGTCGGCGAGCCGAGCGGAGACCTCGAGCGGAGCGTCGGTCGCCGGCTCGGCCGCGGCCAGGGCGTGGTAGCGGCCCGCCGGGAGGGGGTTCGGGGCCCCCGCGTAGACGCCGAGGCCGTCGTGGGCGACGAGGCTCGATCGCCCGTGCATGGCGTTCGGATTCGCCTCGACGGGCACGTCGAACGCCTGTGCGATGCACTGGTGGCCGAGGCAGATGCCGAGGACGGGGATCCTCCGCGCGGCCAGGGCGCGGATCGCCGCCGTCGAGACGCCGGCCTCGTCGGGGCCCTGCGGGCCGGGGGAGACGACGAGCCCCCGCGGCTCGAGGCGGAGGATCTCGTCCAGCCTCGTCGAGTGGCTCGGCAGGACGAGCCGGGCGACCCCGAGCTCGTCGAGGCGGTGGGCGACGTTCATCACGAACGAGTCGCGGTTGTCCAGGATGACGATCACGGCGCCTCGAGCGGGAGCTCGAGCCAGCGCGCGTGCAGTCGTCCGGCGGTCGCCCCGGAGTCGAGGGAGCGCCCGTCGATTCGCTCCACCGCCCACAGGCCGCGGACGGCATTCGTCAGGATCGCGGCCCGGGCGGCCGCCAGGTCGTCGACCCGGAGCGCCCGCTCGACGACGCCGAGCTCGCGGATCGCGAAGGCGCGGGTCACGCCGGGGAGCAGCCCGGCGACCGGCGGGGTCGCGATCGTGCCGTCGGCGAGCTCGACGAGGAGGTTGGCGACCGTGGTCTCGCCGACCCGGCCGTCGGCGGCGGCGAGGAGCGCGTCGTCGGCGCCCTCCGCCCGGGCGCGGCCGAGCGGCTCCACCGCCCACCGTCGGTCGACGTCCTTGCGCTCCCGCCCGGCGTCCGCCGGGTCGTAGCCGCTCGTGACCGCGAGGCGCCAGGCGGCCCGCTCGGGGATCGGCCGCTCGGTGGTCCGGATCCCGTCGGCGGCGAACGCCAGCCGGACGACGAGCGGCGCCGACGGCAGGAGCCCGGCGAGCGCCCCCCTCGCCTCGTCCAGGACCGGTGCGGGCACGCCGGCCCGCCCGGCGCGAGCGAGGTGGGAGGAGAGGAGCCGCACGCCCTCGGGCTCGACCCGGACCGTCTCGAAGACGGCCGGCGTCGTCACCAGCCCTCCAGCCGCGCGTTCGCGGCCTCGAGGAAGACGCGCGCCTTGACGATCGTCTCGGTCGCCTCCTCCGCCGGATCGGAGAGGAGCGTCACCGCGCCGCCGGCGCCGTAGCGGGCGACGCCGCCGGTGACGGCGGCCGTCCGGATGGCGACCGAGGCGACGAGCCGGTCGAGGCCCGGCTCCCAGGCGAAGATCGAGCCGCAGTAGATGCCGCGGGCGGTCGGCTCGAGGCGGTCGATGATCTCCATGGCCCGCCGCTTCGGGGCCCCGGTGATCGAGCCGCCGGGCAGCAGCGAGACGAGCACGTCCGGGAGGCGGACGCCCTCGGCGATCGTGGAGCGGACGGCCGAGACGAGGTGCATCACCGAGGTCGTGCGCTCGAGGGTGCAGAGCTCGGCGACGGAGACGCTTCCGGGGACGGCGGTGGCGACGAGGTCGTTGCGCAGCAGGTCGACGATCATCACGTTCTCCGCCCGGTCCTTCACGTTGCCGAGGAGCTCGCGCGCCGCCTCCTCGTCGGCGACGGCGGTCCCCCCGCGGGGCCGCGTCCCCTTGATCGGCCGCGTCTCCGCCGCGGAGCCCTCGACGAGCAGGAGGAGCTCCGGCGAGGCCGAGGCGTACTCGACCTCGCCGGCCACGAGGTAGGCGGCGGTCTCGACGGCGCCGGAGGCGTCGAGGAGCCGCTCGAACAGCCGGAAGCCGCCCTCGGTCCACGGCGTCTCGAGCACGTGGGCGAGATTGACCTCGAAGACCTCGCCGGCCGCGATCAGGCGCCGGATCTCCTCGGCCGCCCGCTCGTGCCGGGCGCGACCCCAACCGGCTCCGCCGACGCCCGTCGCTCGCCGCGCCGCGACCGCCGTCCGCTCGGCCCCGTCCTCGGGCGCCTCCGTCGTCGCCTTCTCGAGGAGGCGCCGCGCGCGGCCCTCGGGTCCGACGATCGTCCAGGTGCCGTCGGCGTGGTCGAAGGTCGCGTAGGTGCGGTGATAGCTCGCGGCGAACGCCGGGTGGACGGGGTCGTGCCGGCTCGTCACCCCGAGGAGCTCCCGTCCGGCGTCGTAGGTGATCGCGCCGATCCAGATGCCCTCCCCGTGCGCGACGTGGACGAGCCGGGGCGCGATCGCCGGCAGTCCGCCCCCCGCCTCGGGGGCGGTCAGGATCTCGTCGTCCGGCGCCGTCGCGAGGAACGAGCGCCGCCCGGGGCGGCTCTCCGCTCCGCCGGCGAGGAAGGCGATCCGCTCCCCCCGATCGTGGAGGGCGCGCGCCGCCGCGAGGGGGGAGGAGGCCACCGGGGAAGTCGTAGCAGCCTGCCCGGCCCCACCGGCGCCGGTCGCCCGTCGCGCCGGAACCCCCGCGCCGGCCGGCGGGGACATCGCGCGCGTCCTCGTCCGCGGGAGCCGTCGGAGGAGCCACCGCCGCGGCGCAGCTCGAGCCGACGACGGGAGCAGATCGGAGCCGGCGCCCGGGCGTTCGCGCAGCCGACGAAGGCGAGGCTCGCGGCCTCGTCGTCGCGTGGACGGCGAGCGAGCGACCGGCGCCGGCCATCAGGCTGGCGGCTCAACCAGGGTGGAGGTCGCGTCGCGCGACGGAGGTCCACGGCTGGCTGCGCCTTGACTTTGTAGGGCAAACCTTGGTAGGTTTGTCGGACAAAGTCGAAACCGGAGGAGCGATGAACGGGCAGGAGACAACGGAGAGCGTGGCCCACCAGGACGAGGAGGAGCTCGATCCCCGCCAGGCGGCGGATCTGCTCGACACGACCGCGAGGCGCGCCGGGCGCGAGTTCGACGTGCGACCGCCGCTCCTGATGCTCACGGCTGCCGGCGTGGTGCTGATCGTCTACGGCGTCCTCTGGCTCTCGGTGCGCGATCAGCACCCCTACGCCGGCCCGGCCGGCTGGGCTCTCGGCGTGCTCTACGGGACGCTGACCGTCTGGGGAGCCATCGTCGCGATGGTCAGACGGAGGGCCAGGAGCGGCATCACCGGGGGCTCGACGCGGCAGGAGCGGATCGAGGGCCTCGCCTTCGCGGCGATCTGGATCTGCGTCTACGTCTTCATGGGCGCGCTCGAGCACGCCGGGGCGAGCGACGCGATCGTCTACGGCATCTACCCCGCGACCGCCCCGATCCTCATCGTCGGCTCGGCCGCGGCGATCCATTCGGCCGCTCACGAGAGATGGGCGTGGTCCGCACTTGCCATCGCCGCGGTCGTCATCGCCGCGGGAGCCGCCTTCGCGGGTCCCAGGGGCGCGTGGGGCGTCGTCGGCCTCGGCCTCTGCGCCCTCCTCCTCATCCGCGCCGCGCTGCACGCGTGGGAGCTCCGGACGTGAGCGTTCGCGGATGACCGTCGGTGAGCTCGATCCGCTGATCCACGCGCCGGCCCGGCTGCGCATCGTCGCGACGCTCGCCGCCCTGCCGGACGGCGACGCGCTCTCGTTCACGCGGCTGCAGGACCTGATCGGCCTGACCTCCGGCAACCTGATCACCCACCTGCGCAGGCTCGAGGATGCGGGCTACCTCGAGACCGAGAAGAACGGCAACGGCGCGTCCTCACGCACGTCGGTCGCCCTTACCGGACGTGGCCGCGAGGCCCTCGCGACGTACACCGCCGCACTTCGCGGCGTGCTGGAAGGACTCTGACCACCACCCGTCCGTTCGGGCCTCGCATCGCGTCCCGTACCGCCGTCGGTGCCGGTTGGCCACGTCGACCATCCTCGGTACCCCTTCGTGGCTGCGAGGCGGCGCGTGGGAGGGCCGGACGCCCCCCGGCGAGAGGTCCTGGCGGTCGCCGCCGCGCTCGCCGGGCTGGGCTGGGTCGTCGATCGGCGGGCCGACGGCGATCGGCTGCCGGAGTGGACCCGGGACCCTGGATAGGCTTGCGGCAGCCCCGTCGAGCGAACGAGGAGCCTCCTCCCGTGCCTGCCAAGAGTCCCGTCCGCGTCGCCGTCACCGGAGCGGCCGGCCAGATCGGCTACGCCCTGGCGTTCCGGATCGCCTCCGGCCAGCTGCTCGATCCCGACCAGCCGATCGATCTGCGCCTGCTGGAGATCCCGCCGGCGCTCGGCGCGCTCCACGGCGTCTGCATGGAGCTCGACGACTGCGCCTTCCCGCTCCTGGCGTCCCTGACGCCGACGGACGACGTGGCGACCGCCTTCGACGGCGTCGAGGTGGCGCTCCTCGTCGGCTCCCGCCCGCGGACGAAGGGGATGGAGCGCGGCGACCTCCTCGAGGCCAACGGCGCGATCTTCACGGCCCAGGGGCGGGCGCTCGCCGAGCACGCCGACGAGAAGCTGCGGGTCCTCGTCGTCGGCAACCCGGCGAACACGAACTGCCTGATCGCGATGGAGAACGCCGCGGGCGTCCCCCGGGAGCGCTTCACCGCGATGACGCGCCTCGACCACAACCGGGCCAAGGGCCAGCTGGCGAAGCGGGCGGGGGTCCCCGTGGGCGAGGTCCGCCGGCTGACGATCTGGGGCAACCACTCGGCCACGCAGTACCCCGACATCTTCCAGGCGGAGGTCGCGGGGCGTCCCGCGGCCGAGCTCGCCGGCGACCGGGAGTGGCTGGAGGGCGACTTCATCCCGACCGTGCAGAAGCGCGGGGCGGCGGTCATCGAGGCGCGCGGGGCGTCGAGCGCGGCCTCCGCCGCGAACGCGGCGATCGACCACGTCCACGACTGGTTCGCGGGCACGGCCGATGGCGACTGGGTCTCGATGGCGGTCCCCTCGGACGGCTCCTACGGCGTGCCGGAGGGCCTGATCTCGTCCTTCCCGGTGACGACGGGCGCGGGCGCCTACTCGATCGTCCAGGGCCTCGAGCTCTCGGACTTCTCGCGCGAGCGGATCGACGCGTCCGTGGCCGAGCTCGCGGAGGAGCGCGACGCGGTGCGCGGGCTCGGGCTGATCTGAGCCGGACGGCAGCCTCCGCCGGCGCATGTCGCCGCCGGTCCGGGCTCAGATGCCGAGCCAACGGCGCGGACTGCGCATGCCGGCCCGCGCCTGCGTCCCGGTCTCGCGGAGCCAGATCCAGACGGCGAAGCCCAGCACGAGCGGCATCTCCATCGCCATCATCACGCCTCCGGCGAGGTGCTGCTCGGAGAGGGCGTCCGCCGCCGCCGCCTCGCTCGAGGTGATCACGTCCGGGCTCGCGATCAGGAGCGCGGCGACGACGGCGCCGACCGCCGCGCCGCAGAGGAGGTAGGCGAGCGTCTCCGCCGTCCGCAGCGGGTGCAGCGAGGGCAGCGGGCGGACGACGTGGAACCAGAACGCCAGCCCCGAGGCCGTGAGCCAGATGTGGAGGGCCGAGTGGAGGAGCTCGGAGCCCTCGACGGCGCGATTGACCGCCGGCACGAGCCAGGCGCCCATCCCCGAGGCGTAGACGGCGAGCGCGACGATCGGTCGCGAGATGACGTCGAGCACGGCGTGCCCGGCCCGGCTCCGGACGACGCGGCCGGAGAGCGGCTTGGACGCGATCGTCGCGGCCCGCCGCGGGATCCCGGAGAGGAGCAGGACCGGGGCGACGTTGAGGAGCAGCTCGTGTTGGACCATGTGGCCGACGGCGGTCGAGTCCGACCACGCGTCGAGCCGGATCGCCGCGAACGGGATGACGGCGAGCGCGGCGACGTAGGCGAGCACGTGTCCGTAGCCGATCCGGATGCCGCGGCGCCGCGCGTGCGCGAGCAGGACGACGTAGACGGCGAGGTAGACGGCGACGACGCACCAGAGGGCGTAGGGCAGCAGCTGATCGACCACTCCGCCGCCCTGGTCCGCGTGGGCGAGCATCGGCTAGACGAGCGCCCCGACGACCCCGGCCGGGACGATGACGAGGCCGATCGCGACCAGTCCGACGGCACTGGCGCGATCGAGGGTCGCGCGGCTCGCGGCGAGGCGGTCGTCGAGCGCGCGGACCCGCTCGGGCGCGAGGAGGGCCGGGACGAGGAACGGCGCGGCCATCGTCACCGCGTAGGCGAGGACGAGCGCGCCGGCGAGCCAGAACCGGTCGGCGGCGCCGGCGAACACGACGAGCGCGTAGATGTAGGGGCCGCAGCAGGTCGCGCAGTAGCGGCCGAAGGCGAGCCCGGCGCGGAACGGGCGGCCGGTGGAGGCGCGTCCGGAGCGCAGGAGGTGGAGTGGCCCGCGGCAGGTGGCGAGCCAGCGCGGCCGGACCCGTCCGAGGGCCGCGAAGCCGAGCACGATGGCGAGGAGGCCGCCGGCGACGGTCAGCAGCGATCCGGATCCGCCGAGGAGAGCGGCCACCGCCGCGAGCGCGAGGGCCAGCGGCACGTAGAACGCCAGGTAGCCGGCGGCGAAGCGCAGCGCCGCCGGCCGGACCGCCGTCGACGCGCGTCCCGGGCGCAGCCGGACGATCGACGCCAGCGTGGCCGCCATCTGGAGCTCGCACGGCACCATCACGAGGAAGCCGGCTCCGAGCAGCGCCGCCCCGGCGATCGCCGGCGTCCAGCGCGGCGCCGCCGCCGCTCCGGCCGCCGCCGCCGCGGCGAGCACGGCCACGGCGGCCAGGACCGGGGCGCCGCCGGGGTCGGCGACCCGGCTGCCCAGGGACGCCATCAGTCGCCGGCGTGGGCCAGGCGGAAGTCCAGTCCCTGGATCGAGTTGCGCCACTCGTAGGACCACGCGAACCCCTCGTGGCCGGCGTCGACCCGGTTGTACTCGGCCTTGCCGAGCAGGGCCTCGTTGCCGGGGATGGTGTTCCACGAGCTGTTGATCATCCGCGTCGGCCCGCCGTCGGGTCCGCGGTAGGGCTCCATCCGCGCCTCGATCGCGGCACCGTCCCCCTCGGGCTTCGAGACCCGGATCGAGCCGACGCCGTTCTCCACGTGGTAGGTGATCGGCACCCGGTACTGGGCGACGCGGTTCGGGATCAGCGCGGCGAGGTCGGCGAGAGGCCCGCCGAGGCGCCCGAAGAACGCGTCCACGAGCGCCTCGTACTGCTCGTCGGTCGCGTTCGAGGAGACGAAGAGCACCTCGCTCCAGTTCCCGTCGGCGACGTTGCCCGGGATCCTGACGAGGCTGATGTAGGAGATGTCGCGCACCTCGACGCCCCGTGCGTGGCCCTCGCGGATGTAGTAGCCGGTGAAGCTGTTGCAGGATCCGCCGTCGGGGTCGTCGCCCACCCAGCACGGGCACGGACCCATGCACGAGCACGCCTCGATCAGGTCCCCGCGGAGGTCGTACCCGGTCGCCTTCGCCGTCACTGCCACGTCCGCTCCTTCTCGCGTCTTCGGCGGTCGCCGCGCCCCCGGGGGCTCGACCAGGGGGACGGTAGCCCGGCGGTCAGCCGCCGTCAACGCGCGCGGGAGGGCGGCCCGGTCGGCCGGCTAGAGGCGGTCGACGATCGCCTCGGCGTACGCCCTCGTGCCGACGGCCGACGGGTCGTCGCGGTCGGCCTTCATGTCGTACGTGACGCGGTCGCCGTCCGCGATGACGCCCGCGATCGCGGCCTCCAGCCGGTCGGCGGCGGCCTGCTCGCCGAGGTGGCGGAGCATCATCACTCCGGACAGCATCATCGCCGTCGGGTTGGCCCTGTCCTGTCCGGCGTACTTCGGCGCCGACCCGTGCACCGGCTCGAAGAGCGCCCCGGCGGAGCCGTAGTTGGCGCCGGGCGCGATCCCGAGGCCGCCGGTGAGGCCGGCGCAGAGGTCGGACACGATGTCGCCGTAGAGGTTCGGCAGGACGAGGACGTCGTAGCGCTCCGGCGCCTGCACGAGCTGCATGCACATGTTGTCGACGATCCGGTCCTCGAACTCGATCCCCGGCGCCTGCTCCGCGGCGACCTGCTGCGCGGTCGCCAGGTACAGCCCGTCCGTGTGCTTCATGATGTTCGCCTTGTGCACGGCGGTCACCTTGCGGCGCCCGTCGCGGCGCGCGAGGTCGAACGCGAACTCGACGACCCGCCGCGAGCCGGCGATGGAGATCGGCTTGATCGAGAGGCCGGAGTCGTGGCGGATGGTCCGATCGAGGCGCCGTTCGATGTCCTCGATCACCTCGAGCGTCCCCGGCTCGCCCTCCTCGAACTCGAGGCCGGCGTAGAGGTCCTCGGTGTTCTCCCGGACGATGATCAGGTCGATCGCGTCGAACCGCGTGCGGACGCCGGCGTAGGACTTGCAGGGCCTGACCTGGGCGTAGAGGTCGAGCTCCCGCCGCAGGGCGACGTTCACGGAGCGGAAGCCCGAGCCGACCGGCGTCGTGATCGGCCCCTTGATCGCGACCTTCGTCTCCCGGATCGAGTCGATCGTCTGGCGGGGGAGGGGGTCGCCGGCGTTGGCCGCCATCACCTCGGCCCCCGCGTGCTGGACGTCCCAGTCGAACGAGACACCGGTCGCCTCGAGCACGCGCCTGGTCGCGGCAGCGATCTCGGGGCCGATGCCGTCGCCGGGGATGAAGGTCACGCGGTGCGTCATGGGCTCGCCCTCCAGGCGCAATTCGTCGTTCGCTCAAAGATTCTCCCCGAAGAGGCGTCGGAGAGGGGCGTTTCGTCCGCGAGCCGGGACCTCGCCCTCACGTACAGTGCCGCTCGTCAGGACGGCGCTCTCCTCTTCACACGACTTGCCGCAGGCAAAGGGGTTCCCATGGCGGACAACGACAAGGGCGGTCTCGAGGGCATCGTCGTCGCGCGCTCGCGGATGTGCTCCATCGACGGCCAGAAGGGCGTCCTGATCTACGGCGGGTACGACGTCAAGGAGCTGGCGCAGACCTCGAACTACGAGGAGGTCGCCTACCTGCTCCTCAAGGGCGAGCTGCCGACGCGCGAGCAGTACGACGCGTTCGACGGCCGCCTGCGCCGCGCGCGGTTCAACCACTCCAAGGAGACGAACGACGTCGTCGACGCGCTCGCCAACCGCGGCGCCGCGCCGATGGAGATGCTCCGCACGGCCGTCTCGACGGACTCCTTCGACGACCCGCTGAAGGACGACAACTCCGAGGAGGCGAACTTCGCGAAGACGATCGGCCTGATCGGCCGGATCCCGGGGATCATCGCCCGCTACACCCGCCGTCGCCAGGGCCTCGATCCGGTGGACGCGGACCCCGAGCTCTCGCACGCGGCCAACTTCCTCTGGATGCTGCACGGCGAGCGCCCGTCGGACCAGGCCGTCAAGACGTTCGACACCGCGCTCATCCTGCACGCCGATCACGAGATGAACGCCTCGACGTTCACCGCACGGGTGATCGCCTCCACGCTGTCGGACCTCCACTCGGCCATCGTCGGCGCAATCGGGGCGCTCAAGGGCCCGCTGCACGGAGGGGCGAACGAGCAGGTCATGCGGGTGCTCGAGGAGCTGCACGAGTCGGGCAAGAAGCCGGCCGACGCCGTCCGCGAGAAGCTCGAGCGCAAGGAGCGGATCATGGGCTTCGGGCACCGGGTCTACAAGACGTACGACCCGCGCGCGGTGATCCTCAAGGAGATGGCGCGCGACCTCTCGCGCGAGCACGCGGGCGAGGAGTACTGGTTCGACCTCTCCGAGGAGACGGAGGAGGTCGTCACCTCCGAGAAGGGCCTGTACCCGAACGTCGACTTCTACTCGGCGTCCACTTACCACTACCTGGGGATCCCGACCGACGTCTTCACCCCGATCTTCGCGATGAGCCGGGTCGTCGGCTGGGCCGCCCACGTCATCGAGCAGCACGACGCCAATCGCCTGATCCGGCCCTCCTCCGAGTACGTCGGGCCGCCGCCGCGCAGCTACGTGGACATCGCCGAGCGCTAGCCGCGGCGGATCCGCGCCGGCCTAGAGCTCGACCCGCGCGTTCTCCCCGCCGTCGTAGCGCTCGCCGGTGAGCTTCGTCTTCGCGAAGCTGATCGCCGAGGCGACGCGTCCGCCGGGCGTGTCCCAGTACTCGGCGCCCTCGGCGCTGACCCGGATCAGGACGACGTTGGGATCGTCCGGACCCTCCGGGAGCCAGGCCTCGACCCAGCTGTTCCACAGCTCCCGGGCCTTGGCCGCGTCGTCGACGACTTCCGCCGTCCCGGCGATCGAGATCCAGGTGCTGTCGGAGGAGAGCGTGACCCCGACGTTCGGGTTGGCGGTGATCTGGGCCACTTCGCGCGAGTCACGCTGGGCGAAGAACCACAGGTCGCCGTCCGGCTCGACCTCCTGCTGGGCCATCGGCCGGCCGATCAACGTGCCATCGGCGGCGATCGTCGTCAGCATCGCGATGCGGATGTCCTTGGCGAGCTCGGCGACCTTGCGGGCGCCGGAGGCGGTATCGGTCATGCGCCTCCTCTACCCGACCGCCCGAGGCGCCTAACCCGCGCGCGGCTGGCGCGCAGGGCGGCGGCCGGCCCGCTTGGCCGGGGGATCGACCGCGAGCACCCTTCCCCCGTGCGCCGAGCCTTCGTCCACGCCGCCGTCCTGCGCATGGCGCGGGACGCCGACGAGCGTGCCCAGGGAGCCGCCATCACCGTCGCGCTCTGCGGGCACTGGGAGCACGACGGACCGTGCCCGCTCGCACCACGCCACACGGCCGCGGAACGGGTCGGCGGCGAGGTCCGCCTGAGGACGATCTTCGCCGTCGAGCCGTCGCTCCAGGAGTCCGGCCGGCCGGCGTCCCGGCCCGGTGGACGCTGCTCGCCACCGGATCGAGCGCCGTTCGGCCCGACGAGGCCGACCACGCCCTCCGGCTGGCGCGGAGCTGAACCAGCTCGCCGCGTGGAGGCACCGCGAACGTCTTCCGGAGAAGCCCGAACTTGACGCCGCAAGTAGCGCAAACGGGGTACGTCTCGACGGCGCGTTGCTAGGGTCCGCCGATGGCTGACCCCCCGGCAATCGAGATCAGCGGCGTCTCGAAGCACTTCGGCAGCCGGAAGGCGCTCGACGGCGTGACGCTCACCGTGCCGCGCGGGACGGCGTTCGGCTTCCTCGGTCCGAACGGCGCCGGCAAGACCACGATCATCCGCTGCATGCTCGGCCTGACCCGGACGACGAGCGGCTCGATCTCCCTCTTCGGGCTGTCCCAGCCGGACCACCGGAGGGAGGCGCTCGCCCGGGTCGGGGCGATCGTCGAGGAGCCGAAGTTCCACCTCTACCTGACGGGACGGCAGAACCTCCGGGTCGTCGCGGCCTGCCGGGGTGCCGCGGCGATCGCGCGGATCGACGGCGCGCTCTCCCGGGTCGGCCTCGAGGGGCGGGCCGACGAGAAGGTCAAGAGCTACTCGCTAGGGATGCGCCAGCGGCTCGGCGTCGCCCAGTGCCTGCTCGCCGATCCGGGCCTCCTGATCCTCGACGAGCCGATCAACGGCCTCGATCCGGCGGGCATCCGCGACTTCCGGCAGATGCTCAGGAACCTCGTCGGCGAGGGGTTCACGATCTTCCTCTCCTCCCACCTCCTGGACGAGGTGGAGAGGACCTGCGACCAGGTGGCCATCGTCGAGTCGGGCAGGGTCGTCCGGCAGGACTCGGTCGAGAAGCTGCGCACGGCCGGCGAGCAGATCGTCGCGCTCGAGACCTCGGACGACCCGCGGGCGGCCGAGCTCGTGCGGGCCGTGGAGGGCGTGACGGGCCTCGACCGCGGCGCGGAGGGCCTCGTCCTCCGCGTGGAGGGGAGCGCTCGCGCGGTCGGGGCGCGGGTGTCCCGGGTCCTCGTGGAGGCCGGCCTCGACCTCTACCGGGTCGATCCCCGCTCGGAGTCGCTCGAGGAGCTCTTCCTCTCGACGACGGACGCCTCGGAGGGCAAGCAGCTGTGATCGGGGCCGAGCTGACGAAGCTCCTCCGCCGGCGCTCCAACGTTGCGATCCTCGGCGCCTTCCTGATCCTGATCCCGGTCGTCGTGATCGTGATCATCCAGATCGTCCACGCCTCCAACGGAGCGGAGCACGGCCCCATCGGCGACCCGGACAACGCCCAGGGCATGCTCAACCTGATCGGCTTCCTGGCGGCGATCGTCGCGCTCGCGGTGGGGGCGCGGATCGGCACCCAGGACGTCGCCTCGGGCGTCTTCCGGGACCTCGTCTCGACGGGCGTCTCCCGGGTCCGGCTGTGGGCAGTCCGGATCCCGGCCGCCCTCCTCGTCGTGGTCGCCGCGACGGTGCTCGGCACCGCCATCGTCGTCGTGGTCGCGGAGGTCACGAAGAGCGGGGGCCGGAATCCGTTCGACTCGGGTGGGGACCTCGCGCGGGCGGTCGTCGTGACGCTCGCCTACGCCGTCATCTACACCCTGCTCTCGCTCGGGCTCGGCGAGCTCTTCGGGTCGATGGCGGCCGCGACGGTCGTCCTCTTCGCCTACCTCTTCGTCCTCGCCACCGTGTTCAGCGGCGTCGGGTTCAACTCCTCGTCGTTCCACTTCCTCGTCTACTTCGACCTCTCGAACGACATCGGCCGCTGGTGGCCGTGGGCCGACACGAACGCGAGGTCGGTCAGCAAGGGCATCGCCGCGGCCGCGCTCGTCGTCGCGATCGCCGGCACCACCGCGCTCGGGGCCTGGCGGACCGTCACCCGCGACGCCTGAAGGCGGCGGCGCGGGACGACGTTCCTGCGCCTCGGCGCGGTCGGTGAAATATGCTCCGGAGGCACGCACCGGGCGACACCGTCGACCGGAACTTCCCTGGAGGACTGTGTGATTCGGCACGATGTTGTGGTGGTGGGCGCGGGGTGCGCGGGCATGCGCGCCGCCATCGAGGCCAAGCGTCTCGGCGTCGACGTCGCGGTCGTCTCCAAGCTCCATCCGACCCGCTCCCACTCCGGCTCGGCGGAGGGCGGGATCAACGCCGCGCTCGGCAACGCCACGGACGACTCGCCGGAGTCGCACACCTTCGACACGGTCAAGGGATCCGACTTCCTGGGCGACCAGGACGCGATCGAGATCATGTGCAACGAGGCGCCCGGCGACATCTACGAGCTGGAGCACATGGGCGCCGTCTTCTCGCGGTTCGAGGACGGCCGCCTCGCCCAGCGGCCGTTCGGCGCCGCCGGGGCGCCGCGGACCGTGTACTCGGCCGACATCACCGGGCACGTCCTCATCCACGCCCTCTACGAGCAGCTCGTCAAGTACGACGTCAAGGTCTACGAGGAGTTCTTCGCGACGAAGCTCGTCGTCGACGGCGGCCGCTGTGCCGGCGTCATCGCCTGGGACATGATGCGCGGCGGGCTGCACGCGATCGAGGCCAAGCACACGATCATCGCGACCGGCGGCCTCGGGCGGATGTACTACGGGACGACGAACGCCTACTCCTGCACGGGGGACGGGATGGCGCTCGCCTGGCGCGCCGGCGTGCCGCTGAAGGACATGGAGTTCATCCAGTTCCACCCGACCACGCTGAAGGCGAACGGCGTCCTGATCACCGAGGGCTGCCGCGGCGAGGGCGGCTACCTGCGCAACAGCGAGGGCGACCGGTTCATGGCCGGCGAGGCGCCGAACGCGATGGAGCTCGCCTCGCGCGACGTCGTCTCGCGGGCGGAGTGGAAGGAGATCGCCGAGGGGCGGGGCGTCGACGGCTGCGTCCTCCTCGACCTCCGGCACCTCGGCCCGAAGAAGATCCAGGCCCGGCTCCCCGGCTCCCGCGAGCTCGCGATCGACTACGCCGGCGTCGATCCGATCGACGAGCCGATCCCGGTCCGCCCGGGCGCCCACTACCAGATGGGCGGCGTCGACTGCGACAACTGGGGCGAGACGATCCTCCCCGGCCTCTGGGCGGCGGGCGAGGCGGCCTGCGTCTCGGTCCATGGCGCGAACCGCCTGGGCGGCAACTCGCTGATGGAGACGATCACGTTCGGCCGGCGAGCGGGCCAGGCGACGGCCGAGCGCGCGCTCGAGGAGGTCGACGTCCGCGCCGAGATCGCGCCGAGCGTGTTCGCCGACGAGGAGCGCCGGATCACGGCGCTCCTCGCCTCGGAGGCCGGCGAGCGGCCGTGGGCGATCCGCGAGGAGCTCGCGAAGACGATGTACGACAAGGCCGGGGTGTTCCGGACGGCGAGGACGCTCGAGGAGGCGCGCTCGACCGTGCAGGGACTGCGCGAGCGCGCCCGGCGGCTCCGCCTGGACGACCACGGCAGCCGCTTCAACATCGACCTCACGAGCGCCCTCGAGCTCCACTGCCTGCTCGAAGCGGCCGACTGCCTCGTCACGGGCGCGCTCGCCCGGCAGGAGAGCCGGGGGGCGCACACCCGCCTCGACTTCACGGCGCGAGACGACGAGCGCTGGATGAAGCACACGCTCGCCTGGTCCGACGGGGGCGAGGTGCGGCTCGACTACAAGCCGGTGACCGTGACCCGGTTCGAGCCGGTGGCCAGGAGCTACTGAGCCTACGATGCGGCCTGTCGACCCCCCGGACGATCGCGGCGATGGTACCCAGGGGTCCCGCATGCGAGCTCGCGCAACCGACTTCCTGAGGCGAAGAATGAGCGTCAAGACGACCCCGCCGACCGGCGCGCCCGACGCGCCCGACGCGCCCGAGATCCCGAACGAGCACTTCACGACGCTCAAGGGCGCCTACGACGTCGACCTCATGGAGGCGACCGTGCGCGTTCGCCGGTTCGCCGGCGACCTCGACGCGAAGCCGGAGTACCGCACGTACACGGTCGAGGTGCCGACCACCGCCTCCCTCCTCGAGGTGCTCGAGGTGATCAAGGACCGGCAGGACGGCACGCTGGCGTTCCGGCGCTCGTGCCGGATGGCGGTCTGCGGCTCCTGCGGGATGCGGGTGGACGGCGGCGCCGTGCTCGGGTGCAAGACGCCGATGAAGCAGTTCGTGGACGCGGGCCACACGATCACCGTCTCACCGATGGGGAACCTGCCGGTCGTCAAGGACCTGGTCGTCGACATGACGCCGTTCTGGGACAAGGTGCGCGCGGTCAAGCCGTTCCTCGACGGCGAGGACACCGCACCCGAGACGGAGTGGCGGGTGACCCCCGCCCAGGAGGACATGATCCACAAGGAGACGCTCTGCATCCTCTGCGGATGCTGCGTCTCCGAGTGCAACTCGATGGAGGCCGACCCGGACTTCCTCGGCCCGGCCGCCCTCGCCAAGGCCTACCGGTTCGTCGGCGACGTCCGCGACACGACGACCCGCGATCGCCTCAAGGATCTCTCCGGCGAGCACGGGATCTGGGACTGCACGCGCTGCTACTTCTGCAACCAGCGCTGCCCGAAGGGCGTCGATCCGCGCGACGCCATCGCCAAGCTCGGCGCGGAGGCCTACGACGAGGGACTCCACCGCGACCCCGGCGCGCGGCACGCCAAGGTGTTCGTCAGCTCCACCTGGAAGGGTGGCTACCTGCGCGAGACCGAGCTCGTGCCGAAGACGATCGGCCCGATCGCGGCCGTCCGCGACCTCCCCTTCGCGCTCAACCTCGCCCGCGCGGGCAAGGTGCCGAACCCGCTCGTGCCGCACAAGGCCAAGGACAACGACGAGGTGAAGAGGCTCTGGAAGCTGCTCGAGTCGCAGCGCACGGAGCGTGGCCGCGCCGCCTACCCGCAGCCGGCCCAGTAGGCCGGAGGAGCCGAAGAGACGATGCAGGATCGCTACGCCTACTACCCGGGCTGCCTCGCCAGCCTCTCCCAGAAGGAGCTCGACTCGTCGACCCGCGCGATCGCGGTGAAGCTCGACGTCGAGCTGATCGACATGCCCTCGACGACCTGCTGCGGCGCCGGTGACGTCCACGAGGCCAAGCCCGACTACTACCTGCACCTGTCGGCCCGGATCCTCGGCCAGGCGGAGCGCTCGGGCGCCGAGGTCCTCCTCACGATCTGCAACGTCTGCACGCTCAACCTGCGCCAGGCCAACAAGAAGCTGCAGGAGGACCCGAGGCTCCTCGCCCGGATCAACGACAACCTGAAGCAGGTCGGCGCGGCCACGTACGACGGCGGGGTCGAGGTCCGGCACCTGCTCTGGGAGGTCTCGGTCGGCGAGGGCTACGACCGCTTCCGCTCGATCGCGACGCGCTCGCTGGAGGGGCTGAAGGTGGCGCCGTTCTACGGCTGCCAGATCCTCCGTCCGGCCAAGATGCTCGGCTTCGAGGATCCGGACCGGCCGCAGTCGCTCGAGCGCCTGATCACGGCCTGCGGCGCCGAGCCGATCGACTACCCGGCGAAGATCAAGTGCTGCGGGTTCCCGATCATCCTCGCTCGCGAGGAGGTCGCCCTCGGCGAGCTCGTGCAGCCGCTCCAGGAGGCCGTCGAGTACGGCGCGGACGTCATGGTCACGCCGTGCCCGCTCTGCCACCTCTCGCTCGACGCCTGGCAGAAGAAGGCGGAGCGCCGGGCCGGGCGGGAGTTCCAGATCCCCATCCTCCACCTGGCCCAGCTCCTCGGGGCGGCGGCGGGGCTGACGGAGGACGAGCTCCGGTTCAAGCGCCACGTGACGCGCCTGCGCACGTCGCACAAGGCGAAGCTGCAGCTGCCGTCCGTCGTCGGCGCCTGACGGCGTGCATCGGAACGCCCGCCGGGTGGCCGCCGAGCTCGAGCGGCTCGGCGTCCCGCCGCGCATCGTCGAGCACGAGACGAGCGCGCGCACGGCGGAGGAGGCCGCGGCGACCGTCGGCGTGCCGGTCGGGGCGATCGTCAAGTCGCTCGTCTTCGTCGCCGGCGAGGAGCCGCTCCTCGTCCTCACGTCCGGCTCGAACCGGGTGTCGACCGGCAAGCTCCGGGCCGAGCTCTCCGTCCCGGTCCGGCGCGGCGACGCCGAGGTCGCGCGCCGGGCGACGAGCTTCCCGATCGGCGGCGTCGCGCCCGTCGCCCATCCGGCGCCGATCCGCACGCTGGTCGACCGCGACCTCCTCGCCTACCCGGAGGTCTGGGCCGCCGCGGGCACCCCGAACGCCGTCTTCCCGATCACGCCCGCCGAGCTCGTCCGCGTGACCGCCGGCACCGTCGCCGACGTCGCCGAGTGACGGACCTCGCGATCGATCAGGCCGCCCTGCGGGACGAGGCGACCGAGCTCCTCCGCGACCTCCTGCGTATCGACACCTCGAATCCGCCAGGCCGCGAGACGCCCGCGGCGCGCCTCCTGCAGGACTACCTGGAAGCCAACGGCGTCGCCTGCGAGCTCGTCGCGCGGACGCCGGACCGGGCGAACCTGATCGCGCGGATCCCCGGCAGCGGGGACGGGCCGTCGCTGACGCTCCTCGGCCACACCGACGTCGTGCCCGCCGACGCCGCCGCCTGGACGCATCCGCCGTTCTCGGGCCACCTCGACGAGGACGGGTACGTGTGGGGCCGCGGCGCCGTCGACATGAAGAACGAGACGGCGACGCGGGCGGTCGCGATGGCCGCGCTCGCCCGCTCCGGCTTCCGGCCGCGGGGGGACCTCGTCTACCTCGCCGTCGCCGACGAGGAGGACGGCTCGGAGCAGGTCGGGCTCACCTGGCTCGTCGGCGAGCGGCCGGACATCGCCACCGACTATGCCCTCAACGAGGGCGCCTCCGAGCGATTCGAGCTCGCCGACGGACGGGTCGTGGTGACGGTCCAGATCGGCGAGAAGCGGACGCTTCCGTGCCGGGTGACGGCGCTCGGCACGCCCGGCCACGCGAGCGTGCCGGCCGGCGCGCCGCGCGCGGTGCCGCGGCTCGCGACCCTGATCGAGCGGGTGGCGGCCTACGAGCCGGAGCGGCGCCTCCTGCCCGCGACCCGCAGCCTGCTCGAGTCCCTCGGGATCTCGCCCGACCGCGACCTCGACGCCGCCCTCGCCGAGGTCGTCGCCCTCCACCCGGAGCTCGGCCCGCTCGTCGTGCCGCTGTTCGCGACGACGATCGCCCCGACGCGGCTGACCGCGTCCACGGCGCTCAACGTGATGCCGGCCCGGGCGAGCGTCGACCTCGACTGCCGGGTCCTGCCGGACGCCGGCGAGCCGGAGCTCCGCGCGGAGCTCGAGGCCGCGCTCGGCCACGACGTGCCCTACGAGCTCGACTTCTGGGAGGAGCCGAACGGCGGCTCGATCTCGGCGATCCGAACCCCGCTCTTCGACGTCTGCCGCCGCTTCGTGGAGGCGGAGGATCCGGGCGCCATCGTCGTGCCCACGATCTCCACGGGCTTCACGGATTCGCACTTCCTGCGCGCGGCGTTCGGCACCGTCGCCTACGGGTTCTGGCCCTCCCGGACGACGCCCCTCGAGGTGGTCAACGACGGGATGCACGGCCACGACGAGCGGATCCACGTCGACGACCTCGGCTACGCGACGCGCTTC
Organism: uncultured Thermoleophilia bacterium; assembly: GCA_963800515.1. Classification (GTDB taxonomy): domain Bacteria; phylum Actinomycetota; class Thermoleophilia; order Gaiellales; family F1-60-MAGs149; genus CAWDBC01. The sequence goes on from CAWDBC010000007.1 coordinate 62,328, forward strand.
CACGTGGAGGCGGCGCGGGCGATCGGCGCGCTCGGCCGACGCCCGGGCCGCTGAGCCGCCTCAGAGCGACCCGCGCCGGAGCTCCCCCGCGATGTGCTCGGCCTGCCGGATCGCGAGCGCGACGATCGTCAGGGTCGGGTTGGCGGCGGCCCCCGTCGTGAAGACGCTGCCGTCGGAGACGAACAGGTTCGGCACCTCGTGCGCGGCGCCGAAGCCGTCGACGACCCCGTCCTCGGGCCGCTCGCTCATCCGCAGGGTCCCCATGTTGTGGGTCGAGGGGTAGGGCGTGGTCCGGTAGGTCCGCGTCGCGCCAGCCGCCTCGTGCACCGCGCAGCCACGGTCGTAGGCGTGCTCGCGCATGGAGACGTCGTTTGCGTGGTCGTCGAAGTGGACGTTCGGGACGGGCTGGCCGTGCTGGTCGAGCACGTCGGAGTTGAGCGTCACTCGGTTCGTCTCGCGCGGCATGTCCTCGCCCACGAGCCACATGCCGGCCATTCGCTCGTAGCCGTCGAGGAACGAGCTGAAGTCCGGGCCCCAGGCGCCGGGATCGAGGAAGGCGGCGAGGAACGGCGGCCCGAGGGACAGCGTCTCCATGTAGTAGCCGCCGGCGAACCCACGATCCTCGTCGTGGGGCGCCTCGTCGGCGATCACGCCCGCCATCGTCTCGCCGCGCCACATGCGGACCGGCTGCTCGAACACCGAGTAGACGGAGCCGGTCATGTGCCGCATGTAATTGCGGCCGACCTGGCCGGAGGCGTTCGCCAGCCCGTCGGGGTGCTCGTTCGACGCCGAGTTGAGGAAGAGCCGGGCGCTCTCGATCGCGTTGCCGGCGACGCAGACGGCGCGCGCCGCCTGGCGGACGGTGCGGCCCTCGGCGTCCACGTAGAGGACGCCCGTGGCGCGCCCGCCGCTCGCCTCGATGCGGATGACGTGGCTCTCCGGGCGGAGGTCGAGCCGCCCGGTCCGCTCCGCCTTCGGCAGCTCGGCGACGAGCGTCGACCACTTCGAGCCGTTCTTGTCGCCCTGGAAGTTGAAGCCGTCCTGGATCGATCCCGGACGGCCGTCCCGCGGAACCGAGTTGGTGCCGTACGGGCCGGTGGAGTACTTCGTGTAGCCGACCCGCCGAGCGCCGGCGGAGAACACCTTGTAGTTGTTGTTCGCCGGCAGCGGAGGGATGCCGTTCGTGTGGGTGACGCCCATCTTGTCCTCGGCGCGGTCGTAGTACGGCTCGAGCTCGGCGAGGCCGATGGGCCAGTCGAGGAGGTTCGCGTCCGGCAGCTCCCCGTAGAGCGTCCGCGTCCGGAAGTCGCTCGCGAAGAACCGCGGGCAGGCGCCGGCCCAGTGGGTCGTCGTGCCGCCCACGACCTTGCAGGTCCAGGCCGGGAGGTTCGGGAAGTCGGTGGCGATCCGCCAGGAGCCCGAGGTCGTGCGGTTGTCCAACCAGGCCATCTGGTTGAAGGCGGCCCACTCGTCGTTCACCCAGTCGGTCGGCTGATGGTGCCTGCCGGCCTCGAGCACGACGACCCGGACGCCCGCCTGGCAGAGCTCGTTGGCGACGGTGCCGCCGCCGGCGCCGGAGCCGACGACGACCACCACGTCCCCGTCGGCGGTGTCGTGGCGGGGCATCTCAGAGGCTCCCGTCGTGGGCGTCCGGCAGCCAGTCGAGATCGTCGAAGCCCCGGTGCAGGTACCCGCCGAGGTCGAACGAGGCGCCCTCCCAGCCGAGGAACGCGCAGACCTCCGGATCGTTGTAGAGGCCGACGACGCCGGATCCCCGGACCTCCGCGAAGAACGGCGTCGCCTCCGCCGCCCGGAGGCGCGCGAGCTGCTCGTCGTGGTCGAGGTCGGCGAACCTCCCGCCGGCCGCGTCGAGCGCTCCGAGCCCGTCCCGCAGGACGTCCGCGAACGCCGGGTCGCCGGCCGCCCGCTCCTGGAGCGACGCCACCCAGCGCTCGTACGGCCCGTCCGCGAGTGCGTCGTGCGGGAAGATGCGGCGGCAGACGGCGAGGAGCGTCGTCGCGTTCCCCGCGGTCGGGGAGGCGGTGGCCTGCTCGTCGTCGGAGACGCGGTTCACGTCAGCTCCTCTGCTCGGTGGGATGGGATCGCTCAGTCGTCCTGCGGGGTCGCGAAGTCACCGTCGATCAGCTCGATCCGGTAGCCGTCGGGGTCGCCGACGAAGCAGATCCGGGTCCCTCCGGCGCCGACCGCGTACGGCGCCCGCTCGGGCTCGATCCCGTCCCCCGCGAGGCGGCCGAGCGTCTCGTCGAGGTCGGAGACGGTGACGGCGATGTGTCCGTACCCGTTGCCCAGGTCGTAGGGCTCCGACTGGCCGACGTTGACCGTCAGCTCCAGCCGATCGCCGTCCCTGGGGAGCCCGAGGTACAGGTTGTACGCGTTCTCGGAGAGCACCAGCTTGCCGCGCTGCTCGAAGCCGAGCGCCCGGTAGAACCGGAGGGAACGAGCCGGATCGAGGACGCGGATGCACGTATGCACGAGCCCGATGACGACCTCCTTCGTCGAGCCGTGAGTGTACTGCCGACTGGGTCCCGCGACCCGGTGGGGCGGCAGCGGAGCTACGAGACGGCCTGCTCCATCACGATCTCGAAACGGTTGCCGTTGGCCGCCGAGCGGACGTCCTCGTGTCCGGCCGCCCGGAGCGCCGTCGACAGGGAGCGCTTCGCCGCGGGCGCTCCGTGGACGAGGAGGACCGGAACGCGGCGGTCGAGCCGGTCGAGGGCGGCGACGAGCTCCTCCCGGGACGCGTGATCAGGGGACGGGATCCAGATCCAGCGGCTGGTGATCGTCACGTGGTCCACGGTGCCGTCCTCGAGCACGACCTCGTGCGTGTCGCCCCGGCGGCGGTTGCGGACGGCGGTGCCGGAGAAGCCGGTGTAGAAGACGCCGGCCTCCTTGCGGGCCGCAGCGGCCGCGACGAGGGCGCCGGACCGCCGCTCGGAACCGGACGCGCCACCGGCGATGACGTAGCACGGCGCGTTCGTGATCTCGGCGGCGGGCGCGGCCGGGAGGGCCTCGGCGGCCGGATAGGGCACGTCGGTCAGCCAGCTCCGGTCGCCGTGCTGGTACTCGCCGAGGATCCGCCGGGCGAGCGGCGTCATCAGGACGGGGGCGGCCGGGAGCTCGCCCGACCGGAACCCGGCCTCGAGCAGCGCCGCGAGCTCCTGGGCGCGGCCGAGGTTGGAGGCCGGGAAGACGGCGGCGCCGCCCCCCTCGATCGTCGCGGCGACCTCGCGGACGAGCGGCTCCTCCCAGTTGGCGCGGCTCGAGGCCCGGTCGCCGAGGGTGGACTCGAGCAGGACGACGTCCGCGCCGTGGAGGGGCAGCGGATCGTCGGGGCGGAGCGTCCGCAGGCCCTCGCCGCCGAGGTCGCCGGAGTAGACGAGCGTGAAGCCATCCTCGTAGCGCAGCCGCACGGCGCAGGAGCCGAGGCAGTGCGCGACGCGGTGGAGGCGCAGCTCGATCCGCTTGTCGAGGATCCGGTACGTCTCGCCGGGATCGCGGACGAGCAGGTGGTCGGAGGGGATGTACTCGTCGACCGCGTTCGCCTGGAACATGGCGAGCTTCTTCGTCGCCTTGGAGCAGTAGACGCGGAGGTCCGGCTGCTCGCGCACGAGCTGGGCGAGGCGTCCCATGTGATCGCCGTGGGCGTGGGTGATCACGAGCGCGTCGAGATCGTCGGGCACGTCGACCCGCCGCGAGCTGGAGCCGATCCCGCAGTCGAGGAGCACCTTCGTGCCGAGGTGCTCGACGAGGTACATCGACTCGCCGATGCCGCCGCCGCCGAGGATCGTCACGGTCGGCGTCGCCGTGAGCGCGGGACGGACGATCGTGTGGCCGCCGTTGCCCGGGTGGCCGTTCGGGGGGCGCTCCGCCGGGAGCGCGGGAACCGACGCCACGGCAACGGGACGGACGGGGGGAGCCGGCGTCGCCGCGGGCTCGGCGCCGTTCGGGTTCGGGCGTCCGGCCGGGGCGGCCGAGCGCGTCGACGACCAGCGGGCCAGGGCGGCCAGGGCGGCGAAGAGGTCCTCGTCGCCCGGCGCCGGATCGTCGATGCGCCCCGCGGCGTCCTCGCCGATCGCGCGGGCCGCGGCGATCAGGCTCGCGGCGTCGGGGCGGGCCGCGCTCGCGGCGGCACGCTCCTCGGCCCGCGCGCGCCGCTCGGCCTCGAGCTGCGCCCGGAGGGCGTCATGATCGCGGGCCGCGCGCTCGACCAGGCGCTCCAGGTGCTCGACGCGGTCGCGGGCCTCGCGCAGCTGGCGCTCGACGTCGGCGAGCCCGGAGCGAGCCTCCTCGACCCGCCGGTCGGCGTCCTGGGCCGCCTCGTACGCGCGCTCGACCGTCTCCCCGTCGGGCCCGGCCGCCAGCGCCTCCTCCAGCGAGGCGACCCGGTGCAGCGCCTTGTCGCGCTCGGACGTGAGCTCCGACCGCGTCCTCGCGTGGGCCGCGCGCTCCTCCCGCAGCCGGCGATCCTTCTCGGCGACCGCCCGCTGCAGCCGCTCGCTCTCCGGATGGCGGTCGCCGCCGTCCCGCGGGGCCTGGGCGTCGGCGGCCGGGGCGCTCTCGGTCGGGGTGACGTCCTCGAAGCTCGCGGCGTCCGTCTCCTCCGGCTGGCGCTCGGTGCCGCGCGCGAACTCGTTGACGTACTGCCAGGCCACGGACGGTGCGGCCTTGGCCTGGAGCAGGGCGACGGTGACGCGGCTCGCGCCGTAGCGGGCGACGAGCTCGTCGATCGAGCCGGCGCCCTTCAGGTCCTCCTTGGCGATCGGACCGCCGACGATGCCGACGAGCTGATCGAGCGTCTCCGGCCACCCGCCCTGGGTGCGGGCGAGCGGCGCGTAGGTCGGGTCGCGCAGGAGTTCGCCGATGCGCACGAGGGCGTCGTCCGGAACCCAGGCGGGAGGCTTGGTGCTGGAGCGACGCTTTCGCTCGCGCGACATGCGATCTACCGTACCGGATGCTGCGCACCGGCCCTGACGCCCCGGCGCCCCGGGGCGGCGCGCGCTTCGGATGCCGGCGTGTCGGGTAGCGTATCCGGGGCGTGTCGACGTTCCTCCTCAAGCAGGTCCGCAAGCGAGCGGGCGCGCGCGCCGTCGACGAGCTGGCCTCCCGCCTCACCGGGATCACCGAGACGGGCATGGAGGAGCTCGTGCGGCGACGGGCCCTCGCGATCGCCGCCGCCGTCGACGTCTACCGGCTCCGCCACCCGGCGTACACGGGCCGCCGCCTCGATCGCGGGCTGATCCGGCGCCAGGGCTGGCTCTTCTCGGCCGGCGGCGTCGCCACCTCGCTCCCGGGCGTCGTGCCGGGCGCCGGCACCGCGGTCGAGGTCGCGGTCGGCCTGGCCGACGCGGCGCGCATCATCTACGGCCAGATCACGCTGATCCTGGGCCTCGCCCATGCGCACGGCCGCGACCTGTCGCGGACGGCCGATCGCCGGATCGACGTCCTCTGCGTCCTCGCGCTCTCCGAATCCGAGGCGAGGATCGAGGGCGATCGCATCGTCTTCGACGAGTTCGAGATCGCCCGGGACGACCTGCGGCGCGGGGAGCTGTCGCCGGAGGTCCTCGCGGTGGTCAATCGCGCCGCCATCGACACGGTCCTCAACCGCATCTCCAAGCGCCGCGCCAAGTCGTTCCTCGTCCGCCTCCTGCCGTTCGGCCTCGGCGTCGTGGCCGCGGCGCGCACCGACTACAAGGCGGCCGGCGGGGCCGGCCACGCCGCCACCGAGTACTTCGGCTGGATCGAGAAGGCGCCGGCGTCGCTGCCGTCCGCGGCCTGACGCCGTGGAGGAGCGGCGGAAGCCTCCTGCCCTCCCGGCCGGCGGCACGATCGCGGTCGTCGCCCCGGCGAGCCCCGTGCGGGTCCGATCGGAGATCGAGCAGGGCCTCGCCTACTTCCGGCGCCGCGGCTACACCGTCGTCGAGGCCCCCCACACCCGATCCGCCCACGGGTACCTGGCGGGCACCGACGCCGAGCGGGCGGCCGATCTGCGGTGGGCGCTGACCGAGCCCGGGATCGACATGGTGCTCGCGCTCCTCGGGGGCTACGGCACGGCCCGGCTGCATCCGCTCGTCGACTGGGCCTCCCTCGGCGAGCCGCGGATCGTCTGCGGCTACTCCGACCTGACGGCCCTCCACCTCGCCCTGGGCCGCCAGGCGGGCTGGGTCTCCTTCTACGGTCCCGGCCTCCTGCGCTTCACGGCGAAGCGCGGCGTGCTCTCGCCGGAGACCGAGGAGTGGTTCCACCGGGCGTTCCGCCCCGATCCCCTGGGGCGGGTCTTCGCCGATCCCGACGATCCGTACGTGACCCGGATCGGGGGTGGTGGGACGGTCGAGGCGCCGATCGTCGGCGGCAACCTGACGCTCGTCTCGCACAGCATCGGGACGCCCTTCGAGCTCGACGCCGACGGCTGCATCCTGATGCTCGAGGACGTCGACAACGAGCCGTACATGGTCGACGCCTGCCTCACGCACCTCAGGAACGCCGGCAAGCTCGAGGGCATCGCCGGCCTCGTCTTCGGGACGCCCGAGAACCTGGTCGAGCAGACGGCCGGCGAGCCGTGGGGCACCCTGACCGTCGAGGAGGTCCTCGACGAGCTGATCGCGCCGCTCGGGGTCCCGGCGATCGGCAACGTGCCGGTCGGCCACGGCACCCACCTGGCGACCCTGCCGCTCGGCGTGCGGGCGCGCCTCGACGCCGACGCCGGCACGCTGGAGATCCTGGAGGCGGCCGTCACCGGCTGAGGCCGCCAGCCGGCGGCAACAGTTCGGCGCGCCGCCCGGACCGCGGTTGGCCATTCCGGCGGGTGAACGGGCGGCCGCGGCCGCGGGCCTGGAACCCGGCATCCGGGAGGGACCGTTCATACTGTCGAGCGCCCGCAAGGAGGAAGCACGGGCGGGGGCCGGGGCCCCGTCCGCGAGGGGAGGATGCGCGTGGACGTGGTCGCGAGATCGTGGGGCCGTCGCCCGTGATGCGGCAGCGGCTCCGCTACGAGGAGCACACCTGGCCGGAGCTCGCCGAGCTCGCGGCCCGCGACGACCTCGTGGTCGTCATCCCGGCGGCGACGCTCGAGGACCACGGCCACCACCTGCCGATCGACACGGACAGCCGGCTCGTCACGACGATCGCCGAGCGTGCCTGCCAGGCGGCCGGCGGGCGCGCCCTCCTCTTCCCGACCCAGGTGCACGGCTACACGCCGCATCACCTCGACTTCCCCGGCTCGATCACGCTCCGCTGGAACGTGTTCGTCGAGGCGCTGCTCGACCAGGGGCGGTCGCTCTGCCACCACGGCTTCGACCGGATCCTGATCGTCAACGGCCACGGCTCCAACCAGCCGCTCGTCAACATGGCCGCGCGCCTGATCGGCCTCGAGCACCGGGAGGCGGTCGTCGGCTCGTGCTTCTACCTCCAGTCCGAGCGCGGACAGGCGCTCCTCGCCGAGTTGCGCGACTCGGCGGCCCCCGGCGGGATGGCCCACGCCTGCGAGCTCGAGACCTCGCTCTACCTGGCGATCGCCCCCGAGCTGGTGCAGATGGAGAAGGCGGTGCGGGAGGTCCCCGACTGGGAGTCCGAGCACGTGTGGATGGACTGGACCGACGGGCCGCTCTCGGTCATGCCCCACTGGTCCGGATGGTCCGAGTCCGGCGTCGTGGGCGACGCGACCGTGGCCACGGCGGCCAAGGGCGAGGCGTGGCTCGAGGCGGCAGTCGACGAGATCGGCGCGTTCATCGACGACATCGCGACGCGGCGGCGTCGTCCCGGAAAGGATCACCATGCGGCGTAGGGTCCGTCTCCCCTTCCTCCTCCTCGCGGCGGCCGCGAGCCTCCTGGCGGCCTCCGCACCGGCCGGTGCGGCCGGCCCGAAGGTGCTGAAGATCGGGCTCTCCAACGACTTCGACACCCTGAACCCGTTCGTCGGCCAGAACGCCGTGAGCTTCCTGCCCTGGGTGCTCGACTGGGACGACCTCCTGAACACGAACCCGAAGGACCTGTCGCCGACCGCCGGCATCGCGACGAGCTGGAAGGTGTCGCCGGACAAGAAGACCGTCACCTACAACCTGCTCCAGGGCGAGAAGTGGTCCGATGGCCAGCCGATCACCGCGGCGGACGTCAAGTGGACGTTCGACACGCTCGGCAAGAAGGGGATCCTGACCTCCGGCTACACGGAGAACATCACGTCCGTCACGACCCCGGACGACCACACCGCGGTCATCCACTTCTCGAAGCCGGACACCCGGGCGATCGGCGATCTCGCCCTGCCGATCCTGCCGCAGCACATCTGGAGCAAGGTCCCGATCGCGAAGCTGACCGGCAGCTACCAGCCGACCCTGCCGATGGTCGGCAGCGGCCCCTTCATCGTCACGTCGTTCAGCCGCAACCACCTGCTGAAGATGACGCGCAATCCGAACTGGCGCGGGACGAAGCCGGTCTACGACGAGATCGACTTCATCCAGTACGGCTCGCCGGACGCGGTGGACCGCGCGCTGCAGCTCGGCGAGATCGACATCGATCCCCTCATGCAGTACCAGTCGGCCGCGCGGGTCGGCAAGATCAAGAACATCCAGGTCGTCTCCTCGAGCGTCGGCGCCTTCGACGAGCTGGCGTTCGACATCTGCCCGCCGGCGATCTGCCCCGACGCGAAGGTGAACCCGGCGATCCGGGATCGCACGGTGCGCCAGGCGATCGCCTACGCCGTCGACCGCAAGCGGATCAACGAGATCGCCTACCGCGGCACGGCCGTCGTCGGCGACGCGCTCCTGCCCGCCTACTACAAGAGCTTCTACACGACGCCGTCCGAGACCTACCAGCTCGATGTCGCCAAGGCGAACCAGCTCCTCGACCAGGCCGGCTGGAAGAAGGGCTCCGACGGCGTTCGGACGAAGGGCGGCGAGAAGCTCTCGTTCTCCCTCTACGCGCGCACCGAGTCGCCCTCGAACATCCAGGCGGCCCGCCTGATCGCGGAGATGGTGAAGCCGATCGGGATCCAGTTCCGGTTCCAGGTCGTCTCGACCGACAAGCTGACCGACCTCCAGCAGAACAAGGTCAAGGGCAAGCCGGCCCCGCAGTACGACGCCTACGTCTGGGGCTGGTCGGGCGACACCTACGACCCCTCGGCGCTCCTCGGCCTCGTGAGCACGCCGCAGATCGCCGCGGGGACCTCCGACTCGTTCTACTCGAACCCGGAGTACGACGCCCTCTACAAGGAGCAGACGAGCGAGTTCGACGTCGCCAAGCGCAAGGCGATCATCAAGCAGATGCTCGACATCACGCAGCGCGACCTGCCGTACCTCGTCCTCGTCGACACCCCGAACATCGAGGCCTACCGGACGGACCGGATCTCCAACCTGCCGCGGGTCTGCCCGGACGCCACCGGCGACCTGCTCTGCCTGTACACGAGCTACGTGCCGTGGCTGACGATGAAGCCGTACGTCAAGGGGACGGTGCAGGGCCAGGGTGGCGCCGGGATCCAGACGAACGCCGTCTCGAGCTCCGCTGCCGCGACGTCCACGGCGGCCGCCGCCGCGACCGGCGGAGGCGGAGGCGGGGGGTCGTCGACGGGCCTGATCATCGGGATCGTCGCGGCCGTCGTCGTCGTGGGCGCCGTCGCCCTCGTCCTCGTCCGCCGCGGCCGTGGAGGCTCCGACGAGCTCGAGGAGGAGGTCTAGTGGCGGCGCCCGGCCAGGCCCTCGGATGCGCCGGTAGAGTGCCGCCGGCCGGCACGGCGACCCGGAGGAGGCAGGCATGAGGCGCAGGCGAAACGTGCTCACGGGACTCCTGCTCGCCGCCCTGGCGGCCTCCTCGTTCGCCGCGAGCGCCTCGTCGGCCGCGGCCGCCGACAAGAAGGTGCTCAAGCTCGGCTGGTCGAACGACTCCGACACGCTGAACCCGTTCGTGAGCCAGCTCACCCAGAGCTACCAGATCTGGGCGCTGACGTGGGACTTCCTGACGAGCTTCAGCCCGAAGGACCTCACCCCGCAGCCGGGCCTCGCCAAGAGCTGGACGGTGTCGCCGGACAAGCGGACGATCACGTTCACGATGATCCAGGGCGCGAAGTGGTCGGACGGCCAGCCGATCACGGCGGCGGACGTCAAGTACTCGCTGAGCGTGTTCGCGCCGAACAGCCTCAACTTCGCCGGCTACGTGGAGAACGTGACCTCGGTCACGACCCCGGACCCCTCGACCGTCGTGGTCAAGCTGAGCAAGCCGGACGCGCGGATCATCGGCGACCTCTACATGTTCATGCTGCCCGCGCACATCTGGTCGAAGGTCCCGCTGAAGACGCTGAAGTCGAGCTACCAGCCGAAGCTGCCGATGGTCGGGAGCGGCCCCTACGTCGTCACCCAGTACTCGCGCAACCACATCATCAAGCTCGAGCGCAATCCGACCTTCCGCGGGCCCAAGCCGCTCTACGACGAGATCGACTACATCAAGTACGGCAGCCAGGACGCCGCCGATCGCGCGTTGACGCTCGGCGAGGTCGACGTCGAGCCGACGGTCCAGGGCTCCTCGGCGGCCCGGCTCGGCGCCCAGAAGGGCATCACCGTCGTCACGCAGCCGAGCCAGGAGTTCGACGAGCTCGCGTTCAACGTCTGCTCCCCGGCCGACTGCCCGAGCCTGAAGCGCAACCCGGCGCTCCGCGACGCGACCGTGCGGAACGCGATCTCGCTCGCGATCGATCGAGGCAAGATCAACACGATCGCCTACCGCGGCACCGGCACGCCGGCGAACGGGATCCTGCCGCCCTCCTACACGGCCTTCTACACCCCGGCCGGCCAGTCGCCGGACGCGGACGTCGCGAAGGCGAACGCGATGCTCGACGCGGCGGGCTGGGCGCGCGGCTCGGACGGGATCCGGGCCAGGGGAGGCGTCAAGCTCTCCTTCGGCCTCGACGCCCGGACCGAGGCCCCGGACCAGCTGCAGGCGGCCCGGCTGGTCGCCGAGCAGACGAAGGCGATCGGCGTCCGCTTCAACGTCCAGCCGATGTCCGGCGACAAGCTGACGGACCTCATCTACACGACGTCGGGCGACAAGCCGGCGCCCGCCTACGACACCTTCATCTGGGACTGGGTCGGCGATCCCTACGACCCGTCCGTGCTCCTCGGCGTCCTCCAGTCGAAGGAGATCGGCCACAACGCGGACGCGATGTACTCGAACGCGGAGTACGACAGCCTGTACACGCAACAGGCGGCCGAGTTCGACGTCGCCAAGCGCAAGGCGCTCGTCGCCCGGATGATCGCGATCCTCCAGCGCGACCAGCCCTACATCTTCCTCAACTACCCCTCGAACATCGAGGCGTATCGCTCCGACCGCCTGGGCACGCTGCCCCGCGTCTGCCCGGCGGCGACCGGCGACGTGCTCTGCCAGCAGCTCTCCTACGAGCCGATCCTGACCCTCGGCCAGAAGCCCACCGCCGCGGCCGCCTCGTCCACCGGAGGCGCGGCCTCGTCCTCGGCCGGCGGCGCGGCCACGGGCGCCGCCGCGGCCCCCGCCTCCACGTCCTCGTCCGGGGGCGGATCCAACACGGGGGCCATCGTCGGCGGCGTCGTCGTCATCGCCATCCTCGCGGTGGGGGCGGTCGTCCTCGTCACCCGCCGGCGCGGCCACGGGGACGACGAGCTGGAGGAGGAGCTGTGACCCCGTGAGCGCACGCTGGCTCGTCACCAAGATCGCCGCCGCCTTCGTGACGCTGATCTTCGTGCTCACGTTCAACTTCTTCCTGTTCCGGATCATGGGCGATCCCACTGCCCAGCTCGCGCGGCTGCCGCGGGCGACGCCCGCGGAGATCCAGGAGCTCCGTCACCACTACGGGATCGACCGGTCCCTGCCGGCGCAGTTCGTGCAGTACGTGAAGCAGACCCTGACGCTCGACCTGGGCACGAGCCAGAACACGCGCGAGCCTGTCTCGAGCGCGATCCGCTCGGCGCTCCCGTGGACGGTCCTCCTCGTCGGCACGGGCACCCTCCTGGCGACGCTCCTCGGGAGCTGGATCGGCGTGGTGGGCGCGACGCGGCGCGGCACGAACACGGACTCGGGCCTTCTCGGCTTCTCCCTCTTCACCTACGCCGCGCCCGAGTACTGGATCGGGATCATCCTCATCCTCGTCCTCGCCGTGGCCGTCCCCATCCTTCCGGCGGGGCTCCAGGCGACGCCGGGGGAGACCTTCTCGAACCCGCTCGTCCACGCCGCGAACGTCGGCGAGCACCTGATCCTGCCGGCGACGGCGATGACCCTGTCGCTGCTCGGCCAGTACTTCCTGATCATGCGCTCGTCGATGGTCGACGTCCTCACCGAGGACTTCATCACCGTCAAGCGCGCCACCGGGATGCCGTGGAACCGGGTCGTCAGCCGGCACGCCGTGCCGAACGCCCTGCTGCCACTCGTGACGCTCTCGGCGATCCAGTTCGGCGGCGTCATCGGCGGGGCGGTGACGATCGAGACGCTCTTCTCCTGGCCCGGCCTCGGCGACCTCGGCTACACGGCGATCCAGAACAAGGACTTCCCGGTCCTCCAGGGCACGTTCCTGATCTTCTCGGTCGGCGTCATCGTCGCCAACCTGATCGCCGACGCCCTCTACTTCGTCCTCGACCCGCGGGTGCAGACGGCGTGACGCTGGGCCGGGAGTTCGCGCGGCACCTGCTCTCGAGCTGGCGCGGACGGATCGCCGCGTTCCTGCTCGCGCTCTTCGTGTTCCTCGCGTTCTTCGGCCGGACGCTCGCGCCGTACGACCCGCAGGCGTCGAGCATCGACGTCCTCGGCCACATCACGCGCCACCACGTCCTGGGGACGACCGAGAACGGCTCGGACGTCTTCTCCCAGCTCCTCTCCGGCGCCCGGATCTCGATCGAGGTCGGGGTCTCCGCGGGGCTCATCTCCTCCGTCCTCGGCGCCTCCGTCGGGCTCATCGGCGGCTACTTCGGCGGCTGGACGGACCGGATCCTCGACGCCCTGGAGAACTGGTTCCTCGTCCTGCCGACGCTGCCCCTGATGATCGTGCTGGCGCGCCTGTACTCGCCCTCGCTCCTCGTGCTCGCGCTCGTCATCGGCCTGACGAGCTGGGCCGGCACCGGCCGGATCGTCCGCTCCCAGGTCCTGACGCTGAAGGAGCGTGCGTTCGTGGAGCGCGCGAAGGCCCTCGGGGCGGGGCCGTTCTACATCATCCGCACGCACATCCTGCCGAACACGATGCCCCTGATCTTCGCCAACACCGTGCTGATCATGGCCGTCGCGATCCTCTCGGAGGCGGCGCTCGCGTTCCTCGGCCTCGGCGACCCGAACTCGATCTCCTGGGGGACGATGCTCGACAACGCGTTCGGCGCCGGCGCCCCGAGCGCGGGCGCCTGGTGGTACGTGCTGCCGCCGGGGCTCTGCATCACGCTCCTCGTGCTCTCGATCGCGATGATCGGCTTCCTCTTCGAGGAGCACGTCAACCCGCGCCTCCGGGACGATCGATGACGGGGCTCCTCGAGATCTCGAACCTCGTCGTCCGCCATCGCGGCCGGGCGATCGTCGACGGCGTCGACCTGACGCTCCGCCCGGGGGAGGCGCTGGGGCTCGCCGGCGAGTCCGGGTGCGGCAAGTCGACGACGGCGCTCGCCGTGATGAAGCTCCTGCCGCCGACGCTCAAGCAGTCGGGCGAGATCGTGCTCAGCCGGCCGGACGTGGATCCGATCAACATCCACAAGCGCACGGAGCGGGGGATGCAGCGGGTGCGCTGGCGCCACGTCTCCCTCGTCTTCCAGGGCGCGATGAACTCGCTCGATCCGGTGCAGCGGGTCGACCGCCAGATCGGCGACGCGATCCGGCTCCACCGACGGGCGACCGACGCCGTCCTGAAGCGGCGGATCGGCGAGCTCCTGTCGCTCGTGGGCATGCCGCCGACCCTCGGTCGACGCTATCCGCACCAGCTCTCCGGCGGCCAGCGCCAGCGCGTGATGATCGCCCTCGCCCTCGCCTGCCGGCCCGCCCTCGTGATCGCCGACGAGCCGACGACGGCGCTCGACGTCGTCACCCAGGCGCAGATCCTGCAGCTCCTCGAGCACCTGCGGGAGGAGCTCGGACTGGCGCTGATCCTGATCAGCCACGACCTCGGCGTGCTCGCGGAGACGTGCGACCGGATCGCGGTCATGTACGCCGGTCGGATCGTCGAGACCGGTCCCGTCGCCTCCGTCTTCGCCGATCCCCAGCACCCGTACACGAAGTCGCTGCTCGAGGCGCTTCCCGTGATCGGCGGCACCCGCCACCTGACCGCCCTCGGCGGCTCGCCCCCGCAGCCGGGGGAGGTGCCGGACGGCTGTCGCTTCCGCGACCGCTGCGCCTACGCGGCCGAGCCGTGCCTCCAGGACCCGGCGCTCCGCGAGGTCCGCCCCGACCAGTTCGCGGCGTGCCACTTCGCCCCCTGGGAGACCTGGCCCGGCGTCGATGGAGGAGGCGCCGTGAGCGCCCTGATGGACGCCACGGACGTCGTCGTCACATTCGGCAATCGGCGGCGGACCGCGACCGCGCTCGACGGCGTCACCCTGGACTGGCGGCCGGGCGAGATCCACGGCCTGGTCGGCGAGTCCGGCTGCGGCAAGTCGACGCTCGCGCGGACGCTCCTCGGCCTGATCCCCACCACCTCGGGCACCGTCGCGCTCGACGGCCGGCCGATCTCGGACCGGCAGACGACGAGGAGCCTGCGCCGGCGGGTCCAGATGATCTTCCAGGACCCCTACCAGACCCTGAACCCGCGCCAGAAGGTCGGCCGGATCGTGGCCGAGCCGCTCGTCGTCCAGGGCGTGGCGAAGGCCGAGCACGCCGACCGGGTGGCCCGCGCGCTCCGCGACGTCAACCTCGACCCGGCCCAGTACCTGGATCGCTACCCGCATCAGCTGAGCGGCGGCCAGCGCCAGCGCGTCGCGATCGCGTCCGCCCTCGTCCTCGAGCCGGACGGCCTGATCTGCGACGAGCCCGTCTCGATGCTCGACGTCTCCGTCCGGACCCAGATCATCCGCGTGCTCCTCGGGCTGCGGGAGAGCCGTGGCCTCGCGCTCCTCTTCATCACGCACGACATCTCGCTCGCCTGGGCGCTCTGCGATCGGATCGCGGTGATGTACCTCGGGCGGATCGTCGAGGAGGGCGTGGCGACGGACGTCATCGAGCGGCCACAGCATCCGTACACCAAGGCGCTCGTCGCGGCCGTGCCGTCGCCGACGCCGGGCGCCGTGGTCGCCCGGGACCTGCCGAAGGGCGAGCTTCCGGACGCCGGCGCGATCCCGAGCGGGTGCCGCTTCCATCCGCGCTGCCCGCAGCGGTTCGAGCCGTGCGACTCCGTCGATCCGCCGCTCTACGAACGGACCGACGGCAACGGGCGGGCGGCCTGCCTGCTCCTCGATCCCGCCTACGCCCACCGACCGGCGCGGACCTGAGCGCGTCGGGCGCCGCGACGGTCGGCGAGCGCCCTCGGGACCCGCCGCCCCGGCCTCCGGGGTCGACACGGTGGGCGGCCCGCCGATCCCGTCCGCCGCGGGTGCGGAAGAATGCCCGCGTGCCCCTGTCGACGAACGACCATGCCGCCCGGCTCGGCGCCGATCGCGTCCTCGAGCCGCTCCGCTCGCTGCCGCAGCCGGCCGAGCGGCTCGACGCCTCGGGTCCGCTCCGTCCCTACGAGGTCGAGCTCGCCATCGATCGGCTCTGCCTGGACTCCACCTCCCACCGCAACATCCGCGAGCGGTCGGACGGCGATCCGGAGCGGATGGCGGCGCGGATCCTGGAGATCGTCGGCGACCGCGGCAAGATGCACAATCCCGAGACGGACTCCGGCGGCGTCGCCCTCGGCACCGTCGTCGCGGTGGGGGAGCGGCGGGAGGACCGTCCCGCCGTCGGCCAGCGACTCGTCACCCTCTGCTCGAACACGCTCCTGCCGCTCGCGCTCGAGGCCGTCGTCCGGATCGACCCGCACGACCCGCAGGTCGAGGTGCGCGGCACGGCCTTCCTCGCCGGTGCGGCGGCGTGGGCTCCGATCCCCGACGACATCCCCGAGGCGACGGCGCTCGAGCTCTACGACGTCTACAGCGCCGGTTCCCACACCCGCGCCCTCGGGCCGCGGGATGGTGGCACGGTGCTCGTCCTCGGGGCCGGCCACGCCGGCCGGCTGGCCTGCGCGGCTGCGCGGGACTCGCTGCCGGGCGTGACGATCGCCGTCGTGGACGTGGACGAGCGTGCGGCGCACGCGATCCGCGACGCCGGCCTCGCCGACGTCGCCCTGGCCGCCGACCTGCGCGACCCCGTCGGGGCGCTCGGGCTCCTGCGCGACGCCGGCGTCGCTCCCGCCGACCTCACCGTCGTCGTCGTCAACGCCCGCAACTGCGAGGCGGCGGCGATCCTCGCCACCGACCCGGCGGGGACGATCCTCTTCTTCTCGATGGCGACCGGCTTCTCGACGGCGGCGCTGACGGCCGACGGGGTGACCTCCACCGTGACGATGATCGTCGGCAACGGCTACGCCGAGGATCGCGGCGCCTACGCGCTCGACCTGTACCGTCGCGACGAGCGCTTCCGCGGCGCGGTCGAGGCGGCCCACGGCGGCGTGGGGTGAGCGGACGGTGAGCGGGCGATGAGCGAGGTCCGGCACCGCGTGCCCGTGCGCTGGGTCGACGTCGACGGCCTCGGCCACGTCAACCACGCGCTCTTCCTGACCTACCTGGAGGCGGGGCGGGACGCCTGGCTCGAGTCGCACGGGATCCCGCGCGAGGAGTACGTCGTCGGCTCGATCTCCGTCGTCTACCGCCGCGAGATCGGCGCCGACGTCGCCGAGGTCGAGACCACCTGCGTGGGCGCGAGGATCGGTCGCTCCAGCCTCGGCACGCGCGAGCGGGTGGCCGACCTGGAGGGCGGGGTGTACGCCGAGGCCGACGTCGGCCTCGTCCTCTGGAGCCCGGAGACGCGTCGCTCCCGGCCGCTGACGGACGCGGAGCGGTCCTCGGTGGAGCGGGAGCTGGCGGAAGAGCGACCGACCGAGGAGCCCCGATGATGAAGGCCTGGAACGCCGACCCCGTCGTGATCACGTGCGCCATCACCGGCGCCGACGTGTTCCGCGACACCAACCCGAACGTCCCCTACACCCCCCACGAGATCGCCGATTCGGCGATCGGGGCGGCGGAGGCGGGCGCGACGGTCGTGCACCTGCACGTGCGCGAGGACGACGGCACGCCGACGGGCGACGCCGACCGCTTCCGTCACGTGATCGAGCGCATCCGCGCCGGCTCCGACGTCCTCACGATGGTCTCGACCGGCGGCTCCAACGAGATGACGATCGAGGAGCGGACGACCGGGCTCGAGGCGTCGCCCGACCTCTCCGGCGTCGAGTCGGGGTCGCTGAACTTCGGCGAGGAGATGTTCCTGACGCCGCCCCCCGCCGGTCGCGGGATCGTCCGCCGCGCCCTCGAGGCTGGCATCGGCCTGGAGGTCGAGGCGTTCGACGTCGGCCACGTCGTCGCCGCCGTGCGCTGGCTGGAGCAGGGGATCCTGCCCGAGCCGTTCCGGATCAACCTCGTCTTCGGGGTGCCCGGCGGCATCGACGCGTCGCCGGAGGCGCTCCAGTCCATGCTGCGCCCGCTGCCGCCCGAGACATTCTGGACCGTCACCTGCATCGGCCGCCACAACCAGCGCCTGCTGGGGCTCGCGCTCCTCCACGGAGCGCCAGGCATCCGCACCGGGCTGGAGGACGTGGCCTACATCAGCCGCGGCGTCCACGCGCCGTCGAACGCCGCCCTCGTCGAGCTCGCCGCGAACCTGACCCGGTCCGTCGGCCGGGCGGTCGCGTCGCCCGAGGAGGCCCGCGCGCTCCTGCAGCTCCCGCCGCTCCCCTGATCGTTCCCCCGGTGTCCGGATCCATCGACTGGGGCGCCTGGCACGCCCCGTACGCCGAGCCGGGATCACCCCTCGCCCGGCGGCTCGCGATCGTCCAGGCCCACATCGCCCGCTTCCTCGACGAGAATCCCGAGCGGGAGCTGACCGTCGCGAGCGCGTGCGCCGGCGACGGGCGCGACCTGCTGGAGGTCCTGCGGCGCCGCGACGACGCCGCTCGCGTCCGGGCGACGCTGATGGAGCTCGATCCCGGAAACGCGGCGCGCGCCCGAACGCTCGCCACCCGCGTCCCCGGCGCGGGCGTGGTCGTCCGCGAGGCCGATGCGGGCTGCACCGACGCCTACGCGGGGGCGGTGCCGGCGGACCTCCTGCTCCTCTGCGGGATCTTCGGCAACGTGGAGGACGCCGACGTCCGGCGCACGATCGCCGCCATTCCCGAGCTCTGCGCACGCGGGGGCGTGGTCGTCTGGACGCGGAGCCGCCGCGACCCGGACCTGACCCCCTCCATCCGCCGCTGGTTCCGGGAGGCCGGGCTCTTCGAGCTCGCGTTCGACGCTCCCGGGGGGACGCTCGTCGGGGTCGGCGCCCACCGCCTCGACGGGGAGCCGCGGAGGCTCCGACCGGGGCGCCGCCTCTTCTCGTTCGTGCGCTGACGACCGGCCTGGATCGAAATCCCCCGACCGAACGTACGTTCGCTAGAATCGCGGCGTGTCCTCCGCACCGCTCCGCTGGCGTCTCGCCGATGACGACGGTGGTCAGCCGTCGCTGCTTCCCGACACCGAAACTCCCGGCCGGCGAGCGCTGCGGGAGGTCGAATACCTGCACGTTCGGGCGAAGCGCATCATCACGCGGGTCCCCGCGGCCTCGCGGATGCCCTTCCCGTACACGATCAACGTCTACCGCGGGTGCGCTCACGCGTGCACGTACTGCTTCGCGCGACCCACCCACGCCTACCTCGACCTCGATCCCGGGCGCGACTTCGAGGAGCGCATCGTCGTCAAGGTCAACGCGGCCGAGCGCGTGCGCGCCGAGCTGCGCGCTCCGAGCTGGGGCGGCGGGCACATCGCGATGGGAACGAACACCGACCCCTACCAGCCGGCGGAGGGTCGCTACGGACTGACCCGGGCCGTGTGCGAGGAGCTCGTGGCGGCGAGGAATCCGTTCTCGATCCTGACCAAGTCGCCGATGATCGTCCGCGACGTGGAGGTGCTGGCGGAGGCGGCGCGACGGGGCGAGTTCCGTGCTGCGTTGTCGATCGGGTCGCTCGATCCGGAGGTGGCGCAGCTCGCCGAGCCGGGCGCGCCACCGCCCCGACGCCGGCTGGAGGCGGTCTCGCGCCTCGTCGAGGCCGGGATCCCCTGTGGGGTGATGGTGGCGCCCGTGCTGCCCGGCCTCTCCGACGACCCGGCGGCCGTGCGCGCCGTGGTCACCGCCGCCCTCGAGGCGGGCGCCGACGGCGTCAGCGCCGGGCTCCTGCACCTGCGGACGGGGGTGCGGGAGCTCTACCTCGACTGGCTCCGCGAGGCGCGTCCCGCCCTCGTCGCCGACCACGAGGCGCGCTACCCCGTCGGCCGGGCCTACGCGCCTAGGGCCGAGCAGGAGGCGCTCGCGAGGGTCGTTCGCGGAGCGGTCGACGCGTACCGACAGCGCAGGCGCGGCGACGCCGCAGCGCCCGGGGTGCGCGTCGGTACGGTGCGCCTCGCTCCGCGCCGCGCGCCCGTGACGGGAGCCGGGCGGTCGACGCCCACGCCGCCGTGGCCGACGGCGCGTCAGCCTCGCCTCGAGCTGGACGGCACCTCGGCGCTGGAGCCGGATCCTCGTCGTTCGCCCGCACGTCCCGGCCGGCGCGCAGACGAGCTGCCCCTCGCCTGATCGCGAGCGTCCCGGCCCGGCGATCGCGTCGCCGGGCGAGTCCGAGCGACGACGGGTCACGGGCAGAGGTCAGGGAGGCGGTCGGATCGGTCACGAAGGAGCGGCTATCGGGGAGGGATGCGTGCGCTTCGCTCGGCGTCCCCGACGATCCCTGCCCCCGAGGCGCGTCGGCCGACCCCCACGATCCGGTCGTGACCCGGCTCGTCTGCCTCCTCGCGGTGCTGGCTGCCGGCCTCGGCATCGCGGCCGGCGTCCTGGCGCCGCGAACCACGGCTCCGGCCGGGCTGGACGTGCGGCCGGGTCTCGTCTTCGCCGCCGTGGTCGTCCGGCTCCTGGACGGCGACACCGCCGTCGTCCGCAGTGGCCGGGCAACCGAGTCGGTCCGGTTCGTCGGGATCGACACGCCCGAGATCTCGCACGAGGGGCGGCCCGCCGCCTGCTACGGGGCGGCCGCGACGGAGGCGACGCGGGCCCTGCTCGGCGACGGGCGGTTGACGATCACGGTCGCGGCCGAGGCGCGCGACCGCTACGGCCGGGTGCTCGGGTACCTCACGCCCCGGACCGGCCCGGCGGCGGGACACGACCTCGCGACCGCGATCGCCGCCACGGGCGCCGCCCGGTCGTTGCGGATCGCTCCCAACCTCGGGAACGCGTCCACCGTCGCGCGGGCGGTCGCTGCCGCGCGGGCGTCCGGTCTGGGCCTCTGGGGTCGCTGCGCCCTCGCCACCGCGTTCCCGGGCAAGAAGCTGTGAAGATGCGCGACCGTGACGCCCCCGCCCCTCCGCCTCGTCGTCGGCGCCGCCGTGCTCGGAACGGGCGTCCTGGCCTACGGGCTGGCCGAGTCGCAGTGGCTCCGGGTGACCCGACCCGAGCTGCCGGTCCTCGGCCTGCCAGCCGCGCTCGACGGGCTCGTCATCGTCCACCTGTCGGACTTCCACGCCGGCTCGCCGGGCCTCAACCTGCGCGTGATGCGGATGGCCGTGGACGCGGCGCTGGCGCTGGGGCCGGACCTCGTCGTGATCACCGGGGACCTGCGCGCGCGCCTCTCGGGGGATGCCGAGCTCCGCCGCCAGCTCGCCCGCCTCGCCGCGGTTCCCGGTGGCGCCTTCGCCGTCCTCGGCAACCACGACATCGGCTCGGCTCACGATCCGTTCGCCGACCGCCGGGTCGTGGTCGACCTCGACGGCACCGGCGTGCTGCTCCTCTCCGACACGAGCGTGGTCCGGACCCTGCGCGGCCGGACGGTCGCCGTGGCGGGCATCGCTCCGCGGTCGTACACCAGGCGGAGGGCGGACGGGCGGGCGCTCGCGTGCGCGGCCGACTTCCGGATCCTGGCCTGTCACTACCCGCACGTGTTCGACCGCATCCGTCCGGGCGACTACGACCTCGTCCTCGCGGGGCACCTTCACGGCGGCCAGATCGCGCTGCCCGTGCCGGGTGGGAAGTTCCGGTTCTCCCATCTCTCCCGCCGGTACCTGGAGGGGTTCTACGGCCGCGAGGGAACGACGCTGCACATCTCGCGGGGCGTCGGGACGACGTTCCTGCCGCTCCGGGTCGCCGCCCGCCCGGAGGTGACGGCGATCGTCCTGCGAAGCGCCGTGAACACCTGACGCGGAGCCGTCGTACAATCGGCGGGGATGCGTCGCGCCAACGGATCAGGGGCGCCCGCACTGCAGGCGGAGATCTCGCCCGAGGTCATCGAGACCTACGTCGTCGACGCCGCGTCGACCGTGCCGGGCGTCCTGCGCCTGGGCGGACGCTCGGCGGAGGAGAGGGGCGCCGCGGTGGCGTTCGCGGGCGACGCGGACGTGGAGGTCGTCGTTCACGTCCTCCTCGCCGCGGGCGCCGTCGGCCCGGCCGTCGGGGCCGAGGTCCGCGCGACGACCGCCGCCTACCTGCGGTCGATGCTCGGGCTCGAGGTGTCCCTCGTCACCGTCGTCGTCGACGGGGCGGAGGACGCGTGACCACTCGCGTCCGCCACCTCACGGGCGCGACCATCGAGACGGCGCCGCCGTGTTGCGTCTCGTGCCTCTGGTGGCAGGAGAACGGCTGGGCGACCCCGGACAAGCGGGAGTTCATCGCGGACACCGAGGATCGCTTCGGGCCGTGGGGAAAGCTCTACCACGACGGCGATCGGCTGGTCGGCTTCCTCCAGTACGGCCCGCAGGACGCGTTCCCGCGCGCCGCCCGGCTCCCCGCCGGGCCGCCCTCGCGAGACGGCGTGCTGATGACCTGCTCGCTCCTGCTCGACCCCTCCTCGCCCTGGGCCCTGCAGAGCCTCGTGCTGGCGTGCATCGGCGAGGTGCGGGACCGCAAGCTGCCCGCCGTCGAGGCGTTCGCCTACCAGTACTCCGACGCCGAGCAGGCCGACGAGCGACGGGACCGTCGCCACCACACGATCTTCCCCTTCGAGTTCCTCGCCGACTTCGGCTTCCAGCCGATCCGCACGAGCGGCCGGATCGCCCTGATGCGGCTCGAGTTGCGCGGGATCATCCCGGTCGAGGAGCGGACGCTGGCCGCCCGGGTCGCGGAGCTCCGGGAGCGACTCGCCCGGCGTCGCGCTCCGGCCGCCGTGTAGGGGGCCGGGTCACCGGCGGGCCGCGGAGCTCGCCGGCTCATCGGCCCGGCGGAGGACCCGGCCGCGCCGGAGCGGCCGGTCCGATCGTGGATCGTCCGGCCGCTCCCGTCGTTCGCCGAGCATCCCGACGTCCGCACATCGGCGTCGGCCGGGATCTCCGCCGCCCGTCAGATCCGCGCCTGCACGCGCGACGTCGTCGACGAGAAGACGCCGCCGTCCTGGAGCACGGTGACGACGACGGCCGTCAGCCGGTCGCCGCGCCGGGCGCCCGTCGGGAGCCGCCAGGTGAGACGGGTGCGGCCGCCGCGCCGGAGCGGTGCGGCGTGGTGGGCGATCGTCCGGCCCGCCCGCACGAGCTGCCAGGAGACGATGGCCGCCCCCGAGGCGAGCTTCCGCGGCGCCCGCGCAACGATCGTCCCGGTCAGCCGCTTGTGCGCGTGCTTCAGGTGCAGGGCGGAGAGCCGGACGCCCCTGCCGTGCACGGAGCGGACCCGGAGCCGGCCACTACTGGTGTGCCCGTCGCCGACCCGGATCGGCCGATCCGCGAAGTCGCGCCCAACTTGACGGGGTGAGCTGGAGCGTGGAGTCGGCGGCCACCCGGACGCGCGAGGAGACGGCCTGGGGCGGCCCGGCGCGCCCGACCCAGGAGAGGGTCACGCCGACCGTCGCCGCCGGGCCTTGGTGGACGAGCCGGAACGTCGAGGCGCCACCCGGGAACGAGAGCGTGTCACCCGTGCTCGATGGCGAGCTCGTCGCGACGGTCCGCGTCGATCCGTCGGGGGCCCGGACGACGAGCTGCGCGTCGACGGGGGAGGGTGCGCCCGGCGAGCTGATGCCCACCGACCGCTGCCCGGGCTGGACCGTCAGCTCGTCCGACACGCCCCGGTGCAGCGTGGTCGAGATCTGGCCGAGGAAGCCGGGACCGAGGATCGTGCGCGTCTCGGCGGTCGTCGCCTTCGAGGACAGCCGGACCGTGTAGTCGGCGTTCGCGCCGGCGCCCAGGATGTACCCCTCCGTGTCCGACGTGCCGCCCGTCGGCGGCACCCACGGCGTCGCGTGGAGCGCCGTCTTCGGGTTGGTGTTGAGGACGCCGGGCCGCGTGAAGAGCGTCCGCCCGCCGGCGGAGATCTGCTCCGTCGAGGAGGCCACGGTGGCCCGCCCGGCGGTCGCGCCGGCAGCGGTGGCGCGCGGCAGGAAGCGCGCGACGTCCGAGCCGAGGAGCAACACGAGGCCCTGCCGGGCGAGTCCGCCGAGGGTCAGCTCGCTCGGATGCCGGGGCGGGTTGTCGTAGCCGCTGACGACCAGGTTGCCGAGGCTCGACGCGCTCAGGTTCGAGCTCGGGAGCTCCCAGAAGCCGTCGGCGCGGACGTGGATGCGGCTCGCCCCCAGGGCGCCCGCGTGGTTCATCCCGTCCGCCGTCGTCTCGTCCCCGGTACCGGAGGTGAGGAACTGCTTGTTGGAGTCGTAGACGTCGATGTAGTAGTCGCCCGCGTTGGACGAGTTCGGGTCCTGCTCGATGTCGTAGGCGATCACCACGTGCATCTTCGTCAGGCTCCCGCCGTCGCGGAGCGAGATCTGCGGGTCGTCGCCGCCCCGGAGGTAGCCGGTGATCTCGTTCCGGATCGTCGTCGGCGTGGCGCCGAACGCGTTCGCCGTCGCGTGCGTCAGGTAGAAGGGGATGTACTCGTTCGAGAGCAGCGAGAGCTGGCCGGAGTTGATGTACTCCTGGACCGGACCGGCGGGGCCGTTCGGCCCGTCCAGGGCGAACGCGTTCCTCGCTCCCGACGGGGAGAAGTCGCCGAGCGCGTGGTCGCCGCGCCGCAGCTGCTGGCTCGTCCGCGAGAACCCGAGCAGGCGCCCCCGCCGTCGCTCTTGCCCATGGTGCCGTTGGCGACGGCGAGCAGGATCATCGTCCACGGGTCCGGGATCGGGGTGGTGATGGGGCAGTCGAAGACCGGGCACGGGTCGATCGTCAGGTGCGTCTGGTCGTAGCCGAACGCCGTCTCCGCCTGCCCCATGGTGAGGTGGGGGACGTAGTTGTGGAACGCGTAGCCGACGGTGTTCCGGTAGCTGTCGACCGTGAAGACCGGACCGTCGATGCGCCGCCGGCGACGCCGCGTCAGGAACGAGCGAGATCGGGCCGGTCGTCGCGTTGCGGGGGACGATCGCCGTGAGCGAGCGCCCGTCGCGGCTCTGGGCGACGATCGGCGCAAGCGCCTGGTCGTTGCCGAAGCGCATGCGGACGGCGGGCCCGGTGCAGAGGTCGTCGCCGGTGAGGGTGACGGCGGTTCCCGGGCCGAGCTCGCGCGGCGTCCGGCCCGCGGTGGGGCTGACGGTCAGTCCCGACGCCTGGTCGAGCGCGATCGCCTGGCTGTCGGCGAAGCGCCCCCGGTGCGCGGGAAGGGTCGTCCCGAAGTAGGTGCTGCCCACGAGCCCGATCCGGACGCTCGGCCGACCGGTGACGCCGGT
Source organism: uncultured Thermoleophilia bacterium (assembly GCA_963800515.1). Lineage (GTDB taxonomy): Bacteria > Actinomycetota > Thermoleophilia > Gaiellales > F1-60-MAGs149 > CAWDBC01. Next base: position 87,109 of record CAWDBC010000007.1, read on the forward strand.
CGTCGCCGAGAAGCGGAGGGCGGCGGTGCCGTAGCCCGAGACGGTCGGCGCCGAGCCGATCGGCGTCCCGTTGATCGAGGCGGTGACCCCGGAGGGAAGGCCGGAGACGGTCCAGCTCGCGGGGCCGGCGAAGTCGGCGATCCCGTAGTCGAGGAGGATCGGACTGCAGGACGGGACCGGGGCGGAGCCCACCCCGCGGGCGCTGAGCAGGAGCGCCGGCGCGACGCGGACCGGGAAGGTCAGCGTCTGCGCCCGCGTCCCCGCGCCGGCGTCGTGCGGCGTGGCGGTCACCGTGACGGTCACGTCCGGTCCGCTCGTGACCGCGGCCTCGGGCGACGCCGAGAGGGCGAGCCCGACGCCGTTGACGCTCGGCACCTGCGACGCGACCACCCCGTCCGGCAGGCCGGACGTGGCGTAGTCGACGTTGCCGTCGGAGCCGTTGATGCGGTACAGGGAGAGGTCGACCGTGGTCAGCGGACCGCCCTGGGTGAGGTAGGTGGTCCCCGACCCGGTGCGCTGCAGGCTGAACGCCGGGTGCCCCGGCACGGGCGGATCGTCGACGGCGATGTCGTCGACCCAGAGGCCGCCCGCCGTGTCGTTGCCGGTCTCGCTGAGGAGGAAGGAGGCGATCTCGGGCTGGCCGCCCATGACGGAGAGCGTGACCCCGCCGGCGGGCACGGCGGTCGGCGCCGACGTGCCGACGACGAGCCCGTCGCCGTCGTAGGCGGTCAACTGCACCGTGTGCCCCGTTGCCCGCGGATCGCCCACCCGGAGCGCGATTCGGGTCCGCGTCGCCGTCGTGAAGGTCCCGTAGAGCGCGGGCGAGGTGGGGAACTCCCCGCCGCCGCAGGCGAGGGAGCCCGCGTTCGGCTGCGAGGGCGCAGCCGGCGTCGCCGCCACGTAGACGCCGCAGCCGGTGAGGCTCGGGATGCTGCCGACGGCAGGCCGGGGCGAGGGGCCGAAGACGAGGCCCGGCGCCGCGGCGTAGATCGTGTTCGCGCTCTGGCCCGCGACGGCGGGCGATCCGTCGAAGCCGACGACGCTGTCGGCGGCGAGCGCGGAGGCCGGCGCCACGGTGACGGCGACGGCCGCGAGAGCGACGGCGAGGCGCCCGGTCATGACCGGATCCGGATCGCGATCGTCTTCCTGACGGAGCCCGACGAGACCGTCAGGGCATAGCGCCCGGCCTTGCGCCCGCGGAGCCGGAGAGCGGCCGTGCCGGCCCGCGCCCGGCGGGAGAGTCGCTGGACGACGTGGCCCGCCGCGTTGCGGAGGACGGCGGAGACCGTGGTGGCCGCACCGAGCCGGACGTCGACGGTGAAGGCATGGCCGCTGGTCGGCCGGCCCACGAGGCTCACGGCCCGGAGGATCCCGCCGGCGTGCCCCCGGGGAGCCGGCGCGGGAGGCGGTGTCGTCGGCGGCGGCGTGCCACCAGGCGTGCCGACCGGAGGCGTCCCGCCAGGAGGCGTGCCGACCGGGGGCGTGCCGCCGGGAGGCGGCGGCGGGCCGGTCGGCGGCGCCACCGGCGCGGGCGAGACCGTCACGGTGAACGGGAGGCTCGCGAAGTTCGTATCGGCCGGCGCGCCGTTGTGGCCGGACCGGTCGTGGGCGACGACTCGCCCCGTGTAGCTGCCCGGACCGGGGTAGACGTGGGCCATCGTCGCGGCGCCGGTCGCGGTCGTTCCGTCACCGAACGTCCAGACGAAGCCCTGGGGGTCGACCCCCGAGCCGGAATCCGTGGTCGCCGACGCGTCGAAGGAGACGGCGCGTCCGGCGACCCCGGTCAGGGTCGCCGAGGCGAGCGCCGGGACCGGCGGCGTAGTGTCGACCGTGATGCTCGCCGCCGCGAGGGCCGATGGGTTCCCCGGCGTCGGATTCCGGAAGGCGTAGAGGGACACCGCCGGATGGTCGGCCCGGTCGCGCATCCTCCCCCAGACGAACTTGAGCCCGTCGGGCGTCGCGAGGTCGACGGCCTTCGTCCCGGCGCCGCCGGAGAGCGAAAACGGGCACGTCGGGAGGAATCCGATCAGCGAGCAGGGAAGGGCGAGGTCCGTTCCCACCTGGGCCGAGCCGACGCCGCTGGCGCCATCCCAGCCGCCGCCCGCGGCGACGCTCACCGTCAGCCGGTTCGTGTACCGCGCGCCGCCGTTGATCGTCAGCGCTCCGGCCGACGGGGCGACGAAGTCGGCCACCGTGCGGAGCGAGGGTCCGTACGTGGACAGGGTGCCGCAGAGAAAGGGGAAGGTCTTCAAGCAGTAGGCCTCGCGCACGTACACGTACACGTCGTAGGCGTGGCCGTCGACCAGGGGCAACGTGGCCGAGCCGGCGTACTCCGTGTTCCCCGTCGCCTCGGCGGAGGCGCAGGTCAGCGGGCCCGCGGTGTCCTGGGCGCAGAGCCCGTAGTAGGCGCTCACCTCGTCGGCGTCGAGCGCCACCTCGCCCCAGCCGAAGGTGACGGGCTTCGTGCTGCCCGGCGCTCCGGCGCTGCCGTCGTCCGCGAGCACGAAGGAGGGGACGTTGTAGAGGTTCGGCGTGCCGGGATTCGCACGGGCGACGCCCGCCGACCCCGCGAACACGGCGAGCGTGGCGGCCACGCCGAGGCCCGCCCGGCCGACGCGCGACGCGCCGGGCGGCAGGCGGACGCCCGACCGCCTCCGGCGACGGCGTCGGGCCGACGCGAGCCGGGCTTCGGTTGACAGGCGACGGTCTCGCGCCCTGGGGCTCTCGTACGGCATCGGGTCCATGCGGGAGGGAGCCCCGAGCGTCCGGGGAAATACCCGCTCCGAGCCGGCCGGCGGACGCGGCGCGCTCCCGTACGGCGTGCGCGCCGTCGAGCGAACGGCCGGAGCGAGGCTCGCGGCCGGGCGCGCCTCAGACGCCGGCGGGCGTCAGCAGGCCGTCGCGGACGAGCAGCTCGGCGATCTGGACCGTGTTCGTCGCCGCACCCTTGCGCAGGTTGTCGCCGACGACCCAGAACGCCAGCGTGCGGGGATCGCCGAGGTCGCGGCGGATCCGGCCGACGAACACGTCGTCGGAGCCGGTGGCGTCGAGGGCGGTCGGGAAGCTCGACGTCGCCGGCTCGTCGACGACGACCACCCCGGGCGCCTCCTCGAGCAGCGCGCGGAAGGCCTCCGGCGCGATCGGCTCGGTCGTCTCGACCCACAGGGCCTCGGAGTGACCGGAGACGACCGGGACCCGCGCGCAGTGGACGGAGACCCGCAGGTCCGGCAGCTCGAGGATCTTCCGGCTCTCGTTGACGAGCTTCATCTCCTCGTCGGTGTAGCCTTCGTCGCCGACGAAGCTCCCGGCGAAGCCGTGGACGTTGAAGGCGATCGGGGCGGCGTAGGCCATCGCCGCGGGGGCCTCGCCGGCGAGCGCGGCCCGGGACTCGTCGCGGAGGCCCTCGATCGCCTGGCGCCCGGTGCCGGAGACGGCACTGGTAGGTCGCCACGGTGAGCCGCTCGAGGCCCGCGGCGTCGCGGAGCGGGCGGAGTACCGGCATCAGCTGCATCGTCGAGCAGTTCGGGTTCGCGATCAGCCCCCGGTGGCCCCGGAGGGCGTGCGGGTTGACCTCGGACACCACGAGGGGGACGTCGTCCCGCATCCGGAACGCGGACGAGTTGTCGATCACGACGGCGCCCCGCTCGACCGCGATGGGCGCCCAGGTCCGCGAGCGCTCCGCCCCCGCCGAGAAGATGGCGATGTCGACTCCGTCGAAGGCGTCGGCGGACACGGCGCGGACCTCGATCTCCTCGCCCGCGTAGGGGAGCGACCGGCCGGCGCTGCGCTCCGAGGCGAGGAGCACGAGATCCGCGGCCGGGAAGTTGCGCTCGGCGAGGCACTGCCGGAGGACCTCCCCGACCGCGCCGGTCGCCCCGAGGATCGCGATCCTAGGCACGGGCGATCTCCTCGGGCTGGGGCTCGGACTCCAGCGCGAACGCCTCGTGCAGGGCGCGCACGGCCGTGGCCATCTCCGGCTTCAAGATCATGCAGCTGACCTTGATCGGCGAGGTCGAGATCATCTGCAGGTTGATCTCGAGGTCGGCCAGGGTCCGGAACATCTTCGCCGCGACGCCCGGATGGGATCGCATCCCGGCGCCGATCAGCGACACCTTGGCGAGGTTGTGGTCCTCCTCGACCTCGAAGGTCCCGAGGTCGGGGCGCGCCGCCTCGATCGCCTCCCGCGTGGCGATCACGTCGGTGGCCGGCGTCGTGAACGAGATCTCCGCCCGGCCGTGGACGACGTTCTGCATGATCGTGTCCACGTTGACGCCGGCCGCGGAGATGTGGTCGAAGAGCGTCGCGCACGAGCCGGGTCGATCCGGCACCCCGGAGACCGTGAACACGACCTCCTGGTCCGAGTGCGTGACGCCGGAGACGATCGCCCTCTCCATGCCTTCCTCCCCGATCCACGTGCCGACCTCGTCGGAGAACGTCGAGCGCGCGTGGATGCGTACGTCGTGGTTGCGGGCGAGCTCCACCGATCGGAGCATCAGGACCTTCGCGCCCGAGGCGGACATCTCGAGCATCTCCTCGTAGGACACGCGGTCGAGCTTCCGCGCCTCCGGGACGATCCGCGGGTCGGCCGTGAAGACCCCGGGCACGTCGGAGTAGATCTCGCAGGCCGCGTCGATCGCCGCCGCCAGGGCCACCGCGGTCGCGTCGGTGCCGCCGCGGCCGAGCGTCGTGACGTCCTTCGTGTCGGCCGAGATCCCCTGGAAGCCGGCGACGAGGACGATCGCCCCGCGATCGAGGGCGGTCCGGACGCGGTCGGCGCGGATCGCCGTGATCTTGGCCCTGCCGTGGGCGGCGTCGGTCTCGATCCCCGCCTGCGAGCCGGTCAGCGAGACCGCCTCGTGGCCGAGGTCGTGGATCGCCATCGCGACGAGCGCGCACGAGACCCGCTCGCCGGTGGAGAGGAGCATGTCCATCTCACGCGGGTTCGGAACGGGGGAGACCGCGTTCGCCAGCTCGATCAGACCGTCCGTCGTCGTGCCCATGGCGGACACCGTGCCGACGACCCGGAGGCCGCGCTCCTTCGCCGCCACGAGCCGCCGGGCGACCCGCCTGATCTTCTCGGCGTCGGCGACGGAGGAGCCGCCGAACTTCATCACGACGGTGTCGAAGTCGGGTTGGGCGAGGGCGGACATCGGGACCATTGTGACGGCGGGGAGGCGTCGGAGCGCCGCTCTCGGGGGACTCGCCGCGCCGCAGGAGGACGGCTTCACCCCGCGCGTGACCGCGGGTGGTCAGGCGGCCGGTCCGCCGGCGCGCACGCCGCACCGGAGCAGGCGCCTGGGCTCCTCGTCGACGAGACGGGCCGCGACGTCCGCCCCGTACCGGCGCCTCAGGTGGTCGCGGGCGTCGGTCATCCTCGGCGGTCGGTGCGGCCCATGGGCGTCCGAGGCGACCACGTCGACGAGGTCCTCGGCGAGCAGCCGGTCGCTCAGGTCGGCCTCCCGGCGGCCGAACTCGCCGAGGGGCGAGCCGGCCGTCAGCTGGATCGCCGCGCCGCGCTGCCGGAGGTCGACGAGCAGGTCGAGGTCGTGGCTCCAGACGTCGATCCGCTCCGGGTGCGCGATCAACGGGCTGAGCCCGAGGGCGACCGCCCGATCGACCGCCGGGGCCAGCTCGGCGGGCCAGCGATAGGTCCACGGGAACTCCAGGAGGAGGACGCGCCCGGAGCCGAACGCGCACCGAGCGAGCGCGTCGTCGTCCATCGTCAGCGCGAGCGCCGGGTCGACCTCCCCGCCGAGCACGAGCTCCACGTCGATCCGGTCGTGCGCGGCCGCGGACACGAGCTGCCGGAAGGCCCCGTCGCGCCGGTCGAGCGTCCCCGGGTGCTCCGGGTGGACGTGGGGCGTGGCGACGATCGTCGCCACCCCGTCGGCGGCGAAGAGACGGAGGAGCGCGAGCGCCCGCCCGAGCCCCCGGGGGCCATCGTCGAGGTCCGGCAGGATGTGGGCGTGGAGGTCGGCCGGTCCGTCGGTCACGTCTCCACCGTACACCGACCCTCCTCCCTCGTCGGCCGCCCTCGGCGCGGGCGGAGGGCCCGTGCCTCCGGTGCCCCGTTCGGGGGAGGCCCGGGAAGGGAAATCCAACCGCGATCTGCAAGGCTTCGGGCGCGTAGGAGGTCCGCGCCGTCCAGCCCGACGTCGCCGCGACGGAGGGGCACGACCGGGGGGCGCGGCGCCCACGTCGGCCGGCAAGGAACGAGCGAAGGGGGACGAGGGAGATGGGCGGCAGGCGCGGATGGATGATCGCGGCGGGCTCGATCGGCGCCCTTCTCGGTGCGTCGCCGGCCGCGGCCGACTCGCTCGTCTACATCAAGAGCGGACAGGTCTGGATCAGCCATGCCGACGGCACCTCCGCGCGGCCGGTGACGCAGACGGACAACAACTGGGCCTGGCCGTCCGAGGCGGACGACGGGACGATCGTCGCCGTCGGCGGGCTCTCGCGGATCAACCCGGGCGGGACCGACTCCGACGGGTCGGACACGATCTACCGCCTCTCCCAGGCCGGCACGCAGCTCTCGAGCTTCCCGACCTTCGGCAGCCTGTCGTCTCCGGCCTGCCCGACCTACGGCCCCTCCTCCGTGCGCGTCTCTCCCGACGGCCGCACGGTCGCCTACGCCATCCTCAACTGCGGCGACTCGTCCTTCGCGACCTACTTCACGCCGGCCTCCTCGACGGGCCTCGACTTCCCGCACCAGACGACGGGGCAGGAGGACTACGTCAACCCGACCTGGGTCGACTCCGGCCACATCCTCGTCACCCACGACGGCCCGACGGTGGGCGACACGCAGTCGGTCTACGGCACGGTCGCGATCGCCGACGACGCGACCCAGGGCGGGCCGACCACGGTCGGCGACAGCGACACCGTGTCCGACTTCCAGACGGTCGTCGACCGCGCCGCCGACAGGCTCGCGTTCGTCGAGGACGATCACGCCGACTGGATCGACGGCAAGCCGCGCCTCGCCAAGATCCTGCTCTTCACCCTCGGCGGATCCGCGCTCGCCCCGCCGACGCCCGCCTGCACGCTCACGCTCGATCCGGCCGACTTCACGCATCCGCAGCAGGCGAGCCCGAGCTTCTCGCCCGACGGGTCGCGGCTCGCCTGGGGCATGGACGACGGCGTCCACGTCCTCGACACCACGAACCTGGCGGCGTGCGGATCGGCCGCGCGGAGCCTGCTCGTCCCGGGAGGGGCGGAGCCGCAGTTCAGCGCCGGCCTCGAGGTCGAGCCGTCCCCGGTGGCCGTCCGGCCCCTCGTCAAGCTCGGCGTCGCCTCCCCGAAGCCCACGCGGGCCGGCCGGCTGGCGGTCGCCGTCTCGTGCCCGGCCGCCGTCGCGGGCGGCTGTCGCGTGACCCTGACGCTCTCGACCGCGAAGCGGATCGTCGTCGCCAGGGAGCTCCAGCCGCGGAAGCGGATCGTGGTCCTCGGCAGCGCCAAGGCGACGGTGCCGGCCGGCACCCGCCGGACCGTCGCCCTGAAGCTCTCGAAGAAGAGGCTCGCCGTCGTGCGGAGACTCCACGCGGTGCGCTGCCGGCTGACCGCGGTCGCTCGCGACGGGGCTGGCCACACGGCCACCGCGACGAAGGTCCTCGTGGTGCGTCGTCGGACCTGACGTGACCGGCGGCGCGCGATCAGCCGCCGGTCACGTCGCGCCGGAGGAAGACGAGGTAGGCCGGGATCAGGGCGAGCGCGGCGTAGATGGCGCAGATCCAGGCGGCATGGCCGAGCGGCGCCAGGTCGGCGGGGATCCGGAGCAGGCCCTGCCAGGCCTGGAACTGCTCGGTCAGGAGGTACGGCTTGACGCCACCGAGGCCGGGCAGGATGCCGACCAGCTGCATCGCCAGCGAGATCATCAGGGTGCCGACGACCGCGCCCGCGCTGTTTCGCGCGAGCACCGAGAGGAGCACGCCGATGCAGGTGATCGCGAGGATCGGCATCAGGTAGACGCCGAGGCTCGCGGCGACGAGGGCGAGGGCGCGCAGCGCCGAGACGCGGGTGCCCGAGAGGGAGGTAAGCGGACTGAAGCCCGACTCGAGCGAGCCGGCGATCACCGCCGTCGTCCCCATCAGCGCGATCGCCACGATCGCGTAGGAGAACGCGGCAAGCAGCTTCCCGGTGAGGACCTGACCCCGGCCGATCGAGCGGGTGAGGATGGTCTTCAGCGTCCCGTTGTGGTCCTCGGCGGCGACGATGTCGCCGGCCACGAGCGCGGTGATCAGCGGGAAGAGCCAGATCGCGCCGAAGATCAGGAGGACGAGCGGGATCGCCAGGCCGCTCTCGCGCACGTACCGGCCGAAGGCGACGTCGCTCGGCTGCCCCGACTGGAAGGCGAGCGCGCCGACGAAGATCAGCGGCACGACGAACGCCGCTCCGAGGCCCAGGTACGTGCGCTTCTGGTAGCGGAGCTTGACGAGCTCGTGGACGTAGACCTGCCGGACGCCGGGCATCAGGCCACCTCCGCCAGCGACGACGGGGCGACGGGGGCAGCGGGGCCGGCTCCCTCCGTCAGGTCGAGGAAGATCTCCTCGAGCGTCGGCTGCCAGGGGATCAGGGCGCGGACGCCGATCCCCTCCTCGGCGAGGGCGAGCGAGAGCGTGGCGGCGGCGGGCTCCGCGCACGCGAGCGAGAGGACCCCGTCGAGCACGTCCACGGCGTCGGGGCCGAGCCGCTCCCGGAGCAGGTCGGCCGCGCGCACGTCGTCGGTCGTCCGCAGGCGGTACCCGGCGGAGCGCCGCGTGCGGGAGCGGAGCCCCGGGAGGTCGCCCTCGTAGAGGATCCGGCCCTCGAGGATGATCGAGAACCGGTTGCAGATCTCCTCGACCTCGGCGAGCACGTGGCTCGACAGGAGCACGGTCATCCCGCTCTCGGAGAGCCGCCGGATCAGCTCGCGCATGTCGCGGATCCCGGCCGGATCGAGCCCGGTCTGCGGCTCGTCGAGGATCAGGAGCCTCGGGTCGCGGATCAGCGCGGCCGCGATTCCGAGCCGCTGGCGCATCCCGTGGGAGTAGCCGCCGACCTTGTGCCGCGCCCGCGGCGTCAGCTCCACGGCCTCGAGGGCGTCGTCGATCCGGTCCGCGGCGTCGCCCCCGTCGTAGGCGGCGACGAGCTCCAGGTTGCGACGGGCGGAAAGGTAGGGATAGAAGCGCGGGGCCTCGACGAACCCAGCGACGCCCTCGAGGGCGCGCGGCCCCTCGATCATCGGGTCGCGGCCGAAGAGGCGCGCGCTTCCGGCCGACGGCCGGATCAGGCCCAGGAGCATCCGGAGCGTGGTCGTCTTGCCGGCCCCGTTCGGGCCGAGGAACCCGTAGACGTCACCGGCCTCGATCGCGAGGTCGACGCCGTCGACGGCGACGACCTCGTCGTAGCGCTTGACGAGGCCAACGGCCTCGACGACGGGCGCGCTCACTGGAGCAGCTCCCGGGCCGCGGCCTCGGCCGCGGACGGTGGGAGGGAGCCGAGGATCGCGTAGTCGACCGTCCCCCTGCGGACGGTCAGCACCGTTCCGAGCGCCGTCGGCAGCTCGCGCCCGGTCAGCCGGCCGATCGCGATCGCGGGGAGCTGGGAGAGCGGGCCGGACGTCGTCGCGGCCTCCTTGGGGTCCGCACGACGAGCGATCACGACGATCGCCCCGAGCCCGCGGCCGTAGACGAGCATCCGTGCGGCCGATCCCTTCCAGTCGACCCCGCGGTCCTGCACCCGAGGCAGCCCCACGAGGGTGGCCGGGCTCGGGATCGCCGGAAGCGGCTCCTCGGCGGCCTCGCTGGCGTCCTGCGTCCCCGGCGCCGGGTCCTTGGTGCCGGCGGCGGAGGCGTTCTTCGAGGAGAGGTCCACGACCTTCGCCCCGGCGGGAGGAGCGATCGCGATGTCGCTCACCGGGACCGCGCCGACGGTGACGGCGGTGGCCTCGACCGCGAGCACTGGCGCCGACGTGCCCTGGGCGTAGATCGCGGCGCGGAGGGGGATCCCGTGCCGGGCGTCCCAGGCGAGCTCGACGGCGCCGAGGAGCCCGCCGTCCCGCTTCGGCGAGATCCGCACGCTGTACGCACCCTGGCCGGCGATCGCTCGCGGCCGGGCGCCGGAGACGGACGCGACGGTCGCGAGGCCTCGCAGGGCCTCGTCGATCCGCGCGAGCGTCGGCACCGCGTCGGTGGCGGTCGGCTTCGCGGCCGTTCCCTTGCCGTTCGTCGCCCGGCCGGGGAGGTCCGCGCGGTAGACGGTGTTCGACGTGGCGTCATAGACCGTCAGCCGATCGCCCCGCCAGACGATCTGGGCGTCCCCGCCGTCCGACTGGAGCTCCAGGCGCACCCCCTGGGGGGACGCCCAGAGCCGTCCCTTGGCGCCCGCGAGGAGCGGCGATCCGAGACCCGGGAGCGCGCCGGAGTCGATCAGGTGGTTCGTGAAGCGGATCCGCGCCGTGACACCGGCGACGGCCGGTCGGGAGAGCGCGGTCGAGATGGCGGCGTCAAGCCGGGCGGGCGGGGGCGGCGTGCCGGAGCCCGACGTGGCCTGGGCGACGACGACGCCGCCGGCGACGAGGGCGCCGGTGGCGGCGACGGAGGCGACCAGCGTGCGGGTGGAGATCGTGCGGAGGGACTGCATCAGCTGCCTTCGTGGGACCGGGGAGGAATGCCCCGCGTTGTACCGCGCGGCTCTGAGGGATCTCTGAGAGCCGGGCCCGATCGGGCACGCCACACGCGCGACGCCGAGCGGGCCGGCGTGCCGCTCGGCCGTGGCCCGGCCGAGGCGCCGTGGTCGGGAATCGCGCGCGCTCCGACGGCCCCGCGGCTCCGAGGGATCGTCGAGGGCCGAGGCCGGAGGGTGGACGCAGCCCGGCGGCCGGCGCGGACCTGCATGCCGCCCGGTGGCGGTCCGGCTCAGGTGCCTTCGCGGGGGACGGACGCAGCGCCCTCCGTGCGACCGCCCGGCTCCGAGGGATCGCCGAGCGCCGGAAGCTCGATCGTGAACGCCGACCCGGCGACCCGGACGGTGCCGCCGTGGCGCTCGGCGGTGGCCCGGACGATCGCGAGCCCCAGTCCCGAGCCGGGCCGGTCCGCACTGCCGGCTCCGCGCCAGAAGCGCTCGAACAGGTGCGCCGCGGCCGCCGGCGGGGGACCCGGTCCCTCGTCCTCCACCGTGATCGTGGCCAGTGCTCCGGCGCGCCGCGCCCGCAGGGTGACCCGCCCGCCCGCCGGCCCGTGCGTCAGAGCGTTCGCGACCAGGTTGCCGACGGCACGGGCCAGCGCGTCGCGGTCGCCGGAGACGGGGACGGGCTCCGAGTCGTCCACCGTCACCCGCGGCTCGCGCTCGGCGATGGCGGCCGCGATCTCGTCGAGGTGGACGACCTGGGTCGCCCCCCCGCCCGCGCCCTCGCGAGCCAGCGCGAGAAGGTCGTCGACGAGGCGCGCCAGCCGTTCGGCGTCGGCGGCGAGGTCGGCGAGGAGCGCCGGGTCGGCTCCGTGGGCGGCGGCGTGCAGGGCGTTGCCGCGAAGGGCGGTCAGCGGCGTGCGCAGCTCGTGCGAGACGTCGGCGACGAACCGCCGCTCCGCCGCCTGCGCGCGTTCCAGCGCGGTCAGCATCTCGTTCAGCGTTCCGGCCAGCGCGCCCACCTCGTCGTCGGCGCCGGAGGCGGGCAGGCGCCGGCTGGCGTCCCGGGTCCTGGCGATCCCGGCCGCCGCGGCCGAGAGGTTCGTCAGCGGCGCCAGGGCCCGCCGGGTCGTCAGGGCGGCCAGGAGCCCGGCGAGCAGGGCGACGATCGCCGCGGTGACGATGACCGTGCCCCGGAGGCGGTGGACCGTCTCGTCTCCGGGATCGGCCGAGGCGGCGACGATCAGGGCCCCGCCCCCGAGCGGCGCCGCGGCCGACACGGGGAGCGGTGCGGCGAAGACGCGCAGCGCCCTCCCGGCGACGTCCACGGTGGCGTACCGCGGCGCGCCTCCGCGCAGGACCGCGTCGACCACGGCGAGCCGGGGCAGCGGCCGGGCGAGGAGCGCCGACGAACGGGCGACGATCGCGCCGTTCCGATCCACGAGCTCGACGCTCGTGCTCGCCCCGGTGAGCGGCGTCTCCAGGGCCCCGGGGCGCGTGACGAGCGCGGGAGCGGTGACGGCGAGTTGCTCGATCGCGACGGCGCGCTCCCGGAGGGCGCGGTCCCGCGCGTCCGCCACGTCGCGGCCGGCGAGGAGGACGACCGCCGTCCCGAGGGCCGCCGCGGCGAGCAGGATCACGAGCGCGGCGGCGAGCGCGACCCGGAGCCGGACGGTCAACGCGCGTCGATGACGAAGCCGCTGCCGCGCCTCGTCTCGATCAGGGGAGGGTCGCCGAGCTTCTCGCGCAGGTAGGCGATGTAGCGATCGACGACGTTGGTGGTCCCGGCTCGCCCCTGCCAGACGGTGTCGAGCAGCTGTTCGCGGGTGACGACGCTCCGGGGATTCCGCAGGAGCACCTCGAGGACCTCGGCCTCTCGGGGCGTCAGCGTCAGGGCCCGGCCGTCGCGCCAGGCCTGGCGGGTGCGGACGTCGAGTCGGACCCCCTCGACGGTCAGGACCTCCGGACGGATGCGGCCGCGCCGGAGCAGCGCTCGGAGGCGAGCGACGAGCTCCTCCGTCGCAAAGGGCTTGCTCAGGTAGTCGTCGGCGCCCGCCTCGAGGCCGGCGACGCGCTCCTCGACGGCGTCGCGGGCGGTCAGGAGGAGGATCGGGAACGCGAGCCCCTTCGCCCGCAGTCGCCGGCAGACGGCGAGCCCGTCGAGGCCCGGCATCGTCACGTCGAGGACGATGACGTCCGGCGCCCTCCGCTCGACGGCCGCCAGGGCGGCGCCGCCGTCGCCCGCCGCCTCGACCGTGAAGCCCGCGGCGCCGAGGGTGCGCTGGAGCATCCGCAGGATCGTCGTCTCGTCGTCGACGACCAGCACCGCGCCCTCGGTCATCCGGGACACGGTAGACGCTCTTCGCGGCCCCGCCCGGAGCCTGCCCCACCGGTGTGGCGGCGGCGGGGGCGCAGAACCGGTGTCAGTGCAGGGGGCGGCGCCCGACGATCGCGCGGGCGAGCGTGACCTCGTCGGCGAACTCGAGGTCCGAGCCGACCGGAAGGCCGCTCGCGAGCCGGGTCACCCGGGCGCGGCCGCCGACGAGGTTCGCGATGTAGGACGCGGTCGCCTCGCCCGGGAGCGTCGGGTTGGTCGCGACGATCACCTCGGCGACCCCGCCCGCGCCGACCCGGCTCTCGAGCTCGGCCAGCCGGAGCGCCGACGCGCCGACGCCGTCGATGGGCGAGAGCGCCCCGCCGAGGACGTGGTAGAGACCGGAGTACTGCGCGGTCCGCTCGATCGGCTCGACGTCGGCCGGGGTCTCGACGACGCAGATCATCGTCTCGTCCCGCCGCGCGTCGGAGCAGACGACGCACAGCTCCCCCTCGGCGAGGTTGAAGCAGCGCGAGCAGAAGCCGACCCGCGCCTTGACGTCGCGGATCGCCTCGGACAGGCCGAGGGCCTCGGCGTCGGGGACCCGGAGGAGATGGAACGCGAGGCGCTGGGCGGTTCGCCGCCCGACGCCGGGAAGGCGCTGGAGCTCGCGGACGAGCGCCTCCGCGGCAGGGGGCAGCACCGCCTACATCAGCCCCGGGATCGAGAGCCCGCCGGTGACGCTTCCGAGCTGGGAGGACTGAAGGGCCTCGCCGGCCTTCTTCGCCTCCGAGATCGCGGCGAGGACGAGGTCCTCGAGCATCTCGACGTCGTCCGGATCGACGGCCTTCGGATCGATGCGGACGCCCCGGAACTCCCCGAGCGCGGTCGCCGTCACCGTCACGAGGCCGCCGCCGGAGGAGCCGGTCACCTCGGTCCGGCCGAGCTCCTCCTGGACCTCTTGCATCTTCTGCTGCATCTGCGCGATCTGGCGCATCATCTGCTGCTGGTTCACGGGTACTCCTCCGGATCCTCGGAAATCTCGAACGTCGTTCGCGCGTGCTGGAGAAAGGCGTGCTCGCGGGAGATCGGGTCGAGCTCGTCCGCCGACTCCTCCGCGGGCGCCTCGGCCGTGACCGGCGCGGCGGGCGCCGCGCCCAGCCGGTAGACGAGGCGGACCCGCTCGCCGAGGATCGCGCCGAGCTCCTCGGCGGCGAAGCCGCGGTTCGCCTGGGCGTCCGCCTGGCTCATCTGGAACGCGTTGACCGGGGCGAACTCGACCACGACGGCGCCGTCCTCGACCCCGACCGGCCGGCCGACGAGGAGCGACGGGGCGAGCGGCGGCCGCTTGCGCTCGACGACCGGAACGAGCTCCTCCCGCCAGAGCCGTCCCAGCTCGGCCACGTCGATCTCGACCGCGGGCCCCGTTCCGGCCGCGCGCGGTTCGGGATCGCCAACGGGCGGGCCGCCTTCCACCGGCGGTGCCGCGACGGACGGCGGGATCTCGGGGCGCTCGCGACGGACGGGGTCGACGGCCCGCAGGTGCTCCGGCGGCGCCTCGGCGAGGATCGCGGGGCGGCCCTCGCGTTCGCGCTCGACGGGTCGGTCGGGATCGGGATCCGCGGGCGCTGGCGCCGGAACCAGCGTCAGCGGGCGCTCGCGTCGCGGCTCGGGCGCCGCGCCGGCCTCGAGGCGGTCGAGCCGGCGCAGGATCGCCTCCCGCGAGCGGTCGGCGGCCGGCCGCGTGACGCGGACGAGGAGCAGCTCGAGGGGGAGACGGGGGTCGCCGCCGTCGCGGAGCTCGTCCTGGACGGCGAGCAGCCCGTCGACGAGCTGCGTCAGCGACCGGTCGTCGATCGAGCCGGCGCGTTCGCCGAGGGCGAGCTCCTCCTCGCGGGTCAGCGCCGCCGACGGCGGCAGCTCCCCGAGGTGCGCCGTCAGGAAGACGAGCCGCAGGTAGCCGAGCGCGTCGGCGATGAACTGACCCAGGTCCTGCCCCTGGGCGACGACGTCGTCCACGAGGGCGAGGGCGTCCGGCGCATCCTGCCGGGCGACGACGTCGACCAGCCGGCCGACCGTGGCCGTGTCCGCGAGCCCGAGCACCGCCCGGACGTCGTCCGCCCCGATCGGCCCGGCGACCGCGGTGACGACCTGGTCGAGCGTCGAGATGGCGTCGCGGAACGAGCCGCGCCCGGCGCGGGCGATCAGCGTCAACGCGTCGCGCTCGACCTCGATCCCCTCCGCGCTGACGACGCGGTCGAGCGCCTCGAGGGCGTCGGGGATGGTCGGCCGCTGGAAGGCGAAGCTCTGGCACCGGCCGCGGATCGTGTCCAGCAGCCGGTGGGGCTCGGTCGTGCAGAGGACGAAGATGACGTGGTCCGGCGGCTCCTCGAGCGTCTTCAGGAGCGCGTTCGAGGCGTCCGCGGTGAGGCTGTGGGCCTCGTCGAGGATGTAGACCTTCCGCCGCCCCTGGACCGGGTGGACGGCGACGCGCTCGCGGATCTCGCGGATGTCGTCGATCCCCCGGTTCGACGCCGCATCGAGCTCGATGACGTCGAGCGCCGTCGCGTCGTGGATGGAGACGCAGGAGGCGCAGACGAGGCAGGGCGTGACCGTCGGGCCCGGCGCGTTCAGGCAGTTGAGCGACTTGGCGAGGATCTTCGCCAGGCTCGTCTTGCCGGTTCCGCGCGGCCCCGAGAAGAGGTAGGCGTGCCGGACGCGGTCCGTCTCGATCGCGTTCGAGAGCGTCCGCACGATCGGTCGCTGGCCGACGACCTCGGAGAAGTCGCGCGGACGGTAGCGGCGGTAGAGCGCGGACACCTCCGGGAGTGTAGGACCCGGCGTGGGGCCGCCGCTTCTTCCCCGTCCGCCGCAGGCGGGAGGGAAGAAGCGGCCGTGCACCTCTCGTCGAAGGTCGTCACCAGCTGGTGCCGGAGTCGTCCGCTCGGGTCAGGCTTCCCCGCGGCGCATCGAAGACGTCCCTTAGTGCTGCTTCCTCCCGGACCTGACACGGTTCGAGAGTCCCGATCGCGCGGGACCTGGCCTTCAACACGGACGGCACAAGCCCTGGTTGGTGAGTGTCCCCCTCGGAGAGGGATTCGGCCCGGCTGGAGCGGATTGCCGGTACAGGGAACCGCTATCTCCCCGCTTAGCACGGCCGCCGCGGATCCTACCAGGCGGACGGGGCCCGCGGAGATCCCCGGCCCGCTTCGCCCGACGAGGTCCCTTCGTTAGGATCCGCCCCTCGGGCGTATAGCTCAGTGGTAGAGCACTCGCTTCACACGCGAGGGGTCCCTGGTTCAAGTCCAGGTACGCCCATCCCCTTCGGCCCCTGCCGGCTGACGCTCAGTCCGGACGTCGCCGGGATCGCACCCGGTGGCTCGGATGAGGGCGCGCTTGCCATCGCGTCCTGCATCACCCGGTAGAGGGCTCCGGCCGGGGCGGCCGAGAGCCGATAGGGCTCGAGAGAGAACGTCGACCGCACGGCTCGGACAGAGAGAGCCTCCAGCCCCCCAGAGGTGCCCACCGTGTCCGATCTGCAGCCGCCCTTCCGTCCCGGCCGCTCGTTCCGCCGCTGGTCGAGGCCCCTGCGCCTCGGGGCGCTCGCCGGCTGCCTCGTGCTCGCCGTCGTCGGCTCCGCCTCCCGGTCCGCCGACGCCGCCGCGACCGGCATGGTCGACCTCGGCCGCGCCTCGAGCTACGCCGTGCTGAGCGGCGCCTCCGTCGGCAACACCGTCAGCGCCCCCAACGCCCCGCACACGACGCTCCGAGGCGGCCTCGCCGTCAAGGCGAGCGCGGAGCCCGACCGGCTTCCCGCCGGGGATCGTCACCGGCCCCTATGAGGTCGGCACCCCGGCCGCCGGGCTGGC
Organism: uncultured Thermoleophilia bacterium; assembly: GCA_963800515.1. Taxonomy (GTDB): domain Bacteria; phylum Actinomycetota; class Thermoleophilia; order Gaiellales; family F1-60-MAGs149; genus CAWDBC01. The sequence goes on from CAWDBC010000007.1 coordinate 103,891, forward strand.
CCACGCCGACGCCGTCACGGCCTACAACGAGATCGCCGCCCGGACCGGCGGCGCCACCCTCGCCGGCACCCTGGCCGGCGCGACCATCCAGCCGGGGCTGTACACCATCTCCACCGCGGCCTCGAACACCGGGACGGTGACGCTCGACGGGATGCAGAATCCGAACGCCGTCTTCGTCTTCCAGGTCGGCGGGGCGCTCACGACCGCCGCCTCGAGCCACGTCGTGCTGATCAACGGCGCCCAGGCGTCCCGTGTCTTCTGGCAGGTCAACGGCGGCGCCGACATCGGCGCGACGGGCGACTTCGCGGGCACCCTGATCGCGCTCGGCGCGGTGGGCGTCGGCCACGGAAGCCTGGTCAACGGCCGTGTCTTCGCCCGGGACGGCGCCCTCACGCTGGACGACAACCAGTTCTACAGCGTCCCGCCCGTCGTCGCCATCACCGGCGGCGCCAGCGCCACGACGACCGACACGACGCCGCCGATCAGCGGCACGACGGACGTCGAGGCGCCCGGCCTCGTCACCGTGACCATCAACGGCCAGACGCTCACCGCCACCCCGTCGGGCGGCACCTGGTCCGTGACCCCGGCGATCCTCGCCAACGCGACCTACCCCGTCGTCGCCTCGGTCAGCGACGGCGCCGGCAACCCCGGGAGCGCGACCCAGCAGCTCACGGTCGACACGGTGCCGCCGGTCGTCACCCTCGACGGCGGCCCGTCCGTGACGACGAACGATCCGACCCCGACGATCGCCGGAACCAGCGACGTCGCGCCCGGCACGATCGTCCGCGTAACCGTCGCCGGCCAGATCCGGACCGCGCTCGTGCAGCCTGACTGGTCGTGGAACGTGACCCCGGCCCCGCTGGCCGACGGCCCCGTCACCGTCACCGCCTCCGTCACCGATCCGGCCGGCAACCCCGGCACGGCGACCCAGACGCTGACGGTCGACACCTCCGCACCGGCGCTCACGATCACCGGCGGGGCGAACAGGCTGACGAACGACGCGACGCCCGACATCTCGGGGACCGCGGCGGTCCCGCCGGGCACGATCGTGACGGCGACCCTCGCCGACGAGACCCTGGACGGCATCGTCCAGGGCGACGGGACCTGGTCCGTGACGGCCTCCGGCCTCGCGGACGGCCCCCACCGCGTCGTCGTCACCGTCGCCGACGCCGCCGGGAACCAGGCCCGCTCCACCCAGGCCCTGACCGTCGACACGGTGTCGCCGCTCGTGGCGATCACCGGCGGGGCGACGGCGACGACGAGCGACGCCGAACCGACGATCACGGGCACCTCGGATGCCGCGCCGGGCACCCTCGTCACGGTGTCGATCGCGGGACAGGAGATGACGACCCTCGTCCAGGCGAACCACACGTGGAACGCGACGCCGGCTCCGGTCGGCGAGGGCACCTGGTCGGTCGGCGCCTCGGCCCTCGATCCCGCCGGCAACCGCGGGAGCGCCGGCCAGGTCCTGACGATCGCCGCCGAGGTTCCGCCGCCCACCGGCGGCAGCGGCCCGGGCGTCCCGGCGCCTCCGCCGTCCGCGACGCCCGGCCCCGGCGTCCCGACGCCCGCGCCGCCGTCGAGGCCCGACCCCGGCGTCCCGACGCCGACGACGCCGGCACCCGGCGGCGCCGGCACGGCCGACGTCGCCGCGGCGGCCGCCGTCACGGGCGCGCCCAACCAGAGGATCACGGGCTCGCCGTTCGCGATCGCCGCGAAGGTGGCGGCTCCCCGGGGAGGTCGCGTCGTCGTCACCGCAACCGGCACCGTGACGATCAAGGGCGTCGGGAAGGGGATCGCGCTGGCCCGCCTGAAGGTCACGGTCGCCGCCGGGCACGCCACGACGCTGAAGCTCCGGCTCGCCGGCACCAGGAAGGTGGCCGCGGCGGCGTTGACGAGGATCAGGGCCGCGCTCAGGACGAGGAAGGCCGTGACGGCGACGATCACGCTGAAGCTCGTCGACGCGGCCGGTCACACGCGAACGGCCACCCGGAGGGTGAGGCTCACCTGAGCGAGCGCTCCGGCTTCCCGGCCCGATCGGAGGCGACGAGCCGTCCCCGCCCTCCGGAGCACGCGTCCCGAGCGGCTCCGCCGGGCCGGACCGGCTTCGCCGCCGCGCCCGCTAGCCCGCCTCGGCGACCGGCCGGCCGACCGTCAGGGCCTCCCGCAGCTCGTCCCCGAGGAGGGCACGGTACTCGGCGTCCGGCTGGAGGCCGAGCGCGTCGAGGGTCTTGCTGAAGAACGAGCGCATCGCCGCGGCCAGCACGACGTCGAGGATCTCCGCATCGCCGAGGCCGAGGCCCCGCAGCCGGTCGACGTCCGCCTGGGTGACGGCGGTGGCGTCGACGGCGACCCGCTCGGCCAGCTCCATGACGGCGGCGTCGACCTCGTCGAGCGCGGACGAGCGGTCGTCGACCACCGTGACGAGCTCGTCGGGCGAGAACCAGCGCTCGGCGAGGATCTTGCCGTGGGCGATGGCGCAGTAGCTGGACCGGAGCCCCTGCGCCGCGGCCAGCGTCACGAGCTCGTAGCGGCGCGGGTCGAGCTCCGCCTTGACGGCGCCGTTCAGCGCCTTCCAGGCCGCGTAGACGGCGGGCCGGTGGGCGAAGACCCGGGTGAAGTTGGGGACGAAGCCGAAAGCCGCCTCGTCCGCGGCGTAGAGGTCCGAGGTGGCCGGAGTCTCGATGAAGGGCATGGCGCTCCTTTCGCGTCTGGAGCATGATCGCTGGCCGTGAACCCGTCCAGCCCCGGCCGGCGAGCGGGCGCCGTGGCAGTCTCCCCGCCATGGACGGTCCGGAGCTGGCACCAGCGGGTCTCGGCCGGGTCTGCGTCGTCGGAGCCGGGCTCGCCGGGCTCGCGGCGGCGGACGAGCTCGTCCGCACCGGAGTCGAGGTCGTCGTCTGCGAGGCGCGCAGCCGGGTCGGTGGCCGCGTCGCCTCGGCGACCCTCGACGACGGCAGCGTGATCGAGCTCGGGGCGGAGTTCATCCTGCCGGGCTACGACGAGCTGCGCCGGCAGGCGGACCGGTTCGGCCTGAGCCTCGCCGACAAGGGCATGGCCTACGGCGACCGGGAGCCGCGCGGCGTGTCGCTGCCACCGGGAGCGCTCGCCGACGCCGCCGGCCGGGTCCGGGCGGCGCTCGCCGGCCTCCCCGCCGGCGGCGCCCCGAGCGCCGCCCGCTTCCTCGGCGGGCTCGACCTCCTGCCCGCGGCGCGCGAGGCGATCCTCGCCCGGGCCGAGATCTCCTGCGCGGCCGCCGCGGCGGAGATCGACGCGCACGCGCTGGAGCACGTCGCCGCCGTCGCCGACGATCCCTGCCCGACGATCGCGGGCGGCAACGACCGCCTGGCCCGGGCGCTCGCCGGAGCCCTGCCGACCCCGCCCGTCCTGGGCGAGCCGGTCCTCGCCGTGGAGCTCGGCCCCGCCGGCGCCGTCGTGCGCACCGCCACCCTCCAGGTCGAGGCCGACGGCGTGGTGATCGCCGTTCCGGCACCCCTGGTGGCCGGGATCGACTTCCGCCCCGGGCTGGACGAGGCAATCATCGCCGAGCTCGAGGGCGTCGTCCTCGGCCATGCGGCGAAGCTCTTCGTCCCGCTCGCCGACCGGCCGCGACCGAGCGCCGTGATGAGCGTGCCCGAGCGGTACTGGACCTGGACCGCGAAGGGCGGTGACGGCCGCGTGCAGCGAGTCGTCTCGGCCTTCGCCGGCTCCGCGGAGGCGTTGACGCGGCTGTCCGTCGACCGGGGCCCGGAGCGCTGGCTGCGCTCCGTCGCCCGCCTCCGGCCCGAGCTCGCGCTGGAGCCGGGCTCCGTCCGCCTGCAGACGTGGAGCGACGACCCCTGGAGCCGCTTCGCCTACAGCGCGTCCGCCCCTCGGGCGGGCACGGCGGCACTCGAGCGGGGACGGCCGGGCCTTGCCTTCTGCGGCGAGCACCTCGGCGGCCACCACGCCGGGTTGATGGAGGGCGCGCTCCGCTCCGGCGTCGCCGCCGCCCGCCGGCTCCTGGGCCGGCCGGCCACGGGACGGTGAACATCCGTCGCATTTCGCTCGTCCCCGCCGGGGTGACAGGCTAGTCTCCCGCCGGTCAGCACCTGGCTCGAGGGAGGACCCAGTGATCGAACGTCTCTGTCGCTTCGCGGCGGGCGCCGCGTGCGCGCTGCTGCTCGGGCCGGGGGTCGCGGCAGCCGCGCCGGCGACGAGCGCCTCGGCGCTCGCGAAGGTCAAGCACGTCGTCGTGATCTACGAGGAGAACCACTCCTTCGACAACCTGTACGGCGACTGGGAGGGGGTCAACGGCCTCGGCAAGGCGGACTACCGGCACACCGTGCAGGTCAACCAGTACGGCGGGGTCTTCTCCTGCCTCGAGCAGAACGACCTCAACCTGGTCAGCCCGCCGCTCCCCGCCACCTGCGGTGACAGCACGACTCCGACGACCTTCGCCTCGGCCTTCCCGAACGCGCCGTTCTCGATCAACTCCTACATCCCGGCGTCGGCGACGACCTGCCCGCCGGAGTCGCTGTTCGCCGAGGACGGCGTCCTCAACGGACTCGGTCAGCCCGGCGGCTGCACCCGGGACCTCGTCCACCGCTTCTACCAGCACCAGTACCAGATCGACCGCGGCCGGAACGACCGGTTCGTCACCGGCTCCGACGCCGTGGGCCTGACCATGGGCACGTACGACACGCGCGCCCTGCCCATCTACCGCTACCTCCACCGCCGCAACCACTCGCGCTACGTGGTCGCCGACAACTTCTTCCAGGGCGCCTTCGGGGGCTCGTTCCTCAACCACCAGTGGCTCGTGGCCGCGGCGACCCCGGTCTGGGCCGGCGCGGCGAACGACGGCTCCGCGAACGACTTCCACTCGGTCGTCGACGGCAATGGCTTCCCGAAGAACTACCCGCTCTACAGCTCGCCGCTCGGGACGGCCGTCAAGGACGGCATGCTGACGGAGTCCTGCTCGCCGCCGGCCGGAACGCCGGCGATGCCCTCGGGCCTGCTCTGCGGCGACTACGTCGTCAACACGGCGCAGCCGAGCTACCAGCCGTTCATGCCCGGCACGGCCGACGCGAGGAAGGCGCCCCCCTTCCGCAACCCCACGATCGGCGACCGGCTCTCGGCCGCGAAGGTGAGCTGGGCCTGGTACAGCGGCGGCTGGTCGAACGCCGCCGGCAACGTCGGCGCGCCAGGCTGGACGAACGGCACGGCGCCCGCCCCGGCGACGCCGACCAACCCGGCGCCCTGCTCCGATCCGCACACGAACGCGAAGGCCACGTTCCCGTACTGCCCGGCGTACCTGTTCCAGTTCCACCACCAGCCGCTGAACTACTACGCCAGCTTCGCCCCGGGCACGAAGGCGCGGGCCGACCACCTGCGCGACGAGGTCGAGTTCCAGACGCTCGCCGCTCGCTCGAAGACGCAGTGCAGGATCCGTTCGGTCAGCTTCATCAAGCCCCTCGGCAACGAGAACGAGCACCCCGGCTACGCGAGCGAGCACGCCGGCTCGACGCACCTCGTCGAGCTCCTGCGCTCGATCGCCAACTCGGCGTGCGCCAGGGACACGATGGTCATCGTCACCTACGACGAGTTCGGCGGCCAGTGGGATCACGTCCCGCCGCCGCCGTTCGGCCGCACCCGGGGCGTCAGCGACCTGCACGGCCCGGGGACGCGCATCCCGGCGCTCGTCATCTCGCCGCTCCTGCCGCAGAAGTTCGCGGTCGACTCGACGGAGCACGACACGACCTCGATCGTCGCCACGATCGAGCACCGGTGGGGCCTGAAGCCGCTCTCCAGCCGTGATCGCCGGGTCAACGACCTCGCGAACACGCTGACCGCGTCGTAGGCCGGGACGGGGTGGAGGCCGACTGGCCTCCACCCCGACGGCCCGGACGCACGGCCGGCCCTGCACCACGGCCGAACGCGACCGCCCGGCCGGTCTACGGCACGGGCGCCGCGAGCGGGGCGCCCGCGGCGAGCTCGTCCCGCTGCCGGATCGCGTCCCCGTAGACGTCGAGGCGGCGGAGGGAGGGGAACCGCCAGGCCCAGATCGCCGCGGCCGCGATCGAGGCGACCCCGCCGAGGACGACGGCGCCGACCGGGCCCATCACGGCGGCGGCCGTCCCCGACTCGAACGCGCCGAGCTCGTTGGAGGCGCCGATGAAGACGCGCTCGACGGCGCCCACGCGGCCGCGGAGCTCGGGCGGCGTCAGGAGCGGGCCGAGCGTGCCCCGGATCACCATGCTGACCATGTCCGCGCCCGCCAGGGCCACGAGCAGCGCGAACGAGAGCAGGAAGTTCCGGGAGAGCGCGAAGAGGACGGTGAACAGGCCGAAGAGCGCGACGACGAGGAAGAGGGTCGGCCCGACCCGGCGCCTGAGCGGCATGGCCGTCAACGCGATCCCGACCGCTACGGCGCCCACCCCGGCGGCCGCGCGGAGGAGGCCGTTGCCGATCGCTCCGACGTGGAGGATCGAGTGGGCGAACACGGGGAGGAGCGCCGTGGCGCCGCCGAAGAGGACGGCGACGAGATCGAGGGAGATCGCCCCCAGGAGCGCCGGCATCGCGAAGATGATCCTGATCCCGGCGAGGGCCTCGGACATCGTCACCCGCTCGGCGGCCACGCTGATGTGAGCCCGTCCGACGTCGCGCCGGACGGCGAGGACGACGACGCCCGCGGCGGCCGACGCGAGCGCTCCGGCGACGTACGGCTCCGGGTTGCCGACCGCCTGGAGGAAGCCGCCGAGGACCGGTCCGAGGATGATCGCGACCCGGCTCGTGGAGTAGCTGAGCGCGACCGCCTGCGTGAAGTCCTCCTCCGTGACCGCCGCGGCGAGGAGCGGCGTGACCGCCGGACCGGCGTACGCCCGACCGGCGCCGAGGGCCAGGGCGAGGGCGTAGAGGGGCCAGGTCGCCGAGTCTCCGAGCGTCGCCTCGAGCGCGAGGAGGGCGGCGACGAGGGCCTCGAGCGCGGAGCCGAGGAGCGTCACGTACCGGCGGTCGTACCGGTCGGCCGCGTGGCCGGCCGGGATCGCGAGCACCGCCGCCGGGATGAACTCGGCGAGGCCGATCAGGCCGAGGACGAGGGGATCGCCGGTGCGGAGGTAGGCCTGCCAGCCGAGGGCCACCTCGATCGCCCCGATCGCGATCGAGGAGAGGAACTGCGAGGAGAGCACCGCGACGACCGTCCGGTCGCGGAGCAGCCGTGCGAGCGACGACGAGCGCATCGGAGGCATCTTCGATGACGACCGTCGCGGGGGGCGCCGGCTCGCCGCGGGCCTCGGCGGCCCTCCTCCGGCCGCCGGGCGAGCGGCGGGTCAGCTCCCGGGGGCGGCGGTCAGCGTGGTCGTGCCGGAGCGCTCCGCCGAGGCGGGCGAGGTCGAGCGGACCGAGACGACGGTCACGTCGTCGGAGAGCGTGCCCCCGTTCTGCGTCTCGGCGTAGAGGAGGAGATCGTCGATCACCCCCGCGTCGATGCGCCCTCCGCCGGCGCGGCTCGCGAGCCAGCGGACGACGCCTTCGAGCCCGATGCGCTCGTCGCTCTCGGCGCTGCGCCGGGCCTCCGGGACGCCGTCCGTCATGAAGACGAGGGACCACGGATCGTCGAGGGCCTTCCGCTCCACCGTCCAGGCCGTCTGCTCCCGCGCGCCGAGCGGCGGGCAGACCGCCGCCTCGAGGAGGCGCACCTCGCCTCCGGCGGCGATCGGCGGCGGGTGTCCGGCGAGGCAGAGGTCGACGGCGGGAGCGGCGGGATCGATCCAGGCGCAGACCGCCGTCACGAAGATCTCCGGCGTGTCGCGCTCCACCAGCGTCAGGCTGTTCAGGGTCTCCATCACCTCCGGCGGGTCGGTGCCCGCGAGGACGAGCGTCCGCCACCCGGCGCGGAGGACGGCGCCGAGCGCGGCCGCCGAGGCGCCGTGCCCGGCCACGTCGCCGACGATCACGCCCACCCGGCCGTCCGGCAGGTCGAGCACGTCGAGGAAGTCGCCCCCGACGAGGAGGCGGTCCTCGCCGGGGAGGTAGAGCACGCTCGCCGCGACGTCGGAGCGCTCGACGGCGACCCGGGGCAGGAGGCCCGCCTCCAGGCGCGCGTGGAGGTCGTCGACCTCCCGCTGCGCCTCGGCCGCCTCGGCCTGCTCGATCGCGACGGCGGCCTGGGCGCCGAATCGCTGCGCGACGAGGAGCTCGTTGTGGGAGGCCGAGGCCCGGCTCTCGCGGAACGCCACGGTCAGGATCATCGTCGTCCCGTGCGACAGCACCGGGATCTTGAGGGCGGAGTGCATCCCGAGGGCGAGCAGCGGCCGGTCGAGCCGGAACGGCGCCTCGGTCCCGCTGAGCGGGAGGAAGACGGGCCGGATGCCCCGCGCGATGTCGGGATGGACGAGCGGGTCGTCCCCCGGGACGACGACGAACCGCGTCCGCTCCATCGTCGCGGCCACCGCCTCGGCGAGGCCGTCCTCGATCCGCCAGAGGACCGCGAGGTCTCCGGCGAAGCTCTCCTTCGCCGTCTGGACGATGGCGTCGAGCGTCGGCTGGACCGCGCGACCGTCGAGGAAGGACTCGGTGCGGACGATGATCGCGTCGAGGGCCGCCCGCTGGGAGGCGGCGAGCTCCAGGCTCGCCTTCTCCTGGTGGCGGAGGGCGGAGGAGCGGGCGCGCAGCTGGACGCGGACGGCCGCGGTGAGGACGACGGCGACGGTCGCGACGGGGAGCGGGAGGAACGTGGGGGTCGTCGCCAGCGACCGGGCGCTTCCCTCGATGAAGGCGACGAAGACGGCCGAGCCTATGGCCATCGAGACGAGGCCCACGCGGTATCCCTGGGCGGCGGCGGCGCCGATCGCGGCGAGCACGACCACCTCGCGGCAGGTCGAGAACGTCGAGGTGGGCTCGATGATGCTCGCGACGACGACGGCGGTGACCTGGACGCCCGTCGCACAGAGGAGCGTCGGTCCCGGTCGGGAGATCAGCGGTCGCACCGCGTTCGTGATCACGGCGACCCGCCAGCTCCACCACCCCCCCATGCACGCATTCTATGGGGCTCGAAGATGGAGGGGCGACCGCGGCTCGGAAGCGGAGTGGGAGGGATTCGAACCCTCGAGACGAGTCAACCCCGCCTACACGATTTCCAATCGTGCTCCTTCAGCCAGCTCGGACACCACTCCTGGCGGCGGCCAGTCTACCGACGGGGATCGGCGGCGGCGCCGAGGTGGCGGGCGGAGGCGGGCGGGGCGCGAACCGGAGGGCGCCGGGGGCGCAGGGGCGGGCGGCGAGCCGCCTCGGGCGGGGCCCGTCCGGCGCCCATCCGAGGATCTCTCGACTCGCTCAGCCTTCCGGCGGCGATGCCCCCGACCGGCGGCGACGATGACCCGACCGCCTCCTGCCCAAATACCCTATGGGGGTATGGTATGGTCAGCGGCATCGTCGGCCGACTCCGAGGAACTCGATTGCCCGCCAACTTCCGAACCTACGCCGTCTCCGGGATGACCTGCGAACACTGCCGGCGAGCCGTGTCCGAGGAGGTCGCGCGGATCCCGGAGGTCGAGAGCGCGAGCGTCGACTTGGCCGCCGGCCGCCTCACCGTGGTGGGTGCCGTCGCCCCCGGCGCGGTCGCCGCCGCCGTCGCCGCCGCGGGGTACGAGGTGGTCCCGTGACGAGCGTCCGCGCCCGCCTCCTCGCCTTCGCGGCCCTCCTCGTAGTCACCTTCTCGGCCGCCGCCGCGCTCGGCGGAGCGGTCGGCCCAGGCCGCGGGACCGGCGACGAGGAGATGACCGGGATGGCCGGGCCGCTCGGCCTGGCGGTGACGCAGGACGGACTCCGGATCTCCCCCGCCACCTTCCAGGCCGTCGCCGGGCGTCCCGGATGGCTCCGCTTCCGGATCCTCGGCGCGGGCGGCCGGGCCGTCGTCCGCGGCTACCAGGTCGAGGCCGAGCGCCTCCTCCACCTGATCGTCGTCCGTCGCGATCTGACCGGCTACCAGCATCTGCACCCCGCGATGGGCGAGGACGGCACCTGGTCGGTGCCGTTCACCCCTGGCTCGCCCGGCGTCTACCGCGTCTTCGCGGACTTCCAGCGCGCCGGCGTCAAGCGCGTGCTCGCCGGCGACCTGACGATCCCCGGCGACTACGTGCCCGCGCCGACTCCGGCGGCGTCCCCTCTGGCCTCCGCCGACGGCGACGACGTCACGCTCGTCGCGGCCCGCCTGCGGGCGGGGCACGAGGCGGACCTCGAGTTCCGGATCGCCCGCGGCGGTCGCCCGGTCCCGCTCCAGCCCTACCTCGGCGCCCGGGGCCATCTGGTGGCGCTCCGGGAGGGGGACCTGGCCTACCTGCACGTCCATCCGCACACGGGCGGCGCGTCGAACGCGGGGTCGGTGCGCTTCTCGACCACGTTCGACGCACCCGGCCGCTACCGCCTGTTCCTCCAGTTCCGCTCGGCCGGGCCGGTGCGCACCGTGGCCTTCACCGTGAGCGTCGCGTCATGACGTCCGCTCGATCCGCGGCGCCGGCTCCCGGCGCGGCGGCGCCCGAGCGCCTCGCGCTGCCGATCGAGGGGATGACCTGCGCGTCGTGCGCGAGCCGCGTCGAGCGTGGGCTGAACCGGCTCGACGGCGTGCGCGCGACCGTCAACTTCGCGACCGAGCAGGCGGCCGTCAGCTTCGACGCCGCCCGCGTCTCCCCCGAGGAGCTCGTTCGGGCGGTCGAGGCCGCCGGCTACGCGGCGCGGCTGCCCTCGGCCGACGGGACGTCGGCGGCGACCGCGCCGACGCCGGGAGATTCGGACGGAGCGATCCTGCGTCGGCTGCTCGCCTCGCTCGTCCTCTCCGTCCCCGTGCTCGCGATGGCGATGGTCCCGGCCCTCCAGTTCGACCACTGGCAGTGGCTCTCGCTCGAGCTGGCGACGCCCGTCGTGCTCTGGGCCGGTTGGCCCTTCCACCGCGTGGCGCTCCAGAAGCTCCGCCACGGAGCGGCGAGCATGGACACCCTGATCTCGGTCGGCACCCTCGCCGCCTGGGGCTGGTCGGTCGCCGCGCTCTTCTTCCTCGACGCCGGCCGACCGGGCATGAAGATGCCGTTCGAGCTCGTGCTCGGACGGAGCGCGGGCCGCGACGACATCTACCTCGAGACCGCCGCCGTGGTCACGACCCTGATCCTCGCCGGGCGGTACTTCGAGGCGCGCGCCAAGCGCCGCGCCGGCTCGGCGCTGCGGGCGCTGCTCGACCTCGGCGCCCGCGACGCCGCCGTCCTGGACGCCGACGGGCACGAGGTCCGCGTCCCCGTCGATGCGCTGCAGGTCGGCGACCGCTTCGTCGTCCGTCCGGGCGAGAAGGTGGCCACGGACGGGATCGTCGAGGACGGCCGCTCGACCGTCGACCGGTCGCTCCTGACGGGGGAGTCGATGCCCGTCGACACGGGTCCCGGCGACGAGGTCGTCGGGGCCACGGTCAACCTGGACGGCCGGCTGACCGTGCGCGCGACGAGGATCGGCGCCGACACGGCCCTCGCCCAGATCGGCCGGCTCGTCACCGACGCCCAGACCGGCAAGGCCCCGGTGCAGGCCCTGGCCGACCGGATCTCCGGCGTCTTCGTCCCGATCGTGCTCGGCCTCGCGGTGGCGACGCTCGGCTTCTGGATCGGCGCCGGGGCCCGCCCGGCCTTCGCCGTCAGCGCGGCCGTCGCGGTCCTGATCGTCGCCTGCCCCTGCGCGCTCGGCCTCGCGACGCCGACGGCGCTCCTCGTCGGCACCGGACGCGGCGCCCAGCTGGGCGTGCTGATCAAGGGGCCGGAGGTCCTCGAGGCCACCCGCCGGATCGACACGATCGTGCTCGACAAGACCGGCACGGTGACCACCGGCCGCATGGAGGTGCGCGACGTCGTCGCCGCCGCGGGCACGGACCGGACCGAGCTCCTGCGTCTCGTCGGCAGCCTCGAGCACGCGTCGGAGCACCCGATCGCGCGCGCCCTCGCCACCGCCGCGGCGTCCGAGCTCGGCGACCTGTCGCCGGTCGAGTCCTTCCGCAGCCAGGCGGGGCTGGGCGTGCAGGGACTCGTCGAGGGGCGCGCCGTTCTCGCCGGCCGGCCGGCGTTCGTCGCCGAGGCCGGCTGCTCGCTCCCCGAGGATCTCCGCACCGCGATGCAGGCTGCCCGCGCGGCGGGGCAGACCGTCGTCGTCGCCGCCTGGGACGGTCGGGCGCGCGGCCTGTTCGCCGTCGGCGACGCGATCAAGGAGACGAGCGCGGCGGCGGTCGCCGAGCTCGCCCGCCTCGGCCTCCGGCCGGTCCTCCTCACCGGCGACGGCGAGGCGGCGGCGCGGGCGGTCGCGGCCGAGGTCGGGATCGACGAGGTCGTCGCCGACGTCCTGCCCGCCGGGAAGGTGGCCGTCGTCCGCCGCCTCCAGGAGGAGGGTCGCGTCGTCGCGATGGTCGGCGACGGCGTCAACGACGCTCCGGCCCTCGCCCAGGCCGACCTCGGCCTGGCGATCGGGACCGGCTCCGACGTCGCCGTCCAGGCGTCCGACCTGACCCTCGTCGGTGGCGACCTGCGGTCGGCGGGCGACGCCGTCCGGCTCGCCCGGCGCACGCTCGCGACGATCAAGGGGAACCTCTTCTGGGCCTTCGCCTACAACGTCGCCGCGCTCCCGCTCGCCGCGACGGGCTACCTCAACCCGCTGATCGCCGGGGCGGCGATGGCCGTCTCGAGCCTCTTCGTCGTCGGCAACTCCCTCCGGCTCCGCCGCTTCGCGCCGGTCCGCACCGCAGCCGTCGCGGCCGCGGAAGCGACCCGCGCCCCGTCCCGCGGGCGCACGTCGACGAGCGCGACCAGCCCTTCCGCCCCCGGCGCCCACGGCCCGAACGTCCCTTCCCATCCCGCTCCCCGAGGACCACGATGACTCCCGCGAACGAGATCGCCCAGCCCGGCTACATCGCCCACAAGGACCGGCTCGGCGCCCGTCTGAAGCGCATCGAGGGCCAGGTCCGCGGCATCGAGCGGATGGTCGAGGACGAGCGCTACTGCATCGACATCCTGACCCAGATCAGCGCGATCCAGGCCGCGCTCGACAAGGTCGGACTGAGCCTGCTCGAGCAGCACGCGGCCCACTGCGTGGTCGGCGCCGAGGACCCGACGCTGCGGGCGGAGCGGACGGAGGAGATGATGGCCGCCGTCTCGCGCTTCGCCCGGCGGGGCTAGCCCGCGCCGGCGGCAGAGGGCCCCGTCGCGGCGGCGGAGCGGAGAGGGGGGGATTCGAACCCCCGAGACGAGTAACCCCGCCTAACGGTTTTCGAGACCGCCGCCTTCAACCACTCGGCCACCTCTCCTGGCGGGGCCGGAGGATACCGGAGCGGAAGGCGTCTCCGCGGGCCGAGGGGCGGATGCGCCTCGCTGGTAGCATGCCGCCCGCACGGGAGAAGTGGCCGAGTGGCTGAAGGCGCCCGCCTGCTAAGTGGGTATGGGGGGTCAACCTCCATCGAGGGTTCGAATCCCTCCTTCTCCGTCGACTCCATGCGATCGAACCCCCTCCGAAAACGGACGCTCCTGGTGGCCGCCGCGCTCGTGGCGCTGCCGCCCGCGAGCGCTCGGGCGACGCCCCGGTTCGCCATCGTCGGACACGGCTTCGGGCATGGAGTCGGACTCGCCCAGTACGGGGCCCAGGGGCTCGCCCTCCAGGGGCGCACGACGGAGCAGATCCTCGCCCACTACTACCAGGGGACGACGCTCGGATCGGTGACCGCCGACCCGATCCGCGTCCTCCTCGGCGTCGAGACGGCTCCCTGCTTCCAGCTCGCCGCCGGCGACACGGCCGCCCTCGCCGGTGCGGTGCCGGCCGCGGCACGCCCCCGTTCCGGGAGCCCTCGGCGGCTCCGGCCGGCGGTCCGCCCAGCCGCGCGCCCCATCACCGACGCCCCGACGGCCGCGGAGCTCGCCGGGACGGCCGCGAGCGCCGGAGACGCCGCGACCCCGGGGCGCCGGCTCCCGCTGGCGTTCCCGGTCCCCACGGGCCGGGGGCGAACGGCTCCCGACGGCTCGGGGATCACCGGCTCGTTCTGTGCACGGGTCGTCCACGGCGCCGTCGAGCTCACGCAGGACGGCCGGGTCGTCGCCGCCGGCAGCTTCCTCGCCGTGACGCCGGGCGAGCCGTTCGCCTACGCGTCGTCGCGCTACCGGGGCGCGGCCGTCCTCCGGCCGGACCCCGCGGGGGTGCAGGTCGTCGACGAGGTCGACGTCGAGAGCTACGTCCGCGGGGTCGTCGCCCGCGAGTCGCCGTCGTCCTGGCGCCCGGCGGCCCTCCAGGCCCAGGCCGTCGTCGCCCGCAGCTACGCCCTGGCCGAGCGGAGCCCGAGAGCGTCGTTCGACGTCTATCCGGACGAGCGCAGCCAGGTCTACGGCGGCGTCCCGGCCGAGACCGCGCCCACCGACCAGGCCGTCGCCGCGACCGCGCGCGAGGTCGTCCTCACGTCCGGCGGTCGGATCGCGACGACGTTCTTCTCCTCGAGCTCCGGCGGCCGGACGGCCGCCAACGAGGACGTCTGGGGCGGGGCGCCGCTCTCCTACCTGCGCTCCGTGCCCGATCCGGCCGACCGCATCTCCCCCTACTTCACGTGGGGGCCCTACGGCTACTCGGCGGGCCAGCTCGGCGCCGGGCTCGGCCTCGGCCCGGTCGCCTCCGTCGCCGTGCGCACGAACCCCTCTCGCCGCGTCGCGACGGTCGCCGTCACCCGTCCCGACGGCTCGAGGCGCACGATCAGCGGCGCGGCCGCGCGGATGGCCCTCGGCCTGCGCTCGACGCGGTTCGCGATCTCGATGCTCGACCTGACGGCGGTCGTGCGGCGCCGGGGAGGCCTCGTGATCACCGGCCGCAGCTGGTCCCGCCTCCACGTCTCGCTGCTCGCCGAGGGCGCCGACGGCCGGTTCAGGGCGATCCGGGGCGTCACGCCGACCATGCGCGGGGCCCTCCGCTTCCGACGGGTCCGCGTCCCCGCCGGGCGCCAGCTCGAGCTCCGCACCGGCCGCACCCGCTCCTACATCGTGCTCGCGCCCTGATGGTCCTCCGGATCCCCGGTCGCGAGCGGCCGCTCCGGATCGCGCACCGCGGCTACCGCGGGTACGCGCCCGGGGCGCCGGCGGAGAACACGCTCGAGGCCTTCGGCCGGGCGGTCGCGCTCGGGGCCCAGTGCATCGAGACGGACGTCCGGCGCCGCCGGACCGACGCGGCGACGGTCCTCAGCCACGATCCCGGCGATCTCTCCGCCGCGCCGCGACTGGACGAGCTCTGCGACCTGGTCGACGGCACCGACGTGACCCTCAACCTCGACGTCAAGGAGACGGCCGTCCTGCCCGCGGTGCTCCGGCTGATCGAGGACCGGGGCCTCGTGCCCCGGGTCGTCCTCACCGGCGGTTCCTGGTCCGCCCTTGTCGAGGCGCGGCGTGCGCATCCGGGCCTGCGGGTGGGACTGACGATCCCGCGCCGCGGGCTCGGCGGAGTCGGCCGGCTCCTCCGGCCGTTCGCCCGGTTCCTCGCCCGTCGTCGCTACGCGGCGACGACGCCGCGGCTCGTCCTCCACTACGGCGTCGACCTGGTGACGGTCAACCACCGCCTCGTCTCGCGCCGGCTCGTCGATCGCGTGCACGCCGCCGGAGGCGAGGTCTGGACCTGGACGGTGCAGAGCCGGGCCGAGGCGATGCGCGTCACCCTGGCCGGCGTGGACGGCCTCTGCGTCGACGATCCAGCCCTGCACGGCCTCCCGGATGCCTGAGCGCCGCCGTCGTATACTCGTGCCGCCGGGTCGGCCGGGGGCCCCGGGATGCGAGAGGAGATCCTGATTCGCGCCGTCCACCGAGCCGTTCTCGCCCTCGTCGGGGTCCTCTGCCTCGCCCCCGGCCTCGCCGTCGCGAGCGTCCGGGCCCCGGCGACGCCGGACACCGGCGCGTTCGCGCGCCTGCGCGCGCTGCGGACCCTCCAGGGCGCGGGCGCGCGGCTGGACCCCGTCGGTGCCCGGGAGCGCTGGGTCGACCTCCAGCGGGCGATCGCCCTGGCCTATCCGACCCTCCCGGCCCGGGCCCGGGCCGCCGTCGACGGGTGGTCGGCGCGGCCCGACGCTCCCGTCGACGAGGACGCGTACCTCGCCTACGACGCCGACGACACGATCTGCCGGTACGACACGCCGCGGGGCCACTTCACGATCCACTGGGACGAGACGCTGGGCTCGCTCGACGCCCCGAAGGCCTACCCCCAGCCGTCCGACGGCGTCAACCTGGACGGCCGGTGCGAGACCGTGCCCGGGTGGGTGCGGACGGTGGGCGCGGTCGCCGACCAGGTCTGGTCGATCGAGATCGACGGCTTCGGCTTCCCCGCTCCGCCGTCCGACCTTCACGATCGGACGCTCGGCGGGGACGGCGGCAGCGGCCGCTACGACATCTACCTTCTCGACTTCGACTCGCACGACCAGCAGGGGCTCCTGGGCGTCAACATCCAGGGCGGCGGGCGCAACGGGGTGTCCTACCTGGCCGTGGCGGCGAGCTACGCGAACCTGCCGCCGGCGATCGTCACCTCGCCCGTCGACGAGCTCCGCGTCACGCTCGCCCACGAGTTCTTCCACGCGATCCAGACGGGCCTCGTCCGGACCCGCGTCTACCGGTTCCCGCAGTGGATCACCGAGGGGACGGCGGCCTGGATCGAGGCCCAGGTCTACCCGGGCATCCCGGACAACTTCCAGTACCTGCGCGACCTCGTGGGGCGTCGCACGGAGCTGCCGCTCTGGGTCCAGGCCGGCTGCGACACCGGTTGCTGGGCTCCCGGCCTGCCGCACGCCGCCCTGCACGTGTACGCCACCTGGCTCTTCTGGCTCGATGTCGTGCGAGCTGCCCACGACCGGCTCGTGATCGAGCGGCTCTGGCGTCGGATGGCGCATCATCCCGAGGCCGCGTTCCGCACGCAGGGGCTGAGGGACCTCCAGGTCGTCCTCGGCGGGCGCCTGCCCGAGCGGCTCCGCGACTACGCGAGCTCGCTCCTCGGACTCGCGAGCATCGACAACCACCCGACGACGGTGTTCACGGCGCTCCGGCACCGGAGGCTCCTGCGCGTCCAGCGGTTCGAGCGCATCCGCACCGCGACTCCGCCCCCCATCCTCGACGCCCAGGCGCGCTACCACCCGCTCCAGTGGCCGGCCGCGGCGCGGAGGATCCGGATCGTGGTCACCCTGGCCGACGCGGCGGCGGTGGCCGACCTGCGCCGCGGCATCCTCCTGCGGATCGGCGACCGGTCGGTCCGGCGTCCGACCGCGTCCGGGCTGACGCTCACGTACGACCTCCGGCCGCGCGGTCAGACACGGGCCATCCTCGTCGTCACGAACTCCCGGATCCTCTCGAGCGTCGGGTACACCATCTCCCTCTCGGCGACCGCGCCGGTCGCTCGCCCGAGCGGGCGCTCCGTCCCCTCCTGACCACGCCGGCGGCGGGCCCCGGAGCGCCGCAGCCTACGCCCGATGAGAATGAGACGCGCCTATCATCTAGGTCGATGCACCCCACCGCCGACCTCGCCTGGCGCGCGCACGCCGAGGGCGTGCTCCGCCGCTCCGGTCACCGGTCGGGCGCGGCACGGCTGCGGGTCGTCGAGGCGCTCGCCGAACGGGACTGCTGCGTCTCGGCGGCCGGGCTCGCCGATCAGCTCCGCGCCGGCGACGACGCCGTCGGCATCGCGAGCGTCTACCGCGCCCTCGAGCTCCTCGTCCGCCTCGGCCTCGTCCGCCGCCTCGAGGTGGGGGACGGCACCGCCCGCTACGAGGCCGCCCAGCCCGGCGGCGAGCACCACCATCACGTCGTCTGCGACGAGTGCGGCCGCGTCGAGCAGTTCTCCGACGAAGCACTCGAGCGGGCGATCGACCACGTCGCCGGACGCGTCGCCTTCCGGATCGACGCCCACGACGTCGTCCTGCGCGGCACCTGCCCGCGGTGCCGGACGACGGGCGGCCACTGAGCGCGCGCTCGGGTCCGCCGGAGGGTCCCGGGTCGACGGCCGCCCCGCCTTCCGCATGGGATCATCCAGCCGGCGGCCCGCCGCCCCGATCCGACCGAGGAGCACCATGAGCACCACCGACACGATCACCGGCGTCGACTTCGTCTGCGTGCCCACGCGCGACCACGACCGGGCCGTCGAGTTCTATGGCGAGACGCTCGGGCTGGAACGGGGCAAGCGGTGGGGCGACCTGCCGGCGACGGAGTTCCAGGCCGGCAACCTCACGCTCGCCGTGATGGACCCGAGCGCCTTCGGACAGGCCGAGGCACGGCCGAACAGCGCGCCGATCGCCTTCCAGGTCGCCGACGTGGAGGCGATGCGCGCCCGGCTCCAGGCCAGGGGGGTCGCCTTCCACGTCGAGATGCTGGACTCGGGCGTCTGCCACCAAGCGATCTTCAGCGATCCGGACGGCAACCCCCTGGTCATCCACCACCGCTACGCGCCCAAGGAGTCGGGCCCCGAGTAGCCGAGCCGGTCTCCGCCGGAGAGCGGGCGGGGCCAGGAGCGTCGCGCCCGCGTCGGACCTCGGCGGCGTCGAGGCCGGACGGGGCGTCCGCCGCCCCACCGGCCGCGGTACGACCTCAGGCGGCGCGACCCGGCACGGCGACGTCCGGCGACCTGCGCCTCAGCATGAGAATGCTGCTTCCGAGCACGAAGACCACGAAGAGCACGTAGGCGATCAGGTCGAGGACCAATCCGAACATGGCGATGACGCCGCCGAGGCCGAACCCCTGCAGCAGGAACAGCACTCCCGTCAGGATCGCGACCCAGCCGAGCCAGCGCGGCAGGAGCCCGCTCCTGAAGACGAGCAGGCCCGCCGCGATTGCGAAGAGGCTTCCGAAGACGTCACCGACGCTGTCGAGCGCGAACGTCATCAGGTACAGCGTGTAGGCGAGGCCCGGGTCCTCGTGGACGGCGAACGACGCCAGCTTGGCGCCGAGCAGTCCGGTGATCCCGATGTCCGAGACCCCGTGCAGCGCCACCTGGAGCACGCCTCCCACCAGCAGGAGCGAGGCCAGGGTCCGGGGCGGGCCCGGTGCCCCGCGGAGCAGGTGGTACAGCCTCCACAGGTAGACGACGAACGCCGGGGCGTAGATGACGGACAGGCACGCTATCGCGAGGAGCCGATCGGCGTGACGATCGAGCTCCGTCGCCATCTTCGCCGCGGAGTCGTCCTGGTTCAGGGGGATCCCGACAGCGATCCCGATCTCCGCGAGCAGCCCGAGGACGAAGATGATGCCCGCCGCCCACGTGTACCGCTCCCACCGCGGAGCGGCCCCCATTGCCCCCATGGCCGCGATACTAGGCGCGTTCAGTCGCCTCGGCAAGCGTCTCGCGCGCCGGCGGATCCCACCGGTGACGCCGCCCCGGGACGACGGCGAAGGCGGGCGGCGAAGGTGGGCGGCGGGACGACTCCCGGGAGAGCGACCGGGCGGGGCGATCGTCCGCCTCGGCGGCGCGGCCGCGGCGACGGCAGGCGGCACGGAATCTATGCTTGCCGCGTGAGCGAGCCGGATCCGGGCGCGGCGCGCGAGGTCGAGCTGCAGGCCTTCCGCCGTGCGGGCCACGCGCTGGTGGACGGCGTCACCGACCACCTGGCCGAGCTGCCGTCTCGACCGGTCTGGCAGCCGCTCCCCGACGCCCTGCGGGAGCGGCTGACGCACCTGCCCCTACCGGAGCACCCGGCCGCCCTGGAGGAGCTGGTCGCCACCGCCCTCCGCGATGTCCTGCCCCACGCCATGGGCAACGGCCACCCCGCCTTCTTCGGCTGGGTCAACCCGCCGCCGTCCCGCGCCGGCGTCGTCGCCTCGCTGGCCGCAGCTGCGATGAACCCGAGCGTCGTCTCGGGCGACCACGCCGACGTCCACCTCGAGCACGCCGTGGTCCGCTGGCTCGCGGAGCTCGTCGGCTTCCCGCACGCGCCGGGCGGCGGCCTGCTCACCAGCGGCGCGTCCGCCGCGACGATCGTCTGCCTCGCGGGCGCGCGCGGCCGCGCGCTGACGCGACTCGGCCACGACGTGCGCCGCGACGGGCTCGCCGGCGCCCCGCCGCTCGTCGCCTACGTGCCGGCGGAGGCCCACAGCTGCGTGCGGCGCGCCCTGGAGCTCCTGGGCCTCGGCAGCGGCGCGATGCGAGACGTGCCCCTCGACGGGGGCCGCCTCGACGCGGGCGCGCTGCGGGCGTCGATCGCCGCGGATCGCGCGAGTGGCGCCGCGCCCGCGCTGCTCGTCGGGTCCGCGGGCACCGTCAACGCGGGCGCGATCGATCCGCTCGATGCGCTCGCCGACGTCGCGGCCGCGGAGGGCCTCTGGTTCCACGTCGATGGCTCCTACGGGGCGTTCGGCGTGCTCGACCCGTCGATCGCCGGCCGCTACCGCGGCATGGAGCGGGCCGATTCACTGACCCTCGACCCGCACAAGTGGCTGGGCGTTCCCGTCGACGCCGGCTGCGCCCTCGTGCGGCGCGGCGACGACCTGCGCGACGCCTTCAGCCTGATCCCGCCGTACCTGCGCCACGACGCCGACGCGTCCGTCGGCACGTTCGCCGAGTACGGGCTCGAGCAGACGAGGCCGTTTCGCGCGCTCAAGACCTGGGCGACGATCGCCGCGCGCGGCCGCGCCGGCATCGTCGCCCAGGTGGTCCGCGCGAACGAGCTCGCCCGCGAGCTGGCGTCGCTCGTCGAGCGCGAGCCCGAGCTGGAGCTGGGCGCCGCGCCCGAGACCTCCATCGTCGCCTTCCGTGCCCGGCCGTCGGGCTGTCCCCCGGCCCGACTGGAGAAGGTCAACCGTGCGGTCCCCGAGGCGGTGCAGGCGCGAGGACGCGCGTTCGTCACCGGGACCGTCTTCGACGGCCGCGAGACGCTGCGCGCCTGCATCCTCCACCCGGAGACCGGCTCGGATCACCTCGCGACCCTCGTCGCGGAGGTCGTCGCGACGGCCCGGGTGATGGCCGCCGCCGGCTGACCCCGGCCGCCGCGCCCCGTCGAGCGTACCAAGGGCGAGACGCCGCTTCCGCTGCGCGAGCGCGGGGCTGGTCCCCGTCAAGGGCACGGCGGGGACGGCCACGAAGGTCGTCACGGTCCGCCTCTCGAAGCGCGAGCGTCGGGCCCTCGCGACCCCCGGCCGGTTGAAGCTGACGCTCGTCGTGACGGCGAAGACGTCCGGGCGGACGGCTCGCTCGACGACCACCGTCACCGTTCGCCCCCGAGCGCGGGAGCGGCCGCTCGCCCTCGCCGGCCTGCCAGCACGTTCGGCGAGATGGACCCGGGCGGATTCGAACCGCCGACCTCCTGGGTGCGATCCAGGCGCGCTCCCAACTGCGCCACGGGCCCGTGCGGAGGGGCAGTATACGGATCGGCCGAGCGGGCGGGGGAAGGGCGGCTGCCGCACCTTCGTTCTACTTGACGAATCAACGAGTTGAAGGGGCTGGCCATGTCAGAGGCATCCGCCGACCGGGAGCTCGTCCTCGACGGGATCCACCACATCAGCGCGGTCACCGCCGACGCCCGGGCGAACCTCGCCTTCTACGCCGACGTCCTCGGCCTGCGCTTCGTCAAGCGGAGCATCAACCAGGACGAGCCGTCGATGTACCACCTCTACTACGGGGACGAGACGGGTTCACCGGGAACGATTCTGACCTTCTTCGAGATCCCGGGGGCGGGACGCGGCACCGCGGGCGCGGGCATGGTCCACCGGATCGTCTGGCGCGTCCCCTCGACCGACTCCCTCGACTTCTGGGTCGATCGCCTCGCGGCCGAGGGCCTCGACGTCTCGCGCGATGGCGCGTCCGTCCTCTTCTCCGACCCCGAGGGGCTCGGGCACGAGCTCGTGGCCTATGACGGGCCGGAGGCGCTGCTCCGCGCCGACCACCCGGACGTCCCGGCCGCGCACGCGATCTCCGGCTTCCACGGGGCACGGTCGTACGTCCGCGACCGAGGGCGCTCGGCGTCGCTCCTCCGCGGCCTCGGCTTCACGGCGACCGGCGACGGGGAGGAGGCGTGGCGGGTCGGGACGGCGGAACGATCCGCCCTCTGGTTCCTCGACGAGGCCCCGGAGGGACGGGCCATCCCCGGCGCCGGAACCGTCCACCACATCGCCTGGGGGAGCCCGGACGACCAGCTCGAGCCCTGGCGGATGAGAGTCGCCCGCCTCGGGCAGCAGCCCACGCCGGTGATCGACCGCTTCTGGTTCCACTCCGTGTACTTCCGGGAGCCGTCGGGCGTCCTCTTCGAGTTCGCCACCCCGTCGCCGGGGTTCGCGGTCGACGAGCCGGTGGAGAGCCTCGGCTCGCGGCTCGTCCTGCCGCCGCGGTTCGAGCCGATGCGGTCCCGGATCGAGGAGCGCCTGACGCCGCTCGTCAACCCGCGGGACCGGATCGCCTCGTGACGATCCGCCAGTTCGTCCGGCCGTCCGCCGGCGAGCCGGACGGGGCGCTCGTCCTGCTCCATGGACGCGGCGCGGACGAGCAGGACCTCGTCCCGCTCGCCGACGCGATCGATCCCGGGCGGCGGCTGGTGGCGATCACCCCGCGCGGGCCCCTCGCCCTGCCACCCGGCGGGGCCCACTGGTACCGGCTCGGCGGCATCGGCACCCCGGAGCCGCTCAGCTTCCGGTCGACCTACGAGGCGCTCGCGGAGTGGTTCGACCGGTTGCCCGAGGTCTCGGGGGTGCCGCTGGAGCGCACCGTCGTCGGCGGGTTCTCGCAGGGCTGCGTGATGACCTACGCGATGGTCTACGGCCGTGGGCGGCCGGCGGTGGCCGGCGCGATCTGCCTCTCGGGGTTCCTGCCGACGGTCGAGGGATTCGAGCTCGACCTAGCGGGCCGGGCCGGGCTCCCGGTCGCGATCGCCCACGGCCGCGCCGATCCCGTGATCGGCTTCGCGTTCGGCGAGGCCGCGCGGGACCGGCTCGTCCACGCCGGCGCGGAGCCCGTCTGGCTCGAATCCTCCCTCGGCCACACGATCGACCCCCGCCACCTGCCCGCGCTCACGGCCCTGCTCGCGGAGGCCGTCCCGCCCGCCTCCGCCTGAGGCTTCCTCAGGCGCGGCTGGCGAGCAGGCGGTCCCAGAGGCGGCCGAGCTGCTCCTGCTCCTCCGGGGTGATCACGTCGAGGAAGACCCGGCGGACCTGCTCGTGGTGCTCGGCCCGGATCGTGCCGACGAGCGCCCGCCCGGCGTCGGTGATCTCCGCGAAGAAGCCGCGCAGGTCCTCGTCGCACTGGACGCGGAGCGCGAGCCCCTCGCCGACGAGCCGGTCGACGATCCTCGTCACCCCGCCCTGCGTGACGAGGAGGCGGGCGGACAGCTCGGTCATCCGGAGGTGGCCCTCCGGCGCGCTCTCGAGGGAGATCAGCACCTCGTAGGCCGAGAGCGAGATCCCGTGCTCGTGGCGCATCTCGTTGTCGAGGGTCGGGACGACCGCGGCGTGGACGCGCAGGAAGCCGCGCCACGCGTCGAGCTCCCGACGAGAGAACGTCCGTCCCGTCTTCTCCGCCGAGGTCATGGCCGGATCGTACAGACCCGCGGGTTCGGGACCGTCCGGCCGGCGGTCCGGCCCCGGGAGCCGTCGCCGGCCGCCGGGGGGCGGATGTGAACGGGTGCGGAACCGACGTTGCGCCCGTGCTGCGCCGCCGGCCGGCGGGCAACCGGGAGGGCCCGGCGGGCGTACCCTCCGGAGATGGCCGACGAGCGATCCGATCCGCATCGCGCCGAGCGCCGGCTCGGCCGCGCCGCCTTCCTCGGCGTGATCGGCGCCGGGGTCGGGACGACCCTCTACGGGCGCCAGATCTGGGGCCAGGCCTCGAAGCCGCTCGGCGCGGCGCAGCGGGCGCTGCCGACCGAGCTCCAGGGCTTCGTGCCGTCGCTCTCCGGTTGGCAGATCTACTCCGTCTCGTCGCCGATGCCGACGTTCGACCCGGCGACGTACCGGCTCACGGTCACGGGCGCCGTCGCCCACCCGCTCTCGCTCGACTGGAGCGACGTGCTCGCCCTGCCGACCGTCGACCAGGTCTCCGACTTCCACTGCGTCACCGGCTGGACGGTCAAGGGGGTCCGCTGGCGCGGCTTCCGCCTCGCGCCGCTCCTCGAGCGGGCCGGGCTCTCGCCCCGCGCGACGCACCTCGAGTTCGTCTCCCTGGAGCATCCGTATGCCGACACGCTGACCGTCCAGCAGGCGCGGCTCTCCGACGTCCTCGTCGCGCACGCGATGGACGGCCTGCCGGTCACGCGCGACCACGGGGCGCCCCTGCGCGTCGTGATCCCGCAGATGTACGGCTACAAGGGCGTCAAGTGGCTCGGCGGCATCCGGGCGCTGACGGCGAAGCACCTCGGGTACTGGGAGACCCGCGGATACGACGAGAACGCCTGGCTGGGACGCTCGAATGGCCTCGGCGCCTGAGGCGCGCGTCCCCCGGTTCGGGCGGACGCTGCGGTTCGTCCACTGGTGGCAGGCGACCTGCTTCGCCGTCCTCCTCGCCTCCGGGCTGACGCTCTGGCTGCCGGCGCTCGCGACCGCCGTCAACCGTCGGCTCCTCGTCAGGGACATCCACCTCGTGGCCTCCGTCGCGCTCGTCGCCGGTCTGGCCGCCGCCGTCCTCGTCGGCGACCGGCGCGCGATCGCGCAAACCGCGCGCGAGATGGATCGCTACGACGAGCACGACCGCGCGTTCCTCCTCCACCGGCGCGTCGACGGGTTCCCGCCGCGCCCGGGGCGCTACAACGGCGGACAGAAGCTGAACGCCGCCGTCGTCTCCGGGAGCTGGGTCCTCTTCCTCACCTCCGGCGTCGACCTCTGGCTCGGCGAGCGCGACCACGCCTTCCGCATCGGCGGGATGCTCTTCCTCCACGAGGTGCTGACGCTCGTCATGCTCGCGGTCGTCTGCGGGCACATCTGGATGGCGGCCCTGCGCGCGACGACCGTCGGCGCCCTCGACGGCATGCGGTCGGGCTCGGTCGCCGCCGCCTACGCCCGCGAGCACCACCCGCGCTGGGTGCCCGAGCCGGACGAGGCCGGGGACGCCGCCGACGTGCTCCCGCCCCGGCACACGTAGGCTTCCCGCGCGATGCCGGGGCACGAACACGCGCAGATGAGCGCGGTCGTCGTCGATGCGGGCGGTCGGCCGGTCGTGGAGCGGATCGTTCGCCCCCGCCCCCGGCCCGGCCAGCTGCACGCCCGTGTCCGCCTCGTCGGCCTCTGCGGGTCGGACGCGGAGAAGCTCGGCGACCCCGGCCTGGAGCACGCCGTGCTCGGACACGAGATCGTCGCCGAGGCGATCTCCGGCCCGCATCCGGTCGGTTCGCGCATCGTGGTCCTGCACCGCGTCGAGTGCGGCGACTGCGAGGAGTGCCTGGCGGGTCACGGGCCGATGTGCAGCCGCTACCTCGCCTCCGGGCTCCGGCCGGGCGGCTTCGCGGAGGAGTTCGTCGCGTCGGCCGCGCACGTGGAACGGGCGGTGCTCGTCGTCCCCGAGCACGTGACCGACGCCGAGGCCGTGCTGACCGAGCCGCTCGCCTGCGTCCTCCGCGCGATCGCGCGCCTGCCGCGCGGGCGTCATCTGGTCGTGGGCGCCGGCGTCATGGGCCAGCTCGCCGTCCGCGCCCTCCTCGCTCGCGGCGACCTCGTCGAGATCACCGAGCCGGCGCCGGAGCGGGCGGCGCTTGCGCTCGCGGCAGGCGCCGGGCGGGCCGGGGCGCCCGACGCTCCGCCGCTGGACGGCGCGCTGGTGACGGTCCCGGCCGGCCTCGGCGAGGCGCTCGGCCGCCTGCGGCCCGGCGCGACCGCGCTCGTCTTCGCCGCCGCCCCCGGCCCGGGGCCCGTCGACCTGGACGTGGTCTATCGCCGGGAGCTCGTCCTCCGCGGCGCCCGCTCGGCCGACTCCGCCGCCCTGCGGGCGGCGCTCGAGTCGATCGCGAGTGGTCGCATCGACGTCCGCGGCCTCGTCACCCACGAGCTTCCGCTCGCCCGGTTCGCGGAGGGGCTCGGCCTCTACCGCTCCGGCGCCGCGCTCAAGGTCGCCTTCCGCCCATGACCCCGCCCCCGGAGACGACGCGCTCGGCCGATCCAACCGGAGTGCCCGATGCCGGGCCGGCGGCGGCCGGCGCTCCGGCGACGACCCCGATCCCGGAGACGATGCGGGCCGCGATCTTCCACGCCCCACGCGACGTGCGGATGGAGCAGGTTCCGGTGCTCGCTCCGCGCGGGGGAGAGGTCCTGATCCGCATCGAGGCGGCGACCACGTGCGGCACGGACGCCAAGGCCTACCTGCGCGGTCATCCGCTGCTCCTCGGCCCGGTTCCCGCGCGGTTCGGGCACGAGTACGCCGGGATGGTCGTCGCGGCCGGGCCGGACGCCCGCTTCCGCGTCGGCGACCGGGTCGCGGGGGCCAACTCGGCGCCATGCGGGCGCTGCGCCTCCTGCCGCCGGGGCGAGGAGGCGCTCTGCCTCGACCTCCAGCCCCTCCTCAACGGCTCCTACGCCGAGTACCTCCTCGTCCCCGCCCGGATCGCCGATCTCAACCTGCACGCGATCGCGCCGCACGTGCCGGCCGCGCTGGCGGCGATGTGCGAGCCGCTCGCCTGCGCGATCGCCGGCGTCGACGCCGCGGAGGTCGGGCCCGACGACGACGTCGCGATCCTCGGCCGCGGGGGGCTCGGGCGGATGCTCGGCGCGATCGCCGAGAGCCGCGGCGCCCGGGTGACGCTCCTCGGCCGGGAGAGCCCGGACCCGATCGAGCCTCCGGATCGGGTGATCGAGGCCGCGGGCACGACCGTCGCCTGGCGGCGGGCCACGGACCTGGTCCGGCGTGGGGGGACGGTCGTCTTCTTCGGTGGATGCCAGGCCGGTGCCCGGGTCGAGATCGACACCTACCGCGTCCACTACGAGGCGCTCACCCTCCGTGGCGTCTTCCATCACACGCCCCGCCTCGTCCGCCGCGCGCTCGACGTCCTCGCCGAGCAGCCGGAGCGCTTCGGGACGATCATCACCCACAGCTTCCCGCTCGAGAACCTGCTCGAGCCGATCGCGCGCACGTGCGGCCTGCTGCCGCGTGACGGCCTCCTCAAGGCCGCGATCCTGCCCTGAGCCGGAAGGGCGGGTGAGGTTTCCGCCTTCCTCGTCCGGCTTCCATCGTCCGGCCCGTCGCGGGACGCGGGACCTCTCTCTGTCGCGCGTCGACCCGTCCGACGCCGGTCCCGCGGCGGCGGCGTCAGCCGGCGATCAGGGCGGCGTGGGCATCCTCCCACGCCTCCATCTCGGGCGTGAAGTACCGAAGCCGGATCTTCTTGTACTCGCGCGTCGAGTAGAGGACCGCGTACTCCGTCAGGCCCGTCTCGGCCGAGATCGCGGCGAGGACGTCCTCGCACTCCTTCTTGTCCCGGCCGTGGGTCATCGAGAAGAGCCGGTAGGGCCAGTCCTCGTAGATCGGCCGCTGGTAGCAGTGCGAGACGCCGCGGTAGCCGGCCATCACACGGCCGATCTCGGCGCATCGCTCCTCGTCGACGACCCAGACGCCCATGCCGTTCTGGCGGAACCCGGCGCTCCGGTGGTTGAGCACGGCCGCGAAGCGCCGCATCCGGCCGTTGGCGCCGAAGGCGCGCGCCGCCTCCAGGAGCTCGTGGACGCTGAAGCCGTACTCCTCGGCGATCGGCACGAAGGGCTCGGGGATGGCCGGCAGATCGGTCTGCAGGGCGCGCACGAGTTCGATCTCGCGCGCGGTGAGCGGCTCGGCGGACGTCTGGGCGGACGGCGCCCGGCGCGCCTTCTTGGCGGCCGGGTCGCGACCGCCCCGCATGTCCAGGTCGACGCCGATCTTGAAGAACTTGAGCGCGGGGAGGAGGCGGATCGACTCCACCTCGGCCAGTTCGCCGAGCAGCTCGACCGTGGGCTCGAGGCCGAGCCGCGAATCCGGCGGGACGGCGATCGTGAACCAGAGGTCGAAGGCATGGTCGCGACGGTAGTTGTGGGTCACCCCGGGGTGGCCGTTGAAGACCTTCGCCGTCTCGTCCGACGTGCCCGGGCGCGAGCGGGCGGCGACGAGGCAGGAGGTGTAGCCCAGCCGGCGCGTGTCGAAGATCGCCGAGATCTGCCGGACGACGCCCTCCCCACGGAGAGCCTCGATGCGGCCGAGCACCTCGTCTTCGGCCATCCCCAGCGTCGCTCCGAGGTCCACGAACGGTCGTTCGACGAGCGGGAGATCGTTCTGCAGGGTGTCGAGCAGGAGCCGATCTCGATCGTCCATCACGTGCAGTGTCCGCCCTCAGCGGACGGCGGTCAAACGGGAACGGCCGGCTGCAGCCCGTCCGCTACGATCCCGTCGTCTCTTCCCGTCCCGAAAGGTCCAGCCGATGACGCAGCGCTTCCGACCCCTGGCCGTAGTGGGCGCCGCCTGCGCCTGCGCCGTCCTCGGCGGGTTGACGGCGTGCGGTGGCTCCAGCAAGCCGTCGGGGACGGTGACGAGCCCCCTCACCATCGGGACCGGCACGGAGGCGACGAACCCGGTGCCGTCGTCGAGCGTCGCCGGAGGCGGGCAGTCGGTCGGCGGCGGAAGCTCCGGTGGGGACGCCGCGGCGGGCAAGATCGTCTTCACGAAGACGGCGCAGCCGAGCTGCGGCACGTGCCACACGCTGAAGGACGCGGGCGCGGCGGGGGCCGTCGGCCCGAACCTCGACCAGGCCAAGCCCCCGGCCTCGCTCGTCATCGACCGCGTGACCAACGGCAAGGGCATCATGCCGCCGTTCAAGGGCAAGCTGTCCGACACCGACATCAAGAACGTCGCCGCCTACGTCTCGTCGGTCGCCGGCAAGTAGAGCGGTCTCCGGGCCACCCCCGGCCTGGCCTCGATGACGTCCATCCTCGCGCTTCCCCCTGGCCTCGACCCGCTCGCCGTCGACGCCGTCTTCTGCGACCTCGACGGCACCCTCGTCGATCACGCCGAGCTCCGGCCCGCCTCCGCCGGGGCGGTGGCCGAGCTGACCGCCACCGGCGTCCAGGTGTTCGTGGCGACCGGTCGGATGTTCACCTCTGCCCGCCGCTTCTCCCGCCTCCTCGGCCTCCACGGCCTGGTCATCGCCTACCAGGGGGCGTGGGTCGGCGACGCGACGACGGGCGCGTGCCTCCTCCACCGCCCGCTCGACGGAACCACGGCGGCGGAGCTCATCCGCGCCGTCCAGGCCCGCGGCTTCGAGATCCTCGCCTACCGCCACGACGAGCCCTACGCCCAGCTGCGGAGCACCTTCACCGACCAGTACACGACGAGCGCCGGCGTCCCGCTGAACGTCGTCGACGATCTCGCCGGCTGGGCGACCGGGGGAGCCGTCACGAAGCTCGTCGCGCCGGGCGAGCCGGCCGCGTGCGACGCCCTCCGCGACGAGCTCGTCCCGGTGTTCGGCGACCGCGCCTTCATCGCCAAGTCGCTGCCCTACTACCTGGAGATGGCGGCGCCGAACGTGTCGAAGGAGGCGGGGGTCCGCTTCGTCTGCGAGCGCCTCGGCATCGACCGCGCGCGGACGGTCGCGGTCGGCGACGGCGAGAACGACCGCGAGCTCCTGCAGGCGGCGGGCTTCGGGATCGCCGTGGCCGGCGGCTTCGCCGGGCTCGCCGAGGACGCCGACTGGGTCTGTCCTCCGCTGGAGGAGGACGGAGCCGCCCGGACGCTCCAGGCGCTGGCGTCCGCCCGCCGGTAGGCCTCGCCGCCGGTCGACCGCGCGAGGAGCGCGTCCCTCCCCTTCGCGCGCCGCACCGGCAGGGGCCTCCTCCCGGGGCGGGCCTAGGATTCGCGCGGTGGCCGCCTTCCCCCCGTCCGATCCCGGCATCGTCGACGCGCGGCGCCTGCTCGCCTGGCTGCGTCCGCTGGCGGTCTCACGGCTCGGTACCTTCGAGGGCGAGACCGTCGTCGCGCGCCTGCGCACGCACCTCGGGGACGTCGTCGAGCCACTCGCGGCCCTCTACGGGGATCGGGTACCGCTCGAGCCGCTGCTGGAGAGGCTCCTCGAGGCCGTGCTCGCGGCGGCGGAGGGCCGGTCCGAGGCGCTGCGCCTCGTCGACCGACGGCGCGAGGTGGACCCGGGCTGGTTCCAGGGCTCCGAGATGGTCGGCTACGTCGCCTACGCCGACCGGTTCGCCGGCGACCTGCCGGGCGTCGCCCGGCACCTCGACCACCTCGCCGAACTCGGGGTGACCTACCTCCATCTGATGCCGCTCCTCCGCGCCCGGGCGGGGGACTCGGACGGCGGGTACGCGGTCGAGGACTACCGGAGCGTCGAGCCCGCCCTGGGCACGATGGGCGACCTCGAGGAGCTGGCCGCCGCGCTGCACGAGCGGGAGATGTGCCTCTGCGTCGACCTCGTCGTGAACCACACGGCGAGCGAGCACGCCTGGGCGCGGGCGGCGCTCGCCGGCGACCCGCGCTACCGCGCCTACTACCGGATCTTCCCCGACCGCACCGAGCCCGACGAGTACGAGCGGACGCTGCCGGAGGTCTTCCCGGACACGGCGCCCGGCAACTTCACGGAGGTGGCCGGCCTCGGCCACGTGTGGACGACCTTCAACGCCTTCCAGTGGGACCTCGACTGGGAGAACCCCGAGGTCTTCGCCGAGATGCTGGACACCATCCTCTACCTCGGCAACCGCGGCGTCGACGTCCTCCGCCTGGACGCCGTGCCGTTCCTCTGGAAGCGCAAGGGCACGACTGCCAGAACCAGCCGGAGGCGCACCTGATCGTGCAGGCGCTGCGCTCGCTGGTCCGGCTGGCGATGCCCGGGGTGATCTTCAAGGCCGAGGCGATCGTGGCGCCGGAGGAGCTCGTGCAGTACCTCGGCGCCCACGAGCGGTACCGGCCCGAGTGCGACCTGGCCTACCACAACCAGCTGATGGTCATGCTCTGGTCGTCGCTCGCCGCCCGCGACGCGAGGATGGCCGCGAACGCGATCGGCCGCCTGCGGCCGACGCCCTCGACGGCCGGCTGGGTCACCTACCTGCGCTGTCACGACGACATCGGCTGGGCGATCGCCGACGCGGACGCGACGTCCGTCGGCGTCACCGGCGCCGGCCATCGCGCGTTCCTCAACGACTTCTACGCGGGGCGGGCGCCCGGGAGCTTCGCCCGGGGCGTCGAGTTCCAGCCCGACCCGCAGACCGGCGACGCCCGGATCTCCGGGATGGCCGCCTCGCTGTGCGGCCTCGAGCAGGGCATCGTGGCGGGTGACGCGGCGGCGGTCGAGGCGGGCATTCGGCGGCTCCTGCTCCTGTACTCGGTCGTCTACTCGTTCGGCGGGGTGCCGCTCGTCTACATGGGCGACGAGCTGGGTCTCGTGAACGACCGCGCCTGGGCCGCGGACCCGCGCCACGCGGAGGACAACCGCTGGATCCACCGACCGCCCATGGACTGGGCCGCCGCGGCGCGCCGGCACCGGCCCCACGCCGTCGAGTCGAGGATCTTCGAGGGCTTCCAGGCGCTCGCCACCGCCCGGCGGACGCTTCCGGCGCTCGGGGCGGCGGGACAGACGCGGCCGATCGAGACCGGAGGGCCCCACGTGCTCGGCTTCGTGCGGGAGCACCCGCGGCACGCGCCCGTCGTCGTCCTCGCGAACTTCTCGGACGATGCCGAGACCGTCGGCGGGAAGTGGCTCGCGCGCTGGGGGGCGTTGCGGGTCGCCCACGCCTCGCCCGGCGCCGTGGCCGTGGGCGACGGCGCGCGGCTCGACTCCTGGGGCTTCGTGTGGCTCGCCGCGGCCTGACGGCCGCTCTAGACTGGCCCGATGCTCGACCTGAAGTTGATCCGCTCCGAGCCCGACCGGGTGCGCGAGGCGCTCGCGCGGCGGGGGGACGCGGCGCTCCTCGACCCCGTGCTCGAGCTCGACCGCGAGCGGCGCCAGGTCCAGGCGCAGGTCGACGAGCTGCGAGCGCGGCGGAACGCGCTCTCGGAGGCCGTCGCCCGCTCGAAGCGAGCCCGCGACGATCCGGCGGCGGCGACAGCGCGCGGAGGCGGCGATCCGGGAGATGGGCGAGGTCAAGGCGTCGCTGGGCGCCCTCGAGGAGCGCCTGCGGGATCTCGACGCCTCGCTCCAGCGGGCGCTCCTCGAGATACCGAACCTGCCGGATCCCTCGGCCCCGCCCGGTGATCGGGAGGAGGACGCGGCGCTCGTGCGCGTCGTCGGCGAGCGTCCGGCGTTCACCTTCGCCCCGCGCGACCACATGGAGCTCGCCGGGCGCCTGATCGACGTCGAGCGAGCGTCGCGGACGTCCGGCTCGCGGTTCGGCTACCTGCTCGGCGACGTCGCGATGCTGTGGCTCGCGCTCAGCCGGTTCGCGATCGACACGCTGCGGGGGAAGGGCTTCGAGCTCGTGATCCCGCCGGTGATGGTGCGCGAGCAGGCGATGTGGGACACGGGGTTCTTCCCGACGGACCAGCAGGCGGTCTACGGCCTGCCCTCCGACGACCTCTTCCTCGTCGGCACCAGCGAGGTGCCGCTCGCCGCCTTCCACGCCGGCGAGACGCTCTCCGCCGGGGACCTGCCTCTGCGGTACTGCGGACTCTCGGCGTGCTTCCGCCGGGAGGCCGGCGCGGCCGGGCGCGACACGCGCGGCATCTTCCGCACGCACCAGTTCGAGAAGGTCGAGATGTTCTCGTTCTGCGACCCGGCGCGGAGCGGTGAGGAGCACGAGTACCTGCTCTCGATCGAGGAGGAGATCGCCGGGGCGCTCGGGCTCCACTACCGGATCGTCAACATCGCCGCGGGCGACCTCGGCGGGCTCGGCGGCGAAGAAGTACGACATCGAGGTCTGGTTGCCCGGGCAGGGCCAGTATCGCGAGCTGACGTCCTGCTCGAACTGCACCGACTACCAGGCGCGCCGGCTCGGCACCCGGGTCCGCGCGGACGGCGCGCTGAAGCCGGTGCACACGTTGAACGGCACGGCGGCGACGAGCTCGCGCTCGGTGATCGCCGTCCTCGAGACCCACCAGCAGGAGGACGGCTCGGTCGTCCTGCCGCAGGTGCTCGTCGACCGCGGCGCGCCGTCCCGGCTCGTCGCCTCGGACGCCCTGTCGAGCGCGTAGCATCCGGCCGGAGGCTGGATGCCGGAGCGGCTGAACGGGGCGGTCTTGAAAACCGCTAGACGGGGGTGACTCCGTCTCCTGGGTTCGAATCCCAGTCCAGCCGTGACGTGCGGCTCACGAGCGGGGCTCCGGGCGGTCCAGGTTCCAGTGCCGGCCGGCGCTGAGGGCCCATTCCCCGTCGGCGCCGAGCCGCGAGAGCAGGAACCGCGTGACGACGCGTTGGCTCCCTTCGGGGTCGCCGTAGAGCACGTCGACGCAGAAGGTCTCGCCGTCGCGCACCCGGTCGGCCACGACGCGGAAGGCGGGCGCCGTCGGATCGCGGAGCCCTACCTGGCAGAAGCCGGGGTCGCCCGCCGGCGCGTAGATGTCCCTGGTCAGCCGGTGGAACTCGGTCGGATCCCGGTGGGGGCCGCGCGGGTCCTCGACGACGTCCCAGCCGTGGAGCACCGCCAGCCCCCGGCCGGCGTTCCGAAGCGACATCACGAGGTAGATCACCTCGTCCGTCACCTCGATCGTGGCGCGGCCGCCCTGCGCCGCCACCCAGCGGCCGTCCACGAAGTGCACCTTCTGCCTGGAGTCGTCGAAGCGGGAGGGAACGAGGATCGGTCGCAGGCCCTCCAGGAGCGCCCGCTCCGAGTTCCGGGCCGCGCGGTTGGCCGAGACCTTCGAGGCGAAGGTGGCGACCGCGAGAAGGGCCGTCCCTCCCGCCGTCGCGATTCCGGCGACAGCGGTCCAGTCAGCCATCGAGGTTCCGCCCGGTTTCCGCGGGGGGCCGGCGGGCGACCGCGGAAGCCGCGGGACCTGGGGTAGGCAGGTGGCCGGCGCCCGCTCCCGGCGGAGGCCCAGGCCTCAGCGGCCGGTCTCCTCGCCCCGCTCCTGGCCCCGTTCCTCGGCGGGCTCCGTCAGCTGGGGAGAGGAGAGATCGGAGGAGTGCTCGGTGCGCACGCCCTGCTCCCGGGCTCCGGCGTCCTCTCGCTCCTGCTCGGACTGGTCGGGCCGGGCGGAGGTCCCGGCGGGTTCGGGAGGATCGGATCGAGTGGTCTCGTCGTCGGACACGTGGCGCCCCTTTCGTCGGTCGGGATACCTCCCCCGGCCTGGTCAGCGTTGAAACGGCGTCGCGGCGTCGGTCGGCGAGCCGCCGCAGCACGGCTCGACGTACCTGCAGGCCGGGCATTCGTCGTGGGCATGCACGCGGACGAGCGTGGCCTGCAGGCACCGGGGGCAGAGCGGGCTCGCGGCCGATTCGCCGCGCGGCGTCACGAGAAGGAGACCTGGACGGGCTCCCGGTCCGCCGGCGCGTCGAGCTCGAAGTAGTCGCGCTTGGCGAAGCCGAGCATCCGGGCGAAGAACACGGTCGGGAACGTCTGCGTCTTCGTGTTGTAGGACTGGACGGCGCCGTTGTAGCCCCGCCGCGAGTTCGAGATCTGGTCCTCGGTGGACGTCAGCTCGGCCTGGAGCTGGCCGAAGCTCGCCTGCGCCTTGAGGTCCGGGTAGGCCTCGGCGACGGCGAACAGACGGCCGAGGGCGCCGGAGAGCTGTGCCTCGGCGGGTCCGGAAGCCGCCGGACCCTGGCCCTGGGCCGAGATCGCGGCCGCGCGGGCGCGGGTGACCTCCTCGAAGACGCCCTTCTCGTGCGCCGCGTAGCCCTTGACGGTCTCCACGAGGTTCGGGATCAGGTCGTGACGGCGCTTCAACTGGACGTCGATGTCGCTCCACCGCTCGTCGACCGTGTTCTTCGACCGGACGAGCCCGTTGTACGCGGCGATGACGTAGATCACCAGGAGCACGATGACCACGACGATGACGATGAGAAGGATGGTCACGTGGCGGGTCTCCCCTGAGAGGACGGTGACAGCAGGGGAAGCGTAATCGATGGCCAAGGGAGCCCCGCCGCCCGCCGCCCGTCCGAACGCGCAGGCGGAACGGAACGGGGCCAGGCATGCGGGCGCGGAAGACGTAAGGGATCCGTCTCGTGATCGTCACGGAACCGTGATCTGGAGGCGGTTGTCCGACGGGTTCCCTCAACCTCCGCTGGTACACTCACGGCGCTTCCACGGGAGCGAACACGACGAGGGGGTTGAATGGCAAGCGAACAATCGCTGTTCGCATCGGCGATCGAGGACCACCTACGGCTGAAGCGGCGCAACTCGATCCTCGAGCCGGACATGCCGATCGGTGAGTACGTCCCTGAGGATCCGTTCACGCATCACGCCCTCTTCAAGACCGAGCAGGATGCCCGGCTCGAAGAGGAGGAGACGGGTGAGCATCCGGCGATCACGCTCGAGCGGCCCGGGGTCAGCGCCGACGGCGAGCTCGAGGAGGCGTGGCTGGACCGCCAGCACGCCCCCGGCTTCGACTGGGGCAACTAGGCAGCCTTCACGGCGATCCTGAAGAGGTAGGCGAGGCCCCGCTCCGGCGGGGCCTCGCGCCGTTTTCGGCCCGGGCCTCGCCCCGTTTTCGGCGGCTCGACGCCGTTGCCCGTCCGCTCGAGCGACGTCGACGCCCGCACGCGCCCCGGCCCTCGGTGACAATCCGACCCACGGGCCCTTAGCTCAGCTGGGAGAGCGCCTGCCTTGCACGCAGGAGGTCGCCGGTTCGATCCCGGCAGGGTCCATGCAGGGTTCACGAGGAGTTCCTTTCAGGGCGAATGCCCATCTCGTGCCGGCGGGCGGGATTGGCGACCGGCAGACTCTGCCGTCGATCGTCGCCCGTGGACACGCCGCCACGGCGCGGCGTTCACCAGGGTCCGTGTGCCTGTTCGAGCACGCGCGTGCTCGTGGCCTTCCAGCTGGCGACGAGCTCGAGGCCGGGGGCGAGTCGCAGCTCGTCGGCCGCGGCCGAGGTGATCTCGGCCGCGAGCGGTTGCGGTGTCGTGAGCCCGACGCGGACGCGGTTTCCGAGGGACGTCACCGAGACGACGATCGCTGGAAGGTGGTTCCGCGCCGAGCCGGCGTGCGGCGCGTCGGCGGGCGTCGAGGGTGATCTCCCAGGGAAAGACGCTGACCTCCACCCGCCCCTCGGCCGCCGCAACTGCGGTGACCTCGCCTCCGCCGTCGAGCAGGATCCGGGTCAGGCCGTCGGGGGCTCGACTGGCGCTCCCCGTGAGCACGATCGCGCCGGTGAAGTCGGCGACGAAGGCGGAGGCGGGAGCGGCGGCGATGTGGTTCGCGGTGCCGCGCTGGACGATCCTCCCGGCGTCGAGGACGCCGATCTCGTCGCCCAGGAGCGCGGCCTCGGCGAAGTCGTGGGTGACGAGCAGGGTGGGCACGCCCGTCTCGCGGAGGATGGTCGCGATCTCACGGCCGGCGCTCGTGCGCGAGCGGGGGTCGAGAGCGGAGAGCGGCTCGTCGAGCAGCAGCACATTCGGCGTGCGCGCCAGCGCGCGGGCGAGCGCGACCCGTTGCCGCTCTCCGCCCGAGAGGGACGATGGCTGCGCGTCGGCCCGGTCGGCCAGGCCGAAGCGCTCGAGCAGCGCCAGCGCTGCCGGGCGACGATCGGGGCGGGCAGCGCGCCGAGGCCGTAGGCGACGTTCCGCCAGGCGGAGGTGCGGGAACAGCGCGTAGTCCTGGAACACGTAGCCGCACCGTCGCCGCTCGGGTGGCCAGGCACACCCCGCGTCGGGTATCCAGCCAGACCTCGCCGCCGCAGGCGATCCGGCCGCGGGACGGCGTCGCGGATCCCCGCCAGGAGGCGGAGGATCGTCGTCTTGCCGGCTCCGGAGGGTCCGACGAGTGCGAGGCAGGTCCCGGGCGCGAGCTCGATCGCGACGTCGAGGTCGAAGGCCCCGACCGTGAGCTCGAGCTCAGCCTCCAGCACTGCCGAGCGTGGCCGAGCCCGCCACCAGCTTGACGGTGAGCAGGAGGCTCGCCGAGACGAGCACGAGGATCGCCGAGAGCGCGAGGACGGCGGGGAAGTTCACGGCGAACTGATCGTAGATGGCGAGTGGGACGGTCTGGGTGATACCCTGGAAGGAGCCGGCGAACATCAGGGTCGCTCCGAACTCGCCGAGCGCCCGGCCCCACGCGAGCGCCAGCCCGGCTGCGAGCCCGGGCGACGCGACCGGGATCGCCACCCGCAGGAAGGTCGCCGCCTCGCTCGACGCCGAGCGTCCGTGAGGCATCGAGCAGCGTGGGATCGACCGCCGTGAACCCGTCTGGGCCTGGCGCAGGTAGAACGGCGCGGCGACGAAGACGAGCGCGACGACGACGCCGGCGGTCTCCAGGACGAGCTGCACGTGCGCCCGTGCACGGCGCCGCCGAGGAGGCCGTCGCGGACCGAGCGCGGCGAGCAGGCCGATCCCCGCGACGGCGGGCGGCATCACCAGGGGCAACTCGACCATGGTGACCACGACCGCCTTGCCGGGGAACTAGCGCGTCGCCAGCAGGTACGCGGTCGGGGTGCCGACGAGGACGATGATCGCGATCGCGAGGGTCGTCGTCTCGAGGCTCAGGCGCAGCGCGTCGACCGAGGCGGAGTCGCCGAGGCTCGAGATCAGCCGCTCCGGGCGCGTGTCGACGAAGATCGCCGCCACCGGCAGGACGAGGAACGCGAGCACGAGCGCGCGCGCGGCCCGACAGTGCCGCCGCGAACCAGGGGCCCCGCCTCATCCGGCCGCGGGGGCGGGGAGGAACCCGGCGGAGAGGAGGTCCTTCTGACCGTCGCCGCTGACGACGCCGTCGATGAAGGCCTTGGCCTGCTTGGGGTGGGCAGCGCCCTTGACGACGGCGATCTCGTAGGCGACGTTCGGCTTCAGGTTCGGCGGGATG
Organism: uncultured Thermoleophilia bacterium; assembly: GCA_963800515.1. Classification (GTDB taxonomy): domain Bacteria; phylum Actinomycetota; class Thermoleophilia; order Gaiellales; family F1-60-MAGs149; genus CAWDBC01. The sequence goes on from CAWDBC010000007.1 coordinate 141,705, forward strand.
GGCAGCGCCTTCAGCTTGCCGGCGGTCGCCGCGACGTCCGTCGCGTAGAGGAACCCGGCGTCGATCGCCCCCTGCGTGAGCTTGCCGACGATCCCGTTCACGTCGGATTCCCGGTCCCTGATGTTCGCCTCGACTGCCGTCTTCCCGGCCGCGCGGAAGCTTCGCGAGAACCGTGCGCGTGTACGCGCCCACCGGCACGGTCGGCGGTGCCGACGGAGATCGTCACCCCCGGCTTCTGGAGGTCGGCGAAGCCCGTCACCTTCGTCGAGGTCGCGGGGACGGCGAGGACCAGCTGATTGGCGGTGAACACGACCGGCTTCTCGATCAGCCCCTTCGCGTAGAGGGCGTCGGGCAGCTTCGTGTTCGCCGCCGCGAACACGTCCGGCTTCACTCCCTGCTCGATCTGGGCGGCGAGCGACATCGGACCCGGCGAACGAGAAGCGCGCCTTCGCGTCGGGAAAGCGGGCCCCGTACTGCGTGAACGCCTTCTTCAGCGACGCCGCCGCCGAGACCTTCAGGTCCGGCTTGCCCGACCCGCCGCACCCCGCCGCCAGGGCGAGGATCGATCCGAGCGCCACGAGCATGGTCGCTCGCACGGCCTGCGCGTCCGGGACTAACCGCTTCGATCGCCTCATGACAGGAATCTACTCGATCTGACAGGATTCTATCGCGCCGGATCGACCCAACAGTCGGCTCCGTCTCGCAGCGCTCCGCGGGACCGCGGCCTCAGCCGCTCGGCGCTCTTCCCATGTCATCGAGGTCGTAGCCGCCGATGGACGCGATCCGCTCCCGCAGCCGATCGGAGCCCACGATCAGCTCGCAGAGAGCGACGGCCCCCGGATGGGCGAGATGCTCGGCGGCGATCCAGAGTTCGACCTCATGCGTCTCGAGCGGCGCGAAGCGCAGCCCGGCGGCGGTGCTCGCGGGCTCGTAGGTCACCGCCGCTGCCCCGATGGCGGAGGCGACCCGGACGGCGTCGAAATGCCCGGTCGACAGCGACGCCGCGTCCGGCATCGCGGCTCCGCGCGCGCGAACGGTCCGGGCGAACGCCTGCTGGCTCGCCGCCTCCGGCTCGCGCTGGACACTCGCGACCCGCCCGTCGAGCACATCGTCGACGGCGGCCCCGGAAGGAAGTGCCAGCCCGACCTGCCAGCGGGCGAACCGCCATCGGGCGACCGGCCTCGGTGCCGTCGGAATCCCGCCGGGCGGGCCGTGGACGATGGCCGCGTGACATCGACCCGCCGCCAGAGCCTCCAGCGCCGCGCCGCTCGAGGCCGCGATCGAGATCAGCCGGCGTGGTCCGCCGTTCCCCAGGGCCGCGGCGGCCAGCTCGATCGCCGGATCACACCCCACCAGCGCGAAGCCCTCCGGCGCGGCGCCGTCGAAGAGCTCGAGGACGCCGCCTCTGATCACCCCGTCGGCGTAGGACCAGCGCGGAGTGGTGCCGGTCGGGACCGCCGGGTGCGCGACGGCCCGGTCGCCGACCCGTGTGGCGACCACCGGCACGCCCTCCGGCAGCTGCCCCAGGATCCCGGTCGGGGCGATCGTGGCCTCTCCGAAGAGCGCCTCCACGGTCACGTCGAGCGCTCGTGCCACCTTCATCGCCGCGTCGACCGCCGGCACGTGTCGGCCCGCTTCCGCGGTGGCGATCAGCTGCCGGGTGACGCCCGCACGTTCGGCCAGCTGGGCCTGGGAGAGGCCGGCACGCTCCCGACGCGCCCGCAGGGTGAGATTCTTCCCCACCGTGGAAGTATACGACCCGGACGGCCAGGATTCCGGCGTCGGTCGGCACGACGTCGCTCGGGTCGCGCGCCCAGGCGGTCGGCCCGTTGGCCCGCCCGTCGCCCGTATCTTCGAGCGCTGCTCCCGCTCGTACCGCGGATGTCCGGGGCAGGGCGAGGCCTCCCCCGGGGGCACCGCCAGACGCTCGATCCTCACGGCGCGCGTGAATCGGGCTCGTCGCCACGGAGAGCAGGCGTTCGCAGCCGGCCGAGGCGCGACGTCCTCCGTCGCGAGACGACCCTCCGCCGTGCTCGCTGCGGACGCGGGTACCCGATCCTCCGCGGCGAGCACGGCGGCGTCCTACACGAGAAGCGCCAGTGCCTCGGAGTCCTCGACGGGCGCGTGGCCCATCGGCTCGCCCTCGAGCACGACCTTGAGGGCGTGGGTGTCGGCCGCGGCGCCGAACGTGTCGTAGGCGGACATCGTCTCGCCGAGCGGGAAGTGGTGCGTCGCGAACGGCGTCGGGTCGAGCCGGCCTTCGCGATCAGCTTGCAGCAGCTGCGGGGTCGTGCACGTGTCGACGAGGCCGGTCGTGATCGTCACGCCGCGGATCCAGAGCGTCTCCAGGTGCAGCGTCGACGGGGTGGCCGTGGACGCCGACGTTGGCGACGCGCCCGCCGGGCCGGATCAGCTCGGTGCAGAGCTCGAAGGTCGCGGGCAGGCCGACCGCCTCGATCGCGACGTCGGCGCCGAGCCCGTCCGTCAGCTCCAAGACACGCTGGACCGCGTCCTCGGAGCCGTTGTTGATCGTCACGTCCGCGCCGAACTCGCGCGCCTTGGCGAGCCGCGCGTCGGCCAGGTCGATGGCGATGATCCGGCCGGGCGTGTAGAGCTTGGCGGTCATGATCGCGGCCAGGCCGATCGGGCCGGCGCCGACGATCGCGACCGTGTCGCCCGGCTGGACGCCGCCGTTGAGGACGCCGACCTCGTACGCGGTCGGCAGGATGTCGGCCAGGAAGAGCACCTGCTCGTCGGTGAGGTCCGTCCGGGACCTTGTAGACGGACGTGTCGGCGAACGGGACGCGCGCGTACTCCGCCTGCAGCCCGTCGATCAGGTGGCCGAAGATCCAGCCGCCGCCGCCGGTGCAGAGGCCGTAGCGGGCCTCCTTGCAGAAGCGGCAGCGCCCGCAGGAGGTGATGCACGAGACCAGGACGCGGTCGCCGACCTCGAGCGTGCTCACGCCGGCGCCCGTCTCGACGACGGTGCCGACCGCCTCGTGGCCGAGGATCGTGCCCGGGCGTCACCGCCGGCACGTCGCCCTTGAGGATGTGCAGGTCGGTGCCGCAGATCGTGGACGAGTCGATCCGGACGACGATGTCCGTCGGCGCTCGATCGCCGGGTCGGGGACCGTCGTCCCAGGCGCGCTGGCCGGGGCCGTGGTAGACGAGCGCTTTCATGCGAATCTCCGTTTTCTCGGTTGCCGCCAAGTCTCGCCCCCGCGGCGAGCGGGGTCATCGGAGACCACGCTGAACTCCGCTGCGGGTTTCCCGTGGCCGGCCGGCCACGGATCTCCTCGGGATCCCTGCCGCTCGCCGCTGCCCTACGGTGGGTAGACCTTGACGCGCCTTCCGTCCCCTATCCGCCCCTCCGGATGCGCCGCCGCGCCCCGCCGGGTGCTGATCGTCGGGACGAGCGGATCCGGAAAGACGACGCTCGGACGTGCGCTCGCGCTTCGGCTGGAGGTGCCCTTCGTGGAGACGGACGCGCTGTGCCACGGCGCGAACTGGACGGAGGTGAGCGACGGCGTGTTGCGATCGCGCCTGGCGGAGGCGACCAGCGCGCCCGGATGGGTCGTCGACAACGGCTACCCCCGGAAGGCCGGCGACCTCGTGCTCCGGCGGGCACACACCGTCCTCTGGATCGATCTGGCGCTGGGCCTCAGCCAGTGGCGACTGTTCCGGAGGAGCCTGCGGAACCTGGTGCGACGCGAGGAGTTGTGGAACGGGAACAGGGAGAGCCTGCGGCGGGCCTTCTGGGGCCGCGACTGCCTGGCGGCCTGGGCGATCCGAACCCACTTCGAGCTCCGACGGACCATCCGCGACGAGGTCTCCCGTTCGCCGAGCCGGCCGGAGCTGCGTGCGGCTTCGTTCCCGCCGGCAGATCCGCCGCTGGCTGGACGCCCAGCCCATTTCCCCGCTTGCCGGCGGAGACCACTCCGAGGAGGCGTCGCCCCGGACGCCGGCCGCCCGGCGCCTCGACGTGGGCTGACCGCCCGCCGCGTTCGCCGCGCCCCGTACGTCGTCTCGGCGCGGGCGACCGGCCGGCGTCGAGGAGGCCAGCGAGCACGTCGCGTGGCCGCCGACCACGAACGGCGCGGGGACGATGTGCCGAAACGGCGTCCACGGGGTACGAGGACCGGACCGCGAGGGCGCCGGCCGGGGCCGCGCGCGCCCACCCATCGAGAGGGGACTCCAGCATGCAGTTCGACAAGCAGACGATCATCGACCTCATCAAGGAGCACGGCGACGCGAGCAAGGCCGATCAGGCCCATCAGGAGCTCCCCGACCAGGTCGACACGGACCAGCACGGCGGGCAGCTCGAGAAGTTCGGCCTCTCGGCGGACACCCTGATGAAGCACCTTCCGGGCGGGCTGCCCGGCGGCTTCTCGCTCTGAGCCGAGCGCACGGCGCCCGGGCCGCAGCCTGGGCGCCCCGCGCCACGTCCGCGCTGACGCTCGCTCATGCCCGGCCGCGCCGGGGCGCCCGGCACGGGTGGACGGGGCGCCGACGGCACCCGGGCCGACCGCAGGTGCGTCCGCGGAACGCTAGATTTGGTGCGAGAGACCCTCGCGTGAGCCCGATGAGAGCCCAAACCGCCGGTTCGGCGCCCGAGACAAGGACGTTCCGATGACCGATCCGACCGCCGCCCCCGCCCCGCTCGCCCCGCCGACCGGCAACGTGCTCACGCTGACCCCGCCCGAGGCGCCGCCGGCGGTCGCCGCGACCCAGGCGCCCGCGATGGCCCCGCAGGTCGACGCCGCGGCGGTTCCGGCGCTGGACGGCAAGGTCGACGCCTTCATGTCCGCGCTGATCGAACGCGCAGACCCGCTCGCCGGAGTTCGCCGCGCAGGCCGCCAACGTCCGCACGCATGGGCGACGCCGACATCCGCCGGGCGGCGGAGACCTCCAACCGGCTGCTGCAGACGCCGGTCAAGGCGCTCCAGGAGGGCGGCCTCGCCGAGGGCTCCAAGGTCGGCAGCACGCTGCTCGAGCTGCGCCGTACGGTCGAGGAGCTCGACCCGAGCCAGGCGACCGGTGGCGCGCAAGTTCCTCGGGATGATCCCGTTCGGCGACAGGATCGACGACTACTTCCGCAAGTACCAGGCGCGCGCAGAGCCACCTCGACGGCATCCTGCACGCGCTGCGCAACGGCCAGGACGAGCTGACCAAGGACAACGTCGCGCTGAACATGGAGAAGCAGAACCTCTGGGCGAGCATGGGCCGGCTGAACCAGTACGTCTACGTCGCCGAGCGGCTCGACGCCCGGCTCGCGGCGCAGATCGCCGAGCTCGAGCTCACCGATCCCGAGCGGGCGAAGGCGCTGAGCCAGGACGTGCTGTTCTACGTCCGGCAGAAGCACCAGGACCTGCTCACCCAGCTGGCGGTGTCGATCCAGAACTACCTGGCGATCGACATCATCATCAAGAACAACATCGAGCTGATCAAGGGCGTCGACCGCGCCTCGACCACGACCGTCTCCGCCCTGCGGACCGCCGTCATCGTGGCCCAGGCGCTCGGCAACCAGAAGCTGGTGCTGGACCAGATCACCGCGCTGAACACCACGACGTCCGACCTGATCCAGCGCACCTCGGAGATGATGCGCGACAACTCGGCGCAGATCCAGCAGCAGGCGGCCTCGGCCACCATCGGGCTGCCGCAGCTGCAGGCGGCGTTCCAGAACATCTACGCCACGATGGACTCGATCGACACCTTCAAGGCTCAGGCGCTGGACACGATGGCGCGCGACGATCGGCACGCTGGAGACCGAGGTCGCCAAGTCCAGGGAGTACCTGGACCGGGTCGTCCAGCACCGACCAGCGGCTGGCCTCCGGCAGCCTCGACCTCGGAGCCGGCGCGCCGGGTGGCGCCCGCTGACGCGTCCGACCGGCGGCCCTCCGGCCTGGCGAGGTCAGCGTGACCTGATGGGGCTGCGGGAGTGGTCGGACCGGCTCGACCGGCCGGCGCCGGACGCCGGCGGCGACCGTCGGCCGATCCCGACCGGCGCCGACCGAGGCCGACATCGCTCGCCGCGCTGGACCGGACGGAGGCGATGGTGGCCGGCGGCGCCGTACCGGCCGCCGGTCGTCTCCCGGGTGCAAGCGCGTGGCCGCCACGCTCCGCGCAGACCCTGCCGCGGCTGCGCAACCTCGGCCTGGGCAGCGCCGAGGCCTACTCCGTGATGGCGACCGCCACCGACTACCTGCCCGAGGCGCTCGGCGGCTACCTGCGGCTGCCGCGGCAGTGGGCGGACTCGCGCCCGATCGAGGACGGCAAGACCTCGCTGATGCTGCTGATCGACCAGCTCGACCTGCTCGGCGCCACGATGGACAAGATCTTCGACGCCGTCGTCCGCGTCGACGCCGACGCGCTGGTCGCGCACGGCCGCTTCCTGCAGGAGAAGTTCGGCGCGTCCTCGACCGGCGGCACCCTCGGCCTCGACGGCACGTCCCGGCCGCGCCCGCGCCGCCGCAGCACCCTGGACCTGCCGTGAGCGACGAGGCTCGAGCGCGATGCGGACGCCGTCGAGCAGGCCGTGGCCCGGATCGTGGCCCTCAAGTCGGCCCAGGACGGTGTCGGCGGTGACTCGCCCGAGCGCGTCGAACCCGCTGCGACCTCACCGCCCTGGACCGGTCACGCCGGCGCCTTCCCCGGCATCGGTACGCCTGGCGGCTCGCGGGCCGCGGCCCGCCGTCGGCGCGACCGATCCCGTCGGACGCGCAGTGCCGGCGCGTCGTGCGGCCAAGCCTCGCCCTCGACGCTAGCCCGCAGCGAGCCACCGCAGCGCTCCCGGCCTCGGCGCCTCCCCGGCTCGCGCGTCCGGCCGCGCCCGCGCCGTCGCCCGCACCGGCCCGCGTCGCGGCCCCGGCGTCGGCCGGAGCCGCGGTCGAGCCGCGTCGCTCGAGGAGCTGCTGGCCGAGCTCGACGCGCTGACCGGGCTGGCGGAGGTGAAGGCGGAGATCCACCGGCAGGTCGCGCTCCTGCGGGTCGAGGGGCTGCGGGCCAAGGCCGGCCTGAAGGTCGCCGACGATCACCCGGCACCTGGTCTTCGTCGGCAACCCCGGCACCGGCAAGACGACCGTCGCCCGGCTCGTCGGCGGGATCTACCGCGCGCTCGGCCTGCTGTCGAAGGGCCAGCTGGTCGAGGTCGACCGCTCCGAGCTGGTCGCCGGCTACCTCGGCCAGACCGCGATCAAGACCGCCGAGGTGGTCGCCTCGGCGGTCGGCGGGGTGCTGTTCATCGACGAGGCCTACAGCCTGGCCGGCGACCAGTACGGCACCGAGGCGGTCGACACCCTGGTCAAGGAGATGGAGGACCGGCGCGACGACCTGGTGCGTCATCGTCGCCGGCTACCCGGAGCCGATGGCGCGTCTTCATCGCCCAGAACCCCGGCCTGGCGAGCCGGTTCCGGACCACGATCGAGTTCGCCGACTACACCGACGACGAGCTCGATGACGATCTTCGCCGACCTCGCGCGAGCCGCGCGACTACGACGTCTCGCGCCGACGGCCGCGCCCGGTTCCGCGCGCTCCTCGCCGGCCACGCCGCGCGGCCCGACGTTCGGCAACGGCCGGTTCGCCCGCAACGTGCTCGAGGCGGCGATCGGCCGACATGCGTGGCGGCTGCGCGACGTCGACGAGCCACCCTCGCCCAGCTCCGCGAGCTGCTCGCCCGAGCGACCTGGACGGACGAGGATCGCGGGCGTCGAGCCGCACCCCCGACCGCACGCCCGAGGACACCAGCCGATGAGCATCGCTCCGCCGATCAGGTCGCGGCCCCGCCGCGCCGCCGGCGGGCCGAGCGTGCCCACCGCGGCGACGACGCCCGGCGGCGGTCGGCAGCCGACCGCCCCGCCGGCCGGGCACCAGCCGACGTCGCCGCGCCGCGGCCGCCGGAGCGACACGCGGCGCGAGCTGTCGCCGGCTCGGCCGCGGCGGTGATCGCTCGCCTGCCTCCTGCTTCGGCTCGTCGGCGGCGATCGCCTTCGCGAGCCTCGCCTCCTCCCTCGGCCGAGCGCGAGCGACGACGCGGCGCAGCTGGTCCGGGTGCAGCAGATCCAGACCGAACCTGCTCATGCGCCGACGCGACCGCGACCAACGCCTTCCTGGTCGGCGGCCTGGAGCCGCCCGCCCAGCGCGCCACGTACGACAAGGCCATCCCGGACACGAGCGCCCTGATCGCCGAGGCCGCCGACGCCCAGCCGGCCGACGCGGACGGCGCTCGCCGCCGCTCAACCGGGCCGTCGTGGACTACGCGGCGAGCGTCGAGCAGGCACGGGCGAACAACCGGCAGGGCTTCCCGGTCGGCGCGCAGTACCTCCGGAACGCGAGCGCCTCGCTCCGGGCGGACGCCCTGCCGATCCTCGACGAACCTCGTGCGCGCGAACTCGGCGCGGGCGGCGCGACGAGATGGGCTCGAGCGTCGGCGACTGCTTCGACGTCGTCGGGCTCCTCGTCGTCGCCGGTCTCGTGGCCGCCATGGTCTGGATCGCGCGGCGGTTCCGGCGGACGGTCAATCCCGGACTCCTGCGGCGCCGCCGCGCTCCTGCTTCGTCACGTTCCTCGTCGGCGCGATCGTGCTCAGCGTCGTGCACTCGCGGATCGACGACGTGCGGCGCGGCTCCTTCCGCTCGCTGGTGGACGGCGCGGACGCCCGGATCGCCGCCTACGACGCCAAGTCGAACGAGAGCCTGACGCTGATCGCACGCGGCTCCGGCGGCGCGTTCGAGCAGGCCTGGAGTCTCCGCCGGGTCGGCGGTCGACGCGGACCTCGGCCGCCTCGGCGACGAGAGCCTCGCGAGCCGGTGGTCGACCTACACGAGCGTCCACCGGACCGATCCGCTCGCTCGACGACGGAGGGCGGTGGGACGAGGCCGTGGCCGTGGCCACCGGGACCGGGCCCCGCTCCTCGAACGCGGCGTTCGCCGCCTTCGACGCCGCTGCGACGCGGGTCCTCGCCGACGCCGGCACGAAGACGTCGGACGACCTCCGGAGCCCGCGCGGCGCTCCTCCTCTCCTTCGCCGTCCTCAGCCTCCTCGCCGGCGCCGGCGCGGCGCTGCTGGCCCGCTCGGGCCTCGCGGCGCGGCTCCGGGAGTACCGATGACCGCGACACGCCTCCGCGCCGGCCTCGCCCCGGTCCTCGTGCTCCTCGCCGCGGTCGCGAGCGCCTGCGGCTCCGGCTACGGCAAGACGCCGCTGCCGGCCCCCGCGACGACCGCCGCACCGGCGGCGCCGAGCGCCGCCGCGGCGCCCGCCACGTGCGACGACCCGCTCGCGTCCTACGCTCCCGAGGGGCCGCTGCCCGATCCGACCGCGCTGCCCGGCCGGGTCGACCATGGCCCGGATCCGCGCACCGCGGCCGGCTGATCGCCGGCGTCTCGGCCGACACCTACCTGCTCGGCTCGCGCAACCCGCTCGACGGCCGGATCGAGGGCTTCGACATCGACATGGTCGGGCGATCGCCAAGGCGATCTTCGGCGACGCGAACGCCTACGAGCTGCGCGTGATCACCGCCGCCCAGCGGATCCCGTCGCTCCAGGACGGATCGCGTGGACATCGTGGCGCGGGACATGACGCATCACCTGCGACCGCTGGACGCAGATCGCCTTCTCCACCGAGTACTACCGGTCCGGCCAGAAGATCCTCGTCCGCAAGGGATCGAGGCCGCGACGACGCTCGCCGACCTGGCCGGCCAGCGCGTCTGCGCGCCGCTCGGCGACCTCGAGCATGGACAACCTCGTCGCGCCTGGCGCCGAAGGCGATCGCCGTCGGGATCCGACAGCCACACCGGCTGCCTGGTCCTCTTCCAGGAGGGGCGGGTCGACGCGATCACCGGCGACGACACCGTGCTGGCCGGGCTCGCGGCGCAGGACCCGTACGCCGTCGTGCCCGACGCAGACCGCGTTCACGGCCGAGCCGTACGGGATCGGGATCAACGCGAAGAACGTCGACCTCGTGCGCTTCGTCAACGCCCTGCTGGCAGCGGATGCGCGAGCGACGGCGAGTGGACGGCGATCTACGACCGCTGGCTGGCCGGCGCGCTCGGGCCGGCCCCGGCTCCGCCCGCCGGCCGTCTACGGCAGGTCGCCGTGAGCACTCGTCCGCGGCGTCGTCCCGCCGCTCGCGTTCGGCGCCGGAAGCGCCACGGCTCCGGTCGCCCCGGGCCGGCTCGGCACGCCGCTCGAACCCGAGCGCGGCCCGCGCCTACCTGGACGCAGCTCGGGCCACTGGCGCGACGCCCGGCGCCGCGAGCTGGACGCAGCTCGACCGCGCGGCGCTCGGCGCCACCGACCGGAGCGGCGCTGACCGGCGACGTCGCCCTCGTCGATGGCGCTGTGGAAGGCGATCTCGGACCGGTACGACCTGCTGCGTGGCCACCTGGGACTGGCGGCCGGGTCGGCGTCGTCGAGCGCGAGCGGCTGCCTCGCTGATCTGGGGCCGGCTGGACGCCACGCTCGACCGGTCGCTCCTCGCCCCGGACGGCGCGTCCGTCGCCGGGCTCGCCGTCTCGCTGCCCGAGGCGTGCCGGCTCTCCGACGCGCTCGCCGGCCAGCTGCGCGCCCGCCTGGCCCTCGACCCCTCCGGCGGCGAGGCGGCCGAGCGGATCCGCCAGCTGCGGGCGCAGCTGGAGCGGATCCGCGACCAGGTCGGCGCTCGAGCCCGCCGGCCGCCGGGACAGCAGGCGGCGCCGGCACGCAGCCGAGCTGGCCGGCCGGCTCGCAGCGAGATCGTCGACAAGGCGGGCCGCGGCGGCGACGTCGGCGGGCTGCTCGGACCGCTGGAGGCCGAGGCCGCCACGTTCGAGCGCGACCTGATCGTCGGCGGCGCCCGGCGGCGGGAGGCGACGGCGCGGGTCGCCCGCGCCCGCGCCGCTGCGGCGCGACCTGGAGACGCGCGAGGCCGCGCTCCGCGACGCTCGTCGACCGCTGCGTCGCCGCCGTCGATCCCGCGCCCCGCTACGCCGTCCCCGACGTCGACGCCCTCGGCCCGGTGCCGAACACGCCGGCGGCGCTGCGACGCCTACCTGCGACGGCTCGAGCAGGTCGGCACGCGCGATGACCCTCGCCCAGGACGCCTACGCTGCGGGCCATCGCCGGGCGCGACGAGCTCGCGAGCCGGCTGGACGCGTACGCGCGCCAAGGCCCGCGCGCTCGGGCTCGCCGACCTCGGCCGAGCTGGCCCGGGCGCACGCGATGGCGCGCGAGGCGCTCGACCGGCGGCCGACCAGGCTCGCGATCGCCGACGCAGCTCGTCGACGCTCTACCAGGCCTACCTCGCAGGTGCCGTGCCGTCGCCCGACGGTCGCGGCGACGGCCGCACCGCCAGGGGAGGCGCGCTGACCGCACTGCACCCAGCCCGGCTGCACCGGGACGATCGTCGACGGCTACTGCGACGTCTGCGGCACCCCGGCGGCCGACGGAGGGCCCAGCGCCGCGAGTGCCGGCGCGCGCCGCCACGGCCACGGCCACGGCCGCGTGCACGCAGCCGGGCTGCGGCGGGACGATCGTCGACGGCTACTGCGACGTCTGCGGCACGCCGGCCGCGCCCACGCTGGCCGGCGCCGGCTCGCCGCCCCGCGTCGGCGAGCGTCCCCACCCGCACGGCCGGCGCGGGCGCCGGGACCAGCTCGACCCTGACGCGCGCCTCCAGCCGGCTCGACTCGGCGGCCCTCGGCTCGTCGCGCGCGACGGCGTCCGGCTCGAGGCAGACCCGGCGCGTCCACTCCGGCTCGGCACGACTGCGCTCGGCGCGGCTCGGGCCGGGCTCACCCGGGTCCCGCCGGCTCCCGACGATCGACGCCGCCCAGGCGCTCATGGCGAACCCGGAGGTCCCCGAGGACAAGCGCGATCTGCCCCAGCTGCGGCACGCCGGTCGGGCGCTCCCGGGACGGCCAGCCCGGGCCGGACGGAGGGCTTCTGCCCCAGGTGCGGCAACGCCGCTTCTCGTTCACGCCCAAGCTGCAAGCCCGGCGACCTGGTCGGCCGGGCAGTACGAGGTGGCCGGCTGCCTGGCCCACGGCGGCCTGGGCTGGATCTACCTGGCCCGCGACACGCAACGTCTCCGACCGCTGGGTGGTGCTCAAGGGCCTGCTGAACTCCGGCGACCCCGACGCGCTCGCCGTCGCCATCGCCGAGCAGCAGTTCCTGGCCCAGGTCGAGCACCCGCTGATCGTCGAGATCTACAACTTCGTCACCCACGAGGGCGCCGGCTACATCGTGATGGAGTACGTCGGCGGCACCTCGCTGAAGCAGATCCTCAAGGAGCGGATGCGCGGCCAACGGCGGGCGCTACGACCCGTTGCCGGTCGACCAGGCGATCGCCTACATCCTGGAGATCCTGCCGGCGTTCAGCTACCTGCACGATCTCGGCCTGGTCTACTGCGACTTCAAGCCCGACAACCTGATCCAGGTCGGCGACGCCGTCAAGCTGATCGACCTCGGCGGCGTGCGGCGGATCGACGACGACGAGTCCGCGATCTACGGCACCGTCGGCTACCAGGCGCCCGAGGTGGCGCAGCGTCGGGCACCATCGGTCGCCTCCGACATCTACACGATCGGGCGCACGCTGCTCGTGCTGATGATGGAGTTCCGCGGCTACCAGACGACGTACGTCGCGAGCCTGCCGCCGGTCGAGGAGACGCCCGCTCTTCCAGCAGCACGACTCGCTCTACCGGCTGCTCGCCAAGGCCTGCGCGCCGGACCCGGCCGACCGCTTCGCCTCCGCCGACGAGCTGCGCGTGCAGCTGCTCGGCGTGCTGCGCGAGGTGGTCGCGGCAGCAGACCGACCGGCGACGGCGCTGACGTCGGCCGCCTCGGTGCTGTTCGAGGCGCCGGCGATCACCGGCGACGCGCTGGAGTGGAGCCAGCTGCCGGCGCTGCGGCGTGGACACCACCGACCCGCAGGACGCCTGGCTGAGCAACGATCCCGCTCGACGACCCGGCGGAGCGGCTGACGCGGCGCTGCGAGGCGGCGCCCGAGCAGTCGCCGGAGGTGCGGCTCGCCCGGCGCCAGCGCGGCGCTCGAGCTCGGCCGGCCCGGCGGCTGGTCGACGCCGATCGTCGACGAGATGCTGGCCGAGGACCCGTGGGAGTGGCGGGCGGTCTGGGTGAGCGGGCTGGCGGCGCTCGGCGCGGAGCGACTTCCGCGCCGCGCAGGCGGCGTTCAACGCCGTCTACGGCCAGGTGCCCGGCGAGCTGGCACCCAAGCTGGCGCTCGCCCTGGCCTGCGAGCGCGGCGGCGAGGGCGACGTCGCCGAGTCGCCTGTACGCCGATCTGCGCGCAGCACCGACGCCAACTACGTCGCGCCCGCCGCGTTCGGGCTGGCCCGGATCCGGGCGGCCCGGGGCGACGTGGCCGGCGCCGTCGCGGCGCTCGACCTGGTGCCCGGCGACGAGCCGCGGCTTCACGCGAGGCCCGGCGGCAGCGGGCGACGCACCTCTCCGCGTCCGGCGGCGGCCTGCCGGCGCTCGTCGAGGCGATGTCGCAGCCTCGACGGCGTTCGCGCTGGACCCGACGGACCAGCGCCTGGCTGACGGCGCAGATCCTCGAGCGGGCGCTCGCCGAGGTGCGGCGCGAGCGGGCCGAGGCCCGCGGGTGACGATCGGCCCGCTACGCGCGCCGACGGACGACGTCGCTGCGCGACGGGCTCGAGACGACGTACCGGGTCGCTGGCGACGGACGCCGGCGACGACGAGGCACGCGCTACGCGCTGGTCGACCGGGCCAACGCCGTGCGAAGGTGGACGCTGCGATGACCGAGCCCGAGGATCCCGCCGGCCGTCGACGCCGGCGCGGATCGACCGCGCCGCGAGCCTGCCCGTCCTGCGGTGCGGAGGTCGGACGCGCCGAGCGGCTTCTGCGAGGCGTGCGGCACCTCCCTGACGCTCCGGTCGCCGCGGCGCCGCCGCGCGACGGCGGACCAGGGGCTCGAGTCGCCGATCACGCTCGTCGCGGTCCGTGCCGGCGCCGGCGGCGGACGGCGGCGGCCGGCCGCCGTGGTCACCGCGGCGCGCCGTGCCTGTGCTGCGGCGGGGTGGTCGGCGCCGACGGCTACTGCGAGACCTGCGGCACGAAGGCCCCGAGCGCGCGCGACCACTACGTCGAGCAGCCCGGCGGCTGGGTCGCCGCCTGTCTGCGACCGCGGCGTCCGGCACCACCGCAACGAGGACGCGACCGCCGATCGCCGCCGACCCGGAGCCCGGCTCGCGCGCGGTGCTCGTCGTCTGCGACGGCGTCTCGACCTCCCCGGACTCCGACATCGCCAGCCTCGCCGGCCCGCGCGGCGCCCGCGACGTGCTGGCCGCGCTGCAGCCCCGCCGGGCTGGGGACGCCCGGCCAGCCGCACGGCGGCGATCGCCGGCGCGCTCGAGGCGGCTGCCGAGCGGGCCGACGAGGCCGTCGTCGCGAGACCACGCCCGGATCCGGGGCGCCGAGCGCCGCCGTCCTGCACCTTCGCGGCCGCGGTCGTCGACGGCGACCTGCTGGTCTTCGGCAACGTCGGCGACAGCCGCGTCTACTGGCTGCCCGAGCCGGCAGCCGGCCGAGCCCCGGCAGCTGAGCGTCGACGACTCCGTCGCGCAGGAGCGGATCGCGCTCGGCGTGCCGCCCGGCGGAGGCCGAGAACGGCCCGCAGGCCCACGCGATCACCCGCTGGCTCGGGCGCGGACTCGCCCGACGCCGTCGCCGCGCACCGGATCGATGAGCCTGGACGGCGCCCGGCTGGCTGCTGGTCTGCTCGGACGGCCTGTGGAACTACGCTCCGAGGCCGCCGACGCTGCCGCGACGCTGGTCGACCGGCCTCGTCGCTGACCGCGACGCCCGCTAGCAGCCGCGCCGACGCGCTCGCCGAGGCGCCTGGTCGCCTGGGCGCATGCGCAGCAGTCGGCGGCCGCTGGTACAACGTGGCCGTCGCGCTGGCCCGACATCACGGCATCGTGATCGAGCGTGCCGATCGGATCGCAGCGAGAGAGGAACGCTGAGCATGGCCGAGTTCACGCGCCGACCGTCTACCAGAACGAGTTCCTGCCCGACGGGGGCACCGACGTGCAACGCGATCGTCACGGTCACCTGCACCGGGGCGCGGGCGAGGCCGGCCGGAGCGGCGCCGGCGACGCGGGCGAGATCGTCATCGTCGACACCTCCGGGCTCGATGGGCCGGACCAAGCTCGAGGCGGCCAAGGCGGCGGCCGCCGCGGCGATCGACCAGATCCTCGACGGCACCTGGTTCGCCGTCATCGCCGGCACGCACCAGGCCTACCTCGCCTACCCGTACGCCGACGCCCGGGCCGGCATGGTGCGGATGGACGCCGGACCCGCGCTGCCAGGCCCAGCAGGCGGTCGCGCCAGTTCCGCGCCGACGGCGGCACGGCGATGGGCACGTGGCTGACGCTGGCCGGCCGGCTGTTCGACTGCGATGCCCGACGCTGGCGCCAGCGCCACGCGATCCTGCTCACCGACGGCGAGAACCAGAACGAGACCCCGGCGCAGCTGACGCGGCGCGATCGCGGGCGTCGCCGGCCGGTTCCAGTGCGACTGCCGCGGCGTCGGCGTCGACTGGCAGGTCGCGGAGGTGCGGCGGATCGCCGCAGGCGCTGCTCGGCACCGTCGACATCATCCCGCGAGCCGCGGCAGATGGCCGCAGGCGTTCGCCGAGCTGATGCAGCAGTCGATGGGCCGCGGGGTCGCCGACGCGCAGCTGCGGGTCTGGGCGCCGCAGGGCGCCCAGGTGCTGTTCGTCCGGCAGGTCTCGCCGACGGTGGAGGACCTCACCGGCCGGCGGCAGCGAGGTCAACCCGCTGACCGGCGGCCTATCCCGACCGGCGCCTGGGGCGACGAGTCGCGCGACTACCACGTCGCGCGTGCGGCTCGCCGCCAAGGCGCATCGGCCAGGAGCAGCTCGCCGCCCGCGTGCAGCTCGCGGTCGGCGACGACGGTCGTCGCCCAGGGGCTGGTCAAGGCCACGTGGTCCGACGACGACGCGCTGACCACCCGGATCAACCCCGAGGTCGCGCACTACACCGGCCAGACCGAGCTGGCCGAGGCCATCCAGGAGGGGCTGGCCGCCAAGGCCGCCGGCGACGACGGCGACCGCGACCACCAAGCTCGGCCGGGCCGTCCAGCTCGCCGCGCGAGACCGGCAACGACGAGGCCACCGACCCGGCTGCGCAAGGTCGTCGACATCGAGGACGCCGGACACCGGCACCGTGCGGCTGAAGCGCGCGCGTCGACAAGGCCGACGAGATGGCGCTCGACACGGCGTCGACCAAGACGACCCGCGGGTCAGCGGCTGACGCGATGACCGGCGTCGGAGCGACCGGATGGCGCGATGGCGGTACCTGCCCGGCCGGGCACACGTCGAGTCCGACGACTACTGCGACGTCTGCGGCATGCCGATCGACGCGGCGCCCGTCCGCGACGCCGGCCGGCGAGCCGCGTCGGCCGCCCGGTCGCCCCCGCTGGCGCCGGCTCCGGCCGGCCGCGGCCGTCACCTGCCCGAACTGCGGCACCGAGAACGTCGCCGACGCGCTTTCTGCGAGGCCTGCGGCTACGACTTCACGACCGGGACGATGCCTCGGCCGCTGCGAGCGGCCGGCCGCGGACGCGCCGGAACCGCGCCGGCTGGGCGCACCGCGGTCGCGACCGGCGCGGCCGGCGCCGCCGGACGCCGCCGCGACGGCCGAAGCCGCCGTTCGCGTGGGTGGCCGAGGTCTGGATCGACCCGGCCTGGTACGACGGAGCAGGAGAGCCCCGACCCGCTGCCCTCGCCGGGCCTGCCGGCGTCGTGCCCGCTGCCGCGGAGCGTCGCTCCTGGTCGGCCGGCCCTCGAAGAGCCGCAACATCCACCCCGACGTCGACTGCGAGCCCGACTCCGGGGTGAGCCGGCGGCAGGCGCAGCTGACGACCGACGGCACGCCGCTGGTGGGTCGAGGACCTGGAGTCGGCGAACGGCACGTTCGTCGGGGCCGGCGAGCGGGCCGCTGCCCGACGGACCCGATCCCCGTCGGGCCGAAGCGCGAGCTCGCGGACGACGACCGGGTCTACGTCGGCGCCTGGACGAGGATCGTCGTGCGGAAGGCGACGGAGGACGAGGCGGCGGGCGTCACGTAGGACCGGTCCGTGGTGCGCCGGGCGCGGCGCGGTCTTCGCAGAGCGGTGGAACGACCGCCGGCGGGGAAGCCCGTCAGCCTCGCTCCCGGTTCACCGGCTTCCGGACGAGGCGATCCTGCTTGACAACGGTAGCTGCGTGCGCTCGGCCGTTGCCCCGCGACTCGCCCTCGCAACGGTCTTCTGATCGCTGATAACGTTGACAAGAGGACCCCTGGAGGACCCGCTCTGACACGATCGGAAGGCGGAACGAGGTGACGGCGACGATGGGCGGGGCGCACGGATCCTCCCGCGCGACCATGCGGGAGGTAGCGGCCCTGGCCGGGGTCAGCATCAAGACCGTCTCGCGGGTGGTGAACGGCGAGCCCGGCGTCACCGCCGACCTGACCGGGCGGGTCGAGCGCGCCATCGACCGGCTGGGCTACCGGCACAACCTGACGGCGTCGAGCCTCCGGCGCCGCGGCGGGAAGACGAGCACGATCGGCCTCGTCCTCCACGACGTCGCCAATCCGTTCTCCGCCATCCTCCACCGGGCGGTCGAGGACGTGGCGCGGTCCACCGGCGTCCAGGTGTACGCGGCCAGCTCCGACGAGGACCCGCAGCGGGAGCGAGCGGCGATCGCGTCGTTCGCCTCGCACCGCGTCGATGGCCTGATCGTGATGGCGGCGACCGCCGACCAGAGCTACCTCGTCGACGAGCGCCGCGTCGGCACGGCGATCGTCGCCGTGGACCGGCCGCTGGCCTTCTTCGACGCCGATTGCGTGATCTCCGAGAACCGCCTGGGCGCCCGCAAGGCGGTCGACCACCTGCTCGCCCGTGGCCACCGCCGGATCGCCTTCCTCGGCTACCGGGACGGCATCTACACGACGAACAAGCGGCTCGACGGCTACCGCGAGGCCCTGGCTGAGGCGGCCGTGCCTGCCGACGACGGCCTCGTCCGGCTCGGCCTCCTGACCATCGGCCGCGCCGAGGCCGCGGCCCGGGAGCTCCTCACCGCGCCGGATCCGCCGACCGCGATCTTCTCCGCGATGAACGAGATCACGGTGGGCGCCGCCCGTGCCCTCGCCGGTCTCGGCCTGCGCCGGACCACCGCTCACGTGGGCTTCGACGACGTGCCGCTCTTCGACGTGCTCGATCCTGCGATCACCGTGGTGGCCCAGGACCCGTACGCGATCGGCTCCCTCGCCACGGACCAGCTCCTCCGGAGGCTCGCGGGGAACGCCGAGCCGACGGTGCGGATCGTCGTGCCGACGACGCTCATCGCCCGGGGCTCGGGGGAGATCGCGCCGTGAACGACCGACGCTCGCGGCCGGAGCCTCCGGCCGCTCCGGCCGGGGGGCCGGAGCGTCGGCAAGGTGGCACGGTTCGCCGCATGGGAGGGCTGGTGGCGGGAGTCGACTGCTCGACCCAGGCGACCAAGGTGCTGATCGTCGACCTCGAGAGCGGCTCGCCGGTCGCCGAGGGCCGTGCGCCGCATGCCGTCACGGGGGAGGACGGCGCGCGCGAGTCCGATCCCGCGGTGTGGTCGGAGGCGCTCCGGCTCGCCCTGGCGCAGACCGGGCTCGCGGCGCGCGTCGAGGCGATCGCCGTCGCCGGCCAGCAGCACGGGCTCGTCCTCCACGACGGGTCGGGTCGCCCGCTGCGCCCCGCGCCCCTGTGGTCGGACACCCGGTCGGCGGGCGCGGCTGGGGCCCTGGTCGAGCGGCAGGGCGCCGACTGGTGGGCGGCGCGGACGGGATCGGTCCCCGTCGCGAGCTTCACGGCGACGAAGTGGCAGTGGTTGCGGGAGACGGAGCCGGACGTCACGGCGCGGGCCGCGGGTGCCTGCCTCCCGCACGACTGGCTGAACCTCCAGCTGACGGGCGAGGCCG
Source organism: uncultured Thermoleophilia bacterium (assembly GCA_963800515.1). GTDB lineage: Bacteria > Actinomycetota > Thermoleophilia > Gaiellales > F1-60-MAGs149 > CAWDBC01. The sequence continues at coordinate 160,679 of CAWDBC010000007.1, forward strand.
TGACCGACCGCGGCGACGCCTCCGGCACCGGTTGGTGGAACTCGGCCACCGAAGCGTACGACGACGAGATCCTCGGGTTGATCGAGCTGCCGGCGGGTCTCCTGCCCCGGATCGCCGGTCCCCGGGAGCCTGCCGGCGTGATCAGCGCCGGCGCGGCCTCGCGGCTCGGGCTCCGCGCCGGCGTCCACGTCGGCGCCGGGACGGGGGACAACATGGCCGCCGCGCTCGGGCTGGGGCTCGCTCCCGGACACCCCGTCGTCTCGCTCGGCACGTCCGGCGCCGCGTACGCCTCGATGGTCGCCCGACCGGTCGACGCGGAGGCCGGGATCGCCTGCTTCGCCGACGCCACGGGCGCGTTCCTGCCGCTCGCCTGCACGATCAACTGCACCCTCGCCGTCGACTGGTTCGCCGCCCTCCTCGGCCTCGAGCGCGACGACGTCTCGCCCTCCGCCGGCGTCGTCGCCCTCCCGTACCTCGCCGGCGAGCGGACGCCGAACCTTCCGGACGCGACCGCGACCATCACCGGCGTCCGCTCCTCGACTCCACCCCAGGCGGTCCTCCAGGCGGCCTACGAGGGAGCGGCCTTCTCGCTGCGTCCGCGCCCTCGACGCGCTGGCCGCCCTCGGCAGCGGGCTCGAGCCCGGCGCGCCGATCGTCCTGATCGGCGGCGGGGCACGGGGGGCCGCGTGGCGGGAGACCCTGGCGCGCCTCTCCGGACGGCGGCTCTCCTGCCCGGAGACCGAGGAGGCGGTCGCCCTCGGCGCGGCCGCCCAGGCGGCGGCCCTTCTCACCGGCGAGTCGGCGACGGCCTACGGGGCCGCCTTCTCGGCCCGGCGGATCGAGACGGAGGCGCCCGGGGCGGCCGATCAGGAGACGCTCGACCGGATCGGACGGGTCGTCGACGAGGCGATCGAGCGGGCGGCGGCATGAAGTCCGGTCCGCCGCGGTGGGCCGGCGACCTCCCGGCGGCGACCACGAAGGCGAGCCGAGCGGCGGGTCGATCGGCGGAGATGTGAGGTCGGAGACGTGAACAGCGGAAGGGAAGGAACGACCATGGATCGCGAGGCCGCCGTCAATCGCGCCGCCGTGCTGCTGCGGCAGGGAGCGATCGCGCTGGAGGACCGCCCGATGCCGGAGCCGGGGCCGCGCGAGGTCCTGGTCCGGATCACCTCGGTGGGCGTCTGCGGCTCCGACGTCCACTACTACGAGCACGGCCGCATCGGCGATCACGTCGTCCGGGAGCCGCTCGTCCTCGGCCACGAGTCGGCGGGGATCGTCGCCGGCGTCGGAGACGCCGTGACGAAGCACGCCGTCGGCGACCGCGTGACGCTCGAGCCGGGCATCCCCTGCGGGCGCTGCGCCCAGTGCCGGGCGGGCCGCTACAACCTCTGCCCGGACGTCGTCTTCTTCGCCACGCCTCCCGTCGACGGAACGTTCACGAACTACGTCGCGATCCACGAGGACTTCGCGTTCGCTCTCCCGGACGGGCTGTCCGACGACGCCGGCGCGCTGATGGAGCCGCTGAGCGTCGGGATCTGGGCGTGCCGCAAGGCCGCCGTCGGCCCCGGCTCCCGGGTCCTCATCACCGGCGCGGGTCCGATCGGACTCCTCGCCCTTCAGGTCGCGCGCGCCTGCGGCGCCACCTCGATCGAGGTCTCCGACGTCAACGAGCGGCGGCTCGAGGTGGCGGCGGCCACCGGTGCCACGAGGACGTCCAGCCCCGGGCCGGGCGAGCCGGAGGAGGCGGACGTGCTCCTCGAATGCTCGGGCGCTCCGGGAGCGGTCGAGGCGGGGATCCGAGCCCTCGCCCCGGCGGGCACCGCGGTCATGATCGGGATGGGGCCCGGCGACACGGTGGAGATTCCCCTCGCGGTGATCCAGAACCGCGAGATCTGGCTGACGGGGACGTTCCGGTACGCGAACACCTACCCAACCGCGATCGCGCTCGCCGCGAGCGGGAAGGTCGACCTCGAGGCCATCATCACCGGCCACTACCGCCTCGACCAGACGGACGATGCCCTCCGCGCCGGCCGGGAGGATCCGGGCAGCGTCAAGGCCATGGTGCACCCCTGACCCGACCCGGATCGCACGACCGGCGAGGAGAGCGATCACGCATGACCACCCTGAACGAGGCCACGCTCGCCGCCCTGGCGGAGACCGTGCCCGTCCCGGGATACGACCGGAGGCGCGTCACCCCGGGCATCGTCCACATCGGGGTCGGCGGATTCCATCGTGCCCATCAGGCCATGTACGTGGACCGGCTGATGAACGACGGCCGGGCGCTCGAGTGGGGCATCACCGGGGTCGGCGTGCTCCCGCACGACCGTCGCATGAAGGAGGTCCTGGATGCCCAGGACGGCCTCTACACGCTCGTGCTCAAGCATCCCGACGGCATGCTCGAGCCGAGGGTGATCGGGTCGATCGTGGAGTACCTCCTGGCGCCCGACGATCCGGAGGCCGTGATCGAGAAGATGGCCTCCGGCGAGACGCGCATCGTCTCCCTCACCATCACCGAGGGCGGCTACAACGTGCACGCCGTCACCGGCGAGTTCGACGCCGGGAACGCGGCCGTGGCGCGCGACCTCCGGCCGGGGCAGGTCCCGGCGACCGTGTTCGGCCTCGTGACCGAGGCGCTCGTCCGCCGGCGGGAGCGTGGCCTGACGCCGTTCACGGTGATGTCGTGCGACAACATCCAGGGAAACGGGGACGTCGCTCGCCGCATGTTCTCCGCCTTCGCCCGGATCCGGGACTCCGATCTCGGCGCGTGGCTGGAGAGCGCGGTGCCGTTCCCCAACTGCATGGTCGACCGGATCACGCCGGTCACGACCGACGACGACCGGGCCCTGATCGCCGACCGCTTCGGCATCGAGGACGGGTGGCCCGTGGTCTGCGAGCCCTTTGCCCAGTGGGTGCTCGAGGATTCCTTCGGCGACGGCCGGCCGCCGTTCGAGGAGGCGGGCGTCCAGCTCGTTGACGACGTCGAGCCGTACGAGCTGATGAAGCTGCGGCTGCTCAACGGCGGCCACCAGGCGATCGCCTACCTCGGCTTCCTCGCCGGCCACCGCTACGCCCACGAGGTCTGCGGGGACCCGCTCTTCGTTCGCTTCCTCCTCGACTACATGGATCGGGAGGCGACCCCGACGCTCGCCCCGGTGCCGGGCGTCGACCTGGACGACTACAAGCACACGCTGATCGAGCGCTTCGCCAATCCGCAGGTCCGCGACACGCTCGCCCGACTCTGCGCCGAGAGCTCCGATCGGATCCCGAAGTGGCTGCTCCCGGTCGTCCGCCACCAGCTCTCGACCGGAGGGGAGATGGAGCGCTCCGCTCTCGTCGTCGCCGCCTGGGCGCGGTACGCCGAGGGCGTCGACGAGCAGGGCGAGCCGATCCAGGTCGTCGACCGGGTCCGGGAGACGGTGATGCAGGCCGCCGCCCGCCAGGGCGCGGACCCGACCGCCTTCCTCGCGCAGCGCGACCTCTTCGGCGACCTGATCGACGACGAGCGGTTCGTCGCGGCCTACTCCTCGTCTCTGCGCTCGCTCCACGACCACGGCGCGCGCACCACGCTCGAGCGCCTCGTCGGGCCGTAGCACCGCGCTCACGGGGCCCGGCTCTCCTTCCGTCGAGCCGGGAGCCGGACCGCCGCTCCCCCGCCCCGGGGCGGAGCACGACCGGTAGGGTGGCCGCGCGCGGCGACGTCCGGTCACCGCGCGCAGCCACGCCGGCCTACACCGTGAAGCGGACCCGCTTCGGCAGGGTCAGCACGTGGCCGGCGCGGTCCCTGAACGACGCCCGCTTGACGATGGTGATCGAGCCGTGGGCCCGCAGGAGGAGCTTGCGGCCCGCCGGGGTCAGCTTCACGCCGACGGCGGTCTTGCCGGCCCGGAACGCCGTCCTGCCCCCGCGCGCGACGACGACCGTGTCGCCCTTCGAGGTCGCGGTCCAGGTGATCGTGATCCGACCCGCCATCGGCGCCGTGAACGGCGTGGCGCAGCGGTGCCGGCGCAGGATCTGGCGGCCCGTGAGGTGCGGACAGGCGTCCCGGAGCGCCTGGCCCAGAGCCGTGGCCAGGGTCGCCGTCGCGGCGGGGGGAGTGGGAGCCGGCGCGGGTCCCGAGATCGGCGCCGGCGTCGGATCGGGCACCGGCGGCACCGGGGTCGGGACCGGGGCCGGCGCCGGTGCGGGCGCCGGAGCCGGCGCCGGTGCCGGCGGAACCGGGGCGGGCGGCGGACGGGAGCCGGCGGCGGCGTCCCCTGCAGGGTCGTCCCGGCGTACGGGCACTCGCTGGAGTCGCCGAGCCGCGACGTCTGCATCGCGTAGATCCGCTGGCCGACCGCGAGGGCGGGCCCGGACACCGTCCAGGCCCCGTTGCTCGCCACGACCGCGGTCCCGACGGGATCGATCCAGTGGGTGGTCTGCTCTCGGCATAGACCTCGACGGTGGCGCCGGGGGCGCCGGTGCCGCTGACGTGGTCGGTGAAGCGCTGCGAGACGACGGGGTAGTTCTGCTTGCGGTTCGCCCCGCGTCGCGGTCGCCCGGTCGTTCGGGAGCGGCACGTTCAGCCGGTTGACGCCGTTGTCGAGGTCGACGAGCAGGTTCGAGATGTTGAGGAAGCGGTTCGCCTTGACCGTGTCGGAGTAAGCGCCGACGGACTCGACCGTCACCGCGGACCTGGCCCCGGCGATCGTGTTGCCGACGACGGTGTCGAACTGCGCCGAGCGGCGGAGGATGAACCCGAAGTCGTAGCCCGAGCGCGGGGTCAGCCCGTTGGCGTCGACCCCGACGATGTTGTTCCTGAAGATCTCGTGCGTCGAGGTCATCCCCGTCGAGAAGCCGGCGTGCTGCGGCATGCAGCGGTTGCCCTCGATCAGGTTCGAGGGCGAGTGGTCGTAGACGTTGACGCAGTCGGCCTCGTAGAGGGTCGGTGGTGAGCGGGTGGCCGGCCGTCGCCGACGCCGGCCGACATGTACGCGCCGCCCGCGTACCGGCCGAAGGCGTCGAGGCCGAACGTGTTGCCCTGGACGTTGTTGAACTCGTTGTTCCAGCGATCGGCGCCACCCGGCGGCGTCCCGCTCGCTCGTGTAGCCGTGGGAGAGCTCGACGCCCTCGCAGCGCGCCTTCGCGTAGTGGTTGCCCTGTTCGGGCCGAGGCCGCCGATCTGGTTGGAGTGCGCGCCGGCGTTCCAGTCGGTGCCCGTGCAGACCATCGGGCTGGGGGCGCCGGACGGGGTGATGCCGAACAGGTTGTTCTGCACGGTGTTGTGCGTCGTGTAGCCCTCGCTGTGGGTGCCGTAGCCCCAGTTGCCGAAGACGTTCCGGTCGGCCGGCGCGGGCGTTCCGATCACGTTGCCGGACGTGCTGTTGAGCTGGATCCCGTAGCCGGTCCCGGCGTGCGCGTTGCCGCCGGTGGCCGAGAACCCGAACCAGTTGCCGACGAAGCGGTTGTTGTTGCCGCCCGCCTCCATCTGGATCGCGGAGCCGTGGCTCGAGAAGGACAGTCCGCGGATGACGTTACCACCGGCGGTGACGACGAAGCGGGAGTTGCTGTCGGCGTTGTCGATGTAGATCAGGTTCCGCGCGTTCGAGAGGGTCGGATCGGTGTTCGGGGAGGAGCCGGGCTGGGTGTAGCCGTCGATGGTCGTTCCGCCGGACCGATCCGAGAGCGAGAGGGGCCCGCCGCTGCTCAGCGAGAAGACGGAGTAGATCCCGCTGTTCGCGCCGACGTCGAAGGCGATGACGTCGGGGCCCGGATGCGCGTTGGCCTCCGTCACCGCGGCGCGGAGCGAGCAGTTCCCCTGCGAGGTCCGGCAGACGCCGTCGCCGCCGCGGGTGTCCGGCAGGTCGGCCGTCGTCGTGACGGTCCAGGTGGCCGTCGTCGCCGCGGGCCGGCGGCGGGCGGCCGGGGCATTCGCCGCGCGGGCCTGCGAGGGCCTGGACCTCCGCCATGCTGGCCTGGCCCCGCGCGAAGAACGCCGCCGCGAGGCCCGCCTGTCCCCGGCCGGCAGCCGAGACGCCGGCCGACGCCAGCACGCGCGCCGCCGCCGGGTGGGTCGTCAGGCGCAGGGGCCGACCGCCGAGGACGGTGCGGTCGCCGCCGACCCGGACGGTGAGCGTCGTCGACGGCGCGTCCGCGATCACCCGGCCCGCCGGGTCGTACAGCGCCGCCTGGGTGATCCGGATCCGGTAGACGCCGCTTCGCGAGGGCTCGAAGCTGATCACGCCGAGCGGGCCGCTGCGCGGGGCGACGCCGGTGGCGCCGTAGAACCCGACCCGCCCGTCCTCGCCGCCGACCGGGAAGCCGCCGCGGATCAGCGGCAGCGCCGCCGAGATCGAGGCGGCCTGACGGGCGTAGCCCACGCTCGCCGCGAACGCGCCGACCCGACCGGCGCCGGGCGCCCGCAGGTCGATCGTGAACGCGTCGCCCGCGGCCACCCTCGCGGGCGCCGTGAGCTCGAGGCGGACGGGCGCCGCCATCGCCGTCACCGGCAGGCACGCAGCAGCGAGCCCCGCCAGTCCCACCGTCGTCCGAACACGCATCAACTCACCCTTCGTCGCCGCAGCGTCTGAAAATCTGGCTCTCCCCTCGCCATCGGACACCCAGAAGGGGTAGACGGGCAACCCCATGCGCGGGATCCGGGCGCGAAGGGTCCCCGGGCGGGGGACAGCTATTTGAAGGGCGCCGGCCCGACCGCTCGGGCGGATCTGGACCCGCCGGACGAGCCGTCGGCGGACCGGGGGTGGGCCGCCGGTCCTGGATCTACCTCCGGATGCGGACCCGCTTCGAGACCGCGAGCAGCCGGTCGACGGCAGCGTCCCGGAACGACGCCCGCTCGATCAGGACCGCGGACCAGCGAGCGTCTGTCAGGAGCCTCCGGCCCGCCGCGGTCAGCCGGACCCTGAGGACGACCTTGCCGCCGCGCCGCAGGGTCCTCGCACCGGTTGCGACGAGCACCGATCGGGCCGTGCCCGGGCGAGCGGCGAAGGACCAGGTGAACACGATCCGTCCGGCGGCGGGCGCCGTGAACGGGATCGCGCAGCCGCGCGTCCGGAGGAGCCGGCGGATCGTGAGGCCCGGACACGACGCCCCGAGCGCGCGGCCGAGCGCGGCCCTGGTTACCACGGCCCCGGGGTGGAGGACGGGCGTCGTCGGGGCCGTGATCGGTGGGGTCGTCAGGGGCGCGGAGGCCGGCGTCACCGCGGGCGCCGGAGGAGGCGCGGGCGATGGAGGCGGCGTGGGCGCCGGTGGAGTCGGAGGCGGCGGCGGGGGAGGAGGCGGAGGGGGCGCCGCGATGGTCGTTCCGGCGTACGGGCACTCGCTCGAGTCGCCCGAGGTGGCCGTCTGCATGGCGTAGATCCGCTGGCCCGCGGCGAGCGAGAGGCCGGTGACGGTCCAGGCGCCGCCGGTCTGGACGAGCGCCACTCCGACCGGGGCGACCCAGCCGGTCGAGAGGTCGCGGGCGTAGACCTCCACGGTCGCGCCGAGGGCGTCGGAGGTGCCGCTGATCCGGTTCGTGAGGCGCTGCGTCACGACGGGCGCGTTCTGCTTCCGGTTGGCTCCCTGGTCGGCGTCGCCGACGTCGTTCGGAAGGGGGGTGCCGAGCTGGTCGTCGCCGTTGTCGAGGTCGACGAGGAGGTTCGAGATGTTGAGGAACCGGTTGCCCTGGACCGTGTCGGAGTAATCGCCCATCGACTCCATCGTCACGCCGACCTTGGCGCCGGCGATCGTGTTGCCGACGACGGTGTCGAACTGCGCCGAGCGGCGGAGGATGACCCCGAACTCGTAGCCCGAGCGGGGCGTCAGCCCGTCGGCGTCGACCCCGATGATGTTGGACCGGAAGACGTTCCCGTTCGAGGTCATCGCGGTCGAGATGCCGGCGTTCTTCGGCATGCAGCGGTTGCCCTCGATCAGGTTGGAGGGCGAGTGGTCGTAGACGTTGATGCAGTCGGCCTCGTAGAGGTAGGAGGTGACGGAGGTGGTGGCGGGGTCGTCGCCGCTGCCCTTCGACAGGTAGGCGCCCCCGGCGTAGCGCCCGTAGGCGTCGAGCCCGGTGGTGTTCCCCTGGACCGCGTTGAACTCGTTGTTCCAGCGGTCATCCCCGCCCGGTGCCGGTCCGCTCGACGTGTAGCCGTGGGACAGCTCGATCGCCTCGCAGTGGCCGCCGCTGTAGTGATTGCCCTCGTTCGCGCCCAGGCCGCCGATCTGATTCGAGTGGGCGCCGGCGTTCCAGTCCGTGCCGGCACAGACCGACTGGCTCGGACCCCCGGCGGGGCCGATCCCGATCAGGTTCCCCTGGACCGTGTTCCTCGTCGTGTAGCCCTCGCTGTGGGTGCCGTAGCCCCAGTTGCCGATGACGTTTCGGTCGGCGACGTCCGGCGTGCCGATCACGTTGCCGGTGGTGCTGTCGAGCATGATCCCGTAGCCGCCGGCCGGCATGTTGGCGCCCGTGGTCGTGAACCCGAACCAGTTGCCGACGATCCGGTTGTTGTTGCCGCCCGCCTCGACGTCGATCGCCGTGCCCCGGTTCGAGAAGGCGAGTCCGCGGAAGACGTTGGCGCCCCCCGACAGGACGAACCGGGGGTCGCCGTTCCCCGCCGAGTCGATGTAGATCAGGTTCCTCGCGTTGGAGAGCACCGGATCGGTGTTCGGCGCCGAGCCGGGCTGGCTGTAGCCGTCGATCGTCGTGCCGCCGGTGGAGTCCGTCAGGAAGAGCGATCCGCCGTTCGTCAGCTGGAAGACGGCGGAGGCGCCGCTCGTCGGCGCGACGTCGAAGCGGATCAGGTCCGGCCCGACGTGGGCGTTCGCCTCGGTCACCGCCGCCCGCAGGGAGCAGGAGCCGACCGCCGTCGCACAGGTCCCGTCCCCCGCGGCCTCGTCGGGCAGGTCGACGGTCGTCGTCACCGTCCAGATCGCGGTCGCCGCCGTCAACCGGCGCGAGACCGCGGGCGCGGCCGCCGTCCGGGCCGCGAGCGCCTGGACCTCGCCCATCCCGACCCGGCCGCGGGCGAAGAACGCCGCCGCGACGCCCGCCCCCCCGTGCGCCCGGGCCGATCCGCCTGCCGCCGCCAGCAACCGGTCCGCCGCCCCGGCCGCGGGTGGACCGGAGGCCAGGCTCGGCGCCCGACCGACGAGCACCGTCCGGTCGGAGCCGACCCGGACCGTCAGGGTCGTCGCCCGGGCCCGCGCGACGACCCGCCCCGACGGGTCGTACAGCGTCGCCCGCGCGATCCGGATCCGGAAGAGGCCGCTCCGCCCCGGCTCGAAGCTGATCACGCCGACGGGGCCCGACCGCGGAGCGACCCCCGACGCCCCGTAGAACCCCACCCGGCCACCCTCCCCACCGACCGGGAAGCCGCCGCGGACCAGCGGCAGCGCCGCCGAGATCGACGCCGCGCCCTGCGCGTACCCCACGCTGGCCGCAAACGCACCGACCCGCACGCCTGCCGGCGCCCGCACCTCGATCGCGAACGCGTCACCCGCGGCGACCCGCGCCGGCGCCGAGAGCTCGAGACGGGCGGTCGCGGCGGCCGCCGACGCAGGCAGCGCGGCCAGGCCGGCCGCTGCCAGCCCCACCAGACACCGAACATGCATCGAGCTCACCCTTCGTCGTCGCGCAGGACCGTCCCCCCGTAGTGGACACCCGTTCGGGGCACAGCGGCTACTGCCGGCCTGGCTGTCGGCAGCGGCGCGGGCGGTCCTTGGTCGTCCGGGGGACACCGATGGGACCCGCCGGCGGGGCGCCGTCCGTCCGAGCGCCCGCGGTCGGGGCAGGCGGGGCGCGGCCGGAGGGAGCCGCCGCGCGCGGCCGTCACTACGGCGGGCGGGCGGCCTTCTCGTTCCTGGTCTCTCATCGCGCGACGCGGATGGATCATGACGCGTCTGCCACGACAGCGGGTGGGCGGCCACCCGATCGCGTGCGCGGCGGAAGCGGTGGACGTCGCGGGCCGGAGCGCCCCCGGGACGCCGTGGGATGGCCGTGCCGTCGCTCTCGGCACGGCGTTTCCTCCCCCTTCGGGGAAGTGCGGGTACGATCCTCCGGGTATGCCCCTGTCCAACGCCGCGGCCACGAGGTGCGACCTGTGCCAGCGGTCGCTCCTGATCGGCGAGATCTTCTCCCGGTTCCGGGACGATCGGGTCGACGAGGAGCGCACGGTCTGCCCGCTCTGCTCCCAGCGGGCCGAACGGCTCGGCTGGCATCTCGTGCCCAACTCGTCGTCGACCCGGCTGCCGTTCCGGCCGGACCGCAAGCGGTCGCCGCAGCGCCTGGCCGAGCGGACCCACCAGCGGCTCGACGAGACCGCGCGGCGCCGATCGGCCCTGGAGGGGACGGACGCCGACGAGCCGGAGCCGACGAGCGACGTCGACGGGCCGACCGACCTCGCTCCGTCGCCTGAGGACCGGATCCGGGACCTCGAGCGCCAGCTCGCCGAGGCGCGCCGCGCCCAGGAGTGGCTGATCAGGGCCCGAGTCCGCGAGTCCGACCTGGCCTACCTGCAGCGGATCGCCCTCGAGGTCCTCTACCGCTCCTCGCACGCCGAGCGCATCAACGAGCTCGCCGACCGCGAGGGGCCGCCGGAGGTCTCGGCCCACCTGGTCGGCGTCGAGCTGCCGCGGCCGGTGCGGATCGATCTCGGCTGGCCGTCCGTGAGCCTCTCCTACGTGGTCACGTGCGACCTCGTCGTCCGCTCCTTCGACATCGTCTCGGTGACCGAGACGCCGCTTCTCGGCCCGGGGCAGGTCCGGCGCCTGCGCTCCGTCCCCGGCGCCGACTGACCCGACCTCGAGGGCACGGTCGCCTGGACCCGTCGCGACTGGCGCGGGCCGCTGGGGCTGGTCCGGACTAGCGCCAGCCGCGCAGCGGCTCGCCCGGCGCCCACGCCGCCGGCATCCCCGGCCTGTAGCGGCGGCGGAGGCCGCCGACCTGCTCGATCCGGTCCCGCGCATAGTCGACCGCGGCCTCGGCGCTCGTCCGCCCGGTGGCGTCGGCGAGCGCGAAGATCCGCTCCGTCGTCTGCTCGATCAGACGCGTCGCCCTCTCGGCCCGCTCGCGGTCGTAGCCGGTGAACTCCTGGGCGATGTTGATGATGCCGCCCGCGTTGATCACGAAGTCCGGGGCGAAGACGATGCCCCGCGCCTCGAGCGCCGCGCAGTCGGCGGTGGACAGGAGCTGGTTGTTGGCCGCGCCCGCGATCACCCGGCAGCGCAGGCCGGCGATCGAGTCCGGGCCGAGAACGCCGCCGAGGGCGCACGGCGCGAGCACGTCGCACTCGGCGGTCAGCGCCTCCGCGGGCGGGAGCACGCCGATGCCGAGCTGCTCCTCGAGCCGGGCGGCGGAGGCGGCGTCGACGTCCGCGACGGCGACGGACGCGCGGGCCTCGACGAGGAGGCGCGCGAGGTGCGAGCCGACGTGTCCCGCGCCCTGGATGACGACCGTCCGGCCGAGGAGCTCCGGCGTCCCGAAGGCGCGCGCACAGGCGGCGCGCATGCCGTGGAGCACGCCGAGCGCCGTCGTGGGGGACGGGTCGCCCGAGCCGCCCTGGCTGACGGGGACCCCGGTCACCCAGGGCGTCTCCAGGGCGAGGAGCCGCATGTCCTCCTCCGTCGCGCCGACGTCCTCGGCCGCGATGTAGCGGCCGCCGAGCTCGTCGATCGCGCGGCCCAGCGCGCGGAGGAGCGCCTCCGTCCGCGGACGCGCCGGATCGAGCAGGACGACGCACTTGCCGCCGCCCTGGTCGAGGCCGGCGGCGGCCGCCTTGTAGGTCATGGCCTCGGACAGGCGGAGGGCGTCCTCGATCGCGGCGTCGTCCGTCGCGTAGGTCCAGAAGCGGACGCCGCCGAGCGCCGGTCCGAGCGCCGTCGAGTGGACGGCGATGATCGCCCGCAGGCCGCTCGGCGGATCGGAGGCGAAGACGACCTGCTCGTGGCCGCCCGCGGCCAGGCGGTCGAAGATCGGGGGCACCGGGCCAGGATAGGCAAGCTCGCCGGGCGCCGCTATCGTCAGGGGGTGGTCGAGGTCTCCGTGCGCACGGACGGGAGGATGGAGCTTCGCGACGTCACGCCCCAGGTCCAGCGCGCCGTCACCGAGCTCGGGATCGTCGACGGGACGGCGCACTGCCACGTGCCGCACACCACCGCCGGCGTGATGATCAACGAGGGCATGGACCCGGACGTGCAGGTCGACCTGCTCCGCCGTCTCGAGGCGCTCGCCCCCTATCTCGTGGACACCGAGGGCGTCCGCGACGACCACCAGGAGGGCAACTCGGACGCCCACCTCAAGTCGGCGATGGTCGGCGTCACCGTGCTCGTGCCCGTCGTCTCCGGCGAGCTCCGCCTGGGTCGCTGGCAGCGCGTCTTCTTCTGCGAGTTCGACGGACCGCGCACGCGCAGCCTCTGGGTCTCGCCGCTCTGACGGCGGCCTCAGGCGCAGATCACGGCGGCGAGCGTCGACATGCCGAAGGCCCGGGCCCCCATTCCGTCGCCGCGCTCGGGGTCGTAGTACTCGCGGAAGCCGGACCGCGCGACGAGCTCCTCGGTGCGCCGCGCAAGCTCCGCCGCCTCGTCGGCGAAGCCGTGCTGGACGAGGCCGCGGTGGACGACCCAGGTGCCCGCCATCCAGGTCGGACCCCGCCAGTAGCGGAGGAAGCGGGTTCGCGGCCGGTAGGGGCGCTCGTCGGCGGCGGTGGAGGGGATCGGGTAGCGGCGCCAGTAGCGGTCCGGTCGCGTCACGTGCTGCTCGACCAGCCGCTGGGCGAGGGCGGGCGGCAGGCCGGGGAGGGCGAGCGGCGCGAGGCTCGCCCAGGTCGACACCTGCAGGTGGGAGCCGTCCCGCGCCCGGTCGAGGAAGAGCCCGCGCCGCTCGTCCCAGGTGCGCTCGACGAGGGCACGGGTGACCCGGGCGGCTCCGGTCGCGTCGCCCGCCGCCCCGAGCGAGAGCGCGTAGGCGGTCGAGGTCAGGACCTCCTCCACGTCGAAGCCCGTCGGGGACTCGCCGCCGAGCCGGAAGCCGCCGCGGCGGCTCCGCCGGACGAAGCGGATGAAGCCCGGAAAGCCGGCGGCCTCCGCGCCCATCAACCGATCGAACTTCGGCGAGGCGTCGAGTCCCGACTCGTCGGGCTGGATCAGGCGAAGGAGCCCGCTGCCCTCCGGGTCGCGCTCCCGGGCGAGCCAGGCGTGATAGCGGGCGAGCGGCTCCCGGCCCGCCTCCAGGAACGCGCGCCCCTCGCCGGGCGGCAGCCGATCGGCGACCTCCCGCCAGGCGAACCCGAGGAACGGCGGCTGGATCGTGCGGGTCATCCGGTCGCCCGGCGCGAGCACGTTGTAGAAGGCGCGACGGGAGGCGCGGATCGGAGCGTCCCAGAAGATGGTGTGGCCGATGTGGCCGTCGGGCTCCTGGGCGGAGACGAGGGAGCGCAGCTCCTGCGCGCCCCGCGCGGGATCGATCCGCGACCAGGCGAGCGCGTGGAAGCACGAATCCCAGAGGAACTGCGCCGGGAACTTGTCGCGGTCGGGGCGGGCGAAGGCGAACGGGACGCCGTCCGCGGTGACCCCCTCCCGCCAGTTGCGCTCCAGCACTCCCCGCGCCGCGCGCCGGATCCAGGTCACTCGGCCGCGAGCCCCCGGACGCGCTGCGTCAGCCGGTCCCGCGCGGCAGGCCATTCGAAGGCGAGGATCGAGTAGTAGACGGTGTCCCGGCGGTGGCCGTCGGGCATCACCATGTGCTGGCGCAGGACGCCCTCCCGGGTCGCTCCGAGCTTGGCGATCGCCTGCTGGGAGCGGAAGTTCCGGGCGTCCGTCTTCAGGGCGACCCGGTTCGCGCCCAGCTCGTCGAAGGCGTGCCCGAGGAGCAGCAGCTTCATCTCCGGGTTGGCGATGCCCCCCCGGTAGGGCGCTGCGATCCACGTCCAGCCGATCTCGATCCGCTCGTCGGGCACCGAGATGTCGAGGTACCGGGTCGACCCGATCGCGCGGCCCGAGGCGAGGTCGATCAGCGCGAAGGGCACCTGCGCGCCGGACTCCGCCAGCTCGAGCGCCTCGGCGATCGCCGAGGCCTGCGCCTCGGCGGTGAGCGGCGAGGCCGGCATGTAGGCGAACCCGTCGGGATCGAGCGAGGCGGCATCGGCGAGGTCGGTCGCGTGGCTCGGGGCCAGAGGCTCGAGACGGACCGTCCTCCCCTCGAGCGTGAGCGGGGCTGGAGTGCGCACTCCGCGATTGTAGGACCGATATCGTGGCCGCCGATGGCCGCCCGCCCCCAGAAGTGGAGCGAGGTCGAGCTCGACATCTCGGCCCTCGCCTTCGGCGGCAAGGGCGTCGGCCGGCTCGACGACTTCGTCCTCTTCGTCGACCGCGCCCTCCCCGGCGACCGCGTGCGCGCGCAGGTCACCAAGGTCAAGAAGAGCTACGGCGAGGCGAGGCTCGTGGAGCGGCTGGACGACGGGCCGGGTCGCGTGCCGGCGCCCTGCCCGCACTTCGGCGCCTGCGGCGGGTGCAAGTGGCAGGACCTCGCCTACGAGGAGCAGCTGCGCTGGAAGAGCGCCCAGGTCGGCGATGCGCTGGTCCGGATCGGCCACCTGGACGGCGACGTCCTCGCGCCCATCCTCGCCGCCGATCGCGTCTTCGCCTACCGCAACAAGCTCGAGCTCTCGTTCACGCCCACTCCCTCGGGTCCGGCGCTCGGCTTCCACCGCGCCGGGCGGTGGGATCAGGTGCTGCCGATCGACGTCTGCCTCCTGACCGGCGAGCCGGGGAACGCGGCCCGCCGCGTCGTGGAGGAGTGGGCGCGCGGCCAGGGCCTGGAGGCCTGGCATCCCCGTCTCGAGGCCGGCACCCTCCGCCACCTGGTGCTGCGGACCTCGGACCGCACCGGCGACGTCCTGCTGACGCTCGTCACGTCGGAGACCGTCCTGCCGGGCGAGGCGGAGCTCGTCGCCGCGCTCCGGGCCGGCGTGCCGGGCCTCTGCGGCCTCCTGCACGCGACGAACGCCGGAGTCGCGGAGTCGACCGCCGGCCTGCCGAGCCGCCTCGTCTGGGGTCGGCCCTACCTGGAGGAGCTGCTGCTCGGGATGCGCCTGCGCGTCTCGGCCGGCGCCTTCCTGCAGACCAACACCTCGATGTGCGAGCGCCTGTACGAGATCGCGATCGAGGAGGCGGGCCTGACGGGAACGGAGGTCGTCTGGGACCTCTACTGCGGGATCGGCTCGATCGCGCTCGCCATGGCCGGCGCTGCCCGGCAGGTGATCGGGATCGAGGTCGTCGAGGAGGCCGTCGAGCGGGCCCGGGAGAACGCGGAGGGAAACGGCATCGGGAACGTCCGCTTCGAGGTCGGCGACGTGGCCCGGACGGTCGCGCCCCTGCTCGAGCAGGGGCTGCCGCGGCCCGACGTCGTCGTCCTCGACCCCCCACGGGCGGGTCTGACGCCCCGGGCCCTCCGCCGCGTCCTCGAGCTCGCGCCGCGCCGCGTGATCTACGTCTCGTGCAACCCGACCACGCTCGCCGGCAACGGCGCCGAGCTCCGCGAGGGAGGCTACCGGCTGGAGTCGGTGCGGCCGGTCGACATGTTCCCGCACACCGCGCACGTGGAGTGCGTCGCCCGCTTCGAACGCGGATAGTCGTGCCGGCCGGCCGTTTCGGCGTGCTGCGCGACCCGCGTTTCCGCCGCTACGCGGCGGGGCAGGGCGTCTCCCTGGTCGGCGACGGGATCTCGCTCGTGGCGCTCTCCTTCGCCGTCCTCTCGATCGGCGGCTCGACGACGGACGTGGGCGTGGTGATCGGCGCCCAGACCCTCGGCATCGGCGCCTTCGCGCTGATCGGCGGCGTCTGGGCGGACCGCTTCCCCCGCCGGCGGATCATGATCGCCTCGGACCTGGTCCGGATGCTGGTGCAGGCGATCGTCGCCGTCCTCCTCCTCTCCGGCCACGCGTCCGTCCGTTCGCTCATCGCCTCCGCGCTCGTCTTCGGCTGCGCGGAGGGCGTGTTCGGCCCGAGCGCCGTCGGCCTGCTGCCCCGGATCGTCGAGGAGGGGATGTTGACGTCCGCGAACGCGGCGATCTCCCTCCTCCACACCATGGGGCTCGTGATCGGCCCGGTGATCGCCGGCTTCGTGATCGCCGCCAGCTCCCCCGGCGCGGCGGTCGCCCTGGACGCCGTCACGTTCGCGATCTCCGTCGCCTTCCTCGCCGGGGTGGTGCCGCGGGCGGTCGCGGCGGCGGGGGCTCCCGACCGGTTCGTCGCCGCGCTCCTCGGCGGCCTGCGGCTCGTCCGGCGCCGGCGCTGGCTGACCGGTGGCGTCGCCTCGATCGGGCTCTACTGCCTGCTGTCCCTGCCCTCGACGCTGGCCCTCGGCCCGGTGTTCTGCGAGCGCGAGCTCTCGGGAGCGTCGAGCTGGGCGGTGATCTCGACCGGGTTCGGCGTGGGCTCGGCCGTCGGCGGCGTGATCGCGTTCCGCGTGCGCCCGGCCCGCCCGGGCACCGCGACCGCGCTCCTCCTCGCCGTGGGGGCGCTCCAGCCGGCGGTGATCGCCCTCGGCGGATCCGCCGTCGTCTCGGCGATCCTGATCGCCGTCTGCGGCGCGGCGATCACCGTCGCCTTCGCCGGGTGGGAGACCGCGCTCGGAGAACGGCTGGAGCACGATCAGGTGTCGCGCGTGTCCTCGATCGACTACTTCGCCGCCGGCGCTCTCGCCCCGCTCGGCTTCGCGGCGGTCGGCCCCCTGGCGGCTGCCCTGGGCCTGCGGGCGACCATGGTCGCCCTGTCGCTCACCGCGGTCGCCGCCTCGCTCACGCTGGCGAGCTGGCTGCGGGCGAGCGAGGCTCCGACGGGCCACCTGCGGCCCGAGGGAGCGGCGTCTCAGTAGGGCGGGAGCGCCTGGTACCAGTCGCCGATCCGCTTGAACGCCGACCAGAAGCGGCGCTTGGCGGTCTCGTCGTTCAGCGACTCGTCGATGTCGGGCACCACGATCGCCTGGATCGTCGGCGTCAGCTCCTGCAGCTCGCCGACGAGCGTGGCGTCCAGCGGCCGCCGCATCGGCAGCGCGTCGAGCGCGTTCAGCACCTCGACCGTGTCGTCTCCCATGGCGACCACGAGCTTCGGCTCGACGATCGCGATCTCGCGGAGGAGCCAGACCGGGCACTGCCGGGCCGCCGCGTCCGGATCGCCATCCAGGCACTTGACGCAGTTCGTGCCGTAGACGAGCAGCGGGTCGATCCCGAGCCGCCGGATCGACTTCAGGATCGCGTCGCCCGCACGGCCGTAGAAGGCGACGCCCTCCTGCACCTCGGAGGGCTGCGCTCGGTACTTGAGGAGCAGGATGTCGGCGAGCGGATGCCCGGAGCCGACGACCGGCGCGTGGGCGGGATGCTCGATCAGGGTGCAGCCCGCGATGTCGTCCCCGAGCTGGTTGATCTGGCGGATGGCGCGGTCGAGGTACCGCTGGTAGACCTCGTCGTTCTGCGAGTGCTCCCTCATGGCCACCGTCGATCGATTCGCCGCGGAGGCGACCGCTCCTCGCTACCGGCTCCGGAGGCGCCGACGGGCCTGGCGGGCGAGCTTCAGTGCCTGCAGGCGGTAGAAGCTCGTCGGGCGGCGGAGGATCCGGCCGTGCGCGAGCGCCTCGAGCAGGGACTCGGGGTCGCGGAACGGCGGCAGCTCGACGACCGCGGAGCCGAGCCCCTCGATCACGTGCTCGTCCGAGCCGGCGCCCTGGAGGAGGGCGTGGCGCTCGGCGAAGGCCAGGGCGTCGTCGTTGTAGGACTCCCGCAGGAGCCGCCCGTTCGCGACCTCGATCACGTCGAGCTCGTCGACGAGGCGCGCGAGCAGGTCGGGGTCCGGGATCGCGTGCCGCCGGTCGAAGGGATGGGGGACGTAGACGACGGCCCCCTGGGCGCGGATCGCGGCGACGGTGTCGATGAACGGCTGTCCCCCGGGCACGTCCTCGGTCAGGTAGAGGCCGATCACCTCGCCGGTCGCCGTCTTCACCTCCGAGCCGACGACCACGTGGAGCGGGAGGCCGTGCTCGGCCGCGACGGCGCGGGCCTCGAGCCCGCCGGCGATG
Source organism: uncultured Thermoleophilia bacterium (assembly GCA_963800515.1). Taxonomy (GTDB): domain Bacteria; phylum Actinomycetota; class Thermoleophilia; order Gaiellales; family F1-60-MAGs149; genus CAWDBC01. The sequence goes on from CAWDBC010000007.1 coordinate 178,722, forward strand.
GAGTCGTGATCGGTCACGGCGATCGCCCCGAGCCCGATCGCGACGGCCGTCTCGACCAGCTCGGCGGGGCTCGTGGCCGAGTCGGGCGAGTGGGAGGTGTGCATGTGGAAGTCGCAGAGGATCGGGCGGACGGACGTGGCGGGCCGTGGTGGGCGCTGGTCGTCGACGAGGGAGGAGTAGAGCGCGACGGAGTCCCGGCCGACCCGGTCGGCGCGCGGCGCCGTGGCCGTCGCGCGCGCGCTCATCGCCGCCCGTTCCTCGCGCTCGGCGAGCAGGCGGCCGGCGAAGGCCGCGACGAGGGCGGGCTGGTCGCCCGCGGCGACGTAGCCGGTATCGCCGTGGGTGACGAGCGCCGACGCGGGCGCCCCGGCGGTGGCCACGACGGGAACGCCGGAGGCCAGCGCCTCGGCACCGGCGAGCAGGCTGCCGCCCTCGCCCGCGACGAGGAGCGAGGCGCCGGCGAGGAGGGCGGCGCGCTCGACCGGCGAGTCGGCCTGCCGGACGACGCGCACGGAGCGGGCCGTCTCACCGGTCGCGACGAGCTGGGCGACTCGAAGCGGCTTCGTCCCCAGGAGCGCGACCGCGGCGCCGGAGGAGGCGAGCTCGCCGGCGAGCGCGCGCAGCATCGGCGCGTCGGAGAGACCCGCGTCGAGCACGACGAGCGGGGGCTCCGCCTCGGGTCCGCGAGCGAACGCGGGGTCGACGGCGATGCCGCTGGTCGGCACGCCGCCGAGCGCGCTCGCCGTCTCCGCCGTCAGCGCGCGCGTCGCGCCGACCCTGGAACGCAGGCGCGACCAGGCGAGGACGGGGGGCCGCGTGAAGGTGGCGACGATCGGCGCCGACGACCTGCGGATCGCCGTCGAGACGGGACCCAGGAGGTCCGCGTCGATCAGCTCGACGACGTCCATCCGCCCTCCGGCCAGGGCGATCGCGATCCAGGCGCGGGCAGCCACCGAGACGGGCAGCGACTGCGCGCCGGGCCGGAGCTCGACGGCGTAGCCGACCGCGACGACGAGCGGCACACCCGGGTGCGGCGTCAGGGCGGCCCGCTCGCCGCGGGCCAGGGAGCGCAGCAGGGCGCGGCCCTCGCGGAGACGGGCGGGGGAGTGGGAGGAGGCGAGGACGACGACCTCCACGCCCCGTCGCGCGAGCGCGCCGGCGAGCGCCCGGACGTGCTCGGTCGGCAGCGACGGCCGGTCCCAGGGATAGGGCGAGACGATCACGACCCGCATGCGGCCACCGTACCGGGACGCGGGCCACGGAGTGCCGGCCGGGCCCCGTCCCCTCGGTCAGCGGCCGAGGCGGGCGCGCTGCGGATCGACGGTGTCCTTCGGGTCGCGCGCGGACGCTCGACCCGCCTCGAAGACGGAGAACCGCGTGCAGGCCGAGGCGGCCAGGTACGAGGCACCGGCGGCGGCGGCGCCGAGGCGGCTCCTCCGGGCGAACGCCACCGCGCCGACGGAGCCCGCGACCGCGAGCGACTCGCTGGCCCGCGCGAGGATGCCGGCCCGCCCCGTCCGGTAGCGCTCGGCGAGTGGACCGAGCCGTCCCTCCAGCCGGTGCATGGCGACGAGCTCGAGCGCCGTGCCGAGGAGCGCCAGCCGGCGCGCCGGACCGGTCTCGGCGCGCGGCGCGGTCAGGAGCGCCGCCCCGCCGGCGGCCGCCGCGGCCGAGCCGACGAAGACGAAGGGCAGCTCGCGTCGGGCCTCGTGCCACGCGGGGACGGCGGTGTCGGAGATCAGGACCGCCGTGTAGGACGCGACCAGGGGGCCGAGGGCGGCGGCGCCGAGGCCCGCCAGCCGCCCGAGGCGGGGCGCGCGTCCCGTCACGTCGGCCGCCGCCGCCAGCGAGGCGGCCGGGGCGTAGGCGGAGAGGAGCCAGACCCCCACGCTCATCGGCGACGTCGGCTTGAAGACGCGGAGCATGTTGAGGAACCGCTCCGGGCGGCCCAGGTCGTGCACGAGGGTGGCCAGCGAGAGGCCGATCGCCCCCGTGGCCGTCAGCTTGGCGCGGCGGGCGAGGGCCCTCTGCCCGGTGGCGTCGGCGCCCGCGGCGAGGAGCGAGGAGGCACCGGCGAGCCCCCCGAGGAAGAAGTAGCCGGCGATGTCCGCGGCCGCCCAGGTCGGCTCCTTGAGGATGGGGCGCCCGTAGTAGGAGTCGCCGCCGGCCACGGTGGCCGCCGGCGACCGGGGGCCTCCGCCCGGCGGACCGGCGCCGATCTGGGCGTCCCGGTCGGGGCGGACCCCGCGGAGCCCCTCCCGGCCGACCTCCGCCGAGCTCATCGGCGCCCCGGCAGGAAGGAGAGGACGGCCCCGGCCGCCAGCCCGACGGCGGCGGCGCAGGCGGCGCGCCACATGCCGCCCAGGTGGCGCGTCGTGACCACCGGGGCGGGGGGGAGGCCGTAGACCTCGGGCTCGTCGAGGAGGAGGAAGAACGCGCCCGCGCCGCCGACGCCGTCCTCGGGATCCTCGCCGTAGAGGCGGGCGTCCTGCACGCCCGCCTCGTGGAGCTGGTCGAGGCGGGCCCCGGCGCGAACGCGCAGCTCCTCGAGCTCCCCGAACTGGATCGAATCGGTGGGGCATGCCTTCGCGCACGCCGGCTCCTGCCCGACGCCGAGGCGGTCGTAGCAGAGCGTGCACTTCCAGGCCCGGCCGTCCTCCTTGCGGACGTCGATGACGCCGTACGGGCAGGCCGGCACGCAGTAGCCGCAGCCGTTGCAGACGTCCTCCTGGACGACGACCGTGCCGAACTCGGTGCGGTGGAGGGCGCCGGTCGGACAGACGTCGAGGCAGGCGGCGTGCGTGCAGTGCTTGCAGACGTCGGACGACATCAGCCACCGGAAGCCGTCCGCGCCCTCGCGGGCGAGGTTCGTCTGCGTGCCGCCGGTCGGCTTGCGCTGCTCGACGAAGGCGACGTGCCGCCAGGAGTCGGCGCCGAGGCTCCCGGTGTTGTCGAAGGACGCGGCGGAGAAGAGGAGCCCGTCCTCGGGGACGCCGTTCCACTCCTTGCAGGCCACCTCGCACGCCTTGCAGCCGATGCAGATCGAGGTGTCGGTGAAGAACCCCATGCGCGGCGGCGGATCGACGTGGCCGGCGTCCGCCGCCACGTCCTCGCCCCGGCCCGGACCGACGAGCGGCAGGAGCCTCACGGCCGCATCCCCGTCTCGGCGGTGACCCCGGCGCGGCGGCGGTAGGCCTCGACGAGCTCCGGCCGGCCGGGCCCGCGCGGCCTCCGTCCGGGTCGGATGTCCGCCCCGAAGCACTTCACCTCCTGGATGTGCGAGCTCGGGTCGAGCGCGATGCTCACGAGCTCGTTCACGGCGTCGCCCGTCGCGTAGCCGTTCGGCCCCCAGTGGTAGGGCAGGCCGATCTGGTGGACCGTCTCCCGGCCGAGGGTGAGCGGCCGCATGCGATCCGTGACGAGGACGCGCGCCTCGATAGCCCCCCGGGCGGTCACGAGCGTCGCCCAGCCGCCGTGCTCGAGGGCGCGAAGGTCGGCCAGCTCAGGCGAGACCTCGCAGAAGAGCTCCGGCTGCAGCTCCGACAGGTACGGCGTCCACCGGGACATGCCGCCCGCCGTGAAGTGCTCCGTCAGCCGGTAGGTCGTGACGGCGAACGGGTAGACGTCGGCGCCCGGCTGACCCCCTCCGGGATGGTAGCGGTTGAGCGGATGGCGATAGAGCTGACGGGCGGGATTGCGCTGCTGCGGGTAGAGCGGATTCCCGACCGGCGAGTCCTGCGGCTCGTAGTGCGTCGGCAGCGGGCCGTCGGCGAGCCCGGCCGGTGCGTAGAGCCAGCCCTTCCCGTCGGCCTGCATGATGAAGGGCTCGTCGCCGCCGATCGCGGCCGGGCCCCGGGCATTCTCGGGCGCGCGGTAGCCGGGCGCGCGGTCCGGGATGAAGTCCGGCACGTCGTGCCCCGTCCACCGGCCCGCCTCCTCGTCCCACCAGACGAGCGACTTGCGATCGCTCCACGGCACCCCCTCGGGGTCGGCCGAGGCGCGGTTGTAGAGGACCCTCCGGTTCGCCGGCCAGGCCCAGCCCCACTCCGCGCCCGTCCAGTTCTGCTCCTGGTGCGGCGTCCGGCGGGCGGCCTGGTTGACGCCGTCCGCGTAGACGCCGCAGTAGATCCAGCAGCCGCAGGAGGTCGTGCCATCGTCGCGGAGCTCGGTGTACGCGGAGAGCGGATCGCCGTTCGCGTCCCAGCCGTTGATCTCGGCGAGCACGGCCTCCGCGCTCGGCTCGGCGGTCGGGCCGGAGGTCGGGTAGTCCCAGGTCAGGTCGAGCACGGGGTGGTCCATCTCGTCCGTCGACCCGGCCAGGAGCGTCCGGATGCGGCGCCCGAGGTGGTAGGCGAACCAGAGGTCGGACCGCCGGTCGGCCTCCGGCTCGACGGCCGTGTGGTGCCACTGCAGCATGCGCTGGGTGTTCGTGAAGCTGCCGGACTTCTCGGTGTGGGCGGCCGCGGGGAAGAAGAAGACCTCGGTCCCGATCTCCTCCGTGGTCAGCTCCCCGGTCTCGATCTCGGGGCCGTCCTTCCACCAGGTGGCGCTCTCGATCAGGGAGAAGTCGCGGACGACGAGCCACTCGAGGTTCGCCATCCCGAACCGCTGCATGCGGTTGTTCGCCGAGCCGACGGCCGGGTTCTCGCCGATCAGGAAGTAGCCCTTGCACGTCCCGTCGAGCTGCGCCATCACCGTGTCGTACGTGCCGTGGCTCCCGGTCAGCCGCGGCAGGTAGTCGAACCGGAAGTCGTTGGCGGCGGTCGCGTGCTCGCCCCACCAGGCCTTCAGCAGGCTCGTCATGTAGGCGCCCATCTCGCCCCAGAACCCCTGGTCGGCGGACGTCGCGGCCACGAAGGAGCGCAGGTCGAGGTGCTCGTGGGCGTGCGGCATCGGGATGTAGCCCGGGAGCAGGTCGTAGAGCGTCGGGATGTCCGACGACCCCTGGATCGATGCGTGCCCGCGCATCGCCATGATCCCGCCGCCGGGACGGCCGATGTTGCCGAGGAGAAGCTGGAGGATCGAGGCGGCCCGGATGTACTGCGAGCCGATCGTGTGCTGCGTCCAGCCGACGCCGTAGACGAACGCCGTCGTCCGCTCGCGGTTCGAGTTGTCGGCGAAGGCGTTGCAGACCTGCTCGAAGACGTCTCGATCGATCCCGCAGGTCCGCTCCACGAGGTCCGGCGTGTAGCGGGCGAAGTGGCGCTTGAGGATCTGGAAGACGCAGCGCGGATGCTGGAGGGTCGGGTCGACCGGGGGCTGGCTCGAGACGTCGGCGCCCACGGAGCCGTGGGCCTCGCCGCCCGCGGAGTCGCGCACCGCGGTCCCGCTGCCGCCCTCCGTGTCCAGGCGGTCGCGCTCGCCGGAGGCCGCGGCGACGTCCGTGCCCTCGTACTGCCACGACTCGTACGCGTAGTCGCCGGTCTCCGGGTCGAAGCCGGAGAAGACGCCGCCCAGCTCCTCGGCGTCGCGGAAGTCCTCGGAGACGATGGTCGAGGCGTTCGTGTAGGCGCGGACGTACTCGTCGAAGTACCGCTCGTTCTCGAGGACCCAGTTGATGATCCCGCCGAGGAAGGCGATGTCGCTGCCGGCGCGGATCGGCACGAAGAGGTCCGCCAGGACGCTCGTGCGGCTGAAGTGCGGATCGACGTGGATCACCTTCGCGCCCCTGGCCTTGGCCTCGACCACCCACTGGTAGGCGACCGGGTGCGCCTCGGCCATGTTCGACCCCTCGAGGACGATCAGGTCGGCGTTCTGCAGGTCTCCGGGGAAGGTCGTCGAGCCGCCCCGGCCGAAGGAGGTGCCGAGCCCGACCACCGTCGAGCTGTGGCAGACCCGGGCCTGGTTCTCGACCTGGACGACCCCGAGCGAGGTGAAGAGCTTCTTCAGCAGGTAGTTCTCCTCGTTGTCGAGGGTCGCCCCGCCGAGGCTCGCGAGGCCGAGCGTCCGGCGCACCCGCTTGTCCTCGGCCTCCCACTCCCACGTCTCCCGCCGGGTCCGGACGACGCGCTCGGCCACCATGTCCATGGCCGTCTCCAGGTCGAGCTCCTGCCAGTCCGCGGCGTGGGGCGCTCGGTAGAGGACGCGCTCCTCGCGCGCCGAGCCGGTGGTCAGCTGGAGGGTCGCCGACCCCTTCGGGCAGAGCCGCCCCCGGCTGGCCGGCGAGTCCGGGTCACCCTCGATCTGGACGACCCGCTCGTCGCGGACGTAGACGTTCTGCGCGCAGCCGACGGCGCAGTACGGGCAGACCGACTTGACCACCCGGTCGGCGTCGGCGGTGCGCGGGCGCAGCCGCCGCGTCCGCTCGCTCTGCGCGGCCGCCCCGCGCCCCAGAGGATCGCGCCCCGTCAGCTGGCGGATCAGCGGCCAGCCGCTCACGCGCCGGGCTCCCGCTGCCCGTCAGCCGCCCTCGCCGCGATCCACCCTCGGACGGACGGGTCCGAGGTCGGGTTCTCGGTCGGAGGATTGACCAGGCCCTGGGTGCTCCCCGGGAGGCTGCCGGGGCGGCGGCGCTCCGCCTCCGTCGTCGCGTCGCTGCCGTCCGCCGGGCGGCCGGTGGCGATCAGGTAGAGGAGCCCCGCGGGACGACCGAGCCGAGCCGCCGCCTCGTCGTACCCGAGTCCCGAGTCGAGAAGCTCGAGCACCTGGCGGCGCGACGTCATGGGCGTTGACTACCCCGGCGGCGAGCGCAGGAAACGCCACCGCTAGGCGGAGACCGCCGGCCTCGCGTATCGGGCGATGAACTCCTCGACGCCGTCGCGGGCCTCGTCGTCGCGATGTTGGACCGGCGGCGACTTCATGAGGTACGAGGACGGGATCTCGAGCGGCCCGCCGAGGCCGTTGTCGAGCGCGAGGCGGATCAGCCGCACCGCGTCGATCACGATGCCCGCCGAGTTCGGAGAGTCCCAGACCTCGAGCTTCAGCTCGCCGACGAGCGGGACGTCGCCGAAGCTCGTGCCCTCGATCCGGATGTAGCACCACTTGCGGTCGTTCAGCCAGGGCACGTAGTCCGAGGGGCCGACGTGGACGTCTCCGGCGGGCAGCTCGTAGTCGAGCTGGCTCGTCACGGCCTGCGTCTTGGAGATCTTCTTCGACTCCAGCCGGTCGCGCTCGAGCATGTTCTTGAAGTCCGTGTTGCCGCCGAAGTTGAGCTGGTAGGTGCGGTCGATCCGCACGCCGCGATCGGAGAAGAGCCGCGCCAGCACGCGGTGGGAGATCGTCGCCCCGACCTGGGACTTGATGTCGTCGCCGATGATCGGCAGCCCGGCCGCCGTGAAGCGGTCCGCCCACTCCGGCGTTCCCGCGATGAAGACCGGAATGCAGTTGACGAGCCCGACCCCCGCCTCGAGCGCGCACTCCGCGTAGAACCGGGCCGCGTCCTCCGAGCCGACGGGCAGGTAGCAGATCAGGACGTCGGCCGCGGCCGCGCGCAGCTCCGCGACGACGTCGACGGCGGGCGCGTCGGACTCGATGACCGTGTCGCGCAGGTAGCGGCCGATGCCGTCCAGCGTCGGGCCCCGCCTGACGGTGACGCCGGCGTGCGGGACCTCGGAGAAGCGCACCGTGTTGTTCGGGCCGGCGAAGACCGCCTCCGAGAGGTCCTTGCCGACCTTCTCCCGGTCGACGTCGAAGGCGGCGACGAACTCGATCCCCGACACGTGGTAGCCGCCGAGGTTGACGTGCATCAGGCCGGGGACGAAGTCGTCGTCGGAGGCCTCCCGGTAGTAGTGGACGCCCTGGACGAGCGACGAGGCGCAGTTGCCGACGCCGGCGATCGCGACGCGGACGGTGCCGTCCAGCCGGCGCGCGGCGGCAGCCTCGGGCGAGGTGGCGGTAGTGGACACGCGGGGTCCTTCCGTGGAGGGCGGGGCGGCTAGAGCTGGCGCAGCACGTAGGCGAGCCGCTGGGCGACGGTGATCGCCGAGAGGATGGCGAGCAGCTCGATGCCGTAGGGCAGCGCCCCGAGCGGGGCGAACATGAGCGCGGCGCCGAGGAGGACGACGCGTTCGGCCCGCGCCATGAACCCCGAGGTCCCGTCGAGGCCGAGCGCCTCGGCCCGAGCGCGGATGTAGGACGTGAGGAACGAGCCGACGAGCGCCGCGAAGACCGCGACGAGCGCGATCCGCTCGCCGTGGCGCGCGAAGACGAGCGCGATCGAGGCGAGCATCACGCCCTCGGCGACGCGGTCGAACGTCGAGTCGATGAGCGCGCCGCGCGGACCGGCCTCCCCCTTCGAGCGCGCGATGGCACCGTCGAAGATGTCGAGGACCGAGCCGACCAGGAAGGCCAGCCCGGCGGCGATCCAGAGCTCGCGGTAGACGAGGACGGCCGCCACCAGGTTGAGGCCGAAGCCGATGGCGGTCACCTGGTTCGCGGAGACGGGGATGTGCCGGAACCCGCCGACGACGTTCGAGATCAGCCGGCGCGTGCCGGCCGTGTAGCCGTCCTGGAGTCGCTCGATCTGCGCGTTCATCGCGGGGGATGGTGTCTGCGCAGGCGGCGGGACGCGGGCGGCGGCCGACGAGCGGTCGCTTTCGACCGACGAGCGGTCGTCCGGTCGGCCGGAGGACCCTTCCGGGCCGTCGCTCGCGGGGTTCACCGGGTCGGCTCCTCAGCCGGGCGGGGACGAGGGAGTGAGCGGCCCCACCGGTGGACGCCCGCGGCGCGGGAGCACGCCTCGCGTCGCGGCGAAGGCGGCGAGGAACGCCAGCTGGGCGACGAACGCGCCGGCCACGGCGTCGAGGATGAAGTGGTTGCCCGTCGAGATGATCGAGTAGATGACGAGGCCCGGGTAGAGGCTCCAGAGCACCTTGGCGACGATGCTCCGGCAGACGAGCACCGCGGTCGTGCCGATCGTCAGCGCGTAGGCGGTGTGGAGGCTCGGCATCGCCGCGTACTCGTTGGCGAAGGTCTTGATGATCCAGGACTCGTGGCTGACCGTGCTGTCGTTCAGCGTCGTGTCGACGAATCCGCCGCCGGGGATCAGCCGGGGCGGCGCCGTCGGGAAGGTGATGTAGCCGAAGAGGCCGATGAAGTCGGCGGCGACGATCACGTTGCGCACGAAGTAGAAGGCGTGGTTGCGGAAGAAGTAGACCCAGAGCAGGACGCCGAAGGAGATCGTGAACTGGCAGTTGAAGTACGTCTCGTTGGCGATCCGCTCGAAGATCCCGGGCGCCGAGAGGACCCAGTCCTGGAGGTCGTGCTCCCAGAAGATCCCGAGGCTCTTCTCGGCGTCGATCACGCGCTCGCCGTTCGCGAGCGCGGTCGTCCGCCCCCCGTCGGAGAGGCCGCGGGAGGCCTCGTAGGAGAGGTTGAACGTCCAGAAGACGAGGGCCTGGATCCAGAAGTCGCGCCACCCCCAGGGCAGCACCCTGGTGGGGAGGGAGATGAGCCCCCGACGCAGGCTCTCGACCTGCTCGGTGCCTTCGGACCCCGCCATCGCGGCCAGAGGGTACAGGCGCCACCGCGCGCGGACCGACAGACGCCGCCCCTCGCCGAATCGACCTGCGACCTCTCCGGAGCGGCCTTTCGGGCCCCGCCGCACACGGGCTCGAGCGGCTCGGCCGGGCTGCTCCCGGTCTCGCCCGCCGCTCGCGCGAGATCGTCGCGCCCGCGCTCCCTCCGCCGGTAGGCTGGCGACGTGGCGCCCGAGGACCGGCAGTCCGAGCTCCAGCCGGCCGCCGTGATGGCGGTGTTCGTGGGCCTGATCGCCCTCGTCCTCTTCGACCTCCTGATCCCGGCGCTGCTCGTCGGGGCGATCGCGGTCGTCGTCGGCGCCGTGGCGGCCGGGAGGGCGACGCGCGCCGGACGCTCCCGCCGGGTCGAGCTCGCGGGGCTCGCCCTCGGCGTGGTGGCGATCGTCGTCGCCGTCGTCTGGGCGCGGGCCCGGGGGCGCGGCTTCTGACGGCTCGCCGGCGCGGCGGAGGGCCGATGCTCCGGGCGCCCGGCCCGCCTGCCGGCGGTCAGCCGCCGATCTGGCTCATCGACCGGCTGGCGCGGACGAACCCCTCCTCGCCGATCGAGTGCTTCATCCGCTTGCCGCGGACGGCGATCCGGAGGAGGTCGGCGATGTCGTCGTCGGAGGCTCCGGCGCGCAGCGGCGTCAGGAGATCCGTCTCGGCGACGGCGAAGAGGCACGTCCGGAGGCGCCCGTCGGCCGTCAGCCGGAGCCGGTCGCAGGAGCTGCAGAACGGCTCGGACACCGGGTTGATGAAGCCGAGCTGACCGGGTCCGTCGGCGAAGCCGAAGCGCTGCGAGGTCGACGACGCGGGAGCGTCGAGGGGGACGAGCGGATGGACCTCCTCGATCATCGCGCGGATCTCGGCCCCTGTGAGGACGTCCTGCGGGCTCCACGCCTCGTCGGCGTCGAGCGGCATGAACTCGATGAAGCGGACGACGTACGGCGTGCGACGGGCGAGCTCCGCGAAGGCCAGGACCTCGCGTTCGGTGAAGCCGCGGATGGCCACGACGTTGACCTTGATCGGGGCGAGCTCGGGATAGCGCTCCGCCTCGGCGAGGCCGGCGAGCACCCGGTCGAGCATGTCCCGGCGGGTGATCTCGGCGAACCGCGTGTGGTCGAGGCTGTCGAGCGACACGTTGACGCGCGTCAACCCGGCGGCGACGAGCGGTCCGGCCAGCTTGTCGAGGGCGACGCCGTTCGTGGTCAGCGACAGATCCTCCACCCCCGGCACCGCGGCGAGGCGCGAGACGAGGTCCGGCAGGCCGCGGCGCACCAGGGGCTCGCCGCCCGTGAGCCGAATGGCCGAGACGCCGGTCGAGGCGGCGACGCCGACGATCCGCACGATCTCGTCGAACGACATGTGCGACGCCCGGTCGAGCCAGGGCAGGCCCTCCGCCGGCATGCAGTACCGGCAGCGGAAGTTGCAGCGGTCGGTCACCGAGACCCGCAGCGACTCCATCTGCCGGCCGAAGGTGTCGCGAAGGGGATCGCGCTCCATGCCTCCCAGACTACCCGTGATGGCGGGTCAGCCCTGCGGGCGTTCGTCCCACGGGTCCGGCTGGGACGCCGTCCCTCGGGCGTCCTCGCCGTCCTCGACGTCGTCCTGCTCCCCGAGCGCCTCGCCGGAGCCCGCGTGGGCCGCCGGCGGAGCGTCCTCGTCCAGCGCGTCCTCCACCTCGGCGCGGTGCTCCTCCACGGCGCCACCGGCCGGCGAAGGAGGCTCGGCGGCGACGGGGTGGGAGGGCTCGTCGGCAGCGTTCCCGTCGGCGGGGGCGTCCCCGCCCGGGAAGTCGCTCCCGGACGGCGGCTCGCGGAGGACGCGGGCTCCACCGCGCTCCGAAGGCGGCTCGTCTGCGGGTGCGCCCGCCTCGCCGCCCTCGGGATCCGGGGCGGGGGCGGCCGGCGAGAAGGGATCCGTCACCTCGGCCGGGTCGCTCAGCGTCCACGGGGCCGCCGGCTCGACGGTGGTCTCGCCGACCTCGGAGGGCATGCGGTCCTGGCCACCGGTCCCGCCCTCCCGCTCGCCCTGGTCGCCGGCCATGTGCGCGGCCCAGTCGAAGGAGGGCGCCGCATCGTCGTCCAGCTCGTCGAACTCCAGGCCGGCGCGGGGAGTGGCCGCAGGCGCGGTCCCCGCGCCGGGCTCCGGCTCCTGACCCGTCGGGCCGTCGCCGGCGTCGTGCGGGAGGCCTTCCGGATCGACGGTCGCCACGCCGTCCTCGTCGTCGGCGTCGAGCAGCGTCGAGCCCGCCGCCGCCGGGGCCTCGACGTCGTCGTGGAGCCAGGGGTTCGTCGCCTCCGGCTCCTCGGCGTCGGGAAGGGTGTAGGCGCCGGTCGGCTCCACCTCGGGCTGCGCCGGCAGCTCCGTCTCCTCCGCGGTCTCGTCCGGCGTGAGGCCGCTGATCGCCCGTGGGTCCGCCGGCTCACGGCGCGGCGCGTCGGCGCCCCAGATCTCCCGGCCCTCGTACTCCAGCCCGGGCAGGTCGCCCGCGGCCCACCCGGCGGCGCCGTACCACGTCGGCGCCGCCGGCCACGGGACCAGGCGGCCCCCGACGTGCACCCGCGAGACGATCGGGTCCTCGCCCGCCTCGAGCGCGGCGTGATTCTCGGCGGACACGCGCACCCGCGCGACGGATCCGTCCGCCTTGCGGACCTCGATCGAGTTCGTCGCCAGGCCCAGCTCGTGCGAGAAGAAGCAGAGCGCGGGCTGGTCGGCGATCGGCCGGAGCGGCGGCTCCGTCGACGCGAGCCGGGCCTCCGCGCTCGCCAGGTGCCACTCGGCGAGATCGAGCTCGCCGGCGCTGGTCCGCAGCTCGCGCGGCGAGTAGAGGCCGGGGATCGTCCGGCGCAGCGTCGTCAGCTTCGCGCCGGCTTCCGTGTGGTGCCCGGCGAGCTCGGCGTCGTCCGGCCGGTCGGCGACCGCCCGGGCCAGGCCCGCGTGCCGGAGGGCCAGTCCCTCGAGCCGGTCCAGGTGGAACTGGCGGGCCGTCGACAGCGAGCCCGAGCGGCGGCGCTTCCGGGCCTCCCGGGTCCGCAGCCGCAGGAGGATCAGCGCGCCGACCACGAGCAGGACGAAGAGCGCGGCGAGCAGGTACTTCCACCACGACGAGCCGCCCCCCTTCTTCGCCGCCGGGGCCGGCGGCTTCGCGGCCTGGAGGGGGCCGGCGAGGGCATCGGAGACGGCGTTGGCGGCGCGGACCGGGGCACCGCCGGCGGCGAGCTTGACTCCCGCCCTCTGGGCGGCGCCGCTCGCGATCTTCGCCTTGTACGCGGCGACGTTCGACTGCACGCCGAGCTTGCCCTTCCAGAGCACGACGAGGGTCGTCTCGGGCTTGGCGTACCGCACGAGGATCCGGTTGGCGGCCCGCTGGACCGTCTTGGAGCCGGGCGGGAGCGCGGCGAGGAAGACGAACTTGAAGCCTCCGTGCCGGGCGGCGGCCCGCTCGGCCTTCGCCAGGGGGATCTTCTTGCGGAGGGCCGGCTCGACGTACGAGCTCCTCGTCTTGAGCGCCGCAACGATCTTCGGGACCGTCGCCGCGCTCCCGGCGGCCGGGAGCGAGAGGGTCGCGGCGAGCGCGACCAGCAAGGCGAGGAGGCGCTTCGGCATGGCGAACATCCTAACCCGACGACCCGTTTGCGGGGGATTTCCGCCCCCGGCTCGTCCGCCGGAGCGGACGGTGCGGCCGCCGACCGCCGCTACCCTGCAGATCGTGGAATAGAAAACTTGACAGGCTCGTACTCATATTCGAGACTGGTCGGGCGCCACCGAGCGCCCGCGCAGACGACATCGAACCCCACGCAAGGAGCGCGAAATATGGGCCGGATCATCGGCATCGACCTCGGGACGACGAACTCGTGCATGGCCGTCATCGAGGGCACGGATCCCCACGTCCTGGAGAACTCCGAGGGCGGACGGACCACGCCGTCCGTCGTCGCCTTCACGAAGGACGGCGAACGCCTCGTCGGCACCCCGGCGAAGCGCCAGGCCGTCACCAACCCGACGAACACCGTCTTCTCGATCAAGCGCTTCATGGGCCGCAAGGCCGACGAGGTGTCCGAGGAGCAGACGATGGTCCCGTACCAGGTGACCACGGGCCCGAACGGCGACGCCCGCGTCTCCGTGGACGGGCGCGAGATGTCGCCGCCCGAGATCTCCGCGATGATCCTGCAGAAGCTGAAGGCCGACGCCGAGGCCCGTCTCGGCGAGCCCGTCACGGACGCCGTGATCACGGTCCCGGCCTACTTCAACGACGCCCAGCGCCAGGCGACGAAGGACGCGGGCGGATCGCCGACCTCAACGTCCTGCGGATCATCAACGAGCCGACCGCGGCCGCGCTCGCCTACGGCCTCGACAAGGCCGGCGAGCACAAGGTCCTCGTCTTCGACCTCGGCGGCGGCACGTTCGACGTCTCGGTGCTCGAGCTCGCCGACGGCGTCTTCGAGGTGAAGGCGACCGCGGGCGACAACCACCTGGGGGGCGACAACTTCGACAAGGTGATCGTCGACTGGATGGTCGCCGAGTTCAAGCGCGACCAGGGCCTCGACCTGTCCGCCGATCGCCGCTCGCTGCAGCGCCTCTACGAGGCCGCCGAGAAGGCGAAGATCGAGCTCTCGTCGACGCAGTCGACGTCGGTCAACCAGGCCTTCATCACGGTCGACAGCTCCGGTACGCCGAAGCACCTCGAGATGACGCTGACCCGCGCCAAGCTGAACGAGCTCTGCGCCGACCTGATCGCCCGGACCGTCGGCCCAACGAGGTCCGCCCTCTCCGACGCCGGCCTCTCGGCCTCCGAGATCGACGACGTGATCCTCGTCGGCGGTATGACGCGGATGCCCGCGGTCCAGGACCAGGTCCGCGAGGTCGTGGGCAAGGAGCCGCACCGCGGCGTCAACCCGGACGAGGTCGTCGCGCTCGGCGCCGCCATCCAGGCGGGCGTCCTCCGCGGCGACGTCAAGGACGTCCTGCTCCTCGACGTGACCCCGCTCTCCCTCGGCATCGAGACCAAGGGCGGCGTGATGACGAAGCTGATCGAGCGCAACACGACGATCCCGTACCGCAAGTCGGAGACCTTCTCGACCGCGGACGACAACCAGACCTCGGTCGAGATCCACGTCCTCCAGGGCGAGCGCGAGCTGGCCACCTACAACAAGACCCTCGGCAAGTTCCACCTGATGAACATCCCGCCCGCCCCGCGGGGGATGCCACAGGTCGAGGTCACGTTCGACATCGACGCCAACGGCATCATCAACGTCACCGCCAAGGACAAGGGCACCGGCAACGAGCAGCAGGTGCGGCTCGAGGGCGGCTCCGGCCTCAGCGAGGACGAGATCAAGCGGATGGTCGCCGACGCGGAGCAGCACGCCGCCGAGGACCGCAAGCAGAAGGAGCTCGTCGAGGCCCGCAACCAGGCCGAGCAGCTGACCTACTCCACCGAGCGCTCGCTCGCCGAGCACGGCGACCGCGTCGACGAGGAGACGAGGACGACCATCCAGACGGCGATCGCCGACCTGCGGAGCGTGCTCGAGACCGGCGACGTCGAGACCGTCCGGGCGCGGACCCAGGCGCTCGGCACGGCCGCGCAGAAGCTCGCCGAGGTCCTCTACCAGGACGCCCAGAGCCAGGCGCAGGCCCAGCCGCAGCCGGGTGACGGGCCCGAGGACGAGATCGTCGAGGACGCCGAGGTGGTCGATCCCGACACGGCCGCGAAGGCGTGAGCCCGATGAACGACCCGCGGACACGGGACGAGGAGGCCCGGGCGTCGGAGGACGCCCGGGCCGAATCGGCGACCGCCGCCGAGGCGGAGGCGACGGACCAGGCCTCCGACGAGGCGGCGGCCGACGCCGTCGGCGCGGAGCTGGAGCGGGCCCTCGAGCTGCGCGACCAGTACCTCGAGGAGCTCCGCCGCGTCGCGGCCGAGTTCGACAACTACAAGAAGCGGATGGCGCGCGAGGCGGACGACCGCGCGCGGCGCGCCTCCGAGCGGATCGTCGGCAGCCTGCTCAACGTCCACGACGACCTCGAACGCGCCGTGGAGGCGCTCCGGACCTCGCCGGACGGCGTCGCCGAGCCGCTCGTCGACGGGGTCGGGATCGTCCACCGCTCCCTGGCGGACGTCCTTCGCCGGGAGGGCGTGAGCGAGATCGACCCGCTCGGCGACGCGTTCG
This sequence comes from uncultured Thermoleophilia bacterium, assembly GCA_963800515.1. Taxonomy (GTDB): domain Bacteria; phylum Actinomycetota; class Thermoleophilia; order Gaiellales; family F1-60-MAGs149; genus CAWDBC01. Next base: position 194,344 of record CAWDBC010000007.1, read on the forward strand.
ACCCGCACAACCACGAGGCCCTGCTCGCGCAGGCGTCGGACGAGCCCGAGGGGACCGTCATCCAGGTGGTCCAGAAGGGCTTCCGCATGGGCGACCGCGTCCTGCGGCCCGCCCGGGTCGTCGTCGCCGCGGGTGGAGACGAAAGCTGACGGCCCTGGACCCGGGCCGTCCCCACGACGAAGGGAGGCGCGCGGATGCGTGACCTGTACGAGGTCCTGGGCGTACCTCGCAACGCCTCCCAGGACGACATCAAGAAGGCCTATCGCAAGCTCGCCCGCAAGCTCCATCCGGACGCGAACCCGGGGGACGCGAGCGCGGAGGAGCGGTTCAAGGAGATCACGGCCGCCAACGAGACCCTCTCGGACCCGGAGCGCCGCAAAGCGTACGACGAGTTCGGGGCGATGGGTCGCGGCGCCGGCCCGGGACAGGGCTTCGACCCGCGGGCGTTCCAGGAGTACGCCCAGGGGGCGGGCTTCGACCTCGGCGACATCTTCGGCAACCTGTTCACCCGCGGGCGCGGTCGGGAGTCGCAGCGGCGGCCCGAGCGCGGCCCCGACATCGAGACCTCCGTCCGCCTCTCGTTCGCCGACTCGCTCGAGGGCGTGCAGGTGACGATCCCGGTCGAGCTCCCGGCGACGTGCCCGGAGTGCTCCGGCTCCGGTGCCGAGCCCGGGACCTTCCCGCGGACGTGCCCCGACTGCGAGGGCCGCGGCGTGCGGAGCCGCAACCAGGGCATCTTCTCCCTCTCCGAGCCGTGCCCGCGCTGTCACGGCACCGGGCGGGTCATCGAGCACCCCTGCCACACCTGCCACGGCTCGGGCTCCGTGGCCCGGACGAAGCGCTACAGCGTGCGGATCCCGGCGGGCGTGCGCGACGGCGCGACGGTCCGGCTGCCGCGGCGCGGGCTCCCCGGCGCGAACGGCGGCGACAACGGCGACCTTCACGTGCGGGTTAGCGTCGACCCCTCGCCGATCTTCACCCGGCGCGACGACGACTTCGTGGTGGACGTGCCGATCACGTTCGCGGAGGCGGCCCTCGGCGGCGAGGTCGACGTGCCGACGCCCTCCGGCGAACGTGTCCGCGTCAAGGTCAAGGCCGGATCGGTCGACGGCACGAACCTCCGGGTCCGCGGCCGCGGAGCCCCGCGCGCCGACGGCAAGGGCGCCGGCGACCTGCTGGCCCGGCTCCGGCTCGTCGTCCCGAAGAAGCTCTCGCGCGCCCAGCAGGATGCGCTCCGCAAGTTCGCTGCCCTCGGCGAGGAGGATCCGCGCGAGGCCCTGTACACGGGTGAGGCCCGCTGATGGCGCGGCGCCCTCCGGCCGGCGACGGCGTCGTGACGCCGAAGTACATGATCGGCGTCGCCGCCGAGCTCGTCGGCATGCATCCCCAGACCCTGCGCATGTACGAGGCGCGCGGCCTCGTCGAGCCGCGGCGCACCGCCGGGGGCACGCGACTCTACTCGGACGCCGACCTCGCGCGGCTGCGTCGCGTGAACGGGCTGACGGCCGAGTTCGGGCTGTCGCTCGCCGGCGTCGAGTACGTGATCCGGCTCGAGGACCGGATCGCCGAGCTGGAGGGCCGCGAGCGCGAGCTCGAGGACGCTCTGGACGAGGCCTCGCGCCAGGCCCAGAGGGCGATCTCCGACGTTCACCGGTCCTACCGCCGCGACGTCGTGGTCTGGCGCTCGCCCACGCTCGCCCCGACGAGGAAGCGCTCCTGATGCGCCGCCACGAGCGCCGCCCGTCCCGTCTTCCCTCTTCCCACCCCCTTTGCCGCACCCCGGGAGGTGCATCCAGATGGACCTGAACCGACTGACCACCCGAGCCCAGGAGGCGATCGCCTCCGCCGTCGAGCGCGCCCGCGTCTTCGGCAACAGCGAGCTGACGACGCTCCACCTCCTGCAGGCCCTCGTCGCCGACGACGAGTCCGTCGCGTCGTCGCTCCTCCGGACCGCCGGCGTCGACCCCGAGCCGCTCCGGGCCACCGTCGCCGCCGAGCTCGCGCGGCTGCCGAGGATGACCGGCGCGACCGCCCAGCCGACCGCCACCTCGGCGTTCCAGAAGGCGCTCGACCGCGCCCAGGACGAGGCCTCCGGGCTGAACGACGAGTACGTGGCCACCGAGCACCTGCTGCTGGCGCTGATCGGCGAGCGGGGGCGCCCGGCCGAGATCCTGCAGGCCGGGGGGTCCGGCGCGAGGCCGTCCTGGAAGCCCTGCGCGACCTGCGTGGGGGCCAGCGGGTGACGGATCAGGGCGCCGAGGATCGGTACGGCGCCCTCGGCAAGTTCGCGATCGACCTCACCGAGCAGGCGAGTGCGGGCAAGCTCGATCCGGTAATCGGCCGCGACGACGAGATCCGGCGCGTCATCCAGGTCCTCTCCCGGCGGACGAAGAACAACCCGATCCTGCTCGGCGAGCCGGGCGTCGGCAAGACCGCGCTCGCCGAGGGCCTGGCGCAGCGGATCGTCTCCGGCGACGTGCCGGAGACGCTGCGCGACCGCCAGGTCTGGGCGCTCGACATCGGCGCCCTCCTCGCCGGCTCGAAGTACCGCGGCGAGTTCGAGGAGCGGCTGAAGGCCGTGCTCGGCGAGATCGCCGCGGCCGAGGGCAAGGTCGTCCTCTTCATCGACGAGCTGCACACGATCATCGGCGCCGGCGGGGCGGAGGGCGCCGTCGACGCGGGGAACCTGCTGAAGCCGATGCTCGCTCGCGGCGAGCTCCGCGCCATCGGCGCGACGACGCTCGACGAGTACCGGAAGCACGTCGAGAAGGACGCCGCCCTCGCCCGGCGCTTCCAGCCGATCCTCGTCGGCGAGCCGTCGGTCGAGGACGCGGTGGCGATCCTCCGCGGGCTGAAGAGCCGCTACGAGCTCCACCATGGCGTCCGGATCCAGGACGGCGCGCTCGTCGCCGCCGCGATGCTCTCGGACCGCTACATCGCGGACCGGTTCCTGCCGGACAAGGCGATCGACCTGATCGACGAGGCGGCGAGCCGGCTGCGGATCGAGATCGACTCCGTCCCGACCGAGCTCGACGAGATCGACCGCCGGATCCGCCGGCTGGAGATCGAGCTCGCGGCCCTCTCCTCCGAGGAGGATGCCCGGTCGCGTGAGCGGCGGGCCTCGGTCGAGCAGGAGGCGGCGGACCTGCGCGAGCAGGCGAACGCCCTCCGCGGCCGCTGGGAGCGCGAGAAGCACCAGATCGACGAGATCCGCCGCCTCAAGGAGCTGGCCGAGGAGACCCGCCGCGAGGCCGAGCGGGCGGAGCGGGCGTTCGACTACGCGCGCGCCGCCAAGCTCACCTACGGCGACCTGCCGGCCGTCGAGGCGGAGCGCATCGCCGCCGAGGCGGAGCTCGCGAAGATCCAGGAGGGCGCGTCCCTCCTCAAGGAGGAGGTCTCGGCCGAGGACATCGCCGAGGTCGTCGGCGCCTGGACCGGCATCCCCGTCAACCGGCTCCTCGAGGGCGAGATGGAGAAGCTCGTCCACCTCGAGGAGCGCCTGCACGAGCGCGTCGTCGGTCAGGACGAGGCGATCGTCGCGGTCTCCAACGCGATCCGCCGCTCCCGGGCCGGCCTCGGCGACCCGTCGCGGCCGATCGGCTCGTTCCTCTTCCTGGGCCCGACGGGGGTCGGCAAGACCGAGCTCGCCAAGGCCCTCGCGCAGCTGCTCTTCGACGACGAGCGGGCGATGGTCCGGATCGACATGTCCGAGTACATGGAGCGCCACGCCGTGTCGCGGCTCGTCGGCGCGCCTCCGGGCTACGTCGGCTACGAGGAGGGCGGCCAGCTCACCGAGGCCGTGCGCCGGCGCCCGTACAGCGTCATCCTCCTCGACGAGATCGAGAAGGCGCACGCCGACGTCTTCAACCTGCTCCTGCAGGTGCTCGACGACGGGCGCCTGACCGACGGCCAGGGCCGCACCGTCGACTTCGCCAACACCGTCCTGATCATGACCTCGAACGCCGGCTCGGAGGCGATCGTCACGGAGTCCTCGGACGAGGAGATCCGGCGGCGGGTCGACCTCGTCCTCGGCGCGATGTTCCGCCCGGAGTTCCTCAACCGGATCGACGAGACCGTGATCTTCAAGCGGCTCGTCCGCGACGAGATCCGCCAGATCGTCGACCTCCAGCTGAACGGCCTGCGCGCGCGGATCCGCGAGCGGCGGCTCGACCTCGAGGCGACGCCGGAGGCGCTCGACGCGCTCGCCGCGGAGGGCTACGACCCCGCCTTCGGCGCCCGGCCGCTGAAGCGCGTCGTCCAGCGGCTGGTCGAGAATCCGCTGGCGATGATGATCGTCGACGGCCAGGTCGGGGACGGCACCGTGGTCCGGCTCGAGGCCGGCGACGGAGACGTCCCCGTCCGGGTCGTCCCGGCCGGTGCCCGGGAGGAGGCGGCGCAGGGCGCCGCCGTGCAGTGACCGGCCCGGACGACGACGCCGCACCGGCACGACCGACGCCGCCGCCCGCCCCGAAGTCCCTGGGCGTCTTCGGGACGGCGGCGCCGCGCGAGCCGAGGCCGCTCGACCTCGGCCCCACCGGCCGTCCGCTGCATCCCGTCGGGGCGATCTTCGAGGCGGCGTTCCGCCAGTTCGGCCGTCGGTTCCCGTTCTACGTCGGCTGCTCGCTCGCGGCGCTCGTGCCGGCGATCGCCGCCTGGACCCTCAACCACGGCCTCGGGCTCACCGACTACGAGGGCTTCCCGCTCCTCGGCGGCGCCTACGCGTTCGGGGCCCTGGCGCTCGTCGGCTCGCTGACCGCGCTGGTGGCGGGCACGTGGACGCTCCGCCGGCGGGTCGTCGCGCTCTCGGCCCTGATCGGCGGCGTGATCAGTGCGCCGGCGAGCCTCTTCCCGCCCGTGGCGATCCTGCTCTTCCCCCTGCTCGCTCTCGCCGCCGCCGCCGTCGCGGCCGGTGACGCGACCCCGCGCGGCGGCCTTCGCGTGGCGCTCCGCGAGACCCGGCGGCGGATCGGCCGCGTCTACCTGATGCTGCTGGGCCTGCTCCTCTGGTTCGGTGCGTGCTTCGTGGGGCTCGCGATCGCGCTCTCGGACGTCTCGGACACGATCCGCATCCCGCTCGCCGCCGCCCTCGCGACCCTGCTCGCCTGGCCGCAGACGGCGCTCGTGGTGCGCAGCTTCTACGGCGACGTCACCGGGCGTCTCGTCATCCGGCCGGCCGAGGGCGAGGAGCTCCGGCGGGACCAGCTGGAGGCCCGCCGCGCCTCCAAGGAGCGGCGCCAGGCGGCGAGGTCCGCCCGCAAGCGCGCGAAGCGGTAGGACCGCCGCACCGTCAGCGGCGCCAGTCGCTGAGGGTCGGCCGCTCGACCTCGACGAGGGCGGCGAGCCGGGCGTTCGCCACGAGCACGTCCCGGTGGACCTCGCCCGTTCGACCGCCGGACGCCGCGTTCATCGCCTCGATCACGAACGGCGTCACCGCCCCGCCGCGCACCCCGGCGGCGAGCGCGCGCCCCAGGGCGTCCGCGACCCAGCCGTCCACGTCGCCCGGATCGAGGGCCGTCGCCGGCGCCGGCGGATTCGCGACGATGACGGCCGTGCGGCGGCCGAGGTCCCAGTGGATCCGGCAGAGGTCGGCGACCGCCCCCGGATCGGCGGCGGTGGACGTGACGGAGTGGGGGGACCCGGCGACGTAGAAGAGCGGGAGGCGGTCCGTCCGGTAGCCGACGATCGGCACGCCGACGGTCTCGAGGAGCTCGAGCGTGCGCACGACGTCGACGGTCGGCGACAGGCCGGAGGTGACGAGGCAGACGGAGGAGGCGGCGAGCTCGGCGATGTCGCTCGAGATGTCGAGGACGTCGCGGCTCGGATGGACGCCGCCCACGGTCGCCGTCGCGAGCGTGTGGACGCCCGCGAGGCGCGCCACGCCGAGCGAGGCCGAGAGCGTCATCGACCCCGTCCAGTGGTTCGTCACGGCCGCCGCGAGGTCCCGTCCCGCGATCCGGTGCGGGGTGGCGGCGCCCAGTCGCTCGAGGTCGGCGGGGGAGAGGCCGACGCGGATCTGGCCCTCCAGCACCGCGATCGACGCCGGCACGGCTCCGGCGCCCGGACCTCGGCGGCCGCGCTCGCCATCGCCGCGACGCCGCCGTCCTCCGGCAGGACGTGCGTGACGATCGCCGTCTCGAGGGCGACGACCGGCCGGCCCCGCAGGAGCGCCTCCCGCACCTCGTCGGCCAGGACGACGTGGCTCCTCGCTCGCCGGCTCATGCGGGGCATCCTAGAGGCCCCCGGGAGCCGCCGAGCCGCGGCCCGGGAGGCGTCCGCGACACCGCCCGGGTGCTCGGAGGAGGGGTGACGGGGCGAGACGCCCCGGGCCGCGCGGGGAGGCCCGGCCTCCGACCGGCGGAGTCCGCCGCACGGAGCGCGGTAGGATCGCACCATGAGAACGCGCGCGCGGTTGCGACGCACGGCCCGGCCGCTCCTCGCCGGATCCGTCGTCGGGGTGCTCCTCACGGTCCTGCCCGGCCGGCGTCGCCCGCGGCACGAGCGCGAGGCGGGCCTGGCGGCGTTCGGGACCGCTCCCTGCGCCGACCGCTCGGCCGCGGAGCTCGAGCGCGATCTCGAGGAGCGTGCGAGCGGGGCTAGAGCCGCCCGTACCCCCAGCGGCCCAGAGAGCGCCTGAGCGCCCGCACGAAGGGCGCGACCCTGGCGGGGAGATCGCCACGGCCGGCCAGGACACCCGACGCGGTGGCTCCGGCGAGCACCGCCCGAGCCTTCGCCGGCCGCCGGGCGAGGAGCAGGTCGGCCAGGTACGCCGCGAGCGCGCCCCGGGCGGAGAAGGCGGACTGGCGGGCGGCCCGGCGGTACAGCCGGCCGTTCCGCGACAGGTCGGCGAGGATCCGACTGCGGAACGCCCGCGTGCGATCGCGGAACCTCCCGGTGGCGTCGACCTCCCAGATCTGGACCGGCTCGACCGACGCCGCGAACGAGGTGAACGCGTACTCGAACCTCGGGTCGGCGGAGGCGAAGACGACGTGGTCCCGGATGGTCTGCAGCGTGTATCCCTCGGAGCCGAAGTTGCGGACCCTCGCGCCGTACCCGCCGCCGGGCCGCGCCGTGAGGACCGTGGCCGAGTAGCAGCAGTGGGCGCCGCCGGAGTAGGACGAGACGATCACCTCGGGCGTCCCGTCGCCCGAGAGGTCGCGGACGCCGACGGTGATGAGGTTGCGGCCGTTCGCGGCGACGAGCGCACCGTCGACCGACGGCATCGGCGCGGAGAAGGTCGTCGTCGCCATGATCGTGATCGTGCTCCCGCTCGCGTACCCGTCGGGGTCCGGCGTGGTCGTGAGCGTCGCCGTCACCCCTGCCCCCGAGGCGGAGATCGAGACGGCGTCTCCGGCCACCGCGGGCGCGGCCAGCGACACCACGGCGAGCGGGAGAGCGAGCCAGGCGGGCCCGAGGGTCATCGGGGGAATGCTACCGAGTCGCCGGGGAGGGACACGGCGAGGCCGTCCGGCCGCGCCGCCGCCCGAAGGCGCTCAGGGGAAGGCGACGAGGGCGGCCTCGACGCCCTGCGCGGCGGCGATCCGGGTGCAGCGGACCGCCTCGTCCACGAGCGGCTCGACGTCCTCGTGCGGCTCGAAGGGCGCGAGGACGAACGCCGCGATATCGCGCCGGTCGCCCCGACCCGGCCGTCCGACGCCGAACCGCACGCGCGCGAACCCCGGCGAGCCGAGCGCCTGCGCGGTCGATCGCAGCCCGTTGTGGCCCTTGAGTCCGCCCCCGCTCTTCGCCCGGATCCGCCCGAACGCGAGATCGATGTCGTCGTGGACCACGACCACCCGCTCCGGCGCCAGCTTGTAGAACCGCGCCGCCTTCGCGATCGCGCCGCCGACGACGTTCATGAACGTCTCGGGCTCGAAGAGGGCGACGCGGGCGTCGTCGAGGGCGGCCTCCGCGAACCGGCCCTCGAACTTGCGGCCGAGCGAGACGTCGAGCTCGTCGGCCAGGCGATCGACGACGAGGAAGCCCGCGTTGTGGCGGGTCCGCGCGTACCGGGAACCGGGATTGCCCAGTCCCACCACGAGCGCGTCGAGGGAGCTGCCCCCCGTCGCAGGAAGCCCAAAGCCTTACTCGGTCTCCTCGTCCGCGCCGTCCTCGCCGATCTCCTCCGGCACCGCGGGCGCCTCGCCCTCGTCGCCGGCGAGCGATTCGTCGAGCTCCTCCTGGGAGATCGGCGCGGAGGCGGAGGCGACGACCTCGTCATCGGCCGTGATCCACTCGACGCCCTGGGGCGGAGGGATGTCGCCGACGCGGAGGGTGTCCCCGATCGTCATGCTCGACACGTCGATGACGATGTGGTCGGGCAGGTCGCCCGGCAGGCAGCTGACCTCGATCTCGGCGACGCCCGGCGTGAGGACACCGTCGGTCAGCTCGCCCTCGAGGAGCACGGGGACCGTCGTCTGGATGGCCTCGAGCATGTTGATCGCGAGCAGGTCGACGTGGGTGACGCGGTCGCGGACCGGATCGAGCTGGAAGTCCTTGAGGATCGCGGGCACCGCCTCGCCGTCGACGGTGAGCTGGAGGATCGCGTTGTTGCCGGCGTCGGTCGTCAGCGCCGCGCGGAGCTTCGGCGTCTCGACCTGGAAGGCGTACGGTGCCCGGCCCTGCCCGTAGAGCACGCCGGGGACGATGCCGCGGCGGCGCAGGGCCCGGTTGGCGCGGCTCGACGCGGCCTGCCGGGCGGTGATCTCGAGGGTGATGTCGGACATGGCTGAGGCGATCCCCGTGGTCTGTCGTCGGTGTCGGCGGGCGCGAGCGCCGGGCGGCCGCATGCCGCGGCCCGCCGTGCAGGGCGAAAGGATGCCAGAGAGGCCCGACCAGCGAGCGCAGACGCCCTCCCGTCGTCGGCGTCCGTCGAGTCGGCACCGGCCGGCCCCGGCGGCGCCGGGATCAGGGCGAGGCGGCCGGCGACGCGACCGCGAGCGTGGCGAGCACGTGGTCGCGCGCGATCGCCGCCGCCCGGGCGCCGTCGCCGGCGCCGATGGCGGAGAGGAGCGCCCGATGCTCCCGGTCGACGTCGCTTCCGCGGCCCGCGGGAGCGAGCGAGCGCTCGGTCGCGACGATGATCCGGTCCCACAGGGCGTCGGCTGCGTCCCGGCTGACGGGGCTCGACGCCAGCGCGTCGACCGCCTGGTGGAAGGCGCGGTTCGCGCGCACCGCGACGTCGTAGCAGCCGGCGGTGGTCGCCCGGGCGGCCGCGTCGGCGAGCCCGTCGAGCCGGCGCAACTCCGCGGGGGCGACCTCTCCGGCCCCCACGCGCTGGGCCGCGAGCTCCGCGTGGAGCGCCTCGAGCGCCGAGCGCATGAGGAGGGCGCTCCGCAGGTCGTCGGCCTCCATCCGCGTCACCCGCAGGCTGCGCCCGTCGGTCTCCGCCAACCCGGCCCCCTCCAGGCGGCGAAGGGCCTCCCGGACCGTGGGCCGGCTGACGCCGAGCCGTGCGGCCAGCGGCACCTCGGCGAGCCGGGTTCCCGGCTCCAGCTCTCCCGAGGTCACGAGCGTTCGCAGGGTGCCGTACGTGCTCGACATGACTGACATTGTCTGACACTCTACGGCCATGCCGCGCACGCACCGCTACGAGACGACGACGACGTGGACCGGGGATCGGGGGGAGGGAACGCGCGGCTACCGCGCCTACGACCGGACCTGCGAGATCGCCGCCGAGGGCCGGCCGGCGATCCCGGCTTCGTCCGACCCGTCGTTCCGGGGCGAGGGCGATCGTTGGAACCCCGAGCTGCTGCTGGTGGCCGCGCTCAGCCAGTGCCATCTCCTCTGGTACCTCCACGTCTGCTCGACCGGCGGCGTCGTCGTCACGGACTACGTGGACGACGCGTCGGGGGTGATGGTCGAGACCGCGGACGGCGGCGGGTCGTTCCGGGAGGTCGTGCTCCGCCCCGTTGCCACCGTCGCCGAGGAGGGGATGGTCGACGCGGCGCTCGAGCTCCACGCGCGTGCCTCGGCCCTGTGCTTCATCGCCGCCTCGGTCAACTTCCCGGTGCGGCACGAGCCGCGCGTCCTCGTCGCTGGCCGGGCGGCGGGCTCCCCGTCGACCGGCGACGCGGTCGGCGGCGGGGGCTCGCCGGCCGAGCGCGCGCAGGCGCGGCTCGGCGGCCGGGCGTGAGCCCCGAGACGATTCCGATGCGGCTCGAGGTCCTCGACGACCGGTTCGACGCGTGCCGGGGCGATCAGCGGGTCGAGCGGCTGTGGACGGGAGGCCGCTGGCTCGAGGGCCCCGCTACGGCCCCGCGGGGCGCTACCTGCTGTTCGACGACATCTCCGAGAACCGGATGCTCCGCTGGGACGAGACGACCGGCGCCGTCGGGACGTTCCGGCAGCCGAGCGGGTACGCCAACGGCACCACCCTGGACGCCCAGGCGCGGCTGATCACCTGCGAGCAGGGCAACCGGAGGGTCGTGCGGACCGAGCACGACGGCCGCCTCACCGTGCTCGCCGACCGGCTCGACGGCCGGCGGCTGAACAGCCCGTACGATGCCGTCGTCCCCTCGGATGGCTCCGTCTGGTTCACCGATCCGCCCTACGGCATCCTCTCCGACTACGAGGGGGAGCGGGCGGAGCCGGAGACCGACGGCTGTCACGTCTATCGCGTCGACGCCGCCGACGGCCGATGCCGGATCGTGGCGGATGACTTCCAGCGGCCGAACGGCCTCGCCTTCTCGGTCGACGAGCGCGCGCTCTCCGTCGCCGACACGAGCCGGAACCACATCCGGCGGTTCGCCGTCGAGGGCGACGGGCTGCGCGGGGGTGAGGTGCTCGCAACGTGCGGTGCCGGGGTGTTCGACGGCCTGCGCCCCGACACCGCCGGCCGGGTCTGGGCCGCCGCCGGGGACGGGGTGCACTGCTTCGATCCCGACGGCACCCTGCTCGGCAAGCTGCGGCGACCCGAGGAGTGCTCGAACCTCGCCTTCGGCGGCGCCAAGCGCAACCGCATCTTCGTCTGCGCCACGACGTCCCTGTACTCGGCCCTGCTGACCGTCAACGGAGCGCCCGGCCCGCTCGGGCGTCGGGGGAGCGCGATCGGTCGGGCTCCTGACGCGCCGCGCGTCACCCCTGCTTGGGGATGATGCTGATCTGACCGCTCGTCTCGAGGACCGCCCAGCGCACGTCCTCGATCGACTCGACCTGCTGCTCGCGGGCCGACTCGGTCAGGTCGTCGACGGTCAGGCGCTCCCGCTTCAGGTTGCGCTCGATGACGCGCCCATCCTCGACCAGGATCAGCGGCTCGCCCTCCAGGACGGGGCGCAACGCCCGCAGCCGGAAGCTGGCGAACGAGACGCCGACCGTCAGCAGGCCGAGCGTGGAGAGGACGATCACGACGCCGGTCACCGAGGTGTCGCTCTGCGTCACCCCCTGCTGCACCAGGTCGCCGATCACGACCAGCATGATCAGGTCGAAGGGCTCGAGGCTCGAGAGCTCGCGCCGTCCGAGCGTCCGCGTCAAGAGGTAGACGAACGCGAAGACGACGGCGGTGCGGAGGACGAGGTCCATGGCGCCCTACGGGAAGATGGTGACCGAGCGGCGGACGTCCGCGAGTCGTCGCTCGCCGTCGTCGAGGCCGACGTCCTCGCCGCGCCGGCCCACGTTGGTGGGGTTGACCTGGAAGTAGATCCAGACCGTCGTCGACGTACCGGCGGCGAGGGGGTCGAAGGTCATCCGGTCCGCGCCGTTCACGACGCGCTCGTCGGTCGGGCTGGGGATCGTCGAGTTGACCGACATCGACTCGAACCAGCCGCGGTCGAGGACGATCGTCGGCTTGTCGATCCGCCGCGACGCCGTGATCGTGTACCGGGCCTGGAAGACCAGCCCGCTGCGGAGCCGGTCGGGCGACTGCACCTCGAGGCGGGCCCCGGCGCCCACGGCCTTCGACGTCACCGGATGCTGCCCGAACACGTCGAGGAGGGCGGCGACCACGATCGCCGCCAGGACGGTGAGGATCGCCCGGCGGGCCCAGACGTCGCGGCCGCGGCCGCGGAGGTCCCGATGTCGCCCCAGATCGAGCTGATCCGGAGCGTCGGCCATGGCCGCCCCTTCGCCGGAGGGGCCTGCAGTCCTCCGGCGGCGGCGGCGACCGGACGCCCGACGACGGGCTCGCTTCCCGCCGGCGCGCGCGCCATCTACCCTGCCGGGGATGCCGACGCTCACCACCTTCGTCGTGTTCGCGCTCGTGGCCGCCGGCTTCGCCGCGGTTCCCGGGCCGAGCAACCTCTTCGTGCTCACCCGCGGAGTCGGGGTCGGCGTGCGCCCGGCGGTGGCCGGCGCGGCCGGGTGCGCCACCGGAGCGTCGGCCTACGTCCTGGCGACGGCGGCCGGGCTGGCAGCCGTGGTCGCCTCCTCGCAGCTGGTCTTCGCGGGGCTGCACTACGCCGGGGCCGCCTACCTGCTCTTCCTGGGCGTGCGGGCGCTCCGCTCGCGGGAGCCGCTCGATCTCGCTCCCCGGGCGGACGGCACCAGGCAGCTCTCCGCCGCGTTCCGGCAGGGGATGCTCGTGGAGCTCTCGAACCCGAAGGTCGCGCTCTTCTTCCTCGCGTTCATCCCGCAGTTCGTCCACCCCGCCGATGGCCCCGCGTGGATCCAGATCGTCGCGCTCGGCGCCGTCTTCGTCGCGGTCGGCTTCCTCTCCGACTCCCTCTACGCCGTCGGCTCGGGCGCGATCGGCGGCTGGCTCCGTCGCCGTCCCGCCCTCGATCGCCGCCGCGGCCAGGCGACGGGCGCCCTCTACCTGGCGCTCGGGGCGTGGGTGCTCGCCGATGGCGCCTCGGCGCGAGCGGCGATCGGACCGGCCCCCGGCCGCCGCTGAGCCCACCGTTCCGTCAGCGCCGAGCCGCCCGGGGAGCGGCCTCAGCGCACGCGCCAGCGGTGCTCGTCCGGGTCGGCCGGTCGGCGCCTCGAGCCGACCGTAAGGGACGGGTCTCCATCCGGTTGACAGGGGGCAGGGCACCGCCCTCCTCGACCTCGATCCGAAAGCAGGCTCCCGATGATGCACGCCACGGGCATCAAGCGCGGCCTCGTGACCCTCGCACTGGCCGCCGCCGCCCTCGGGGCGCTCGGCGGGTGCGGCTCGCTGCACGGCGACGGCCCCGAGAGCGTTCCGCCTCCGACGACCAACCCGGGGGGCTGAGCCGTCGTGTGCGGCTTCGCCGACCTGAGCATCGCCGTCGACCGTGCGGCTGCGGTGAGCGCGTGCCGGTCGGTATCGGTCCGAGCCGATGGGGCGCACGGCCGGGGGATCGTCCCCGACCGAGGCTGGGCGTTCGACCTCGCGCTCCTGCCCCAGGCCGAGGCACGGCGCTGCGCGTACGAGCGGATCGGCAATCGGTGGATCGCCGAGCGTCGCCTCCAGCAGGCGATCGCGCGGGAGATCCACGGCGCCGGCGCTGCACGCTCCGCGCCGCGCGACCTCCGGAGTGCCTGAGGGTCGGTGAGCGCGAGCCGCCCGCTCGATTCGTCGACGGGCTCCGACACGACACGCGGGCCCTCGTCCCTTGTCACCGTTTCGCGCCCTCGTTCTCCGGCCGGTGCGGGAACCGGGTGTAGGTTGGGAATGTGGCCACGGCCGCTCTCGTCTCCGACCCCCGTCCGCCCACTCGTCGCCCTCCGGTTGGCAGGACTCCGCACTCCCGAGCGGCGCCGGCGAACCGCTCGCGCCGGGGTCCCGACGCCTCGGCTCTCGGCCGGCGGCCGGCTCGTCGTCTTCGGCGCGGCCCCCTTCCGGCGAGCCGCGCGTCGATCCGGGTCTCCCCGTGAGGCTCCGGCCGATCGGGGCCGCCGTCGCGACCGCGGTCGTCGCGGCGCTCGTCACCGGGACCCTCGCGGCGTTCGGGCTCTCCGGCCGTGAGCACGCGAGGCCGCGCGCCGGCATCCGCGACTTCGGCCATCCGAAGATGGTCAGCTACTACCCGGCGAGGCATCCCTGGGGCTCGATGTGGAAGTCGTTCGACCTGAGCCCGATCGAGGCCGACTTCCGCCGAGCGCACGAGACCGGGTTCGACACCGTCCGGATCTTCCTGCCGCCGAAGGTCATGGGCTACCCCCAGCCGACGACGGCGATGCGCACCGAGCTCGCGCAGGTGGTCGCCGCCGCCCGGACGAATCAGCTCAGGGTCGGGCTCTCCGTGTTCGACCGGTTCTCGGGCTACAGGGACCTCCAGGGCTCCGACGAGTGGCTCCACGAGATCCTCGAGCCCTACCGGGGCGATCCGGAGATCGCGTTCGTCGAGCTCCGCAACGAGCTGAACCCCGGCGACTCGGGAGCCATGCCCTGGCTCCGCCACATGGTCGCGACGACCCGCCGCGAGGCCCCGCGCGCACCGATCCTCGTCTCCGCCCCGGGGCGCCTGGGACCGAGCGCGGTGAAGCGGCTGGCCCGCGGCCTCTCGAGCTCGCCGGCGGACGCCTACGGCCTGCACTACTACGGCAAGCCCTCGGCGCTGGCCGCCGCGCTGGAGTCGGCGCGGAAGGGCGTCGCCCCCGCCTCGCTCTACCTCGGCGAGATCGGCTACTCGACCTCTTCGGAGAACCTGGCGACTTCCGGCCTGCCGGCCACCCAGGCGGCCCAGGAGGCACAGCAGGTGGCCGTCCTCGGGTCGGCCTTCGCCGCCACCCGCGCAGCCGGGCTCCCCGCCCCCGGCGTGTGGACGCTCACCGACTTCGCCGACGCCGCCAACCCGCCGGACGCCAAACCCGCGCGGGCCGCGGTCGAGCGGCGCTACGGCCTGTTCCGGACGGACGGAAGCCCGAAGCCCGCGGTCGGCGTCCTCCGGGGCTACCTCACCCAGGCCGGCGTGACCTCGACGGGCCCCGGTGCTCCGACGGCAGACGCCGGTACCGCGGCGCCCTGAGCCCCTGCTCGTCCGGTCGCGCCCCGCATGCCTCGAGCTCCGGCTCGCCGGCCGTGGCGCCACGGCTCACCCGTCGGTCGCGCCCGCGGCGTACTCCTCGTCGGTGACCTTGTCGCCCCAGCTGGCGGCGACGTGGTCCTCGTCGACCTCGTTCAGCGCGAGGTGGACCAGGAATCGGGTGGGGGTGGCGCCGTGCCAGTGGTCCTCGTCCGGGGCGAAGAAGACGCGGTCGCCGGGGCGGATCACCTCGACCGGCCCGCCGCGGCGCTGCGCGAGTCCGACTCCCTCGGTGACGTAGATCGTCTGACCGAGCGGGTGGCTGTGCCACGCCGTCCGCGCTCGCGGGGTGAAGTGGACGAGGTTGGCCTGGACGCGGGCGGGAGCGGGCGCCGCCGCGACGGCATCGATGTAGACGTCGCCCGTGAACCAGGCCTCGGGGCCCTTGACGGTGTCGATACTGCTCCTCGTGATCTCCATGGGACGTGAACCTCCTGTGAGCTGACGCTGATTTCCGGGCTGCTTCGGCGACCGCCGAGCGGCCCGGGAGAACGCCTACCGTGCGCCACGGTCGACGGCGTCGGCGGCCGCCGGCCTGGGCTGGGCGGACCAGCTGGCGAGGAGGTCGAGCGCCTGCTGCGACGCCGATCCGGCTCGGCCGTGTAGACGGTCATGTTGAGCCCGGCTCCGTCGGCCGAGAGATCCATCGTCTCGTAGTGCAGGCTCAGCTCGCCCACGATCGGGTGGTGGAGTCGCTTGGAGCCGGTGCGGTGGAAGCGGACGTTGTGGGCCGCCCACCGGGTGCGGAACTCGCCACTCCGCGTCGAGAGCTCGCCGACGAGATCGGACAGCCCACGGTCGTAGGGGTGGCGCCCGGCTTCGGAGCGGAGGTGGGCGACGAGGTCTGCGGCGACGCGTTCCCAGTCCGGGTAGAAGGCCACGGCCGCCGGATCGAGGAAGGTGAACCGCGCGCTGTTGGCCGGCTGCTCGCGGCTGTCGAACAGGGGAGCGTAGAGCGCACGCCCGAGGCGGTTGGCGGCGAGGTAGTCGACGCGGGCGTTGCGCACGAGCGCGGGCGTCTCCATCGAATCGAGGATCCGCTGGACCACGGGTCGGACGCTCTGCTGGACCGGCCTCCGGCGCATGGGGGCGATCGGGTTCGCGGCGCGAGCGAGATCGAAGAGGTGCGCGCGCTCGGCGTCGTCGAGCTGGAGGGCGCGGGCGAGCGCTTCGAGGACGGTGTCGGAGACACCGCTCGTGTTTCCGCGCTCCAGGCGCTTGTAGTAGTCGATGCTGACGCCCGCGAGCGAGGCGACCTCCTCGCGGCGAAGACCCGGAACGCGGCGCCGGCCGTAGGTCGGCGTCGGCAACCCGGCCTGCTCCGGCGCGATCCTCGCTCGCCTGGAGACCAGGAACTCGGCGATGTCGTTCGTCGTCTCCACGTTCTTCCTCTCTCCGTTTCCCGACCGATCGACCCTCGGTCGTGGCCGCGGCGCACGACGGAGACGGTACGCCTACTCCGGGCGTCGAGGGAGGGTCTGTCAGTACCCCCCTTCCGGAGCCCCGCTGTCAAGGCCCCGTCCCGGTCGCCGATCGCTGGCACAGTCGAGGCGCAGGAGAAAGACGGCTGCCATCGACACCGGAGAACCATGAGCAAGGACCAGAACACCCGTCGCGTCGCCGTGATCACCGGAGCGTCGTCGGGCATCGGCGAGGCGACCGCACGCGCCCTGGCCGCCGAGGGCCATCGGCTTGCGCTGCTCGCCCGCCGCGGCGATCGGATCGCCGCGCTCGCCGACGAGATCGGGAGCGAGGCGATCGCCGTCGTGTGCGACGTCACGGACCGGGATTCCGTCGTCGCCGCCGCCGCCCGCGTGCAGGACGAGCTGGGCGGCGCCGACATCCTCGTCAACAACGCCGGCGTGATGCTCCTCGCTCCGTTCCGTCGGATCAGCGCGAGGAGCACCGGCGGATGGTGGAGACCAACCTGCTCGGCGCGATGACCGCGACCGAGGTCTTCCTCGATCAGCTCCGGGACGGAGGCGGCGACCTGGTGAACCTCTCCTCGGTCGCCGGTCGCACCGCGCGTCCCGGCAACGCCGTCTACGCCGCGACGAAGTGGGGCCTGAACGGCTGGTCCGAGTCCCTGCGCCAGGAGCTCCAGCCGGACGTCCGCGTGATGGTCATCGAGCCCGGCGCCGTGGCGACCGAGCTGACCGACCACATCACACACGGCGAGACCAGGCAGGCGGCCGAGGAGATGTACGAGCAGATGTCGATCACGGCCCGGGACATCGCCGAGGTCATCGCGTTCGCCGTTGCGCGGCCGCGCCGCGTGACGCTGAACGAGATCCTGATCCGGCCCACGGGGCAGTCGCTCTAGATGGAGATCCGGCGCGGTCCGATGCTCGCGATCATCCTCGCGAGCTACACGGTGATCGTGCTCGACATCTCCATCGTGATCACGGCGCTGCCGAAGATCCACGCGTCGCTCGGGTTCTCCTCGACCGCGCTCTCGTGGGTGCAGAACGCCTACCTGCTGGCGTTCGGCGGGCTGCTGCTCTGCGGCGCCCGCGCGGGCGACCTGATCGGCCGCCGGCGCATGTTCATCATGGGGCTCGTGCTCTTCACCATCGCTTCCGTCGCCGTGGGCGCGGCCCAGACCGAGGCGTGGTTGATCGGGGCCCGCGGCCTCCAGGGCGTGGGCGCCGCGATCCTCGCGCCATCGAGCCTCGCCCTGCTCCAGACCGGGTTCCGCTCCGGCCCCGAGCGCACGCGCGCGGTCGCGTACTACGCCGCCGTGGCCGGTGTGGCGGCGACCGTCGGGCTCGTGGTCGGCGGCATCTTCACCGGCTGGCTGTCCTGGCGGATCGGGTTCTTCATCAACGCGCCGATCGGGATCGCGATGATCCTCGCCGCGCCGCGCTACCTCCCTGAGACCGAGCCCCGGCCGGGCGAGTTGGACGCCGCCGGCGCCGCCGCGTCGACGCTCGGCATGGCCGCGCTCGTCTACGGCATCGTCCGCTCCGCGGAAGCCGGATGGACGGATGCGCTCACCCTGGCCGCGGTGGCGACCGGCGTCGTCCTCCTCGCCCTGTTCGTCGTCAACGAACGGCGCGCCGCCCAGCCGATTCTGCCGTTGCGCCTGTTCGGGAGCCGCGAGCGCGCCGCCGCCTACATGGCGCGGTTGCTCTTCCTCGGTGCCATGGCGCCCTTCTGGTTCTTCACGACCCAGTACCTCCAGAGCGTCGCCGGGTACAGCCCGGTGCAGGCGGGCGTTGCTTTCCTGCCGACCACCGTGGTCAACTTCGCGGTCGCCATGGCCGTTCCGCAACTGACGCGCCGGTTCGGCAACGGGGCGCTCCTGGCCGGGGGAGTCGCCCTCTCGCTGGTGGGGATGGTCTGGCTCGGCCGCCTCTCGGCCGATACCTCCTACCTGACGGGGATCGCGCTCCCCATGATCCTGATCGGCGCCGGTCAGGGTGGAGCGCTGGGCCCGCTGACCGCCGCCGGCATCGCCGGGGTGGCCCCCGAGGACGCCGGCGCCGCCGGCGGCGTGACGAACGCCGCCCACCAACTCGGCGGCTCGCTCGGCCTCGGCGTCCTGGTCGCGGTGTTCGCCGCCGCCGGCTCCAGCACGCTGCACGGCCCCGAGCTGCTCGCCCACCGCATCGGGGCGGCTCTGACGGCCGGGGCGGGCCTGCTCGGCCTCGCGCTCGGAATCGCGATGATCGGCCGCCCGCGCGCCCCGGCGGCCGTTGCCGACCCCGGCCTGGGGCAGACGATGGCACTGGCGGACGCCTCCCCTCCGGAGGGGCGAGGGCCGAGCCGGCGAACTGCCTCGTCGGTCGACTGACCGGCCGCGCCACGGGGGGACGATGAGCGGAGAGGAAGTCTTGATCGCCGGGCTCTTGGTCGCCATCGTCGGCCTGAGCGCCCTGGCGCGCCTGCTCTCCGTCCCCTATCCGATCGTGCTCGTCCTCGGCGGCGCCGGCCTCGGGTTCGTCCCGGGCCTGCCCGACGTCCGTCTCGACCCCCAGGTCGTGCTGGTCGTCTTCCTCCCGCCGCTGCTCTACGGGGCCTCGATCTACGCCAACGCGAATGACCTCCGGGCGAACCTTCGGGGGCTCACGCTGAACGCCGTCGGCCTCGTCCTCGTGACGATGTGCGCCGTCGCCTGGGCCGCCCACATGCTCGTCGACGGCCTCCCCTGGCAGGCGGCGTTCGTCCTCGGCGCGATCGTCTCGCCGACGGATCCGCTGGCGGCGGCAGCCATCATGCGCCGCCTCGACGCCCCGAGGCGGCTCGTGTCGAGCGTCGAAGGGGAAGGCCTCTTCAACGACGCCACCGCCCTGGTCGCCTACCGGGTCGCCGTGGGCGCCGTCGTCGCCGGCAGCTTCTCGCTCACCGGCGCGAGCCTGCGGTTCGTCCTCGGTGCGGCCGGCGGGGTGGCCATCGGCCTCGCGGTCGGGTGGGCGATCGCCGAGATCCGCAAGCGGACCGTCGACGTCCAGGTGAACGTGACGATCTCGCTGCTCACCGGCTACGCCGCGTTCGTGCCCGCCGATGCCGTCGGCGCCTCCGGTGTGCTGGCCGCGGTCACGGCCGGCATCTACCTGGGCATCCGCGCGCCGCGGATCCTCCCGGCCCGTACCCGCCTCCAGAGCGGCTTCGTCTGGGACATCCTCGACTTCGTCATCAACGCGATCCTGTTCGTGCTGATCGGCTTGCAGCTGCACGCCGTCGTGGACGGACTGTCGGGGTACCCGTCGACCACGCTGGCCGGCTACGCCCTGGCGATCAGCGCCGCGGTCGTCCTGACGCGCATCGTCTGGTTCTTCACGATCCCCTACGTGATCCGCGCGATCGACCGGCGCCCGGCCCAGCGGAGCCGGCGTGTGGGCGCCGCGAGCCGACTCGTCGTCGCCTGGAGCGGGACGCGCGGCGCCGTCTCGCTTGCGGTGGCGCTGGCGCTTCCGCTGACGACCGATGCCGGCGACCCGTTTCCGAAGCGCGACCTGATCATCTTCCTGACGTTCGCGGTCATCTTCGTCACCCTCGTCGTGCAGGGCCTCTCGCTGCCGACGCTGATCCGCCGCCTCGGCGTCACGGACGGCGGCGAAGACGGCAACGAGGAGCTCCGAGCCCGGCTCGTCGCCACCAAGGCCGCGCTCGCGGAGCTCGAGGTGCTCGCCGGCGAGGAGTGGCCACGGGAGGAGACGGTCGAGCGGCTGCGGCGGTTCTACGAGTACCGCAAACGTCGGTTCGCCGCCCGCGCCGGCAAGATCGAGGACGACGGCTACGAGGACCGGACGCTCGCCTACCAGCAGACCCTCCAGGCCGTGCTGCGGGCGCAGCGCGACGCGCTCCTGCGGATGCGGAGCGACGGCGAGCTGTCGAACGAGACGATGAACCGGATCCTGCGCGAGCTCGACCTCGAGGAGTCGCGGCTGGAGATCTGAGGTGCCGGCGTTGGCGATCCCGGGACGGTGGCTCGGGCGAGCGCCGCACGTCCGCCGAGCTCCACGAGGTACCGGTCGAGACCGTCCTCTGACGAGGTGGGGATCGGCGGGGCGCTCGCGCTCCCATCCCCCGGCATCGAGCTCAGGATCGGGCCGCGCCCATCACCGGGGCAAGTGGAGCCCGAGGCCGATGCGATGCGTCAGCTCAGAGCACGCGATAGGTCAGGTGCGTGACCGAGTTCGCTGCTCGCGACTCCACCTGCCGCAGATTCAGTGGCCGGACGCCGTCGAACAGTCGCGTGCCGGCGCCGAGCGTGAGCGGCACGATATGCAGCCGCAGCTCGTCGATCAGGCCGGCGGCGAGGTACTGGTTGACGGTGGTCGCGCCGCCGTGGATGGAGATGGCGCCGTCCCCGACCGCTTCGCGTGCGCGTTTCAGCGCGGATTCGATTCCGTCGGTGACGAAGTGGAACGTGGTGCCGCCGTCCATCGGCTGCGGATCGCGCGCGTGGTGAGTGAGCACGGAGACCGGGCCATGGTACGGCGGATTGTCGCCCCACCAGCCGTTCCACTGCCGATCCCACTCGCCACGCACGGGGCCGAACGTGTTGCGCCCCATGACGAACGCTTTGGCCGCTATCCCCGGTCGATCTCGACCCGGTTCTCCTCGGCAGCGGCATACCAGGCGTGCAGCTTGTCGCCCCAGCCATCTCCGCCGTCGTCGCCGTACGGCCGTTGCTCGCTCTGGTTGAGCCCTGCCGAGTATTCGTCGACCAAGATCGTCAGATCGCAGGTCACCCGGCCCAGCCGTGTGGTCACTTGCGTTGTCCTCCTCGTGGCGACCTGCCGTCGGCTAAAATCGGCCCGACCATAGAGCCCTCGCCATCCAAGGAGCAGCCATGTACGCACGCGTAGCCAGCTTCGAAAGCGATCCGGGCAAGGTCGGTGACGCGATCGCGAGCGTCCGCCGCGAGGTCGAGTCCGGCGACACGCCGGCGGGACTCGAGGGCGCGAAGATGTTGATGCTCGTCGACCGCCAGACCGGGAAAGGTCTCGGGGTGACGCTCTTCGAGAGCGAGGACGCCATGCGCCGTGGCGACGAGGCGCTGAACGCGATGAATCCCGGCTCGGGCGAGCGCCGCATGTCCGTCGAGTTCTACGAGGTCCCCGTCCAGACCGTCATCTGAGGCGGGGCGGTCGGTGGAGCGTTCGCTCCCCATCCCCCCGCATCGATCCCAGGATCGGTCGCTCCGATCGGGGGGTTCCACGGGGTCTCGCCACGGTGGGCGGCGGCCTCGAGCCCGATCGGGGCTCAGGGCGCCGCGGCTAGTGTCCGAGACCGTCGGTACCCGCGGCTCCTGCCGGCGCCCTGGTGGGGTCGCGCGGGCGCTCTCGCCCCGGCTCGTCCGGCCGGGACGAGCCTGACTCGCTGGCCGGTGTACGGCCGCATCGATAGAGGATGGTGTCGGCGCCCCTCCCGTGGCGACGCGCGGTTCGTCCGCGGTCCGGCTCGCTGCAGGCAGTGAACGTCGAGGTGCCGGGGGTGTGCGCTGCCAGTCGCCGGCTGGACCGCCTCCCCGACCGCGGGGAACGCGGCGCCTCACAGGTCTCTCATAGAGCGGTGCGTTAATTTGGGCGGATGAGGCCCGACGCTGAGGATCGCCGGTCGACCTGGCTCCGACGCACCCGCCTGATCACGGGCTGGACGGCGGGTGCCGCGGCGGCGGGAACGCTTGTGATCGCTGCCGTGGCGGGCGGCGAGGCGCCTGCCAGGACGACCGCCGCAGGCCTCGTCGCTTCGCCCGCCAGGGCCGTGCCGCGGACTGGTGCCCGGCCCGCCGGAGCTCGGCGGCGACACCGGCATCGGGCCGCGGCTGCCACGAACCGGTCGCGCGTCCACCCGTCCGTCCCGGCGCCGTCCACGGCGGCTCCGTCGGCCGGATCCGCACAGGCGCCCCGCCAGACGTCCACAACCCGAAGGCAGCCGGTGCGGAGCGTGAGCCGTGCTCAGGCGCCCGCGGCGGCGCCCACCGCAACGCCCGTTGTCGTTTCCGGTGGCTCGTGAAGGCGTCCGGGGGCCCGCGCACGCTCGCCGAGACGACGAGCGTGACGTTCCCGGTGCTCGGGACCACCGCCTGGATCGTCGGCGGCGAGGCCTGGTCCCTTCCGGCCGCTCGGGAGGCCGTGGTGGCCGTGCTGGACGACGTCGACGCGGGGTGCAGCCGCTTCCGCGCCGACTCCGAGCTCGCCCGCGTCAACCGGTCGGCGGGTCGCTGGATCCCCGTCGGCGAACTTCTCCGCGATGCGCTCGCCGTCGCCCTGCGCGCTGCCGTCGCGACCGACGGGCTCGTCGATCCGACCGTGGGTGGCGCGCTCCTCGCGCTCGGCTACGGCCAGGACTTCCGGACGGCGAAACCGGCTCCGGAGCCCGCCTTCGCGCCGCGCCCGGCCGGTCGCTGGCGTGAGGTCGAGCTCGACGTGGACCGATGTCGTGTACGCGTTCCGCGCGGCGTCTCCCTCGACCTCGGCGCGACGGCGAAGGCGTTCGCGGCCGATAGGTCGGCGGCGGCCGCGGCGGAGCGGACCGGCAGCGTCCTCGTCTCCCTCGGCGGCGACGTCAGCGTCGCGGGCGTCCCTCCCGAGGCGGGCTGGATCGTCCGCGTCAGCGACGATCATCGCTCGCCCGTCGAGGCCCCGGGACAGACCGTCGCGATCGCGTCCGGCGGTCTCGCGACCTCGAGCACCATGGTCCGCTCCTGGCAGCGCGGGGGGCGGGCCGTGCATCACATCCTCGACCCGGCCACGGGTGCCCCGGCGCCGCTCGTCTGGCGAACGGTCAGCGTCGCCGCCGAATCGTGCGTCGAGGCGAACATCGCGGCGACCGCTTCGATCGTCCTGGGCGAGGCCGCCGTCGACTGGCTCGAGCGGCGTCTCCTGCCGGCGCGGCTCGTTCGTCCATCCGGAGCGGTCGTCACGTGCGGTGGCTGGCCGCACGATGCACCCGCCGAGGCGGCAACGGCGTGATCGCCGCGTTCGTGACGGACAGGTCGCTGTGGTACCTCGCGCGCGCCACGGGAGTCGTGTCCTTGCTGATCCTGACGGCGAGCGTCGCGCTCGGCGTCGCTGCTCGGAACGGAGGCGGCGCTCCGCGCGTCCCGCGGTTCGCCACCGCCCTCCTTCACCGCAACCTCTCGCTCCTCGCACTCTCGTTCCTCGCCGTGCACATCGCGAGCTCGGTGCTCGACCCGTTCGCGGGGATCGGCTGGGCGGATGCCTTCGTGCCTCTGCGGGCGGCGTACCGACCGGTGTGGCTCGGCCTCGGCGCGGTCGCCTTCGACCTTCTCGTCGCGATTGCGATCACGAGCCTCCTCCGTGTGCGTCTCGGCCTGCGGACGTGGCGTGCGGTGCACTGGCTGGCCTACGCTTGCTGGCCCGTGGCGGTGGTGCACGGGCTGGGTACCGGCTCCGATGCGCGGTCCTCGTGGCTCCTCTGGCTCGTCGGCGGGAGCGTCGTGACTGTCGTTGCCGTCGCGTGGTGGCGTCTGGCCTCGACGCCCGCACTCGGAGTCTCCTGGCGCTTGGCCGGGGCTTCGACGATCGCCCTCGCCGCCCTGCTCCTCGCCGGGTGGCTGGAGGCGGGTCCGCTCAGGGCCGGCTGGGCGGCACGCGCCGGGACCCCGACGCCGCTGCTCCACCGCGGGCGGCCCCCGAGCACAGCCGGAGCCGGTCGATGACGGGCATCGTCAAGCGCGCGAGGCCGCCCTCGCGGTCGGCGCCGGTGGACGCTCCGACCGGCCTCCCCCGCCTCCTGGCCGGATGGCACGAGGAACATCGCCCTGCCTCGCTCGCGGACCACCTCCGACGCTACGGTCCCCGCCCAGCGGCGTCCGGTGGACTCGGCGAGGCGCTGATCGGCGAGGTCGAGGCTGCCGGCCTCTCCGGCCGGGGGGGAGCCG
Organism: uncultured Thermoleophilia bacterium; assembly: GCA_963800515.1. Taxonomy (GTDB): domain Bacteria; phylum Actinomycetota; class Thermoleophilia; order Gaiellales; family F1-60-MAGs149; genus CAWDBC01. Next base: position 218,626 of record CAWDBC010000007.1, read on the forward strand.
GCTTCCCCACGCACGTCAAGCTCCGAGCCGTCCGATCAGCCGGCCGCCGTGCGGTGGTCGTCGTCAACGGCATGGAGGGCGAGCCGGCGAGCGCCAAGGATCGCTTCCTGCTCTCCGTCGCGCCCCACCTCGTCCTCGACGGCGCCGTCCTCGCGGCCGCCGCAGTCGGGGCCGACGAGGTGCACGTGTGCACGCCGCGGGGCGGTCGCTCCTCGCTTCCGGCGCTCGGGCGAGCGCTGGCCGAGCGCGCGCACGGGGTCGATCGCGTCCGGATCAGCCTCTGGGAACTCCCTCCCCGCTACGTCACCGGCGAGGAGACGGCCGTCGTGAACTGGCTGAACGGCGGTCCGGCGAAGCCAACGACGACACCGCCTCGACCCTTCGAGCGGGGCGTCCGCGGGCGACCGACGCTCGTCCAGAACGTCGAGACGCTCGCCCACCTCGCGCTGATCGCCCGCTTCGGCGCGGCCTGGTTCCGACGGGCGGGATCGGCCGACCACCCCGGCTCGCTTCTCCTCAGCGTCTCCGGTGCCGGCCCGACCCCGGTGGTCCTCGAGGTCGCCGGCGCCACGACGATCGGCCGGATCGTGGCCCGGTGCCACGTCCATGAGGCGCCGCAGGCGCTCCTCGTCGGGGGGTACTTCGGCAGTTGGCTTCCGTGGAGCGTCGCGGCGACGCTTCCCATCACGCACGCCGACGTACGCGGCGCCGGCGGCGCGCTCGGCGCGGGGATCCTGGGGCTGCTGCCCGCCGACGCCTGCGGGCTGCGGGAGACCGCGCGACTCGCGCGCTATCTGGCCGGGCAGAGCGCACGACAGTGCGGACCGTGCGAGCTCGGCCTCCCGGACGTCGCCGACGATCTCGCCCTGATCTGCGACGGCCGCGACCCGGACGCCCGCGCGCGCGCCCAGCGCCGAATGTCCCAGATCGATGGGCGGGGCGCCTGCCGCCATCCGGATGGGGCCGTGCGACTGGTCCGCAGCGCGCTCGCCGTGTTCGCCGACGATGTGGAGCGGCACGAGAGATGCGGAGACTGCAGGGGTGGGGGCGCCGCGCCCCTTCTGCCCACTCCGGTTCGATCAGCGGACGAGGGCTGGCGATGAGCTCGCGCGTCGTCGTCGACCCGATCGCCTGCGAGGCGCACGGCCTCTGCGCCGACCTGCTGCCGGAGCGGATCACGCTCGACGAATGGGGCTATCCCATCGTCGACGTGGAGCCCGTGTCCGGTCGACTGATGAGCCACGCGCGGCGCGCCGTCGCGGCCTGTCCGACCCTCGCGCTGGCGCTCGAGCGGGCGGAGGGGCGCCCGCCACGAGCGCGCCGATGAGCCCTGTCCCGGCGACGAGCCACCCATCCGGTGAGCTCCTGCCCGCTAGCGATCGGCGAGCGCGCACGCTGAGGACCGGCGCGCCACGATGGGCGACGACCCTCTCGAGCCTGGGGCCGACCTAGAACAGCTGGTTGTCCACAGCGATCGGCGAACCAGCCGGTTGCAGGCACTTCGCGGCGGGCTCTGCTGCGTCAACGGCCCTTTCGACAGGGTTCTTCCCACAGATTCACCTCCATGAGCCGGAGCGAGAAGGCTCCCTTGGTGGGCGACGAACTGAGGCCGTCGGCACGGTAGGAGCGGGGCCCTTCCGTAGTACGCACCACCGTAGCCGGCACGACGTCCAAGCCGTCACCGGACTCGGCACGATCCCAGCTGGGTGGTCTCAAACCGATGCGGGCCACCGGCGCACGGCGTCCACGACGTCGATCTCGGTCCAGATCGAACCGCAGATACGGATACACACAGTGGCACTGAAGGTGCCCGGTCTGGTCGGCGCGTCGGCGGCGGGGGCTCGTCGGTGTTGAGTGGGGCGAAGTTGACGCCGGATCGGGGCGCGTATCTGGAGGATCAGGTGGCGTTGAGCCGCGACGACTACTACGCGGGCCGCGGCGAGTCGCCGGGTCGCTGGTACGGCAGCGGCGCCGCGGCGCTTGGGCTTCGCGGCGTGGTGGCGGAGGGGAGCCTTGAGGCGCTGATCGACGGTCGCCATCCGTTGACGGGCGAGCGGCTGCGCCGGTCGATCGCAGCGAGGACGACCCACGTTCCGAGCCTGGATCCCGAGACGGGCGAGCGGATCATGGTGGAGCAGGTGTTGGCTCCGGTCGGCGGGTTCGACTTCGTGTTCAGCGCCCCGAAGTCCATCTCGCTCGCTTCGGCTCTTGCCGCGCCCGAGGTGCGTCGCGAGGTCGTCGCTGCGCATCATGCTGCGGTGGCGGCGGCGCTGTGGCTGCTCGAGCGCGAGGCGTGCGGGGTGAGGCTGGGAGCGGGCGGAGCCGAGCACGTCGCGGGGAGCGGGATCGTCGCGGCGTGCTACACGCACCGGACGAGTCGCGCGGTCGATCCGCATCTGCATACGCACTGCGCGATCGCGAACCTGACCCAGGGGCCCGATGGGCGCTGGCGGGCGCTCGACAGCCGGCTGCTGCTCCACGAGTGGAAGCTGAGCCTCGGCTACGCCTACCAGGCGATCCTCCGCGACGCGGTGACGCGTCGACTGGGCTGGAGCTGGCGAGATGCGGTGAAGGGGCTGGCGGAGCTGGAGGCGTGGCCGGAGGCGGTGCTTCGCGAGTTCAGCCAGCGCAGGCAGAGGATCGAAGAGTCGCTCGCCGAGCACGGCGGCTCCGGCTGGCAGGCCGGGCAGGTCGCGACCCTCGCCACGCGCGAACGCAAGGGCCTCGCCGTCGACCTCGACCAGGAGCGGCAGGTCTGGCGGGCGCGGCTCGCCGAGCACGGGATGACACGCGCCGACCTGGCGACGGCCACACGACCGACCCCGCGCGCCCAGCTCATGCCGGGGGGGGAGCGAGCTTGGTGCGATCGGCGAGCGGCTCGCCGGGGCCGAGGGGTTGACAGAGAAGGCGAACGCGTTCGGTCGCGCCGATGTCCTTCGCGCGTGGGCGGCTGCCCGGCCCGCGGGACTCCGCGCGGCCCAGCTCGAGCAGCTGACCGACTGGTTCCTCGCCCAGCCCGCCTTCGCCGTGGACCTCGGGGCGGGCTTGTACACGACGCCCAGCCTGCTCGCCTGCGAGGAGCGCCTCCTGGCCCTGGTCGCCGCTGGCCGCGGTTCGCGAACCGCGGTCCTTCCGCCGCAGCTCGTCGACGAGGCGATCGACCGGGCGCCGGTGCGATTGAGCGACGAGCAGGCGAGTGCCGTCCGCTCGCTCACGTCGAGCGGACACGCGATCGAGAACATGGAAGCCCTCGCGGGGACCGGCAAGACGACGGTCTGCGGGGTCCTCGCCGCGGCCTACGAGGCGGGGGGCTACCAGGTGATCGGCGCGACGCCGACTGCGCGGGCGGCGCGCGAGCTGTCCGACGCCGGGGTTCAGGCGGACACGATCGACGCGATCCTCACCCGCCTCAACCACCAGCCCACCCCGGCTCCGCGGCGGCTCGTGGTGCTCGCCGACGAGAGCGGGATGGCGGGGACCCGGCAGATGGCGGAGCTCGCGAGCTGGGTGGGAGGCGGCGGCGGCAAGATCATCCAGGTCGGCGACTCCCACCAGCTCTCCGGGGTCCCCGCCTCCGGCGTCTTCGCCGCCGTCAGCCGCCGCTACGGCGCCGAACGGCTCACCCGGACGCGGCGCCAACGCGAAACAGAGGAGATCGCCGGGCTGGCGGAGCTGCGCGCGGGCGAGCCCGAGCGCTACCTCGCCTACCAGATCAAGCAGCGCCGCCTTCTCATCGCCCCCGACGCGACCGCCGCCGCGAACGAGGCGTCGTTCTGGTGGCTGCGAGCCGCCGACGAGCACGGAGCACATCGCGTCGCGCTGATCACCCGCAGCAACGACCTCCGAGCCGACCTCAACACGAGCGTCCGCCGGCTTCGGACCTTACGGGGCGAGCTCGACGGACCCGTCGTCGAAGCCGGAGACGCAGCATTCCAGCGCGGCGACCGGATCATCTGCCGCCACAACGACCGAACCCTCGGCATCACCAACGGCACCCGCGCCACCATCCTCACCGCCGACCCCCAGACCCGCCGGCTCGAGATCAGAATCGACCAAGGCGAGCGAGTCCGCCTTCCGCGGGCCTATCTGGACGCCGGTCGCGTCGAGCACGCCTACGCCCTCACCGCCCACAGCCTCCAAGGCGCCACTCTGGAGGCCACCTGCATCGTCAGCCGCCCCGAAGACCACGCCACCCGCTGGACCTACACCGCCGCCAGCCGCAGCCGCGACGCGACCCACCACATCGTCATCGACGAACCGCCACCGGCAAACGGCCGCACTCAAGCCGACGTCCTCGCCCGCCTCCTCACCACCATCAGCCGCGACGACGACGACCAACTCGCGACCGAACACCTCGGACCGCGAGTAGACCCGGTCTGCCGCCGCGACCAAGCCATCGCCAACGAGTTGGCGGGTCGCCCGCGGCAAGGAAGACGACTTGAGGCTGGGCTAGAGCGGTAGAACTCCGACACCGACGCGGGCGCCCAACGCGCGGAACCCGCCGTCCATGTCTATGCAATCCCTTCCGGCGTCATTTCTGCCCCCGGCTTTTGGTCGGGGAGGCGAGGAACGCTCCGCGGCCATTTGGGCATCCACCAGTTGGCGTCCCCGAGCAGTTGCATCAGCGCTGGGACGAGGAGGGCGCGGATGACCGTGGCGTCGATGATGATCCCGGCGGCGAGGCCGATCGCGAGGGGTTTGACCTCGTAGCCGGGGCTCGTCGAGAGCACGAGGAAGGCGAACATCAAGACCAGGGCGCCGCTGGTGACGAGCTTGCCGGTTCGGGCGAGTCCCAGTTCGATCGCTTTCTCGGTGGAGCCGGTCTCGTCGTAGGCCTCGCGGATGCGCGAGAGCATGAACACTTCGTAGTCCATCGAGAGTCCGAACAGGAAGGCGAAGATCATCACCGGAATCCAGGCGGTGATGGCCTGGGTGGCGTCGATGTTCCAGAGCGACGAGCCGTGTCCCTGTTGGAAGACGAAGACGACGACTCCGAACGCCGCCGCGAGCGAGACCAGGTTCAGAAGCACCGCCTTGATCGCCAGCACGATCGATCGGAACGCCCGCGCGAGCAGAATCAGCGTCAGCAGCAGAACGAGGGCGAAGACGTAGGGGAAGCTGCCGAACAGCGCGTGCAGGAAGTCGCGGTCGACGGCAGCGACCCCGGTCAGCGTGCCGTCGGTCCCCTTCAGCGCGGCGTTGGCGCGATCGATGGTCGTCTGGATGCGGGGCGCGGCTCCGTCGATCGAGGCGAATCCCTCGACGAGGGAATCCGGTCCGCGATGCCAGGTGGAAGGCGCGGTCGCCCCGAGCATGCCCGGCACGGCACGCAGCCGGGCCGCGGCCTGCTGGGGATCGCCGCCGCGCTCGACGAGGACGTTCAGTGGCTTCATCACGCCCGGGCTGATCCCGGCCGCGGCGAGCTGCGCGCGACCGGCGATCGCGGTGCCGCTTCCGGGGAAGTTCTTGAGTTGCGCCTCGCTTGGGTTCAGCTGGGTTCCCAGGCCGGCGAGCACGGCAACGATCGCCAACCCGACGGCGGCGACTGCGACCGGGCGGCGGAGCACGAAGCGCGCCCAGCGGCCCCAGGCGCCGTCTTCGGGGTGGCCCCGATCGATCAGGCGCCGCGGCATCACCGGAACGCTGTTGATCCGCGTTCCGAGCACGGCCAGCATCGCCGGCAGGAAGGTGAGCGAGGCGAGCACCGAGACGACAGGGATCAGCATGCCTCCGATGCCCATCGAGCGGAGCAACGGCAGCGGCAACAGGATCATCGACAGGAGACCGACCGCCACGGTCGAGCCGGAAATGATCACGGACCGTCCGGCGTGGGTCATCGTCTCGACGAGCGAGGACTCGACGTCGTTGCCTTCGCGGAGCTCGTCGCGGAAGCGGAAGATCATCAGGAGCGCGTAGTCGATCGCGACGCCGAGGCCGACGAGCGCGATCAGGAACTGGACGATGATCGACACGTCGGTGACGTACGTCAGCGCCCAGACGAGGGTGAAAGTGTTGAGGATCGAAGCGATCGCGACCGCGATCGGCATCAGCACCGCCGGCAGCGTCCCGAACACGAAAAGCAGGATCACCAGCGCGCCGAGCCCCCCGATCAAAGCTTCCACCAGAACGCTCGAGCCGCCGCCCGAGCCGCTGTTGCTCGCTTCTCCCAGCGCGTCGCGGCCCGTCACGTTGACGCTGATGCCCGCCGGCAGGCCCCTCGCTGCCGCGGTGCGCATCGTCTGCGCACCGCTCTTCTTATCAAGCCCGGCCGGACCAGGCGGGTAGACCTCCTGGAAGGTCGTGTGGCGGTCACGCGACACATAGATGAGGCTGCCGGTCGAGAAGTACGAGCTCGTGCGGGCGCCCGGCATGGTGGCGGCGGCGCGCTGCATCGCCTGGGCGATCTCCCTGCTTTCCGTCGCGTCGCCGCTCGTGTGGAAGACGACGACGTTCGGTACCCGGTCGCCGACGCCGAGGGCCTTGAGCGTCCGCTGGCTCGCCTCGTAGGCAGGCTTGCCCGGGATCGACAGGCTCTGATACCAGCGGGACGAGAGCTGACCCGCGGCCACACCGCCGAAAAGCGTCAGCACGATCCAGACACCGATCACCGGCCACCGGTAGCGCGCGGTGAACTGGGCGAGACGGGCGAGCAACGGACCGCGCCCTGCGGACCGGGCCAGCTCCTGTCTAGCGAACGGGGCCATCGGGCCACCTTCTTGGTTCGCGTCTGAGGCTTCTGGGTGCCCAAGCCTGTTCGGCGATCATGAGGCGACGGGTGCCGTCGTCGTCGGCAAGGCATCAATGGTGGTGTCGGCGGGCGGTTCGTTGCCGCCCATGTCGAGCCGGAACGGCGGGTAGGCGTCGGTCATCAGCGTGGCGTAGGCGGCGACCCGGAAGACCCACCGGTTCATGCCGAGCACGAAGTCGTAGAGGGGCTTCGGGTAGCGGCCGGTGAACAGCAGCACGACGCCGGCGATCATGACCAGGAGACCGATGAGGCCGCTCGAGCTCCACATCCACTGTCTGCCCGAACCCGTCGCTTCGGCCCAGGCGCCTCCGGCGAACACCGCGACGACGAGGTAGTGCGGCAGCGCGAGCAGCCACCACTTGACGAGCACGAGCCCACGGGAGAGCGATTCGGGGTACTCGACGTCGATGCGGGCGGGGTAGCCAGGCACGTCTTTCAGGGTGAAGGGCGGGTACTGGTCGGTGCCGAGTGCGCTGTAGGAGTAGAAGCCGACGCGCCACGACCAGCGCAGGACGCCGACATTGAAGTCGAACAGGCCCCTCGGATAGCGCCCCGTGAAGAGGATCGCGAAGAAGGCGACGATGCTGACCGCGGCGAACGCGATCCAGAGAAAGGCGAGGACGATGAAGTGGGGGATCGCTAGCAGCCACTTGACGAGCCAGAGCCAGCGGCTGAGCTGCGGCGAAAGCTCGCCCGTCAACTGCAGCGGATAGGGGGACCGGTCGGCGTGCATCAGTTGAGCCTTTCGTTGCCTGGATCAGACGAGGGGGATGGGGGCGGCTTCGGGGATGTCGTAACCCCGAACAGCGACCAGATCCGCACTCTTGCCCGAGCGCGGCGAATTGAGGATCCCCGGCTGTCTCCGGCGATCCGGCGATCGAGTGCGTGGCCGAACTACGAACGGCGCCATCACGATCCCTTAGATGATTATCAGCCCATTGCGATGTACAGCAGGCCGAAGATTGCGGCGGGCGGCCCCGCGATGACGAGGGGTCGCGCCCATCCGGGCTGGCGTCGGAGCCAGGTCCGAAATCGGTAATAACGAGCATCGATCCACGCGTTCGCGGCGCGGGCCCAGGCGTAGCGCGGACCAAGCAGCCGCAGCCCGAGCAGGATCAGGGGCAGCCCCGCCTCCGGCATGGGAAGCAGGAGCAGCGCCCCGGCTACCAGTAGCAGAAGTCCCCCAATGGCACGGAGCAGATCCGTCACTCGCCCCTCGACGTCGTAGCCCTGTTGCGAGGTGGGGTCTTCGCTCATGAAGGATCGAGGGTCTGGATCTGTTGTTCTAGGTCGGCGACCTCGTCCTCGAGTGAGAGCACGTACCTGCACAGGTGGCGGACCGCCCGAGCAGCGATGTTCGGCCGGTCGGTCATGCGAGCTCCGAGCGGTTCAGCGACGGCCAGATTCCGAACACGGCAGCCCCAAGGTTCATCAGCACGAGTGTGCCGACGACCTTCCAAGCCGCCGCCGTCCTACCGCTGACGGCGGCCCCACATCGGCAATCAAGATCAGCTCGAAGGGCCGTCCCACCCGGCGGCGACCATGCCCCAGACGACGTATATCTGAGGACCCAGACCTCGGCGACGAGCCCCAGGTCGGAGTCTGCGGCCGAGCGGCGAACGGCGTCATCGGAATCCTTTGGATACTAGAACTCGCCGGTACCATAGCTCAGGTGACCGCCTCCCGCTCGCCGCTCGGGCGAGGATCGGCTCCTAAGCACCGAGGTTCCTTGAAGATCTCCGCTCTCAGCAGCGCCACCGGCGTGCCGATCGCTACCGTCAAGTACTACCTTCGCGAGGGCCTGCTACCGCCCGGAGCCCGGACTGCGCGGAACCAGGCCGACTACGGCGACGATCACCTCCGCCAGCTCCGCCTGATCCGCGCCCTGATCGAGGTCGGAGGCCTGAGCGTGGCGGCGGTACGAGACGTGCTCGACGTCGTCGCCCACCCCACGCTTCCCGTCCGTGAGTCGCTCGAGGTCGCCCACGTCGCGCTCGGCCCGCCCCCCGACAGCGCTCCGATCCCCGACGACGTCGCCGAGGCCCGTGCCGAGGTCGATCTGTTCATCGAGAGCCGCGGCTGGAACGTCGACCCGACGACCCCGTCGCGGCGCGCGCTCGCCGACGGCCTCGTCACCCTGCGCCGGCTCGGCCGCGACGTCGATGTCGAGATGTTCACCCCCTACGCCGAGCTCGCCGACCAGCTCGCCGCCCGCGAGATCGAGAACCTGCCCAGCGGCGTGCCCCGGACGGAGCTCGTCGAGCGCCTCGTCGTCAGCACCGTCGTCTTCGAACGGACCCTCATCGCCCTCCGCCGGATGGCGCAGGCCCACCACTCGATGGCCCGTTTCGGCCCTCTCGCGCCGGCCGCCGCCCCACCGCCGTCCGCGCGAGCCGCGCAGCGACGCACGAGCGATGCCGGGGCGGCGGACCCTGGCTCGACGACCACCCTGCCCGACTAGGCCGAACGCGCCCGCCCGAGGAGAATCACCTCGCCACCAAGAAGGGCACAGAGCCGCATCCGGCCCCCTGGTGTTGGTGGCTCGCCCGCGAAGCGCAGCGCGCGGAAGCCGGCGGGGCCCGTACCGCGCCCGGAAGGCGGTCTAGGGTTGTTCAGGTAGCTAGCTAAGCGGGCGACGATCAGCGGCGCCGTCGCCTCGGTTCGTGGATCTGCAGGCGACGGATCGCGGCCGACTCCGATCGGCCGGCAATCATCTCGAGCTTACCTTGGAAGCCTACGTGAGAGCGGATGCTCGTTGATCCTGGGCACCGCGCCTCGCTCCGCTGAACGATGGGTCGTTCAGCCCTGGGGCTAGCGACTGATGCCGAGTGATCTCTCGTGCTCGCGTGTTATCTCGAGGAGCCGTCGATAGAGCTGAGCTCGGGGCGCCTCTTCGGGTAGGTCTCGCGCGCGGAGTACACGGACGAGATCGCCCAGCGCGGCGACCTGTACGCGGGGTCCTCGCTCGTGTACCAGTTCCCGGATTGCGTGCCGGCGCAGGTCGTCGTACCCGGTCGTGCCGGCCGGCAACGCTTCGATCTTCAACTGGCCGTACGGCGTATCGAGGACCCGAACGTCGTCGGGGCCCGGCTGGAGGCTCGCCTCGCCCCGGTGCACCGTGGTGTTTCCGATTGACTGAAGCGCGCGATCTAACCGATCCATGTTTTCGGGCTTGGTCTGGGGGCAGATCTCGACCAGGTCAGTCGTCTCCGGCGAGCCGCGTAGGACCGCGGCGAGTGTCCCTACGAGGACGTAGTTGACGCGGCCGTCTTCCAGCGCTCGGAGCAAGCTGACGGGGTCGAAGCGGGGGTCAGGAATGATCGTCCCCTAGACGGGCGAGGAGGTCGTTCATCCGCTCGGCCGGGCTGAGGAGGAGGCGTCCGGCGAGGTCGGCCTCTTGCTGTGCGTCCGCCTGGTAGGGCACGAGCTGGAGGGAGAGGTCGAAGCCGCAGGCGCGGGTGATCCGCAGGAGCGCGGTGAGCCCCGGCTCGGCTCCATCGTTCTCCCAGCGATTGACCTGTCCGAGCGGCCGGCCGAGGCGGTCGGCGAGTTGCTGCTGGGTGAGGCCTGCACGAAGCCGCGCCTCGCGGATGAGCTGTCCGCTCGTCACGACGCCGCAGTCTACGGCGACTTCGCTGATCGATGAAGGATGCTTGACTTACCTTATGTGCGTAGTCTACACTCCAGGATACTTCACATCTCAGTGCAGACGCGAGGGAGGGAGATGATCGTGGCGACGCAGTTGCTGACGGCCCGCGAGGTGGGAACGCAGCTCGGGATCCCAGAGACGAAGGTGCGTGCCGAGGCGCGCGCGGGACGCTTCCCGCATCACAAGATCGGACGCTACCGCCGGTTCTCCGACGAGCAGGTGCGCTCCTACCTCGCCCTGACCCGCGTCGAGCACGAAGTGGGCGGCGACTGCCGGAAGAGCGTCGGGGCAGTCTGATGGCCCGCACTCTGCCGGAGCTCATGACGCCGCAGCAGATCGAGGCCGAGACCGGTTTGCCACGGACAACGGTGCGTAGCCTTGTCCGACGTCTACCGCGCGTCGAGACCGGCATGCGCCGTGTCGTCGTCCGGAGAGCCGACGTGTTCGCCACGCTGCGCGACGACCCGCCGTTGAGTGCCGGCGGCACCCGGAGATTCGGGTGAGGCTACTCCGGCGGGACGACGTGGCTGTAGGTCTTGAGCGTGGTTGCCGGACTCGCGTGACCCGCGCGCGCGGCGATCACGGCCGGGCTCACGCCGGCGTGGAGGAGCCGAGAGAAGTGCAGGTGCCGCAGGTCGTGCGGGCTGTATCGCCGCACGCCGGCCCGGTCGCACGCGTCCCCGAGCGCGCTGCGGAAGCCGCCCGTGCTGTAGCCGAACACCCTCCCCTGAGCACGAGCCTCGGCAAGCAGGCGGATGGGACTGGTGTCCTCCAGGGCGAACCGGACGCGCGCCGTCCGCTTCGTGCCGCGCAGGAGCACGCGATCGGGATGAACGTCGCTCCAGTCGAGCTCGACCGCCGCGCTGATCTCGGCGCCCGTGTCCTCGAGGAAGTCGAGAAGTCGCCGCGCTTCATGGGGGAGTTCGGCGCGGATCGCCGCCAGCTCCCTGCTCGACGGGAGCCGGATGCGGACGTTCGCCGTGCGGCCGGCGGGAAGCTTCACGCTTCGGTGGCGAGCCGGATTCGGGTCCACCTCGGCGAAGTCGAGCACAAGGCGCAGCACATGCAGGTAGACGCCAACCGTCGAAGGCTTGAACTCGTTTGCGAGTCCTGCCACCCACTCGCGGACATCCGCAGGCGTGATGCGGGTCGGGTCGTGTCCGCCCAGATCCTGCGTGATCCGGTCGATCCGACTTCGATACTGCCGGCGGCTGGACTCGGCGAGGTCGATGCGACTGGCCAGCCACTCCTGGGCGACGAACCGAAGCCGTCGTTGGGGGTCCCGATCGAGGACGAGGCGTCGCGGGTCGGGAACGCGTCCCGCCGCCCACTCGCCCCGAACCCAACGGGCCCGCGTCTTCGCTTCCCGCTCCGTCTTGAACGTTCCGCAGTGCAGCTGCGACCGGCGCCGACCGCCAACGAGCTGGACGGTCGGGCCTTCCCACTTCACGTCGTACCGGGCCGCGCCGCTCGGGAGTTTCCGCTCCTGGATCCAGACGCTGGACACGACCGCATCCTATATGGCTCCTACATGGATCGGGGAGAGACGGAGCAAACCCTCATGGATACTACGAACAACTTAGAACAGCTGGTTCTCGCCGCCGAAGATCTCGGAGACCGAGCCGTCCTGGAAGACGTTGAGGATCGTCTGGGCGAGGATCTCGTCCACGGGCAGGACCCGGACCTTGCCCGCGGCGTCGACGGGCACCGTGTCGCAGACGACGACCTCCTCGAGCACGGAGGCCTCGATCCGCTCCACGGCGGGCGGGGAGAACACCGGGTGGGTCGCGCAGGCCAGGACGCGCTTCGCGCCCGCGCGCGAGACCGCGTCGGCGCCCGCGCAGAGGGTGCCCGCGGTGTCGATGATGTCGTCGGAGATGATCGCCGTCATCCCGTCCACCCGGCCGATGATGTCGAAGACCTCGACCTCGGAGTGCTTCGGCCGGTCCTTGGCGATGATCGCGATCTTCGCGCCCAGCATCTCGGAGAACTTCTTGGCCAGCTTGGCGCGGCCGGCGTCGGCGGAGACGACGACGACGCCCTCGCCGAAGAGGCCCAGGTCCTGGTAGTAGCGGGCGAACATCCGCAGCGCCGTCATGTGGTCCACCGGGCCGTCGAAGAAGCCCTGGACCTGACCGGCGTGGAGGTCCATCGTGATCACGCGGTCGACGCCGGCGGTGTGCAGGAGCGAGCCGACGAGCCGGGCGGTGATCGGCTCGCGGGGGGCGGACTTCTTGTCCTGGCGCGCGTACGGGTAGAGCGGCACCACGGCGGTGACGCGGTTCGCCGAGCCGAGCTTCGCGGCGTCGGCCATGATCATCAGCTCCATCACGCTGCGATTCACCGGCTGGTTGCAGGACTGGACGAGGAAGACGTCCGCGCCCCGGATGGACTCCTCGAAGCGGGCGTAGATCTCGCCGCTCGGGAACGTCTTCAGCGTCACGTTGCCGAGGCCGATGTTCAACCGGGCCGCGATCCGATCGGCCAGCGAGGGGTGCGACCGGCCGGAGAAGACCATCATCCGCTTCGTCGCCGAGCGCTCGATCGCGGACCTGGGATCGGCCATGGATCGCATCACATCCTCCAGGTAGAGGGACGTCGCGGCGCGCGATCGAGCGTCGCCCACCGTCATCCCCGCCGCCTCGAGTAGCCCTCGATGTTCTTCTGGAAGGGCCGGGCGATGGCGAGGGCGCCGTCCGGCACGTCCTCCGTGATCGCCGATCCGGCTCCGGTCGTCGCGTCGTTGCCGATCCGCACCGGAGCCACGAAGACATTGTGACTGCCGGTCCGCACGTTGTCGCCGACGACGGTGCGATGCTTCTCGGCGCCGTCGTAGTTGGCGGTGATCGTGCCGGCGCCGATGTTGCTGTCGGCCCCGATCTCGGCGTCGCCGATGTACGACAGGTGCGGCACCTTCGAGCGTTCGCCGATCGTGGACGCCTTGATCTCCACGTACGTGCCCGCCTTGGCCCCCCGCGCCAGTATCGCGCCGGGCCGGAGATAGCAGAACGGCCCGACGAGCGCCTCCGCGCCGACGGTGGCGTCGACGACGACGGCGTACGGTCCCACGACGGCGCCGGCCGCGACGGTGGAGCGGCCGGAGATGGTGGTGAAGGGGAGGATCGTCGCGTCGGGCTCGATCGTCACGGAGCCGTCGACCCACGTCGTCGAGGGATCGGCGATACCGACACCGGCGAGCATGTGCGCGCGGAGGATCCGGTGGCGGCGGATGTCGGCCGCCTCGGCCAGCTCGAGCCTCGAGTTGACGCCGAGCGCCTCGGTCGGATCCGTGGCGACGCGGGCGACGATCCGCCCTCCATCGGCGCGGAGGATCGGCAGGGCGTCCGGCAGGTAGTACTCGCCCTGGACGTTGTCGGGTGTCACGCGCTCCAGTGCGGCGGCGAGCGAGCGGGCGTCGAAGACGTAGAAGCCCGCGTTCGCCTCGTCGCCCGTGAGCTCCGCCGCCGTGGCGTCCTTGGCCTCGACCACGCGCTCGACGTCGCCGTCGGCCCCCCTGACCACGCGACCGTAGGCCGACGGCGGCGGGACGATCATCGAGAGCAGCGTGGCGGCGGCGTGCTGCGCCCGGTGCTCCGCGACGAGCGCCGTCAGGGTCGAGCCCTCGATGAGCGGCGTGTCGCCGGAGACGATCAGGACGTCGCAGTCGAGCGTGGAGAGCCCCTCGAGGCCGCAGCGGACCGCATCGCCGGTGCCCCTCGGGGTCGCCTGCACGACCCGGCCGGCGTCGCCCCCGAGGAGGGCGTCGACGCCGGTGAGCTCAGGCGGCGTGACGACGACGAGCTCGTCGGCGCCGGCCGACCGGGCGGCGTCGAGAACCCAGGCGAGGATCGTCCGCCCACAGAGCTCGTGGAGGACCTTCGGGACCGCGGAACGCATGCGCGTGCCCTTGCCTCCGGCCATGACGATGCACGCCAGCCGGCGCGTGACGGGTTCGGGTGGGGTCATCGATGGCGGTCGGACTGCGGCGGTTCGGCCTGCCCGTGGCCGCCGGAGCATACCGCGGAGGGCGCGCGGGCGGACGGCGCGCCCGGCTGCGTCAGGCCGCCACGCGCCGTCGGCTGCCGGACGCCTCGTCCTCGCGGACGGCATGCCGGCCGCCGCCCGTGATCGTCCGCCACCGGCGCCGGCAAGTCGCCGGCGGCCCCCCGCGATCGATCCGGCGACGCCGCTCGCGCGGGCCGCGGACGGTAGGGTTCGGGCGCAGCTCTGGGGCGTAGCCAAGCGGTAAGGCAGCGGGTTTTGGTCCCGCGATCCCTGGTTCGAATCCAGGCGCCCCAGCCTCGGCGTGGAGCCTGTTCGCGGGTGCCCACGGTCTCGCTCATCGCGTTCCGTGTCCCTCTTTGTGTCCTTCGGCCGCCAGGGCGCGCTCGATCATGCGCGCCTCGTGGGGGCTCTCGGCGTAGTCGGCGTAGATCTGCGTGGTCTGCGCGTCGCGGTGGCCCATCCACTCCTGGAGCGTGCGGAGCGGGCCCTCGCCGGAAGCGGCCATCGCCGTACCGAACGCGCGGCAAAGGTCGTGGAAGCGCACGTCGTCGCGCACGCGAGCTCTCGCCCGCGTGGCGCTTGCAGCGACGAATTGTCGTTGCCTCGGCGAGCGGGACCGCCCTGCAGCGGGTGACCGAACACCAGGTCGTCCGGCGCTGAAGCGCCGCCGTACGTATGCGCGTCGGACCCGCACCCGGCATGGTCCAATCGATGTCCTGCCACCGGAGGGCGACGAACTCGCCCCGCGCGCGCCGGCGTGCGCCACGCTGAACGACCGAGCATCCAGCGCAGCCAGAACCGCCCCTCGGCCGGGCGGTTCTCAGCCGATCGGAGACGATCGCGCTGATGGGGGGTCAACGAGTCGCTCATGAGGATCCCCTGTCGCGAGCGACTGCGATGTCCTGATTTCTCACCGGATGGGTTCCGGATGACGACCCAGCTCCGGTCTCTCCGGCGGGAGGCTGCGGTCAATCAACCGGAGGTCGATCGATGCACCATCGAAGACGTCTTCTGTCCGTGCTCGTTGCGGGCGTGACGATCGGGGCAGCCGTGGCGACGGCCGGGGCCGCCGCCGCAGAGACGGGTCGCCCGGGCGGGGATGAAGGTGCGCGAGGTGGTCGGTCGCAGCGGGTGCTGCTGATCTCGGTCGACGGCCTGCACGCCGCAGACCTGGCGAGCTACGTCGCTATCCGATCGCGTTCGACCCTTGCCAGGCTCTCGCATCGCGGCACCACCTACACGGAGGCCGAGGCGAGCACGCCGTCGGACTCGTTCCCCGGCCTGGCGGCGCTGGTGACGGGCGGCTCGCCGCGAACGACGGGCGTCTGGTACGACAACGCCTACGACCGGACGTTCTTTCCCCCGGGCTCCAACTGCGAGGGCAGTGCAGGCGCCAACACCCTCTACGACGAGTCGATCGACCGCGACCTGAGCCTCGTCGACGGCGGCGGCATCGATCCGGCCAAGCTTCCTCTGCGGCGGCTCCCCGACGGCCGGTGCGTGCCGGTCTACCCGCACAGCTTCCTGCGCGTGAACACCATCTTCGAGGTCGCTCACGAGGCCGGCCTGCGAACCGCCTGGTCGGACAAGCATCCGGCGTACGACCTGGTGAACGGCCCGTCCGGCCACGGCGTGGACGACCTCTACACACCGGAGATCAACAACGTCGACGATCCGACCCTCAGCGTGACCCAGACGGCCGCCTACGACCGGACCAAGGTCCGAGCCGTCGTCAACGAGATCCGCGGGCTGGACTAGACCGGCTCCCGCCGAGTCGGGACGCCGGCGATCTTCGGAATGAACTTCCAGGCGGTCAGTGTCGGCGAGAAGATCGTCAGCGGCGGCTACCGGGACGGCGGCACCCGCTTCAGCGAGCCGCTCCTCGAGGGCCTCGATTCGGTCGACGGTGCGCTCGGTCGGTTCGTTCGAACGTTGCGCCGGAAGGGTATCCTCGCCTCGACGGAGATCATCATCACCGCCAAGCATGGCCAGTCGCCGCGAGATCTCTCGAAGCTGCAGAAGATCGGCGATCCGATCGCCAGCATCCTCAGCGGCCAGCCGGTCGCTCAGGAGACGACCGACGACGTCGCGCTCCTGTGGTTCAAGACCCCTGATCAGAGCCACGCGGGCGCCGCAGCGACGGCTCTGGCGGCCGACCAGTTCGGCTCGGACACGGCGAAGATCGACCAGATCTACGCATTCTCCAACCTCCTGACGCACGGCTTCGGCGATCCGACGACCGACCCGCGCGTCCCCGACATCATCGTCCAGCCCACGCCCGGCGTCATCTAGCCTCTGAGCGAACTTCGGACGACAACTACGGGAGGCACGGATGAAGGCAGGAAGAAGGATCGTCGTCGGGCTGTCAACGACGCTCGCGATGGTCGGTTTCGCAGGCGTCGCGAACGCCGGCGGCGGCCCGGTTCTCTCGGACGCGGGTTCGGCGAACACGAAGACGCCGGGCGTGTCCCTACCCGACAAGCTGTCGCCGCAGCTTCGCGAGGTCACGGTGGCGCAGGGGTCCAACCCGCTTGAGAACCCATCGACGGCGATCGGCTACTACGGCTACTACAACGACGGGCCGATGCTGCCGGCGCCTGGCGCGGTCCAATCCCCGGGCCACGACGTCGAGGCGACAAAGTCGGAGCCCGACAAGAACACCTACCTCGTCGTTCACGGCCAGCACGGCGCCGACCCGACCTACGACTATGGCTCCCACTTCCTCTACCAGGGCCACGAGACCGCCGGGGCCGCGGGCGGCTACATCACCCGCATCAACCTCGACGCCGACAGCGTCCACCGGGTGACCAAGCTGGCCGACGTCGAGGCCGACGGTACGACGCCGGTCCCGGCTATCGACGGCTCCACCTGGGATCCGTTCGCCCGGCGGCTCCTGTTCACGACCGAGGGCGGCGCGAGCGGAGGCGTCGTGGAGGCCACGCTCGACTATCCGTCGACCGTCACGCCTCTGTGGGGCATCCTCGGCCAGGGCGGGTTCGAGGGCATCCAGAACGATCGCGCCGGCAACATCTACATCGTCGAGGACGCTGGTGGGCCGGCCGGCGCTGTCAACACGCACGCCAAGCAGCCCGGAAGCTTCCTCTTCCGCTTCCTGCCCTACGACCCGACCGACCTCACGGAGGGCGGCAAGCTCCAGGTCCTGCAGGTCGACTCGCTCGCCCACCTGGGCCCGATCGTCTTCCACCCCGGCCACGCGGACGCCGACATCCTCTCCCAGGATGTCGCCGACCTCCACACCTACGGCACGACGTTCACCACCCGCTGGCTGACGATCCACGACACCGCCGTCTCCGGGACGACGACTGCCTTCGACGCCAACGCGCTCGCCAAGTCCGACGGCGGCACCCCCTTCAAGCGCCCGGAGAACGGCCAATTCCAGCCCGGTTCCAGGTTCCGGACCTTCCTCTTCGCCGAGACCGGCGACACCAACAGCCTGACCGAGGCGGGCGCCCAGCACGGCGGCTTCGGGAGCATCATGAAGCTCACTCAGAACCCGAAGAGGAACTCCGGCACCCTCCGGCTCCTGTACCTGCCTGATGCCGCGCATTCGAGCTTCGACAACGTCACCTTCTACGACAAGACACGCGTCATCTTCGTCCAGGACATGGGCGATGCCCTGCACAGCCAGCTCAACGTCCTGGACTCCGCGTTTCTCTTCGACACCAACGCCGACTACGCCCACGGCGCGCAGCCGGTGCGGATGGTCGCCGAAGGACGCGACCCGTCGGCGACGATCGACTCCGCCCTCGGAGGGCTCGGCGGTGGCTTCCAGAACGACGGCGACAACGAGCTGACCGGGATCCACCAGTCGAACGGCAACCCCACGCCCAGCGGCCTCCTCGGGGCCGCCATACCCAGGCCCTTCAGGCGCGGCTGGCGTCTCTTCGACACCCACCAGCACGGCGACAACGTCACCTCGGAGGTCTTCCCCGCCGACTGAGGGCCAAGGTCGCACCAATGCACTGCGATCGTCCGCGGTGCCCCGGGGCAGAGCCTCCCGGGGCACCGCCCGGACGAATGGCCAGCGCCGGCGATGACCCCACCACTCCGCCAGGCTACGCCCGGCGCTCCATGATCGCTTTCGTTGAGCCGTCGTCGCCGAGAAGCGCGGCGCCGAGGCCGCTCGCTGCATCGAACCGATCGGCATCCAGCGACGCGGCGGCCAGTCAGACATGACCCGGCGAGCTCCGGGTGACCGGGCGGACCGATCCGTGAGCCGTCACCGCTTCTTCACGGTCCGGTACCCGCACGGCGCCTTGTCCCCCCGTTAACCTGACCGCGCACCTCCTTCTTCCCGAGAGAGATGGAGTGCGTAGAACGCCCGAGGAGGTGACTGCGAGAGCGCGGCCCTCCCGGATCTCGTGAGTCCAGGGTCGGTTCGGCCGGATCGTTGGCGTCTGTCGAGCCGAGTCACGAGCAGCAGAGGGAAACCGCATGTTCGATCACCCGAGCGCTCCGTGGAACCACTTCGGCTCCGCGGCTCCCCCTGACGTCGACAACATCCAGGTACCTCCCTCCGGGCAGCACGTCCGGGTGAGGGTGGGCTCGCCTGGCGCGGTGCGTGAACAGACCTATGCAGAGCCGGGATCCGTCGCACAGCGACTGAACATGCTCGAGGAGGCCCTCGCCCGGCGAGACGACGTGGCCAGGAGGGGAGAGGCGAACGACCCTCTCGAGGCGGAAGTCGTCGATTTGAAGGTGCGGCTCAGCGATCTAGAGAGGCGGATCGACGAGCTGGACGGCTGCTAGACGCCGGGCCTCGACGAGTGTCGGGAGGCCGCCTCGGCACGGAGAATGCCGGAGTGGCCTCGTTGACGGCTTGGAGCGCCCGCCGCACGTGTTGAGAGGTCCTCGAGCGGGGCGATCAGCGCTCGCACCTGAACGGCGAGCTTGTGGTTGAGCGGGCGTGCGTCCAGGGTTCGAGCGAGATCGAGGTAGTAGCCGACGTGGCGGTGTCCGCCGTGCGGCGGGAAGCGCGCGAACACGGCGTCCCCGATCCGCTCGTACTCGCCGATCAGATCGCTGGCGTTGCAGATCAGGTCAGCGGCCTTGAGATCGAGGAGGTCGGCATCATCGCTGGCTTGTGCGGTCTCCACGATGCTGGCCTTCCGCTCGCCCCAATCGAGACTCCGGCCAGCCGCGTCCTCGGTCGGCTCCGTCATCGCGCAGACCAGGTCTCCGACCCGAACCCCGAAGCCCGCATCGATCTCGCCGCGGCCGACGGGCTCGTCCTCCACGACGTCATGCAAGAAGGCCGCGACCAGCACGTCCTCGACGCTGATCCCAGCACTTGCGAGCACGAGAGCGACGGCGACGGGGTGGGTCGACGTGGCGCGGGGTCGCGCGCGAGCGTGGTTGCCTCTCGCTCCGTGCTGCGCTCGGGCGCTCCGCGCAGGTTCGATGAGCGATGGCCCGCCGGGGCCGGAGCGTCCGGGACTCGATCCCGCGGCCGGGACGCTACGCCGCCGGTGGCGGTCCGAACCAGGTGGCGAGCGCCGCGGCGAGCCCCACGTCCGTTCTCTCTCCGACCCAGGCGACGTAGCCGTCCGGGCGAACGAGCACGGCGGTGGGCCCACGGACCGTCCCGACGACCGGGAGCTCCCACGAGCCCGCGTAGGCCGCCTCGACCAGTCGGACGCGGTCGGCCCATGGCCCGAGGTCGAGTCCGCCGGGCTCTCCGAGGTCGAGCAGCACCGGCCTGGCGTCGTGCAGCAGCTCGAACATGCGAACCGGCTCGTCGGCGGTC
Source organism: uncultured Thermoleophilia bacterium (assembly GCA_963800515.1). GTDB lineage: Bacteria > Actinomycetota > Thermoleophilia > Gaiellales > F1-60-MAGs149 > CAWDBC01. The sequence goes on from CAWDBC010000007.1 coordinate 238,795, forward strand.
GCGAGGTCCAGATCGGGCATGCGCCGTCCGAGCAGCGGGTGCCCCTCGCCGAGGTCGTAGTGAATGTCCAGCCCGGAGATGATCCCGGCGAGATGTCTGCGTGGCTCGTCCATGGCCGCGAGCTCCGACACCACGTCGAAGAGGGCCCTGATCCGCTCGTCCGGGCCCAGGAGCGCGATCTGAGCCATCGTGTGCCGGAGCGCGCGGGCAGCGACCGGGTGGCGCTCATCGTGGTACGTGTCCAGAAGGCTGTCCGGAGAGGTCCCGTCGACGACCTGGGCGAGCTTCCAGCCCAGGTTCACCGCATCCTGCAGGCCGAGGCTGAGGCCCTGTCCGCCAACCGGGTAATGCACGTGGGCCGCGTCTCCGGCCAGCAACACCCGTCCGGCGCGGTAGGCGGCGGCCTGGCGAGTCATGTCGGTGAACCGGGAGATCCAGGTCGGGTCGTGGATCCCGAAGTCGGTGCCGTAGACCGCGATCAGGGCCTCGCTGAGATCACGCAGCGTGGGCTCGCTGCTCGGCCCCAGCTGCTGCTCGGTCACGACGACCCGCACCGTCCTCCCGTCCTCGAGCCTCTGCAGGCCGTGCACGCCGATGGCGTCGCGGCGCATGCCCCGCGGCGGCTCCTCGGCCACCTCGACCTCCGCGATCAGGTTGCTCCTCGTCGGATCCCAGCCCGGGAACTCGATGCCGGCGGCCCGACGGATGCCGCTGCGTCCGCCATCGCACCCGACGAGGTACTGCGCCCGCAGCGACCGGCCGTCGGACAGCGCGACGTCGACCCCGGTGTCGTCCTGCACGAAGCCGATCACGTCACGGCCGTAGGCGATCCGCACCGGGAGCTCGGCGATCCAGGCCGCCAGGATCCGCTCGATCTGGTTCTGCCAGATTCCGAGCGAGTACGGATGACGCGTCGGGAAGTCGCTCATGTCCAACGCGGTCGCGGCGAACGTGGCGACCTGGGCCACCTGACCCTCCGCGAGGAACCGGTCGGCGACCCCACGCTGATCCAGGACCTCGATCGTGCGCGAGTGGAAGCCGCCGGCCCGGGAGCCGACGAGCACGTGATCGGAACGCCGTTCGACGACGGTGACGTCGACCTTCGCCAACGCCAACTCGGCCGCCAGCATCATCCCGGTCGGACCACCCCCCGCGATCACCACCGCCTGCTCGGTCATCGTCGGGGTCCCGCCCGATGGTTCGAGAACGACGCACCCATCTCGCTCCTCCGTCTCCGTTGCTCCGGCGTGCGGCGGCGAGTATGCGGCAGGCATCGAGGCCTCATGAGGGCCTCGGCCCGGCGGTACACTGAAGGCGGTAGGAGGCAGCCGCCCGTGCGCGCGCGGCGACGTCGCCCGGCGCCTAGCCGTAGTACACAGGGAGGTTGTTGACGGGTTCGGGAGGGCCTCCCGGGATCGTGTTGGTTGCTGAGACCACTGCGAGCCGAGGAGGCCCCTGCCCGTGCACCGTAACGCGAGGTTGACGCTGTGGGCGTGTCGCCAGCTGGTTGATCGGATCGCTTTGGGGCGTCCGGTCGCCGTCGTGGCCGAGGAGATGAACGTGTCCCGGGCGACGGGATACAAGTGGCGGCGGCGGTTTCTCGCCGAGGGCTATTCCGGGCTTGAGGATCGCTCCTGGCGGCCTCGCTGCTCGCCGCGCCAGACGCGGCCCGGGGTCGAGCAGCTGATCGTGCGGCTGCGCCGAACCCGCAAGGTGGGGCCCGTCGCGGATCGCCTAGCGGCTCGGATTAGCGGCCTCGACCGTGCATCGGGTCCTGGTCCGGGCGGGCTGCTCGCGGCGTTCCTGGATGGATCGTCCGACCGGGCGGGTGATCCGCCGCTACGAGCGAAGCCGTCCCGGCGAGCTCGTCCACGTGGACGTCAAGAAGCTCGGCCGGCTTCCCGACGGCGGCGGCTGGCGGGCGCTCGGCCGGGCGGGGACCGGCGCGGACAAGCACCGCCAGCGGGCCGGCTACGAGTACGCCCACTCCGCCGTCGACGACCACTCCCGGCTCGCCTCCACCGAACTGCACGCCGACGAGACCGCGGCCACCTGCGCGGCGTTCCTCGCCCGCGCCGCCGCCTTCTTTTGCCGGCCACGGGCGTGACCGTCGAGCGGGTCCTCACCGATAACGCGTTCGCCTACGTCCACGGTGTCGCATTCCACCACGTCCTCGACGATCACGGCATCGGCCACCGCCGAATCGCGCCCGACCGGGCCCAGACCAACGGCAAGGTCGAACGCTTCAACCGGACCCTCCTCGACGAGTGGGCCTTCCAACCCGCCTACACCTCAAACCAGCAGCGCCGCCACGCCCTCCGGGCCTGGCTCGTCGACTACAACTACACCCGACGACACGGCGCTCTCCCCGGCAGACCACCCGCCCGCCGCGTCAACATCGTCCCAGGGCAGTACACCTAGCCGCGCCGCCCGCTCGCCACGTCGTCGATCCAGCGCGACGGCAGGTCGGTGAGGAGGGCCGTGAGGTGCGCAGCGGCACGCTCCTTCCCGCGGGCGTCGACCGGCGCCGGCGGACCGGGGAGGTAGAGGAGCAACTCCTGCGCATCGAGCCGTGCGTAGGAGTCCGCCTTCCTGGTGAGCTTCTCGGTCGTGGTGGCCGGGCCGGCCAGGCGAGCGCAGCAGGCGAGGAAATCGGCATCGAGGGCAACGCGACGAACATCGAAGGGCTCGACCCGGACGGCGGCTGCGACTGCGCCTCGGGCGAGCTCCCGCATCGACCGCCCGCGCACCTTGGCGTGGCGGCGCAGCAGGAGCCACGCGCCGAACGCCACCACGAACGCCAAGGGCAACGCCACGGCACCCACCCAGGACGGGACAGCCTGGTGCTGCCGCTCCTGCGCTCCCGCCTCCCAGAGAAGGACGAGAGCCGACGACAGCGTGCCGTAGAGCCAGAGCGCGCTGGTTGCCGCGTAGATCGTGCCGATGGCCGTGCCGTGATCGACGCGGACGCGCCCGATCGAGAACCAGGCGGCGGGACGGTTGGCGAAGGCCCCGTCGGGTAGTCCAAGCTCGCGCTCGATCGAGGCGGCGCGACCGACGAGCTCGTTGTACAGCTGGTTGTTGCGCTCGTTGTAGAGCAGCAGGGCGAGCGTGACGAGGAGTCCGAACAGCGTGAGCGCCAACGTGCCCGCACTCGATCGGCGATCGGCGATCACCCCGGCCGCCACTCCGGCCGCCAGCGGGAGGAAGCCGAGGAGCTTGAACCGGATGTCCGTCAGGAGCCGAAAGGACGCCGATGCCTCGCCGTATTCCTTGAGCAGTGCATCCCCGCGATGGATCTCCAGTGGAACCTCCCGCTCGGGCGTGGGTCGCCGAGGGCGCGTCCTCGACGAGACGATCAGGTGATCTGCGACCGTGTCATCGGGTCATCTGCCGCGGGCGCCCCGGGTCGAGTGTCCACTCGAGCCGCGGGCGATCTCCCGTACCTCCAGCCTTGCCGGGGCGGCCTGTCAGCGGGCCTTGTCGAGGATGGAGCGGAACTCGTCGGCGGTGAAGGCCCGGAGCGTCGTCGTGCGCAGGTTCCCCTGCGCGCCGAGCGCGAGGACCGCAGAGGCCGCCGTCGCCTCGTCAGCCGCTTCGGCGATGCCGACGAGGTCGTAGGCCCCGAGCGTCCAGTAGAGGTCCGTGAGCTCGACCCCCTGCGCCTTCAGGGCGGTACGAGCGGCGTCGGCGCGGTCGGCGGAGTCCTTGAAGCTCTTGACTCCCTGGTCCGTCCAGGTCATCAGCATCACGTAGTGCCCCACGGCGTTGCTCCTCGATCGACGGCGAGCATCGTGACCTTCGGCACGAGGGATGTCAAGCCGCCGAGCGTCCTCATCGCCCCGGACGTCGTCGAGGACCGCGACAGCGGCAAGATCGGGGCCGAAGCGCCACCGGCGAGCGGATCCTCCTCAGCTGCCCGGGCCGATCCTCGATGACTGGGCCGGGGAGGCGAGCCACGCGGATGCGGGGCGCGCCCGGGCCTCGCGCGCGCTTCCGGCTGGGGTGGCCGGCGCGGGAACGGTCGCCGGCGTGCCGATCGGGTCGGCGATGCCCCCACGGCTCCGGCGGGGCACCCCCCGGGCCCGGGAACGCCGCAGGACCGGCTGCCCCGGTCTAGCGGGTCGAGCAGCAGGTCGCCCCGGGCGTCACTTCCCCAGTCGGCCCTGGGCGACGTGCAGGGCGATCCAGGCGAGGAGGCCGACGGCGACGACGAGGACGGCGGCGTAGACGCCGTACCGTTGGATCGCGTCGGCGGCCGCCTGGCCGCTGTAGTAGGAGATGAGGCCGACGCCCGTCGCCCAGACGATGCCCCCCGACGCGTTCCAGAAGAGGAATCGCCACCAGTCCATCCGCCCGAGCCCGGCGATCCAGGCGGCGGTGTAGCGCAGGACCGAGACGAAGCGGCCGAAGAAGACCACCTTGCCGCCGTGACGGCGCATCAGGCGTTCCGTTCGCGGGACGACCCGCTCGGCGTAGGCGTTCAGCCAGTCCCAGCGCTCGAACAGGCGGCGTCCTCCGAGGCGGCCGATCAGCCAGTAGCCGAGGTTGTCGCCGACGATGGCGGCCGCTGCTGCCGTCACGATCACCGACGCGATGGAGTAGTTGCCTCGTGCTGCGAGCACGCCGAAGGCGATGAGGGCCGTCTCGCCCGGCAGGGGAAGCCCGAACGACTCGAGCATCACGACGGCGAACAGCAGGGGGAGGCCATGCTGCGTGACGAAGTGCGTCACGCGGCGCTCCCCCTCCGCTCGCTCGCGGAAGCGGTCATGCCGCCGCGGCCCTGCCGGGGTGTCGTCGAGGCGGGGTCATCTGGACGCCGAAGGATGCTGCATCCGGATCGGAGCCTCGGTCGTCCGGCCGTGCGTTTCGTCACGGGACGAGACCGAGAACAAGCTGGGCATGTTGCTGCCGGCCCTTCCGCTCGCGCTCTCGGTCCTCGTGTTCGTCGTCTGCGCCGCGGCGATCTGGGTTGCGGGGATCGCGCTCTCGAACTACACCGACGTCCTCTCCGACCGGTTGCACCTCGGAGCCGCGCTCGGCGGGCTGATCCTGCTCGCCGTCGCCACCAACCTCCCGGAGATCGCCATCACCGTCACCGCCGCCGCGAACGGACAGGTCGACGTCGCGGTCTCGAACATCCTCGGAGGGATCGCGATCCAGACGGTGGTGCTCGTCGCCCTGGACGCCTGCGTGCGCGAGAGGCGGCCGCTGACCTATCAGGCGGCGAATCTCTCGCTGGTCCTGGAGGGGTCGGTCGTGATCGCGATCCTCGTCGCGTGCGTGATGGGAGCGCAGCTGCCCAAGGACGCCATCGCCTTCCGCCTCACCCCCGACGTGGTCGCCATCGCCGCGATCTGGATCGTCGGCCTGCTGCTCACCCAGCGTGCCGCCGCCAGGCTCCCCTGGGCCGACGACGGCAACGCCCCGGACGCCCAACCGGAGCGTCGCGGCCATTCCGCCAAGAAGCGCGCAGCCGACGCCGCGCAGCGGGGCGTGAGCACCGCCAGGGCGGCCACGGTGTTCGGCGCGGCAGCGGTCGTCACGCTGATCGCCGGCGCGCTCCTGGAGGAGAGCGGCAGCCAGGCGGCCGACTCGGTCGGCCTGTCGGGGGTCCTCTTCGGGGCGACCATCCTCGCTGCCGCGACCTCGCTGCCCGAGCTCTCGACCGGCATCACCGCCGTCCGGACCGGCGACTTCCAGCTCGCCTTCGGGGACATCTTCGGTGGCAACGCGTTCCTTCCCGTGCTCTTCCTGCTCGCGACCGTCGTCAGCGACAAGGCCGTCCTGCCGAACGCCCACCGCAGCGACCTGTACCTGACGGCGCTCGGGGCGCTCCTGACGATCATCTACATGGCCGGGCTCCTGTTCCGGCCGGCGAAGGAGCACGCCAGGTTGGGCGTGGACAGCATCGCCGTCCTCACCGTCTACCTCCTGGCGATCGGCGGCCTGGCCTTCCTGCCCTCCTGACGGCGCCTGCCACCCGTGCGGTGAGCGATCACCCGGCGGCTGGGACCCGGCACGCCGGCCGGCGCCCGCGAGCGCACGCGGAAGAACCGGATGGGGAAGGTCATCCTGCTCTTCCGCTCGGCCGAGGGGCGGACGCAGCTCCGCCTCCTCGAGGCCAGGATCTTCGGCAACGGCGTGGTCCTCCGCCACCATGAGCGCGTGGCCCGCCCGCCTGAAGTCGGGTGCGGCCGCGCCGCCGATGGCCGGCGGACGCGAGGCTCGACCGCTACCGGGACGCCGCCGACCTGCCCGCTCGTTTCGCGCCGCTCGCCGACGGGGATCGGCCTCCCCGTAGAACGATCCGGGCCGAGGAGACACGCATGCTCTACCCGAACGTCGCCGACGGCGTCCATCGCATCGAGGACGCGAACGTCAACTGGTACCTGATCGAGGACGACGGCCGGCTGACGATCGTCGACGCCGGCGTTCCGACCTCGTGGACGTCGTTCCGGCAGGCCCTGAGCGCCCTGGGACGAAGCGCCGACCAGGTGGAGGCGCTCCTGCTCACCCACGCCCACTTCGACCACCTGGGCTTCGCCGAACGAGCCCGGCGGGAGCTGCGGATCCCCGTCTACGTGCACGAGAACGACGCGCCCATGACCCGGCATCCCTGGCGCTACGACCACGAACGCCTGCGCTCCGTCCACCTGGCGACCCACCCCAGGGGGCTGCCGTACGTCCTGGAGTTCGCGCGCCACCGCGCGTTCTTCCCGCGGCCGCTCGGCGAGGTCGTCCGGTACGACGGTGGCACGGTCCCCGTGCCCGGCTCCCCGCAGCTCGTCTTCACCCCGGGCCACACGCTCGGCCACTGCGCGCTCTTCCTGCCCGATCGCGACTGCGTGATCGCCGGCGACGCGGTCGTGACGCTCGACCCCTACACCGCGCGTCGCGGGCCGCGCCTCGTCGCGCGCGCGGCCACCGCCGACAGCGAGCGCAACCTGCGGACGCTGGAAGCTATCGGCGAGACGGGCGCGACGACCGTGCTGATGGGCCACGGCGAGCCCTGGACGGGAGGCGCGGAGGCGCTCGTCGAGCAGGCGCGGCGGTCGGGCTCGGCCTAGGGCCGACAGCCAGTGGGATCCAAGGGCCGGAACCCTCCCGGGCTCGGCCTAGGGCCGACACCTGGTGGAATCCGACGGGCCGGATCCTCCCTACCGCTCGGCCTCCGTGTACCCGCCCTGCCCGTCCACTCCGTCCCGGCCGGCCTTGCCGCTCTCCTCGTCGAGCTCCCCCTCGCTGACGTCGGATTCGGTGTAGCCGCCCTGCTCGCCGTGCGTCCCCGGGGCTCGATCGGATTCGGTGTAGCCGCCCTCACCGCCGGTGCTCAGGTCGGATTCGGTGTTCCCGCTCTCCTCGTGACGGCCGCTGCTGCGGTCCGATTCGGTGTACCCGGCCGTTCCGTGACGGCCGGGAGCCCGATCGGACTCGACGTACCCGCCGTGGCGGACGGTGGGGTCGTCGGCCGGCTCGCCCTGGCCTGCGGCAGTGCCGGAGGTGCGGTCGGACTCGATGTACGCGGCCTCTCCGTGACGGCCGGGGGCTCGATCGGACTCGACGTACCCGCCCTCGCGGATGCGCTCCGCGGGCGCGTGGTCGGGTTCGGGCGGTGCACCCTTGTCGGCTGGACCGCCGGCGGTCCGCCCGGACTCGGCGGGCCCGCCCGTCTCGGCGTGACTGCCGCTGCCCTCGGATCCCGGGTTCGCTGGATCGCCCATGTCATCCACCTGTTCGTCGAAGGTCACATCAGGATACCCGGCCCGGCCATCCACGCCTCGGGCGGGTGGCCGTCGGGCCGTGCCCCTTGCCGGGGGGAAGCGAAGACGATGACGCAGGGCTACCGTGCGCCCGATCGCATGTCAGCCAGCGACGACACGACCGAGCGCGAGGAGCCGGCGCAGTTCGCGGACCTCGGCCTCCGCGGCGAGCTCCTCGAAGCCCTGGTCACGCTCGGCTACGAGGAGCCGACGCCGATCCAGGGCGAGGCGATCCCCGCCGCTGCTCGCAGGGCGCGACCTGCTCGGCCAGGCCGCGACCGGCACGGGCAAGACGGCGGCCTTCGCCCTGCCGCTCCTGCAGCGGCTCTCGGCCGACGAGGACCGCGGCGCCGGCGCCGTCGGCGCTGGTCCTCGTGCCCGACGCGGGAGCTGGCGATGCAGGTCGCCGAGGCGGTCCACGCTACGGGCGGCCGCTCGGCGCGCGCGTGCTGCCGGTCTACGGCGGGCAGCCGTATCGGCCGCCAGCTGCGGGCGCTCGAGCGGGGCTCGACGTCGTCGTCGCCACGCCGGGCCGCGCGCTCGACCACATCCGCCGCGAGACGCTCAAGCTCGACGGCGTCGCAGGTCGTCGTCCTCGACGAGGCCGACGAGATGCTCGACATGGGCTTCGCCGAGGACATCGAGGCGATCCTCGCCGAGACGCCCGAGCGGGCGGCAGACCGTCCTCTTCTCGGCCACGATCCCGCCCGCATCGCGGCCATCGCCCGGCGCCATCTGACGACCCGGTCCGGATCAAGATCCGGGCCGAGCCCCGCGCCGGCGGAGCCGGCCAGGCGCCGCTCGTCCGCCAGACCGCCTACATCGTCCCCCGCGGCGCACAAGCTCGCGGCCCTCGGCCGCGTGCTCGACGTCGAGGCACCCGGCGGCGGCGCATCGTCTTCTGCCGCACGCCGCGACGAGGTCGACGAGCTCGCCGAGACGCTCAACGGCCGCGGCTACCGCGCCGAGGCGCTGCACGGCGGGATGACGCCAGGAGCAGCGCGACCGGGTGATGAGGACAGTTCCGCGGCGGGCACCGCCGACCTCCTGATCGCGACCGACGTGGCCGCCCGCGGGCTCGACATCGAGCAGCTCTCGCACGTCATCAACTTCGACGTCCCGTGCGACGCCGAGTCGTACGTCCACCGGATCGGCCGCGTCGGCCGGGCCGGGCGCGAGGGCGTCGCGATCACCCTGGCCGAGCCGCGCGAGCACCGCCGATGCTGCAAGAGCATCGAGCAGCGCGACCGGGCAGAAGATCGCGATCGCGAAGGTGCCCACGGTCGCCGACCTCCGCGCCCGCCGGCTGGAGCTGACCCGGGCGCGCTCCGCGAGGCGATCTCGGAGGGCGACCTCGAGCGCTTCCGCGTCGTCGTCGAGTCGCTGGCCGACGAGTTCGACGTCATGGACGTCGCGCTCGCCGCCGTGAAGCTGGCGCACGAGGCGGCCGGTGGCGCCGACGACGACGGCGACATCCCGGACGCCGGCTCCCCGGTCGGCTCCGCTCCTCCGGGAGCTCGGGGCCGGGGAGCCGACGTGCCCGGCCGCGCGGGCGACCGGCCACCTTCCGTGCGGATCTTCGTCGGAGCGGGCCGGACCGGGGGGATGGACGAGCGCGACCTGGTCCAGGCCATCTCGCGCCGGGCCGCGATCGCGCCCGGCGACCTCGGGTCGATCGACCTCCTCGATCGCCACGCCCTCGTCGAGGTGCCGGCCGAGCTCGCCGAGCGGATCCTCCGGGCGATGCGGGGCTTCACCCTCCGAGGCCAGAAGGTGATCGTCCGCCGCGACCGCGAGCCGGCGGCGACGAGGCCGAAGGCGAAGCGCGCGACGGCGGCGAAGCCCAAGCCGAAGCCGAAGAGGCGATCGTAGACGCGGCGGAAGCGCCGTCGTCCAGCGGCTCCCCGCCGACGCTACCCGTTGGCCGCCCACACGGCGTAGGACGGCTTCTCCTCGCCGCCCGCCGTGCGGACGCCCGACTGCCACCCCATGGCGGCGTCCGGCTCGTCCCGCATCAGGAACCAGATCCCGATGTCGACCCGCCCCGTGGATCGCAGGAGGTCGAACATGCCCTGGAGATCGGCGGCCTGCGCGGCGTGGGAGACGCCGATCTGCGGATCCTCGGGCGCGGTCTGCCAGCCGAACTCCGTGACCCAGATCCGGTAGCGGCGGCCGAACGCCCGGTCGGCGGTCGCGATCCAGGCCCTCAGGTTGCCCGGTGCGAGGTCCGGGGCCTGCGTGCCCTCACCGGCCCCGTCGCGGAGCCCGAGGGCCGGTCGTGACCCGTACGCGTGGACGGAGAGGACGTCGAGGTGCGGCCGGAGCCGCGCGAGGTCCCGGACGAACGTGAACGGGGCGAGGGGCGGCTGATGCTGGCCGGAGGGGCCGAACCCTCCGTTGGAGACGACGTTCTGCGGCGACACCGCCTTGAACGCGGCGTATCCGGCATCGAGGAGCGCGGCGTAGTTCCGGGCGACGACGTTGACGCCGCCGACGTTCCAGGGCACGAGGTACGTGTTCGGCTCGTTCCAGACCTGCCACTTGTGGACCGCCGGCAGGGGCGCGTCGGCGCCCGTCGGCACGAAGCTCCCCGAGTAGCGCGTGGCGATGGCGTGGACGAACTCGGCGTACAGCGACGGCTTCGGCATCGACTTGATGCGCAGGGCCTCCACCGACCGGTACTTGCCGCCGTACTTCGTGGCCCACTCCGGCGTCCTCCAGACGCTGATGATCATGTTCGCCGTCGCGTCGTGGGCCCCGGCGGCGCGGACGAGGATGTCCAGGTACTCCCACTGGTAGGCGGGGTCGTTCGGGTCGAGCGGGTTCGCCGGACGGGTCGGGGCGATCACGTTCCAGAGGGCGTCGGCGCGGAAGGCCCGCATGTGGAGCGCCGCGTAGTCGCCCCAGAACTGGTCCGGGGTCTGGACGGCGTCGGTGTTGTCGAGCACGCCGAAGGCGGTCGAGCCCGGAGCGACGGGCGTCGAGGCGGCGACGGTCGAGGACGCGGCGGGTGCGGTCGCGGTCGCCGGCGCGGGGGCGCTCGTCCCTTCGGGCGCGAGCGTGGCGCTCGGCGGCGGCGAGGACGCGGCGGGGCGGCTCGGCGGCGTGGACCCCCCTCTCGTCAGGGCGAAGGTCGCACCCGCGGCGACGACGAGGAGGACGATCACCGCGAGGGCGATCAGCGGCCCGCGTCGAGGCCGGCGCGGGCCGGGAGGGGAGGACCACATGGCCGCAGTCTCGCCGAGCCGGCGGCGCGCGCCCACCGTCCCCGCCTCGCCGGGCGCTTCCGCCCGCGCGCGCCGGGCCCGTACGCTCCCCGCCCGGGAGGCGGGTCCGCGTCCTCAGCGGGCGGCGAGCGCCGCGCCGACGATCCCCGCCTGGGCTCCGAGCGTCGCCGGGACGACCTCGAGGTCGCGCGTCCCCGGCGAGTCGATGTGCGGGCGCATCGCGGCCACCGCCGCCTCCCGGTAGCCCTGCACGAGCCCGAGGCCGCCGCCGATCACGAGGATCTCCGGGTCGAGTGCATTGACGAGGCCGGCCAACGCGAGGCCGAGGGCGTCGGTCGCGGCCCGGACGAGCGGCTCGTGGCGGGGGTCGGCGAGCACCCGCTCGGCCGAGGGCTCGCCTGCGGCGAGGGCGAGCGCGCGCCCGCCGGCGACCTGCTCCACGGCCGGCGCTCCGACGACGATGGCGTTCCCGCGCCCGCCGCGATAGACCTCGCCCGCGACCACGAGCGCGTAGGAGATACCGGTCCCGATCGAGACGTAGACGACGGGGTCGCGGCCGGCCCCCGCGCCGAACTGCGCCTCGGCGAGGCCGCCCGCGCGCACGTCGGACTCCACCGTGACGGTGCCGAGTCCGGCACCGAACGCGCTCGCGACATCGAGGTCGCGCCAGTCGACGGTGACGGCCGAGCCGATGGTCCCATCGACCGCGACCAGCTCGCAGATGCCGACGCCGACGGGCAGGCGGCCCCCCGACGCCAGCCGCCGGGCCAGGTCGGCGCAGTCCGCGAGGACTGCCCGGGGCGGCCGCGTTCCGGCCGCGGTCGGGATCCGCAGCTCCCTGAGGACGGCGCCCCGGTCCCGGTCCACCAGCCCCGCCGCGATCTTCGTGCCGCCGACGTCGATGCCGACGGCGAGCGTCACCCGGCGCGCCAGTCCGGGGCGACTCCGACGATCGCCTCGACCTGCTCGGCCCCGTAGGCGCGGTACTCGTGGCGCGCCCCGATCGGCAGGTAGGCGGCGTCGTCGCGCTCGAGCTCGAAGACGTGGACGCGGCCGCCGTGCCACGCCCGCACGTGGAGCGTCCCGCCGCGGACGTAGAGCACCTCGTCGCCCGCGTGCTCGTGCGCGGGGACGAGGCCGCCGGGGCGGAGCGAGAGCGAGGCCACCGTCAGCTCGGCCGTGCTCGCGAGGATCCCGAGGAGCCCGTCGCCCTCGATCCGCCAGTGCGCGTCGGCGGCTCGCCGCAGGTGGAGCGTCGAGCCGGGGCGGGGCGCGGCCGGCAGCTCCCCGAGCACGGAGTCGTCGTGGTAGCGCGCCTCCTCGAGGAGCGGCAGCGTCTGCGCGTAGGCGCCGGAGCTGCCCGTCGCGGGCGGCGGGGCGAAGAGCTCGAGGACGCGGAGCGGCTCGGGCCCGTGGGCGAATGCGTGGTGCCACGTGTCGCGGCGGAAGAACGCGCTGTCGCCGTGCTCCACCCGCAGCACCTCGCCGGTCTCCGGGTTGGCCAGGAGCATCGTGCCCTGGAGCACGGTCAGCACCTCGTCGGCACGGAAGACCGTCCGGTAGGCGTCGGAGTGGCGGAACGCGCCGCCCGGGGCGAGGCCGAAGACGAGGGCGTGCACGAGGCCCGTCGAGGCGTAGATCCAGTCCGCCACCTCGCCGGCCTCGGGGTCACCCCAGATGTGCCGGGTCACCTCGGCCCGGCCGATCCGCGTCGGGGCGTCGAACGCGGGACGGGGCGAGGCCGAGTAGGTGCCGCCCGTCGGCGGCGTCTCTGCTCCCATCCGACGACCATACCAGGGAGGACCATTGGGTGACCGCTGCGGCCCGATTGACGGCGCGGGGGCCGCGGCGGGATACTCGTCCGGGATGGTCGACCTGACGGAAGCGCTGCCCCTCTACCAGCAGGTCTACCGGCTCCTGGCCGACGACATCGCGCGCGGCGCCCTGCGTCCCGGCGATCGCCTGCCCGCCGAGCGCACCCTCTGCGAACGGCTCAGCGTGAGCCGCGCCACCGTCCGCCGGGCGCTGGCGGAGCTCGTCGGCGACGGCCTCGTCGAGGCCTCCGTCGGCCGCGGGTCCTTCGTCAGCGGTGGGCAGCTCAGCGAGCCGCCGAACGCCCTGATGAGCTTCACCGACCTCGGCCGCGCACGCGGCCACGAGCCCACGGCCCGCGTCCTCTCGGCCGAGGCGCGCCCGGCGACGTTCGAGGAGGCCGAGGCGTTCGTCATCGTCCCGGGGGCGGACGTCTACGTCCTCACGCGGCTCCGGCTGCTCGACGGACTGCCGGTCGCCGTGGACCGCAGCCGGCTGCCGGTGACGCGAGCGCCCGAGCTCGCCGCCGTGGACTTCACGACCGCATCCGTCTACGCCACGCTCGACGCCGCGGGCATCGGCCCCATCCGCGCGGCGTTCACGGGGGAGGCCGCCCGCGCCGAGACGGAGGACGCGGCGCTGCTGGGCCTCGAGGAGGGTGAGCCCGTGCTCGTGACGCGGACGACGAGCCGCGACGAGACGGGTCGCGTGGTCGAGCTCTCCGAGACCGTCTACCGCGCCGATCGCTACCGGTTCAGCGCGACCCTGACCCGTCCCCGCTCGGCGCGGACCCCGGCCTGAGCCTCCGCCCCGGAGCGCGCCGGCGGGGGACGCCGCGGCCGTCGGTCCGCCGACGAGCGCCTCAGGCCGAGGCGGGGTCGGCGGCGCCGCGGGCGGTGGTGTAGTACGCGGCCGCCCACTCCGGCTTGTCGATGTCCCGGCCTGCGGTCGCCGCAAGGACACCCGCGAGGGCGACCGTGGAGGGCAGCGCCGTCAGCAGGGCCAGGCGCGGGTCGGCGTCCCCGGCGCCGGGGCAGCGGACGACGACGCCGCCGGCGGCGGCGCAGAGCCGCTCGGCCTCCTCGATCGCGTCGTCGCCGCGGGTGGGGATGGAGACCACGAGATCGCCGGGCCGCAGGCCGAACATCGACGATGTCGCCCCCTCCCGGGTCTCGGAGCCCTCGCAGGGGATCCGCGCGACCTCCTTGAGGAGCAGGGCCGCCTCCAGCGCCGACGCCCAGGCCGGGCCGCCTCCGAAGGCGATCGCGGCCGGGGGGACCGCGATCCCTGCGAGGGACGGGAGCCAGCTCTCCGTCGCCTCGATCGCCGCCCGGGCGGCCCGCGGGCCGTCCTCGACCGCGCGGCGCAGCGAGTCGTCGCCCGTCAGCTCGGCCCAGATCGAGAGGCCGAGCAGCAGCGCGCCGCCGAGGGCCTGGGTGTGAGTGATGCCCCGCTGGTGGAGCACGCGCTGGACGACGGCGGCGTCGGCCAGGCGGCCGACGCTCGAGTCGGCGGTTGCCGTGATCGCGACGACCGGCCGCGGGGCGCCGCCCTCGATCGCCTCGACCACGTCCCGGAACTCGCCCGACGAGGAGATCGCGAGCAGCCGGTCTCCCTCCCGGAAGCGGAAGCGTCCCTGCGCGACGAGGCCGCCGGGAAGGGCGATTACCTCAGGCCCGGGCTCGCCGTGAAGAGCGGCGAGGTAGAGGGCGTGGCCCACGTACCAGGCGGCGCCATTGCCCGTGACCACGATGCGGCGGACCCCGCGGTCCCGGAGCGCCGCCACGGCGCCATCCACGCCTGCCCGTTCGGCGAGGACGCCCTCGAGCATCACCGGCAGCTCAAGCGTGTCGTGCCAGAGGCCGGAAGCCCGCAGTCCCCCCATGGCGGCCGACGGTAGCAGGACGGGGGACCAGTTGCGAACCAATGTGGCCCAGACGGTCGGCGGGGGCTTGACCGTTCCGGCCGCGGTCGTCATACTCGGAGGCCTTCGCAGAGGGGAAGGGCGTCCCGTCGGGGGGACGTCGACGGCGATCGACTCGACGTGCACCGCAGGGGAGAAGACGTGACCAGGAAGTGGACCGCACCGGGGCTGGCCCTCGGAGTCGCAGGTGTCGCCGTGCTCGCGAGCGCGTGCGGCGGCTCGTCGAAGTCGTCGAGCTCCTCGGGGGCCGCCGCGGGTGGCGGCTCCTCGAGCGCGGCCACGGTCTCGGTGGCTCCGGCGACGACCGCATCGGCGAACGACATCGCCAAGCTCGGCGACGTCAAGATGACGATCTGGTCGTACGACAACCAGGATCCCGGCCTCGAACCGGTCGAGAAGGCCCTGACCGCGAACTTCATGAAGCAGTACCCGAACGTCAAGATCAACCTGGTCTTCAAGGACTTCAACACCCTGATCACGACCGTCCCCCGGGCCGTCGCGTCCGGCTCAGGCCCGGACGTCTTCTACGGCAACCAGGGGTTCCAGATCGACGGGTCCCTGGTCAAGGCGAAGCTGATCATCCCGCTCGACGCCTACGTCAAGGCCTACGGGTGGGACAAGTGGTACAGCCCGTCGACCTGGTCGATGTTCCAGTGGTCGGCCGACGGCAAGACGTTCGGCTCGGGCAACAAGTACGGGGTGGCCTCGACCGGGCAGAACGTCGACCTCTACTACAACAAGGCGAAGCTCGCCGCCGCCGGCTTCTCGACGTTCCCGACGACCTTCGCGGACTTCCAGAAGATGATGACAGCCCTGAAGGCGAAGACGCCCGCTGGTCAGCCGGTGATCATGCTCGGGGACAAGGATGGCTTCGGGTCTCTCCACATGGCCGGAGGCGTGATCGGCGCGTACGTGAAGCCCCAGGCCTTCCGGGACTGGATCTTCCACAAGCCGGGCGCGACGGTCGACACGCCGGCGATGATCCAGGCGCTCACCGTCATCCAGAAGTGGGCACAAGGCGGCTACTTCAACAAGGACGCCGAGGCGACGATGTACGACGACGCCGCGCGCCGGTTCGGCAAGGGCGAGGGCGCCGTCTTCATCGGCGGCAACTGGGACGCCGCGATCGTCCAGACGGGCCTCAAGGACAACGCCGGCGTCGCGAACATCCCGGGCCAGGCCGCCGGCCAGTACGCCGGGATCGGCGCTACCTCCGGCCCCTGGCACATCTCCTCGAAGATGAAGTACCCGCAGGTCGGGGCGGCCTGGCTGAACTACATCATCTCCTCCCCGGAAGCGATCAAGATGATGTACGCCGCCCAGCAGATCCCCGCGATCCAGAGCGCCCAGCCGCCGAGCGGGCAGGCGTACCTGACGGAGGTGTCGGACGCCTGGCAGCAACTCGTCAAGGCGAACGGCCTCCTGCTCTATCCGGACTGGGCGTCCGACTCGATGCTGCAGACCCTCGGCGGCGGCTTCCAGAAGCTCATCGCCGGCAAGACAACGCCGGCCGAACTCGTGAAGGCGAGTCAGGCCGACTGGGCGAAGTTCGACAAGACGCTCCACTAGAGCGGTGGCGGCGGAAGCACAGAGCGCGCCGGGCGGGGTCCGTGGGGAGGACCTCGCCCGGCAGTTGCGCAGGCGCCGCAAGGGGCGGCGCGCGCCCGGTGAGCCGCGCAACATCGGCTGGCTCTACGCCGCGCCCGGAATCGCGTTCTTCGTGCTGTTCACGCTCTTCCCCCTGGCGCATGCCGCCTGGATCTCGCTCTTCAGCTGGGACGGGCTGACGCCGAAGGAGTGGCGCGGCCTCGGCAACTACCGCGAGGCCCTCGGGGATCCGCTCGTGCACAGCGCCTTCCTCCACGCGCTCGTGCTGATGATCTTCTACGCGGTCCTGCCGATCGTCATCGGCCTTGCGCTCGCGGGGTTCCTGACCCGGCATCCCCTGCGCGGCTTCACCTTCTACCGAACGGCGCTCTTCCTCCCGCAGATGATCGCCGGCGTGGTCGTCGCCCAGGCCTGGACCTGGCTCTACAACGGCAACGGGCCGATCAACCGCGTCCTCGGGCTCGTCGGGCTCTCCTCGCTCGAGCGCGCGTGGCTCGGCGACTTCACGTGGGTGCTGCCCTCGGTCGGCGTGATCGGCACCTGGGTGAGCTACGGCCTCTGCCTCGTCCTCTTCGTGGCCGGTGTCCAGAAGATCGACCAGTCGCTCTACGACGCCGCGCGCGTCGACGGCGCCGGGCCCTTCCGCGAGTTCTTCGCCGTGACCCTGCCCGGGCTCCGGAACGAGCTCGTCGTCGCCAGCGTCCTGACGGTGATCGGCGCCCTCCGCGGCTTCGACGTCATCTACAACGCCACCGGCGGCGGTCCGGGCACGCAGACGACCGTGCCCGCCGTCCTCATGTACCGGAACGCCTTCACCTACAACAAGGTGGGCTACGCGGCCGCGATCGCCGTCATCCTGGCGATCGCGATCGTGGTGGTGGCGACGCTCATCAACAGCCTCGGCTCACGGGAGACGGAGACGTGACGAACCGGGTCGAGCGCTACTCGAGCCACGTCGTCCTGGCGATCTTCGCGATCGGGGCGATCTACCCGGCCCTCTCGATCTTCTTCCTCGCGCTGCACAAGAAGAACGACCTCGTGACGGGATTCGCGCTGCCGACGACGATCGACCTCTCGACGTTCCGCGCCGCGTTCAACGAGGGAGACTTCTCGACCGGCTTCAAGTCGAGCCTGATCGTCGCCGCGACCGTCACGGCCGTCTCGGCGGTCCTCTCGATCGGCACGGGCTACGCCTTCGGGACCATGCGGATGACGTTCGCCGGACCGATCTTCAGCATCGTCATGCTGGGGATCATCTTCCCGATGGAAGCAGCCGTGATCCCGCTCTACTACGACTTCCAGTCGCTCCATCTCCTGAACACGTACTGGGCGCTGATCCTGCCCCAGATCGGGCAGTCCGTCGCCCTGGGGACGTTCTGGATGCGCTCGTTCTTCCGCTCGACGCCCCGCTCCCTCGTCGAGGCGGCGCGGATCGACGGCGCCTCCAGCTGGACGATCCTGACGAAGGTGCTCCTGCCCCAGGCCCGGCCGGCCCTGACGACGCTCTGCGCCCTCGTCTTCACGTACACGTGGAACGAGTTCCTGCTCGCGCTCGTCCTCGTCTCCGGCGCACAGTCGAAGCAGACCGCGCCGCTCGACCTGAGCTTCTTCGCCGGCACCGCCAAGGGCAACGACCCGACCAAGGTCGCCGCCGCCGCCGTCCTCGTCGCGCTGCCGGTCGTCGTCGCCTACGTCCTTCTGCAACGCCACTTCATCCGGGGCATGCTCTCCGGCGCCGTCAAGGAGTAACCCACACCCATGGCACGAATCCGGATGGCCTACCTCGGCGGCGGCTCGACGCGCGCGGCCGGGACGATGGCGAGCTTCCTCTGGCAGGCCGCCGACTTCGCGGGGTCCGAGGTCTGCCTGATCGATCTCGACGCCGATCGCCTCGAGCTGATCGCGAAGCTCGCACGGCGGATGGCGAAGGCGCAGGGCGCGGACGTCGAGATCACGACGACCACGGACCGCGAGGCGGGCCTGGCCGACGCCGACGCCGTCCTCTCGAGCTTCCGGCCCGGCGGGTTCGCCGCGCGGGTGAAGGACGAGCGGATCCCGATCAGCCACGGGCTGATCGGCCAGGAGACGCAGGGAGCCGGGGGCTTCTTCATGGCCCTCCGGGCGGTCGCGGTGCTCCGCGAGGTGGCGGAGGAGCTCGAGCGCGTCGCGCCGCGAGCGAAGGTCTTCAACTACACGAACCCCGTCAACATCGTCGCCCAGGCCTGGACGACGCACTCGGAGATCCCGCTCGTCTCGCTCTGCGAGGGGCCGATCATCTTCCCGCGCAACCTGGCGCGGGACATCGGGCTCGACGAGACCCTGGCCGACGCGCGGATGATCGGCCTCAACCACGCCTGCTGGGCGGTCGAGCAGACGTACGACGGCAAGGACTACCTGCCGGTCCTGGCCGACCGCTACGAGGAGCTGCGCGCGCGTCCGGACCCGGCGGTGAAGGCCGACGCGATGCAGCAGCTCGAGATCGCGGTCCGGATGGGCCACGTCGGCGCCCAGTACTTCAAGTACTACTACTTCGAGGACGACATCGTCCGCGAGATGCAGGCGAAGCCGACCACGCGGGCCGAGGACATCCTGACCTGGGCGCCGGGCTAC
This sequence comes from uncultured Thermoleophilia bacterium, assembly GCA_963800515.1. Taxonomy (GTDB): domain Bacteria; phylum Actinomycetota; class Thermoleophilia; order Gaiellales; family F1-60-MAGs149; genus CAWDBC01. The sequence continues at coordinate 257,739 of CAWDBC010000007.1, forward strand.
TGGGCGCACTACGAGGAGCAGGCCGAGCGCGAGGAGCCGGTCCTCGATCCGCAGCGCTCGCGCGGCGGCATCCACGAGCTCGAGCTCGCGATCGACGTGATGGACGCGGTCTTCAACGACAAGGACGAGGTCCATCCGGTCAACATCCCGAACCGGGGCGGTGCGCTGCCGGGCTTCCCGGAGGACCTGGTCGTCGAGATCTACGGACGCACGACGGGCGGCTGGATCGAGCCGCTCCAGCAGCCGGCGCTGCCCGCCGAGGTCCGCGGCCTGGTGCAGGAGCTCGCCGCCTACCAGCAGCTCGCCGCGGAGGCCGCGTGGACGGGCGATCGGGACGACGCGATCCGTGCGCTCGTGGCCAACCCGCTCGTCCGCACCCTGCCGAACGCCGAGACGCTCTACGACGAGCTGTCGGCGGCCCACGCCGCCTACCTGCCGGAGAGGCTCCTCCGCTGACGTGCGCCCCGAGCTGATCCTCGGCGTCGACGGGGGGAACACGAAGACGGTCGCGCTGGTCGCCCGGCCCGACGGGACGATCATCGGTGCGGGACGGGGCGGCCGCGCGGACATCTACAACGCGGTCTCGCCCGAGGCGGCGATCGCCGAGATCTTCGTCGCCGTCGAGGCTGCCCTCGCGTCCGCCGGGGCCCGCCCGGCCGACGTCGCCGCCGCCACCTTCGGCCTGGCCGGCGCCGACTGGCCCGAGGACTTCGTCTTCCTCGCGGCGAGCCTCGCGCCCACCGTGGGCCCGGCCGTCCGGCCGGCGGTCGTCAACGACGCGATCGGCGCGATCCGCTGCGGGACCGCCGACGGGGTCGGCGTCTCGGTGGTGGCCGGCACGTACAGCGCGGTCGGTGCCCGGGGGAGCGATGGCCGGCTCTACCATCTCGGGTTCTGGCCGGACGGCGCGGGCGCCTACTTCCTCGGCCGTCGCGCTCTTCGCTTCGTCTACCGGGCGGGACTGGGGATCGGGCCGGAGACCTCGCTCTCGGAACGCGCCTTCGCCCTCTACGGGGTCGCCGACTCGACCGAGCTCCTGCACTCGTTCACCCGCCGCGACGGCCGGGCGGACCTGGACGCGGCGCAGCTCGCGAGCGTCGTCCTCGACGAGGCCGAGCGAGGGGACGCCGTCGCCGGCCGGATCGTCCGGGACGAGATCGACGTGCTCTCCTCCTACGCGCGTGTGGCCGCCGCCCGGGTGCCGCTGCCGGCGCCGTTCCCGCTCGTGCTCGCCGGAGGCGTCTTCCGCCACCCGAGCGGCTCGCTCGCCGACGGCATCCGCGCGGCCGTCCCCGGTGGCACGGTCGTCCGGCCCACCCTCGAGCCGGCCGCCGGCGCGCTCCTCCTCGCCTTCGACGCGCGCGGCGCCACCGCCGCCGTGGAGGCGCGGGTCCGCGAGACGCTGCCGGACGCGAGCCTGTTCGCGACGCGCTGAGGCAACCGCCAGAGTCAGCCCGAAGCTGCGCTCGCGCGCGGGTCGTGGGTGCGGCGGTGGTCGTCGGACGGATCGTCCTCGGCGCTCCAGCGGGGAGCGGGGAAGGGGCTCGTGATCTCGCGCGCCCGGCCGTCGCGTCCGGCCGCCTGGGCGGCCAGCATCACCTCGAGGGCGTGGTAGGCGTGCTCAGGCCGGGTCGCCGTCTCGCGGCCCTGCTCGACGCAGTCCATGAGGTGCCGGAGGCCGATCGTCCACGGCCAGGTCGGATCCTCCTCCGGGTGGATCTCCCAGACGCCGCGGTCGTTACGCCAGACCTCGAGGCCCTCGGGCGCCCAGTCGTCGCCCATGAGCTGCGCCGTGCCCTCGGTGCCGTAGACCTCGATCGCCGGGGAGCGGTACCGCTGCATGGTGAACCCGGTGGTGACGACGGCCAGCCGGCTCTGGCCGAAATCGAGGAGCACGTGCGCGTTGTCGTCGGCTTCGACCTCGATCTCGGCGCCGGCTACGACCCGCCGCGGGATCGCCACGCCCGTCATCGCGGTCACGCGCCGGACGGGGCCGAAGAGGCCGCAGAGGCTCGTCAGGTTGTAGACGCCGAGGTCGAACAGCGAGCCGCCTCCCGGACGGTAGAACCACGTGCTCCAGTCCGGGCCGCCCCAGCCGTAGCGGGCCCGCGCGCTGACCGGGGTGCCGATCGCTCCCTCGTCGATCAATCGGCGGAGCTTCCGGTAGGTCGGCGAGAGGAGGATGTGCGGGGCGCAGATGAGCGTTCCGATCGACGTCCGCGACCGGGCGAGCAGCTCCGCCGCCTCCTCGAGGGACGTCGCCATCGGCTTCTCCACGAGCACGTGCTTGCCGGCGTCGAGGGCCCGGATCGCGAGGCGGCCATGCGGGTTCATGCTGGTGAAGATGCCGACGAGATCGACGTCGGGGGCGTCGATGACGTCCTCCTCGCCGCGCGCCGCGCTCGGGATCCCGACCCGCCGGGCCACCGCCTGCTGCTTCTCCCCGTCCGGATCGTAGACCGCGGTGACCGCGAGCCGTCCTTCCCGGACGAGACGCTCGATCTGGGTCATGTAGGGACCCCAGAGCACGCTGCCGCAGCCGAGGATCCCGAGGCGGAGGGTCATGCCGCTGAGGCTAGCAGGCTGGTTTGGAGAGGTACCCTATTGGTCCGGTAGGCGCGGTAAGGACATCCGCGACCTCACCGGTCCAAGTCCTCGCCGATGTCCCCGGCGTCCTCGTCGACGGCGATCTCGTCCGCGGCCAGGGGATCGATCGAGCCCGTCGCGAGGGTGGTGCGGGCGGCGCCGGGAAGGAGCGATTCGAAGACTCGGCCGATCGACTCCACGGCGGCCTGGGCATCGGAGGCCGGAACGTCCTCGCCCTCGTCGAGCGCCTCCTTGACCTCCCGGGCCGCTGTCAGGTCCGCCTCGAGCTCGGCGTCGCCGTCATCGAAGCCCGTCGCGCCCTTGTCGGTCAGGATGCGCTCGACGAGCAGCACGAGGTCGGGAAGGTACTCCCGCGGGTCGGACGGCTCGTCCGGGACGAGCGAGGCCCACTCGGCGGCGTACTCGTCCTGATCGACGCGCGGGTTCTCGTCGAAGGTGTCGTCACTCCAGAGAGGCGTCCCGCCGGGCTCTCCCTCGAGGGGGAGCGGAGCGTCGAACGGGTCGCCCGCGCCCTGGTTCGTCTCGTCGTCGAACGTCATGGAGCCTGCGTTCCCCGGTGGGGCCGCGCCGGAAACGTCGCACCCCTGCCGCCGGTCGACGCGGGTGCCCACCGTCGCCGACCCGTTCGGGCGCTGACCTGATCGATGCCTCGCGGGCGGGCCGTGGCCTGCCGCGCCTTCCGCGCGGACGGACCACCGCCCTCCGCGTGCCCGGATCGCCGACGTCGCCCCGGGACGCGAAAAGGGGCCCGGCCTTCGCCGGACCCCCTGACGTCGTGAACGTGCGACCTGCCCGCGCGAAGCGCGGTTGGCCGCCGGCTAGTTCCCGGTGATCGAGTCCTTGGCGTCCTTGGCGGCGTCCTTGATCTTGTCGAACCCTTCCTTCGCCTTGCCCTCGGACTGCTGGGCCTGGCCCTGGGACTCGCGCGCCGGATCGTCGGTCAGGCGCCCTTCGGCTTCCTTCAGCTTGCCCTCGACCTGGTCCTCGTTCATCCCGTGCCTCCTGAGACGTTCTGGATGCCGCTCGTTGCGGCGGGGTCCCTCCTGGGATCCCCGGCCTCGCCCCACGCCAAACGGGGCTACTGGTTCGTGAGGGACTCCTCCAGCTGGGCCAGGGTGCGTCGGAGGAGCCGGGAGACGTGCATCTGGGAGATCCCGACGCGCGCCGCGATCTGCGACTGCGAGAGGCCCTCGACGAACCGGAGCCGCAGGATCGTCAGCTCGCGGTCGGGGACCTCGGCGAGGGCGGGGGAGAGCATCAGGCGGTCCTCGACGTCGTCGTAGCCGGTCTCGACGTCGCCGATCGTGTCGATCCGGTCCTGCTCGGAGTCGGTCGCGGCGTGGAGCGACTGCGCGTGGCGGCTGGAGAGCGAGGCCACGGCCTCCACGATGTCCTCCTCGGGCCGGTCGAGCTCTTTGGCGATCTCGGCGACCGTCGGCGAGCGACCGAGTCGGGTCGTCAGCTCGCCCGTCGTGCGGTTGACCCGGACCGCGAGATCCTGGACCCCCCGGGGGATGTGGACCGCCCACACCCGGTCGCGGAAGTGGCGGCGGAGCTCGCCGACGATGGTGGGCATCGCGTAGGTGGTCAGCGCAACGTCGCGCTCCAGGTCGTAGCGGTCGATCGCCTTGAGGAGGCCGATGGACGCGATCTGCTCCAGGTCGTCGATGGGCTCGTTGTGCATCGCGAACCGGCGGGCGATGGAGCGCGCGAACGGCAGGTAGTTACGGGCGAGCTGGTCCCGCGCTCGCCGGTCACCGTTCCGGATCCAGGCCACCAGGAGGGCGCGGTCCTGTTCGGAGGCCGGCATGGCGGCATTGTGCCGGAAAGCCGGCGCGTGAACGCCGCGCCGGACGGGCTCGCGCGGGTCCACCCGCCGCGGGCCCGGGGTCGGTCAGCCGAGCCCCGCCGAGCCCCGCGACGGGGGGTCGCTGGCCGGGAACGAGCCGGCGCTCGAGTCGTCCGCCGGGCTCCTGCCCGGCCCGGCGGCGGGCTCCGAGATCCGTGCGACGGCCAGGCCGCTGATCTCCGCGGACTCGTGGAGCGCGATGTCGGCCTGGCTGAGGAATCCGACCAGCCGGCCCTCGTCGACCACGGGCAGCCGGCGGATGCGCTTCGAGGACATCAGGAAGACGGCCTCGTCGAGGCTTCGGTCCGAGGAGAGCGAGACGAGCGGCGAGGTGACGACGTCCCCCGCGGTCGTGGCCTCCGGGTCCTTGCCCGGGGCGAGGACGCGGAGCACGAGGTCGCGGTCGGTGACGATCCCGACCGGCCGGCCCCCGTCGAGGACCGGGAGGGACCCGACGCCGGCGGCCTCCAGCGCCCGCGCCGCCTCGGTGACGGTGGCGTCGGACGGTATCGTCGTGACATCCTTCGTCATCAGGTCTCGTATCAGATGCATCTTTCCTGCCCTCCTCCTGGTTTCCCGCGTCGGTTCCCAGGGTACGCACAAGCACGCCACCCATCCCACCGCCGACGAGGATGGCGTGCCAGTCCGACGATGCTTTCGTGACCCCACCCGTCCGTTCCGCCATGCAGCCCTCCCCTGAGCAACGAGCCAGCCCCCCCGCCGTCCGGATGATCGTCCCCGCGACGCCGGCGAACGTGACGCTCCTCCGCCAGGCGGCGACGGGCGTGGCCGAGGCCGTCGGCTTCACGACCGAGGCGGTGGAGGACGTCCGGCTGGCCGTCACCGAGGCCTGCACGAACGTGGTCGTGCACGCCTACGGCAGCGGTGAAGCGGGCGACCGGATCGAGCTGGAGGCCGTGCCCGGCCCCGACGGCGCCCTCACCTTCTGGGTGCGGGACGACGGCCGGGGCTTCCAGGAGCACTCCGGCGCCTCGGGCCTCGGGCTCGGCCTGCCTCTGATCGCGGCCCTGACCCAGGACAGCGAGCTGCGGCCGAACCCGCGTGGCCGGGGGAGCGAGATCCGGATGGAGTTCGCGCAGCAGTCCCAGGGCCCCCAGTGACGATCCCGGATGGTCCGGTCTGCCTGGAGATCGCGAGCCCGCAGCTCTCCGGGCCCGTCCTCTCGCGCGTCACCGCCTTCCTCGCGGCGCGCGCGGGCCTGAGCGTCGACAAGATCTCCGATGCGCTCCTCCTCGCCGACACGATCGCCGCAGCGCACGCGGTGCTCGAGGATCAGCCGCTGCGGATCTCGGCCGAGACCTCGGAGGGCTCGCTCGAGCTCGTGATCGGGCCGCTCGAGCCCGGGGGGGCGGAGCAGATCCTCGGCGCACCCCACATCGACGGCCACGGGATCCTGGAGCGCCTGACCGACGAGCGCGTGATCCTGCCGGACGAGGAGGGCCGCGAGCGGCTCAGGCTCGTGCTCGGCTCCGTCGGGCGCGCCTGAGGCCGCCGCGTCAGCGCCGCTGCCGGGCCGGACGCCGGCGCGTGCCGCCAGTCGACCGCCGCCGGCTGCGGCGGGACGACTCCCGGCGGCGGCGCGGTGCGGGAGCGTCGCCGAGCAGGCGGATCAGCGCCTGCTCCCCGGGCCGCCGCCCGAGTCGGGCCGTGCCGAAGCCGCGCCGGTTGAGCGCGCCCGCCTCGTAGCGCTCGAGGACCAGCGGGTGGATGTAGGAGGCACGGCAGACGGTCGCGGTGTTGCCGAGGGCCTCGGCGACGATGTCGACGGCCTCCCGGATCGCCGCCTGCGCCGCCCGCGGCGAGGTCGGCGCCCCCGCCGTGGCGAGGAGTCGTGCGGCGAGCACCGACCCGCGCCAGGTCCGGAAGTCCTTGACGCTGAAGTCGACGCCGCAGACGGCCCGGAGGTAGGCGTTGACCTCCGCGGCCGTGAGCGCGACCGGGCCGGACGCGCCCTCGTACTGGAAGAACCGGTCGCCCGGGAGCTCCAGCAGGCGCTGCGAGAGGCGGACGAGTCGGGGATCGGCGACCTTCAGCTCGTGCTCCCGGCCGCTCTTGCCGGTGAACCGCAGGACGAGCGAGGAGCCGGAGACCTCGACGTGCTCCTTGAGGAGCGTCGTCGCGCCGTACGACTCGTGGCGCCGGGCGTACTCCTCGTTGCCGATGCGGATCGAGGTCTCGTCCATCAGCCTGACGATGCCGGCGGCGACCCGCTCGCGCGAGAGGGTCGGGCGGCGGAGGTCCCGGTCGACCTGGCGGCGGAGCTTCGGCAGGGCGAGGCCGAAGGCGGCCATCCGCCCGAACTTCGCTTCCCCGCGGAGCGCCGTCCAGGCATCGGAGTACCGGTACTGCTTGCGGCCGGCCGCGTCACGACCGGTCGCCTGGAGGTGACCGTCGGGGTCCGGGCAGATCCACACCTCCGTCCAGGCGGGCGGTATCGCCAGGGCCGCGATCCGGCCGAGGGTCTCCTCGTCGGTGATCGTCGCCCCCACCTCGTCGGCGTAGCTCCAGCCGGTTCCGCGGCGCCGCCGGGTGATCCCCGGATCCTCGTCGCTCACGTGGACGAGGCCGCGCGTCTCGTCCGAGACGACCGTCGCGTCGGCGACGAGCTCGCGGGTCGTCACGCGGCGGGCAGGAGACGTCGGGTCATGGGCCCAGCATCTCCCCGTCGCCTCGGCGCAAAACCGCGTTTCGACGACGGGGCGGCGTGGCATATTCGCGCATGGTCCTCCTCCTCTTCGTGCTCCTCGCGCTGATCGTGCTCGGAGCCGGGGCGATCTTCAGCGCGATCAAGATCGCCCTCTTCATCTCGCTCGTGATCCTGATCGTCGGCTTCCTCACGGGCGGCGTTCTGGGTCGTCGCACGCGCTGAGAGACCACCCCGCCGGCCGGGGCTCGCGGGCAGCGCCGGCGCGTGTCGCCATGCCCCCGTGGATCGGAGATCAGCCGGCGCGGAGTCGCTGCAGCGTCCCGTCACGGGCGAGACGCTCGAGCGCGCCGCGCTCGATCTGGCGCACCCGCTCGGCCCCGCGTCCGATCGTGGTGCCGACCTCGCGCAGCGTGCGCGGGCGTCCGTCCTCGAGCCCGAACCGCAGCTCGATCACCTGACGCTCCTGCGCCGGCAGCGTCTGCAGGGCGAGGCGGACGCTCGCGTGCTGGAGCCGGCGGTCGACCGCCTCGATCGGCTCCGGCTCGTCGGCGGCGATCAGATCACCGAGGCCGTCCTCGCCGGCCTGGCCGACCGGCCGCTCGAGGCTCGTGACGACCCGTGCCGTGGACAGGGTCTCGCGCACCTGCTCCTGGCTCATCCCGGACTTGGAGGCGATCTCCTCGGTGGTGGCGTCCTTGCCGGTCGCGGCGAGGACGGTCCGCTCGACCCGGGCGATCCGCTGCTCGCGCTCGAGGACGTGGACGGGCAGGCGGATCTCGCGCGACTTGTTCGCGATCCCTCGCTGGACGGCCTGGCGGATCCACCAGGTCGCGTACGTGGAGAACTTCAGCCCCCGACGCCAGTCGAACTTCTCGACCGCCCGGATCAACCCGATGATCCCCTCCTGGATCAGGTCGATCAGCGGCATGCCGGTCCCGCGATAGCGCTTGGCGATCGAGACGACGAGCCGGAGGTTCGACGTGATCATGCGCTGCCGGGCGCTCTCGTCCCCGCTCTCGATCCGCCGCGCCAGCGAGATCTCGTCGGCGGCGGTCAGCAGGGGATAGCGGCTGATCTCCTGCAGGAAGAGGTCGAGGCTCTCCACCGATCCCCACGTCGTCACGGCTGCCCGCGGCCGGTCGGGGACCACCGACGCCTCGACGATCTCGACGCCGCCCGCCTCGAGGCGGGCGCGCAGGTCGAGCTCGGCGTCCTCGTCCAGCTCGAGCTCGTCGACAAGGCGCTGCAGCTCCGCCTGCTCGATGGAGCCGACCTCGATGGCCTCCTCGACTACGGTCGACACCGCGAGGGGCGTGCCGCGATCCTCGCCGTTCACACGACCCGACACTGCCATCTCAGATCGGGAGGGGGTCGCCAGGAGGTTGGGGCGCCGGGATCGGATCCGGTGACGGCGACGGTGGCGCCGGGGTCGGCTCCGGCGGGAGGCCCGGGTCGGGCGGGTGCGGCACCGGCGGCTCCGGTACCGAGAATCTCGTCGTGTCCATGGCGCCCCCCTTTGCCGGTTTCCTCGAGGAGCGTTACCCGTTCGTAATCCGGCGAAACCCGCCCGGCGCGGTGGTACCGTCGGGGTGTGGGCGACGCTCGCCGATCCTTCGACGTTGCGTCCCTCGACGCGGTCGCGCCCGTTCCGTTCGCCGACGTGCAGTGGCTTCCGCTCCGCTCGACCCTCGGCATCGAGGCCTTCGGGGTCAACGCCTACACGGCCGGCGCGGCCGGCGAGCGGGTGATCGAGGAGCACACGGAGGCGGGCAACGGGCACGAGGAGCTGTACGTCGTGGTCGCCGGGCGAGCGCGCTTCACGGTGGACGGGCAGGACGTCGATGCGCCGGCGGGAACGTGCGTGGCGATCCACGATCCGGCGATCCGGCGGACGGCGGTCGCCACCGAGTCGGGGACCGTCGTCCTCGCCGTCGGCGCCCCGCGTGGTGGGGTCTACGCGCCGTCGGCGTGGGAGCGCGCCGCGCTGGCGCTGCGGGCGATCCAGGAGGGCCGCCTCGAAGACGGCCTCGCCGTCCTGCGCACGATCCTGGAGGAGACGCCGGAAAGCGCCTGGCGCCGGTACGACTACGCCTGCGGGCTCGCGCTCGCCGGTCGGCCAGACGACGCGATCGAGGAGCTCCGCCGGGTGATCGACGCCGAGCCCCAGGCGGCGGTCGCGGCCCGGGCGGACCCCGACCTCGCGTCCCTCACCGGGCGTGCCGACTGGCGCGGGCTCGTCGGGCCCTGATCAGCGGCCGAGGAACGAGCGAACCCCCGCGGCGATGGCGAGCGCCTCACGGGCGCGGAAGCGCCCGCGGGAGAGGAGGCCGGCATCGGTGCGGTCGTCCATGTTGCCGCTCTCGACGAACACCTTCGGCACCTTCGAGAGGTTGAGGCCGCCGAGGTCCGTCCGGGTCGAGATCCCGCGGGCTCCGATGTAGTTCGACGTCGGCATCGCCGTCCGCGCGAGCATCGCGGCTCGGATCGCCAGCGCGAGCCGATGGGAGGGGCGGACGATCCGCCCCGTCCGGCCGCGGAGCAGGCCCGGCTCGATCACGTGGAACCCGCGGTTGCCCCGGCCCAGGTTGCCGTCGGCGTGGATGGACACCGCGGCCGCGGCATGGGCGCGGTTGCCGATCGCCGCGCGCTCGTCGACGCAGGGGCCGACGCCGTCGTTGGTCGTGCGCGTCATCACGACCCGCGCGCCGAGCGAGAGGAGGACCCGGCGGAGCCGGCGGGCCACGTCGAGCGTGAACGCCGCCTCGCTGATCCCGCCCGGGATCGCCGTGCCCGTCGTGTCGCAAGCCTTCAGGAACCCGCCCGCCGGCACGAGCTTGCCGATCGCCGTCGGATGGGAGGCGTTGCCGCCGTTGTGGCCCGGATCGATCGCGATCACGACGCCGGAGAGCGGGGCGGCGGTCGCGGGGGCGGCGAGTGCCAGCGCGGCCAGCGCCGCCGCCGGCCCGGCCGTCAACCTCACGCCCGGCGACCGAGCAGGATCATCCCGGCGATCAGGATGGCGGCGATGAACACGACCGCCGCCGCGATCACGCTGACGGGCACGACGACGAGGACGAGGGCGAGCAGGATCTGCGAGAGGCAGACGATCTGGGTCAGCTGGCGGAGACCGGACGAGCGGATGCGACCGCGCGTCTCCCACCAGCCGGCGATCAGGACGAAGCCGATGGCGGCCGCGACCCACCAGTGGAACCAGGAGAAGACCTTCGAGACCACGACCACGAACTCGGCGATCGCGATCGTCCCGGCGATGTAGAGCCGATAGCGGAACGGGAGCCCCCGCCGCTCGGTGCCCCCCCGGCCGTCCAGGATCCGGACGTTCTTCGGATCGATCTCGATCTTCACGAAGCGCACAGCGTAGCGGTGACGGACCAGGCCGCCGGGGGCAGCCGCTCCCGTGCGGCGGCGGCCTCGGCGAGCGAGGGGAAGAGGCCGAAGACGCTGGCGCCGGACCCGGCGACGAGGGTCGCGGCGGCGCCGGCGGCGACGAGCTCCGCCCGCAGCTCCAGCACGCCGGGCAGAGACGTTCGGCCGCGGCGCCGAGGTCGTTCTCGAGCGCGGCGGCCAGCTCGTCGAAGCTCGCCGGTGCCGGAAGCGGCGTGGCCAGCGACCTCTGCGCCCCGTGGCTCGCGTAGACGGCGGACGTCGCGAGGGCGATGCCCGGATTGGCGAGGACGAGCGCGGCGTCGGGGAGCCGGCCGACGGGGTCGACGCGCTCGCCCCGCCCACGGATCCGGGCGGGGCCGGAGCCGAGGAAGAACGGGACGTCGGAGCCGATGGAGGCGGCGATCGCCGAGAGCGCCTCCGGCGGCAGGGGCGCGGCGAGGAGGGCGTTGCCGGCCCGCAGGGCGCAGCCGGCGTCCGAGGAGCCGCCGCCGAGGCCGCCGCCGACCGGGATCCGCTTGTCGATCGAGACGGCGAAGCCCCCCTCGGCGCCGGCCGTCCGGAGGAGCAGCTCGAGGGCCCGGGTGACGAGGCTGTCCACCAGGCCGGTCGAGCAGCGGACGAGGACGCCCGACCCGGCGGTGCGCTCCAGCCGGAGCTCGTCGGCGAGCGAGATCGGCGCGACCAGCGAGTCGAGCTCGTGGTAGCCGTCCGGGCGCCGCGCGCCGACGCGGAGCACCAGGTTCACCTTGGCGCGGGCGAGGAGCGTCACGGGGCATCGCCGAGCGTCCGCGCGAGCGCCGCGAGCTCCGCGGGGGAGAGCTCCTCGGCGCGGCTCGAGGGCGCGCGGCCGATCGTCCCAGGAACCCCTCGACGGCGGGGCGGGACGCGAGGCCCGTGTTCTGGAGCGAGTTCGCGAGCGTCTTGCGCCGCTGGGCGAACGCGCCGTGGACGACACGGGCGGTCCAGGCCCAGTCGGCGGCGAGCGCCGGCCACTCGGGCGAGCGCTCGAAGGCGAGCAGGGTCGAGTCCACCCGCGGCGGCGGGGCGAAGACATGACGGGAGACGGGGTGGCGGCCGGTCTCCCGGCAGGCCAGCGAGAGGAGCGCGGAGACCGCCCCGTACGCGTCGGAGCCGGGACGGGCGAAGAACCGCTCGGCGACCTCGCGCTGCACCATCACGCACCAGCGGCGCAGGCTCCCGATCCCGGCGAGCGACTCCATGACGAGCGGCGTGGCGGCGTGGTAGGGGAGGTTCGCCACGAACGTCGTGGCCGCCGGCCGGAACGACCCGAGGTCCATCCGCAGGGCATCGCCCCAGTGCACCGTGACGTTCGCGACCGGCTCGAGCGTCGTCGTCAGCGCCTCCTCCAGGCGGCGGTCGATCTCGACGGCGTGGACGTGGGCGCAGCTCGCGGCGAGGGCCGCCGTGAGCACGCCAAGTCCGGACCCGACCTCGATCGCGACGTCCTCCGGCGTCACCGCCGCCAGCCGGATCGCCATCCGCACGAGGTTGTCGTCGAGCAGGAAGTGCTGCCCCAGCCGGGTGTCGGGGACGATCCCGAGCTCGTGGAGGCGCGCGACGGTGATCTGCCGGCGAGAGGGCTCCGCGGTCACGCCGGATCGAGCCGGAAGGCCCGGCGGGCGTTCGCCTCGACCGTCGCCTCGAGCGCCGACGGCGCGACGCCGCGCCGGTTCGCGACGAAGGCAAGCGTGTCCATCACGTTCGCCGGCTGGTTCGGCCGGCCGCGGTGCGGAACGGGGGAGAGGTAGGGCGCGTCCGTCTCCAGCAGCAGGAGCCCGTCCGGGCACCGGGCCGCGGCGTCGGCGAGCTCGCCGGCGCTCGGGTAGGTGACGTTGCCGGCGAACGAGCAGTACCAGCCGCGGTCGACGGCGTCGTCGAGGCGGGCGGGGTAGGAGAAGCAGTGGAGGACCACGCGCTCGGCGGCCGCGTCGTCGAGGATGGCGAAGACGTCCGCGTCGGCGTCGCGGCAGTGGATCGTCAGCGGCAGCCCGAGGCGGTCGGCGATCGCGATCTGCCCGTGGAACGCCGCGCGCTGGGCCTCGCGGCCGGCGCTCTGGCGGAACCAGTCGAGCCCGGTCTCGCCGATCGCGACGCACCGCGGATGGCGGGCCCGCTCCTCGATCTCGACGGCGACCGACTCGGACCAGCGGTCGGCGGAGTTCGGGTGCAGCCCAGCCGTGACGAAGACGCCGGGATCCCGCTCGGCGAGCGCCTGGGCGTCCTCCATCTCCTCCGGCGAGGAGCCGATCGTGATCACGCGGGCGACGCCGGCGCCGCGCGCGGCGGCCATCACCTCGGCGGGCGTGCCCGGACAGCTCGTGACGTGGGCGTGCGTGTCGATCACGCCGGCGGGGCCTCGACGCGGGGGAAGAGCGGCTCGATGGGCACGGCGCGCGCGCCGGCCGGGAGCCGGCCCGGCTCGGCCTCGGCCCAGTCGGTGGCGGGCGCGGCGCCGACCGCCGCCAGGATCGCCTCCGCGGACGCGGGCAGGTAGGGCCAGAGCAGGATCGCCAGCACCCGGACGCCGTCGGCCAGGGTGTAGAGGATCCGGTCGAGCTCGTCCGCCCTCCCCTCGTCGCGCGCGACGACCCACGGCGCGGCCGTCTCCACGTACCGGTTGAGGGCGCGGACGGCGATCCAGATCGCGTCGAGCGCGTCCGAGAGCTCGAACCGGTCGAGACGGCGGGCGGCCTCGGCCGCCGCGGTCGCGAGCGTCGCCGCGAGCTCGGGATCGACGTCGCCGCCCGGCACCGCGCCGCCGCGGTAGCGGCCGACCATGGCGCAGGTGCGGGAGACGAGGTTGCCGAGCTCGTTCGCGAGCTCGCCGGTGTACCGCTCGTGGACGCCCTCCGGCGAGACGCCGCCGTCCTGGCCGAACCGGACCTCGCGGAGCAGGTAGAAGCGCAGCGCGTCGGCGCCGTAGCGCGCGATCACCTCGTGCGGCTCGATCGCGTTGCCGGCCGACTTGCCCATCTTCGCGTCGCGGACCGTGAGGAAGCCGTGGATGTAGAGCTGCCGCGGCGGCTCGTAGCCGGCCGCCATCAGCATCGCGGGCCAGATCACGGCGTGGAACTTGAGGATGTCCTTGCCGAGGACGTGCCACCGGGGCGGCCAGAACCGGGCGGTCAGGTCCTCTCCCGGCTCGGCGTAGGTGAGCGCGCTCGCGTAGTTGAGGAGCGCGTCGATCCAGACGTAGATGACGTGCTCGGGCTGCCAGGGGACGGGGACCCCCCACTCGCTGCCCGCGCGCGAGATCGAGATGTCGTCGAGTCCCTGGGTGACGAACGACCGCGTCTCGTTCATCCGCGTCTGGGGCAGGACGAACTCCGGCCGCTCGTCGTACAGGGCGAGGAGGCGGTCCTGGTAGGCCGAGAGGCGGAAGAACCAGTTGGACTCCTCGAGCCACTCGAGCTCGATCCTGTGGATCGGGCAGAGGTGGCCGTCGACGGCGTCCGCCTCGCGGTAGAACTCCTCGCAGCTCGTGCAGTAGAGCCCCCATAGGTGCCCTCGTAGACGTCGCCGGCGTCGCGGAGCCGCTCGACGAACCGCTGCACGAAGGCCTCGTGGTCCGGATCCGTCGTCCGGATGAAGAAGTCGGGGACGGCCTCGACCGCCTCGGCGAGCTCCCGGAAGGCGACGGAGGCGCGGTCCGCCCACGCCTTCGGCCCGAGGCCGGCGGCTGCCGCGGCCCGGGCGATCTTCTCGCCGTGCTCGTCGGTCCCGGTCAGCGAGAACGTCGGCCTGCCGCACCGCCGGGTGTGCAGGTGACGACGTCGACGGCGATCGTCGTGTAGGCGTGGCCGAGGTGCGGCGCGGCGTTGACGTAGTAGATCGGCGTGGTGACGAAGGTGGGCTCGGACACCGTTGCAGGGTAGAGGGCGCCTCCCGTCAGCGGCGGCGGCGAGGACCCGCTCGTAGAGGGCGCGGCGCGGTGCGCCGGTCAGGCGGGCCAGGAGGTCGGCGGAGTCGCGGACGGAGAGTCCGGACCGCCCGAGCGCGTCGATGGCCTCCTCGACGGCCGCGGGCTCGACCGGCACCGCGGTGGCGGGCACCGGTTCGAGGACGAGGGTGATCTCCCCCTTCGGCGGCTCCGGGAGCGCGACCGCGAGGTCGGCGGCGGTTCCGCGCCGGATCTCCTCGAAGCGCTTCGTGAGCTCCCGGCAGATGGCGATCCGGCGGTCCGGGGCGCGGGCGGCGAGCGCCTGCAGGGTCCGGGGGAGCCGGCCCGGCGCCTCGAAGCAGACGAGCGGCGCCGACCAGCCGTCCGCCTCGTCGAGCACCTCGCCGAGCCTGCGGGCGCCGCGCGGGAGGAAGCCGAGGAACGCGAAGCGATCGGCGGCGAGCCCGGAGGCGACCAGGGCCGTCGTGACGGCCGAGGCCCCGGGCAGCACCTCGACCGCGTGGCCGGCCTCGAGCACGGCCTCGATCAGGGCGCGCCCCGGATCGGAGACGGCCGGCAGCCCGGCATCGCTGACGAGGCAGACGGAGCGCCCGGCCGCGATCTCGGCGACGAGCGCGCCCGCCCGCTCGTCCTCGTTGTGCTCGTGGAGCGACACGGTGCGCGCGCGGGAGCCGATGTGCGTCAGGAGCGGCCGCGTCCGCCGGGTGTCCTCGCAGGCCACGAGGTCGGCGGCGACGAGCGCCATCCGGACGCGGTCCGTGAGGTCGCACAGGTTGCCGATCGGGGTGGCGCAGACGCGCAGCGCGCCGGCGCGGCCGGCGGCGCTCACCGCAGGAGCTCGGCGGCTCCGACGAGGCCGGCCTCGGGGCCGAGGGTCGCGAGCGAGACGAGAGTCGACGCCATCGGCGGCAGCGCCTGCCGTCGCAGCACGGCGGTGGCGCGGGGAAGGAGCCGCGCGCCGGCCGCCGCGCCGAAGCCGCCGCCGATCAGGATCACCTCGGGCGCGAAGACGTTCGCGAAGCCGGCGAGCGCCGAGCCCAGCCGGTCCGCCGCGACGTCGAGGATCTCCCCGGCGGCTGCGTCGCCCTCGGCGTCGAGGTCGAGGACGAGCCGGGCGTCGACGTGCCGGCCGGCGGCGCCGGCCCGGGCGAACGAGCCGTTCTCGTGCATGGCCGCGTGGAACAGGGCCTCGGCTCCGATCGCCGTTCCGGAGCAGTAGGACTCCAGGTGATCGCGGCCGTTGCAGGCCCCCTGGCAGACACGGCCGTCTCCCCACACGGGAACGTGCCCGAACTCCGTGCCGGCGCCCGAAGGCCGCGCATCAGCCGGCCGTCGAGCACCGCGCCCCCGCCGACGCCGGTGCCGAGGGTCAGCAGGACCATCGACGAGAGGCGCCGCGCCGCTCCGTGCCGGGCCTCGCCGAGCGCCGCACAGCTGGCGTCGTTGTCGATCTCGACGCGCAGGCCCGTCGCCCGGGCGACGAGCCCGCGGACCGGGATGTCGGTCATCGGCAGGTTGACGGACTGGAAGATCGAGCCGGCCTCCTGGTCGATCGCCGCCGGGATGCCGATTCCGACGCCGACGACCTCGTGGTCGCGGGCCAGCTCGGTCGCGAGGGTCGTCAGCTGCCGGACGATGGCGTCGGACGACGAGGCGTCGGTCGCCACCTCGACCCGGCGGGTGACCGTCCCGGAGGCCTCGACGATGCCGGCGGCGATCTTCGTGCCGCCGAGGTCGATCCCGATCGCGGCCCGCTCGTCGGTCGTCGTCGCGCCCACGGCGCGGACTCTACGGGAGCCCCGGCGGCGACGCCGCGAGTAGAGTGGCCCGGTGCCCGATGAGCGCAAGCGGGAGCGGCCGTACAAGGTGTACCGCGCCCGGGGGGGCGGCCGCGACGCAGGTGCGATCGGTCCGCTGCGACCGGACGACGCGGTTGCAGGCGAGGGCCCGCCGTCCGCGCCGGCGTCGCCGGTCGGTGGCGCTCGCCGCGGGCCGATCGTGCTCCCGCCGCCGCCCGGACCGGCCGGCGAACCCGCGGCGGCACCCGTCGCCCGCGAGCCGACGGTCGAGCGAACCGCGGGGGAGCGACGTCGCCGGCGCCGGCGGATCCGGCGCATCGTCGGCGCCGTGGCGGGGGTGCTCGTCCTCGGCCTCGTCGGCTGGATCGTGCTCGGCTACCTGGCGTTCCGCTCCGCGGTCGCCGACGCGAACCATCGCCTCGACGCGAAGTACCCGGGCACACGGACCGCGCTCGCCGCACCCCGCGGCTCGATCCTCTCCAAGCCGACGGACATCGTCGTCTTCGGGGCCGACCGGACCGGCCACTCGGACTCGATCCAGATCATTCGCACGGACCCGGCGCACCACCTCGTCGCGACGCTCTCCGTCCCCCGTGACCTGCGCGTCGAGATCGCCGGCCACGGCATCCAGAAGATCAACGCGGCGTACACGATCGGCGGCCCCAGGCTCGCCGTGTCGGTCGTCGCCGCGTTCACGGGGCTGCCCCTCCACCACGTGGTCGTCGTCGACTTCATCGGCTTCCGCGACCTGATCGACGCCGTCGGCGGCGTCACGGTGCGCTCGCCGGAGAAGATCCTCTCGACGAGCTTCGACGGCCACGTCTACCGGTTCGCCAAGGGCTCGATCCACCTGGACGGCAAGCACGCGCTGGCCTACGCCCGGGTCCGCAAGAACCGGCTCAACGCGAGCGACTCCGACGTCAGCCGCGGCGGCCGGCAGCAGCAGGTCCTCGCGGGACTGAAGTCCCGGCTCGTGTCGCCGGCGTCCATCTTCCGGCTCCGCTCGATCGGCTCGGCGATCGGCAAGCCGCTCGCGACCGACCTCAGCGCGAACGAGTTCCTCGAGCTTGGCTGGGTCGAGTTCCGGGCCCAGCGGGCGCTCCACTGCAACCTCGGCGGGACGCCGGTGAACGCCGGCGGGGGCTCCTACCTGTCGGGGGACCCGGAGGGCAATCGCCGGGTGATCTCCGAGTTCACGGGACAGACGGCCGTCCGCCCGGTCCCCCGCACGCAGGTCTTCGCGCCCGCCTGCCGGGCGGGCAGCGGCTGACGCCGGAGCGTCGCCGGACGGCGTCCGCCGTTCCGCGAGCCGCGCTCGCTCAGTCCGTGGAGCCGGAGGTCGACCCCGACGACGACGACGAGCCGCCCGACGAGCCGCCCGACGAGCCGCCCGCGGTGGAGGACGACGAGGCAGGCGCGTCGCTCCCCTTGGTCGTCGAGGTCGTGCCGGAGTCGCCGGACGACGAGGAGGTGTCGCCCGAGCCGTCCGTCTTGCCGTCGCCCGGTCCCTTCTTCTTGCCGCCGCGGCCGTAGTCCGTCGAGTAGAAGCCGGAGCCCTTGTAGTGGATCGCCGGCGAGTGGAGCACCTTCTGGACGGGGGCGCCGCAGACGTTGCAGGTCTCGAGCGCGGAGTCCGTGAAGCTCTGCCGCACCTCGGTCAAATGGCCGTTGTCGCAGCGGTACTCGTAGATCGGCACACGCGGAGTATACCGGCCGCCCCGGCGGTCACGCTGGCACTTCCAGGGGTAGAGTGCCAGCCGTCGTGGCCGTCCGCCCCGGCCCCGTGCGGGGACCCGTCGGGAAGAATGCCCTTCCGTGCGGATCGCGATCGTCACCGACTACTACTATCCGCAGCTCGGCGGGATCACCGAGCACGTGCACGGCCAGGCGATGCACCTGCACGAGCGAGGGCACGAGGTGATCGTCGTCACCGGCCACCTCTACCGCCCGCCGAGCGTCGTCGACACCGACTACGAGCCCGAGAAGCACGTGCCCTTCGAGATCGTGCGGATCGGGCAGGCGCTCCGGCTCTACGGCAACGCCTCGCAGACGCTGCACACGGCGGACGCTCGGCTCTACGGGAAGCTGAAGCGGCTCTTCCGGGAGCGCCGGATCGACGTCGTCCACGTGCACTCGCCGTACAACCCGGTGATGCCGATGCTCGCGGTGCTCGCCGCCCCGCGGAACGCGATCACGGTCGGGACGTTCCACTCGGTCTTCGCGCCGGGGCCGCTCCTCGACACGTTCTCGCGGCTGATGCGGATCGCGATCGGGCGGCTGGACGGCAAGATCGTCGTCTCCGAGGCGTGCATCGGGTCGCTGATGCCGTACTTCCCCTACGACTACAAGGTGATCCCGAACGGCATCGACGAGCGCCACTTCTCGCCGGATGCCGACCCACTCCCGGAGCTCGCCCATCCGGGCCCGACGATCCTGTTCCTCGGCCGCTTCGATCCGCGCAACGGCCTCGGGACGATGATCGACGCGTTCGTCCGCGTCCGGCGGGAGGTGGGGGAAGGCGTTCGCCTCGTCGTCGTCGGCGACGGCCCCCTCAAGGGCTTCTACCAGAAGCGGGTGCCGACGGAGCTCGCCGACGACGTCCACTGGGCGGGACGGGTCAACTGGGCGCGGCCGCGGTACTTCGCGAGCGCCGACATCCTCTGCACCCCCTGCAGCAGGGCGAGCTTCGGCATGGTCCTGCTCGAGGCGATGAGCTGCGGGCTGCCGGTCGTCGCCAGCCGGATCTCCGGCTTCCAGCTCGTCATGGAGCACGGCCGGCACGGCCTGATGGTGTCGCCCGCCGACGACGACCTCCGCTTCGCCGAGGCGCTCCTCTACCTCCTCGACCGGCCGGCCGAGCAGGCGAGGATGGGGCGCGAGGGACGCAGGACCGCGGTCACCCGCTACGCGTGGTCGAGGGTCGCGGCGGAGCTCGAGGAGTACTACGTGAGCCTGCAGCGCGGCGCCGTCGCCGCCTGACCGGCGGTCGCCCCGGCCGTCTAGGCTTTCGGTGTGCTGGTCGAGTCCGACGGACGGTCGCGGGTCTCGGGCCCGTCGACGAAATGGCGTGCGCTCCTCGCCTACGTCGCCTGGGCCCTCGCCGCGCTCGTCCTGGTCGGGCTCGCGGCCGGCGGCCTCGTGCTGGTCGAGCACGAGGCGACGGCGATCATCGTCTCGGCCGTCGGGCTCGTGGCCGTCGCCGCCTTCAGCATCGGCTGCTTCGCGCCGAACAACGGCCTCTTCGGCCGCGTCGCCCACGGACGGGGCGTCGCCGACGACGTGGTCGCGATCACCTTCGACGACGGCCCGTCCGAGGCGACGACGCCGCTCGTCCTCGACGTGCTGCGCGAGCGGAACGCTCGGGCCACCTTCTTCCTGCTCGGCAAGCACGCCCGCGCGCACCCGGACCTCGTCGAGCGGATCGTCCGCGAGGGACACGAGATCGGCAACCACGGCGACGACCACGGCATCCTCGTCTTCGCGAACCGGGAGGAGGTCGCGGGGCAGCTCCTCCGGGCCGAGCGTGCCCTGACCGGCTTCGGCGCGCCCCTGCCGCGCCTCTTCCGGGCGCCGCACGGCTACACGAACCCGATCGTCCCCTACGTCGCGCGGCGGCTCGGCTACCGGGTGATCGGCTGGACGAAGGGCGTCTTCGACACGGCCAGGCCCGGACCGGACGTGATCGTCGCGCGGGCGTCCAGGGCGCTCAAGCCGGGGGCGATCCTGCTCCTCCACGACGCGGACGGCTCGGGCAGCGACGATCGCACCCAGACGGCCGCCGCGCTGCCGCGGATCCTCGACGAGGCGGAGGCCCGGGGGCTGCGCACGGTCACCGCGTCCGAGCTCCTGGCCCTGGAGGCGCCGGCGGAACGCCGCTCGATCCGCAGCGTCGCCTTCGGCATCGGTGGCGCGGCGGTGACGATCGCGATCCTCTGGAGCCTCGGCCACAATCGCCTGGCCGGGATCGAGACGACGTTCTCGAGCCTGTCGATCCCGCTCGCGATCGCCGCGCTCGTCGCCAACTTCCTCTCGATCGCGATGAAGGCGACGGTCTGGAAGGAGACGATCGAGGCGATGCCCGAGGGCGAGGAGGCGACGTACGGCGAGCTCATCCCCTCGCTCTTCGTCGGCTTCCTGCTGAACACGCTCCTGCCGGCGCGCCTCGGGGAGATCGCCCGCGTCCTCGTCTTCCGCCGGCGGCTCGCGCTGCGCGGGTCGCGGATGTCGGCGGCCTCGGTCGCGGGATCCGTCGTCATGGAGCAGGTCGTTGGCGGGATCACGCTCGCGTTCACGTTCGTGACGCTCTTCGGGTTCCTGCCCGCGTCGCTGAACCGGACGACGGAGCGAATCGGGATCGCCTTCGTGGCCCTGATCGCGGCGACCGCGCTGACGCTCGTGGGGCTCGAGGTCTGGGCGCGCTCGCGGCGGCGCCGCCACGGCTACCGCGACCCGCGGCTGACCTCGGACGCGGGCGACTGGTGGGAGCGGGTCGTCCAGCAGGCGAGCTCGTTCGCCCGCTCGATCGGCGGTGCCCAGTCGCTGTGGCGGCAGCCGCGACGAGCCGGGATCGCCCTCCTGGCGAGCGTGCTCTCCTGGGTGGCGCAGCTCGCCGGGATCTGGCTGACCCTCCGCGCCTTCCACATCGAGGGCCACGGGATCGGCCGGGCCGCGCTCGTCTTCGTCGTCTCGAACGTGATCGGACTGGTCCCGATCACCCCGGGTGGGGTCGGGAGCTTCCAGCTCGCGGTCTCCGCCGCGCTCGCGCAGGTCGGCGTCTCGACGGCGACCGGGCTCGGGTTCGGCGTGGGCCTGCAGGCGATCGAGGTGACCCTCGGGGTGGGCCTCGGGCTCGTCTTCATGTCCAGGGAAGGGCTCTCGCTCGGGCAGCTGCGGCGGGGGATCCGAGCGATGGACGAGGGCCTTCCGGCCTCGGCGATGGCCCTGCCGCTCGACGCCGAGCACCGCCGGCGCCTGCGCGGAATGCACATCTGAGCCGGCTTCCCGTCCGCCGGGGACGACCGGTGGCGCAGGCGTGCCGGCGCCCCACTCGGTGACGTTCGTCACGGCGGGGCGGTGACGGGGCTCTCTACCGGCGTTCCCCCCGACCCGGCAGGCTTCGGCGCATGGCAACAAGCGACACCGGAGAGCTCGCGATCGAGGTACGCGGACTCGTCAAGTCCACGGCCGGAACCCGGCCGTGCAGGGCGTCGACTTCGACGTCCGGCGCGGCGAGGTCTTCTGCCTGCTCGGCCCGAACGGCGCCGGCAAGACGTCGATCACGGAGATCCTGGAGGGCTACCGGGCCCGCACAGGCGGCACCGTGAGCGTCCTCGGCCACGATCCCGAGCGCGGCGAGCCGGCCTTCCGGAGGCGCGTCGGCATCGTGCTCCAGGAGACGGGCGTCCAGAAGGAGCTCTCGGTGCGGGAGCTCCTGCGGATGTACGGCAGCTACTACCCGCGGCAGCGCGCCGTCGACGAGGTCGCCGAGCTGGTCGGCCTCGAGGGGAAGCTCGACGCCCGCGTCGAGAGCCTGTCCGGGGGCCAGAAGCGGCGCCTGGACCTGGCGCTGGCGTTGATCGGCGATCCGGAGCTGATCTTCCTCGACGAGCCGACCACGGGCTTCGACCCGGCCGCGCGGCGCCAGGCGTGGTCGACGATCCGGGACCTGTCGGCCGGCGGTCACACGATCTTCCTGACCACGCACTACATGGACGAGGCGCAGTTCCTCGCCGATCGGGTCGCCGTCGTGGCCCAGGGCCGGATCGTCGCGGCCGGTCCGCCCGAGAGCCTCGGCGGACGGGATCGCGCGCGGACGCGGATCAGCTTCCTGGCGCCCGAGGGCTTCCAGATCGGAGCCCTGCCCGAACTCGGCGACGCCGAGGTCACGACCGACGACGACCGCGTGGTGATCGAGACGGCCGACGGCCTCCGCGCCGCCCACGCGATCAGCGGCTGGGCCCTGGCGCGATCGCTCGAGCTCCCCGGCTTCTCGGTCTCCCAACCGTCCCTGGAGGACACCTACCTCGCGCTCGTTGGCGAGACGTCCTCCGACTCGCGATCCCCCCTGGTGGCACGATGACGCTGTGGCTCCGGCAGGTCGGCTACGAGCAGAAGATCTTCTGGCGCAATCGCCGCGCGGCGTTCTTCACGTTCGCCTTCCCGCTCGTCTTCATCATCCTCTTCGGCCTCCTTCAGAAGGGGAACCGCTACTCCGAGCTGCCCGGGATCGACGCCACCCAGTTCATCATCCCGGGGCTCCTCGCCTACGCGATCGTCTCCTCGACCTTCTCCCAGCTCGCGATCCTGCTCGCCCGCTACCGGGACTCGGGGGTGCTCAAGCGGATGCGCGGCACCCCGCTCCCGTTCTTCACCTGGCTCTCGGCGCTGATCGTGTCCAGCCTGATCGTGGTCGCCGTGACGATCGCGATCACGTTCACGTACGCCCGGTTCGCGCTCGGCGCGACCCTCCCGTCCTCGACGCTCCCCGGCTTCCTCGTCACGGCGGCAGTGGGGTCCATCGCCTTCTCGGCCCTCGGCCTCTCGCTCCTGCAGGTGACGAAGAACCCCGAGGCGGCGCCGATCGTCGTCAACGTCGTGGTGCTGCCGCTGACCTTCATCTCGAGCGTCTGGTATCCGGCGACGGGCATGCCGCACTGGCTCCAGCGGGTCGCCGAGATCCTGCCGCTGCAGCCGCTGGCGAACGGGCTCCAGCACGCCTTCGACCCTCGCGTCAGCGGCGCCGGGTTCGTCGGGAAGGACCTGCGGACCCTGGCCATCTGGGGGGTCGTGGGCTCGGTGCTGATGGTGCGCGCGATCCGCGCCGAGGTCCGTCGTGACTGAGCTGGAGCCGGACCGATGCGGGGCCGGGACGGCCGCGGGGGGATCGCTCGACGCCGGACACGTCGGCCTGTCCGGCCTCTCCGAGCGGCTGCTGCCGATCGGCGGCTTCGCGGTCCTCGACGCCTCGGTGCTCCCGCGCCGCCAGCACGAGCGCCGCATGGCGTTCCTCGGCCCCGCCTTGTCGCTGATCTGGATGGTGCTCCTCGTGCCCGCCGCGCTCGGCGGGGGCGGCTCGACCGCCGCGCTCCTGCTGCGCATCGGCGGGGTCGCGGCCTTCCTGGTCGCCTACGCCGTCGCCTTCTTCGACCACACCAGGATCCCGGACTCGCCCGCCGCGATCCGCGGGGCGATCGTGTGCCTGTTCCTGCTCTTCGCGGCCCTCACGGTGGCCCGTCCGGGGGCGTGCTG
Source organism: uncultured Thermoleophilia bacterium (assembly GCA_963800515.1). Taxonomy (GTDB): domain Bacteria; phylum Actinomycetota; class Thermoleophilia; order Gaiellales; family F1-60-MAGs149; genus CAWDBC01. The sequence continues at coordinate 281,237 of CAWDBC010000007.1, forward strand.
GTTCCTCGTCTACGTGCTCGCCGCGGTGGGCGGCAACGTCGACCCCGCTCGCGCGATCCCCCGCCTGGCGGGGGTCTCCGTCGCGGGCGGCGGGGTCGGGCTGGCCGCCGGCGCGGGTTCGGGGAACGCGCTCGCGGTGGCGCTGACGTCGTTCTCGATCGGGCTGATGATCTCCGCCCTCGCGCGGGCCGCGACGACGAACGCGCGCCTCGCCCGGGCCCAGGAGGAGCTGGCCCGGCTGGCCGTGGCGGACGAGCGCCTGCGGATCTCGCGGGACATGCACGACCTGCTCGGGCACGGCCTGTCCGTGATCGCGCTCAAGGCGGAGCTCGCAGGTCGACTCGTCCGCGACGACCCCGCACGCGCTGTGGCCGAGCTCACCGACGTCCACGAGGTCGCCCGCGCCTCGCTCGCGGAGGTCCGGGAGGTCGTCTCCGGCTACCGCCTGCTCGGCCTCTCGGAGGCGCTCGCGGGAGCGAGGACCTCGCTCGCGGCGGCCGGCATCTCGTTCGAGGTCGGGGAGCTCGCCGGGGTCGAGCTCGATCCGGCGGCCGAGGCGGTCCTCGCCTGGACCGTCCGCGAGGGCGCGACGAACGTCGTGCGGCACTCCGGGGCGCGGCGCTGCGCGATCCACGTCCGGGCGAGCGGCGCCGAGGCGGAGGTCGAGGTGCGTGACGACGGTCGCGGGCGGACCGGTGACGCGCCGTCCGGCACCGGGCTCGTCGGCCTCGCGGAGCGCGTCGGCCGGCTCCGCGGACGGATCGAGGCGGGGTCGGCGCCGGAGGGCGGGTTCCGCCTCCGGGTGACCGTCCCGGCGGGCCAGCAGTGATCCGCGTGCTCCTCGCGGAGGACCAGGCGATGGTGCGGGGCGCGCTCGCGAGCCTCCTCTCGCTCGAGGAGGACATCGAGGTCGTCGCGGAGGTCGAGGCCGGAGACCGCGTGCTGGCGGCCGCGCGCGCGTCCTCGCCCGACGTCGCCCTCCTGGACATCGAGATGCCCGGCCTCGACGGACTGGCGGCGGCGGAGGAGCTCTCGCACCACGTGCCGGCCTGCAGGATCCTGATCCTGACGACGTTCGGGCGCCCCGGCTACCTGCGGCGCGCGATGGAGGCCGGGGCGTCCGGCTTCCTCCTCAAGGACGCGCCGGCGCGCGACCTGGCCGCGGCGATCCGCAAGATCGCGGCGGGCGGCAACGTCGTCGACGAGAGCCTCGCCGCCGCGGCCCTGCGGCAGGGGGAGAGCCCGCTGACCGGCCGCGAGCGCGACGTGCTGGCCGCCGCCCGATCCCACGACACGGCGGCCGAGATCGCCTCGGCGCTCTACCTCTCGGAGGGCACCGTCCGCAACTATCTCTCGTCTGCGATCCGCAAGCTCGGCGCGCGAAACCGCGCCGAGGCGATGGAGATCGCGGTGGGGCGGGGCTGGCTGTAGGAACCAGGCCGGCCGGTGTGGGGGGTGGCTGGGCGGCGCGGAACCGCGCCGAGGCGATGGAGATCGCGGTGGGGCGGGGCTGGCGGTAGGAACCAGGCCGGCCGGTGTGGGGTGGCTGGTCGGCGCGGGACCGCGCCGATCTGATCCGCTGGCGGTGTGGGCAGTGGCTGGTCGGGCGGCACCGCGCCGATCTGATCCGCTGGCGGTGTGGGCAGTGGCTGGTCGGCGCGGCACCGCGCCGATCTGATGCGCTGGCGGTGTGGGCAGTGGCTGGTCGGGCGGCACCGCGCCGATCTGATCCGCTGGCGGTGTGGGCAGTGGCTGGTCCACGCGGAACCGCGCCGAGGCGATGGAGATCGCGGTGGGGCGGGGCTGGCTCTGGTGGCCAGGCTGCCCGAGCGGGAGGCCCGTCGCGTCTCTCGCGGGTGTCCGGGGCTCGACTACGATCGACCAACCGTGCAGCGGCTCTTGGAGCGGGAGGCGGAGCTCGCGGCTCTCCAGGGCGCGGTCGACCTCGCCGCCCGCGGCCAGGGCACGTCCGTGTTCCTGGCCGGCGAGGCGGGCATCGGCAAGACGTCCCTGGTCCGGGCGCTCCGCGCACGCTTGGAGGGCCGGGCGACGCTCGCGGTCGGCGCGTGCGAGCCGCTGTCCGTTCCGATCCCGCTCGCGCCGATCCGCGAGCTCCTCGTCGCCACCGGTGCAGACGCTGCGGCGGCCGGCGGCGGCGATGACCGGCTCGCGCTCGCGCACGCCCTGCTGGAGGCGCTGGCTTCGAGGGCGCCGATCATCGCCGTGGTCGAGGATGCGCACTGGGCGGATCCGGCCACCCTGGACGTGATTCGCCTGATGGGCCGCCGGGTGGAGGGAGTCGGCGTCGTCGTGATCGTCACGTACCGCGACGACGAGCTGGCCGCGAACCCGCCGTTGACGGCGTTGGTCGGCGACCTGGCGACGTCCTCGACGGTGCGCCGGATCGCGCTCCGTCCACTCTCGGCAGAGGCCGTCCGCACGCTCGCGGAGCCCGCTGGCGCGGATGTCGGCGAGCTCACCCGCGTGACCGGCGGCAACCCGTTCCTGGTGGTCGAGTCGCTTGCCGCGGCGGGCGGGCTGCCGGCGTCGGTCCGAGACGCGACGCTGGCGCGGGTCGGTCGCCTCGGGGTGGCGGCGAGGGGCGTCGTGGACGCCGCCGCGGTGATCGGCCAGCGCGTTCCGCCCGACCTGCTTGCGGCAGTGCTCCCGGGGAGCGCCGAGGCGGCGGACGAGGCAGTGGCCTTCGGGGTGCTCGTGGAGCAGTTGGGAGAGCTCGGCTTTCGCCACGAGCTGACGCGGCGGGCGGTCGAGGCCTCCATCTCGGCACCGCGGCGCGCAGAGCTCCACGCGCGCGTCCTCGCCGCCCTGGAACGGCCGGAGGCCACCGCCGACCACGCGCGGCTGGCCCATCACGCCGAGCGCGCCGGGCTGACCGCCGAGGCGAGCCGGTACGCCGCCCTCGCCGCGGGCGACGCCGAGCGCGTGGGCGCGCTGCGCGAGGCCGGGCTGCAGCTCGAACGCGCGCTCCGGGTGCGGCCGGGCCTCGCTCCGGGCGAGCGCTTCGAGCTGCTCGTGCGGCTCTCGCGCGCGACGAACTTCGAGGGCCGGATGGAGGACGCCCTGGCGGCAGCGCACGAGGCGGTCGCGATCGCTGGTCGTGAGCTCGGCCCAGGCGAGCTCGGGGGCGCGCTGAACGTCCTCGTGGCCGCCCTCTGGTCGCTCGATCGGGTCGTCGAGGCGAAGCAGGCCGCAGATGCCGCGATCGAGGTGCTCGAGGCGACGACGAACGTCGCCGAGCTCGCGCGGGCCCACGCCGCGTCCGTTCGGGTCGAGGCCGTCGCCTTCGATCCCACCTCAGCGATCGCCGCAGCCCCGCGGGCGCTCGAGCTCATTGCGGCGGCATCGCTCGAGGAAGCCCGGGTCGACGTCGAGATCAGCGTCGGCCTAGCGCGGGGGCACCGGGGCGAGCCGGCGGCCGGTGAGCAGCTGGCGGCGGCGCTCGCGGCGGCGCGGGCCGCCCGGCTCCACGTCCAGACGATCCGGGGATACGTGAACGCCGTCGCCGTGGCGGCCGACGGCCGCGATCACGCCCGGGTCGACGCGCTGGCGCCCCAGGCGCTGGCGCTCTTCGCCGACTACCAGGCGGCCATCCCCGCGGACGCGGTCACGATCTCCGTCGCGCGCAGCCTCCTCGACCGGGGTCGCTGGGACGAGGCGGTCCTGTCCGCGGCGGCGGGCCGGCGGCGGTGGTTCGCCGAGGTCCCGTTCGCGCTCGTGGTCGGGGGGCTCGTCCGGGCGCGGCGTGGCGATGGTGGCGGCGCGCGCCTCCTCGCCGAGGCGCTCGAAGGGGTCGCCGGCGTTCCCGAGGGGTGGCGGCACGGCCTGATCCGGGCGGCGCTCGCCGAGGACGCCTGGCTCGCCGGGGATCGGCCGGGCGTGCTCGCCCAGGTGACGGCCGCTCGCCGGACCCCGTGGGCCGAGCAGCTCGCCCGGCCATCGGGCGAGCTCGCCCTCTGGGCGTCGCGCTCCGGAGAGCACGTCGACCCGCCGCCGCGCGCGCCCGAGCCGGTGCGACTCGAGCTGGCGGGCGACTGGAGGGGCGCGATCGCCGCCTGGCGCGAGCTGGAGGCGCCGTACGAGGCGGCGCTGGCCGCGCTCGCCGGCGACGAGCGAGCAGCGCGCGAGGGGATGGCGGCCCTGCGGCGGCTCGGCGCGACCGCGGCCATGCGAGCGTTCGCCCGGACCCGCTCGGAGCGCGGTCGGACGGCGCCGCGCGGCCCGCGCCGCTCGACGCTGGCGAACGCCTCCGGGCTCACCCGTCGCGAGCGGGAGGTGCTGGTCCACGTGGCCCGCGGGGCGACCAACGCCGGCATCGCCGGCGCGCTCCACATCTCCGAGCGGACCGTCGCCCACCACGTCTCGGCGATCCTCGGCAAGCTCGGCGTGCAGAACCGGACGGCGGCGGTGAACGCGGCCCGCGCGGCCGGCGCGCTCTCGCAAGATGGGCCGGCGCAGCCTCCGACATAGGCAGCATCGCCGATGCCCGACCGGCTCCCGGCTCCTACCTTCGAGGTCGGAGAACCCGAAGAGGAGGCGGAACGATGACGAGCAGGACGCAGGCGGACGCGGGAGAGGCGCCCGGACGCCCCACCGGGTCCGCCGTTCGGACCAGCACGGCGGCGTCAACGTCGCAGCCCGGGGTCGGCGGCCCGGCGACGTGGTCCGCTGCGGGGGACGGTGAGCGGCTGTGGTTCCTCGGCACCCTGGCGATCATCCGGGTGCCGGGGGAGGCGGTCGGCGGCCGGTTCGCCCTGATCGAGTTCCTGTTCCCCCGCCACGCGTCGCCGCCCCTTCACAGCCATCCCCAGGACGAGAGCTACGTCGTCCTGGACGGGCAGCTGACCGTGCAGGCGGGCACCGAGCGCTTCCGGCTGGCCGCGGGCGGTTCGGCCGCGGTCCCGCTCGGGGTGGCGCACACCTTCCGCGTCGAGAGCGACACTGCGCGCGTGCTCGTCCTGAGCACGCCCGCCGGCCTCGAGCGGCTCGTGCGCGACGGCTCGGTGCCGGCGACGGCGCCCACGCTGCCGCCGGGCGACGCCCCCAGGCCGTCGCCCGAACGTCTCGCCGAGATCTTCCGCGTCCACGGCCAGGTCGGGCTCGGGCCGCCACTGTCGCCGGCCGGAGCGGAGGAGCGACGGTGAGCGACTACACGATCCGGTCACTCGCCGAGGTGCCCGACGTCTTCGGGGGCCGGTATCCCGGGGCGATGCGGTTCCTGGCCGACCATCTCGAGGCCCGGCAGGTGGCGTTCACCCACCGCCTGATGCCGGCCGGCTCCGGCGGCCGGGGCGGGTACGGGCATCGCCACCGGACACAGGAGGAGATCTACTTCGTGGTCTCGGGCGCCCTCCAGTTCAAGCTCGACGACGACGTCGTCGACCTCGCCGCCGGAACGGCGATCCGCGTCGGGCCGCCCGTGGCGCGATCGATCTGGAACGACGGTCCCGACGAGGCGGAGCTCGTGATCTGCTCCGTCCGGCTCGAGGATGCGGGAGCGGACGGGGAGCTGATCGAGGACTTCTGGCCGGTGGACGCCCCGCAGGCCGCCTCGTCGGCGGGGGCGGGGCACGATGCCGAGAAGGCGCCCGCGCTGCGTCGCCCCGCTCCCGCGGCGACGCCTCCGATCGGATCGGACTAGTCCGGCAGCGTCACGGTCCGGGCGGTCGGCCGGGCATTGATCCGGCCGGTGTCGACGAGGATCTGGAGCAGGACCTCCACGACCTCGGGGTCGAGGGTCCGGCCCGCCGCTCGGAGGAGCTCGTCCGCCGCGACCTCCGGCGTCCTCGCCACCTGGTAGCAGCGGTCCTGCGTGATCGCGGAGAACGTGTCCGCCGCGGCGATGATGCGCGCCTCGATCGGGATCCCCGCTCCCATCAGGCCATGGGGATAGCCGCTGCCGTCCCACGCCTCGTGGTGATGGAGGATCCCGGGCCCCGCGCCCTCCAGGCCCGGCACCTCGCCCGCGAAGGCCGCGCCGACCTCGGCGTGACGGCGCATCTCGGCGAGCTCCGCCTTGTCGAGCCGTCCCGGCTTGCAGAGGATCGACTCGGCGACCGCCACCTTGCCGACGTCGTGGAGCCACGCGCCGAGCCGCGTCCGGGTCGTCGCCTCCCCGTCGAGCCCCAGCCGGTAGGCGATCTCCGACGAGAGCGTCGCGACCTCGCACATGTGCTCGTCCGAGACTCCCTCGCGCAGGCTGGCGGCGCCGGCGAGCGCCCGCGCGACCTCGGTCAGGTCGGGCAGGGGAGTCGTCGCGACCTCGGTCTCCGCGTCGTTGACGAGCGTGACGCGGTTGCGGCCGCTCCGCTTGGCCCGCGCGAGCGCGCGCTCGGCCGCCTGGAGGAGCGCCTCCGGGCCACGTCCGGACTGGCTGGCGAGCGCGGCGCCGATCGAGACCGTCACCTGGACGAGGGCGCCGTCGTGGCGCTCGGACGCGATCTCCTTGCAGAACCGCTCGGCGAGGCGGCGGAGTTGATGCACGGTCGCGCAGTCGGGCACGAGCACCACGAACTCCTCGCCGCCCCAGCGGCAGACGACGCTGTCCGGGCCGGCGAGGCCGAGGAGGACCTCGGCCACGCGCTGGAGCACGAGGTCGCCGAACGACTGCCCGAACGCCTCGTTGACCCGCCGGAAGCGGTCCACGTCGATCATCAGGAGGCCCACGTCGCTGCCGTCCCAGACGGCGACCTGCAGAGCGTCGGTCATCTGCTCGAGCAGGGAGCGGCGCTCGAAGAGGCCGGTCAAGGGATCGGTGCTCGCCGCCCAGCGGGCGGTGGACAGCTCGTGCTCGAGCGTGCGCTGGGCCGCCTTGTACTCCGAGATGTCGGTGACCGTTCCCTCGACGAGCACCTCGTCGTCCGTCATGCGCGTGACGTGGGCGCGGTCGACGAACCAGCGGACCACGCCGTCGAGGCCGACGAGCCGGTAGACGGCGCGCGCGTCCTGCCCGAGCGAGAGGCGCGCGTGCAGGCGGTCCATCTGGTCTCCGTCCTCCGTGTGCAGGAGGCTCCGCCAGAGGGCGTCGGGATCGACTCCGTCGGGGAGCTCGCCGCCGATGCAGTGCGCGATCGCCGGGTTCGCGTACGTCTCGTGGAACGTGCCGGAGCTGCGCTCGATCGTGCCCCGGTACACGTGCACGTCGACCTTGTCGGCGATGCTCGCGATGCTCGTCGCCTCCTGGAGGGCGACGTGCTCGCCGGTGACGTCGCAGACCGTGATCACCATCAACGGCTGGCGCGAGACGCCGGGCTCCGCGGTCTTGCGGACGGTCATCCGCGACCACGCCGTGGTGCCGTCGTGCGCGACGGCACCGAGCACGACGTCGCGATCGCGTCGCCGCCCGTCGGGTCGCGTCAGGAGGGGGACGGAGGCGGCCGGAAGCGGACGACCGCCGAGGTCGACGAAGCAGGCGGACGCGAGCGACGTGCCGTCCCCGACGAGGGCGACGAAGGCATCGGCCGCGTCGTTCAGGGGCTCGAGCCCGCCGGGACCCCAGGCGAAGACCGCCTCGGAGACCGCATCGAGCAGCCCGAGCCGCGGGAAGGTCCCGAGACCCGGTCGCGGATCGCGCGGGGGGAGGCGGACCAGGGTGCCGCCGCACACGGCGCCGGGCGCGAGCGGACCCGCCCGATGGCCGGCCTTGCGCGTGGTCTGGGGGTGTGGGTCTCGGTCGCTCATCGTCTCTCGTCCACCCCGGAAGACCGTCCGGGAGCCCCCACGTTACGGCCCGATGCGAAGAGCACCCCTTGGGGTGAGGGTGCCCCCCTCCAGGGGTCGGGGGGGCTTCCCGCCTCGAAGGCCCCACCTCATCGTACGGCTGCCCGGTCGCGGGGCGCTCGCCGATGCCGGGGGAGGGCCGGCGAAGATATCCGTGTGCGGAGCCTCGCGTGGCGCGGCCCGCTCCCCGTCGGGGCCGTGTCGGAGCCCTCGATCGTCAGGGCCCCCAGGCGGTACATTCGCGACCCGGGCCGGTCAGCCGTCGAGGCTGCGGAACCCCAGCGCGTCCTCGGCGAGGAGCATCCGGTGGATCTCCGAGGTGCCCTCGTAGAGCCGCGGTGCGCGGCTGTTGCGGAGGTGCCGCTCGACGCCGTACTCGGCGGCGTAGCCGTAGGCGCCATGGATCTGGACCGCGAGGTCCGCCGCCCGGAACGCGTACTCCGTCGCCACCAGCTTCGCGATCGACGTCTCGCGGGTGGTCCGGGCGCCGCTCTCGCGGGCCTGGTCCTTGGCCCAGCCGGCCTTCCAGACGAGGAGCCGCGCCTGCTCCTCCATCAGGACGAGCTCGGCGATCTTGTCCTGCACCAGCTGGTGCCGGCCGATCGGCTGGCCGAAGGTGGAGCGCTCGCGGGCGTACCGGGTCGAGAGCTCGCGGCAGGCCCGGATCACGCCCACCGCGCCGGCGGCCACGGTGAACCGGCCGTGGTCGAGCGCGTACATGGCGACCTTGAAGCCCTCGCCGGGGCGGCCGATGACCGCCTCGTCGGGGAGCTCGGCCTCGTCGAGCACGATCTCGCCGGTCGAGCCCGCCCAGATGCCGAGCTTGTGCTCGATGTCGCTCGTGGAGACGCCCGGCGTCGTCTTCAGGTCGACCATGAAGGCGGTGATCCCCCGGTGCCCCGCCTCGGGATCCGTCCGCGCGAAGCAGAGGGCGTGGTCGGCGACGGTGGCGTAGCTGATCCAGGTCTTGCGCCCGCTCACCGACCAGCCGGCCGCCGTGCGGCGCGCCGTCGCCTGCATCGCGGCGACGTCGGATCCGGCGTCCGGCTCGGTCAGGCCGAAGCAGCCGATCCTCTCCCCCCGCGCCTGGGGGCGGAGCCACCGCTCGCGCTGCTCGTCGGTGCCGAAGCGGAGGAGCGTCAGCGAGTTGAGCCCGACGTGCACGGAGATCAACGTGCGGAAGGCGGCCTCGCCGCGCTCGATCTCCTCGCAGATCAGCGCCTCGGAGACGAAGTCGAGGCCGGACCCGCCCCACGCCTCCGGGATCGGCGCGCCGAGGATCCCGAGCTCCGCCATGCCGGCGATCACGTCGAGATCGAGGTGGTGCGCCTGGTCGTTGGCGACCGCGTTCGGCAGGATCCGGCCGTCCACGAACTCGCGGACGGCCTCCTGGATCGATCGCTGCTCGTCGCTCAGCCCGAAGCCGGGACCCGTCACGCAGTGCCTCCGCTCTCGTCGATCGGCCGCCCGGAGGATCTCAGCGACCGGCGCGGACCTCCGCGCATCGCCTGCAGCCTACCGGGACGCCGCCGCCCGCCCGTCCGCGGGCCGCCGGCTCCGGGATCGGCCGTCCGCGAGGGCGTCACGGACCGTCACTGCCAGAATCCTCCGCATGCGTGGCCGTCGTTCCGGGAGCAGCCCATCGACGACGTGACGGCGCCCGCGGCCTTTCCGCTCTCGCTCGACGGACGCCCGCTCGACGGCGGGGCGGAGACGGGTCCCGTGCCGACGGTCCTGCTCGACCTCACGGGCCCCGAGGGCGGCCTCTTCCTCGTCGCGGCAGCCGAGGGGCGGCTCACCGTGCGTGCCGTCGAGGACCGGTCAACGCCCGTCGACGTCCACGTGATCGCCGGCGCACGGGCGCTTGAGGCGATCCTCGACGGCCGCGACGACGCCCAGCTCGCCCTCCGGACGGGGCGGCTCGAGGTCCGGGGGGACATGACGCTCGCGCTGCGGCTCCGCACCCTCCTGGCGCCGTCCTGACGCACAATCCCTCCGTGCACGAGCGGATCGGCGCTGCGCCGCAGGCAACGACGCGACGCGTCCTCGCCGTCCTCGGGACGGGCCTCGGCGCGCTCGGCGTGGCCTGCGGCGGGCCGCCCCCGGACCGTGCGCTGCCGATCCGGATCCGCGCCGCGACGTTCCTGGCGGTCTCCAACGACGCCGGCGCCCCGCTCGTCGTCGGCTCCTCGGGCGGCGCGTACACGTCCCGCGACGCCGGCCGGACGTGGCACCTGGCCCGCCCCCGGGCCTTCGGGGCGATCGCCGTCACGTTCACGCGGACCAACGCGATCTTCTCCCGCGGCCGCGAGAAGCAGGTCACCGACCTCGCGATCCGTGTCCTCCGCGGCCGGGTCGTGGAGTGGCCGTTCCCCGGCGAGGTGACGGCCCTCGCGTCCGACCCGACGCACCACCAGGTCTGGGCCTGGGCGGGGCGCCTCCTCTACTCGAACAACGACGGACGCTCATTCTTCCCGGCCGTGGGGATCGGGCTGCCGTCGACGGTCCGCTCGATGACGGCGCTGATCGACCGCACCGGCAAGGAGCCCGCGCGCGTCTTCGCCGCCTGCGGCGCGGCGGGCCTCTACGAGACGCGGGGCGTCGGCGGGGCCTGGACGCGGGTGCCGTCCGTGGACGCCGCCGAGGACGTCGACGCGACGCTCACCGACGACTCGTTCCTCGTCGTGGCGACGCCGGTGGTCGAGGTGTCCCGGGACGGCGGGGCGACGTTCTCCGTGTCGCCGCTGAGCGCCACCCACGTCGCCGTCGACCCGCGCAACACCAACCTGATCTCGGCCGTCGCGGAGAACGGCCGGCTCTACCAGTCGGTGGACGGCGGAAAGCACTTCTGAGCGGCACGGGACGCGTGCGTCGGCGGCCCCGTCGCGCGCGAGGAGCGATCAGCCGGCGACGGCGGCGATCCAAGCCGGGACGCGGACGACGCGCCCGCTGGCGTGCTCCAGGCAGGCGTGCACCGTCACCGCGAGCGTGCACGCCCGGTCGGCCTGGCGGACGAGGTAGTGGATCGCGAAGGTCGAGCGGCCGACGTCGCGGAGCGCCGCCCGCACCTCGACGGCGGCGCCGAAGCGCACCGCCGAGAGGTACGAGGTGAAGAGCTCGACGACGGCGATGTCCATGCCGGCGGCCCGGACCTCGTGGTAGGGATGCCCGGCCGCGCCGAGGAGCGCGACCCGCGTCTCCTCCAGCCACGGCAGGTAGGCGGCGTGGTGGATGATCCCCATCGCGTCGGTCTCGGCGAAGCGCGGCTCGATGAGGTGCGCGAACGCGTAGTCGGCCGGGTCGCGGGAGGGATCGGCGGGGATGCGCACGCGGGCATCCTCCGCGATCGCCCGGCGGTCCGTCTCACGCCGCCCCGAGCGGCAGGCGAGCGGATCAGGGCTGGAGCGCAGCCAGGGCAGCCGCCAGGTCGATGCCCTCGCCGAGCACGCCGTCGAACAGATCGCCCTTGCGGTCGAGCCGGCGGCGCATCGTCGCCATCGTGAATCGCCCCGGATCGAGCCGGCGCGTCACCTCCGACCAGGCGAGCGGGGCGGAGACGGTCCCGCCGGGCCGGGGCCGGACCGAGTACGGCGCCGCGAGCGTCTGCCCGCGCCGGTTCTGCAGGTAGTCGAGGTAGATCCGGCCGCCGCGCTTCCTCGGCGAACGCTCGAGCGTCGTGGTGGCCGGCAGCTCGTCGTTCACGAGGTGGGCCAGCGCCTCGCCGAACTGGCGCGACTGCTCGTAGGGATAGCGGGCGCCGAGGGGGATGTAGACGTGGAGCCCGGTCGCCCCCGAGGTCTTCGGGTACGTCGGGATCCCGGCGCCGTCGCAGATCCGGTGCAGGCACCGCGCCGCCTCGACGACCTCGGTGTACGGGTTCTCGAGCGGGTCGAAGTCGATGACGCACCAGTCGGGCCGGCCCTCCTCGGCGACCCGAGAGTTCCAGGGATGGATCTCGATGCAGCCGAGGCCCGCCATGTAGGCGAGCGTCAGCGCGTCGTCGCAGACGAGGTACTCGATCGTCGCGCCGTCGTCGCCCGAGGACAGCCGGACCGTCCTCGCCCACGCGGGCGCGGCCCCCTTCATGTCCTTGTGGAAGAAGCTCTTGCCGGCGATCCCGCCGGGAAACCGGTGCAGCGACTCGGCCCGATCGCGCAGGTAGGGCAGGATCGTCTCGGCGACGTCGAGGTAGTACGCGACGAGGTCGCCCTTGGTGATCCCGTCGTCCGGCCAGTACGGCTTCTCCCAGTTGGAGATCACGAGCTCCCGGCCGCCGATCTCCAACGTGCGATCAGCCCTTCGCGGTGGTCGGGCCCCGCGGCGCGTCTCGCCTCGTCGCGGTCGTGCGCGCCGGGCGGCGGCTCCGCGCCGGTGGCGAGTCCTCCTCCGTCGCGGGCGCGGCCTCCTCGGGGTCCGGCGCGTCGAGCAGACGGAGGAAGATGGGATGGCGCAGCTTGCCGTCGTCGGTCTCCTCGGTGTAGGAGACCTCGCAGGAGCGCTCCGGCTCCACCCAGTGGACCGGTGCGTTCGCGCGCGGGCGGGTCGTGAACGGGCTCGAGCGTCGCTCGAGCGCGTCGAGGGCCTTCCGCAGCCTCTGGAGGTCCGCCTCGCGTCCGCCGGCGCCCGCGTGCCCGATGTAGCGCAGGTCCTCGCCGTCGCGATCGCCGAGCAGGACCGCACCGATGTGCTTGCGTCCGCCCCGCGGCTCCGTGAAGCCGCCGATCACGGCCGTGCGTTTGCGAGCGGCCTTGATCTTCAACCACGTCCGCGAGCGCTTGCCCGGCAGGTAGGTCGAGTCCGCCCGCTTGGCCATCACGCCCTCCAGGCCCAGGCCCGTCGCGGCGGCCGCGAACGCCACCCCGTCGCCCTCCACGTGGTCGGCGTACCGGAGGTGGGGCAGGCCCTCGGGGAGCACCTCCCGGAGGAGCTCCTTGCGCCGGCGGAGCGGCAGGCGCACGAGCGAGCGATTCCGGAGGTGGAGCAGGTCGAAGGCGATGTAGGTCAGGCGATCGGCCGGCGTGCGGCCGTGCTGCTGGAGGGACTGGAAGCTCGACCGCCCCTCCTCGTCGAGCGCCACGACCTCGCCGTCGAGCACGGCGTCCACCCCGAGCCCGGCCAGGTCGGCGGCCACCGCGGCGTACACGTCCGTGTAGTCCTTGCCGCCGCGGGAGCGGAGCGCGACCTCGCCGTCCCGGACGTAGGCGAGGGCGCGATACCCGTCCCACTTGATCTCGAAGAGCCAGTCCGGATCGTCGAAGGGCTGATCGGCCTGGTGGGCGAGCATCGGCTGCAGCCCCTCCGGGAACGGCCGCTCGGGCGCGTCGTCCGGCGGGTCGACGCGCCGCCACGTCCGGTCGGCCTGCGCAGCGATCTCGTCCATGGTGCGCCCGGTCTTGACGGAGCGGTCGAAGGCGTCGCGGTCCGCCGGCGAGCCGGCGCCGTCGTCCCGCCGGGTGAGGAGCCAGGCGTTCTCCTCGCCGCCGCGGCCCTTGATGTGGATGAGGTCCCAGGCGCCCTCGAGCTTCGAGCCCGCGAGCACGATCGCCAGGTGCCCCTTCGCGAGCCCCGCCCGGAGCGCCTTCTCGGCCGCCTCACGGCCCTCCGCCCCCGGGGCGGAGTAGAACCCCTCGTCCCACAGCATCACGGTGCCGCCGCCGTACTCGCCGGCCGGGATCACGCCCTCGAAGTCGCGGTAGTCGAAGGGATGGTCCTCGACCATCATCGCGAGCCGCCGGTCGCCCGGGTCGAGGCTCGGCCCCTTCGGCACGGCCCACGACTTGAGCACCCCGTCGAGCTCGAGCCGCAGGTCGAAGTGCAGCCGGGAGGCGTCGTGCTTCTGGACGGCGAACCGGAGCGGAGAGCCCCGGTCCGGAGCGCCGCCCTGCGGCTCGGTGGTGCGGTCGAAGCGCCGCTTCTGCCGGTAGCGGTCGACCGACACGGAGGCTCAGGCCGAGGGCTTCGCCCGCGAGCGTCGCGGCTTCGCCGGGGCGTCTCCGTCGCTCGCCGCCGCGCGGCGCGGCGTCGCCTTCGCCTTCGCCTTCGCGGCCGTGGCCTTCTTCGCGGTCGCCGTCTTCGTCGCCGTGCCGGCGCGCGGCTTCGCCTTCGCGGGCTCCGCCTCGTCGTCGCCCGACCCGTTCTTCGCAGCGCCGCCCCCCGTCTTGGCGCTGCGCTTCTCGGCCCGCGACCGCTCGAGGCTCTCCTTGAGCATCGCCATGATGTCGTGGACGTCGGTCGGCTTCGGCGCGGGGCCGCCGACCACCTCGGGCGCCTTCCCCGCCACCTTGGCGGTGATGATCGCCTCCAGCTCCTCGGTGTAGCTGTCCCGGTAGGCCGCGGGGTCGTAGTCCTCGGTCAGCTGGTCGATCAGCGCCAGCGCCATCTTCACCTCGCGGCCCTCGGCGAGGGAGGCGGCCGGCAGGTTGAGCTCGTCGGCGTCGCGGACCTCGTTGGCGAACCGGAGCTGGTTGAGGACGAGGACGTCGCCGAGCGCGTAGACGGCGGCGAGGTGCTCCCGGTTGCGCAGCACGAACGTCGCCACCGCCACCCGTTCGGCCTGGAGGAGCGCGGCGCGGAGGAGCGCGTAGGGCTTGTCCGCGCCCTTGTCGGGCTCCAGGTAGTACGGCTTCTCGTAGTAGTAGGGCGCGATCTGCGCCGCGTCGGTGAAGGAGACGATCTCGATCGTCTTCGTCCGGCGCCGGTTCGCGTGCTCGAAGTCCTCGTCCGTCAGGATCACGTACTCGCCGCGGCGGAACTCGTAGCCCTTGACGATGTCCTCGTAGGCGACCTCGTGGCCGTCCCGGGCGACCTTCTGGTAGCTGATCGGCTCGTGGGAGGCCGAGTCCAAGAGCTTGAACGAGAGCCCGGTCGAGGCGGTCGCCGAGTAGAGGCGCACGGGGATGTTGACGAGCCCGAAGCTGAGCGCGCCGGTCCAGATCGACCTCATGGGTGCGGGTATTCCCCCTCGGGTGCGGAACTCATGCGTGGCGGTCCGCCCTTTTCGCCGGCCGGAGGCCGCGAACGATGGACCTCGGTCGGCAAAGGATGCACGATGACGGAGGGGCACCGTCCCGCTCGGACACGGCCGGCCCAGCACCCCGACCGGCCGTCCGGCGAGGCTGGTCTGCGGTAGAATCGTACCGCGATGCAGGTCGCTGTACCGCGAGGCGAGACACCCACCGTCCAGTCCGTCGAGCGGGCGATGCAGCTCCTGCTGCTCCTGGCCGACGGGCCGGGCGCCCTCGGCGTGCGCGAGCTCGGACGCCGCGCCGGCCTCCACCCCTCGACCGTGTCTCGCCTCGTCGCCACCCTCGAGCGGTCCGGGCTCGTTCTCCGGATCGGCGACGGCGAGTACGCCCTCGGCCTCGCGGCCGCGCGCCTCGGCGAGTCCGTGGACGTCGACGCGATCCTGCGCGCGATCGCCCGGCCGCTCCTCGTCCGCCTCCGCGACCAGACCGGGGAGACCGCCAACCTCCTGCGCGCCGAGGGCGGGGAGGCCCGCTACGTCGAGCAGGTCGAGAGCGCCCACGCGCTCCGCCACGCCCCCTTCCTGGGCCGCCGCATCCCGCTCGCCGGCACCGCGGTCGGCGCGGCGCTCGGCGACCCCGGCCGCGCCCACGCCGTCGAGGGCGGCGTCGAGGAGGGGGTCCTCGCGATCGCCTGCGCGCTCCCCGCGGGGTGCGGCGCCGAGGCCGCCCTCAGCGTCACCGGCCCGGCCGCGCGGATCCCGCCGGACGCCCGCCGCCGCGCCGCCGCCGCCCTCGAGGCCGCCGTCGCCGACCTCGTCCCCCTGCTCCCGAGAGGATCCGCCCGTGTCCGTTGAGACCGAGCCTCGCACCGACCAGATGGTCTATCCCGTCCACGCGCCGCGGGGCACCTCCCTGAGCTGCAAGGGCTGGCTGCAGGAGGCGGCCCTGCGGATGCTGATGAACAACCTCGACCCCGACGTCGCCGAGGACCCGAGGAACCTCGTCGTCTACGGGGGGACGGGGAAGGCCGCGCGGACGTGGGCCGACTACCACCTGCTCGTGGCGACGCTGCGCCGGCTCGAGTCGGACGAGACGATGCTCGTCCAGTCGGGCCGGCCGGTCGGCGTCTTCCGGACGCACGAGATGGCGCCCCGCGTCCTGCTCGCCAACTCGCTCCTGGTCCCGGACTGGGCCGACTGGGAGACGTTCCGCTCGCTGGAGGCGGCGGGGCTGACGATGTTCGGCCAGATGACCGCCGGCTCCTGGATCTACATCGGGTCCCAGGGCATCGTCCAGGGCACGTACGAGACGTTCGGAGCGATTGCCGACCAGCGCTTCGACGGCTCCCTCCGGGGGCGGGTCGTGCTGACCGCGGGCCTCGGCGGGATGGGTGGCGCGCAGCCGCTCGCGGTGACGATGAACGACGGGATCGCGCTCTGCGTCGAGGTCGACCCGCGGCGGATCGAGCGCAGGCTCGAGACCCGCTACCTGGACGAGCGGGCGGACGACGTCGACGACGCGATCCGCCGCGTGGCGGCGGCCCGGAGCGAGGGTCGGCCGCTCTCGGTCGCTCTCCTCGGCAACGCCGCGGAGGTCCTCCCCGAGCTCCTCGCCCGGGGCTTCGCCCCCGACGTCGTGACCGACCAGACGTCGGCCCACGACCCCCTGGTGGGCTACGTGCCGGCCGGCTACTCACTCGACGACGCGGCGGAGCTGCGCGCGGCCGACCCCGGCCGCTACGTCGAGCTCGCGCGCGCGTCGATGGCGCGCCACTGCGCGGCGATGGTCGAGTTCGCCGACCGCGGAGCGGAGGTCTTCGACTACGGCAACAACCTGCGGACCGAGGCCCGGGACGCGGGGTTCGCCCGGGCGTTCGACTACCCGGGGTTCGTCCCGGCCTACATCCGGCCGCTCTTCTGCCGCGGCGTCGGCCCGTTCCGGTGGGCGGCGCTGTCCGGCGAGGCGGACGACATCGCCGCGACCGACGCGGCGCTGGCGGCGCTCTTCCCGGGCAACGACGGCCTCCAGCGCTGGCTGGAGCGCGCCGGGCGGCAGATCGCCTTCCAGGGGCTGCCGGCGCGGATCTGCTGGATCGGCGAGGGCGAGCGGCACCGCGCCGGCCTCCGCTTCAACGAGCTCGTCGCCTCCGGCGAGGTCGTCGCCCCGCTCGTCATCGGCCGCGACCACCTCGACTCCGGCTCGGTCGCGTCCCCGTACCGCGAGACGGAGGCGATGCGGGACGGCTCCGACGCGATCGCCGACTGGCCGATCCTGAATGCGATGCTGAACGTCTCCTCGGGTGCGGCCTGGGTCGCCGTCCACCACGGCGGCGGCGTCGGCATCGGCCGCTCGATCCACGCCGGCGCGCAGGTCGTGGCCGACGGCACCGCAGAGGGTGCGTTCCGGGTCGAGCGGGTGCTCACGAACGATCCCGGGACGGGCGTCATGCGCCACGCCCACGCGGGCTACGAGAGCGCGATCGACCACGCGAGGACCTCGGGCGTCGACCTGCCCGGCATCACCGCGTGACCTTCCTCGCCCCGGACGCGATCCTCGACGGCGTCGACGTCAGGCGCGGGCTGGCCGTCGAGCTGGACGGCGGGCGGATCGCCGCCGTGCTGCCGGTCGCCGACCTCCCCGACGGGGCGGAGGTCGTCGGCCTGCCGGGTCGCCTGCTCGCCGCCGGGTTCCAGAACGTCCACTCCCACGCCTTCCAGCGGGACCTCCGCGGAACGGTGGAGCGCGTCTCGCGGGTCGCCCCCGACGAGGACTTCTGGACCTGGCGGGAGGCCATGTACGCCGCCGTCGCCGCCCTCGACGCCGACGCGATGGAGGACGTGGCGAGTCGGGTCTTCGCCCAGATGCGGGCCTCCGGCTACACGACCGTGGGGGAGTTCCACTACGTGCACCATCGCCGGGACGGCTCCTGGCACGACGAGCCGAACGCGCTCGCCGAGGCGGTCTGCCGCGCGGCCGAGTCGGTGGGCCTCCGGATCGTCCTGCTCCTCGCCGCCTACGCGCGCGGCGGCGCCGGCGTGCCGGCGAGCGGCGGGCAGCTCCGGTTCTCCGATCCGACCCTCGAGGCGTATCTCGGGCGCGTGGACGCCCTCCGCCGCTGGGCGGCCGACCGGCCGCTCGTGTCCGTCGGGGTCGCGCCCCACTCGGTCCGCGCGGTGCCGCGCGACTGGCTCGAGGGGATCGGCGCGTACGCCGGCGAGCACGACCTGGTCCTCCACGTCCACGCCGACGAGCAGCCCCGCGAGATCGCCGAGTCGCTCGCCGAGCACGGCCTCCGGCCGATCGAGCTGATCTCGGCCTGCGGCGCCCTGACCGATCGCACGACGGTGATCCACGCGACCCACGTGGATGCCTCGGAGATCGACCTGCTGGCCGAGGCCGGCGCCACGGTCGGCGTCTGCCCGAGCACCGAGGGCAACCTCGGCGACGGCTACGTCCCGGTCCGCTCGTTCCACGACGCCGGGATACCGCTCGCCGTCGGCAGCGACTCGAACACGCGGATCGATCCGTTCGAGGAACTCCGTGAGCTCGAGCTCGTCGCCCGCCGCACCGCCGGCCGCCGCAACGTGCTCGTCGCCGGTGACGCGGACGGCCCGACCGCGGCCCTCCTGGCCGCAGGCCAGGTCGCCGGCGCCCGCGCGCTCGGCCTGGACCCGCGCCGGCTCGAGGCCGGAGCGCCGGCTGACGTGATCTCGATCGACCTCGGGAACGCGGAGATCGCCGGCGTGGCCGACCGGGACCTGGCGGCGGCGATCGTCTTCGCCGGCTCGGCGGCCCTCGTCCGCGAGTCGTGGATCGGCGGACGCGCCTCGACCGATGGGTGAGGCCCGTCCCGACCAACGGGGGAGGGTGGCCGGCTAGCGGTCGCCCGGTGGGCCGGACCGGCGCGCCGGCTCGTCCACCTCGACGCGGTTGCGGCCCGCCCGCTTGGCCCGGTACAGCGCGGCGTCGGCGAGCGCGCACATCTCCTCGGGCGTCGACGTCGGCGGATCGACGAGCACGGCCCCGATCGAGACGGTGACGTCGAGCGAGCCGGACAGTGTGTCGAACGGCGCCGAGGAAACGGCCTCCCTGAGGTGCTCGGCGAGGGCCCGGGTGTCGGCGGGCAGACGGTGCTCGGGGGCGACCAGGCAGAACTCGTCGCCTCCCCAGCGCCCGAACAGGTCGTAGCTGCGGACCGCGGAGCGGACGCGGAGGGCGACCCCGACGAGCACCTCGTCGCCCACCGCATGCCCGTGCTCGTCGTTGATCCGCTTGAAGCGGTCGACGTCGAGGAACAGGAAGGCGAGCGGCCGGGCGTGACGGACGGCGCGATTCGCCTCGTTGCGGATGCCGCTCTTGAGGGCGCGGCGGTTGAGCAGCCCCGTCAGCTCGTCGGTCGAGGAGCGAAGCGCCTCCATTCGGTTCGAGTGGTCGAGCTCGCGCCGCTCGGCCTCGGAGGCGGCGAGGCGGACCTTCAGGCGCTCGGTCTGCCCGGCGAGGGCCCGGGTGCGCAGGGAGGCCGCGAACGCCGCGCGGGCGAGCCCGACGGAGCAGGCGATCGCGACGAGCGCGACGACGATCTGCACGGCCTCGGCGACCGGTGCGAGGAGGAGGCCCACGGCGACGGCGTCGCCGAGGACGACGAGGACGAACACCACCAGGTGCGTGCGCACGCCCTGCAGGGGCGGGGAGACGCTCCTCGGGTCGGCGAACAACTGCTTCATGGTGAACGGCATCGTCAGCTCATCATGCTCCCCCGATGCCCCTTCAGGGGGCTCGGCCTGGACACCCTACCCCAGACGGGGGAACAGGGCCGGCTTCCGCCCCGCGGACGCACGCACATCCTCCGGTCGCCGGGCGGGGCGCCGGTGGCGCAGCTCTCGCGGTGGCCGCCAGACCCGGTCGTGGCCCTACCGGGTGAGGAGCGTCAGGCGTCGAGGAAGGACGTCGAAGGCGACCGTCCCGCCGGCCTCGACCATCGCGACCTCCCCGTCGATCTCGGCCGGGAGGTCGCGGTCGCCCGCGACCTCGATGCGCGCGGCCCGCGCGCCCGTGACCCGGGGGTGCCGCGTCAGCGTGCCGCGGTAGAGGCGGTGGACGTTGCGGGCGAGGTCCGCCTTCCCGACGTCGCCGATGACGAGGACGTCGAGCAGGCCGTCGTCCTGGCGCGCCTCGGGCGCGAGGTGCATGCCCCCGCCCAGGTAGCGCCCGTTCGAGCAGACGACCGCCGCGCCCCGCAGCGACAGCCGGTCGTCGTCGAGACGGACCGCGAGCTCGACGTTCGACCACGCCCGGAAGGCCTGGATCGTCGCCCACAGGAACGCGGCGGTGCCGCCCAGGCGCTTGCCGCCGGCGTCGGCCCGCCGAGCGACGTCGCCGGTCAGCCCGCAGGACGCGTGGTTGGCGAAGAGGCGCGTCTCCGGGACGCCTCGGCCCGGAAGGACGACGCGTCCCACGTCGATCGCGCGCCGCTCGCCCTCGCAGGCGACCCGGACCGCGTCGCGGAGGCCGCTCGGGATGTCGTGCGAGCGGATGAAGTCGCCGCCGGTGCCGCGTTCGACGACGGCGAGCGCCGGGATGGCGGCGTCGGCATCGGCGGGGTCGACGAGGCCGTTGACCACCTCGTTGATCGTGCCGTCGCCGCCGACGGCGACGACGAGCTCCGCGCCGTCGTCACGGGCCGCGCGGGCGAGGGCGGTGGCCTCTCCCCGCGCGCTCGTCGTGACGAGCGTGGTGGCGACGCCGCGGACCGCGAACTCCGCCCGGAGCGCGTCGACGACGCCCCCCGTCCGCCCGCCGTCGGAGGCCGGGTTGACGATCAGGTGAGCGCGCCGCGCCATCGGCGTCAGGCGATGGCGGAGCGGATCGCGAGCTCCGTCATCCGGTCGACGCCGGCGCGGAGCTCGTCGTCGGAGATCCGCACGAACTCGCCCTCGACGATGATGTCGGAGACCGTGGTGATGCAGCCCGCCGAGACGTTCCTGAGCGCGGCGATCGTGAACAGGATCGAGGCCTCCATCTCGACGGCGAGGATCCCCCGCTCGGACCAGCGACGAGCCTGGCCCGGGTCCGGGTTGTAGAAGACGTCGGAGGAGACGATCGGCCCGACCCGGATCGTCAGGTCGGCGTCCCCCGCCCGGCGGATCACCTCCTGCACGAAGCGCCAGTCGGCCGTGGGAGCGTGGGGCTCCCCGTTCGTGTACGTGAGCATGGAGCCGTCCGCCGGCACGGCCGAGATCGCGACGATGACATCGCCGAGGGCGTGATCGGCCTGGAGGCCCCCGCAGGTGCCGACGCGGATGATCCGCTCGACGCCGAGCGTGATCAGCTCCTCGAAGTAGATGGCCGCGCTCGGACAGCCCATGCCGTGCGCCTGGACGGAGATCGGCGTGCCCTCGAACGTGCCGGTGTATCCGAGCATGCCGCGTTCCTCGTTGACCAGCCGCGCGCCCTCGAAGAACCGCTCGGCGATGTACGTGGCGCGACGCGGATCGCCGGGAGTGAGGCAGACGGGCGCGTAGGCGCCGACCTCGGCGCGGAGGTGGATCGGCATGGCGCGGGATCCTACCCGCCTCCTCTCGCCGCGGAGGCCTACGATGCGGCGCGTGCCGCCGATCCTCCGCCACCCGTCGACAGGCGCTCCCGTCGACCTCGGAGAGCACCGGCTCGTCGCCTCCCTGGTGCGGCTGGCGGAGCTCGGCGCGGCGGGATTCGCGCTCGAGTTCGAGGATCCGCGCGTGCTCGCCCGGGCCGAGGGCCTCCTCTCCGTCGAGCCGGACTCGATCTGGGATCCCGAGGCGCTGCGGCCCGTGGCGCGGCGCGGCCTCGAGGTGCTCGAGGCCGCGGCGGCGGAGGATCCGCGCCTCGCCGACCTGCTGCGGATCTGGCGTCCGCGGGCGCTCCTCGCCGCCGGCCGCGGCGAGGAGCTGACCGGCGACGAGACGCTGCGGCTGCGCCTTGAGGATCGCCTGGAGGGTCTGAGGGCGCAGATCGCCGCCGCCCACGACGAGGGCGACGACGATCGGGCGCAGGCCCTGCACGCCCGCTACATCGAGCTCGGCACCACCTACGCCGCGAAGCTCGCCCGCGCGGGCTGAGCGGCCCCTGAGGGGGCGCCGGAGCGGACGCCGGCGCGAGCGGCAGCCGTGTACCGTGGCCCTCGTGGCCAGGGGGCGCGGACGGGCGGAGGCGATCGCCGATCGCGTCGCGCGGCTGATCGAGCGGGAGCGGCTGCTCGCGCCCGGCGAGGCGGTGCTCGTCCTCGCCTCCGCCGGTGGGGACTCGACCCTCGCCGCGGCCCTCCTGGCCGAGCGGGGGCATCCGCTCGAGCTCCTCCACGTCCGCCACGGGCTCCGCGCCGGGGAGTCCGAGCGGGACGCCGAACGCTGCCGCTCGCTCGCCGACGAGCTCGGAGCGGCCTACCGCGAGGCGGAGGGACGCGTGGCCGCGGGGGGCAACCTCGAGGCGCGCCTCCGCGAGCGCCGGCGGGCGGCGGCGCTCGGCGCGGCCGGAGGGCGGCCGCTCGTGACGGGGCACACGGCCTCGGACCGGGCGGAGACGATCCTCCTCCGGCTCGCGTCCTCCCCGTCCGCCGCCGGGGCGTTCGGCGCGCTGCCGCCCGCCGACGGACCGTGGCGGCGCCCGCTTCTGGAGCTGACGCGGGCGGAGGTGCGGGACGAGCTCGCCCGGCGCGGGCTGGCGTTCCGCGACGACCCGTCGAACCTGGAGCGGAGCGCGAACGCCCGGGTCGGCATCCGCCTCGACGGCGTCGCGGCGCTCGAGCGGGTCAACCCCGCCGCCGTCGCGAACCTCGTCGCCGCGGCCGCGGACGCCGCGGCGGCGATGGCGTTCGTCGATCGCGCCGCCGCGGCGCTCGTCGCGGCCGACGGATCGCTCGACCGGGCCGCGCTCGCGGCCGTACCGCCCATCGTGGCGGCGCGGGCCCTCACCCTGGCGGCCGGCGCCGCGGGGGTGGCGCTCGACCGGCGCGATGCGGAGGACCTGCGGGGCCGGCCTCCGGGGAGCGAGCTCGAGGTCTCCCTTCGCGGCGGAGCCGTGGCCCGCCTCGGCGGCGGCCGCCTCCGGTTCCTCCCGCCCGGGGCGCGCTGAGGGCCGGTCGGGCCAGCCGGATCTGCGAGAGTACGCCGGGTGAGCGACGGCGTCACGAGCGGCTCTCCGATGGGCGCCCTGGACCCGCGCAGCCTGGTCACGGAGGTGCTGATCGAGGAGGACGTCCTCCTCGAACGCGTCCGTGAGCTCGGGGCGGAGATCACCCGCGACTACGCGGGTCGCCCGCCCTTCCTCGTCTGCGTCCTCAAGGGCGCGTTCGTCTTCCTCGGCGACCTCGTCCGGGCCATCGACCTGCCGCTCGAGATCGACTTCATGGCGATCTCCTCGTACGGCAGCGGCGTCCAGTCCTCGGGCGTCGTGCGGATCCTCAAGGACCTCGAGACGCCGCTCGTGGGCCGCGACGTGATCGTCGTCGAGGACATCGTCGACTCGGGGCT
Organism: uncultured Thermoleophilia bacterium; assembly: GCA_963800515.1. GTDB lineage: Bacteria > Actinomycetota > Thermoleophilia > Gaiellales > F1-60-MAGs149 > CAWDBC01. The sequence continues at coordinate 304,446 of CAWDBC010000007.1, forward strand.
GACGCTCTCCTACCTGCTGCGCAACCTCGCCGCCCGCCGGCCGCGGACGCTCGAGGTCTGCGCGCTCCTCACGAAGCCGGAGCGGCGCGAGGCCGACGTCCACTGCCGGTACGTCGGGTTCGAGATCGAGAACCGCTTCGTCGTCGGCTACGGGCTGGACTACGTGGAGCGCTTCCGCAACGCCCGGGTGATCGGCGTCGTCGACGAGTCCCGGCTCTGACCGTCCCGCGTCGGGGCGGGCCTCAGACGCTCGCCGTCATCACGGGCTTCGTCGTCGGTTGGGACGAGCCGCCGGAGGGCTCGACGCTGACGGCGTAGATCTTCGTGCCCGACACGTCCGGGACGGTCCGGGTCACCTTGCCGCCGCCGACGAGGCCGAGCGACACGGCCCGTCCGTCCGCCGGGATCGCCCACAGCTGGTAGACGTGGCCGGAGGGCACGGCGGGCATCGTGGCGACGAAGACGGGCTTGCGGCCAGGCGCCGTGATCACGCGCGCGGCCGCCGAGGGAGTGGGCGAGGAGAGTTGGAGGACCCGGGCGCCCGGCGCCTGCAGGGCCGCCTGGAGGTCCGTCGAGGTGCCGGGCGACCGCTCGTGGACGGCGACCCCGAGCGCGACGACGGCGCATGCGGCCGCGAGCCCGGCCACCGTGCGGGCCGGTGTCAGGAGCCGCCGGAGGCGCTCGCCGAGCGAGCTGCCCCTGGCGCCGGAGGGCGCGCCGGACGCCGCCGGCGACGGAGCGCCGCGGAGCTCGCGATCGACGCCGGCCGCCCGGACGATCGCCTCGCGGAGGTGCTCCGGGGGCTCGACCGGCGCGGCGGCGAGCGCCAGCAGGGCGGTCGTCTCCAGCGCCTCGTCCAACGCGGCGCGGCAGTCCGCGCATCCTTCGAGATGCGCCTCGACCATCGCCGATTCCTCCGCTTCCGTCGCGCCGAGAGCGTAGGCCGACACGAGCTCGCGCAGCTCCTGATGGCTCGACCCGGTCATATGGACTGCAACCCCTCGTCGCCGCCGAGGAGCTGGCGGAGCTTGCCGAGGGCGGCGTGCGTCCTCGACTTGATCGTCCCGATCGGCTCCTGCAGGCGGGCGGCGAGCTCCGACTGCGTGAGGCCGCCGAAGTACGCCAGCTCGAGGACCTCGCGGTCGCGGATCGAGAGCGAGCCGAGCGCCTCGCGGACGCGGGCGTCGCCGAGGCGCGAGGTGACCTGCGCCTCGACGTCGACCCCGGACGCCGTGTCCTGGAGGATCTCGTCGCTCGTGAGGCTGGGACGGGCCTCCTCGCGGCGGACGAGGTCGACGGACTTGTTGCGCACGATCGTGTAGAGCCAGGTCGAGACCTTCGCCCGCGTCGGGTCGAAGGAGGCGGCGCGGCGCCAGGCGGCGAGGAAGCTCTCCTGGACCGCATCCTCGGCCAGCTCGCGATCCCTGACGATCCGGTAGGACAGCGCGAAGGCGGTCCGCCCGAAGCGGTCGTAGAGGACGCCGAGCGCCCGCTCGTCGCCCGCGGCGCATCGCTCGAGCAGCCGGGCGTCGTCGATGGCGTGGCTGGGCGGCTGGGGGGACATCAGCGGCCACAGCACTCTACGCGTGATCGCTCCGGCCGCCCGGGGAAGAGACGGCGTGATCGACGCGTTTCCCATGTCAGTCCGTTCGCCCCCCGTGGCGGACCGGTTCGTGAACCCGATCACACCGAACCACCGGCGAGCGCGCAGCGAACGGACCGGCACGACCCGCCTCGACTCGCACCCAGATTGGGGTTCCGTTGAGCACCTTCCGCCCCGAGAGACCGTTCCAACCCGCATGCTAAGGTGGTTTCGAGGGTCTGCGACGGATCCACTCCCCGTGGGCGCTTCTCTACCCCGACGATCAGGCCACATCTCGTGAATCGCATCTTCAAGTCACTGCTGGTCCCCATGCTGGCCGTGATCCTGCTCGTCTATCTCGTCCAGAACACGGTCATGTCGTCGTCGGCGACGGCCAAGCCGGCGTACTCGTGGTCGCAGCTCCTGACGGACCTCGACGGGCACAAGGTGTCGGCGCTGAAGTACCGCCCGACGGCCAACACCGCCGACGTCACGGTGCAGGACGCCAGCGATCCGACGAAGCTCGACCACCACTCGGTCGGCGTCCCGGGCGACAAGGCGTGGGAGTCCGTCTACGACAAGTACTCGAGCGACAAGTCGATCGTCTTCACGGGCAGCCGCTCGGGCGGCTCGACGATCGTCTCGATCATCACCTACGTCCTGCCGTTCGTGCTCATCCTCGGCTTCTGGCTCCTGATCATGAACCAGATGCAGGGCGGGGGCTCGCGGGTCATGAACTTCGGTAAGAGCCGGGCCAAGCGGATGGCGGTGGACTCGCCGAAGGTGACGTTCAAGGACGTCGCGGGAGCGGACGAGGCGGTCGAGGAGCTCGAGGAGATCAAGGAGTTCCTGGAGAACCCCAAGCGGTTCCAGTCGCTCGGCGCGCGGATCCCGAAGGGCGTGCTGCTCTTCGGCCCCCCGGGCACCGGCAAGACGCTCCTGGCCCGCGCGGTCGCCGGCGAGGCGGGCGTGCCGTTCTTCTCGATCTCCGGCTCGGACTTCGTGGAGATGTTCGTCGGCGTCGGTGCGAGCCGCGTCCGCGACCTCTTCGAGCAGGCCAAGCAGAACTCCCCCTGCATCATCTTCATGGACGAGATCGACGCCGTGGGCCGGCATCGCGGCGCCGGCATGGGCGGCGGCCACGACGAGCGCGAGCAGACGCTGAACCAGCTCCTCGTCGAGATGGACGGGTTCGAGCTGAAGGACAACATCATCCTGATCGCGGCGACGAACCGCCCGGACATCCTCGACCCGGCCCTGCTCCGGCCCGGGCGCTTCGACCGCCAGATCGTCGTCGACCGTCCCGACCGGGCCGGGCGCGAGCAGATCCTGCGCGTCCACTCGAAGGGCAAGCCGATCTCCCGCGACATCGACCTCGCGGTCCTGGCGGGCCAGACCCCGGGCTTCACCGGCGCCGACCTCGCGAACCTCGTCAACGAGGCGGCGCTCCTGACCGCGCGGCACAACAAGAAGACGATCACGATGATCGAGCTCGAAGAGGGCATCATGCGGGTCATCGCCGGTCCCGAGAAGAAGACGCGGCTCCTGTCCGAGAAGGAGCGGCTGATCACCGCCTACCACGAGATGGGCCACGCGATCGTCGCGCAGAAGCTGCCGAACTGCGACCCGGTCCACAAGGTCTCGATCATCTCGCGCGGCCAGGCCCTCGGGTACACGATCTCGCTGCCGACCGAGGACCGGTTCCTGCAGACGCGGGCCGCCCTGATGGACAACCTGGCGATGACGCTCGGCGGCCGCGCGGCCGAGGAGCTCGTCTTCGACGAGGTCACGACGGGCGCCGCGAACGACATCGAGAAGGTCACCTCGACCTCGAAGAACATGGTCATGCGGTTCGGGATGTCCGAGAAGCTCGGGCCCCGGATGCTCGGCCGCGCGCACGACCAGCCGTTCCTGGGGCGCGAGATGTCCCAGGAGGCCGACTACTCGCAGGAGATCGCCCGCGAGATCGACGAGGAGATCCGGCGGATCATCGAGGAGGCGCACGAGCGCGCTCGCCAGGTGCTGACGGAGAACCGCGAGCTCCTCGACATCACCTCGAAGATCCTGCTCGAGCGCGAGACGATCGACCGCAACCAGTTCCTCCGCCTGATCGACGGCGAGAGCGAGGAGTCCGTCTTCGCCGAGGCCGATCGCAAGGCCGCCGAGAAGGCGCGCGAGGTGCAGGGCGTCAGCCGGGAGGAGCAGCCCCGCGCCCGCGGCCTCAACCTGCCGCTCCCCGGCGCCCCCGAGCCCCCGCCCGCCGGCGCCTAGCCCGCCGGTGACCTGGGCGGCGTGATGCTCCCGCTGGAGCCGAACTGCGCGCTCCTCGTGGTCGACCTCCAGCACGCCTTCGACGATCCGGAGTCCTGGGGCGGCGGCCGCTCGAACCCCGCCTGCGAGGCGAACGTCGGACGGCTGCTCGGCGCCTGGCGGGCCGCCGGCCGCCCGGTCGTCGTCGTCCGCCACGATTCCACCGAGCCCGGGTCGCCGCTCGCCCCCGGCACGCCCGGAAACACGCTGCGGCCCGAGGTGGCGGCCGAGGACGGCGACCTGATGGTCGCCAAGTCGGTCAACTCCTGCTTCTACGGGACGCCCGACCTGGACGCCTGGCTACGAGAGCGGCAGATCCGGCAGCTGGCGATCTGCGGGATGACGACGAACCACTGCTGCGAGACCACCGCCCGGATGGCCGGCAACCTCGGCTACGACGTGCTCTTCGTCCTCGACGCGACGGCGACCTTCGATCGGCGCGGGCCCGACGGCGAGGTCGTCGCCGCCGCCGACCTGGAGCGGGCGACGGCGGCGAGCCTCCACGGCGAGTTCGCCCGCGTGGTCTCGACGGCCGACGTCGTCTGAGGGTCGGCGGGCCCGCCGCGCCGGCCGCGACCTCGCGACGCGGCGACGGCTCAGGGCCGCACGCCGACGCGGATCGGCCCGAGCCGCGGGTCCGCGGCGGCCGGCGCGCCCTCGACCTCGACCTCGACGGCGAGCACCGTCGCCGAGGCGGAACATGCCGCCGTCGGAAACCACGGGCGCCCGGGCGTCGTCAGGACGAGCCGGGCCTCGAGGTCGCCGGCGAAGCCGAAGTCCGGGCCGGCCGCGCCGAGCGTCGGCACGCCGGCGGCGCCGAGGAGCCTCGTCGCCTCGCGTGGGTCGGCGACGAGGAGGCCCACCTCGACGACCGATCCGGCCAGCGGTCCGCCGGGACCGGTGTCGCCGGTCCGCGCGATCAACTCGAGCACGTCGCCCTGGGGATCCGTGAGGTAGACCGCCCGGGCCGCGAGGAACGGCCAGTCCTGGATCGCGGCTCCACCCTCCCCGGGCAGATGGGCGCCGGTCCCGGTGGCGAGCGCGACCGCCTCCTCCAGCCGGTCCTCGGCGACCCGGAAGGCGAGGTGGTTGCGCCCCTCGCCGGCTCCGTCCGGGCGATCGTGGAACCGGAGCTCCGTCCCCCGAGCCGGACGGCGGACGCTCCCGCGCGGGCGGCGCCCAGGGTCTCGGCGTACCAGCGGGCGGTCCCCGCCGGATCGAGCACGGCGACGTCGGCGGAGACGATGCGCATGGTCGAGGATCGACCGCCGGCGGAACGGTCAAACGCCGCCGCACGAGCCTCCTGTGGGACGATCTGCCGCGTGACCGCCGCTCCGTCGCTCCGCGATCGCTACGGGAACGGGCCGCTCCTCATGGGCATCGTCAACGTGACGCCCGATTCCTTCTCCGACGGCGGCCGCTTCCTCGGCGCCGACGCGGCGGCGGCGCACGCCCGGCGGCTGGCCGCCGAGGGGGCCGCCTTCGTCGACGTGGGGGGCGAGTCGACCCGGCCCGGGGCCGAACCGACGTCGGACGACGAGGAGCTCGCCCGCGTCGTCCCGGTGCTCGAGCGCCTGGACGGCCTGGCGGCGGCGATCTCGATCGACACGGCGAAGCCGGCGGTCGCCGCCCGCGCGCTCGACCTGGGCGCGACGCTCGTCAACGACGTCACCGCGCTCGCCGCGGCCGGGATGGCCGAGCTGGTGGCCGAGCGCGGCGCCGACGTCTGCCTGATGCACATGCTCGGCACGCCCCGGACGATGCAGGACGACCCCCGCTACGCCGACGTGCTGGCCGAGGTCTCGGCGTGGCTCGCCGAGCGCGTCGAGCGGGCCGTGGGATCGGGGATCGACCGCGGCCGGATCTGCGTCGACCCCGGGATCGGGTTCGGCAAGACCCCGGCCCACAACCTCGCCCTGATCCGCGGCGTCCGGGTCATCGAGGAGACGTGCGGAGCGCCGGTCGTGATCGGCCTCTCCCGCAAGCGCTTCCTCGCCGCCGTCATCGCCGACCCCGAGGCGGATCGGGTGGCGGCGTCGGTCGCGGCCGACCTCGGCGCGGCCGACGCGGGGGCGTGGATGCTCCGCGTGCACGACGTCGAGCCCCATCGCCACGCGTTCGCCGTGCGGGCCGCCCTCCAGGCCACGGGAGCCCCGCGATGACGGTCGGTCGCCGTCCGCGGGCTCGCCTTCTTCGGCTTCCACGGGGTGCTCGAGGAGGAGAAGCGGCTCGGCCAGCGCTTCCGGCTCGATCTCGAGGCGGTGCCCTGGACGGCGCGGGCGGAGGAGTCCGACGACGTCGGCGACGCCGTCCACTACGGCGAGCTGGCGGCCCGCGCCTTCGCGATCGCCACGAGCGAGCGGTACGACCTCCTGGAGCGGCTGGCGGCGCGGATCGCCGACGCGCTCTTCGCGGAGTTCCCGCTCCGCGCGGTCCGCGTCACCGTCGGCAAGCCGTCCGCGCCGGTGCCGCTCGTCCTCGACACCGTCGAGGTCGAGGTCGCCCGCCGCGCCTCGGAGGGCGTCATCGTCGCCCTCGGCGGCAACGTCGGGGACCCGGAGGCCACGCTCCGCGCCGTCGCCGACGAGCTCGCCGGGACCGCAGGCGTCGACCTCGTCGCCCGCTCGCGGCTCTACCGCTCGGCGCCGCTCGGCGGGCCCGACCAGCCGGCCTATCTGAACGCCGCCGTCGGCCTCACGACGCGCCTCGGGCCGGAGGCCCTGCTCGATCGGCTGCAGGAGCTCGAGCGGGACCACGGACGGACGCGCGAGGTTCGCTGGGGCCCGCGCACGATCGACCTCGACCTCCTCCTCTACGGCGCCTCGGCGATCTCGAGCGGCCGGCTGACCGTTCCCCACCCGCGGCTCGCGGAGCGGCGGTTCGCTCTCCTGCCGCTCCTCGACGTCCTGCCCGACGCCCGGATCGGCGGCCGCCCGGCCCGGCTCCTGGCCGACGCGCCCGAGATCGCGGCCCAGGAGGTCGAGCCGGTCGGCTGGCTCTGACGACGCGTCCCGCCCCCTGGGTCGGCCCTCCCGCCCGCGGGCGGTACGATGGACCGTCAGCCGACCACGACCTGGGAGCCCCTCCGTGTCCGATCTCGAGGACCTCGAGGAATTCGACGCCAAGCTCGAACTGGACCTGAAGCGGGAGTACGCGACGGTCTACGGGCTCTTCCGCTACTGCGTCCTCACGCAGGACGCCACGTACCTGTGCAACAACCTAAAGCTCGACATCCAGCACCACCCGTCGTACCCGCTCTACCACCTGTCGATGGAGGACGTCTGGGTCTGGGACAAGAACCGCCCGACGCGGATCATCCCCCGGGCGGACGTGCACAGCTCGCAGGACATCGTGATCGAGGAGCTGAAGCCCATCGACGACGTGCCGACGACGCTGCCGCCGGACTTCGTCGCGCCCGAGGACCCGCCGGCCGCCTGAGGCCGCGCCCGTGCTCCTCGCCGCCGACGTCGGCAACACCAACACCGTCCTCGGGCTGTTCGCCGAGGACGAGCTCGTCGCCGAGTGGCGGATCGCGACGCGGCTCCACGACACGGCCGACGAGCTCGACGTGAAGCTCGCGTCGCTGCTCGCCCGCCGCGGCCTCGCCGGCGGCGACGTCTCCGGCGTGGTCGTGTCCTGCACCGTGCCGGCGCTGACCGCGGGGTGGTCGATCGCGCTGGAGCGCGCCGGCGGCTCGCCCGTCCTCGTCGTGGGCCCCGGGGCGCGGACCGGGATGCCCCTCCTCTACGCGAACCCGGCCGAGATCGGGCCGGATCGGATCGCGAACGCGGTCGCCGGCTTCGACCGCGTCGGCGGTGCCTGCATCGTCGTCGACTTCGGCACGTCGACGAACTTCGACGTCGTCTCGGCCTCCGGCGAGTTCCTCGGCGGCGTCCTCGCGCCCGGCCTCGAGGTCTCGATGGAGGCGCTGGCGGCGCGCGCCTCCAGGCTCGCCACGGTCGAGCTCGTCGCCCCGGCGCGGACGATCGGCAAGACGACATCGGCGGCGCTCCAGGCGGGTGCGGTCTTCGGCTTCGCCGGGCTCGTCGACGGCCTGATCGGCCGGATCCAGGCCGAGCTCGGGGAGGAGTGCCCGGTGATCGCGACCGGCGGGCTCGCGCCGACGGTCGCCCCGCACGCCGTCCGCGTGACCGAGTCCGTCGCCGAGCTGACGCTCGTGGGGCTCCGCCTGCTCTGGCACCGCAACAATGGAGAGGATGGGCATGCACGAGCATGAGGCGCAGCCGTCGGCCGAGCTCGTCGCGCTCGGCGGCGTCGCCTTCGACCGCGCGTTCACCCGCCTCGCCGAGGAGGGGCAGGACGACCTCCGGCCGTTCGCGCTCGTCGCCCGCGCCGGCGGCGAGATCGATGAGCGGCTGATCGACGAGGCGGCGGTCAGCCTCGCTCCCCTCCACGAGTGGGTGCTCGCCGAGGCCGACGACGCCGTCGGCTACGCGATCGCCTTCCTCACGGACGTCGAGACCGAGGATGGGGCGGAGGTCGCCGCCGTCGGGCTCGAGGCGGGCGAGGGGGACGATCACACGGCGTTCATCATCGTCACGCCGTACCGGTGGAAGGTGAACGGCGACCTCGAGGTGACCGACGATCCGCAGATCGTGGGCCACGCCCACACGGCGCTCCACGCCCACGATCATGACCACGAGGGCGACGAGGAGATCTCGGAGGAGCTCGACGATCTGATCGGCGCCGCGCTCGAGCGTGCGACGGCCGCGCGGAACGCCGGGACGTCCACGACCTTCGCGCTGATCGCCGCGGCCGGCGCCGAGCCGACCGAGGTGCCGGCGAGCGGCTCCTCCGCCCTCGGCGACCTGGAGCGCGCCGTGCGGGACGAGGCGGGCGCGGAGCGCTACGTGCTCCTCGCCGACTCGGACCTGTTCGCGGACGAGCTGCCGCGCCACGCCTTCCGGCTCGAGGTGGGGGAGGCCGGCGCCGACCACGGCCTCGTCCTCCTGCAGCCCTACGAGCTCGTCGACGGCGAGGTGCGGACCGTCGGCGAGCTCGAGTTCGTCGACCGGATCGGCCTGCTCGTCGGCGGCGAGAACGCGGCGCACGACGGGCCATGAGCGGGGCGCCGGGCGGAAGGCCCGGCCGGGCTCGCGCCCGGGCAGTCCGGCTCCTCGAGCGTCCGGAGCGGCTGATCTTCGCGGGGTCGATCGATCCCGCCCTCCGTCCCGTGATCGCGATCAAGCTGCTCGCGACGAGCGCGGCGTCGATGCTCTTCACCTACGTCTCGATCTGGGCGATCGAGCGGCTGCACTCCGGCCAGACGATGCTCGGCGCCGCCTGGATGATCGGGGCGATCGCGGGCTTCGTCTCCGGTTACCTGGGCGGCCACCTGTCCGACCGCGTGGGCCGCCGGCGGATCGTCCTCGTCTCCCACGCGGGCACCGCGATCCAGGGCCTCCTCTACCTCGCCGCGGGCGGGAGCGCCTGGCTCGGCCTCTCGGCCTTCGTCCTCGCCGGCATCGTCCACCAGGCCTCCTCCGGGGCCGACGACGCCCTGATCGCCGATCTCGTGGCGCCGGAGGGCCGTCCCGAGGCCTACGCCGCCACGCGGGTCGCCCAGAACCTGGGCGCCGCGATCGGCCCGGCGATCGGCGGGATCCTCCTCCACGTCGGCTGGAACGGCTTCTTCGCCGTGTCGGCGCTCCTCTCCGCGCTGTCCTTCCTCGTCGCCTACCGGTTCCTGCCGGCCACCGGGCGCTTCACGCCGGAGGCGGCGCCCGAGCGATCGTCGCTCGCCGTGATCCGCGCCGACGCCGGCTTCCGCTGGCTGCTCGTCGCCGGCAGCCTCGCGTTCGTCGTCTACACCGCCTACGAGACGCTCCTCCCGGTCTCGGCCACGCAGACGCACCACCTGCCGAAGTCCCTCTGGGGGATCCTGCTCGTCATCAACCCGCTCGCCGTCACCTTCTTCCAGGTCCGCCTCTCGCGCCGGACGGCGACCCTCCCGCCGCTCCGCGTGATGACGGCCGCCCTCACGTGCATGGGGCTGCCCTTCCTGCTCCTCCAGCTCTCGGGCTCCACGCTCGTCGTCGCGCTGATCCTCGTCGTCTTCGTGATCGGCGAGATGCTCTGGGTCCCGACGGTGATGGCGGTCGTCTCGACGATGGCGCCGGAGGACGTGCGGGGCGCCTACCTGGGCGCCTACGGGGCGACCAGCGCGGTCGGCTTCGCGCTCGGGCCGATCGGCGGCTTCGCCCTCCGCGAGCATTTCGGCGACGGGGTCATGTGGGTCGCCGTGGCCGCGGTCGCGTTCCTCGGGGTCGCGGTCTTCGCCGTCGCCTTCGATCGCATCGAAGGCCGCTCACCGCGCGAGGCGATCGCCTAGGCCGGCGAGCGTCCGGATCCGCAGATCCGCGCGGGCGGCCTCCGGCCAGCGGTCGTGGAGCACGCCCCAGGGCCCGCGGCGGATGTGGATCCCGAGCATCCCGGCGGCCTCGGCGGGCAGCACGTCGTTGTCCAGGCGGTCGCCGACCGACGCGACGGCCCCGGCCGGGACGCCGAGGAGCCGGGCGACGAGCGCGAAGAAGCGCGGATCGGGCTTCGCGACGCCCAGGCCCTCGGAGCTCGCGATGACGTCGGCGGGCAGGCCGAGCCCGACGAGGACGCGCTCCGTCGCCTGCGGCTGGTTGCCGGCGATCGCGATCCGGAGCCCGCGGGCCCGCAGGTCCGCCAGGCAGGGGGCGGCGTCCGGATAGAGGTCGCCGGCCGCGAGGAGGATCGGCTCGCCGCGCGGTCGGTCGACCCCCAGGAGGTCCCAGACCTCCCGGTGGTCCCGGCGCCGCGCGGCCAACGCGCCGAGCGCCGCGAGGAGGGTGAACGCCGGCACGCCGGCCCGGGACGCCTCGAGCGTCCAGGCGCGCGTCTCGTCGACGAGGGTCTCGCCGACGTCGAAGAGGACCGCCGCGACGGCCGGTCGCCGGCGGCCGGCGGCGCCCCTCGCCGCCTGCGGAGGACCCGTTCCCGCAGGAATCGGGGCGTCAGCCTCCGCCGTAGACGGAGATCGGCAGCCCGAGCTCGACGTCGTCCTCGCCGGAGCCGAGCGCCGCGAGCTCCGCCGCGGCTGCGGCGACGAGCGTGCGCGCGTCGGGAGCCGCGTCGAGGATCGCCGCCTCGACGGCCGCGATCGTCGGCAGCTGCGTCAGCTCCTGGCGCAGGGCGCGCGGGAACCGGCCCCGGCGCAGGTACCAGGCGTAGAACTTGCGGAGGAAGCCGACCGCGCGGGTTGGCCCGAGCTCGCGCTCGACCTCGCGGACGAAGCGCACGAGCTCGGCGGCGACCTCGGCGTTCGACGGCTCGATCCCGCTGGATCCGGCGCCGCCGGCGAGCTCGGCGATCAGCCACGGGTTGCCCTGGGCGCCGCGGCCGATCATCACGGCGGCCGCCCCGGTCGTCGCCAGGATCGCCTCGGCGCGGGCGCGGCTCGTGATGTCCCCGGAGGCCAGAACCGGGACGTCGACCGCCTCGACGAGCTCGGCCGTCAGCGCGTGGTCCGCGTCGCCCGTGTACATCTGCGTGACCGAGCGCGGATGGAGCGTCAGCGCCTTCGCCCCGGCCTCCACGAGGCGCGGGCCGACTGCGAGGAACGCGCGCGAGTCCGCGCGCACGCCCCGGCGCATCTTCACCGTCACCGGCACCGACACCGCCCCGCTGACCGCCTCCACGAGGCGCGCCGCCTCCGACCCGTCCCCGTCGATCAGGTGGCCGCCTGCTCCGGTCTTCGTCACCTTGCGGACGGGGCACCCCATGTTGATGTCGATGATGTCGGCGCCGGCCGCCTCGACGACCCTGGCCGCCTCGGCCATGGGGCCCGCCTCGGCGCCGAAGATCTGGACGGCGAGCGGTCGCTCGTCGCCGGCGATCCGCAGGTAGGAGAGGGTGCGGTCGTTGCCGTGGTGGACCCCCATCGCCGAGACCATCTCCGAGCACACGAGGCCGGCGCCGTACCGGCGTCCCTGACGTCGGAAGGCCTGCACGGAGACGCCCGCCATCGGCGCCAGCACGATCCGGCTCGCGATCTCGACGTCGCCGATCGACCAGGCGTCGGTCAGCGCACGGGGCAGCGTCGGGGGACAGGGCACGAAGCTCAGGGTACCGCCGGCAGGCGCGGTACCATGCCGCCCCTCGCGCCCTCCGCCCGGGCGTCGTCTTTCCGCCCCCGCACCACTTCTCGTCCATTGGAGGCCCATCGTGGCCAAGGAAGTCCGCATCACCGAAGAGGGATACCGCAAGCTGCAGGAACGGCTCGAGGACCTCGTCGCCAACCGCCGCCGCGAGGTGGCCGAGCGCATCAAGGAGGCGCGGGAGTTCGGCGACATCTCCGAGAACTCCGAGTACGACGACGCCAAGAACGAGCAGGCCATGCTCGAGTCGGAGATCCTCCAGATCGAGGACCAGCTGCGCGAGGCCGTCGTCGTCGACGCCACCCAGCTCGACTCGACGATCGTCCAGGTCGGCTCGATGATCGACGTCAAGACGAAGGGCGGAGCCGCCACCTTCCAGATCGTCGGCTCGGCCGAGGCGGATCCGGACGAGAACCGGATCTCCAACGAGTCCCCGGTCGGCAAGGCCATGATCGGCCGCAAGAAGGGCGAGAAGGTCGACGTCGTCACGCCGGGCGGCAGCGTCCGGTACGAGATCGTCGCCATCAAGTCGGCGTGACCCCCGACGGGCCGTCCCCGCCGCCCGGCGGTGAGCCGGGCGGCGAGCAGCGGGACGCCCGCTCCTTCGACCGGCTCGCCCACCGCTTCGACGGCCGCTCGCCCACCACGGCCGTGCTCGCCGCGGGCGCGGAGCTCGAACCGGGCGAGGAGTCGGAGGTGATGCTCCGTCTGGCCGGCCGGATCCTCGGCCGCCGCGGTCAGGGCAAGCTCGTCTTCCTCGAGCTGCAGGACCTCGCCGGCCGGGTGCAGCTCCTGGCGAGCCGCGCGGCCCTCTCCGACGAGGCCTTCGGGGTCGCCTCCCGGGTGAGCCTCGGCGACATCCTGGGCGTCGCCGGACGCGTCATCCGGACCCGCCGCGGCGAGGTCTCCCTCGCCCTGGACGCCGCCGAGCTCCTGGCGCCGAACCGGCTGCCCCTCCCCGACACCTGGTCCGGCCTGCGGGACGTCGAGCAGCGCTACCGCCAGCGCTACCTCGACCTCCTGATCTCGGCGGACGCGCGAGAGCTCGCCCTCCGCCGGTCGCGCCTGGTCTCCGCCATCCGCGGCTTCATGGACGCCCGCGGCTTCGCCGAGGTGGAGACGCCGATCCTGCAGCCGCTCTACGGCGGGGCCGCGGCGCGGCCGTTCACGACGCACCACAACCAGCTCGACCGGACCTTCTACCTGCGGATCGCGACGGAGCTCTACCTCAAGCGGCTGATCGTCGGCGGCCTCGAGAAGGTGTACGAGATCGGCCGGACGTTCCGCAACGAGGGCGTCTCGTTCAAGCACAACCCCGAGTTCACCATGCTCGAGAGCTACGAGGCCTACGCGGACTACACGGCGGTGATGGCGATGACCGAGGAGCTGATCGCCACAGCGGCGAGGGCCGCGCTCGGCACCACCGTGGTCGAGACGGACCAGGGGCCCGTCGACCTGGCGCCGCCGTGGCCGCGGATCCGGCTCGGCGAGGCGATCGCGGGCGCCTGCGGGATCGATCCCTTCGCGGGGCCGCGGGACCCGGACGCCCTCCGCGAGCGGCTCCACGCCGCCGGCGTCGACACCTCCCGCGACCGGACGTGGGCGCAGCTGGTCGACCACCTCCTCTCCCACTTCGTGGAGCCCACGGTGACCGCGCCCGTCTTCCTCGTCGACTACCCCGTCGAGCTCTCCCCGCTCGCGCGCGGCAAGCAGGACGAGCCGGGGATGACCGAGCGCTTCGAGGCCTTCTGCGCCGGTATGGAGCTCGCGAACGGCTACTCCGAGCTGAACGACCCCGCCGAGCAGCGCGCGCGGTTCGAGGAGCAGGCGGCGGCCGGGCGCGCCGGCGACGAGGACGCCCATCCTGTCGACCAGGACTACGTGCGGGCGCTCTCCTACGGGATGCCGCCGACGGGGGGCCTCGGCGTCGGCATCGACCGCCTCGCGATGCTCCTCCTGGGCCGGCCCTCGATCCGCGAGGTCGTGCTCTTCCCCGCGCTCCGGGACGCCCCGCCCGACCCGTAGGGGGCCGGCTCGCCGGGCCCGCCCGGCCGCCCTGCGCTCCGGGGATCCCGGCCCGATCGGCGGCCGTCGGGGCGCGCTCCGGAGGGACGCGGCCGGCGGGAATGCCTCGACCGGTGGACCGTTTCCCCTGCTGCACGGGTCGTGCTCCGTCGACGGGGTGGAGTGCGGCAATCCCCGTGGTAGGCTGGATCAGCGGACCCTCGCCCCGGGTCGGGTGCCGGGGAACGCGGCCGGACCGTCCACGCCACCGAGCCATCCGGACCACCCCAACGAGCCGACACCGTACGAGCGACCAGACCACCGTGGCCGTTCGTGCGAAGACCGAGGACAAGGATCTACGATCGCACCGCCCTACGTGAGAAAGGAGGGCTGATTCGATGTTCGAACGCTTCACCGAGCGAGCGCGACAGGTTGTCGTCCTCGCCCAAGACGAGGCACGCGCCCTCAAGCACAACTACATCGGGACCGAGCACATCCTGCTCGGCCTGCTCCGCGAGGAGGAGGGGCTCGCCGCCCGCGTCCTCGACTCCCTCGACATCACGGTCGAGGACGTCCGCCAGAACGTCGCCCGGATCGTCGGGCAGGGCGAAGAGGTGACGACGGGTCAGATCCCGTTCACCCCGCGCGCCAAGAAGGTCCTCGAGCTGGCCCTCCGCGAGGCGCTGTCCCTCGGCCACAACTACATCGGCACGGAGCACATCCTGCTCGGCCTCGTCCGCGAGAACGAGGGCGTCGCCGCCCGCATCCTCCTCGACTTCGACGCTGACGCCGAGAAGATCCGCAACGAGATCATCCGCCTGCTGTCGGGCCCGGGACGGCGCTCGCAGTCCGGCACCGGCGCCCAGCAGGCCTCGGGCGCCGCGACCGGCGAGGCCAAGAAGAGCTCGAAGCTCCTCGACCAGTTCGGCCGCAACCTGACGAAGATGGCGTCCGAGGGACGGCTCGACCCCGTGGTCGGCCGGCACAACGAGATCGAGCGGATGATGCAGATCCTCGTCCGCCGGATGAAGAACAACCCGGTCCTGATCGGCGAGCCGGGCGTCGGCAAGACGGCCGTCGTCGAGGGGCTCGCGCAGCGGATCTCCTCGGGCGCCGTCCCGGACCTCCTGACCGACAAGCAGATCTACACGCTCGACCTCGCCGCCCTCGTCGCCGGCTCGAAGTACCGCGGCGAATTCGAGGAGCGGCTGAAGAAGGTCATGAAGGAGATCGCCCAGCGCGGCGACATCATCCTGTTCATCGACGAGCTCCACAACCTCGTCGGCGCCGGGGCGGCGGAGGGCGCGATCGACGCCGCCTCGATCCTCAAGCCCGCCCTCGCCCGCGGGGAGCTCCAGACCGTCGGCGCGACCACCCTCGACGAGTACCGCAAGTACCTGGAGCGCGACTCGGCGCTCGAGCGGCGCTTCCAGCAGGTCCGGGTCGAGGAGCCGACGGTGGACGACACCGTGCAGATCCTCCGTGGCCTGCGCGACCGCTACGAGGCGCACCACCGGATCCGGATCACGGACGAGGCGCTCGACGCCGCGGCCAAGCTGTCCGACCGGTACATCCAGGACCGGCACCTCCCGGACAAGGCGATCGACCTGATCGACGAGGCCGCCTCCCGGATGCGGATCAAGACCATGTCCGCGCCGCCCCGCTACAAGGACCTCGAGGACCAGATCGAGCAGACGCGGCGCAACAAGGAGGCCGCGATCGAGGCGCAGGAGTTCGAGAAGGCCGCCGGGCTCCGCGACGAGGAGCGCAAGCTCACGACGAAGAAGCGCGAGCTCGAGGAGCAGTGGAAGCAGGAGACCGCCGAGACGCCGACGGAGCAGCCCTCCATCGGCGAGGAGGAGGTCGCCGACATCGTCTCGATGTGGACCGGGATCCCCGTCTTCAAGCTGACCGAGGCCGAGTCGCAGCGCCTGATCCGGATGGAGGAGGAGCTGCACAAGCGGGTCGTCGGCCAGGAGGTCGCGATCGCGGCCGTGTCCCGGGCCATTCGGCGCGGCCGCGCGGGCATCAAGGATCCCAAGCGCCCGACGGGCTCGTTCATCTTCCTCGGCCCCTCCGGGGTCGGCAAGACGGAGCTCGCCCGGACCCTCGCCGAGTTCCTCTTCGGCGACGACGGCGCGATGATCCAGATCGACATGTCGGAGTACATGGAGAAGCACTCCGTGTCCCGGCTCGTCGGCTCGCCTCCCGGGTACGTGGGCTACGAGGAGGGCGGCCAGCTGACGGAGGCCGTCCGCCGCAAGCCGTACTCGGTGCTCCTGCTCGACGAGGTCGAGAAGGCGCACCCGGACGTCTTCAACATCCTGCTCCAGCTCCTGGAGGAGGGCAAGCTGACCGACTCCCAGGGCCGCAAGGTCGACTTCCGCAACACCATCGTGATCATGACGTCGAACATCGGCGCCTCGACGATCGCGAAGAACCAGTCGCTGGGCTTCACGCTCGCCGAGGCCGAGGGCGGCATGTCGTACGACGACATGAAGAACCGGATCATGGGCGAGCTGAAGAAGGTCTTCCGGCCCGAGCTCCTGAACCGGATCGACGAGGTCATCGTCTTCCACAAGCTCACCAAGGAGCAGATCACCGGGATCGTCGACATGATGCTGCTGCGCCTGCGCGACCAGATGGCGGAGCACGAGGTGGCGATCGAGCTCACCCAGGCGGCCAAGGAGCTCCTGGTCGAGGAGGGCTACGACCCCTCCATGGGGGCCCGGCCACTGCGCCGCGCGATCCAGCGGCTGATCGAGGATCCGCTCGCGGACTTCGTGCTCGGCCGCTCGCTCGAGCCGGGCTCGACGATCCTCGTCGAGCGCAAGGAGGGCGAGAGCGAGGTCTCGCTCGAGGTCGTCTCGCCGGCGCCGGACGCGCCGCCCGTCGGGCTCGTGGCCGGCGAGGGCGAGTAGGCAGTCGCTCGAGGGGCCCGGTCGGCGGAGCGAGCGCCGACCGGGCCCCTCGACGTTCGTGGGGCCGCGGTCAGGCCGTCTCGGCCGCCGCTCGGGCCCGGGGAGGTCGCCACGCGCGGGCCACGGCGAGCGCTCCGACGGTCAGGCCCGCCAGGGCGACGGCCGCCCGCGCCCCGGCGAGCCCGGTCAGGAGGGGCGCCGAGACCGCGCCGACGATGCTCGCAGCCACCATCACCGAGTCCGTCAGGCCGAGAATGCCCGCGGCCTGGGACGGAGGCACGGAGTCCTGGATCGTCGTCGTCGTCACCGTCTCGATCTGGACCGACGCGGCGCCGACGAGCGCGAGGGCCGGAAGCGCCGTCACAGGGCCGCCGCTGACGGAGACGAGGAGGAGCGGCGTGGCGAGGGTGAGGAGCGAGATGGCGGTGAGGCCGGCGCCGAGCAGGCGGTAGAGGATCGGTGCGAGGAGCGCCCCGAAGCCGAGGACGGCCGTGGCGAGCCCGAAGCTTCCGGCCCCGCGTTCCCAGTCGCTCTCCGCCAGCGGCAGGAGGGAGACGGCGACGAGGTTGTCGACCAGGTTGACGACGGCCACGACGAGGATCGCGGTGAGGGCGGCCGGGGTCGCGGCGAGGAGCCGGAGGCCGATGGCGTCCGCCGTGCCGGCGGGCCAGGCGGGCGCCACCCCCGGCCCCCGCGACCACGGGCGGACGAGCGGGATGGCCGCCGCCGAGGCGGTCGCCGCCCCGGCGATCACGACCCAGCCGGGGACGAGCCCGAGCAGCGCGCCCGCGAAGGCGGGCCCGACGACGAAGGCGCTGACCTCGATCGTCACGAGGGCCGCCGTCGCCCGGGCGGCGGCCGCGCCCTCCGTCTCCGGGAGCGCCGCGGCGATCGCGGGGAAGGCCGGCGTGCCGATCGCCACCGCGAGCGTCGAGCAGGCGACGGCGAGGACGAGCGAGCCCCCGGCCAGGGCGACGGCCGCGAGCGTCAGGAAGAGCGTGCGGCCGACGGTGGACAGCACGACGAGGCGACCGCGGTGCGCGCGGTCGGCGAGGCGGCCGGCGAGCCAGGAGAGCGCGACGTAGGGCGCGAGGCGCGCCGCACCGACGAACCCGAGCCAGGACCCTCCACCGGTCGCGTCCCAGACGCCGAGGAGGAGCACCGGCCACGGCGCGGCCATCGCCGCGGCCGCGAGCGCGTGCGAGGCGAGCGCGCCGAGCACGGCGGGCCGCAGCGGGGGCTCGGCCCGCCCACGATCCTCCACTGTCGGCACGGTGGCGATGCTCCAACTCCTCCGTCGGCTCCTGTCCGGGGAGAGGAGCCCCGGGCGGCGGTGATACGAGGACCCCGTGCCGCCGGGTCACGCCCCCCTCCGGGCGTCGGCGACCGGAGCGGAGAGACGTCCGGTGCGCCGGAAGGTCCATCGCCCAGACGCATCATCTGCTTCAATACGGTCATGGAAAGCGATGGACTCCTCGGTGTCGAGTTCCGCCACCTCCGCGCGCTCCTCGCGATCGCGGAGACCCGCAGCTTCTCGCGGGCGGCGATCGAGCTCGGGTACGCCCAGTCGGCGGTCTCCCAGCAGGTGGCGACGCTCGAGCGCGCCGTCGGGCACACGCTCGTGGAGCGCCCCGGCGGCCCGCGCCCCGTCTCGCTGACGGAGTCCGGCGAGGTCCTGGTCCGCCACGCGGAGCGCCTGGTCTCCCGGCTCCGGGCGGCCAAGGCCGACCTCGACGCGCTCGCCTCGGGCGACGCTGGGACCGTGCGGATCGGCGTCTTCCAGTCCGTGGGCGCGCGCGTCCTGCCCACCATTCTCAAGCGGTTCGCCGATCTCTGGCCCCAGGTCCACGTTGAGCTCGCCGAGGCGCACGACGACGCCGTGCTGGCCGGTGCCCTCGAGACGGGCGAGCTCGATCTGACCTTCGTCGGCTCGACCGTCCGCGACCCCCGGTTCTGGTACCGCCCGCTCCTCGACGACCCCTACTTCCTCCTCGCGCCACCCGGCTCGCCGATGGCGCGGGCGAAGGTCGCCCGCCTGGCCGCGCTGGACGGCGCGGACATGGTCGCCTTCTCGGCCGGCCCCTGCGACGAGCGCTCGCGGCAGGCGGAGCAGCGGGCGGGCGCGCTCACGAATGTCGTCTTCCGCTCCGACGACAACCTGACCGTGCAGCGCCTCGTCGGCGCCGGCCTCGGCTACGCCCTCATGCCCGACCTGGCGATCGAGCGCGGCGAGCACGCCGGCGAGGCGGTCATCGTCGAGCTGACGAAGGCCGACAGCTTCCATCGCCGGATCGAGCTCGCGGGCGTGCGCGACCGCGTCCAGACGCCGGCCTCGCGCGCCTTCGTCGAGCTCTCGATCGAGGTGTTCGCGGAGGCCGCGGAGGCCCGCGGCGCCGAGCCCTTCCTCGAGCCGGTCGCCGCGTAGCGGAGGGCGGGCCTCGATCCGGAGCGTCCGGATCGTCGGCCGCCGAGCTCTGCCCGGGCGCCCGCCGCGGGCGGTCGGATGCGTCGGTGGGCGTGGGATACTGTCTCGGGAGATGACGGAGAGCGCCTACCTCGCGTTCGTCGGCGCGCTCCTCCTGGTCGGCGCGATCGGCGTCCCGCTGTCGATGTGGCTCGCTCCCCGCCTCGGGGTGGTCGCCTATCCGGGGGGCCGCCACATCCACGAGGCGGCCATGCCCGCGATGGGCGGGGTCGCGATCGTCGCCGGGGTCGTCCTGGACGTCGCCTTCCGCACGGACGTCACGAACCGGTACGGGGCGATCCTCGCGGGCGCGGTCGTGATGATGGCGGTCGGGCTGGCGGACGACCGCTTCGACCTCCCTCCGGCCATCAAGTTCGGCGGTCAGATCGCCGCCTCGCTGCTGCCGATCTGGAGCGGCGTGACGATCGACAACCTGACCCTGCCGTTCGTCCCGGCCGGCATCGCACTCGGCTACGCGGCCGGTCCCGTCACGGTCGTCTTCATCGTCGCCTGCGCCAACATCGTCAACTTCTCCGACGGGATGGACGGCCTCGCCGGCGGGCTGTGCGCGATCGCCGCCGCGACCTTCGCGGTCCTCGCCCTCTCCTTCGACCGCGGCCCGTCGGCGATCCTGGCGGCCGCCGTCGCCGGCGCGTGCGTCGGCTTCCTCGTCTGGAACTTCCATCCGGCGATGACCTTCATGGGCGACTCGGGCTCGCTCGCCCTCGGCTTCCTGCTCGCGACCATGTCGATCCAGGGCGTGATGAAGACGTCCGCCGCCCTGACCCTCGTGTTCCCGCTCCTGGTGCTCGCCGTGCCGATCCTCGACACCTCGTTCGTCGTCCTCAAGCGGTTGAAGTACGGTCGGCCGATCGCGAGCGCCGACGTCAACCACCTCCATCACCGGCTGCTCCGGGTCGGCTACTCGCAGCGCCAGGCCGCCCTGTTCCTCTACGCCTGGTGCGGCATCCTCTCCGGGTTCTCCGTGACCGTCCGCTTCCTGCCGCCCAAGCCGCACGGCACCTGGGACCCGGCCCACGCCGCCGTCGACGCGGCCGTCGCCCTGGCGGCCCTCGCCGCATCGTTCGCCGTGGTCTACCAGCTCGAGATCATCAAGTACCGCCACGTGCGGATCCTCGGCCTCGCCCGGCGCGTGGACGCGTCGAGCTCCGAGCCGATCGTCGTGGCGCGCCGGAGGCGGCGTGCCGAGGCGAAGTCGCGCGCCGTCGCCTGACCGCTCGGACCGCCGCGACCGCCGCTTCCCGGTCCCGCCCGGCTCCCGCCGAACGCCCTCTTCGGGGGGGTGGGGGGAGCTTCTCCCGCCTGCTATCGTGCGGGCGTTCGGTCGCCCCGACGGGGTTCGAGCAACGGCCAGAGCCAGCACGAGAAGGGGTTACCCACATGAGCGGAACCGCGGGGCGCCGGGACGCCTCCGGGCTCGGAGCGGGGATCCAGCTGATCGGGATGGTGGCGGTCGGCGTGGTGATCGGCCTCGTGATCGGGGCGATCGTGGGCGGTCTCGTCTGGTTCGCGCTCGCGGGCGGCCTCCTCGGCCTCGTGGCCGGGTTCTACAGCGTGTACACCTCGTACTTCAAGGAACGACCCTGAGCTATCCCGTCTACAGCGGACTCCCCGTCGCCGGCCCGACCGCGCTCCAGTGGGCCGGCGTCGCCGTGGCGGCGATCGGCCTGCCCGTCGCCCTCGTCGCCGGGATCTCGCTCGTGGGCTACGCGATCGGCGCCGCGCTCTACCTGGCGAACTTCCTGGTCGCGCTCGCCACCGATCTCCTGGCGCGCGGTCAGGGCGAGGTGACGGCGATGGGGATCACCTCGATGGCGTTCATGATGCGGGCCTTCGCGACGGTGGGCATGCTCTTCCTGACGAACTACACCGCGGGCAGGACCGTCGCGATCACAGCGGCCATCGTCTTCCTCGTCCTCTTCAGCATCGGGCTCACGGTGCGCGCCTTCGGCGCCCTGATCGCCCGCAGCCACGCCATGGAGGGCTCCGCGTGAGCCGCGCCTCCCGACGGATCCGGCGCCGGCTCCTGACGGCCGGGCCGGTGCTGCTCCTCGCCGTCCTCCTCGCCCCGCTGCAGGCGTTCGCGGCGTCGGGAGACGACACGAAGTTCAACCCCGTCCACGAGTTCCTCCTCGACCCGTACTTCCACCTCAAGGTCGGCCCGCTCGACTTCGGCCCCACGAAGGCCGTCGTCTACATGCTGATCTCGGCGATCGTCGCGATCGTCGCCACGCTCCTGATCCTCCGGGGCGGCTTCCGCCGCCAGCCCGGGCGGGCCCAGACCGTCGTCGAGACGGTCTACGCGTTCCTGGAGACGAACGTCGGCGCCGCCAGCCTGCCGAAGAAGGCGTTCGACCGCTGGTTCCCGTACGTCTCCGCCATCTTCATCTTCATCTGGACGATGAACCTGATCTCGTTCATCCCGCTCCCCTTCAACACCGAGTACAAGGTCCACGGCGTGCCGGGCCTCGCGATCTACGCGGCGACCTCGAACATCTCGGTCACGCTCGCCCTGGCGCTGATGACGATCCTGATCTCGCACGTCGAGGGCATCCGCGCCAACGGCGTAGTCGGCTACTTCAAGAGCTGGATCCCGCCGAGCCCGACGCTCCTGAAGATCGTGCTCGTGCCGCTCGAGACGCTCTCGCAGCTCGTGCGCATCGTCTCCCTCTCCGTCCGGCTCTTCGCCAACATGCTGGCCGGCCACCTGCTGATCATCCTCTGCATCGGGATGTCGCTCCTCGTCGGCCACTTCGTCGTCGGCTTCATCGCCGTGCCGGTGGGAGCCGCCTTCTACGTCCTCGAGGTCGGCCTCGTCGCCTCGCTCCAGGCCTACATCTTCGCCCTGCTGTCGGGCATCTACATCGGCGGGGCGATCGAGCCCGCGCACCACTAGCTCGAGCACGCACACCTCAAGAGCGGAAGGAACGCGATCCATGGCAGTTACGGACACCGGTCTCGCCAACCTCGGCAAGGCGCTCGCCCTCGGGCTCGGCACCGGCTTCGGCGCCATCGGCCCGGGCATCGGCGTCGGCTACCTCGTGGGCAAGACGATCGAGGGCGTCTCCCGCCAGCCCGAGCTGCGCGGCGACCTGACCGGCCTCATGTTCCTCGGCCTGGCGCTGACGGAGGCGATCACGTTCTACGCGCTGATCATGTCCTTCCTCGCCTACGTGCTCGTCTAGGTCGATCGTGTTCGCTGCCGACAACAAGCAGCTGCTGACGCCCTCCGTCACCCTCCTGATCTGGACGGTGGTGATCTTCCTCGTCTTCTTCTTCGTGCTGCGCCGGTACGCGTTCGGACCGATCGCCGAGGGGCTCGAGAAGCGCCGCCGCGCGGTCCAGGACAACATCGAGGCGGCCGAGCACGCCCGCGACGAGGCCCAGCGCCTGCTCGAGGAGTACCGGGCGAAGCTCGCCGAGGCCCGGCAGGAGTCGAACGCCATCCTCGACCGCGCCCGCCGCACGGGCGACGAGGACCGGCGGCGCGCGTCCGAGGAGATCGCCGCGGAGCGCGATCGCGCCGTCGGCGAGGTCCAGCGCGCGATCCAGGCCGAGACCCGGCAGTCGATCGACCGGATCCGCCGCGAGGTGGCCGAGCTGACGCTGCTGGCGACCGAGAAGGTCCTCGCCCGGAAGCTCGACGAGGGCGAGCAGCGGCGGCTGATCGACGAGGCGCTCGACGGCGTCGACTTCTCCAAGCTGACGGAGGCGTAGCGCGGGCATGGCCGATCCCTCCGCGACCGTCTACGCGACCGCCATCTACGGCGCCGCCACGGACGCCGGCACGGCGGACCAGGTCGGGCGCGACCTCGCGAGCCTCGTCCGCGCCCTGGCCGAGACGCCGGGCCTCGGCCGCGTTCTCTGGAACCCCGCCGTCCCCTCCGAGGTCAAGGGCCGGGTGCTCGCCGGCCTCGCGGGGACAGCGACCCGGTGCTCGCCCGATCGCTCGCCGTCCTCCTCGAGAACGGCCGGCTGGACCTGCTGCCCGACGTCCAGGAGGCGTACGCCAGCCGCTATGCGGCCGAGCACGACGAGCTCGACGTCGTCCTGACGACGGCGATCCAGATCTCCGACGAGCAGGCCGAGGGGCTGCGCTCCGAGCTCGCCGCGGCCACCGGGAAGTCCGTCCGCCTGGAGCGCCGGATCGATCCGGCCATCCTCGGCGGCATCGTCCTGCGCGTCCGCGACCTGCTCGTGGACGCCTCGGTGCGCCGCCGGCTCGAGCTCCTCCGCCTCGACCTCACCTCCTCCCGCTCGCTCTGACATCGCCTCAAGGGATCCGCCCGTGAAACTCCGCCCCGACGAAATCGCCAGCATCCTCAAGACCCAGATCGAGGGCTTCGAGGCCACGGCCGACGTCCAGGAGGTCGGCACCGTCATCCAGGTCGGCGACGGCATCGCCCGCGTCTACGGCCTCGACAACTGCGTCTCGCTGGAGATGCTGGAGTTCCCGCATGGCGTCACGGGCCTGGCGCTGAACCTGGAGGAGGACAACGTCGGCGACGGTGCTCTTCGGCGAATGAGAAGATCAAGGAGGGCGACACGGTCAAGCGGACCGGCCGGTCATGTCGGTGCCCGTCGGCGACGCCCTCATCGGCCGCGTCGTCAATCCGCTCGGCCAGCCGATCGACGGCAAGGGCCCCGATCGAGACGACCGAGAGCCGCGCCGCTGGAGTTCAAGGCGCCCGGCGTCGTCGACCGGCAGCCGCGTGAAGGAGCCGCTGCAGACCGGCCTGAAGGCGCTCGACGCGATGATCCCGATCGGCCGCGGCCAGCGCGAGCTGATCATCGGCGACCGCCAGACCGGCAAGACGGCCGTCGCGATCGACGCGATCATCAACCAGACGCGGCAGCGACGTCATCTGCGTCTACGTCGCGATCGGCCAGAAGAGCTCGACGGTCGCGCAGGTCGTCGAGCGGCTCCGGGACTCAGGGCGCGATGGAGTACACGATCGTCGTCGTCGCCTCGGCGTCCGAGCCGGCGCCGCTCAAGTACATCGCGCCGTACGCCGGCTGCGCCATGGCCGAGTACTTCCTCGTACCAGCGGCAAGCACGCGCTCGTCGTCTACGACGACCTGTCGAAGCAGGCGGACGCGTACCGGCAGATGTCGCTCCTGCTCCGCCGCCCGCCCGGGCCGCGAGGCGTTACCCCGGCGACGTCTTCTACCTCCACTCGCGCCTGCTCGAGCGCGCCGTCAAGCTCTCCGACGAGCTCGGCGCCGGTTCCCTGACCGCGCTGCCGATCATCGAGACGCAGGCCGGCGACGTCTCGGCGTACATCCCGACCAACGTGATCTCGATCACCGACGGCCAGATCTTCCTCGAGTCCAGACCTGTTCTACCCGGGCGTCCGGCCGGCCATCAACGTCGGCATGTCGGTCTCCCGCGTCGGCTGGCAACGCCCAGATCGAAGGCGATGAAGTCCGTCGCCGGGACGGTTGAAGCTCGACCTCGCCCAGTACAGGGACCTCGAGGCGTTCGCGCAGTTCGGCTCCGACCTCGACGCCGCCACCCAGGCGCAGCTGGCCCGCGGCCAGCGGCTGGTCGCGACGCTCAACCAGGACCAGTACGACCCGTGGGCGGTCGAGGAGCAGGTCGCCGTCATCTGGTCGACCTCGAACGGCTACGTCGACGACGTCCCGGTCGACCAGGTGGTGCCCTTCAACGAGGGGCTGCGGCGCCATCTGAGCTCCGAGGACACCGCGCTCTCCGCGATCCGGGAGAGCTACGCGCTCACCGACGAGGCGATCGCCGCCCTGAAGGCGGCCGTCGAGGACTACAAGGCGGGCTACCAGGCCGAGCACGAGCGGCCCGCCCCCGAGCCGGCCGGGGCCGCCGCGTAGCGGATGTCGTCGCGCCAGGACATCCAGCGGCGGATCCGCTCCGTCCGCAACACGCGCAAGGTGACGAAGGCGATGGAGCTCGTCTCCGGCGCGCGGCTCCGGCGCGCCCAGCAGCGCATCGAGGCCATGCGCCCATATGCAGAGGGCATGCAGCAGCTGATCTCCGACGTCGCCGGCTACGCCCAGGGACTCCGGCAGCCGCTCCTCGAGCGGCGCGACGTCCGGACCACCGCGGTCCTGGCCATCACCGGCGATCGCGGGCTCGCCGGCGCCTTCAACGCCAACATCGTCCGCCGATCCCTCGAGATCGGCCGCGAGGAGGCCGCCGAGGGCCGCGAGGTCGCCTACTACGCCGTCGGCAAGCGCGGCATCTCGTCGCTCCGCTTCCGCCGGGCGACCGTCGTCGACGGCTGGACGGGGATCGCCGACCGGCCCGAGATCGACGATGCCGCCGGGATCGCGCGGCAGATCACCCAGGCCTACCTCGAAGCCGAGGTCGATCGCGTCGTGATGGTCTACAACCGCTTCCAGTCGGCGCTCGTCCAGGAGGTGACGGTGCAGGAGCTGCTGCCGTTCGCCATCGAGGAGCGCGAGGACGAGGCGAAGGGCGAGGGGCCGCCCCGGGGGCTCCTCCTCTTCGAGCCCCCGGCGGAGGTGATCCTCCGGCGCCTCCTGCCCGATGCCCTGCAGACGCTCGTCCTGCGGGCGCTCCTCGAGTCGGCGGCATCGGGGCACGGCGCCCGGATGACCGCGATGCGATCCGCCTCCGACAACGCCCAGGAGCTCATCGGCTCCTACACGCTCGCCATGAACCGGGCCCGGCAGGCCGAGATCACGCAGGAGATCCTCGAGGTCGTGTCGGGCGCCGACGCGCTCGGCTAGCCGCGGCGGACTCGGCGGCCGCTCTCGGGGGGAAACGGCTATGCACCGTCGTGCATAGCGTCGCGGCCGGCCCACATTGCGAGCGCGGGCGGCCACGCCTCCCCCACGGGCGTGCATATCGACCAGAGTGAGCCTGAGCCGCGACGCGTGCTACCTTCCGCTCACGCCATCTCGGTGGCGCGCGCGGCAGGGGAGATCGATGGGCGGCGGGAACGGAGGTGGTCGTGCAGAGGGGAAACGAAGGCTCCGAGGTCGAGCAGGTGTCCGGCTCGGGCGCCAATGCGCTCGTCGCGGAGCCGATGCACGTCGGAGCCGAGCCGATCGAGACGCGGGTCGCCGCCCGGAGCCCGGGGCAGATCGCCTGGGCGCGGCTGCGGCAGGATCGGGTCGCGATCGCGGGCGCGGTGTTCATCGTCCTCCTGATCATCTTCGCGCTCTGCGCCCCGCTCGTCGCGTCGGCGACGGGACACCAGAAGGACGACCAGGACACGGTCTTCGGCCTCGATGACAACGGGCTGCCGCTCGGCCCCCTGGTCAACGGCTACGTCTTCGGCTCGGACCAGCTCGGGCGCGACCTGCTCGTCCGCGCCGCCTACGGCGCGCGGACCTCGCTGATCATCGGCGTCACGGCGACGTTCCTCACCCTCACCGTCGCCCTGATCGCTGGGATCGTCGCCGGGTACTTCGGCGGCTGGGTGGACGGGGCGATCTCGCGCGTCATCGACGTCATCGCCGCCTTCCCGTTCCTGCTCTTCGCGATCGCGATGTCGAAGGTGCTCGGCGCGTCGCTGCCCACGGTGGTCTTCGTGATCGCCTTCTTCTCTTGGTTCTACACGGCCCGCGTCTTCCGGTCGGAGATCCTCGCGCTCCGGGAACGCGAGTTCGTGGAGGCGGCGAGAGCGCTCGGCGCCTCGAACTTCCGGATCATGACGAAGCACCTCTTCCCGCACCTGATCGGCTCGTTGATCGTCTACGGCACGCTGACGATCTCGGCCTCCATCGGGTTCGAGGCGGCGCTCTCGTTCCTCGGATTCGGGTTGCCGGCGAGCTACCCGTCGTGGGGCCGGATGATCTCCGACGCGGTACCGGGCGGCCGGTACCATCTCGCGCCGATGATGATGGTCGTGCCGGGAACGCTCCTGTTCCTGACCGTCCTGGCCTTCAACCTGCTGGGCGACGGCCTGCGGGACGCGTTCGACCCCCGCGGAGGAGGCCGCTGAGAGGCGGCTCGCGGGGGAGGCTCGGCGGTCGTCGCGCTCGTGGCGGCCGGAACGACATTCGGGGAAACGAAAGGAACAGGGAGAGACTCTTGAAGAGATACGTGACAGCAGCGTCGGCGGTCGCGCTCGTGGCCTTCACGGCGGCGGCGTGCGGCAGCTCGACCAGTGCGAAGAAGGAGGCGTCGTCGGAGTCCTCGCAGGCGGGCTCGGCCGCGCAGATCAACACGGCGCTCTCCGCGAGCGTGAACACGGCGGCCGCGAGCCTCGCGTCGGGCTCGTCGGTGAAGAAGGGCGGCGTCCTCAAGATCGCCAACCAGTCCGACTACGACTACTACGACGGCACCTCCTACTACGGTGACATCTGGGCCTTCGAGTTCGCGACCTGCAACGGCCTGCTCGACTATCCGAACTCGACGGGCAAGGACGCGAACACCCTGCGGCCGGGCATCGCCCAGGACATGCCGAAGGTCTCCTCCGACGGCCTCAGCTACACGTTCACGATCCGCAAGGGCGTCAAGTTCTCGAACGGCGCCGAGGTGACGCCCCAGGACGTCGTCGGCACGTACGAGCGGATGCTCGATCCGGGTGCGCAGTTCAACCCGCTGACGTCGGGCTACTACAACGACATCGTCGGCCTCGACAAGTACACGGCGGTCGACAAGAACGGCAAGCCGCTCGCGTCGGACCCGAAGACGATCTCCGGGATCACGGTCTCCGGCCAGGACGTGACGTTCAAGCTGACGAAGCAGAATCCGGCGTTCCTCTACGCCACGGCGCTGCGGTTCGCGTGCATCGTGCCGGCCGACTCGCCGCACAAGCACACGACGCTGCCGCCGCCGATGACCGGGCCGTACATGTTCAAGGACGTGAAGCCGAAGCGCGGCTTCACGATGGTCCGGAACCCCGTCTGGGCGGACAACGTCAAGGCCGGGATGATCGAGGACCCGAACTCGAACAACGTCGACGAGATCGACTACTCGATCATGTCGCCCGAGCAGATGCTGCTCAACCTGAAGAACAACACGCTCGACATCAACGTCGACGGCGCCTCGATCGCGGGCGCCAACGCGAACGCGATCGGTGACGACCCGAAGTACAAGGATCGCTTCTACTCGTTCGCCGACGCCTCGACGAGCTACTACTACTTCAACTTCAACTCGAACAGCCCGATGAAGAACCTGAAGCTCCGGCAGGCCGCGAACTACGCGATCAACCGGACCGCCCAGATCAAGATCAACGGCGGCAAGTTCATCGGCGTGCCGTGGAGCCAGTTCCTCTCCTCGAACCTGCTCGCCCCGGGCGCGAACACCAACATCTACCCGGTGACGCCCGACATCGCCAAGGCGAAGGAGCTCGTCAAGGAGTCCGGCGTCAAGACGCCGATCAAGGTCAACCTCTACTACCAGACCGGCGCGCCCGGCGACGACCTCGCCCAGAACATCGCCAACTCGCTGAACCAGGTCGGCTTCAACGTGACCATCAAGGGCGAGGACACGTCGGTCTTCTACACCGACATCCAGGACCCGAAGGCCGCACGGGACGACATCGGCTTCGGCGCCTGGGGCCAGGACTACGGCGACGCCGGCACGTACTTCGGGCCGCTCCTGAACTCGGCGACCGCCGACGGCGGCTCGAACTACGGCGACCTCAAGGATCCGTCCCTCGACGCGGCCATGGCCAAGGCGAACCTGATCCCGATCGGCGAGGCGCGCACGAAGGCGTATTCGGACCTCTCCACCTCGATGATGCAGAACATCGCGCCGATGGCGACGTTCCGGAACCGCCGCAAGTCGTTCCTCGTCTCGAGCCGCGTCGGGAACTTCCAGTACAACCCGACGAAGCTCAACTACTGGAGCCTCTACTACATCAAGTAGGCTCGCGACCCGGCCGGGTGGGGGCGACCCCACCCGGCCGGGCCCCGTCCCTCGCCCACCGGGAAGCGTCAGATGATCCGCTATACGATCCGCCGACTGCTCTGGGGCATCATCGTGCTCCTCGTGATCACGATGATCACGTTCCTGCTCTTCGGCCCCGTCCTCAACTGGCGGACCCAGACCGACGCGGCCCGCCTCGTCGCCGGGCCGCGCGCCGGGGCACCGCAGCTCGAGCAGGTCCGCCGCTTCCTCGGACTCAAGAAGCCCTTCTACGAGCAGTACTACATCTACGTCAAGCGGATCGCCCTCGGCCCGTCGGCCCAGGACAAGCGCGATTTCTGCCCGGTGATCGCCAAGACCGGCGCGAACGGAGCGCCGATCAAGGACGCGAACGGCAAGGTCGAGACGACACGGCCGTGCGGCCCCTACATCGGGCACCTCGGGAGGAGCTTCCTCACGAGCCAGAGCGTGGATCGACGGGTCGCCCAGGCCGCCCCCCTGACCTTCTCGCTGGCGATCGTGACGGCGATCATCTGGCTCTCGCTCTCGATACCGATCGGGATCCTGTCGGCGATACGCTCCCGGACCTTCTTCGACCGGGCGTCGGTCATCTTCGTGCTCGGTGGCCAGGCGCTGCCCGTCTACTACTTCGGCCTGCTGGCGCTCTACATCCTCGCCTACCTGCCGACGACGGGGACGTTCGGGTTCCACGCGACCCTCTTCCCGATCGGCGGCTACCACAGCTTCCATGCCTCGAACCCGTGGCCGTGGCTGCACGCCCTGATCCTTCCGGGAGCGACGCTCGCCCTGCAGTTCGCCGCCCAGTACGTGCGGATCACGCGGTCGAGCATGATCTCGACGATGAACGAGGACTACATCCGGACGGCCCGGGCGAAGGGCGCCCCGGAGCGGCGGGTGATCGTCCGCCACGGCCTCCGCAACAGCCTGCTGCCGCTCGTCACGATGTTCGGCCTCGACTTCGCGACGCTGCTCGGCGGGGCTGTCCTGACGGAGACGACGTTCGGGATCCAGGGTCTGGGCCTGATGGCCGTGCAGTCCGTGGAGGGCCTGGACGTGCCGAGCGCCGCCGGCGTCATCGTCCTCGTCGCCTTCCTGATCGTCTTCGCGAACATCGTCGTCGACCTGCTCTACGCCGTCATCGATCCGAGGATCCGCCTCGCATGACATGCCCCCGCCCGTTCGCCCGAGCCCGAGCCGAGGCCTGAGATGCCGCTACTCGAGGTCCGCGACCTGCACACGTCGTTCCGCACCGACGACGGGATCGTCCGCGCCATCGACGGGGTCTCGTTCACCGTCGAGCGGGGCAAGGTGCTCGGCATCGTCGGCGAGTCGGGGTCCGGCAAGTCCGTGACCTCGATGTCGATCATGGGCCTCCTGCCCAAGCAGTCGACGACCATCACGGGCGAGATCCTGTTCAACGACCAGGACCTCCTGAGGCTCTCCGGGCACGATCTGCGCAAGCTGCGCGGCGACGACCTGGCGATGATCTTCCAGGATCCGATGACGTCGCTGAACCCGATCTACACGATCGGCTGGCAGCTCGAGGAGGCGGTCCTCCTCCATCAGGACGTGTCCCACGCGCAGGCCCGGACCCGCGCCCGCGACATGCTCGCCGCCGTCGGCATCCCGCGGCCGGACGAGCGTCTCAAGTCCTTCCCGCACGAGTTCTCCGGCGGCATGCGCCAGCGGGTGATGATCGCGATGGCGCTCGCCAACGACCCCGACCTGCTGATCGCCGACGAGCCGACGACGGCGCTCGACGTGACGACGCAGTCGCAGATCCTCAACCTGATCCGCCGCCTCAAGGACGAGTTCGACTCGGCCGTGATCATGATCACCCACGATCTCGGGGTGGTCGCCGAGATCTGCGACGACGTCCTCGTGATGTACGCCGGCAAGGTGGCCGAGCAGGGGCCGGTCGACGTCATCTTCGACCGACCGCAGCACCCCTACACGTGGGGCCTGATGCGCTCGATGCCGAGCCTGCACGCGCACGGCGAGCGGCTGCGCTCGATCCCGGGCTCGCCGCCCTCGCTCCTCAACCGGCCGGCCGGCTGCCCGTTCAATCCGCGCTGCCCCTACGTGATGGACGTCTGCCGGCACGATCCGCCGCCCGTCCTCGCCCAGATCCCGGGCTCGGCCGCTTCCACGTCGCCGCCTGCCATCTCTCGCAGGAGCGCAAGGACGAGGAGGCGGCGAAGCTCGTCTCCTCCCTGAAGGTGGTCGAGGTATGAGCACGGCGGGCGTCCGACCGGCGCCGGACCCGGAGGCCCCCGAGGCGGACGGCGAGCCGCTCCTCCGGGTCACGGACGCGGTCAAGCACTTCCCGGTCACCCGGGGGATCGTCTTCAAGAAGGAGATCGGCCGGGTCCAGGCCGTCGACGGCGTCTCGCTCGAGGTCCGCGAGGGCGAGACGGTCGGGATCGTGGGCGAGTCGGGCTGCGGCAAGTCGACGCTGGCCCGCTCGATCATGCGCCTCCACGACCTGACGAGCGGCCGGATCGAGTTCCAGGGCCGCGACATCACCCACCTCGGGCGCGGGGAGATGCGCCCGATCCGCCGCGACATGCAGATGGTCTTCCAGGACCCGTACGCCTCGCTCAACCCGCGGCGCCGGGTCGGTGCGATCGTCGGCGAGGCGTGGGAGATCCACAAGACCCCCGGCGACCCGAAGACGCGCGTGCAGGAGCTCCTCGAGCGCGTCGGGCTCAACCCCGAGCACTACAACCGCTACCCGCACGAGTTCTCGGGCGGCCAGCGCCAGCGGATCGGGATCGCCCGGGCGCTCGCGCTCGAGCCTCGCCTGATCGTCTGCGACGAGCCGGTCTCGGCCCTCGACGTCTCCGTCCAGGCGCAGATCCTGAACCTGCTCGAGGACCTCCAGAACGACTTCAAGCTGACCTACATCTTCATCGCGCACGACCTCGACGTCGTCCGCCACGTCTCCGACCGCGTGCTCGTCATGTACCTGGGCAACATCGTCGAGCAGGGCACCTCCCTCGAGGTCTACTCGCACCCCCGCCACCCCTACTCGGCCTCGCTCCTCTCCGCCTCGCCGGTGCCGGATCCCAAGCTCGCCCGGGAGCGAAGGCAGATCGTCCTCGAGGGCGACGTCCCGAGCCCGCTCAACCCGCCGACCGGCTGCCGGTTCCATACGCGCTGCCCGCGCGCGCAGCCGGTGTGCGCGGCGGAGGTCCCTCCGGTCTACGAGTTCGAGCCGGGCCATACCGCGCTCTGCCACTTCCCCGTCCGGGAGTGGCCGCTGCCCGATCCGCAGGACATCCGCCGGCCCGATCCGCCGGACGCCTCCGCCCGCCGCGTGGTGGACTCCGTCCCCGTCGCCGCGGCGTCGTGATCGAGTCGCCCGCGCGGTGACGCGCCGCGAGCTCGCGCAGGGCCTCCTCCGCCTCGCGTTCGCGTTCGGCTCGCTCCTCGCCCTGGCGGCGATCGGCGGCCTCGCCTCGGTCGAGATCTGGGCCGGGAGCTTCGCGCACGGGTTCGCCCTCGTCTGCTCGGCGGTGGCGGTGACGTTCCTCCTCTGGGGGGTCGGCGCCTTCCTCCAGACCGGGGGCTACCGGGCGCGCGGCGCCCGCTTCTCGTCGCCGCGCGAGTGGGACACCCGGACGCCGGAGGAGCGGCGCGAGAAGGAGGTCCAGGCCGCCGGCCTGATCGCCTCCGGCGTCCTCTTCTTCGTACTCGCACTCGTTGTCGGCTGAGCGAGGGACGCAGCCGGCGGGAGCGCGCCCCTCGAGTGAGCACGGGATGGAGGCAGGCATCCGGCGGCCCGGCTCTGCGCCACGGCGCTCGGGGCACGGCGACTGCGGCCGGAGCCGCTGCGGTCCTCCGGATCGCCAACCACCGCCGCAATGCGCGCACCGATCGGTAGGTCGCACGATCGATCGGATGCCGCTCGGTGTCGCCCGCACCCGGGCCTGAAGCGACCCCTCGAGGTGGGTCGTGCGGGCCGAGGCTCCGATCGCCGTCTCCCGCCTCCGTCGGCGGGCGTTCCCGCTCGCGCCGCGGTCACCGGCTTCGGCGTGCGCCCGGACACGGGGATCGACCGGGGCCTCATCGGCCTCCCCTGGCTTGCGGGCCACGACGTACGCGACGATGGGACGCGCCGGCGCCCGGGCTCGTCTCCGGCTGCCGCGGTCCCGCGAGCCTCGACGTGCGGGAGCTGCATCTCCGGTACCCTGTCGGCGTTTAGCCGGACGGGTAGCCGGCTCTTCTCCACTCCCTCGCGCCCAGGAGCCAGAAGTCGCATGGCGGAAGACCGCAACGTCGGCAGGATCGTCGAGATCAAGGGCGTCGTCCTCGACGCGGTCTTCCCCGATGCGCTGCCGGACATCTACAACGCCATCGCGATCCCGATGTCCGTCGCCGGAGAGGAGCGGACCCTGATCGCCGAGGTGCAGCAGCATCTCGGCGACGATCGCGTCCGCGCCGTCGCCATGGACGCCACCGACGGCCTCGCCCGCGGCACGGAGGCCGTGGACACCGGGAGCCCGATCAAGGTCCCCGTCGGCAACGGGACCCTCGGCCGGATCTTCAACGTCCTCGGCGAGCTGATCGACAAGGGCGAGGAGATCGAGACCGAGCGAGCGCTGGTCGATCCACCGCGACCCACCCCGCTTCGAGGATCTGGAGCCCACCCCGGAGATCCTCGAGACCGGGATCAAGGTCATCGACCTGCTCGCGCCGTACACGAAGGGCGGCAAGGTCGGCCTCTTCGGCGGCGCCGGCGTCGGCAAGACGGTCCTCATCCAGGAGCTGATCAACAACATCGCCAGCGAGCACGGCGGCCTCTCGGTGTTCGCCGGGGTCGGCGAGCGCACCCGCGAGGGCAACGACCTCTGGGTCGAGATGAAGGACTCGGGCGTCATCGAGAAGACGACGCTCGTCTACGGCCAGATGAACGAGCCGCCGGGCGCCCGCCTGCGCGTCGCGCTCACCGGCCTGACGATGGCCGAGTACTTCCGCGACGAGGGCGGACAGGACGTCCTCCTCTTCATCGACAACATCTTCCGGTTCACCCAGGCGGGCTCGGAGATCTCCGCCCTGCTCGGCCGGATGCCGAGCGCCGTGGGCTACCAGCCGACCCTGGCGACCGAGATGGGCGAGCTGCAGGAGCGGATCACCTCGACGAAGCAAGGGCTCAGTCACCTCGGTCCAGGCCATCTACGTGCCGGCGGACGACCTCACCGATCCCGCGCCGGCCGCGACGTTCGCCCACCTCGACGCGACGACGGTGCTCTCCCGGGCCATCTCGGAGAAGGGCATCTACCCGGCGGTCGACCCCCTCGACTCGACGTCGAACATCCTCCAGCCGGGCATCGTCGGCGACGAGCACTACCGCGTCGCGACGTCCGTCCAGCGGGTCCTCCAGCGCTACAAGGACCTCCAGGACATCATCGCCATCCTCGGGATCGACGAGCTGTCCGACGAGGACCGGCTCACGGTCACCCGTGCGCGCAAGCTGGAGCGATTCCTCTCCCAGCCCTTCTTCGTCGCCGCGGTCTTCACCGGCCGCGACGGCAAGTACGTCCAGCTCGCCGACACGATCCGTAGCTTCGACGAGATCCTCCAGGGTAAGCACGATGACGTTCCGGAGCAGGCCTTCTTCCTCGCGGGCTCGATCGAGGACGTCGTCGCCGAGGCGGGCGGCGCGCCGGCCGAGGCGAAGGGCGGGGAACGAGTCGAGGAGCCCGCGGCCGAGCAGGCGGCGGCGACCGAGGAGACCCCGGTCGCGGCGGACGAGAAGGCCGCCGTCTGAGCATGGCGACGTTCGACTGCCAGATCGTGACGCCGGAGGGGCCAGCGTTCGAGGGCGAGGCGGAGATGATCGTCGTGCCGGGCGTGGAGGGCGAGCTCGGCGTCCTGGCGCGCCACGCACCCCTGATCGCGATGCTCAAGCCGGGGCAGATCCGCGTCCGCACGGACGCCTCCAACTGGCAGGCGTTCGCGACCTCCGACGGGTACTTCTCGGTCCAGAACGACCGGGCGATCGTGCTCGTCGAGCACGCGGCGCCCGTGGACGAGATCGACACCGCCGCGGCGAAGGCGCTCGCCGACGACGCACGCGAGCGCCTGTCCCGCGCCGATGCCGGCGACGAGGAGGTCGACCGCTTCCGCGCCGAGCGCGACCTCGCCCGCGCCGAGAACCTGCTCGGCGTGGCGGGCCGCTGAGCGAGCCCCGGGCGCTCGAGCGGACGCGCCGGCCGGTGGTCGCGCGGCCCCCGACGCGGCGACGGCCGGGCGGCCGGTCGCGGTGAGCCGGACCGAAGCCGGATGAGGGACCAGCAGCACGTCGCCGTCGTCGGCGCCGGATCCTTCGGGACGGCGTTCTCGGCGCACGTGGGGCGACTCGGGTTGGCGACGACCCTCCTCGCCCGCGACCCGCGCGTCGCGGGGGTGATCGAGCGCACGCGGCGGAATCCGCGCTACCTGCCTGAACTCGAGCTCCCGGCGTGCGTGCGGGCGCGGAGCGGCGAGGAGGGGCTGGCCGAGGCCTCCCTCGTCGTGCTCGCGGTGCCCTCGCGGGCGTACGCGGAGACGGCCCATCGCGTCCTCCGCCACGTCGGCGACGAAGCCCTGGTCCTCTCGCTGACGAAGGGCCTCGAGCCTGGGACCGGCGATCGCCTCTCCCAAGTCCTCCGCCGCGCGGGGCTCGACGACGCGCGGATCGCGGTCCTCTCGGGGCCGAACCACGCCGAGGAGATCGCCCGCTCGGCACCGACGGCGGCGGTCGTCTCCTCCTCCGATCCGGGGGACGATCCGCTCCCTCCAGGCGCTCCTCTCCACGGATCGGCTGCGGCTCTACGGCAACGGCGACCTCGTGGGGGTCGAGATCGCCGCGGCGTCCAAGAACGTGATCGCGGTGGCCGCCGGCGTCTCGGACGGCCTCGGCTTCGGCGACAACGCCAAGGCGGCGCTCCTGACTCGCGGTCTCGCCGAGATCGCGCGCCTCGGGGTCGCGCTCGGGGCCGATCGCCGGACCTTCGCCGGGCTCGCGGGGCTCGGCGACCTCGTCGCCACCTGCTGCTCGACGCATTCCCGGAACCGCGCGGCGGGGGAGCTGCTCGGCCGCGGCATGCCACTCGGCCAGGTCGAGGGGAGCCTCGGCATGGTCGCGGAGGGCCTGACCACGGCACCGACGCTCGTGCGGTTGGCCGCCCGGGCAGGGGTCGAGGTCCCGATCACCCGCGAGGTCTGCGCCATCCTCGACGGCTCGCATCCCGCCTCGGCGCTGGAGTCGCTGATGGGCCGGGAATCGGCCGCGGAATGGTGACATCCGCGCGGCACATCTGAAGGTAGGCTCAACCTGGGCGCACCGGCGGCGCGGTAATCTACGAGCAGGGGCCGGCTGATCTCGGCCCCGCGACACACGAGGGGTATTCATGCGTTATCGGAGACCAGCATTCGCCGCGGGAGCGGCGGCGCTTGCAGTTGTCGGGGCCGCGTGCGGCGGCTCGTCCTCAGGCGGCGGCGGGGCGGGGGCCTCCGGGACGGAGGGAAGGGGCGCCACGTACGCCCCCGCGAGCTCGATCATGTTCTTCGATGCCAACGTCGACCAGGGGTCGGACGCCTGGAAGAAGCTGATCGCGCTCGGCGCTCGCTTCCCGAGCTGGCCGAAGCTCGCCGCGCAGGTGGACAAGGCGATGAGCGAGCAGTCGGACGGCGGCTCGTTCAACACCAAGGTCAAGCCGTGGCTGGGCGGCGAGGTCTCGATCGCGATCACGCACATCGATCCCGCGGCCGCGTCCAGCGGTGCCGGCGCGCGGTCGACCGACAACGCGAAGGTCGTCGCCTACA
Source organism: uncultured Thermoleophilia bacterium (assembly GCA_963800515.1). Lineage (GTDB taxonomy): Bacteria > Actinomycetota > Thermoleophilia > Gaiellales > F1-60-MAGs149 > CAWDBC01. The sequence continues at coordinate 341,551 of CAWDBC010000007.1, forward strand.
TCCAGTCCACGGACGACAAGAAGGCGACCGAGGCGCTCCAGTCCGACGTCACGAAGACCGGGACGTCCGGCGACTTCACCCTCTACACGTCGAAGCAGAAGGCGGGCGACTCGTCCGGCGCCGGGTACCTCGCGATCGGCAAGGGCGCCGTCCTCGTCTCGAACTCGCAGGCCGACCTCCAGTCGGCCATCGACGCGGGCACGGGGAAGGTCGACTCCCTCGGCGACGCGAAGGACTTCAAGAGCACGATGGGGGAGCTGCCCTCGTCGAACCTCCTGGTCGGCTACGTGAACACTCCGGCGCTGCGCCCGCTGATCCAGGCGGCCACGACCCAGCAGGGCAAGAGCCTGCCGACCGGCGCCTCGGCGCAGCTCCAGGCCCAGCTCGCCAAGATCGGCAGCTCCGGGGGTTCCGCGTTCGCCGCCACCCCGGCCGACGACGGCATCCACTTCGCGACCTTCAGCCAGATGACCGGCGACTCCAAGACCGCCGCGCTCGCCACCCAGAAGGTCACCCTCGGCGACCGTGTCCCCTCGAACGCCCTGGCCTTCGTCGGCTTCCACGACCTCGGCCAGTCGATCCAGTCGATCGTGGACACGTACGCCAAGCAGGATCCGAAGGTCGCCCAGCAGATCGCCCAGGGGGAGGCGGCGCTCGGCGTCTCGATCAAGAACGACATCGTGCCCCTGCTCTCCGGCGAGCATGCGTTCTTCGTCACCGGCGGGGCGCCGCCGACCGTCACCCTCCTGCTCAAGCCCGCCGACGCCGCCAAGGGCGCCGACACGCTGCAGCGGCTGACGAAGCTCATCGGCTCCCAGACCGGACTCCAGTTCAGGGGAGACGCCACGGGCCAGCAGGCGAAGCAGGGCGCGAACACCTTCGCCTGGCATCGCTCGGGTGGCGTGATCGCGCTCTCCAACGATCCGCAGGCCGGGACGGTCCAGGGCTCCGGGCTCCTCTCGAGCGACAAGTTCACCCAGCTCCAGAAGGCCGCCGGCGCACCGGACAGCTCCGCCGCCTCCGTCTACCTCGACGTCCCGTCGCTCGTCACGCTCGCCCAGGCGGCGTCGGGGAGCGGCACCTCGGCCTCCGACAAGGAGGCGATCGCAAACCTGCAGCACGTGGGCGGCGTCCTCGGCTGGACCACCGTCGACGGCAAGAAGGTCAAGGGCGACCTCTTCCTCCAGATCAAGTAGCCCGCGCGACGCCCGATCCGGTTCGCTCCAGGAGCGGCCGGATCGGGCGCGGCGCTCTCGTCAGCGGGAAGTTCCGACCGTTCCCGCGGGGCGGACCTAGCCCACGGCCGTCAACGGCCGGCGATCAGCGTCTCGAGCTCCTGGTGGACGCGGTCGGCCTCGGGGCGGAGGCCGAAGCCCAGGCGGCCGGCGGTCGACAGGTCGTCCGTCGAGCCGGCCTCGTCCAGCCGGGCGAGCAACGCCGCGAGCTCACGGGCCCCGAAGGTCGCCGCGCTCGACTTGAGCCGGTGGGAGCGGCGCGCGACCGCGTCCGGCACCCCGTCGCGGAGCGCCTCCTCGATCGCGACGACCCCGGCGTCCAGCTCCTCGAGGAACAACCGGCCGATCCGCCGGAAGGTCGCCTCGTCGCCGAGGTCGAGCGCCAACCGGCCGACGTCGGCGCGGTCGATCGCGGTCGGCGCGACGTAGGAGCCGGTCGTGACGCCGAGCCCGGCGTCGGTCGCCCGCTCGAGCGGAGAGCCGGCCGCGAGCACCGGCCCGAGAACGGTCGCGAGGCCCTCCATCGTCACCGGCTTCGTCACGTACTCGTCCATGCCGGAGGCGAGGCAGCGATCCCGATCCTCCTGCATCGCGTTCGCCGTGACGGCGACGATCAAGGTCCGGGGCCGGGCGGGGTCCTCGCGGTCGCGGATCGCCACCGTCGCGTGGTAGCCGTCCATCACCGGCATCTGACAGTCCATCAGCACGGCGGCGAACGGTCCGCGCTCGAAGAAGGCGTCGACGGCGTCCCGGCCGTTGGCGACGCAGTCGATCGCGAACCCGAGCCGCGCGAGCTGGGCCGAGAGCACTCGCTGATTGACGTGGTTGTCCTCGGCGAGCAGGATGGTGCCGAGTGCGCGCCGCGGCTCGTCCTCGGGGGGACCGGCCGGCGCGGGGGGCGACGGTGCGCCGGTACCGGAGACGAGCGCATCGAAGAGGCGCGACTCCTTGACGGGCTTCGTGACGACGACGTCGAACGTGTCCTCCCGATCGCGCGCGCCGGGCCCGCCGATCGCCGTCAGCGGCGGCAGCGCGGCGCCCACGTCGGCCAGGCCAACGACCCGGATCGCCCGCGGGCTGAGGCGCCGCCGCAGCCGCTGGACGAGCTCGCCGACGTCGGTCCCCGGAAGGTCGGTGGAGAGGATGACGCAGTCGAAGACCCGGTCGGGCGGCGCGACCGCGAGCAGCTGCTCCGCCGTCTCGGCGTCGGCGGCGTGGTCGATGTCCATCCCCCAGGCCGCGAGGTACCGGGAGACCCCCTCGGCCGCACCCAGGTTGGGCTCGATCAGGAGCACCCGGCGATGGTCGGCCGAACGACCGTCCGCCGGCGCGTCCGCCCGGGCGGCGCGCTCGAGCTCGAGGATGAACGAGAAGACGGATCCCGAGCCCTCCTGGCTCGACGCTCGCAGCTCGCCGCCCATCAGGCGGACGAGGCGCGACGCGATCGCCAGCCCGAGGCCGGTCCCGCCGTGCTCGCGCGTCGTCGTCGCGTCGACCTGGGTGAAGGCGTCGAAGAGCGTCGGCAGCGCCTCGGGCGGGATGCCCGCGCCGCTGTCCTCGACGGAGAAGAGCACCGTCTCGGTCGAGGCCAGGCTGCGGGCCGATTCCGCGCGGATCCCGACCCGGCCGGACGCCGTGAACTTGACCGCGTTGCCGACGAGGTTGACGAGGACCTGTCGGATCAGGCGCGGATCCGCGAGGAGCCAGCGCGGCAGATCAGGGTCGACGAAGCTCGTGATGGTCAGGCCCTTCTGGCGGGCCGGGAGCGCTACGACGTCGATCACCTCCTCGATCGTCCGCGGCAGCTCGACCTCGACGAGGCTCGGGGCCAGCTTGTCGGCCTCGATCTTCGAGAGGTCGAGCACGTCGTTGATGATCGCCAGCAGGCTGTAGGCGCTGCCGTGGGCGATCGAGACGAGCTCGCGCTGCTCGGGGGCGAGCGACGAGTCGAGGACGAGATCGAGTGCGCCGATGACGCCGTTCATCGGCGTCCGCAGCTCGTGGCTCATCGTGGCCAGGAAATCGGACTTCATCCGGGCCGTCCTGAGGGCCGCGTCGCGGCCCTCGGCGAGGATGCGCTCGGTCTCGCGACGCGTCGTCGCGTCCCCGACGAAGGCGACGGACACCGAGCCGTGCGCGCGGTCGATCCGCCGGATGGTGACCTCGATCGGGAACTCGCCGCCGCCGGCGCGGAGCGCGTAGGCCTCGATCCGGTGGTCGTCGGCCTGGGGCCGACCGGCGGCGATGCTTCCGAGGGCCTCGTCGGCGTCGGCGCGGGAGCGATCCGCCAGGAGGTCGAGGAGCGCGGTGCCGACGAGCTCCTCGCTGGTCCGGCCGAACATCCGCTCGGCGGCCCGGTTGGCGTTGATCACGCTGCCGTCGTCGCCGAAGAGGATGACCGCCTCGAAGCTCGCGGCCATGATCGCGCGAGCGAGCTCGTCGCTCTCGCGGCTGCGCTGGATCGCGTCGATCAACGGCGTCACCTGGGTGAAGAGCGCCACCACGGCGTAGGGCTCGGTGGCGCCGGCCCGGAAGAGCGGCTCGGAGGTCTCGTGGAGCCACTGCATGCCGTCGTCGCCGAGGAAGCCGACGGTCGCGACCTGGGAGCGGCGCTCCTGGAGGGCGAGCCTGGCCGGGAACTCCTCCGGGGGCATCCGGGTGCCGTCCTCTCGAAACGGCCGCCGCAGCGTCGCGCCTGCCGCGACGTCCTCCAGCGTCCCACCGAACAGCGTCTCCGCGGCCGGGTTCAGGAAGACCATCCGGAACTGCTCGTCGAACAGGACGACCGCCTCCTGCAGCGCCGTCAGGATCGGGTCGTTGGCGCTGAAGAACTGGCGTCGCTCGATCTGACCCGGGAGCATCCCGAACGGGGGGCTCGATGGCTGGTCGCCACCTCGCCGGGTGTCGGATGTCCTCCCCGACCGTGGATCGCCCGTCACCGTCCGAGCATACAGGGGTGGTGTCGAGAGCCGATTCGTCCGATGGGGGGAGGGACGGGCCTGTACGTTCAGACCCAGGCACGCAACGACAGCGACGCGATCGGCGAGGCGGATGCACATGAGCGAACACGAGGGCGGCCCGCGGATCCTGCTGGTCGAGGACGATCCCGTCCTGGCGGCGATCACCTCCGAGATGCTCGGCCAGTTCGGGCGCATCGAGGCCGTCGTCAGTGGCGAGCAGGCGATCGCGATGCTCGCCGTGGACGACTGGGACCTGATCGTCGCCGACATCGAGCTGCCCGGGATCAGCGGCTTCGAGCTCGTCCGCTCCGTGAAGAGCGCCCAGCCGCTCGCCTCGACGCTGATCCTGACGGGGCACGGCAGCTTCGAGAACGCCGTCGCCGCGATCCGCGCCGGCGCCGACGACTTCATGACGAAGCCCGTGGACCGCGCCTCCCTCGTGATGAAGGCGCGCGAGCTCCTCGAGGCCGCGAGCGGGCGCAAGGCGCACGACCGCGAGGTCGTGCTCGCGATCGGGGCCCATCCCGACGACGTCGAGATCGGCTGCGGCGGGATCCTCCTCGGCCACGCCGCGCGCCGCGACTCGATCTCCATCCTGACCCTGACCGCTGGAGAGCAGGGAGGCGAGATCGGCCTGCGGGCCACCGAGTCGGCGGCCGCCGCGGCGATGCTGGGGGCGCGGCTCTTCCACGCCGACCTCGTCGACACGAGCGTCTCCGACGGTGGCGTGACGATCGGGACGATCCAGCGGGTGATCGACGAGCTCGAGCCGACCATCATCTACACCCACACGAAGCACGACGTCCATCAGGATCACCGCAGCGTGCACGCGGCGACGCTCGTCGCCGCGCGCCGGGTGCCCCGCATCTACTGCTACCAGAGCCCGTCGACCACGGTGGACTTCCATCCGACGCGCTTCGTCCCGATCGACGACCAGATCGAGCGCAAGCTCGACGTGATCGAGGCGTACGGCTCGCAGACCGTGCTCCGCGCCTACCTCGAGCCGGACCTGTTGCGCGCGACCGCCCGCTACTGGAGCCGCTTCGCCCAGTCCACCTTCGTCGAGCCGCTCGAGATCGCCCGCGAGACCGAGCGCACCCGTCGGGCGTCCGAGGCGGCCACGATCGCCGTGCTCGAGGAGGCGGCGGCATGAGCGACGTCGATCCCACGCCCCGGGTCCTCGTCACGGGCGCCGGCGGGCCCTCCGGGATCTCCGTCATGCGCGCCCTCGGCACCGCGCCCGCCGCCACCCTCGCGGCGGACATCGACCCCTACGCCACCGGCCTCTACCTGGTCGATCCGGCGGACCGCCTGATCATCCCGCGCGGCGACGACCCGCGGTACGTCGACGCCCTCCTGGGCCTGTGCCGGGATCACGACGTCGACGTCCTCGTCCCGACGGTGGACAGCGAGCTCGTGCCGCTCGCCCTCCGGCGCGACGAGTTCCGCGCGCTCGGCACCGAGCTCGTCCTCGCCTCGCTCGAGACGCTCGAGGTGTGCGTCGACAAGTGGCGCCTGGCCGCGCGCTGCCGCGGCGTCGTCCCCATGCCCTGGACGGAGCTCCTCGACGAGGAGCTCGTGCTCGAAGACCTCGAGCTTCCGGCCATCGTCAAGCCGCGCACGGGCAGCGGCTCGCGCGGGATCCGCCTGGTCTCCACGCTCGAGGAGCTCCGCCGCTGCCCGCGCGACGGCAGCCTGCTCGTCCAGGAGAACCTGCCCGGCATCGAGCATTCGATCGACGTCCTCGCCGATCCCGACGGGCGGATCGTCGCCGTCGTCCCACGCTCGCGGCTGAAGGTCGACTCGGGCATCGCGATCACCGGCCGGACCCACCACGACCAGCGGCTGGAGGCGATCGGCGAGCAGGTCGCCCGCCTGATCGGCCTCAGCTTCTGCGGCAACGTGCAGGTCAAGGAGGACGTGCGCGGCGCGCCCGCGCTCCTCGAGGTCAACCCGCGCTTCCCCGGGACGATGCCGCTGACGGTCGCGAGCGGGGTCAACATGCCGCTCCTCGCCGTCTCCGCGGCGGCGGGCCTGCCGATGCCGGCGGGCCGGATCCCCTTCGCGGAGATCGGGATGGCCCGCTACTTCGAGGAGCGCTTCTTCCAAGTGGGGGAGATCGCCCAGCTCGAGAGCCGCGCGCTCGCCGTCCACGCCGCCCTCGCGGTGCCCGCATGATCGCGCCGTTCGAGCCGCCGCGGCAGGACATGCACGTCCACTCGACGTTCTCCGACGGACGCGGGACGATCGAGGAGAACGTCGCCGCCGCCCTCGCCCGGGGACTCGACGAGCTGCAGTGCGTCGACCACGTCCGCCGTTCGACCGACTGGGTGCCCGCCTACCTCGCGGCCGTCGAGCGGATCCGGCGGACGACGCCGCTGACCCTGCACTGCGCGGTCGAGGCGAAGCTCCTCGACACGACAGGCGCACTCGACCTGCCGGGCGGGATGCCCGAGGTCGACGCGATCCTCGTCGCCGACCACCAGGTCCCGCTCGCCGACGGACCGCACGACCCCGCGGACGTCGGCGCCCGGATCGCCTCCGGCGAGCTCGAGCTCGACGAGGTGATCGAGGCGATCGTCGCCTCGACGATCGGCGCGGTCGGAGGCTATCCAGGCGTGGTGATCGCCCATCTCTTCAGCGTCCTGCCGAAGCTCGGGGCGACGGAGGCCGACGTCCCGCCGGGGTCGATCGACCGGCTCGCCGCCGCGACCGCCGCCGCCGGCGCCCGGATCGAGATCTCCGAGCGCTGGCGCTGCCCCTCGAGCGAGACGCTCCGCCCGTTCCTCGCGCGCGGGGTCCCGGTGCTCCTCAGCACGGACAGCCACCAACCCGCCGACATCGGGCGCTACGCCTACGTGCTGGAGACGGCAGCGGCGGTCGCGGCCGTCCACGTGTGATCGACCGGATGGTCAGCGCCCCCCTCGCCTGGGTGTTCATCGTCATGGTGCTGGCGGGGACCATCCCGGTGCTCGCCGGGAGCTACCAGGCGCTCCTGTCGGGGTTCCACGCCTTCCGCCGCCGCCCCGGGGGGCCCTTCGACCCGGCGACGGCGCCGCGGGTCTCGATCATCGTGCCCGCCTGGAACGAGGCGGCCGTGATCGAGCGGACGCTGGAGGCGCTGATGCTCCTCGACTACCCGCAGGACCGCCTGCGGGTCTACGTCGTGGACGACGCCAGCACCGACGCCACCCCGGACATCGTCTCCGCCAAGGCGCTCCAGCACCCGGGCTCGATCTTCCTGCTGACGCGCCTCGACGGCGGCCAGGGCAAGGCGCACACGATCAACCACGGGATCGCGGAGATCCGCGAGGAGGCGTGGCACGACGCCATCCTCGTGATGGACGCCGACGTGATCTTCACGCCGTCCTCGCTGCGGCGGATGGCGCGGCACCTCGCGGATCCCGCGGTCGGCGCCGTCACCGCCTACATCAAGGAGGGCAGCCGGCCGGCCAACTATCTCAACCGCTTCGTCTCCTTCGAGTACGTCACCGCCCAGGCGATGGCCCGCCGCGCCCAGAACGTCCTCGGCGTGCACGCGTGCCTCGCCGGCGGGGCGCAGCTCGTGCGCCGGACCACGCTCGAGCAGATCGGCGGCGTCGTCGACACGACGACGCTGGCGGAGGACACCATCACGACCTTCCGCATCCAGCTCACCGGACAGCACGTGGTCTTCGAGCCGCACGCCGTCGTCTGGGCGGAGGAGCCCCGGCGGGTCGCCGCGCTCTGGAAGCAGCGCGTCCGCTGGGGGCGGGGCAACGTCCAGGTCACGAAGGCCTTCCGCTCCGTCTGGTTCCGCCGCGGAGGCGGGCGCCTCGGCGGCGGCAGCTTCGGCGTGATCTGGTTCTCGATCTTCCTCATGCCGTGCTTCATGGTCGGGGCGTCGATCGGGCTCGTCGGCCTCTTCCTCTGCGCCCAGGCGCTCGGATCGACGATCTTCCACGTGCTCGTCGCCGTCAACGTGGTCACCTACGGGCTGGTCACGCTGACGAGCCTCGCGATCGATCCGCCCTCCGTGCGCGCCGCCTGGCGCGAGGCGCTGGCGTTCCCCGGCCTGATCAGCGTCGCGACGATGCTCTACGTCGTCTACCCGGCGCTCCTCGAGCGGATCCTGCCGCACGCGATCGGCTTCGATCCCCCCGCCGGCCTCGGCACGGGCCTCCTCCTCTTCAGCTACCTCTGGGTGTCCGGGTCGATGCTCGGGGCGACGCTCATCCACGTCCTCGGCGGCACGCGGCTCGGCTTCCTCGAGGCGCCGCTCCTCTACCTCGTCGGCTACGGGCCGCTTCTCTGCACGATCACCGTGGCCGCCTACTGGCGGGAGGCGCGCGGCGCGGAGATGCGCTGGGAGAAGACCGAGAAGGTGGGCGTCGCCCAGGGGCTCACGTGAGACGCCGCGGGGCGGGGGAGACGCGGAGCGACCTTACGCCCGAGCGGCGCGAGGTGGCGGAGATGGACCGGGCCGAGCGGATCCTCGCGGTGCGGATCGCGCTCCTCGTGGTCGTGCTCGCGGCCTACGTCGCCCTCCAGATCCTCGTTCTCTGAGCCCGGGCCTCGCCCTCGCCCCGCCGGCGCCTCCGCGGCCACCACGCCTCCCCGGGGGCGGTCGCGGTCAGGGCAGCGGCGGGATCCCGGGCGGTGGGACGAGGTGGAGCGGCGGACCGGCCCGTGGGGCGGGGGGCGTCACGGCGGGGCCGGCTGCCGCGTCGAAGGCGAGCCGGACGGCGGATCCGGTCGTCCCCGGGCCCCTCTCCGACCAGATCACGGCGGCGCCGCCGTCCGCAGCGATCCCGGCATCGATGCCGCCGATCGTCCCCGTCGCCAGCAGGTGGGGGTGAGCGAGCGCCCGCGAGCCGACGATCGCCCGGGCGGCCCCGCCGGCGCCCGCCTCGCGCCAGGCGACCACGGCCCGGCCACCCGGACTCGCCCGTACGACCACGCCGGCGATCCGCGCGCCCGACGCGGCCGGGCGGACGAGCGTACGCCGCGTCGCCGACCCGCCGGCGATCCGCGCGACCGTGAGCTCGGAGCCCTTCGCCGTCGTCCAGGCGACGATCCCCCGGCCGGACCGCGTCGCGGCCAGGTACGGACCCGCCGAGACGGCCCCGCCGGCCGCGAGCGTCGTCCTCTGGCTGCCGGAGCCGTCGGAGACGACGATCGAGGCGCCGGCTCGCCAGCCGACGAGCAGGTCGGGGGCGTCCAGGGCGTCGGCGGCGACGATGCCGGTGGTCGTCCGGGGGACCTGGCCGAGCACCGCGAACGCGGAGACCGTCCCCGCCGGCGAGATCGTCGAGGAGATCAGCGTCGCCTGGCGGGCGCCGTTGGAGAGCCAGACGACCGTCGCCCGCCGGCCGATCGCCAGGCCGTAGTCCGAGCCTTCCGAGGCGCGGGCGAAGGCGGCGATCACGATCGGCTTCGTGTAGGTGCCGTCCGGCCGTCCGGCCACCAGCCGGATGGCGCGGCGGGAGCGGTCGAACCAGGAGACGACGAGCATCCCGCCGGTCGTGAAGCCGGCGTGGACCGCGGCCGGGACCCCGCCCGCCGAGAAGCCGGCGGGGCGGGCGGTGCCGCCGCGCCAGGTCCGCACCGCGAGGCCGACGATCGCGCCTCCGGGCCCGAGCTTCGGAGCGATCACGGCGCGGGCGCCCCCCGGGCCGGCGAGGGCGGCGAGGGGATCGCCGAGCGGCCCGCGGATCCTCGTCGCGGCGGCGAACGGCGCGCCGGCGTCGCGGGTCGCGACCGCCAGCCGGTTGCTACGCGCCGGCGTCTCCGTCTGCCAGGCGGCGATGCCGGCGCCGGCGGCGGAGAGGCCGAGCGCGGGCGGCCCCGGGGCCCCCGTGCCGGCGGTGCCGGTGGCCAACGTGAAGGGCGGCTGCCAGGAGGCGGCGGCCGCGGATCGGGCTCCGCTCGCGGCGACGAGCACGGCGGCCGCCGCGAGGAGGGCCGGGAAGGGCCGGGTGGGCGGCATGGCGACCGAGAGTACCGGCCGGGCGCCCGGCGTGACGGTCGTCGAGCGCTCCTCCGTTACCATGTGGCTCGTTTCCGGGCGCCCGCGGGCGCCCGCTCCGTTCCCGACCGAGGACCTCCATGGCAGCGTACGACGGCGACGCGCAGACGCGCGAGATGATCTTCACGTCCGAGTCGGTGACCGAGGGCCATCCGGACAAGATCGCCGATCAGGTGTCCGACGCCGTCCTCGACGCGGTCCTCGCGCAGGACGCCCAGGGGCGCGTCGCGTGCGAGACGATGATCACGACCGGGCTCGTCGTGATCGCCGGCGAGATCTCCACGGACTGCTACGTCGACATCCCCCGCCTCGTGCGGGAGACGATCGCGGGGATCGGCTACGACCGCGCGAAGTACGGGTTCGACGCGCACACCGCCGGCGTCATCGTCTCGTTGGACGAGCAGTCCTCGGACATCGCCCGTGGCGTCGACCAGGCCTACGAGGCGCAGCACGACCGCCACGCGGACGCCGAGCTCGACCGCCAGGGGGCCGGCGACCAGGGGATGATGTTCGGCTACGCCTGCCGGGAGACCGACGAGCTGATGCCGCTGCCGATCACGCTCGCCCACCGGATGGCGGAGCGGCTGGCCGAGGTCAGGAAGGACGGGACGCTCCCCTACCTCCGGCCGGACGGCAAGACGCAGGTGACCGTCCGCTACGAGGAGGACGCGCACGGGCGGCTCGTACCGGGGGACGTCGAGCGCGTCGTCATCTCCACCCAGCACGCCGAGGACGCCCCGATCGAGACGAGGATCAAGCCCGACCTGATCGAGCACGTGATCCTCCCGGTCCTCGGCGACCGCGTCGACCCGGCGCGCGTCCGACGCGCCGACTTCGCGCTCGTCAACCCGACGGGCAAGTTCGTGATCGGCGGCCCGCAGGGGGACTGCGGACTGACGGGGCGGAAGATCATCGTCGACACCTACGGCGGGATGGCCCGCCACGGCGGCGGCGCGTTCTCGGGCAAGGATCCGTCCAAGGTCGACCGATCGGGCGCCTACGCCGCCCGCTGGGTGGCGAAGAACGTCGTCGCCGCCGGCCTGGCCGACCGCTGCGAGCTCCAGGTCGCCTACGCGATCGGCGTCGCGCATCCGGTCTCCCTGATGGTGGAGACGTTCGGGACCGAGCGGGTGCCGGTCGCCGAGATCGAGGCCGCGATCGCCTCGGTCTTCGACCTCCGGCCGGCGGCCATCCTCCGGGACCTCGACCTGCGCCGGCCGATCTACTCGCCGACCGCGGCCTACGGCCACTTCGGCCGGCGGAGCGCCGACGGCTTCACCTGGGAGCGGCCCGACCGCGTCGACGCCCTCCGCGCCGCGGTGCCGACGCTGACCGCGGCCGTCTGACCTACGACGCGGCGGTGATCTGGACGCTCGCCGGCTGGGCGAGCAGCTGGCCGCTGGGCGAGAGGACGGCGATCCGGTGGGCGCCGCCGGGGGTGCCGGGCGGCACCCGCACGGCGGCGGTGAAGACGCCGAGGCTCTTGATCCGCCGGTTGATCAGCGTCCGCTCCGTCGCCGAGCCCGGATCCCAGACGACGCGGATCGTCGAGTGCGGCGTGAAGCCGCCGCCGGCGATGGCGAGCATGCTGCCGACCGCCGTCGCCTCCGGCAGGGTCCAGAGCTCGGCCCGATTGCCGTAGCGGATCTGCACGGTGCTCCGACCGATCCGGCGCCCCGTCCCCGTGTCGAGCGCCGTCAGCCCGTGCTTGCCGGCTGTCGTGCCGCGGGGGATCAGGGCCCGGATCCTGAAGGCGCCGTCCACGGAGCTCGTCGCCCGGCCGATCTGCGTCCGGTCGAGGAGCAGCTGGATCTCCGTCGAGTCGGTCGCCCGGGAGCCGGTCATCTGGATCTGCATCCCGGGCCAGGCGATCAGCTCGCGCAGCGGCCCGACCGCCGCAGCGTCTCCACCGAGGGTGATGTCGACGCGTGCGTTGCGGTCGTGGGGGAAGAAGGACCAGACCACGATCGCGGAGACGGCGGCCGCCACGCAGGCGAGCACCCACGAGGCGGTCCGTCCCCGGCGCGACCGTTCGGCGAGCAGCATCTCGAACCAGCTCCGGAGGCGGGACGGACGTTCGGGCACCGCCGCCGCGCCCGGCTCGGCCGAGCTTCCGCGATCCGGCTCCACGGGAACATCGTAGTCGCCGCGGTCACGTCCGGAAACGGGCTACGGGATCGGCTGCAGATCGCCCGCCCGGGCGATGGCGGACCCGTCGGGCAACCCCGCCCGTCCATCCTGCCCCCCGGCCAGGGCGAACGGAGGACCGGGATCACGCGGCGTGATGATGAGGGACCCGCCTGCCCCGGTCGATAGCACTGGCATGAAGCGACGACTCCCCCTCGCCGGCGCCATCCTCTTCGGCGTGCTCTCGATGGCGCCGTCGGCGGCCTTCGGCTCGTACCTCCTCGACCGCGACGCATCGAACGTCACGCTCCGCGTCAACAAGGCCGGCACGGCCCAGGTGTCGTACACGACGAACGGCGTCCGGGACCGCGTCCTCCTCTGGGGGGCGATCAACACGAGCGGCACCGGCCAGGAGGGCCAGGAGTTCTCGATCGACCGCTCGAACGGCTGGAAGTCGAAGCGGAACGACCCGAAGAAGGCGCTCCCGAACGGCTGCAGCCCGTACGACGGGACCGACCACCTGCCGTTCCTCGCCGCGCCGATCTGCAAGGCGCCGGACGGCACCTACTGGGCCGTCCAGTCCTACCAGTACACGTCGTCGCCGAGCATGAACTACGGCGCGAAGATCGGCGACCGGAAGTACCCCTACCAGCTGCGCGTCGCCCACTGGTCGGGTCCCATCGCGACCATCCAGGCGCGGGCCAACTGGAGCTACGCCGGCCGCTACCAGCACCTCTTCGGCCTCGTCCAGTACCAGGGCAAGGGCGTCTTCGGCTTCAAGCACAAGCTCAACGGCGCGTGCCAGGACCGGTTCTGCCGGAACATCGCGATCGACTCCTACGACTCGACCTACGGTCCCGGCTGGCACCGGGCGAACGCGATCCTCGTCAACGCTCCGAACGGGCAATGGTGCTTCGGGCTGACGAAGAAGGGCACGTCCGGAGGCGCCGCCACGACGGGCGCCTCGAAGGTCGGCAAGTACCGCGTCTACCTCTCCGGCCCCGGCGTCACCCCGGACCCCATGCTCACGATCCAGGGCCCGGGCGGGGCCTACGACCCGTCGCTCCAGCAGCAGATGGCCGACATCCAGGTCCAGTGGTCGGGCGGCGGCAGCAACAAGTGCGCCGACGTCAAGTGAGCTGAGCCCGGGCTCCACGCGGCGCGCCGCCGCCGCTCGGCGCGGCCCGCGGCGACGGCCTCGTACGATCGGCGGGTGGCGACCGGCTCGGATGCTTCCCCACGCGTCGCCGTCGACGTCGTCGTCCTCGTCACCACCCGGGGCCTCGCCCGGCCGCTGACGTACCTCCTGCCGGCCGGAGCGACGGTCGGTGACGTCGTCCTCGCGAGCGTCCGCGGGCGTCCCACCCGCGGCGTGGTCGTCGCGGTCCCGAGCGCGAGCCCCGGCCGCGACGGCCTGGAGCCGGCCGAGCCCACGGGCGAGCGCGTGCCCGCCGACCTCGTCCGCCTCGCCCTGCGGATCGCCGACCGCTACGGCACGACGCCGGCCCGCGCCCTCGCGCTGGTCGTCGCGCCCCGCGGGATCGTGCGACCACAGCCGTGGCTCCGCCTCGCGGCCGGCGCCGATCCCGGCTCGATCCGGGGTGCGCGCCGGCGTGCGTTGACCGAGCTCCTGGCGTCGGGCCCGCTTCCGGTCGTCGAGGCCCGGCGGCTGAGCGGGGCCGGCGCCGCGGCCGTGCGGGCGCTCGTCGCCGAGGGCGTGCTCGAGGAGGCAGACGAGGCCGCCGGGGCCGGGGCTCCGACGCTGCCGCCGACGGAGGCGCAGGAGCGGGCGATCGCCCGCCTCCGCGCCGAGATCGACGCCGCGCGCGCCACCCGGTCGGCGCGGCCGCTCCTCCTCTTCGGGGTCACGGGCTCGGGCAAGACGGAGGTCTTCCTGCGGGGGATCGAGCACTGCCTCGCGAGCGGCCGGGGGGTCATCGTCCTCGTCCCCGAGATCGCGCTCGCTCCGCAGACGGCGGCGCGGATCGAGGAGCGGTTCCCCGGCCGGGTGGCCGTGCTCCACTCGGCCCAGGCGGCGGGGATGCGGGCCACCGAGTACGACCGCATCGCCTCCGGGCGGGCGGGGATCGTCGTCGGCCCCCGCTCGGCCGTCTTCGCCCCGATCGCCGAGCTCGGCCTGATCGTCGTCGACGAGGAGCACGAGCAGGCTTACAAGCAGGACTCGGAGCCGAGGTACGACGCCCGTTCGGTGGCGCTCCTCCGGGCCGGCGACCACGGGGCGGCGGTCGTCTTCGCGTCGGCGACCCCGAGGCCCGAGACCTGGAGGGCGATGGAGCGCGTCGAGCTGCCCGAGCGGATCGGCGGCTCGCTGCCCCGCGTCCGGGTGGTCGACCTGCGGCTGGACGACCGCTACCCGCTGACGGGTCCGCTCACCCAGGCGCTCGGCGCGATCGAACGGGACGGCGGGCGGGCGATGCTCCTCCTCAACCGCCGGGGGGCCGCGCCGGCCCTCCACTGTCGCCACTGCGGCCACCGGTTCCGCTGCCCGCGCTGCGACGTCGCGCTGACGCTCCACGCCGGTCCCGAGCGGCTGGAGTGCCACCACTGCGGCCGTCGCGAGCGCGCGCCGCACGCGTGCCCGGTGTGCGGCGCGGTCGACATCGCCCGCCTCGGCGCCGGCACCGAGCGGCTGGAGGAGCTCGTGGCCGAGCGCTTCCCGCGGCTCGACGTGATCCGCCTCGACGCCGACGTGTCCGCGCGCGCGGGCGGGCTCGAGGACGCCCTCGGCCGGTTCGCGGCCACGGATCGGGCCGTCCTCGTCGGCACCCAGATGATCGCCAAGGGCCACCACTTCGCCGACGTCCGGCTGGCCGCGGCGGTCGACGCCGACGCCGGGCTCGCGCTGCCGGACTTCCGGGCCGAGGAGCGGACCTTCGACCTGCTCGTCCAGCTCGCCGGACGGGCGGGGCGGGAGGGGAAGGGCGCGACGGTCCTCCTGCAAGCGTGGGACCCTGGGGCCAGCGTCGTCGAGCTCGCGGCCACCCACGACGTTCCGACCTTCCTGGAGCGCGAGCTCGCGCGTCGCGAGCTGCTCGGCTACCCGCCGTTCCGGCGCCTCGTGCGCGTCCTCGCGACCGCGCCGCGGAACGGGGATGCGACGACCGTGCTCGTCGAGCTCGCCGGCGAGCTGCGCGCCGCCGCGGGCGCGGAGGTCGAGGTCCTGGGTCCGGTCGGCCTCTTCCGGATCCGCGATCGCGAACGAGCGCACCTGCTCGTCAAGTGCGAGCGCCCGGCGGCTGTCGGGCGCCTCCTCGGCGCGGCCATCGCGCGGCGGGCGGGGGCGCTCTCGAAGGAGCGGACGACGATCGTCGTCGACGTCGACCCGCAGACCCTGTAGCCGAGGCGCCGCCAGCGAGGATCGTTCGCACCGTCCCCGGCCTCGGCCGTCGTCCCGTCGACGCGGCGGTGCCGGGGCGGCCGGATCGGCTCCGATCGGCGCGCCGACCCGGAGCCGACGGCACGCACGCGCTCGCCGGACGGTTTCCGGGATACTGCGGGTCAGATGGCCCGCCGCACGAAGCAGCTCTCCGAGGAGGAGGAACGCGCCCTCGACCGCGCCCGCCGCGAGGCGGCGTTCGCGCAGATCCGCCAGTACCCCGACCCCTGCCTCAAGGAGAGGGCCCGCGCGATCGATGACTTCGACGACGACGTCGCCTCGCTCGCCGCCCGCATGCTCCGCCTGATGGAGGACGCGCACGGCGCCGGGCTGGCCGCTCCCCAGATCGGCCTGCTCCGGCGGGTCCTGGTCTACCGCCTCGAGGAGGAGGACCCGGTCGTGCTCGTCAACCCGACGGTGACGGACGCCAGCGACGAGACGGAGACCACCGACGAGGGCTGCCTCTCGCTCGACCTCCTGATCCGGCGGGACGTCGCGCTGCCCGTCGAGCGGCCGGTCTCGATCTCGGTCCACGCCTTCGACGTCGGGGGCGACGAGATGGAGTTCGACGCCGACGGCCACGAGGCACGGGTGATCCAGCACGAGATCGACCACCTCGACGGCACCCTGATCCTCGATCGGACCGACGAGGAGCACCGCAGGCTCGCCCTGCGCACCCTGCGCGGGGTCGTCTGATCGCCGGCCGGCCCGACGCCGCCGGCGGCCCGCGGACGGAGTGACGCCACGCCGCGCTACGCCTTCGCCGGCACGAGCACGTTCGCCTCGCGGGTGCTCGAGGGGCTCCTCGGCGAGGGCCTCGAGATCGACCTCGTCCTCACCCAACCGGCCCGGCCGGCCGGACGCCAGCGGGTGCTCGCACCGCCGCCCGTCGCCGTCACCGCCAGCGCCCTGGGGATCCCGACGATCCAGCCGGAGGTCGCGGGGGAGGCCCTCGAACCGATCCGGAGCGCCGCCCCGCCTGCGATGGCGATCTGCGGCTACGGCAACCTGATCCCGCCGCCCCTCCTCGCCGAGCTCCCCTGGCTGAACCTCCACCCGTCGATCCTCCCGCGGTGGCGGGGTGCCGCCCCGATCGAGCACGCCCTCCTCGCCGGCGACGCCGAGAGCGGGGTCGCGATCCTGCTCCTCGAGGCCGAGCTCGACGCCGGGCCGGTAGTGGAGCAGCACCGGTTCGCGCTCTCCGCCTCGGACGACCGCCGCACGGTCGAGGACCGGGTCCTCGCCCTCGGGGTGCCGGCCCTCGCGGCCGCCCTCCGCGCCGCGGGCGAGGGGGCGATCCGGGCCGAGCCGCAGCCCCGCGACGGCGTCACCTACGCCCGCAAGCTCGTCCGCGGCCGACCGTGCCCTCGATCCCGCCGAGTCGATCGCGCTCTCGCTCGGTCGCGTCCGCGCCTTCGCCGGCGGCCCCCTGGCCTCGATCGAGCTCGGCGGAGCGCCGATCGGCGTCGGCCGGGCGCGCCCCGCCGACGAGCCCGTGGCCCCCGGCGAGGTCGAGGCCCGGCCGGACGCCGTCGCGATCGGCTTCCTCGACGGGGCGATCGAGGCGACCGAGCTGCAGGCTCCGGGGCGCCGCCCGCTCGACGCGTCGAGCTTCCTCCGCGGCTATCGCCGCCCGCTGTCGCCGGCGCGGCGGCTGCCCTGGTGAGCGGTCGGCGCCCGGAGGGGGGCGGGGCCGGCCGCGGTTCTCGCGCCGCCAAGGCGGCCGGCCAGCGGTCCGGAGCGCCCTCGGCGGGACGGCGCGAGACCCGCGCCGCCGGCGCCCAGCTGATCCCGCGCCTCGTCGCCGAGCGGGTGCTCGCCCGCGTCGAGGCGGACGACGCCTGGGCGGATCGGGTCTTCCTCGCCGAGGCGCGGCGGGCCAGCCTCCAGGGGCGGGACCGGGCGCTCGCCGCCCGGCTCGCCTACGGCACGATCGAGCGGCGCCGGACCCTGGACCACGTGATCGAGGCCGTCGGGCAGCGTCGGGTGGAGGACCTCGACGCGCCGCTTCGCCACGCGATCCGGCTGGGCGCCTACCAGCTCCTCTTCTCCGACCGGATCCCGGCCCACGCCGCCGTCTCGACGAGCGTCGACCTCGCCCGGCGCGTGGCGGGAGCGCGGGTCGCCGGGCTCGCCAACGCGATCCTCCGGCGCGTCGCCACGGAGGGGCCGGCGCTCGTGGCGGCGCTGACGGACGAGACGCCGGCGGACTGCGCCCTCGCCGCCTCGCTGCCGGACTGGATCGTCGAGCTCTGGTGGGACGGGTACGGCCCGGAGACGGCGCGGGCGCTGGCACGGACGGTGAACGACCCACCGGAGCTGACGGTGGCCACGCTGGACGGCCTCGCCCCGGGCGCGCGGGAGCGGACGCTCGCCGTCCTCGAACGGGAGGGAGTGGCCTGGCACGGCGATCCGGCCGCCCCGGCCGCGATCGTGCTCGACGACCCCTTCGACGTCGCCGCGTCGGAGGCGTTCGTCCGGGGGGACGCGATCCCGATGTCGCGGTCCTCCCAGCGCGTGGTCGGGCTCCTCGACGCCCGCCCCGGCGAGCGCGTCCTCGACGCCTGCGCGGCCCCGGGCGGCAAGGCGGCGCTCCTCGCCTCGACCCTGGGCGGCGCGACCGGCCTCGTCTGCGTCGAGCGCGACGCCCACCGGGCGAACGCCCTGCGCGAGACCCTGCGCCGGGTCCATGCGAGCGCGGCCGAGATCGTCACCGATGACGCCACGGACCTCTCCGGCGACCTCACGGGCTTCGACGCGATCCTCCTCGATGCGCCGTGCTCAGGCCTCGGCACGTTGTCGTCGCGCCCCGATCTGCGCTGGCGACGCTCGCCCGCCGACGTGCTCGCGCTGGCGGAGATCCAGGAGCGCCTCCTCGACGCGCTGGCCGGGCGGCTGGCGCCGCACGGGCGGATCGTCTACGCGGTCTGCACGTTGACGCCCGCCGAGACGACGGGCGTCACGCGCCGCCGCCCGCCGGTGGCGCTCCTCGAATGCTGGCCCCACCACGGCGACGGGGACGGGTTCTGGGCCGCCCGGATCGAGCCGTAGGCGGCCGGCCGGAGGCGCCGCCGGCGCCGTTCCCGGTGGAGGCCCGGCCGCCGCGAGTCGTCATGATGCCCGTCGTGACCGACGACGCCACCTGGGTGACCGACGTGCAGGTCTGCCCCTCGATCCTCTCCGCCGACTTCGGCGCCTTCCGGAGCCAGGTCGTCGAGCTCCTCGACGCCGGGGCGCGGACGTTCCACGTCGACGTGATGGATGGCCACTTCGTCCCCGTCATCACCTTCGGCCACCACGTCGTCGCCGCCCTCGCCGACGTCGTCCACGACCGCGGCGGCGCGCTCGCCGTCCACATGATGGTGACGGCGCCCGAGCGGTTCGTCGACGACTTCGCCCGCGCCGGCGCGGACGCCCTGACCGTCCACGTCGAGGCCGTCGCCGGCGGGCACCTGCACCACGCGCTCGCCTCGATCGAGGAGGCGGGGATGGTCCCGGGCGTGACCCTCAACCCGGCGACGCCGGTCGCCCAGCTCGCCGAGGCGGCCCGGTACGCCCGGAACCTGCTCCTGATGAGCGTCAACCCCGGCTGGGGCGGCCAGTCGTTCCTCCGGGCGAGCCTCCGCCGCCTCGGCGAGCTGCGCGCCCTGGCGGGACCGGGCGCGGGCGTCGAGGTCGACGGCGGGATCGGGCCGGAGACCGTCGAGTCGGTCTACCGGGCGGGCGCCAACCGGATGACCGCCGGCTCGGCGATCTACGCGGCGAGCGAGCCCGGCGAGGCGTACCTCGCCCTCGTCGAGCAGGTGCGCGCCGCGGGGGTGCCCTCCTGGGCATGACGGGCGGTCCCGAGCGCGACGCGTCGCTCCTCGCCCGGGCGATCGAGGTCGCCGAGCAGGGCGCCCGGACGGCGGCGCCGAACCCCCTCGTCGGCTGCGTGCTCGTCCCGCCGCGCGGCGACCTGGTCGAGGGCTGGTGCGCCGGACGGGAGCACGCCGAGGTCGCCGCGCTCCGCGCGGCGGCGGAGCGGGCGATCGACGTCACCGGCGCGACGGCCTACGTGAGCCTCGAGCCGTGCTCCCACCATGGGCGGACCCCGCCGTGCGCGGACGCGCTGATCGCCGCGGGGATCGCCCGCGTGGTGACCGCCGCGATCGATCCCAACCCGCTCGTCGCCGGTCGCGGGGTCGAGCGGCTGCGGGCCGCCGGCGTGGCGGTCGAGGTGCTTCCGGCGTCCCACGCGCTCGCCGTCGCGGCGCGCCGCCAGCAGGCCCCGCACCGGAGCCGGGTCGCGCGCCGGCGCCCGTTCCTGACGCTGAAGCTGGCGGCCACGCTCGACGGCCACACGGCGAGCCGGACGGGCGACTCCCGCTGGGTCACCGGCGTCCAGGCTCGCTCCCTCGTCCACGAGTGGCGGGCACGCTCCTCCGCGGTGCTCGTCGGGATCGGGACGGCGCTCGCCGACGACCCGTCCCTGACGCCGCGTGACGTCGACCCGCCGGCCACGCGCCGGCCGGTCCGCGTCGTCGCCGACCGCCGCGCCCGCCTGCCGCTCGCCTCCGTCCTCGTGCGCACGAGCTCGGAGGCGGAGACGATCTCGCTCGTCGCCCCGGACGCGCCCGCCGCCCGGCGCCGGCACCTGGAGGCGGCGGGGGTCGAGACGCTCGCCGTGCGCTCCCTCGACGAGGCCCTGGCCGAGCTCGCGCGCCGCGATCTGACGAGCGTCCTCTGCGAGGGCGGGCGCACCCTCGCGACCGGCCTCCTCGCCGCCGGCCTCGTCGACCGGGTGGCGCTCTTCCAGGCCCCGCTCCTGCTCGCGGACGAGCGCGCGCCGGGCGTCCTCGCGACGCTGCCGGAACCTCCCGTCCGGATCGTCGACGCGCGCGCCCTGACCGGCGTCGAGGCGCGCATGGTCGGCGACGACGTGCTGGTGTCCGGGTACGTCCACGATCCCGCCGCCGAGGGCTGACCGCTGTTCACCGGGATCATCCAGGAGGTGGGGACGGTGGTCGGGACGGAGCCGCGGCCGAACGGCGCCTGGCTCCGGCTCCGGATCCCGGCGACGGCGCCCGCCGTCGGGCTGGGGGACTCCGTGAACGTCGACGGCGCCTGCCTGACCGCCGTCCGGATCGCGGGCGACGAGGCCGACTTCGAGGCGATGGGGGAGACCCTGGCGCGGACGACGCTCGGTGCCCTGCAACCCGGCGACCGCGTCAACGTCGAGCCGGCCCTCCGGGTCGGCGACCGGCTCGGCGGCCACAACGTCCAGGGGCACGTCGACGGCGTCGGCGTCGCTCGCGCCGTGCGCGAGGACGGGATCGCGCTCGTCCTCGAGCTCGAGGTGCCCGGCGACCTCGAGCGGTACGTCGTCGAGAAGGGCTCGATCGCGGTCGCCGGCGTCTCGCTGACGGTCGCGCGCGAGACCGAGGGCGGACTCGAGCTGTGGCTGATCCCGCACACGCGGGCCGCGACCACGCTGGGGGCGGTCGCGGTCGGAGCGCGCGTCAACCTCGAGGTCGACATCCTCGCCAAGTACGTCGAGCGGCTGCTCGCGGCCCGTGCCTAGCGGCCGGTCGGCCTCGGCGCCGGTGCTAGGGTCCGCGGTCGTACCGACGATGGTTCGAGAGGGATACATGGGCTCAGCCGAATCGCCGTTCTCGAGCATCGAGGAAGCGATCGAGGACTTCCGCGAAGGCAGGATCGTGATCATCGTCGACTCGCCGGACCGGGAGAACGAGGGCGATCTCGCGATCGCCGCCGAGCACGTCACGCCCGAGGCGATCAACTTCATGGCCACGCACGGACGCGGGTTGATCTGCCTCACCCTGTCGCCGGAGCGGTGCGACGAGCTGGGCCTGCGGATGATGGTCCAGAACAACGGAACGCCGTACGGCACGGCCTTCACGATCTCGATCGAGGCGCGGGAGGGGATCGCCACGGGCATCTCCGCCGCCGACCGGGCGCACACGATCAAGGTCGCGGTCGATCCGAGCAAGGGGGCCGCCGACCTGATCCATCCCGGGCACGTGTTCCCGCTCCGCGCGCGCCCCGGCGGGGTCCTCGAGCGGACCGGGCAGACCGAGGCGTCCGTCGACCTCGCCCGCTGCGCCGGGCTCAATCCCTCGGCCGTGATCTGCGAGGTGATGAAGGCGGACGGGACGATGGCCCGGGTCGACGACCTCGCCGAGGTCTGTCGCGAGCACGGGATCCGGATGATCACGGTCGACGACCTGATCGCCTACCGGCGGCGGACCGAGGTCCTCGTCGAACGGCTGGCCGAGGCCCAGCTGCCGACGAGCGTCGGCGAGTTCGTCGCCGTCGGCTACCGGTCGAAGATCGACGGCAAGCACCACCTGGCGCTCGTCCACGGCGACATCGCGGGCAAGTCCGACGTCCTCGTCCGCGTCCACTCCGAGTGCGTCACGGGCGACGTCTTCGGATCGCTGCGCTGCGACTGCGGCGAGCAGCTCGAGGCGTCGCTCGAGCAGATCGTGCGGACCGGCGCGGGCGTCGTCCTCTACCTGGCGCAGGAGGGCCGCGGGATCGGGCTGCTCAACAAGCTGCGGGCGTACGAGCTCCAGGAGACCGGGCTCGACACGGTCGAGGCGAACCTGGCGCTCGGCTTCCGGGAGGACGAGCGCGAGTACGGGGTCGGCGCGCAGATCCTGTCCGACCTCGGCCTGGAGTCGATCCGGCTCCTGACCAACAACCCCCGCAAGATCGACGGGCTGGAGGCGTTCGGGCTGCGCGTGACCGAGAACGTCCCGATCGAGACGAAGCCGAACATCTACAACCTCGCCTACCTGACGGCCAAGCGCGAGAAGCTCGGCCATCGGCTCCACCACCAGCACCTGAAGTACCAGGACGGCATCCTCCCGCCGAGCGAGCCGCCCCACGAGACCGACCCGGCTGCCGCCGAGGGCGCCGGATCCGCCGCCCCGGCCGTCTGACCTCGAGGCTCCGCCCGTGGCCGCGACCTGGGTGATCGGCGACGTGCACGGGTGCGCGCGGCCGCTGCGCGACCTCCTGCGGCGGGTCGGACTCGTGGACGGCGAGGGCCGCTGGAGCGGGGGCGACGCCACCCTGATCTTCGTCGGCGACTTCGTCGATCGCGGCCCCGACGGCCTCGCCGTCCTCGCCGACGTCACCCGGCTCGAGGCCGAGGCGGCCGCGGCCGGAGGCACCGTCCGCGGGATCCTCGGCAACCACGACGCGATGTTCCTCGCCGTCCGCGCGCTCGGCGCCGAGGCGATGCCAGGGCTCGGCCAGTCGTTCCTCGAGCTCTGGGTGATGAACGGCGGCGATCCGGCCGAGCTCAGGGGGGCGCGCGCCGACCAGGTCGCCTTCCTCCGCTCGCTGCCGGCGGCGATCCTCGTGGGGGACGACCTGATCGTCCACGCCGACTCCGGCTTCTACCTGGACTACGGCGACTCCGTGCCGACCGTCAACGACGCGGTGTCCCGGATCGTCGCCGGCTCCGACGTCCGCGCCTGGACGGAGCTCCTGATCCACTTCCACCGGCGTCGCGAGCTCTCGGATCCGGAGCTCGTCGACCGGATGCTCGCGACGCTCGGAGGCCGCCGGATCATCCACGGCCACACGCCGATCCCCTTCGAGTTCGATGTCGATCCCGCGACGGTGACCGAGCCGAGGGTGAACGGCGACGGGCGGGTCGTCAACGTCGACGGCGGCCTCTTCCTCGGCTCGCCGGGGGTCGCGCTCCAGCTGGCCGGTTCGTGACCGGCCGGCGAGCCTAGAGGGCCTTGACGACCTTCCCGCTCTTCATGCAGCGCGTGCAGGCGTAGGTGCGGACGGCGACGCCGTCGACGATCGCGCGGACGCGCTGCAGGTTCGGGTCGAAGCGGCGGCGCGTCGCGACCATGGAGTGGCTCCGGTTGTTCCCGAAGCTCGGCTTGCGGCCGCAGTAGGAGCACACCCTCGACATGGGCCGGAGTATGGGGGAGGCCGACCGGCTCCGCAAACGGCAACCGCCTGCAACGCGCCCGCTCCCGGCGGCGTCCAACCGGCGATGTCGTCGAACCCCGCTGGGATCCCCGGGCGCGTCGTGATCTCGGAGCGCGCGCTCGCCCAGCTCGCCCGCGCCGCCGCCCTCGAGGTGTACGGCGTCGTCGGAACGGGCTTGCGGATCCAGCCTCCGGCGGTCCACGGACTCCGCGGCCGCCCATCGTCGGCCGGCGTCCTCGTCACCCGTCTCGAGCCCGACGGGCTGAGGCTCGACGTCCACGTCATCCTCGGGCGCGGACTCAACCTGGCCGCGGTCGCCGAGAGCCTGCGCTCGCGGCTCACGTACGAGCTCGCGCAGCGGGCGGGCGAGCGCGTCGACGCGGTGGTGGTCCACATCGACGGCGTGGCGGACGCGGGGCGGCGCCGGCACCGGCCACGGGGCGCCGCGGCGGCGACGGTGCGCGTCTCCCGGCGGCTCGCCCGCGCGCTCGTCGGCCGCGGCGGCCGACCCCGTACCGTTCGGGGCTCCCGACGAACGAAGAGGGCTCCTTGACCGACACCCAGAGCGTGCTCGCCCGCGTGCGGCGCGTGGTGGCCCACGCCGCCCAGGCCGTCGATCAGTCCCGGGACCGGCTCGACGACCTCAACGTCTACCCGGTGCCGGACGGCGACACGGGGACGAACCTGTCGCTGACGATGGGGACGGTGCGCTCGGCGATCGAGGACGACACCGGCTCGACCGCCGAGGAGCTCGCCCGGACGATCTCGCGGGCGGCGCTGATGGGCGCGCGGGGCAACTCCGGGATCATCCTCTCGCAGATCGTCAAGGGCCTGGCGGGGAGCCTCGGCGCGGCCGCCCGGCTCGACGCCGCGTCGGTCGCCGACGCGCTCCGCAGCGCCTCCGACGCGGCCTACGCGGCGGTCGCCAAGCCGGTCGAGGGAACGATGCTGACCGTGGTCCGCGAGCTCGCCGAGGCGGCCGAGGAGGCGAGGGAGCTCCCGCTCGACGCGGCTCTCGACCGCACGCTCGCGGCCGGCGAGGCGTCGCTCGCGCGCACGCCCGAGCTCCTCCGGATCCTGGCCGACGCGGGGGTCGTCGACGCCGGCGGCGCCGGCGTGATCGAGCTCCTGCGGGGGCGATCGCCGGGCTCCGCGGCACCGCCCTGCACGTCCCCCCGGATGCGCCCGCGATCACGTGGCGGACGGCGGACCTGCATGCGCAGGAATCGGCGTTCCGGTACTGCACGAACTTCCTCGTCCTCGCCGCCGCCGTCGACCCGGACGACATCGCCCGGGACCTCGATCCGCTCGGCGACTGCCTCGTCGTCGTCGGCGACCGGGAGGCGATCAAGGTCCACCTGCACACGGACGATCCCGGCCGGGCGCTCTCGATCGCCACCGCCGTCGGGGGCCTCTCCGGCGTCGACGTCGCCGACATGCGCGTCCAGATCGAGGAGCGGACGGCGCGGCTCCCCGTCCGCCACCTGTCCGTCGTGCCCGAGCCGGTGGAGCACCGTGCCTGCGACGTCGTCGCGGTCGTCGCGGGGGAGGGCAACGCGTCGGCCACGCGGGAGCAGGGCGGTGCGCGGGATCGTCGCCGGCGGACAGTCGGCCAACCCGTCGATCGACGAGCTCCTCCAGGCGATCGAGGCGTGTGCCGCCGACGGCGTGATCGTCCTGCCGAACAATCCGAACGTCCAGGGTGCGGCGGAGCGGGCCGCGGCCTCGGCGTCCGTGCCGTGCCGCGTGGTGGCGAGCCCGTCGATGGCGGTCGGGCTCTCGCTCCTCGTCGGCTACCGGCCCGAGGCGTCGCTCGAGGAGAACGCGGCGGGGATGTCCGACGCGCTCGCCGGGATCGCCTACGGGGAGGTGACGCGGGCCGTGCGCGACGCGCGAGTCGACGGCCTGGACGTCCGGTCCGGTCAGCACGTCGGCCTCGTCGGGGGCCGGCTCGTCGTCGCCGGCGATCGCCTCGAGCACGCGATCGCGATCGTCCTGCAGCACCTCGTCGAGGGCGATCCGTCGGTCCTGACGATCCTGCTCGGCGCCGGTTTCTCCGACCGCGCGGCGCTCGACGGGGCGCTCGGCGAGCTGGCCGGCCGCGAGCTCGAGGTCGACGTCGTGGACGGCGGCCAGCCGCACTACGAGCTCCTCCTGGCGGCCGAATGACCCGGCTCGGCAATCCCGGCACGGCCATCGTCTACGACTCGACGTCCGACCTGCCGGCGGACGGCGCGGGCCGGGGGACCTGGCGGATGGTGCCGCTGACCGTGACCTTCGGGAGCGAGAGCTTCCGCGACTACGTCGATCTCGACGCGCCCTCGTTCTACCGGCGGCTGGCGGCGAGCCCCGTCGCCCCGACGACCTCGCAACCGCCGCCCGAGGCCTTCGCGGAGGCCTACCGGGACCTCCTCGAGCGCCACGACCAGGTCCTGTCGCTCCACGTCGCCGGAACCCTCTCCGGGACCGTCGAGAGCGCGCGCCTCGCGGCCCGCGAGTTCCCGGAGCGGGTCCACGTCCGCGACACGCTGACCGTCTCGATCGGGCTGGCGACGAGGGTCCGGGTCGTCCAGTCGATGCTCGACGCCGGCACGACCCTGGACGACGTGGATCGCTACCTCGACGGCGCCGAGGCCCGGACCTGCGTGCGCTTCGCCGTCGGCACCCTCGAGTACCTGCAGCGCGGGGGGCGGATCGGCCGCGGGTCGGCGCTCGTGGGCGGGATGCTCTCCGTCAAGCCGATCACCGGGATCGAGAACGGCCAGGTCGTCCCGGTCCGCCGCGTCCGCGGCGCGCGCCGGGTGATCCCGGCGCTGGTGGCCGAGCTCGAGGCGTTCGTCCCGGCGGGTGGCGGCGGCCGCCTGGCGATCACCCACTCCGCCGTCCCCGAGGAGGCGGAGGCGCTCCGGGCCGCGCTCCGATCGGCGCGACCGGAGCTCGCGTTCGACGGGGTCAGCGAGCTCGGGCCGGTCGTCGGCACCCACGCAGGCCCCGGCACGATCGCCTGGTGCGTCGAACGGGCGGTCTGACCGGCCTCCGGCCCACCCGCGGGTCCACCCATCAGACTGGCGGGATGCTCGGCGAGCGGACGGAGTCCAGGGACTGGCCGCGCCCCCGTCGCGCGCCGGACCCGGCGGCCCTCGCGGCCTCGGCGCTGCCGCCCGGAAGCCGGGCGCGGGCGCTCGCCGAGGGCTTCGCGGAGCTGGGGATCCGGACCCTCGCCGACGCCCTGGAGTCGCCGCCCTTCCGGTTCGAGGACCTGAGCGACGTGGCGCCGCTGACGGACCTCGTCGCCGGCCAGGTGGCGACCGTCGTCGGCTCCGTCCGCTCCGTGCGCGAGCGGCCCACCCGCCGGCGCGGCCTGGTGCTCATCGTCGCCGTGCTGGAGGACGCCGAGGGGCGCTCGATCTCGGTGACGTGGTTCAACGTCCGCTACCTGCTGCGCGCCCTGCGCCCGGGCTCGCGCCTCCTCGTCCGCGGCGAGGTCCGCTCGTCCTCGTGGGGCCTCGAGCTCTCCGCGCGCTCGCACGAGATCCTCGCCGGGCCCGGGGAGTGGGAGGAGGGATCGCCGCTCCCGTCGGGCTTCCTGCCCGTCTACCACGCCTCGACGCGGGTGCCGGCGCGTCAGGTCCGCGAGGCGGCCGACCGGGCGCTCGCCTCGCTCGACGCGATGGGGGATCCCCTGCCCCCGGACCTGCGGGTCCGCCGTCGTCTCGCCCTCCGGGCCGACGCGGTCTCCGGCATGCACCGGCCGCGCCGGGGCGACCGCAAGCTGGGACGCCGGCGCCTCGCCTACGAGGAGCTCCTGCTGCTCCAGATCGAGCTCCTGCGACACCGCGACGCGCGGCGCACGACGCTCCGCGCGGAGGCGCTGCCCGGCGCCGGCCCGCTCTACGACCGGTACCGGGCCGCGTCTGCCGTTCGCGCTCACCGCCGCGCAGGAGCGCGTGCTGGCGGAGATCGACGAGAGCCTGGCCCGGCCCTTCCCGATGCGCCGCCTGCTCCAGGGCGACGTGGGCGCCGGCAAGACGGCCGTGGCCCTCGGCGCGCTCCTGCGAGCCGTCGACGCGGGCCGGCAGGGCGCATTGATGGCGCCGACCGAGACGCTCGCCCAGCAGCACCTGCGGACCGCCGAGCGGCTGCTCGCGGACGTCGGCGTCGAGCTCTGGTACCTGGCGGGCGAGGTGCCCGCGCGCGAGCGGCGGGCCCGGGAGGCCAGGATCGCGTCGGGCGAGCCCGGGATCGCCGTCGGCACCCACGCCCTGCTCAACGCGACGTTCCCCTCGCTCGCCGTGACCGTCGTCGACGAGCAGCACCGCTTCGGCGTGGGCCAGCGCATGGCCGTCGGCGGCGACCTGGCCTTCTCCAGCCACGTGCTGCACATGACCGCGACGCCGATCCCGCGGTCGCTGGCGCTGACGGCCTTCGGCGACCTCGACGTCTCGATCCTCGACGAGGTCCCCGCCGGCCGCAAGCGGGTCTCCACGTCGATCATCCCGGAGGACCGGCGGGAGGATTGCTACCGCTGGCTCGTCGGCCAGATCGGCGCCGGCCACCAGGCCTACGTCGTCTGCCCCCTCGTCGACGACTCCGACACGATCGTGGCGCGGGCGGCCGAGGCGGAGGCGGCGCGTCTCGCCTCCGGCCCCCTCGCCGGCGTCAGCGTCGGCTGCATGCACGGCCAGCTGCCGCCGCGGAGAAGGCGGACGTGATGTCGCGGTTCGTCCGCGGCGAGCTCGACGTGCTCGTCGCCACGACGGTGATCGAGGTCGGGGTGGACGTGCCGAACGCCACCGTGATGATCGTCGAGGACGCGGACCGGTTCGGCCTGGCGCAGCTCCACCAGCTGCGCGGGCGGGTGGGGCGCGGCTCCGACCAGTCCCACTGCCTGCTCTTCGCCTCGGCGGAGCCCACCGATGACGGGCGGCAGCGGCTGCAGGCGCTGGTCCGCCACGCCTCGGGCTTCGCCCTGGCCGAGATCGACCTCCGCCTCCGCGGCGAGGGCCGCCTGCTCGGGGTCGCCCAGTCGGGGCGCTCCGACCTCCGCTTCGCCCGGCTGGCGCAGGATCGGACGCTCCTCGCCTGGGCGCGCGCGGACGCCGAGGACGAGCTGCGGGACGGCCTCGACCCGGTGCTCGGCAGCGCCGCGAAGGAGCGCTTCGGGGCGATCATCGAGGGACTGACCCGGGCGTGAGGATCATCGCGGGCGAGTTCGCCTCGCGACGCATCGTCGCTCCCCGCGGTCGCGTCGTCCGCCCGACGTCCGATCGCGTGCGGGAGTCGCTGTTCGCCGCCCTCGGCGACCGCGTGACCGGCGCCAGGGTGCTCGACCTCTTCGCCGGATCCGGCGCCCTCGGCCTCGAGGCGCTCTCCCGCGGCGCCGGCCACGCGACGTTCTGCGACGCCGAGCGGACGGCGATCGCGGCCGTGCGCCAGAACGTCGCGGCGCTGGGCGTCTCGAGCCGCGCGCGGATCGTCGCCGCCGACGCCCGGCGGTTCCTGCGCGCGGCGGCGCGACAGGGCGAGCGGTACACTCTGATCCTGCTCGATCCGCCATATGCACAGCTCCAGGGCCTCCTCGACGACGTCTCCGCCCCCCTCGACGCCGTCCTCGCGTCCGGGGGAGCCGTCGTCGTCGAGCAGCCCGCCGGCGGCGGCGTCGCGCTGCCCGCCCTCACCGGCGTGGAGCCGATCTGGCACCGTACGATCGGAGCCGCCTCGATGACCATCCTCACCCGCACAGCCACCCATTGACCGGGACGCGCGCCGTCTGCCCCGGCAGCTACGACCCGGTCACCCTCGGGCACGTCGACGTGATCCGGCGGGCCGCCGCCCTCTTCGACGACGTGATCGTGGCCGTCGTGCGCCGGCCGAAGCACAAGCAGCCGCTCTTCGACATCGACGACCGGATCGCCTTCCTGGAGGACTCCTGCCGGGGTCTGCCGAACGTGAGCATCGAGGCGTTCTCCAGCCTCATCACCTCCTTCGCGCGGGAGCGCGGCGCCACCGCCCTCGTCAAGGGCCTCCGCGCCGTCTCCGACTTCGAGTGGGAGTTCCAGATGAATCACCTGAACAAGAGGCTCGCCCCCGAGATCGAGACCGTCTACCTGATGGCCTCGGCCGGCTACTCGTTCATCTCGTCCAGCGGTGTCAAGGAGATCGCCTCCTTCGGCGGCGCCGTCGACGACCTGGTCCCCGAGCTCGTCGCCGAGCGATTCCGCGAGCTCGTGCCGGTGACCACGCGATGACCCGGCTCGACGAGAGCGCGCCCGCGCGCAGAGGAGCAAGGAGATAGCCGTGGACGTCCTCGTCCTCATCGACAAGCTCGACGAGCTGGTCTACAACTCGAAGGCGGTCCCGCTGACCGATCAGGTCAGGATCGACCGCGACGAGATCTTCATGATCCTCGACCAGATGCGCCAGACGATCCCGGAGGAGATCAAGCAGGCGCGCTGGATCGTCAAGGAGCGTCAGGAGATGCTCGCGGAGGCCAAGCGCGAGTCCGACCGGCTCGTCGCCGAGGCGCGCGAGCAGGCAGTCCGCGAGGCCTCGCAGACCGAGGTCGTCCGCCTGGCCGAGCGCCAGGCGAAGGACATCGTCGACGCGGCGCGCGGCCGGGAGCGCGAGATCCGCCTCGGCGCGGAGGACTACGCCGACGAGATCCTGGCGACGCTCGAGGTCAACCTCGGGAAGTTCCTGGCGGCGGTCCAGCGCGGGCGCGAGCAGCTCCGGACGCGGGGCGAGCGCACCGGCTCGTCGGCGTTCACCGAGGTCTCGAGCCGCTAATCTGTCCGTGCGCGGCGCCGGTCGACGGCGCCCTCGAAGCGAGGCTGCCATGGTCGATCTGCGATCTCTCCACCTCGAGCCCGGCGACCACCGTCGGGAGGCGATCGAGGTCCTTCTCGAGCCGGTCACGCTCGGTGGGCTCACCTACCGGGCCGAGCCGTCGTCGCCGGCGGCGGAGCTCGAGATCACCCGTCTCCGCTCCGGCATCCTCTTCGGCCTGCGGTTCGCGACCACCGTCCACGGGGCCTGCCACCGCTGCCTGGAGGACGCCGCGATCGAGCTGACGATCGACGCCGAGGAGTACCAGGCCGACGATCCCGCGTCCGCCGACGACGAGGTCTGCGAGTACTACCACCCGCTGGAGGGCGAGCTCGACACCGACCTCTGGGCGTCGAACGCCGTCGTCCTCTCGCTTCCGACCCGGATCCTCTGTCGCGTCGACTGTCGCGGGCTCTGCTCGATCTGCGGCGCCAACCTCAACGAGACGACCTGCGACTGCACGCACGAGAGCGTGGACACGCGCTGGTCGGCGCTCGCGGAGCTCCGTCTTCGCGACGAATAACGCCTATCCCGAGCGTCGCGCGGGATGATCCGCCGGCCCTCGCGGCGGCTGCACGGCCGGCGCCACGGCGCCGGCGGCTACGCTATCGTGCCGCGCCATGGCCGTCCCCAAGCGAAAGACCTCGAAGAGCCGCCGCGATCGCCGGCGGCAGCAGCACGGGTACACGGCCGTCGCGAGCGCCACCTGCCCGAACTGCGGGGCGGCGACCCTGTCCCACCGCGTGTGCAAGACCTGCGGCGTCTATCGCGGGCGTCAGATCATCGCCCCCGCGGCGGTCTAGCCGCCTCCACCGGTCATGGGCGCGGTGCGCGTCGCGATCGATGCGATGGGCGGCGATCGCGCGCCGGCCGTCGTCGTCGCCGGGGCGGTCGAGGCCGCCGAGCCCGGGGTCCTCGAGGTCGTGCTCGTCGGCGACGAGCCGCGCATCCTGGCGGAGCTCGGCGGACGGGTGCCATCGGGCCTCGAGGTGCGGCACGCCCCCGACGTGATCGACTTCGGCGAGGATCCACTCTCGGCCGTGCGATCGAAGCCGGAGGCCTCGATCGTCGTCACCGCGCGGTCGGTCCGCGAGGGCTGGGCGGACGCGGCGGTCTCGGCCGGCTCGACGGGCGCGATGCTGGCCGCGAGCACGTTCTCGATGCGCCGGATCCCCGGCGTGATCCGTCCCGGGCTGGCCGCCGTCCTGCCCGGACGGCAGGCTCCGGTGACCCTCATCGACGCCGGTGCGAACGCGGACTCGCGGCCGGAGCACCTGCTCCAGCACGCCCACATGGGATCGATCTTCGCGTCCGACGTGCTGCACCTGAAGGATCCGCGCGTGGGGCTCCTGACGATCGGCGAGGAGCCGGGGAAGGGCAACGAGCTGATCCGCGACGCCTACGAGCTCCTCTCGACGACGCGAGGGATCGAGTTCTACGGCAACGTCGAGGGCCGCGATCTGCTCGAGGGGGTCGTCGACGTCGTCGTCACCGACGGCTTCACCGGCAACGTGACCCTGAAGACGGCCGAGGGCGTCGCCAAGGTGATGATCCAGCTCGTGCGCGAGGCCGCGATGTCGAGCCTCCGCTCGAAGGTCGGCGGCCTCCTCCTGCGCCCGGCCGTCGGCGCCGTCCGCCGCCGGATGGACGCCGAGACGTACGGTGGCGCCTACCTGCTCGGCCTCTCGGGCGTGTCCGTGATCGCCCACGGGTCGTCCAGCCCCCACGCCATCGCCAACGCGTGCCGCTACGCCGCCGCCGGCCACTCGTCCGGCGTCTGCGGCCACATCGCCGGCCGGCTGGGGCGGGCCGGAGCGGCCGTCTGAGCCGCCGGCGCGGACAGGCCGTCTGATAGTCTCAGGCCGCTTTCGCGATCCTGCGGGCGCCGACCACCGAGAAGACCGAAGGGCACCAGTGTGGCCAGTCACGAAGAGATCTACGAGCAGGTGAAGGACATCCTCGTCGAGCGCCTGGACGTCGACGAGGCGGACGTCTCGGAGACCGCGTCGCTGCGTGACGATCTGAAGGCGGACTCCCTCGACCTGGTCGAGCTCATCATGGACCTCGAGGAGCGCTTCGGCGTCAAGATCTCGGACGACGACGCCCAGAAGATCGGGACGGTCGGCGAGGCCGTCGGCTTCATCGAGAAGGCGCAGTAGCGCCGCCGGACGCGATTCCCGCGTCGCGTGCTCGGGCATGTTCTCCCGGATCTCCCGGAGGAGCTGCGAGCGGCGGCCCTGACCCATACCGCCTGGGCGGCGAGCCACGCCGACTCGTTCGAGCGGCTCGAGTTCCTCGGTGACGCCGTCCTCGGCAGCGTCGTCGCGGAGGAACTCGTCCGCCGTCATCCGGCGGCGGACGAGGGCGAGCTGACGCTGCGCAAGATCAGCGTCATCTCGCGGGAGGCCTGCGCCGCCGTGGCGCGCCGCGAGGGCATCGACGTCCTCTTCGTGCAGGCCGCGCCGGACCGGGCGGAGGCGCTCGAGCTCGCGACCCGGGAGAGCGTCCTCGCGGCCCTGACCGAGGCGACGATCGGCGCCCTCTTCCTGGAGCGCGGCTACGAGGAGGCGGCGGTCGCCACGGTCGCCTCCTTCGCGCCCGAGTTCGACGCCGCCGGCTCGGCCGAGAAGGACCCGAAGACGCGACTGCAGGAGGTCGCCCAGGCCGAGGGCCTCGTCGCCTCGTACGAGCTCGAGTGGTCCACCGGCCCGGCGCACGACCGCCGCTTCCGGTCCCGGGCCCTCGTCGACGGCGAGGTCGTCGGTCGCGGCACCG
Source organism: uncultured Thermoleophilia bacterium (assembly GCA_963800515.1). Lineage (GTDB taxonomy): Bacteria > Actinomycetota > Thermoleophilia > Gaiellales > F1-60-MAGs149 > CAWDBC01. Next base: position 374,839 of record CAWDBC010000007.1, read on the forward strand.
GGCGCTCGGTCAAGGCATCGGAGTTCGCCGCGGCGGGCGACGCGTTGAAGTCCCTCGGCCGCACGGCCGGCTGATGTACCTCCGGGGCCTGCGGCTGCGCGGCTTCAAGAGCTTCGCGGACCCGGTCGAGCTGCAGTTCGAGCGCGGCGTGGCCGTGATCGTCGGTCCGAACGGCTCGGGCAAGTCGAACGTCGCCGAGGCGCTCCAGTGGGCGATGGCGAGCCTGCCGCCGTCGGAGCTGCGGATGGAGTCGGCGTCGGACGTGCTCTTCGCGGGCGCCGAGCGGCGCGGCCCGGTCGCCGTCTGCGAGGTGGAGCTCGTCCTCGCCAACGAGGACGGCCGGCTCTCCGGACCCGACCTCGATCGCCCGGAGGTCTCCGTGATGCGCCGGCTGACCCGCGCCGGTGACTCCTCGTACCTGCTCAACCGCCGGCCGGTGCGCCGCCTCGACGTGCAGGAGGCCCTCGCCGACGCCGGACTCGGCCGCGAGCTCCACGCGATCGTCTCCCAGGGACGGGTCGAGTCGATCCTGCTCTCGCGGCCGGCCGATCGCCGGGGCTTCATCGAGGAGGCGGCGGGCCTCGGCAAGTACAAGCGCCGGCGGCATCGCGCTCGAGGCAAGCTCGAGCGGGTCGAGCTGAACCTCGAACGGGCGCGGGACCTCGATCGCGAGCTCGCCGGGCGCGTCCGGCCCCTGGCCCTGCAGGCGTCGGCCGCCGAGCGCGCCGCCGAGCTCCGGGCCCGGATCGGCGAGGCGCAGGTCGAGCTCCTCGGCTCCCAGATCGCCGGCGCCCGCCAGCGCCGCCACGAGCTCGACCGCCGGCTCGCCACGGAGAGGGCCGAGACCGCCCGGCTCGACGCCGAGATCGGGACGGCGGGCGGGGAGCGCGCCGACGCGGAGCTCGAGCTGTCCGGCCTCGCGGCGCGCCAGGAGGCCGCCTCGGCGGCCTTCTACGCCCTCGACGGCGCCCTCGACCGCCTCCGGCAGCGGGCCGACGCGCTCGCCGAGCGGGCGGAGGCGCTTGCGGCGGACGAGCGGCGGGCTCGCATCGATTCCGAGCGCTGGGACGTGCAGGCGGCCGCGAGCGCGGCCGCGGCCACGGCGGCGGCCGGGGAGGCGGACCGGTACGCCGGCGAGGTGGACGCACTGCACGCGGGCGAGGGCGAGGATCGGCTCCGCGCCCTCGTCCTCCGGGCGCGATCCGCCCTCGACGCATCGCTCGCCGCACGGCGGGAGCGGGCTGAGCTCGACGGCGGCCACGCCCGGGCGGCAGCCGAGCTCGCGGCGGCGCGGGAGCGGTACGAGCACCAGGAGCGCCACGGCGCCGCCCTCGTCGAGAGCGCGCGCGGCGGGAGTGAGGCGCAGGCCCGGGCCGACGCCGCAGCCGCCGAGGCCGAGGCCGCCGCGCGGGAGGTGCGGCTCCGCCAGGCCGGCGCCACGGCGTCGCTGCGGGCGGCGGAGGTCGTCCTCGAGGCGGCGCGCGACGAGGAGCGCGCCCACCGCCTCGCCCGGGCGACGGCCGCGGAGCGGGCGGCGGCCGCCCGTTCGCGCCACGAGGCGGCGCTGGCGGCGGTGCGCCGGGGCGACGGGCTGACTCCGGCCGTGCGCGGACTGCGCGACGCCGGCGTGCGCCTCCTCCTGGACGACCTCGAGATCACCGCCGGCCGCGAGCTCGCCGTCTCCGGGGCGCTCGGCTGGCGCGCGGCCGAGGCCCTGGCCCCGCTGGCGTCCGAGGCCGTCGCGCTGCTGGCCGACGAGCGGCTCGCCGGCGCGGCGCTCGCCTGCCTGGACCGCCTCGGTCCGCGGGCGGCGCCCGAGGTCGGCCGGCCCCTCCTGGAGGTCGTCCGGGCCGGCGGCGCCGCCATCCCGGCCGGACTGCTCGACGGCGTCCACCTGGTCGAGGACCCGGACGACCTGCTGCGCGCGACCCGGGGGGTCGTCGTCGCCCCCGACGGCCGGGGGTTCGACGCGGATCGCGGCATCGCCTTCCGGGCCGACGACGGCCGGGCGGTCGCCCTCGCCGTCCGCCGGGACGCCTCGACGGCCGAGGCGGAGACGGCGACCGCGCTCGCGGAGCTGGAGGACGTGGAGTCCGCGCTCGCCGCGGCCACCGGCCGGCTCGAGGCAGCGGCGGCGGCCGAGCAGGTGGCGCGCGACGCGGCGACCGCCGCGGGACAGGTGACGGAGCGGGCCGAGCGCACGGTCCGGGACGCCGTCCGGTCAGCCGACCAGGCCGCCCGGGCCGCCGAGCGGACCCGGGAGCAGGAGGCGGTCGCGCGCGCCGAGCTCGCCCGCCTCGCCGAGCGCATCCTCGAGCTCGAGCGGGAGGCGGCCGGCCTCGCCGAGGCGGCCGGGGCGGCCTCCACGCGCTCGACGGCGCTCGCCGCCGAGTACGAACGGGTGGACGCCGAGCGCGCCGAGGCGCAGGCCGGCGTGGCGGAGCTCCGTGGCCGCCGGGCAGCCGTCGAGGAGCGCCTCGCCCGCGCCCGGGACGACGCCGGGCGGCACGCGACGGAGCGCGACGCGGCCGCGGCCGCGGCCCGGGCCGCCCGCGACCGCGCCTCCCGCCTGGGGGCGATGGCGAGCCGGCTGCCGCGCGTCGCGGACGCCGCCGGCCTCGCCCGGGAGGCCGCCGCCACCTGGCTGCGGCCGGCGCGGGAGGGACGCGACGCGCTCGAGCGCCGGGCCAGGGAGCTGACGGACGGGCTCCGCGCCGCCGCCGAGCGCGAGACGGCGCTGCAGCGCCGGGCGCGCGAGGTGCAGGGTCGCGTGACGACCGCCGAGGTCGAGCGGGCGACGAACGAGGAACGGCTGGGCGAGCTCGTCCGCCGGCGTCGCGAGATCGTCGAGGAGGTCGGAGTCGACGTCGTCGACCGGGTCGAGCCCCGACCCGACGACGAGGTGGCCGTCCTCGCGGCGACGATCGAGCGGCTGGAGCGGCGCCTCCTCCAGATCGGTCCGGTCAACCCGCTCGCCCAGGAGGAGTACGAGCAGGCCAAGGAGCGCGCGGAGGAGTCGGCCGAGCAGATCCGGGACCTCGAGGGGTCCCTCCGCGAGCTCCGGAAGCTGATCCGCGAGCTCACCGCGACGATCTCGGCGCGCTTCGACGAGGCGTTCGGCGAGGTGGAGGCCGGGTTCCGGGACGTCGTCGAGATGCTCTTCCCCGGCGGCCGCGGTCGGTTGCGGCTGGTCGACCCCCTCCAGCACCCGATCCCCGGCACCGAGGACGGCGAGACGGGCGGCGACGCCGACGCCGATCTCGGTGCCGACGAGGGCCCGCCGGAGGACGTCGAGCCCGGCGTGGAGCTCGAGGTCTCCCCGGCCGGCAAGGAGATCAGTCAGCTGTCGCTCCTCTCCGGCGGCGAGAAGGCGCTCGCCGCGATCGCCTTCCTGTTCGCGATCATGCTCGCGCGGCCGTGCCCGTTCTACGTCCTCGACGAGGTCGACGCTGCGCTCGACGACGTCAACGTGGAGCGCTTCCTCCGGGTCGTCGATCGCCTCCGGGACAGGGCCCAGTTCATCGTGATCACGCACCAGAAGCGGACGATGGAGGCGGCGGACGCCCTCTACGGGGTGACGATGGCCGGCGACGGGGTCAGCCAGGTCGTGTCCCGTCGGCTTCCGCGCGCCGCCCCCGCGACCTGATCCGGCGACCGCGGAGCCGCTCGACCCGATCCGCGAGAATGCCCGCGTGAGCGAGCACCCGATGTTCCTCGGCTTCGGCGCGCCGGCGGAGGCACCCGCCGCCGGGGACCCCGGCCGTCGTCGGGGCCTCTTCTCGCGGCTCCGCGAGAACCTGTCGAAGTCGTCCCGGGCGATGACGCAGCAGATCCAGGCGATCGCCTTCGACCCGGACGACGAGGAGGCCTGGGAGCGCCTCGAGGAGGCGCTCCTGCTCGCCGACTGCGGCGTCCCGGCGACCGTGGCGATCGTCCAGGAGCTGGAGCGCGCGGCGGCGGCCGGCGGACTGCGGACGACGAGCGAGCTCGTCGGCGCGCTCCGGGGCATCGTCGCGCGCATGCTCGAGGGCGAGCGACGCGTCGACGTGACCGCCCGGCCGGCGGTGGTCCTCGTCGTCGGCGTCAACGGCACCGGCAAGACGACGACGATCGGCAAGCTCGCCGAGCAGGTGCGGCGGGCGGGCGGGACGGTCGTCATCGGCGCCGCCGACACGTTCCGCGCCGCGGCCGGCGAGCAGCTGGAGACGTGGGCGGCGCGGGCGGGCGCCGACTTCGTCGGCTCGACCCACGGGCAGGATCCGGCGGCGGTCGCGTTCGACGCCGTCTCGGCCGCGGCGGCCCGCGGCCGAGACGTCGTCTTCGTCGACACCGCGGGCCGCCTGCACAACCAGGCGCACCTGATGGGCGAGCTGGAGAAGATCCGGCGCGTGATCGCCCAGCGCCTGGAGGGCGCGCCGCACGAGACGCTCCTCGTGATCGACGCGACGACGGGGCAGAACGGCCTCCAGCAGGCGCGGGTCTTCTCGCAGATCACGCCGCTGACGGGGATCGTCCTGACGAAGCTGGACGGGACCGCCAAGGGCGGCATCGCCCTCGCGATCCGTCACGAGCTGGGCCTGCCGATCAAGCTGATCGGGGTGGGGGAGAAGCTCGAGGACCTCCGGCCGTTCGATCCCGACGAGTTCGCCCGGGCGCTCTTCGACGAGGCCGCGTTCGCGACGGCGTGAAGGCACCCGGCGGGGGACGCACGCGGCGTCCCGGTCCGGCTCCACGTCCGATCCGCAGATCCGTCCGCCACCCGGGGGACGGGGCGGGGGCGAACGCGGGGCCGATCGGCGAACATCCCGGGCAGGGAGAAGCGGGCGACGGGTGCGACGCGCGCCTCGCCCCCGGGGACGGAGGAACGTGGATGTCTGCGATCGCGGCACAGAGGGCGACGAACGCCGAGCTGACGGCCTGGGTCGACGCCGTCGCGGCGCAGTGCCAGCCGCAGTCGGTCCACTGGTGCGACGGCTCCCAGGAGGAGTACGACCGGCTCTGCGCCGAGATGGTGGCGCACGGGACGTTCCTCCGGCTCGACCCGGTCCTGCGGCCGAACTCGTACCTCTGCCGCTCCGATCCGGGTGACGTGGCGCGGGTCGAGGACCGGACCTTCATCTGCTCGGTCTCCAAGGGCGACGCGGGCCCGACGAACAACTGGGTGGCGCCGCGCGAGATGAAGGCCCGCCTGGAGCCGCTGCTCGCTGGCGCGATGCGCGGGCGGACGATGTACGTGATCCCGTTCTCGATGGGCCCGATCGGCTCGTCCATCTCCCACATCGGGGTCCAGCTCAGCGACTCGCCCTACGTCGCCGTCTCGATGCGGATCATGACGCGCATGGGCAGCCCGGTCCTCGATGCGCTGGGGGACGCCGAGTTCGTGCGCTGCCTGCACACCGTCGGCGCTCCGCTCGAGGAGGGGCAGGAGGACGTGCCCTGGCCATGCAACGCGCGCGACAAGTACATCGTCCACTTCCCGGAGGAGCGGATGATCTGGTCGTACGGGTCCGGCTACGGCGGCAACGCGCTCCTCGGCAAGAAGTGCTTCGCGCTCCGGATCGCCTCGGTGATCGCGCGTGACGAGGGCTGGCTCGCCGAGCACATGCTGATCGTCGGGGTCGAGGTCGCCGGACGGCCGGCGCTCCTACGTCGCCGCCGCCTTCCCGAGCGCCTGCGGCAAGACGAACTTCGCGATGCTGGTGCCGCCCGCCGCCCTCACCGAGGAGGGCTGGAAGGTGACGACGGTCGGCGACGACATCGCCTGGATCACGCCGGGCGAGGACGGGCGCCTGTACGCGATCAACCCCGAGAACGGGATCTTCGGGGTGGCCCCCGGCACGGGCTGGCACACGAACCCGAACGCCATGGCCGCCCTGGCCGAGAACGCGATCTTCACGAACGTGGCGCTTACCGACGAGGGCGACGTCTGGTGGGAGGGCATGACGAAGGAGGCCCCCGCCCACCTGATCGACTGGCGGGGCCACGACTGGACCCCGGACGCCGGGCGCCCGGCGGCCCATCCGAACGCCCGGTTCACCGCGCCGATGGCGCAGGTCCCGACCGTCGACTCCGCCTTCGACGATCCCGCGGGCGTCCCGATCGCGGCGCTCGTCTTCGGCGGCCGCCGGTCGCGGACGGTGCCGCTCGTCTACCAGGCGTTCAACTGGAACTACGGCGTCTACCTGGCGGCGACGATGGGCTCGGAGACGACCGCGGCGGCCGTCGGCGCGACGGGCGAGGTCCGGCGCGACCCCTTCGCGATGCTGCCGTTCTGCGGCTACCACATGGCGGACTACTTCGGCCACTGGCTGGACTTCGGCCGGCGGCTCCGCAACCCGCCGCGGATCTTCTCGGTCAACTGGTTCCGCGAGGGCGCCGACGGCGGCTACATCTGGCCCGGCTACGGCGAGAACATGCGCGTCCTCCAGTGGATCGTCGGCCGCGCCCGCGGCACGGCCCAGGCGATCGAGGGCCCGCTCGGCTGGGTCCCGCGGTACGAGGACCTCGACTGGCGGGGACTCGACTTCGACCGGGAGCGCTTCGAGGAGGTGATGAGCGTGGACCGCCGGGCCTGGCACGAGGAGATGGGCGGTCACGACGCGCTCTTCGTGCGGCTCTACGACCGGCTGCCCAAGGAGTTCATCCTGCTCCGGGAGCTGATCATCTCCTCGCTCTGGCGCTCCCCCGAGGTCTGGCGCCTGGAGAGCGAGCGGTAGCACCCGGATGGCCCGTCCGTCCGGGAAGGGTCCCGCCGGCTGAGGTCGCGGCCCGGCGGGAATCCTCCTGCATGGCCACCGCGATCGTCTGGTTCCGCCGCGACCTGCGGGTCGACGACAATCCGTCCCTTCAGGCGGCCGCGGACTCGGGCGGCGCGGTGATGTGCGCGGCGACGGCCGACCCCGCCGTCGAGCTCGGCTCGCCGCGGGCGCCGGCGCGGCTCGCCTTCTGGCTCGAGGGCCTGGCCGACCTCGATCGCCGGCTGGCGGACGCCGGAGGCGGGCTCGTGCTGGTCGAGGACGCCGCCGGCATCGCCGCGCTCGCCGAGGAGGTCGGGGCCGCGGCGGTCTACACCCACGCCGACTGGCAGCCCGACGAGGCGGCGCGGCTCCGCGAGCTCGAGACGCGGCTGACCGATGCCCGGCGCGCCCTCGTGCGGACGGCGCCGCAGTCGGTCCTGCTCCCCGAGGAGGTCGTGAACGAGGCGGGAGCTCCGCCGCGGACCTACTCCTCGTGGTTGCGCATCGCCGAGCGGGCTCTCGCCGGCGAGGAGCGCGTCCCGGAACGCCGATCACTCGGCGGAGCCCTGCTGCGCCCGCCGCGGCGGACGGAGCCGCCGACGCTGAAGGCTCTCGGCGTCGTCGACGTCGAGCGCGATCAGCGGGGTGGGGAGGCGGCGGCCCTCGAGCGCCTGCGGAGGTACCGCGGCTCCGGCGGCCTCGAACACTACGCCGACCGCCGCAACGACCTCGACGACGCGTTCGCGTCGGCCCGGCTCTCCGCCTACCTCGAGCTCGGGATGCTGTCGCGGCGGCGCGTCCTCGCGGTCGCCGCCCGCGCCCGCGCGCGCAAGCTCCGGCAGGAGCTCCTCTGGCGCGACTTCATGGATCACACCCTCGCCTGGCACCCGGACATGCGGGAGCATGCGATCGACCGCCGCTACGACCGGCTCGAATGGCCGGGCACGGACGAGGCGTTCGCGGCGTGGACGGCCGGGGAGACGGGCTTCGGCCTCGTCGACGCCGGGATCCGTCAACTGCGGGCGACGGGGTTCCTCCCCAATCGCGTGCGGATGGTGGTGGCGAGCTGCCTCACGAAGACGCTCCACGTCGACTGGCGCCGGGGCGAGCGGTTCTTCCGGGAGCACCTGGTCGACGGCAGCTGGGCCGTCAACGCCGGCAACTGGCAGTGGGTCACGGGTTGCGGGCTCGATGCGGCGCCGTACTTCCGGATCCTCAACCCGCAGCTGCAGGCGGCGAAGTTCGATCCCGACGGCACCTACCAGGATCGCTGGGCCCCCGACCGGCCCGCCGAGCCGATCGTCGACCACAAGCGCGAGCGCGAGCGGACGCTGGCGCTCTACCAGGCCGCCCTCGCCTGACGGCCGCGCGGCGTCGTTCCCGCAGCCGGCGTCGAGCGAGGGCGAGCGGGCGCCCACCGGCGAGACGCTGCGGACGGGATCGTGCGCCCGCTACCGTCGCCCGCATGCGAGCCCGCGACGCCGAGCTCGTCGGCGAGGTGGTCGCGACGAGGACAGCTGTCGGCTCTGCTCCCTCCGCGGCCCGGAGGGGTCAGCGGAGCGGATCGGCTGAGGGCTCCGGACGTCGGCGCATCATCCACGGCTGCTCAGCGAAGAGCTTCGACTACAACTACGACGGCAGCGGAACCGCCTGGCCGGCGTCATGGTGGTATCCGCCGCAGGATCCTCGCCCGACCTGGCCGCGACCGTGCCCGGGGTCCGCGGTGGCCCGCGGGCGCTCCAGGGGCCGGCGATTGCCGTTCGGACTTGACCTGATGCCCGAACGGGCACTAGATTTTGCCCGTATGAACGTCGCGGAGCGCCACGAGGCGATCATGGCGCGGGCGCACTCGGCCGGCCGGATCGAGGTCGCCGAGCTCGCCGGCACCTTCGACTGCGCCACGGAGACCATCCGGCGCGACCTCCGGCAGCTCGACGAGCGCGGCCTCCTGCGCCGCGTCCACGGCGGCGCCGTTCCGATCGTGCGCCGGGTCGAGACCCGGACGATCGACAGCCGCCGCGGGGAGCACGCGGAGGAGAAGGCGCGGATCGCCCGCGCGGCCCTCGCCGAGCTCCCCGCCACCGGCGCGATCCTGCTCGACGCCTCGTCGAGCTCGGCCGCGCTCGCCGAGGTCCTGCCCGCCGACTGCGGGCTGACCGTGATCACGAACTCCCTGGCGGTCGCCAACGTGCTCTCGAGCCGATCCGACCTGTCGCTCTACCTCCTCGGCGGCCGCGTCGATCCCGCCCTCCTCGCCCAGACCGACGCCTGGGCCTTCAACTCCCTCGCCGACGTCCAGGCCGACGTCGGCTTCTTCGGGACGACGGGCGTCTCGGCGCGGGCCGGCCTCACGCGGACGGACATCGGCGACGTCGCGCTCGCCCGCGCGATGATGGCCGCCTCCCACCGCCGGGTCCTCCTCGCCGACGCGAGCAAGGTCGGGATGTCGGGGACCTTCCGCTTCGCCGCGCTGTCGGAGGTGGACGTGATCGTCACGGACGACCGGCTCGACGACGAGAGCGCCGCGGAGATCGAGGCGGCGGGGCCGCGGGTCGTCCGCGCGTGACCGCCGGGCCGCCCGCGCGCACGTTCGTCCGCGACCGGACGACGCTGATCGCCTACGCGATCCTCGGCGCCTTCGGCTACGCGATCTACGCGCTCGGGCCGGCGATGGCCCACTTCAGGAACGAGCAGCACCTCTCGCACACGGTGGCGAGCCTCCACGGCACGATGTTCTTCGTCGGCATGCTCGTCGGCGGGCTCGCCGCGCCGCGGGTGATCCGCGTCCTCGGGCTGTCGCGCGCCCGCTGGGTCTCGATCGTGCTCACCGCCGCCGCGACGATCGGGCTGGCGCTCTCCCACCGCGCCGTCGTCGGGATCGCCTTCGCCGCGGTCCTCGGGTTCGTCGTCGCCCCGCTCCCGGTCTACGTCGCGACGGTGCTCCTCGACCGCCACGGCGAGCACGTGCACGTCGCCCTGACCGAGGCCAACGTCGCCGCCAGCGTCGCCGCGTGCGTCGTCCCGGGATCGCTGGGGCTCCTCGCCGTGGGGGGCCTCTCGTGGCGGCTCGCGATCCTCCTGCCCCTCGTCGTCTACGGCGCGTGCGCCGTCCTCCGCCCGCGGGCGGGGATCGTGTCCGACGTCTCCCGGGCCCCCGCGCCGGCCGGGCGGCCGCCGGGCGGGTTCGCGGTCTGGCTCGTCGTCCTCGCCGCCGGCTCCGTCTGCGAGGGCGGCGTCATCTTCTGGGGCGCGTCGCTCCTCGACGACCGGGCGGGCGTGTCCCTGGACGCCGCGACGACGCTCCTGATCGTCTTCTACGTCGGAGAGCTCCTGTCGCGGATCACGGTCGGACGTGCGCTCGCCCGGATCACCCCGCCGGCGATGCTCGCGACGCTCTTCGCGCTCTCGGCCGTCGGCCTGCTCCTCCTCTGGGCGACGTCGTCCCCCGTGCTGGCCGTCGCCGCCCTCGGGATCGCGGGCGTCGGCGTGGGCGGCATCTTCCCGCTCGCCTACTCGGTCGCGATGACGGCGGCGGTGACGAACCCGGCGTCCGCGGCCGCCCGGATCACCAACACGAGCTCGTGCGTGAGCATCTGCGTCCCGCTCGTGTTCGGCGTGGTGGGCGACGCGCTGGGCCTGCGGGCGGCGTTCCTCGCCGGCCCCGTCGCGGCCGTGATCGGGCTCGGGGTGCTGGCCTGGGTCCGGCGGCTGCCGCCGGTGATCGGGCATCCGCCGCGCGCCGGCGGCGGCGTCGTTTTCGATCTCGACGGCACGCTCGTGCGGAGCTTCGACCCGCACTTCCGTGCTCTGGCCGAGGTCCTCGCCCGCCGCGGGATCGCCCTCGACCGGGAGTGGGCGCTCGCGCGAGCCGGCCTCTCGCTCGACCGGCAGCTCGCCGCCCTGGCCGAGGAGCACGGCGTCCCGCTCGACGCCGCGGAGATCGGCGCTGAGCGGCAGGCGTCGTTCCTCGGGCGCCTCGACGAGCTGGAGCTGCGGGAGGAGGTCGTGGGGGTCGCCCGCCGGCTCCACGGCATCGTTCCGATCGCAGTCGCCTCCGCGGGCGACGGGCCGATCGTGCGGGCCACGCTCCGGGCGGCCGGGATCGCCCACCTCTTCTCCGTCGTCGTCACCCGGGAGGACGTCGAGCGGACGAAGCCCGCACCGGACGCCTACCTGACCGCCGCCCGCCTCCTCGGGGTCGATCCGGCCCGCTCGGTCGCCTACGAGGACACCGCCGAGGGCCGGAGGTCCGCCCGCGGCGCCGGCATGGTCGTCGTCGCCGTCTGAGCCTTCGCGCGGCGGGTTCCTCGTCCGGCGCTCGCCCGGAGAGCGACGCGAGCACGCGCTCTCCGTCGACGGGCAGACCGACCGACGTGCTCGACCGCGACGGCGGAAGCCAGGGTCGGGGAGGCGGCGCCGTCGCTACCGGGCCGCCGCGAACACCTCGGGATAGAGCCGCGTGCACATCTCCTTGGCCTTGCCGTGCGGCGCGGGCACGAGGGTCTTGCCGTAGACCGCGCGCAGCTGGCGGTCGACCTCGCCGAGGTAGCGGGCCGCGGCCTGGCGCTTGGCCTCGACCTCGAGCCGCACCTCCGGCCTCCCCACCGGGTAGGTGATCCGATCCCAGGCCATCTCCAGGCGGTGCAGGCCCTGGACGAAGAGGTGCGTCGTGCGGCGGTTCTGGATCTGCCCGATCGGCTCGAGCTCGAGCTCGCCGTTCAGGCCGGACGTCTCGAGGATCGTGTCCCACAGCGAGTAGTGCCGGAGCGCGTGCACGAGCTCGTCGCCGGTCGTCGGCACATGGTCGATCGGCACCTCGACCTCCTCCCGCTGGCGCGCGCCGTCCTCGCGCCGCTCCGAGGGGCCCTTCCAGGTCAGGATCGGGCGGGGGAGGTTCGACTGCTGGCGCACGCGGACCGAGGAGCCGGCGAGGCGCAGCTGGAGGTCGTGCGCGTCGAAGAAGCGGTCGACGATCTCGAACGAGAGCGACTGGGCGAGCACGAAGCCGGCGAGCTCGGCGGGGACGAGGAGCTGGTCCTCCGAGCGGTAGAGGTACTGGAGCTCGATCTCCATCTCGGCGCAGTATGGCGGCTCCGCCGTCGCCCATCGGCCGGGCGCCCCGTAGACTGGAAGCGGATGTTCGACCAGCTCGCAGATCGGCTGAACGCCACGTTGACGGGCCTCCGGTCCCGCGGCCGCCTGTCCGAGGAGGACACGCGAACCGCGCTCCGGGAGATCCGGCTGGCGCTGCTCGAGGCGGACGTCAACTTCTCGGTCGTCAAGTCGTTCATCGCGACCCTGCGGGAGCGACTGGCCGAGTCCGAGGTCTCCGAGAGCCTGAGCCCGGGCCAGCAGGTCGTCAAGATCGTCGACCAGGAGCTGACCGCGCTCCTCGGCGCGGGACAGGCGAAGCTCCGGTTCTCCCCGCATCCGCCGACCGTCGTCCTGATGGCCGGCCTGCAGGGCTCCGGCAAGACGACCACGTCGGCGAAGCTCGCGAAGCTCCTCGTCAAGCAGGGCAAGAAGCCGGCGCTCGTCGCGTGCGACGTCTACCGCCCGGCCGCGATCAAGCAGCTGCAGACGGTGGGCGCGCAGGTCGGCGTGCCGGTCTACGACCGCGGAACCGACGCCGACCCCGTGGAGATCGCCCGCTGGGGCGTCGAGCAGGCGCGCGCGCAGGGCCGCGACGTCGTGATCGTCGACACCGCCGGCCGGCTCCACATCGACGACGCCCTGATGACGGAGCTCGCCTCGATCGCGCGGGCCGTCCGCCCGACCGACACCCTCCTCGTCCTCGACGCGATGACCGGGCAGGACGCCGTCAACGTCGCCGAGACCTTCCGGGACCGGATCGAGCTTACCGGGCTCGTGATGACGAAGCTCGACGGCGACGCACGCGGCGGCGCCGCGCTCTCGGTGCGCTCCGTCACCGGCATCCCGATCATGTTCGCCTCCGAGGGCGAGAAGCTCGACGCGCTGACGGAGTTCCACCCGGAGCGGATGGCGTCGCGGATCCTCGGCATGGGGGACGTCCTCAGCCTGATCGAGCAGGCCGAGTCGACGATGGACGAGGAGAAGGCCAAGCAGCTGGCGGGGAAGCTGGAGGCCGGCTCGTTCACGCTCGAGGACATGCTCGACCAGTTCCAGCAGATCAAGAAGCTCGGCTCGATCGGCTCGATCCTGAAGATGCTGCCCGGCGTCGGCAAGCAGCTCCGCAACATGCCGATCGACGACCGGCAGCTCGATCGGGTGGAGGCGATTATCCTCTCGATGACGCCGGAGGAGCGCCGGCATCCGGAGCGCATCGACGGCTCGCGTCGCGCCCGCATCGCGCGGGGCTCCGGCTCCAGCGTGCAGCAGATCAACCAGCTGCTCCAGCAGCACAAGCAGATGAAGAAGATGATGAAGCAGCTCGGGAAGGGCGGGCGGATGCCCGGCATGCCCCAGCTCCTCGGACAGAACGGAAGGAGGTGACAGAAGATGGTCAAGATCCGGCTCACCCGTATCGGCTCGAAGAAGAACCCGATCTACCGGGTCGTCGTCGCCGACGCCGCGACCAAGCGTGACGGGCGCGCGATCGAGACGATCGGGCGCTACAACCCGCAGCTCGAGCCCTCGCTGATCGAGATCGACGGCGAGCGCGCGAAGCACTGGCTCGCCCAGGGGGCGCAGCCCTCCGACCCCGTTCGCCGCCTCCTGCAGAAGCAGGGCGTGATCTGATGGCGGCGCCGTCGCCACCGCTGCCGACGGACGTCCTCGAGCTGTGCGCCTACCTGGTGCGCGAGCTCGTGGACGAGCCGGAGGCCGTGTCCGTGACCGAGGAGCTCGGCGCGGGCGGCGAGCGCGTCTTCCGGGTCGTCGTCGCCGATGCCGATCGCGGCAAGGTGATCGGCCGCTCCGGACGCGTGGTCCGCGCCCTCCGGACGGTGATCCGCGCCGGGGGCGTCCGCCGCCAGGAGCGGATCCACATCGAGATCGACGAGTAGGCTCGTGCCGCCGGATGCTGGGGCCTATCCCTGGCGGCCCGAGAGGGTGCGCGTGGGCACCGTCGGCAAGGCCCACGGCCTGGACGGCTCGTTCTACGTGGAGGGGCCGTGCGGGTGGTGGAGCTTCCGGGCCGGCTCGGACCTCCTCCTCGACGGCTCGCCGCGCCGGGTGGTCCGCCGGGCCGGCACCGACGACCGCCCCCTGATCGCGGTCGAGGGCGCGGCTACCCGGGAGGCGGCCGAGGCGCTGCGCCGACGTCCGCTGGAGATCCCCCGCGAGACCCTGCCGCCGCCGGAGCCGGACGCCTACTTCCACTTCGACCTTGTCGGCTGCGAGGTCGTCTGCGGGGGCCGGCCGCTCGGGCGCGTGGCGGCGGTCGAGGAGGGGATCGCCCACGACGTCCTCGTCGTCGACGACGAGGCGGCGACGCGGCTGCCCTTCGTCTTCGCCTGGATTCCGGAGGTCCGGATCCGGGAGCGGCGGATCGTCCTCGCCGAGGGGCTCCTGTGACCTCGCGGCGGCGGCGATGAGCGAGCCCGGGGAATCGCACGAGCGCCGGCCGCTCGGGATCGACGTGCTCTCGCTCTTCCCGGAGTGGTTCGCCTGGCTCGGCGAGGACCGCCCGGTGCGGAACGCGGTGGCGAACGGGCGTCTCCGGCTCGGCGTCCACGACCTGCGCGCGCACGCGACCGGCGTCCACCGGGCCGTCGACGACGCCCCGTACGGCGGCGGCGCGGGCATGGTGATCCGCGTCGACGTCGTCGTCGATGCCCTGGAGGCGACGTTCGGCGCGTCGCTCGAGGACCTCCGCCGGGACCGGCGGATCGTCGTCCTCGACCCGGCGGGCCGCCAGCTCGACGACGCGTGGGTGCGGCAGGCGGTCGGGGGTCCGGACCTCGTCCTGCTCTGCGGGCGCTACGAGGGCTTCGACCACCGCGTCCACGAGCACGTCGCCCACGAGGCCCTCTCCCTCGGGCCCTTCGTGCTCGCCGGCGGCGAGGTCGCGGCGATGGCCGTCGTCGATGCATTGGGCCGCCACCTGCCCGGCGCGCTCGGACGCGCCGAGTCGAGCGAGGAGGAGTCGTTCTCGCCAGCGCTCGAGGGGCGCGTGGAGCACCCGCACTACACGAGGCCCGAGTCCTTCCGCGGCTGGCTCGTCCCCGACGTCGTGCGCTCCGGCGACCACGCCGGGATCGCCGCCTGGCGCCGCGCGCGGAGCATCGAGCGGACGCGGGAGCGGGACGCTCGCTGACGCGATCGCGGCGCGGCGGGTGCTACCGTGTCCGACGTGTGGTCCGCCGACCGGGCGGCGCCGCGTGCCCGGACGACCCGACCCCGCAGAGAGCCTCCTGATGAGCGTTATTTCCGACATCGAGTCGTTGCAGCTCCGCGCTGTCCCGACGTTCAAGCCGGGGGACACCGTCAAGGTGCACTTCCGCGTCATCGAGGGTCAGCGCCAGCGGGTCCAGGTCTTCGAGGGGATCGTCATCAAGCGCCAGGGCCACGGCGTCCGCGAGACGTTCACCGTCCGGAAGCAGTCGTTCGGGGTCGGGGTCGAGCGGACGTTCCCGGTGCACTCCCCGAAGATCGACAAGATCGAGGTCGGGGCGATCGGCGACGTCAGCCGCGCCAAGCTGTACTACCTGCGGGACAAGGTCGGCAAGAAGGCACGCGTCCGCGAGAAGCAGCGCTAGAGGCCCGGGCTCTCCCGCGGCATCGCGCACGTCCATGCCGTCGGCATGAGGAGCGACGGCAGGCGGGCTCTCAGCCCCGCCGAACGCGCCCGGGAGCGTGAGGCGGCGCGCGCGCGGCGTCGTTCCACTCGCCGCGATCGCGTCGACCCGGGGCCGTCGGGCGTTCCGGGCGCCCGCGGCCGCAAGCGCGTCCTCCGCCCCCGGCCCGCCCGGACCTACGCCGTGGCACGCGCGGCTCGCTGGCCGTATCCGCCGCTCCTCCTGATCCTCGCCGCGCTCCTCGCCCTGGTGGCGACGAGCTGGCGTCCGCCGCTCTGGGGCGCCGTCGCGATCTGGGGCTTCCAGGCCTTCGTGACGACGCTCGACGCGCGCCTGCGCGGCAAGGCCGGCCTGGTCGCCGCGGCATTCTCCGCGATCGGCGGGCCGGCCGTCTCGACCGTGATCTCCGTCCTGCGCCGGCGGTCGGTCCGCAAGATCGAGCCCGGCTACCGGAGCGTCTATCCGCTGGCCGTCGCCGCGGCCGTCGTCGCGGTCGTCGTCGCCGCGCGGGTCGCCGACGAGAGCCTCCACCGTCTCGCGTTCTCGGTTCCGGTTCGCGGGGTCGCGATGGAGCCCCAGTTCCACAAGGGCGACCTCGTCGTCGTCTCGCCGCTCGCCTTCGGCACCCCGCACCGCGGAGAGCTCGTCGCCCTCGGCGACTACGCGCCGGCCCGGGCCCAGCTGGGCCGGCGGAGCGGGCGCGTGGTCGCGATCCTCCGGGTGGTCGGCCTGCCGGGGGAATCGATCGGCGCCAACGCGCAGAGCGAGGTGTACCGCTGCATGTCGACCCCGCCCACGCCCGACCCGGTGGTGGACGACGACCCCTCCACGGCCGAGGACGAGCGGACGCCGACCTGCAGCAAGCTCGACGAGACGCTCTACGCGCGGTCGACGACTCCTCCGTTCGGCCCCGTCCGGATCCCGCCGGGCCGGGTCTTCCTGCTGGCGGACGACAGGCGTCAGATCGTCGACTCGCGCCTCTTCGGGGCCGTGCCGCAGTCCGACGTCGAAGGCGCCGTGGTCGCGACGGTGTGGCCCCTGCGGCGGTTCGGCCTCCGGTAGCGCTCCGCGGCCCATCGGAGGTCGGGCTGGGCGCGCGCCGCCTCCGGTCGACCCGGACCGGGCCACCCGGATCGTACGTCCACCGTTTGCCATCGCTTTCCTATGCCTTCGATCGGAGGTCGGCTAGGGTCAGGCGCTGACCTTCGCCCGGTCGCGGCCCGGGTGACCCTGACGAAGGGGCAGCGATGCGACAGCGTGAACGTGGTACGAGAACGCGCGGGTTGATCCGGACCGGAGCGCTCATCGGGCCGATCCTCAGCGTGCTCGCCCTCCTCGCCTTCGGATCCCTACCGGGCTCCGCGAGGGCTGGCCGGCGCGATCGCGAGAGGCCCACGGTCTCGGTGACGGCGCCGGTTGCAGGCTCCACCGTCGTCGGAGCCGTGACCCTCGCTGCCGCCGCCGCCGACAACGTGGCCGTGACCCGCGTCACGTGGTCCGTGGACGGCGTCCAGGTGGCGTCCGATTCGGCCGCGCCGTGGCAGGCGAGCTGGAGCTCCACCGGCGCGGCAAACGGGTCACACACCATCGTCGCGCGCGCGGCTGACGCCGCCGGCAACGTCGCCACGTCGGCGTCCGTCGCGTTCACCGTGGGCAACGCGACGGCCGCGGACCCGTGCGGCGTCTTCGCGTCCGCCCCGGCCGCCTGGGATCACGTGGTCTGGATCGTCTTCGAGAACAAGTCGTACTCGCAGGTCGTCGGCTCCGCGAATGCCCCGTACATCGACGGTCTCGCGGGAAGGTGCGGGCTGGCGACGAACTTCTTCGCCGAGGCGCATCCGAGCCTGCCGAACTACATCGCGATGACTTCCGGTTCGACCCAGGGGATCGCGGACGACGCCGGACCGTCATCCCACCCGCTGGCCGCCGCGAGCATCTTCTCGCAGCTCAACGGCGGCTGGAGGACGCTCGCGGAGGGCATGCCGTCGAACTGCGCCCTCGCCGACTCGGGCTACTACGCGGTGCGGCACAACCCCGCTGCCTACTACACCGGCGTCCGCACCGCCTGCGCGACCCAGGACGTGCCGGTCGCCTCGACCCCCGACGTCTCCGCGCGCTTCACGTTCGTGACACCGAACCTCTGCGACGACATGCACGCTTCCACCTGCGGAACGGACGCCGGCTCCGAGACCAAGAACGGGGACAGTTGGCTCTCGAGCTTCCTGCCGAAGATCCTCGGCTCCCCCACGTACCAGGCCGGACGCACCGCGGTGTTCATCACCTGGGACGAGGACGACTCGGGCAGCGGCCAGCACGTCGCCACCCTCGTCGTCGCCCCGTCCGTCCCGGCCGGCGTGGCCGTGGCGACGACGTTCAACCACTACTCGCTCCTCCGGACGACGGAGGAGATGCTGGGACTCGGCTACCTCGGAGGCGCCCAGACCGCCCTGAGCATGCGAGCCGGATTCCACCTCTGATCCCACGGCGTCGACCCGACGCCCGACACCGGACGCGCGACGATCGGTTCGTTCGCCACATGGAGCCCCGGCATCCGTCCGCCCGCCTCCACTCGGCCGCGCCTGGCGCGCCGGTCAGCGGGTAACGGTCCTGCGAGGTCGTGCGATCCCGGCGAGGATGTCGGTGCTCGCGCGAGCATGATCGCGGAATCTCCACGCAACGTGCGGCTTCCGGGCGTCCGCGCGCTTCGGGCGGGGGAGCCCGGTCGCTACTCTCGCTCCGTGGCGATCGCTGTCTCCTCGCCGGGCACCGGCTCCCCGCCCGTCCGCCCGCCCGATCCGCGTCCGGGGACACGCCTCGTTCGCCACGACGTGCGCGTCGGCCGGCGCTTCGTCGCCGGCGCGGACGAGGCCGGGCGCGGCGCCCTCGCCGGTCCTCTCGTGACGGCGGCGGTCCTCCTCGAGCCGGCCGCCCTCCGACGGTCTGAGCGCACGGCCCTCTGGCGTCTCGACGACTCCAAGCGGGTCCCCCGGCCGGTGCGCGAGGAGCTCTTCGCCGTCGTCGTCGCGTGCGCGAAGCGGTTCGCGGTCACCTCGAGGTCGGCACGGGACATCGACGACCGCGGCATCACCTGGGCCGATCTCGGCGGGATGGCGGTCTGCATGGACCGTCTCGACGCCCCCGACGACACGGCGTTCCTCGTCGACGGCTTCCGGCTGCCGGATCTGCGCCGGGAGCATCGCCGCCTGATCGGCGGGGACGGTCGGAGCGCCGCCATCGCGGCGGCCGCAATCCTGGCCAAGGTCTCACGGGATCGCCTGATGCACCGGGCCGCGGACCGGCACCCGCTGTACGGCTTCGAGCGCCACGTCGGGTACGGGACGACCGACCACCTCGATGCGCTCCGGATCCACGGCCCGTGCGTGCTCCACCGCCGGAGCTTCGCACCGTGCGGGCAGCCGACGCTCCTCTGACTCCGCGCCCTGCGCGAGACCCGCGGCGAGGACGCGGTCGCCGCGGCGAGGTCCTCGCCGAGCTCTACCTCCGCTTGCGCGGGTACCGGGTCCTGGCCCGCCGGCTGCGCACCCCGATCGCGGAGGTCGACCTGCTCTGCCGCCGCGGCTCCACCCTCGTCGTCGTCGAGGTCAAGCGGCGGCAGGACGCCCGGTTTCCGGCGGCGGGCGCCCTCAGCCCACGGCAGGCGGAGAGGCTCGTCCGCGCGTCCCACCAGCTGCGCGCGCAGACGCCCTGGGCCCGAACGTTGCGGGTCGATCTCGTGGCGATCGACGGGCTGCGAGTGCGCCACGTCCGCGACGCGACCCACACGGTCCGTGAGGACGTCCTGCGCGGCCTCCGCTGATCCCGGTGCCTGCACGTGGACTCGGTGACGACGCAGACCGATCGCCGCGCGACTCGGCGATGACGATGGCGGGCTCGTTGCGCGCAGCCCTCCGGGGGAGCGCTCCTGGCCCATCCGGCGCTAGGACGTCCTGCGCGGCCTCCGCTGATCCCGGGCGCCCTGCACGTGGACTCGGTGACGACGCCGACCGATCGCCGTGCGTCTCGCCGCTGCGATGGCGGGCTCGTTGCGCGCAGCCCTCCGGGGGAGCGCTCCTGGCCCATCCGGCGCTAGGACGTCCTGCGCGGCCTCCGCTGATCCCGGGTGCCCTGCACGTGGACTCGGTGACGACGCCGACCGATCGCCGTGCGTCTCGCCGCTGCGATGGCGGGCTCGTTGCGCGCAGCCGTCCCAGCGGAGCGGTCTGGCCCAACGGGCGTGAGGACGCCTGCGCAGGCTGGCCTGACCCGGGGGCGCCTGCGCGCGGCCTCCGTGAGCGCGTCCTCGCCCGTGGGCGCGGGTGCCGGCAGACCCTGCGTCGATCCGGTGCGCCTGCGCGCGGCTTCCGCCACACGGGGCGCCCGCTCGTTCCATACCGCGCCGCTTGCTCCGTCCTCCGGTCCTTCCGCGCGCCATGGCGCCCGGCGATCCTGGCGCCATGCTCGCGGTCGCCCGCACCTTCGCGCTCTCCGGCCTGGACGCGATCGCGGTCGAGATCGAAGCGCACGTCGCCGCCGGCGAGAACGCGTCGTTCGCGGTGGTCGGCCTGCCGGACAAGGCGATCCAGGAGGCGCGCGAGCGGGTGCGCACCGGCGTGCTCTCGGCGGCCCTTCGCTTCCCGGGCTCACGGGTCACGGTCTCGCTCGCTCCCGGAGCGGTTCGCAAGGAGGGTGCCGGGTTCGACCTCGGGATCGCCCTGGCGATCCTCGGGGCGACCGGGCAGCTGCCTGCCGGCCAGCTCGCCCGCCACGCCGTCCTCGGGGAGCTCGCGCTCGACGCGCGCGTCCGCCCCTGCCGCGGGACCCTCGTCGTCGCCGAGGCGGCGTGGCGCGCGGGTCTCGACGGGATCCTCGTCGCGCGCGCGTCCGCGCCGGAGGCGGCTCTCGTCGAGGGCCTGCGGGTCGTGCCGGTGGAGACGCTCGTCGACGCCGTCGAGTTCCTGCGCGGCGAGGCCGAGCCGGGGCCGCCGGAGCCGGCCCCGCCGCCGGCTCCGATCACCGATGGGCCCGACCTCGCCGACGTCCGGGGGCAGCCGCTCGCCCGGCGGGCGTTGGAGATCGCCGCGGCCGGCGCCCACAACCTGCTCCTGGTCGGGCCGCCGGGGGTCGGCAAGACGATGCTCGCGCGTCGCCTGCCGACGATCCTGCCGCCGCTCGATCGCGGCGAGGCCCTGGAGGTGACGCGGATCCGCTCGGTGCTGGACGGCCGCGGTGGATCGCACCTCCTGCGGGAGCCGCCCTTCCGCACGCCCCATCACTCCGCGACCACGGCGGCCCTCCTCGGAGGCGGTCCGGGGGTCCGCCCGGGCGAGGTCACGGCGGCCCACCGCGGGGTCCTCTTCCTCGACGAGCTGCCCGAGTTCAGGCGCGACGCCATCGAGGGGCTGCGTGCCCCGCTCGAAGACGGGGAGGTGACGATCGCCCGCGCCATCGGGGCCCTCCGCTTCCCCTGCGTCACGGCCCTGGTCGCGGCGATGAACCCCTGTCCCTGCGGGGCGCCGGATGCGACGGGCTGCCTCTGTCCGCCCCCGCTCGTTGAGGCGTACCGGCGCCGGATCTCCGGCCCGATCCTCGACCGGTTCGACCTCGGCGTCCGGCTCGTCCGTCCCGACGTCCGAACCCTCCGGGCCGATCGTCCGGAGGCGTCGGCCGCGGTGCGCGAGCGGGTGGTCGCGAGTCGGGCCGTGCAGCGCGCGCGGGGTGGGGTCAACGGACGGCTCGAGGGACGCGCGTTCGAGATCGCGACACGGCTCGACGGGGCGGGGGAGGCGCTGCTCGACCGGGCCTCGGAGCGCCTTCGGCTCTCCCCACGAGGCGTCGCCCGTGCGCTCAGGGTCAGCCGGACGATCGCCGACCTGGCTGGAGCGCCGGCGATCGCGCCCGCGCATCTCGGCGAGGCGCTGGCCCTCCGGGTGTCCGCCGTCGCATGACGCCGTGCGTTCGGATCCCGCGCGGCGACGCCCGCTACCCGCCGGCCCTCATGGAGCTCGCGGACCCTCCGGCATCGATCTGGGTCCGGGCCGAGGATCCCACGACCGCCATGACGAGCCTCGCGGGGCGCCGGGCGGTCGCGATCGTCGGCTCCCGCCGGGCCGGACCGCTCGTCCTCGCGTTCACCCGCCGCCTCGCCTCGGACCTGACGAACGCCGGCGTCTCCGTCATCTCGGGGCTCGCCCTCGGTGCCGACGCGGCGGCGCACGAGGGCAGCCTGGACGCGCCCGACCGTGGGGCCCCGACCCATGCGGTTCTCGCCTGCGATCCGGCGACGACCTATCCCCGGCGCCACGAGCGGCTCGCCACGCGGATCGTCGCCGCCGGCGGCGCGATCCTCTCCGAGTATCCGCCGGGCACCCCGCCTGCGCCCTGGAGGTTCCCGGCCCGGAACCGCCTGATCGCCGCCCTGGGAGAGGCGACGATCGTCGTCGAGGCGTCGACCCGGTCCGGCGCGCTGATCACCGCGGCGGCGGCGCTCGAGCTGGGCCGGGACGTGATGGTGGTCCCGGCGAGCCCGTGGGAGCGCCGTTCGAGCGGCGGCAATCGGCTCCTCCTCGACGGCGCCGCCCCGGTCGTCGGTGCGGCCGAGGTGCTGTACGCCCTCGGGCTCGATCCCGGCACGGCGATGGCCCGCGCCGACCCACCGCTCTCCCCGGAGGCCGCCGCGGTGCTGGCGGCCGTCCGCCGCGAGCCCGGCACGGCGGAGCGACTCGGCGCCTCCCTCGGCCGGCCGATCGGCGAGGTCCAGGCGGCACTCCTCGAGCTCGAGCTCCTGGGGCTCATCGTCCGTGAGCGCGACGGGGCGGTCGCCGCGCCGTGACACGATCGCTCCCGCCCCCCGTTCCGGTTCGTCCGCGCCGCCTGGGCCCGGCGGCCCGAGCGGTCGGCCGGTCGCCCGCCGGGCGGCTAGGCCTCCAGGAGGCGCTGTCCGACGTACTCGCCGGGGGCGGCGCCGCCGGGAACGGCGAAGAGGGCGCTCCCGACGTGCTTGATGTACTCGGTCAGGGCATCGGCCGCTCCGAGCTTCCGCTGGAGGGCGGCGAACTGCGCGTGCGGGTCGCGCTGGAAGCAGATGAAGATGAGGCCGGCGTCGAGCTCGCCGGTCTGCGGGTCGACCCCGTCGGTGAACGAGTAGCCGCGCCGGAGCATGCGCCGACCGCCGTTCTCGGCTGCGGCGGCGAGCCGGATGTGGGCGTTGACGGGGATCACGGGCGCTCCGTCGGCACCCTTCGCCGCGAGGTCGACCACGTCGTGCTCCTCGCGGCCGGTCAGTGGCGCGCCCGAGTTCTTGAAGCGGCCGACGGTCTGCTCCTGGTCGCCCAGCGAGGAGCGGTCCCAGTGCTCGATCATCATCCGGATCTTGCGGGCGACGAGGTACGTCCCGTCTCGCAGCCATGGCTGGCGCTCGTCGCGCCCGACCCAGACGTGCTGGGCCATCACCCCGGCATCGTCGGCGTCGATGTTGTTCGTCCCGTCCTTGAACCCGTGGAGGTTGCGGGCCGCCGCCTGCGCGGACGTCGTGGAGGACGTGCGGCCGAACCCCAGCTGCATCCACCGCAGGACGACCTTGCCGCGGCCGAGCCGGGCCAGGTTGCGGATCGCGTGGAAGGCGACCTGCGGGTCGTCGGCGCAGGCCTGGACGCAGAGGTCGCCGTCCGAGCGCGCCGGGTCGAGCACCTCGCCGGGTAGCGGACCGAGCGGCCGGAGCAGGTCGGATCGCGCTGCCGCGAGCCCGAAGCGGTCCTTCCCGGCCTGCTCGAAGAGCGAGGGGCCGAACCCGAACGTGATGGTGAGGTTCGCGGCCGGCAGATCGAGCGCCTCGCCGGTGTCGAGGGGTGGCGCGAGCGGGGTGACCTCGACGTCGGACAGGGCGGCGCCGGTGGTCATGGCGGCGGCGGCGATCGTCCATCCGCGCATCAGCTCCACGAGCTGCGCCCGCTCGGAGCCGGTCACGTCGAAGGCGCCGAACGCCAGGCGGTTCTGGGCGGTGGTGGCGATCCCCGCCTGGTACCGGCCGTGGAAGGCGACACGGTCGGGGCTCGGGTCGTCGGCCCCGCCGGCGTCCGCGCGACCGAGGGCGAAGCCGCTGCCGCCGAGGGCGAGTCCTGCGGCGGAGGCGCCGCCGAGACCGATCAGGCGGCGACGGGTGAGCGCGGGCCCCCGGCTCAGCCCGACACCTTCGCCGCGATCGTCGAGAGCGGTTCGGCGAGCGCGTCGACAGCCTGGGCGAGGGTCCGGCGGTCCGCCGCCGTCAGCTCGGCGTAGCTCGCGTACCCGAGCCGGGTGGAGCGCTTGTACGTGTCGAGGGTCTGCGAGACCGCATCGAACTGGCCGTCGATCGTGGCCACGAGCGACGATTCGCCCTGCACCGCGAGGGTCGGCCGCAGGTGGTCGAACGCCTGCTTGGCCCCGGCCAGGTTGGCGGCGACGTCGGAGAGGTCCGTGTGCGAGTAGCGATCCTCCTCGCCGCTGATCTTCGAGCCGCCGACCTCGTTCATCAGCTCCACGGCGCCGTTCGCGAGTTGGGCCGGCTGCAGCTGCAGCGCCGGGATGCTCGACTGCAGCTTCTTCACGTCGGCGAGGAGCTTCGTGGCCAACTGCTCGGTCCCCTCGGTCGTCTTGCCGACCCAGAGGATCTTCTCGATCCGGTGGAAGCCTGTCCACGTGGAGGGATCCTCCACGTCGTTCTCGCGCGCGTCGATCTCGGGGTCGAGATCCCCGAAGCTCTCGGCGATCGGCTCGATCGACTCGTAGTGCACGCGGGCCGGGCCGAACAGGGACTTCGCCTTGGCGAGGTCGCCCGCCTGCAGGGCCGAGGTGAACGCCGTCACGTCCGCCACGAGCTGGGCGGCCTCCCGCTCGACGTAGGCCTTGTAGTCGGCCACCGCCCTCGCCTCGATCTCCGGCGTCACCTTGCTCGTGCCGACCGCGTCGGCGCCCGTGACCGTGAGCCGGCCGTTCTGCTCCTCGTCGCCGTTCGGGCAGCTGACGACGTAGGTGCCCGGACGGACCCTGAGGGTGAACGAGCCGCGGAGACCGGGTGGGATGTTCTCCTTCTCGCCGATGATGACGCCCTTCGCGTCCTTCAGTTCCATCTCGGTGACGGCGTCGGCGTCGTCGTTGACGACCTTGAAGGTGATCTGACCCGACGTCGCCTGCATCTGCGCCGGCCTGCATCCCTCGTTCGTGAGCTTCACCTCGAGGACCGTCGGACCCGACGACGCGGTGGAGCCCGCGATGGCCGAGAGGGCGGCCTCGTCGCTGGAGGCCGCGCCCGAGGTTCCGGAGCTCGAGCCGCCGCAGGCCGCGGCGAGGAGTGCGATCACCACGATCCCGGCCGCGGCGATGGAGAGGGGACGCCTGTGCACGGACACGGCTCCCGTCTACGCGGTGCGAGAGGTCGCCGGGGCGACCGAGGAAGACTCCGCGGTGTGGCGCGCTCGTTGCCGGACCGGCCAGAGGACGTAGGTGAGCACCGGCACCAGGTAGAGCAGGTAGCCCCCGACCTCGCCGATCGTCGGCCTCGGCTGCAGGCCGAACATCCCGGTCAGGAGCGAGCTCGGGACCGTGCCGGGGCGGACGAGCCAGCGCAGGTCGGCGGGGGACGACTGGAGGCTGTTCAACCAGGCGGCCTCGTGCGCGGTGTGGATCGCGCTCGCGACGAGCCCGGCCGCCACCAGGACCAGCAGGACGGCGGTGACCCGGAAGAAGCGATCGAGGTTGATCTTCACGCCGCCCCGGTAGATCAGGAACCCGAGCACGACGGCCACCACGAGGCCGGCGGCGGCACCGCCGCCGGCGAAGGTAGGGTCGGTCGAGTTCTGGAAGGCGGCGAGGAGGAAGACCGAGGTCTCGAACCCCTCCCGGATCACCGCGAAGAAGGCCATGGCCACCAGCGCGATCGCGGAGCCCTCGGCGAGTGCGTGGGCGGCGTTCGCGCGCAGGGTCGCGGCGAGCCCGCGGACGTTGCGCCGCATCCAGATGATCATCCAGGTCACCATCGCGACCGCGATCAGCGCCACGACCGTCTCCAATTGCTCCTGCTGCCGTTGCGGCAGGTCCCGGTTCGCCAGTTGCAGCCCGACCCCGGCAGCGGCGCACAGGAGGACGGCGAGCGCGACCCCGAGCCACATCGCGCGGAGCCCGTCCCGGTGTCCGCGCTGGCGCAGGAACGCGGCGACGATGCCGACGATCAGCGACGCCTCGACGCCCTCGCGGAGTCCGATGATGAAGGTGGGAAGCACGTCTTCGCTCTCGCTCGATCGCCGGTTCCGAGGTCCGTAGGGCGCCCTACGTAGGGCGCCCTCAATAGTGCCCGCTGGCCCGGGCGGCCGTCAAGTCGGTCCGGCCGCTACCGGGATTCGTTCCGTCCGGAACCTGGTAGAAACGTGGACGCAAGCGAGGCCGCCGCCCTCGCCCAACCAAGGAGTCGCAGATGGCTTTCCAGGTTCCCGACCTCCCGTACGACTACGACGCGCTCGAGCCGACGATCGACGCCGAGACGATGAAGCTCCACCACGACAAGCACCATCAGGCGTACGTCGACAAGGCCAACGCCGCCCTCGCCGGCACCGAGTACGAGAACGCCGACGTCGAGACCGTGCTCGCCAACCTCGATCGCCTTCCGGCCGACAAGCAGAAGGCCGTCCGCAACAACGCCGGTGGTCACGCCAACCACTCGCTCTTCTGGGAGTCGATGGGCTCCGGCAAGGGCGGGGCGCCCTCCGGCGAGCTCGCGAGCGCGATCGACGAGGCGTTCGGCAGCTTCGACGAGTTCAAGAAGACATTCGAGGAGAACGGCGTCAACCAGTTCGGCTCGGGCTGGACGTGGCTCGTTGCCGACGGCGGGTCGCTCGCCCTCGTCGCGACGCCGAACCAGGACTCGCCGCTCCTCGACGGCAAGACGCCGCTCCTCGGCAACGACGTCTGGGAGCACGCCTACTACCTCAAGTACAACAACCGCCGGCCGGACTACCTCAAGGCCTGGTGGGACGTCGTCGACTGGGACGTCGTCGGGCGACGGTTCACGAGCGCGAAGGGCTGAGGCCCACGCGCCCGCCCGCCAGGCCGGCGGGCGGGCGGCGTCTTCCACCCCCGAGACGACCAGAACCGGGCCGCGGCCGATCCTCCCCGCAGATCCGCCCGCCGTCGTACACTCAGGGCGCCGAGGGGCGTAGCTCAGTTGGTAGAGCAGCGGTCTCCAAAACCGCAGGCCGTGGGTTCGAGCCCCGCCGCCCCTGTACCGCAACCGCCTGACGATCCGCGATCGACGATGCGCCCGGACGGCGCGGCGATTCGACTCCCCGGGCGACGATCGATGACGCTTCGACCGCGGTGTCGATCCCGGTGATGAGCAGAGTCGCCACCTCGTCCCATGGACGTGGAGCGCTGACGCGGCACCGTTCGGAGCTCGGATGACCAACGCCCCTCCGGCCGGCGCCCTCTGGGTCGGCTCGGTCGGCTACGAGCGGTTCAGGCGGAGCGAGGAGCTCGCCGCCCACCTTGCCGGTGCCGGCGTGCAGCGGCTGGTCGACGTTCGACAGCTGGCCAACTCGCGCCGCCGCGGCTTCGCCAAGACCGCGCTCCGGGAGGCCATGGCCGACGCCGGCATCGAGTACCGCCACCTCCGGGCGCTCGGCAACCCGAAGGCGTACCGCGATCTCTACAGGTCCGGGCAGGTGGCGGAGGGCCGGAGGCACTACGAGCGGTACCTGCTCGGCGAACGGCGTGCCGCCCTCGAGGATCTCGTCGCGCTCCTGCGCGACAGGCGGACCGCGCTCATGTGCGTCGAGCACGATGCGACGCCTGCCACCGCTCGGCCGTCATCGACGCGCTCCGCGACCACCTGGGCCTCCACCTCGACGTCGTCGAGCTCACCTGAGTCTGGCCCGGAGGACGCGGAGAGGCGCCCGCCGGACCGGCCGTCCCGGCCTGAACCTCGTCAGGGACGATGGACCGACCGTCCCCGAGCCGGCTCTCTGTCGATGGCCGAGTCCGGTCAGCTCTCCGGCTTCGGCTCGTCGCGCGGCTCGAGCTGCAGCTCCTCCTCGGCGTCCTCTCCGGCCTCGAGCTCCGCTGCCTCGAGCTCGGAGTTCAGCTCGGCGACGAAGAGCAGGGCGATGTTCGAGATCCAGAGCCAGACGAGGAAGCCGATGACGCCGCCGAGCGACCCGTACGTCTTGTTGTAGGAGCCGAACTTGGCCACGTAGAGGCCGAACGCGGCCGAGGCGAGGATCCAGACGAGGACGCTGACGACGCCCCCGGCGGTGATCCAGCGGAATCCCGGCTGCTTCACGTACGGCGCCGCCCAGTAGAGGATCGAGAGCATCAGCATGACGACGACGATCATCACGGGCCACTTCGCGATCGACCAGACCGTGACGGTGGTCGAGCGAGTTCGATGGCGTTTGCGGCGGCGTCCCGCTCCGGGTGTGTCGTGCCGGGGCGCCTCCCGCGGGCGTCCTTCTTCGTCGGCGGCGGCGTCCCGCCCCGTGCGTCCGCCGATGCCGTAGTCTCACCCCACCGTCGGGACCGATCCAGGAGGATCGACATGCCCATCCGCGTTGCCACTTCTCGGCCGTCAGTCGGAACGACGGAGGCCGGCGCCCGACGGACGGAACGTGAGGGCGCACGCCGACCCGGCGGCGCCGCGTCACCGCGGACCGCCGTCGCACTCGTTGCCTCGATGCTGCTGGCGGCGTTGCTCGCCGCGACGTCGGCGTCGCTGCTCGCCGCGACGCGGGCCTCGGCGCGCTCGCGGGTGCTCCTGCGGTCCTCGTCCGGGATCGCCGGCATCGCCGCCGACGGCCACATGGTCGCCGTCGCGGTCGACGCGGGGGCCACCTGCTGGCACGTCGTCGAGGCGAACGTCAACTCCGGCCGGGTCCGGGCGATCACATCGCTCCGCAGCGGGCCCACCTGCACGAGCGACCGTGGCTTCATGACCTTCCTTCCGGGTCCCGTGATCGGGCTCGCCGGCACCCGGGCCGCCTGGGTGGTCTACGACGCGGGCAACGAGCTCTACCCCTCCCTCGTCACGGGGGCTCCAGGTGCGCGCGAGCGCGTCGTCGCCGGTGCAGCGGACGATGCCGTCGATCCGGACACCGGGCCGTTCCTGGGTCCGGTGACCGGCAGCGGGTCCCTACTCGCCTACGACGACTACGACCGCGCCTGGCTGCCGGCGGGTTGCGACCCGGTCGAGGACAGATGCACCCTCGGGCCGCCCTCGGGCGTGCTGCGCGCGGTCGGCGGTGGACGGATCGGAGCCGGCGAGGGGGCGCTGCTCGCCTCGGTCGACGCCGGCCGCGCCGTCATCCTGCGTGGAGACGGCAGCGTGGCGGTCGTCGCCCGGGATGGCCACGAGGTCGTCTCCGTCCACCCGCCCGCAGCCCCGCAGTCGGCGGCTCTCCAGGGACGACGCCTCGTCGTCCGCGCGGGCGCCCGGCTCCTCGTCTACCGGCTCGATGGCACGCTCGCCGCGTCGTACTCCATCCCCCGGGCGAGCGGCCGGATCGACATCTGGGCCACCACGGTCGTCTACGCCGCGCGGCGGCGGGTGATGGCGATCCAGCTGGAGCGCGGCGCACGTCGCACGCTCGCCATCGCCCCGCGGGGCGCCCACATGGTCGGGGTCGAGATCGAGGGTCGGGCGGTCAGCTACGCCTACGACACCCGGATGGGCCACGGCGTGGTCGCCGTCCACTTCATCCCGCCCGGGGCCTGACGGAACGGCGGGCGCCGCCGGTCTCCGGCGCCCGCGTGGGTCACGGCCGCCGGAGGGTTCCTCGAAGCATGATCGTGAACCGCTGGCCGGCGCCCCTCAGCGTGTCGTCGGTGAGGGTGGAGACGTACGTTCCCGAGCCGACGAGGTCGCCCGTCGCCGTCCACGTGAAGGCGGCCGGGGGCGTTGGCGGCGTCCAGAAATCGAGCCCCTGGAGATGCACCCGTCGTCCATTGCGTGCGAGCAGGTCCAATGTGAGTCCCTGCTCGCACGGCACCTCGCCGAAGATGAGCTCGCACGGTCGGTCCTGCCCCGGTGAGCCGAGGAAGGTCAGGCCGCCCGTGAACGTGACCTGGCCGATCCGTGGCACCGAGCCGCTCCCCGAGAAGTCGGCGACCGAGAAGCAGCAGTTGCCGGCGACGTCGGTCACCGTCGCCGTTAGCGTGACCGTCCTCGTCGGCGTCCGGGCGGCGGCGTGCGCCGCCGAGCAGATCACCGTCAGGGCGAGGACGGCTCCGAGAACCGATCCGAGAACCGACGCCGCGCTTCTGCGGGGCACCATCGCGACCTCCTCCGTCCGTGGCGGCCGTGGACGCCGCACGCCAGGATGCTACACCGGTGCGCCGCTGCGCGGGGCCCCGACGCTCAGCTCTTCGGCTTCGGCTCGTCCCGCGGCTCGAGCTGCAGCTCCTCCTCGGCGTCCTCTCCGGCCTCGAGCTCCCGCTGGCGCTCGAGCTCGGAGTTCAGCTCGGCGCCGAAGAGCAGGGCGATGTTCGAGATCCAGAGCCAGACGAGGAAGCCGATGACGCCGCCGAGCGATCCGTACGTCTTGTTGTAGGAGCCGAACTTGGCCACGTAGAGGCCGAAGGCGGCCGAGGCGAGGATCCAGACGAGGACGCCGACGACGCCCCCGGCGGTGATCCAGCGGAACCCCGGCTGCTTCACGTTCGGCGCCGCCCAGTAGAGGATCGAGAACATCAGCATGACGACGACGATCATCACGGGCCACTTCGCGATCGACCAGACGGTGACGGTGGTCGAGCCGAGCCCGATGGCGTCCCCGACCGCCTGCGCGAGCGGGCCGGTGACGACGAGCGCGATCGCGATCAGGGTGAGCAGGAAGACCATGACGAGCGTGAGCAGCACCTGGAGCGGCCGCAGCTTCCAGAACGGGCGGCCCTCGCGCACCTCGTAGACCGCGTTGCAGGCCCGCGAGAACGCGCCGATGTAGCCGGACGCGGACCAGAGAGCCCCGAGGAGGCCGAGGCCGAGGAGCGCTCCGGCGCCGCCCTTGGCCTTGACGACGCCGGAGATGGGGCCGCGCAGGGTCTCCGCGGCCGAGCCCGGGCCGACCTTGCTGACGATCCCGAGCAGCGTGTCGACGGTCTGCGGGTACTGCCCGAAGATGCCGACCAGCGCGACCAGGCAGGTCAGCGCCGGGAAGAGCGCGAGCACGCCGTAGTAGGTGAGAGCCGCGGCCCAGTCGGTGAGATCGTCGTCGCGGAACTCCTTGATCGTCCGCTTGAGCACGTCCTTCCAGCCCCGCGAGTCGATGTCGGTGGGCTGGTCCGGGGCGTCGCCGACGCCGTCCGCCGCGGCCGCTCCTGCTGCGCTCGTCATGGCGGAGGAGCTTCCCTCCTCGCCCCCGAGTGACACCCGCGGCGGCCGGCGGACGGCGAGCGCCGTCCCGCGCCGGCGGGCCGACGATCCCGCGGTGGGTGTCGTCCCGCGCCGGCGGCGGTGGCCGACACTCGACGGCCGGCGTGCTTCCCGCTGGCGGCGGAGCCTACGACGCGAGCGGCCGGCGTCGTCTGGGGCCCGCGGTGGCCGATGACCGCGGCGGCGTAGAATCGCTGCGTGACCGCGCCGTCCGGTCCGATCGTTCGCGAGCACGAGGCGCCGCACGGCGCCGGCGGCTCCAGCCTCAACCGGACGGCGGTTTCGGCGACCCTCCACTGCCTCACCGGGTGCGCGATCGGCGAGGTCCTCGGGCTCGTGCTCTCCACGTGGTGGGGCTGGAGCACGGCCGGCAACGTCGCCCTCTCGGTCGCCCTGGCGTTCCTCTTCGGCTACTCGCTGACGATGTTGCCCCTGCTCCGTGCGCGCCTGACGCCGCGGGAGGCGCTGCCCCTCGCGCTCGCCTCCGACACGCTCTCGATCGCCACGATGGAGCTCGTCGACACGCTGACGATCCTGCTCGTGCCCGGCGCCATGGCCGCGGGGCTGGACGATCCGCTCTTCTGGGGCTCCCTCGCCGTCGCGCTCGGGATCGCCTTCGCCGCGGCGCTTCCCGTCAACCGGGCGCTGATCGCCCGCGGCAGGGGCCACGCGGTCGTGCACCCGTACCATCACGCCCGCTGAGGCCCGGCGCCGTCGGCGCCGTCGCTGCCGCGGCGCTCGCGCTAGCCCTGCTGGCCGACGGGGCGGACGAGGATCTCGTTGACGTCGACATGGTCCGGTTGGCTCGTGATCCAGAGCACCGCCCGGGCGATGTCGGTGGCGGACAGCGACGCCCCCTGCACGCCCTTCTCCCAGAACGGGGTGTCCACCCGGCCCGGTGCGATCACGGCCGTCCGGATCCCGGTCCCGACGACGAGCTGGCGGAGGCTCTCGGCGAACCCGTGGACCGCCCACTTCGTCGAGCTGTAGGCGCTACCCGGCATCGCCTTGCGCCCGGCGACGCTGCCGGTGACGAGGAAGAAGCCGCGGGACTCCTTCAGGGAGGGGAGCGCCGCGCGGGCGAGCAGCATCGGCCCGAGGACGTTCGTCAGGACCATCGAGCGCGTCTCGTCCGGATCGAGGGTGGAGAGATCGCCGGAGATGCCGAAGCCGGCGTTGGCGAAGACGACGTCGAGCCGGCCGAACCGGGCGAGGGCGGAAGCGACGGCCGCCTCGGTCTCACCCCAGTCGCCGGCGTCGGCGACGCTCCCGGCGGCGTGCTCCTCCCCGAGCTCCTGCACGAGGGACCGCAGGCGCCCCTCGTCGCGCCCGGTCACGAACACGTCGTTGCCCGCGGCGACCGCCAGGCGCGCGGTCTCGGCGCCGATGCCGTTCGTGCCGCCGGTGATCAGGTAGACGGCCATGGGGCCTCCAGGGGTCGGTGGGAAGGAGCCGCCCGGCGTCTCCGGCGGCGCCCCGGACCGTACGGCACGGGGCGCCGGCGCGCCACCGTGCGGCACGGGGCGCGCTACCGACGGGGTCCAGCCGGCCGTCCGGAGCGCCTACCGCCGGTAGCGGGCGGAGCGCACGGCGAGGAGGGCGAGCCAGACGGCGATCACCGCAGCGCCGATGCAGGCGACCCACGCGTGCGCCCGTGCCGCCTCGTAGGCGATGAACGCCAGTCCAGCGGCCAGGATCGCGAACAGGATCGGCACCCCCGAAGCGTCGCAGAGCTCGCGTCGCCGAGCCCATCCGCCTGACCGTGCGGGAAGGGTTCGCGACCGGGCGCCGGTATTGCTCTTCGATGGGCACGATCCGCGACGCGAGCACGTCCGACAACCGCTCGATCGACCGCTACCTCGCTCGACTGGCCGCCCGGGGGGCCAGCTCCGAGACGCTGCGGGCCTACGCGGCCGACCTGGCCGAGTACGCCTCCTGGCTCGCCACCGCCCGCGGCGGCTCGATCCGCTCCGCCAGCCGGGCGGACGTGCGCGGATTCGCCGCCGAGCTCGGCCGGCGCGGCCTCGCCCCGGCCTCCCGGGCACGGATCCTCTCGGCGGTGCGCGGCCTCCACGCCGCCCTCGTCCTCTCCGGCGAGGCGGACGACGACCCGGCGGCGGTCGTCCCGGGCCCGCGACGGCCGCGCAGCCTCCCCGACGTGCCGTCCGAGCGCGACGTCGCCCTGCTCCTCCAGCCGCCGAGCCGAGCGGATCCGCTGACGATCCGCGACC
Source organism: uncultured Thermoleophilia bacterium (assembly GCA_963800515.1). Lineage (GTDB taxonomy): Bacteria > Actinomycetota > Thermoleophilia > Gaiellales > F1-60-MAGs149 > CAWDBC01. The sequence continues at coordinate 407,915 of CAWDBC010000007.1, forward strand.
AGGCGCTCCTCGAGCTCCTGTACGGCTGCGGGCTGCGGGTCTCCGAGCTCGTCGGGCTGGCGATCGGGGACGTCGACCGGAGGATCGTCCGGGTGCTCGGGAAGGGCGGCAAGGTGCGCCTGGTGCCGATCGGCGAGCCGGCCTACGTGGCCGTCGGCCGCTACCTCGCCGAGGCGAGGCCCGAGCTCGCCGCCCGGGGGTCCGAGGAGACCCGCCGGCGCGCCGCCGACGCCCTCTTCCTGACCCAGCGGGGGCACCGCCTCGACCCCTCGGCGGTGCGGCGCGCGATCGAGCGCCGGGCGCGCCTCGTGCACGCCACGCCGCGCTCCCCGCACGCCTTCCGCCACGCCTACGCGACCCATCTCCTGGAGCACGGAGCCGATCTCCGCTCGATCCAGGAGCTCCTCGGGCATGCTTCCCTGACGACGACGGAGATCTACACCCACGTGAGCGTGCCGCGGCTGAAGATCGCTCACGGACGGGCTCATCCACGAGGGTGAGCTGATGGTCGAGTTCACGGAGCAGGGACGCCTCTGGGCCCGGTACCGGGCCACCAGGGACCCGCGCGCGCACGAGCGCCTGATCAACGAGTACGCCCCGCTCGTCGGGTACATCGCCGGCCGGCTCCGCTCCCACCTGCCGCAGCACATCGACGAGGGAGACCTCAACCAGTGGGGCCTCCTCGGGCTCGTCGGCGCGATCGAGCGGTACGACCCGACCCGATCCGTCAAGTTCGAGACGTTCGCGATGGCCCGGATCCGCGGCGCGATCATCGACGAGCTGCGCGGCCTCGACTGGGTGCCGCGGCAGGTTCGGAGCCGCGCCCGGCAGGTCGAGCTCGCGATGGTCCAGATCGAGCGGGAGAAGGGGACGACCGCGACGGACGCCGAGGTCGCCGAGCGCCTGGGCGTCACCCTCGAGGTCCTCGACGCGACGCTCGTCGACATCTCGCGCGGCTCGCTGACGGCGCTCGACGACGCGTTCGTCGGCGCCGGCACGCCGGAGGCGATCGCCCTGATCGACGTCGTCGCGGACACCCATGCGAGCTCGCCGACCCAATCGGTGGCGCGCGGCGAGCGGACGGACGTAATGCAGGAGGCGATCGAGGCGCTCCCGGAGCGCGAGCGCCTCGTCGTCCGCCTCTACTACTACGAGGAGATGACGCTGAAGGAGATCGCGAAGATCCTGGGCGTCTCCGAGTCCCGCGCCTCGCAGCTGCACTCGAAGGGGATCCTCCGCCTCCGCGCGCGGCTCCAGGAGGACTCGGACCAGGTCCTCGACATCGACGCGTAGGCCGCGCCCGCCCGGCAGCCCGCGAACGACCGCCCCGGCCCGGAGCTGCGCCCCCGGGCATCGCCCCGGCCGGGCCGGCGCCGACCCGGGGCCGGCGCTCCGGGCTTCGCTACGATCGCCGCGAGGACTTCCGAAAAGGGGAAACGGGCATGCCGCACGAGCCGTCGAGGATCCGCAACGTCGCCGTGGTCGGACACCGGGGCGCGGGCAAGACCTCGCTCGTCGAATCGCTCCTCTACGAGGCAGACGCGATCACCCGCCTCGGGACGGTCACCGACGGCTCGACCGTCTCCGACCACGACGAGGCCGAGCGCCGCCGCTCGCTCTCGCTCTCTTCGAGCGTCCTCCGCCTCGAGTGGCTCGGCCGTCTCGTCAACCTCCTCGACACGCCCGGCGACCCCTCCTTCCAGGCGGACGTGCTGTCGGCCCTGCGCGTCGCGGAGGGCGCGGTGCTCGAGGTCTCCGGCGTGGCGGGCGTGGAGGTCGGCTCCGCGAGGATCTGGGCGCGGATGGAGGACCTGCACCTGCCGCGGCTCGTCCACGTCGGGCTCCTCGACCGCGAGCAGGCGGACTTCGAGGCCGCCCTCGCCTCGCTCCAGGAGCTCTCGCCCCGTTGCATCGCGGTCGTCCTGCCGATGGGTCAGGGCGCGGACTACGCCGGGATCGTCGACCTCGTCCACATGGTCGCCTACGCCGATCCGCACGGCGCCCGGGAGGGCGAGCCGCAGCCGATCCCGGAGGCCTACGCCGCCCGGGCCGACGAGCTCCACCTGGCGCTCGTCGAGGCGGTCGCCGAGTCGGCCGACGAGCTGATCGCCAAGTACCTCGAGGGCGAGGAGATCTCGAGCGAGGAGATGGCGTCGGCGCTGAAGGCGATGGTCTCGCGCGGCGAGCTCTTCCCCGTCACGGGGGGCGCGGCGCTCCACAACTCCGGAAGCCATGCGCTCCTCGACCTGATCGTCGAGGCCCTGCCGTCGCCGGTCCGCAAGGGCCCGGTCCTGGCCCGCACCGCCGAGGGCGAGCAGGTGCGGCTCCGCCATGACGCCGACGCGGTCGCCTACGTCTTCAAGACCGTCGCCGACCCGTACGCGGGCCGGCTCGCGTTCCTGCGCGTCATCTCCGGCGAGATCGCGAGCGACTCGACCCTCGTCCAGTCCGGCACGCACGCCAAGGAGCGGGTGGGGCAGCTCCTCTCGGTGCAGGGCCGCGAGCATCAGCCGATCGCCGCGCTCGGCGCCGGGGAGATCGGCGCGGTGGCGAAGCTCCGCGACGTCCACACCGGCGACCTCCTGCTCGCGCGCGAGATGGACGTCGTGCTCGACCCGTTGCCCGTGCCCGCGCCGGTGGTCAGCGTGACCGTCGAGCCGCTCAAGCGCGGGGACGACGAGAAGGTCGTCTCCGGCCTGCGCCGGCTGGCCGAGGAGGACGGCGCGCTCGGCGTCCGACGGGACGAGCGGACCGGCGAGCTGATCCTCGAGGGCCTGACCCAGATGCACGTCGACGTCACCGTCGAGCGGCTGCGCGAGCGGTTCGGGGTCGAGGTGCACACGCACGAGCCGCGGGTCCCCTACCTCGAGGCGATCACCCGTTCCGCCCGTGGCCACGGGCGGCACAAGAAGCAGACCGGCGGGCGCGGTCAGTTCGGCGACTGCCACATCACGATCGAGCCGATCCCCGGCCACGAGGGCTACGAGTTCATCGACCGCATCGTCGGCGGCGTCGTGCCCCAGTCCTACCGTCCGGCGGTGGACCGCGGCGTCCAGGAGGCGATGGAGCGGGGCGGGCTGGCCGGCTACCCGGTCGTCGGGGTCCGCGTCACGCTCGAGGACGGGTCCTACCACTCGGTCGACAGCTCGGAGATGGCGTTCAAGATCGCGGGCTCGCTCGCCTTCCGCGACGCGTTCGTGCGGGCCGAGCCGGTCCTCCTGGAGCCGATCATGGCGATCGAGGTGACGGTGCCCGGCGAATCGACCGGGGACGTGACGGGCGACCTGTCCTCCCGCCGCGGGCATCTGATGGGGATCGAGACGGTCGGCTCGTCGACCGTCGTCCACGCCGAGGTGCCGCTCGCGGAGGTCCTCTCCTACTCGACCTCGCTCGTCTCGATGACGGGCGGACGCGGCGACGTGTCGATGTCGTTCGTCCGCTACGCGGAGGTCCCGGCCCACGTCGCCCAGAGGCTGACGACGGCCGATGCCGCCGTCGCGCACTGACGGTCCGACCGACCGCCCCGGCTCGTTACCCTGCACGCGACGTGAAGGTCTCCCAGCAGTCCACGGTCCTCACCTGCGACATCTGCGCGCGGACGCTCCTCCTCGGGGAGAGCCTCCTCGTCTACCGCGAGGGCGCCGACCGGCGCACCGTCTGCGCGCTCTGCGCCGCGACCGCGACGGCCCGCGGCTGGCGCCGGGAGGGGGCTCCGACGCCCCCTCCGCTCGTCGCCCACGGGCCGCGGTCCGGCCTCCGCGAGCGGCTCCGCCGCCGCCGGTCGGAGCGACGGCGGGGCGTCTCCGTGGCGGACCTGTACGCCGCCGCCGAGGTCCCCCCGGCGCTCGGTCCGCTCAGGGCCGGGGCGCCCGAGCACAGGCGGCTCGTCGACGAGCAGCGTCAGGCCGCCTCGGAGCGGGCGGTCGACATCGCCATCGAGACCTTCAACCACAGCCCCTACCGCCGCACCGTGTCCGGCATCGCGAAGAGCCTCGGACGCCCGCGGATCTCCGTGATCGCCCTCGGCGGGACGCGGCCGGACGTCGTGATCACGGTCGCCTGGGACCTCTCCTGGTACCAGTACCGCGTCGACCCGACGACGCAGCCCGCCGTCCGTCTCGACGGGCGAGGCGACGACGCCTCGGAGCTGCCGGGGCGGTGGCGGGCGTGGAACGCGTCGACGACCCAGGCCGGCGAGGTGGAGCTCGGGGCCACGCCGAGCACGGTGCGCGGGTAGGCTCGGGGAATGCGCATCTCCGACCTGCACGAGACGCTCGTCGCCCTCCGCGGCGACCTGGCCGACGAGCTCGCGGCGATCTCGCGGCTGGAGGGTCAGTCCTTCGCCCTGGCCGACGCCGAGGCGTGCGAGGAACTGCGCCGGCTCGCCGACGACAAGAAGGAGCACGCGGCCACGCTCGTGCGCACGATCGCCCGGCTCGACGCCCGCTTCGGGGAGCGCCTCGGGGGCTGACGGCCGGCCGGGGGACGCCAGGCCGGAAAGGGCGCTCTGCTATCTTCCGCCGGGAACGCGGATGTAGCTCAGTTGGCTAGAGCGTCGCCTTGCCATGGCGAAGGTCGTGGGTTCGAGCCCCATCATCCGCTCTCCGGCGTCGGGGCCGGCCGGCCGCCTGGCTCGCACGCCGGAACGCCCTCTACCCTCCGGCGATGCGGATCGAGCGGGTGGTCGACGCGTCCGAGGTGATGCGGGGGGCGGAGCTCTTCGACGCGCCACCGGCGGCCGCCGCGACCGAGCGCTTCCTCCGGAGCGCCGGCCACCACCTGCTCTACGCCTACGACGAGGACGGTCGCGCGGTTGGGATGGTCTCGGGCGTGGAGACGACGCATCCCGACAAGGGCACGGAGATGTTCCTGTACGAGCTGAGCGTGGCCGAGTCCGCCCGCGGCCGGGGTGTCGCCACGGCGCTCGTGCGGGCGCTCGCCACGCTCGCCCGTGACGTCGGGTGCTACGGGATGTGGGTCGGGACCGAGCGGGAGAACGCCGCGGCCCTCGCCACGTACCGCCGCGCCGGCGCCCGCCGGGAGGCCCCGTACGTGACCCTCGAGTGGGATCTGACGGGCTCCGACGACCGGAGCCCGGCCTGAGCCCGGGATCACCGGCTCAGGGCAAGTGGCGCTCCAGGCAGAGCGACGTCGGAGACCCGGCGTAGGCGCCCCAGCACGGCGTCGGCGTGAACCCGGCGCGCGTGTACAGCGCGAGCGCCTCGGGCTGCCCCCAGGCGCCCGTCTCGAGCGCCAGCCGCCGGAAGCCGAGGGCGTGCGCCCGCTGGGCGAGCGCCTCGAGGACGCGGGCCCCGATCCCCCGGCCGCGGGCCTCCGGCACGACGTACATGCGCTTGATCTCCACGGTTCCGCCGTCGACGGCGCGCAGCGCGCCGCAGCCGAGCGCGGGGCCGCCCGGGCCATCGCGGGCGACGAGGAAGACGGTCACGTCGGCCGCGCTCGGCCTGGGCCCCGGCTCGAGGTCGCCGCCGTGCCGGTCGTCGAGGTCGGCCCGGAGGGCGGTGCGCAGCGCGGCCGCGTCCGGGGAGTCGAACGGTTCGTCGCCGATGGTCAGCCGGTCCACGGCGACGACTGTAGCGGCCGGCTCGGGACGGCAGGCAGGTAGAGTCGGGGGCGCGATGCCACCCTCGGCTCCGTCCCCGGCGTGACGACCGGCGACGATCCGCGCGCCTCGCCCGTCCGTCGCCCCGATGCTGGCCCTCTCGCTCTCCAACCTCACGAGCTACGTCTCGCGGTCGCTCTGGACGTATCCGTTCCTGCTCGCGGTCGCCGCCGTCGACGCCTTCTTCCCGATCGTCCCGTCCGAGACCTCGGTCATCCTCGGTGGGTCCCTGGCCGGCGAGAACGGCCTCTCGATCGTGCTCGTCATCGCCGCGGCCGCGATCGGCGCGATCCTCGGCGACAACATCACCTACTGGATCGGCCGCGGCGCGGAGGGGTGGGTCGTCCGTCACCTCCTGCGCGGCAACCGATCGAAGCTCGCCTGGGCGGAGCGGCAGATCGACGAGCGCGGAGGCTCGCTGATCGTGACGGCCCGGTTCATCCCGGGCGGCCGCACGCTGACGATGGTGACCTGCGGGATCACGCGGTACCCGTGGCGGAGGTTCCTCGTCTTCACCTCGATCGCCGGGACGATCTGGGCGTCGTACGCCGCCCTCCTCGGCTACGTCGCCGGACAGCAGTTCGAGCACGAGAAGTGGAAGGGGTTCGCCATCGCCTTCGCGATCGCGATCTCGGTGTCGGGCCTGATCGAGCTCGTCCGCCACGTCCGCAAGCGCCGCCGCGCGAATGCCGCCCCGCCCGCCTCCGAGTAGCGACCCGGTACCCTCCGGCCCGTGGCAGAGCGGAGCGCCCACGACCGACGCGCCCGGCGGGTCGCGCGTTCCCACGGCTCGCTCGAGGTGATCAGCGGGCCGATGTTCTCCGGCAAGAGCGAGGAGCTGATCCGGCGTGCCCGACGGGCGCAGATCGCCCGGCTCTCGGTCGCCGTCTTCAAGCCGGCGATCGACGATCGCTACGATCGCCGCGACGTCGTCTCGCACGCCGGCGCCCGGATCCCGGCCGTCTCGCTCGCGGCCGCGGCGGACCTGTACACGGAGGCGAGCGATCTCGACGTCGTCGCCGTCGACGAGGCCCAGTTCCTCGACGCCGCCGTCGTCGACGCGGTGTCCTTCCTGGCCAACGCCGGCGCCCGCGTGATCGTCGCCGGGCTCGACCTCGACTACCGCGGGCTTCCGTTCGGGCAGATGCCGCTCCTGCTCGCGATCGCCGACGACGTCCACAAGCTCGCCGCGGTCTGCCACCGCTGCGGCGGGCCGGCGACCCTGACCCAGCGGCTCCGCGGCGGCCGCCCCGCCAGCTTCTACGGCGAGACCATCGTGATCGGAGCGCTCGACCAGTACGAGGCGCGCTGCCGCGCCTGCTTCGAGCCCGGCCCGGACGCCGACACGCAGGCGTCCCTCTTCGATCGCATGGCCCAGGCCTAGGAGGGTCCGCGTGTCCTCGGCGCCGAGCATCACCGACGTGCACGACGCGGCCAGCATGCGCCGCGCCGAGGAGCGGACGATCGCCGCCGGGACGTCCGGACAGGAGCTGATGCTCTCCGCCGGGATCGCCGCCGCCCGGGAGATCCGGGCGCGCTATCCGGCCGCCCGCCGGGTCGCCGTCCTCTGCGGCGGCGGCGGAAACGGGGGGGACGGCTACATCGTCGCGATGCAGCTCGCGCTCGCAGGGCGTCGCGTCCGGGTCGCCAACGTCGCGCCCGATCCGCCGGAGGGCGATGCCGCGTGGGCGCGGGAGCTCGCGTCGATCGACGGCGTCACGTTCTCGAGCGGCACCTACGGCACGGGCGGCGCGCTCGAGGACGCGGAGCTCGTCGTCGACGCGATGCTCGGGATCGGTGCGAGCGGCGAGCCGCGGGAGCGGGTCGCCTTCGCGATCGGCAAGGCGGCCTCCCTCGGCGTCCCGATCGTCGCGCTGGACGTGCCGAGCGGCGTCGACGCCTCGACCGGGGAGGTCGCCGGCACCGCCGTCCACGCCGACCTGACCGTCGCCTTCGGCGCGCCGAAGCTGGGCCTCCTCGTCGAGCCCGGCCGCACGTGCACCGGCGAGCTCGTCGTGGCCGAGATCGGCGTCAATCCGGCCGAGGGCGTCGCGACCCTGGTCGACGGGGCGGCGCGGCGGCTCCTGCCCGCGGTCTCGCCGAGCGGCTCGAAGTACGACCGCGGGACGGTCCTCGTCGTCGCCGGCTCGCCCGGGATGGCGGGCGCTGCCGTCCTCGCCGGCCGGGCGGCGCAACGCGGAGGCGCCGGGATGGTCCGGATCTGCATCGACGAGCGGGCGGCCGGAACCGTCGCCGTGCACGTCGTCGAGCAGCTCGTCGTCGCGCTCCCGCGTCGGCCGGCGGAGGCGGTGGAGGCGATCGCGGCGCTCGCCGGCCGCCGGCAGGCGATCGTGCTCGGGCCCGGGCTCGGCCGCGGCAAGAGTCGCGCCGAGCTCGTCGCCGGCGTGCTCGCGCTGCCGATCCCCGCGGTCGTGGACGCCGACGGGCTCTACGCCCTCGGCGGGTCGCCCGAGCGCCTGCGGCGGCGGGCCGTCCCGACAGTGATCACGCCCCACGCCGGAGAGGCGGCCCGCCTGCTCGGCGTCCCGAGCGGAGAGGTCGACGCGCACCGGCTCGCCTCCGTCCGGGCGCTCGCCGAGCGGAGCGGCCACACGGCGCTCCTCAAGGGCTCGGACACCCTCGTGGCCTCGCCGGACGGACGGCTCGCGATCCGGGGCGGCACCTGCGACGCGCTCGGGACGGCCGGCAGCGGCGACGTCCTGGCGGGCCTGATCGGCGCGCTCCTCGCGCGGGGCCTGGAGGCGCACGACGCGGCGGCGCTCGGCGCCTGGCTTCATCTCGACGCCGGGCGGCGGGCGGTCGAGGCGCACCCCGGGCGCGTCCTCGTCGCCTCCGACCTGCCGGACGCGCTGCGCGCGGGATGAGCGCCCTGCCCGCGCGGGCGCTCGTCACCGTCGACCTCGCGGCGGTCGCGGCGAACGTCCGCCGGCTCTCGGCCGTGTCGGGAGGCGGCGTCTGGGCGGTGGTCAAGGCGGACGGCTACGGCCACGGCGCCCTGCCGGTGGCCAGGGCGGCCCTCGACGCCGGTGCCGTCGGCGTCGGCGTCGCGACGGTTGACGAGGCCCAGGCCCTGCGGCGGGAGCTGCCGGGCGCCCGGATCCTCGTCCTCTCACCCGTCGCCGAGGGGGTCGAGTCGCGGCTCGAGGGCCTCGAGGTGGCCGTCTCGACGCCGGACGGCTGGGCCCGCCTCTCGTCGGCCGCCGTCGCCGACGTCAAGTGTCACGTCAAGGTCGAGACCGGCATGGGGCGGTGGGGGCTCGAGCCGTCCCTGGCCCTCGCCGCCGGAAGGGAGCTCGCCGGACGCCGCCACCCGGGCCTGGAGCTCGCCGGCCTGATGAGCCACCTGGCGGTCGCCGACGATCCGGCCGATCCGCACACCGCCCGCCAGGTCGCCGCCTTCCGGTCCGTGGCGGCGACGTTCCCGCTCTGCCCGCGGCACCTGGCCAACTCGGCGGGCGCCCTCCTCCATCCGGCGGCCCGGTTCGACGAGGTCCGCTGCGGGATCGCGATCTACGGCGTCGCGCCGGACGACTCCGATGCCAGCCGCTTCGGGCTCCGTCCGGCGCTCTCGCTCACCTCTCGCGTCGCCGCCCTCCGGGACCTCGACGTGGGGGAGTCCACCGGCTACGGCCGCCGGTTCGTCGCCGATCGCCGGACCCGCGTCGCGCTCGTGCCGGTGGGCTACGGCGACGGCTATCCGCGGGCGCTCTCCGGGCGCTCCGACGTCCTCGTCGCCGGCTGTCGCGCCCGAGTGGCGGCGACGGTGTCGATGGATCAGCTCGCGTTCGTCGTTCCCGAGCACCTCCTCGACGCTGTGGCGGTGGGCGACGAGGTGACCCTGATCGGGCGGAGCGGGCCGGAGCAGATCACGGTCGAGGAGCTCGCCCGGGTCGCGGGGACGATCGGCTACGAGGTCGTCTGCGGGATGCGCCCTCGCCCGGAGCGCGTCGAGCGCCGGACCGTCGCGTGAGCGCCGGGCTCCTGGAGGCCGAGCGAGCGCTCCTCGCACCGCCGCTCGCCGCGGCGGGACTCGATCTCGCGGAGGCCTACATCGTGGGGGGAGCGGTCCGCGACGCGCTCCTCGGTCGGCGAACGCTCGACCTCGACGTGATCGTGACGGGGGACCCGCAGGCGGCGGCGCGGGCGCTCTCCCGCGCCTTCGACGCGCCGGTCTTCGCCCTCTCCGAGCGGCACGGCGCCTGGCGCGTCGTGGGCGGCGCCGGACGCCGCGCCGAGGTCGACGTCTCGCCGGTCACCGGCGGATCGATCGAGGCCGACCTGCGGCGCCGCGACTTCACGGTCAACGCCGTCGCCCTCCGGCTCGCCGACGGCGCGCTCGTGGACGTCGTCGAGGGCGTCGCCGCGATTCACGATCGCCGGCTGTCGGTCGCGTCGGCCGGGGCGTTCCGGGCCGATCCGCTGCGGCTCGTCCGGCTCGCCCGCTTCGGGGCGGAGCTCGGCTTCGCGGTGGACGGGCCGACGGTCGAGCTGGCCCGCCTCGGGGCCGCCGCGGTCGACGAGGCCGCAGGCGAGCGCGTCGCGCTCGAGCTCCAGCGGATCCTCGCCGCCGACGGGCGCCGGGGGCTCGAGCTGCTCGACCGGACGGGCGTCGGGCAGCGGCTCCTGCCGGGCCGCGGAGCGGCGCTCGCCGAGGCCGCGCCCGTGGTCGCCGCGCTCGGGGCCGGGCGGGAGGACTCCTCGCTCCCCGTCGAGCTGCAGCCGGAGCTCGACCGGCGCCTCGACGAGGCGACCGACGTGCGCGCCGCTCTCCGGCTCGCCGCGCTCCTCGTCGACGCCGACGCGGCGGCCGCCGCGGCGGGGCGTCTGCGCCTCTCGCGCCCGGTCCGGACCGTCGCCGTGCGCACGGTCGGGGCGCTCGCCCGCGGCGCGCCACCGGCCGACCCGCCGGGGCTCCTGCGCTGGCTGCAGGGCGCGCGCCCGGCCGGGCTCGCCGCGCTGGCACTCGCGGTGGCCGGCGACCCCTCGCTCGCGGATCGCGCCGCGCCCGCCGTCGCGCTCCTCGCGCCGCGCGTCCCGCTCGTGACGGGCGACGACCTCCGGCGGCTCCTCGGCCTCGCCCCCGGCCCGCGGCTCGGGGCGCTGCTCCAGGCGCTGGAGGACGAGCACGCCCTCGGGCGGATCGCGACGCGGGACGAGGCGCTCGCCGCCGCCCGGCGTCGGCTCGGCGAGCGGCCGTAGCGCCGGATCGCCGGCGAAGGCTGCCGGGAGGGCCGGGTGGCTACGCCTGGGGCAGCTCCGCCACCCGGCGGATCCAGGCCTCGAGCAGAGGATGGCCGCCGTCGATCCGGAGCGCGTCGGCGAGGACGTGATGGAACGTCTCCGCGTCCGCCGGATCGCAGCCGTGGAGGCCGTAGCGGAGGAACGGGAAGACCAGGCAGTCGGCGGCGCCGAGCGGGCCGAAGAGGAAGTCGCGCCCGGTCAACAGGGCCTCGAACCGGCCGAGGGAGTCGCGCATCGCGCTCCGCAGGCGGATCGATTCGTCGCTCTCCCCGCCTCCCGCCTCGGCGAGGGCGGCGAGCCGGTTCGGCGCCACCTTCCAGACGAGGTCGAACCAGTCGGTGAAGGTCAGGAGCTCCTCCCGCCGGGCGGAATCGGACGGGTAGAGCGCCGGTTCGGGCCACCGCTCCTCGAGGTAGACGAGGATGGCGCGCGAGTCCGTGACCACCTCCCCATCGGCGACGAGCACGGGCACGAGCTCCTGGCCCGAGAGCTCCACGATCGCGGATCGATCCGTCGGATCGACCGTGACGTGCTCGAGAGCGATGCCCTTGACGCCGGCGGCGAGGCGGACGCGCTCCACGTTCGTCGAGTGGGGGATCCCGTAGAGGAGTGGAGCCGCGGCCATCGGCCGCAGCCTAGAGCAGTCGCCGGTCCAGCCCGGGCGGATGTCCCGCCGTCCGCCACCGGGCCCGCGCGTGCGGGCTCAGATCACCGCGCCGTCCGCCGGCTCGAGGGGCTGGCCTGCGCGCTCCCACGCCTGCATGCCGCCGGCCAGGTTCTCGGCGTCGATCCCCACCGAGCCGAGGAGCGAGGCCGCGAGGTCGGATCGGCTGCCCGAGCGGCAGACCATCACGACCCGGGGCGCGGCCCGCAGCTCGTCGCGCCGCTCCGCCAGCTCGGAGAGCGGCAGGTGGAGGGCGCCGGGGGCGTGTCCCGCATCCCACTCGTCCTGCTCCCGGACGTCCACGACAAGGGCGCCGGCGCGCTGGGCCGCGAGGGCGTCGGCCGGTGCGGTCTGCTGGATCGGCATGCGGGGACTCTAGGCCAGGACCGGCCCGGTCCCGTGCGCCGGGTCCCCGGCGGGACGCCACCGCCGTCCGGGCGACGTCCACCCGATCGCGGGGCGACCGGTAAACTTCCGCGGATTCGCGGTCCGGAACCCGCCGGACGCGCACCACGATCGCCTCCCGACGGCGGCCCGTCCCGGTTCCGGCGGATCGCGGCGCCCGTCGTCCCGGAGCCGCTCGAACCCGAAGCCCGTGAGATCACCGACCCTCGTCCGACGCCTCGTGCTCCTGGTCCTCCTCGCGGTCGCGTTCACGCTCCTGACGATCTCGGCCAGGCAGGGCGACTCCGGACCGCTCGCCGACGGCCAGCGCGCCGTCGGCTCAGCGCTCTCGCCCGCCACGCTCGCCCTCGGCCGGGTGGCCCGGCCCTTCCACGACGCCGCCGCCTGGCTGCGGGAGTCGGCAAGCGCGCAGTCGGAGCGGAACCGCCTGGAGCGGGAGAACCGACAGCTCGTCGCCGAGCTCGGGACGCGGACGCTCGACGCGCGCGAGAACGCCGAGCTCCTCGCCGCCCTCAACTACACGCGCTCCAAGAGCTTCCAGGCTCTCGGCTCGTACCGGCCGGTCGCCGCCCGCGTGATCTCGCACTCCGACCAGCTCTTCCGGCGGCGGGTCTGGATCGATCAGGGCTCGTCGAGCGGGATCCGCGTCAACGACCCCGTCGTGGTCGGCGTCTCGCCGAGCGTCGTCGCCGCCGGCGCCTCGCTCGTCGGCAAGGTGACGAGCGTCCTCGGCGGCTTCAGCGAGGTGACCCTGATCTCGGATCCGTCGATGGCGATCACCGCCGTGATCGCGAGCCGGACGGACGGCGCCCGTGGCTCGCTGGTGCCGACCGCCGGGGATCCGTCGACGCTGCAGCTGAAGGACGTCGGCAAGTCGATGGACGTGCGGCAGTACGACCTCGTGGCGACGGCCGGCTGGGCCGACGAGAAGCTGCACCTGCGCTCGCTCTACCCGAAGGGGATACCGATCGGCGCGGTGACGGCCGTGTCGACGACGGACGCCCAGCTCAACAAGTCGATCCAGGTGACGCCCTACGTGGACCTGACGAGCTTCGGGACGTGCCTCGTGCTGACGAACGGGATCCCCGCCGTGGCCCCGGCGGCCACCGGCCCGACGTCGACGGGTTCGACCACGACGACTGGGTCGACGGCGACCACCGGCGGGGCGGGCTGAACGTGAGCGCGGCCCAGGTGAGCCTGCGCGCAGGCGCCGTCGGTGGCGCCGAGGCGTGCACCGGCGCGCTCGCGATCGCGGTCGCGGCCCTCGTCCAGGTGGCGATGCTCGATCAGGTCCGCTTCCTCGGCGGCGCGCCGGATCTGATCGCGGTGACCGTGGTCTGCGCCGCACTCGCCCGTGGACCCGTCGCCGGGGCGCTCGCCGGCTTCGTCGCGGGGCTCGCCGTCGACGTTGTCGGCGCGGGGCTGATCGGCACCTCGTCGCTGGCGCTGACGCCGATCGGCTACGTGGTGGGCGCGTACGGCGAGCGGCTGGCGCGGACGGCGGCGGTGCGGCCGGTGTTCCTCGTCGGGATCGCCGCGGCGGCGTCGCTCCTGACGCGCGTCCTGCTCTCCCAGCTCCTCGGCCTGGAGCCCGCCGGCCGCACCTCCGTGATCTTCGCGGCCGTGCCGACCGCCCTCCTGACGATGCTCATCGCCGTGCTCGCGTTGCCGCTGCTGCGCCGCGCCGTCCGCTACGGCCGGGCGGCTCCTGGAGCCCTTCCGCCGGCCAGCGGAGACGACGGGTGAGCGCACCCAGCCGTCCGGGCCCCGGCCTCCCCGGAGACGAGCCGCCCCAGTCGCCGCAGCTCCTGCTGCGGGTCGCGATCCTCGGCGGGGTCGCGGCGGTCTTCGTGGTCATCCTCTTCTTCCGGCTCTGGGTCCTCCAGATCCTCTCGACCGATCGCTACGCCCAGGCCGCGACGCGGAACATCCAGCAGTCGGTCGTCATCGCCGCCCCGCGAGGCAGGATCCTCGACGCGAACGGCGTCCCGCTCGTCGCCAACCGGGCGACGAACGTCCTGACCTACGACCTCAGCCGACACGCCGCCACCCTGAAGGAGTGCGGCGTCCAGACCGACGGACCGTTCCTCACCCCGCCGCCGGCCCGCGCCGCCGTGCTCCCCGGCGTCAGCTTCGGCCGGATCGCCGACCGGCGGGCCCTGGCCCGGCTGCCGCGGAAGAAGCGGATGTCCGTCCTCGCCGAGCTCCACGCGTGGGCGGCCCGGCCGTCCCCCCGGCCCTGGGCGGGCTGCGCCGGCGCGGACGCGACGCTCCGCCGCCTGGCGCGGCTGACCCGGACGCCGCTCGCCGACTTCGAGGACGCCATCCACGCCGGCGAGATCCGCGACCCGCACGAGGCCGTGTCGCTCCTGCAGGACGTGCAGCCGGAGGTCGTCTACTACCTCCGCGAGCACGCGGCGAGCTTCGTCGGGGTCACGGTCTCCGACCGGAACGTCCGGACCTACCCGCAGGGCGCGCTCGCGGCCCAGCTCTGGGGCCAGATCTCCCAGATCTCGGCGGCCGAGATCGACGCCGGCACCTATCCGCGCGCCGTCGCCGGCGACCTGGTCGGAAAGGGTGGGCTCGAGCAGCACTACGACCGCCCGCTGCGCGGGGCCGACGGGCGCCTGACGCTCCAGGTGGACGCCCTCGGCCACGCCCAGTCCTCCGGCATCGTCTCCCAGGCGCCGGTCGCCGGCGCGGATCTCGAGCTGACCCTCGACGCGAACCTCCAGAAGTCCGCGCAGAAGGCGCTCGTGGACGGGATGACCCTGGCCAGGTCCAACGGGAGCGACCCCACCGGGGGCGCGGTCGTGGCGATGGACACCGCCACCGGCGGTGTCCTCGCGATGGCGAGCAACCCGAGCTTCGACCCGACGAAGCTCTACGGCCCCGGAGGCGCCCGGTACGCGCGGCGCCACCACCTCCTCGACGCGAAGCTCGCGCCCTCCCTCGAGCGGGCGATCACCGGCCTCTATCCGCCCGGGTCGACCTTCAAGCCGGTGACGGCGATCGCGGCGGCCGAGTCGCGGCTCTTCAACCCCTCGACCTACCTCTCCTGCACGCCGGCCATCACGCTCTACAAGCAGCGGTTCCGAAACCTCGACGCCAGCGTCAACGAGCAGATGAACCTGATCACCGCGCTCACGAAGTCCTGCGACACCTACTTCTACCAGCTCGGCGACCTCCTCTGGAAGGCGACGACGCGCAACGGCTCGCGCGAGCCGCAGGCCGAGTGGGAGCGCCGGCTCGGCTTCGGCCACACGACCGGCATCGACGTCGCCGGCGAGGCGGCCGGACGGGTCGTCGACGAGGCCTACAAGCAGGCGCGGTACCCGGGCGATCGGATCCGCGGCTTCTTCAACCCGGGCGACGCCATCCTCTCGGCGATCGGCCAGGGAGACCTGACCGCCACCCCGCTCCAGATGGCGCGGCTCTACGCGCTGATCGCGAACGGCGGCTACCTCGTCTCACCCCATCTCGGCAAGGCGATCGTCGGAGCCGACGGGCGCGTCGTCCAGCGGATCACGTTCCCCCCGCGCCGCAAGGTCGGAGTCGACCGCGGGCTGCTGAGCACGATCGCGGCGGGCCTGCTCGGCGTCACGAAGTATCCGGACGGGACCGCCAAGGAGGCGTTCGCCGGCTTCCCCGTCGAGGTGGCCGGCAAGACCGGCACCGCGCAGAAGGTCAACAACGTCGCGTCGAAGGACGACTACTCCTGGTTCGTCGGCTACGCCCCCGCCGACGATCCGAAGATCGTCGTCGCGGTCGTGATCGAGGGCGGCGGCAGGGGCGCCTTCGCGGCCGCGCCCGCCGCGCGGGAGGTCCTCGGGTCCTTCTTCGGGATGCCGCAGGACATCTTCAAGCTGGGATTGACCCTGCCGCCCGGGACGCTGACCAACGGCGGAGCCGGCGGGCAGGGCGGCACCACCGCCACCGGGACCCGGGTCGCGACGACCGCGCCGGCGACGACGGCCGCGACGGCGGCGACGGGCTCCACGTCCGGAACGGTGACCACGCCATGAGCGAGCCGGACCTGCTCCGCCGGATCGACTGGATCCTCGCCGCCGCGGTGGCCGCGCTCCTCGTCCTCGGGTACGCGACGGTGTCGAGCGCCACGCGCTCGGACATCGCCGGCGACCCGACCTACTACGCGACGCGGGAGCTCCTCTACGTCGGTGCGGGAGCGGTGATCTGCCTCGTCCTCGCCCTTCTCGACCTGCGTCGGCTCCGGGCCGTCGCGAACTGGCTCTACGCCGCCACGCTCGTCCTGCTCGTGGTCGTCCTCGCGCTCGGGACGGCATCGGCCGCCCGCGGCTCGAGCCGCTGGATCCCGTTGCCGTTCTTCGACTTCCAGGTCTCCGAGATGGGCAAGATCGTGATGATCCTCTGCCTCGCGGCCTGGACGGCGAGCGCACGGGTGCGGTCGCCGGGCGGCTGGAGGCCGCTCCTGTCGACGGGCCTCCGCCTGCTGCCGGCGCTGGCGCTCGTCTTCGCCGAGCCGGACCTCGGCACGTCCATCGTCTACGGGGGCGTCTGGCTGACCATCCTCTTCGTCGCCGGCGTCCCCGCGCGGCAGGTCGTGACCATGATCGCGCTCGCCGCCGGCGTCGCCGTACTCGTCGTCGGGATCCTGCCGGCGCGCGGGATCGAGGTCCTGCAGCCCTACCAGCACGACCGGCTGACCGCGTTCGTCGATCCGTCCTCGACGAGCGCGACGGCCTACCAGCAGCGCGAGTCGCGGATCGCGATCGGCGCCGGCGGCCTCCAGGGCCGCGGTGCCCGCGGGGCGACGCAGACGAACCGGGACTTCCTGCCCGAGCACCACACCGACTTCGTGTTCGCGGTGGTCGGCGAGCAGCGGGGCTTCCTCGGTGCCGGCCTGGTGCTGGCCCTCTTCTCGATCGTCTTCTGGCGCGCGGCGAGGATCATCGTCCGGGCGGCCACGCAGTACGAGGCGCTGGTCGCCGCGGGGATCTTCGGGATGCTGCTCCTGCAGGTGTTCGTCAACATCGGGATGACGCTCGGGATCATGCCGGTGACCGGGATCCCGCTCCCGTTCCTGACCTACGGCGGCGCCAACACGATCACGAACATGGCTGCGATCGGCCTCCTCCTGGCCGTGGGCTCCCGGGCAGCCGTCACGTCCTCGCCGCGGCGCGTGCGCGCCTCGATGGCCCGCGCCGAACGGGCGCGCCGCGCCGGCCTGGCCGAGCTCGAGCCCGCACGGGAGGGGCCGGGCCGGCTGCCCGGCACCGCCGCCGTTCGCGGGCGCGTGCCCGGCGACGCCTAGGGCGGCTCCCCTCCGCACCCTCCCCGCCAGGTGCTCGACAGGCGGCCTCCGGGCACCGACCGCGTGGCGGTCCACGCGATCGACGGACCTCCGGTGGCTAGGCCGGCCCCACGGCGAGGTCGTCCCAGGCCGTCACCAGCGGCGCATTCGTCGCCTTCGGCGACGTGTACATGCGCACTCCCACCGCCCCGGCCACCTGCAGCCCCGCGGTCGCGTCGCTCGCCGTCAGCTGGGCCGCCGGCTGCGGCTGGCCGACGTTCCAGACGGTGACGGAGAGTGCCGTCGGCGACGAGCCCGTCGCGACGACGAGGATCCGGACGACGCTCGCCGGGTCGACGCGGAGGCCCGCCACGCGCCGCTCGGCGGCGACCGTCGTCTCCGCCCCGGTCGACGCGACGAGCGAGACCCCGGCTGCGCCGAGGGCATCGACGCGGAGCCGGGCGCGATAGGCCGTCGTGCCGTTCCGACGGATGACGACGTAGGCGCTCTCGTCGGCGCCGGTGCCCTGGACGAGCGTCGGGAACCGCACCGACGCCGCGGCGCTCGTGCCGAGCAGGGCGACCGCCGGAAGCGACGCGTCGCGCGTCCCGCCGGCGATCGTCGAGATCAGCCCCTCGCCGCCGGCGACGGAGAAGGAGGACGACGGCGACGCCGTCCACGGACCGCCCTGATCCGCGGTGCCGAAGCCGGCGGCGAGGGCGCGGCCGAAGGCATCCTGCGCGCTCGTGGCGGGCGCCACGACGGCGCCGGCCGACGGCGCCTCGGAGGTGTCGCCGCTCGTCGCCGTCTGGAGGGCCCACAGTCGTTGGCCGACCGCGAGGGACAGGCCGCCACTCGACCACGTCCCGTCGCTCGCCACGGTGACGAGCGGCAGGGGCTCGACCCATCCGGTCGTGGCGTTCAGGACGAGGACCTCGACCTGGGCGCCGGGGGCTCCGGTGCCGGAGAGCCGGTCGGGATGCGCGAGCGTCACGAGGGGGAAGTTCTGCTTGCGGTTGGCGCCGGTGTCGGAGTCGTCGGCGTCGTTCGGCAACCGGGTGCCGAGCTCGTCGTTCGAATTGTCCAGGTCCACGAACATCGAGCCGATCGCCCGGAAGGCGTTGCCCTGGAAGGTGTCGCCGTAGCTGCCCTGGCCCTGGAGCGTGATCCCGACGTTCGCCCCGGAGATCCGGTTGCCGAGGATCCGCTCGGCCTGCGCCGAGCGGCGGGCGATGATCCCGTAGCCGTACGGGTGCGGGGCCGAGCCGTCGGAGTCGACGCCCACGAGGTTGCCGCGGATGACGTTCCCGTTGGCGAGGTTGAGCCCGACGGTGATGCCGGCGAACCGCGGCATCACCCGGTTGTACTCGACGACGTTCGCCGGCGAGTGGTCGTAGACGTTGATGCCGTCCGCCTCGTAGTAGGTGTAGCCGGGGTACCGGCCGTTCGTCGTCGCGGGATTGCCGTTCACCCCGTCCGAGAGGTACGCGCCGCCGGCGTAGTTCGAGTAGGCGTTCAGGCCCGTCGCGTTGCCCTGGATCTTGTTGCCCGAGTTGTCCCACTTCGTCGGGTCCACGCCCGGCGGCGGCGTGCCGTTCGTGTAGCCGTGCGAGAGCTCGATCGCCTGGCAGCCACCCCCGGCGAAGTGGTTGCCCTCGTGCGGCTGGAGGCCGCCGATCGTGTTCCCCTTGGCGCCGGAGTTCCAGTCCGTGCCCGTGCAGCCGATCCAGGACGGCTGGTCCTGCGGACCGATCCCGATCAGGTTCCCCTGGACGGTGGTCGCCTGGACCTGGCCTTCGGTGTGGATGCCGTATTCGCCGTTGCCGATCACGTTGCGGTCGGCGGGAGCCGGGGTGCCGATGACGTTGCCGTGCACGCTGTCGAGCTCGATCGACGCGTTGAGGTCCGCCGGGCCGTTCGCCCCGCCCGGCAGGTAGCCGATCCAGTTGCCGACGATCCGGTTCGCGTTGG
This sequence comes from uncultured Thermoleophilia bacterium, assembly GCA_963800515.1. GTDB lineage: Bacteria > Actinomycetota > Thermoleophilia > Gaiellales > F1-60-MAGs149 > CAWDBC01. The sequence goes on from CAWDBC010000007.1 coordinate 427,112, forward strand.
CGCCCGCGATCAGGTGGAGCGCCGTGCCGGTGGAGGAGAAGGTCAGCCCGCGGATCACGTTCGAGCCGGCGGACAGGATGAACCGCTGGGCGCCTCCCGCCGAGTCGATGTCGATCAGGTTGACGGCGTTCGAGAGCGCCGCGTCCGTGTTCGGGGTCGCGCCCGCCTGGGACCAGCCGTCGATCGTCGTGCCGCCCGTCGTGTCGGTGAGGGTGAGGGAGCCGAGCGGCAGCTGGAAGACGGAGTAGATGCCGGCGTTCGCCGGGACGTGGAAGGCGACGACGTCCGGCCCGACGTGGAGGTTCGACTCCGTCACCGCCGCGCGGAGCGAGCAGGCGCCTGCCGCCGTGGCGCAGACGCCGTCGCCGGGATTCGCGTCGGCGGCGTCGTCGGTCGAGTCGACGGTCCAGGTCGCGGGAGGCAGCGCCTGGAACGTCCGCGCGGGCCGCTGGCGGGCGCTCCGGGCGAGGATCCGCTGCGCGGTCCCGAGGTCGCCCACGCCCCTCGTGAAGAGGGCGGCGGCGACGGCGGCCTGCGCGGGCGAGGCGCCGCCGGTCTCTGCGGTCGCGACCCGGCGGGCGGCGAGCGAGACGACCCTGGAGCGGGGCAACGGACCGGCGTACAGACGACGCGCGGCACCGACCCGGACCCGCAGGGTGACCGTTCGCGAACGGGCGATCAGACGGCCGGCGGTGTCGTAGAGGCGGCCGGCGGCGATCCGGTAGCGGAAGGTCCCCGATCGGCGCGGCTCGACGCGGACGACGGCGATCGCCGAGGCCGTCGCCCGGCCGCCGCGCGCCGCGTAGAAGCCCACCCGTCCGCCGGCGCCGAGCGGCACGCCGCCGCGCAGCAACGGCAGCGCGGCGGAGAGCTCCGAGGCTCGCGGGTCGTAGCCCACGTCCGCGGAGAAGGCCCCGATCCCCGCGGCCCGGGGAGCCAGGACCTCGATCGAGAACGGCTCACCGGCGGCCACCCGGGCGGGCGCCGTGAACGACAGGGCGGCCGGCCTCGCGGCGAGCGACGGCGACGGAGCGGCAAGGAGCGCTACGACGAGGGCCGGCGCGAGACGGGTGAGAGGCACGGGGTTCCTTGAACGGATCATCGCGAGAGGAAGCAGAGGCCCCACCAGCCGATGCCTGGGGGCACTTCAGTGCCCGGACAAACCGCTTGTACCAGGTCTTGACATATCGCGGCGGGAAGATCCCCCGAACGAGGCTTCCCCGGGCGACGCTCGGCGACCCCTCGACGGCGGCCGCGCGCCGGCTCCCGCCGCGGCCGTCGGGCGCCCGCCGCGGGTCCCGTCGTCCGCCGGAAGGGGCCGTCGGCCACCGGACGCGGGCTCGCCCGGCAGGCCGCGGCGCGGGCGCTCCGGGGGGCGCCTCCACCGCTCCGCGCGGGGCCCGCGAGGCGGGCGCGGCCCCGCGGCTGGTAGACTGGGAGAGCGACATCGATGCGGAAGACCCCACCACGCGCATGAATCAGACCCTGGCCCCGGGGCTCCGAGTCGACGCCGCTGGGCATCTGCCGGATCGCGCCGGGCCGTTTCGTCCGGGCCGCCGTGGCGTCCCGGAGCCCGTCGGGCGAGTGCGTCCGGACGTCGCGAGCCACCGCGGCGAGCCGCTGCCCCGGATGCCCGAGCCTGCTCGCCGAGGCTCCGGCGCGCCGCCGCGCCCGACCGACCATTTCACCCTGTACGTGTCGCCGACGGCATCGCCGTCGCCGACGAAGACTCCGCCCGATCGGGAGGGATCGCCGGAGCGCTCGCGGAGCGCGCCGGCCACCTCGCGGGATCGAGGACGCGCCAAGGGCGCGCCTCCGACCCGCTCCCGATTCCCGGCACCACCCGAATCGAGCTCGTCCTCGCTTCTGGCGGGCGCATAGCGCTCCCCGAACGAGCCGGGTTCCCCCTGGAGAACCATGAAGAAGATCCTGATCAGCGCCGACCCGTACGAGACGCGGGTGGCCATGGTCGAAGACACCCGCGTCGTCGAGACGTACCTCGAGCGCGATGACCGCAAGTCCATGCTCGGGAACGTCTACCGGGCGAAGGTGGACACCGTGCTCCCCGGCATGGAAGCCGCGTTCCTGGACCTCGGCCTGCCGAAGAACGGGTTCCTGTACGTCAACGAGATCGTGATCCCGGAGCTCGACGACTCGGCGAAGCGCAAGCGCCGGATCGAGCAGCTGATCCGCCCCGGCCAGGAGCTGATGGTGCAGATCACGAAGGACCCGATGAAGACGAAGGGAGCCCGCGTGACGATGCAGCTGTCGTTCGCTGGGCGCTTCCTCGTCTACACGCCCGACGGCACGGGCTTCGGCGTCTCCAAGCGGCTCGAGGACGACGAGCGCGAGCGGCTCCGCAAGCTCGTCAAGGGCATCGCGCCGAAGGGCGGCGGAGGGCTGATCGTCCGCACCGCCGCGCGAGGGGCGAGCCGCGAGGAGCTCGAACGCGATCTCGCCCTGCTCGAGGAGCAGTGGCGCCAGATCAGCGAGCGCTACGAGTCGTCGCGGGCTCCGGCGCTCGTCCACGAGGAGGTCGACCTCGCGCTCGAGATGGTCCGCGACGACCTGCGGGTGGACGTCGACGAGGTGGTCACCGACGACGAGGCGACCCTGGAGCGGATCCGCGCCTACGTGGGGCAGCATTCGCCGAACCTCCTCGACCGCGTGAAGATGCACACGGCGGCGACGCCGCTGATGCGCCGCTACCAGGTCGACGAGGCGATCCAGTCGACGCTCCACCGCCGGGTGGACCTGCCGTCGGGCGGCTACCTCCTGTTCGACTACGCCGAGGCCTTCACGGTCATCGACGTCAACACCGGGCGGTTCGTCGGCACCTCCAAGCTCGAGGACACGATCCTCGCCAACAACCTCGAGGCGGCGACCGAGGTGGTCCGCCAGCTGCGCCTGCGGGACATCGGCGGGATCATCATCATCGACTTCGTCGACATGGCGGCGGCGAGGAACCGCCAGGCCGTGATCGACCGCCTCAACCGCGAGCTCGCGAAGGACCGCTCGAAGGTCTATCTCACCTCGATCTCACCGCTCGGACTGGTCGAGATGACCCGGCAGAACGTGACCGACGGCGTGCGCGAGATCCTCACCGCCCAGTGCCCGACCTGCCACGGCGAGGGGATCGTGCTCTCGGACGAGTCGCTCGCGATCGAGAACCTGCGGGCGCTCCGGCGCCACGCGCGGCTGTCGGTCTCGAAGGCCTTCCTGGTCGAGGTCCACCCGCGGATCGCGAGCCTGATGATCGGCCAGGGCGGGCGCCGGCTCGCCGACCTGGAGCGGGCCACCGGCAAGCACTTCTCGCTCGTCTCGAACGAGAGCGTCCCGATCGAGCGCTGCGCCGTGATCCGCGAGGGCGCCGTCGCCGACGTCCTCGAGCAGGCGATCCCAGTGACCGAGGGGCAGGAGCTCGAGGTCGTGCTGGCCGAGCCCCACATGTTCCAGGCCGCCGACGCGGTGGCGCGGCTCGAGGGGGGCTACTCGCTGGTGGTCGCCGGCGGGGGCGCCTACCTGGGCCAGACCCACCGGGTCCGCGTGGACCAGATCGGGCGGCTCGAGGCGCACGCGGCGCTCCTGAGCGCCGAGCCGGTCTCCGAGCAGCAGATGCTCGCGACCGTCGATCGCCGGCCGGACATCGCCGAGCCCGAGCGGACGCTGATGGACCGGGTCGACGTGTCGGATCGCCGGCGCGGTCGGAGCGGCGCCGCCAAGCCGAGCGGCGGCGAGCGGCCCCAGAAGACGGAGCGCGAGGCGCAGAAGCGCAAGGAGCCGAAGGCGGACCTTCCGCGGGCGGCGGAGCCGACGGCGCCGGAGCGCGCACCGGAGCCGGCCCGTCCGGTCGCGAGTCCCGAGCCGGAGCACGTGGGCCTCTTCTCCGCGCTCGGCCTCGACGGCATGGCATCGTCGAACGGCGCCGGAGCCGACGCCGGCCCGGCGGCGAACGGCGGGGCCGGAGCAGGCCGCGGTCGTGGGCGCAGGGGACGCCGTCGGCAGCCGGACCAGGCCGCGAGCGCCGTCCGCGCACCGGACCGCCTGCCGACGCGGCGCCGACGGAGCCGCAAGCCCCGCTCCTGGAGATGCTCGGACGCTAGATCGGGACAGAGACGTCGCGAGGGCGGACGCCCGGAGCCGTCGACGTCCACCGGACGCCGACGGCTCGTGCCCTCGACGCGCTCCGTCCCAGACCGTGATGCTGATCACACCAGGACGGGGGTAGCCTGGACGCGGATGCGCCTTTCTCCCACCAGCCTCCGCCTCGCGGCGGTCGCGACCGGCGCCTGCCTGGCCCTGGTGGAGCTGCGCGTGCGACTGACCGACTCGGACGACTACCGGTTCCTCGGCTGGAACCTCTTCCTCGCCTGGCTGCCGCCCGTCTGGGCCGCGATCGCCACCTGGCGGCGGCTCTCCCGGGCGGCGCAGCCTCTCCGCTACGCCTTCGCCTTCCTCTGGCTCCTCTTCCTCCCGAACGCGCCGTACCTCGTCACGGACTTCCTCCACCTCCGGATCGAGGGCACCGACCATCTCTGGATCGACCTGCCGATGCTGACCTGCGGCTCGCTCGCGGGGATGGTGCTCGGGCTCTCCTCGCTGCGATCCATGCACACGCTCGTCGAGGGCCGGCTCGGGAGCCTCACGGGCTGGGTCTTCGTCGCCGTGATCTCGGCGCTCGTCGGCCCGGCGCTCTACCTCGGTCGCGTCCTCCGACTCAACTCCTGGCAGGTCGTCTCGCATCCGGCGAAGGTCGTGGACACCGTCGCCGGCGGACTCGCGCATCCCGTGACGCACCTCCGCAGCCTCGTCCTGATCTGGCTCTGCGCGTCCCTGTTCGCGGCGGCGTACGTCGTCGCGCTCCGCTGGGAGACGGCCAGGGGGGGAGGGGCGCCGGCGCTGACCACCGCGTCCGGGGCCTCGGCCGGCGGCATTGGTAGCGTCCGGCCCCGTGTCCACGGTCGTCGTCGCCGCGCGCGAGCTCCGCAAGACCTACGGCACGATCCGCGCGCTCGACGGCGTGACCATCGAGATCGGCGCGGGCGCGACCGGCTCTTGGGGGCCAACGGGGCCGGCAAGTCGACGCTGCTGAAGGCGATCCTGGGGCTCGTCCGCCCGAGGGGGGAGCCCTGCAGGTCCTCGGGCGTCGACGTCGGATCGGAGCCGGGGGAGGTTCGTCGGCGGATCGGCTACATGCCGGAGCACGACTGCCTGCCGCTGTCGATGCAGGCGCACGACTTCGTCGTCCACATGGCGGAGATGCGCGGGCTGCCGCGGCGCGCCGCGGTCCTCCGCGCCTCCGAGGTGCTCTTCCAGGTCGGGCTCGAGGAGGAGCGGTATCCGCCTCATCGGCACCTACTCGCTCGGCATGAAGCAGCGGACGAAGCTCGCGCAGGCGCTGGTCCACGCCCGAGCTCGTGATCCTCGACGAGCCGACGAACGGCGCTCGACCCGGCCGGGCGGGCCGAGATGCTGGCGCTCGTCCACCGGGTCGCGCACGACCTCGGCGTCGACGTCGTCATCTCCTCGCACGTGCTCGAGGACATCCGCCGGACCTGCGACCAGGTGGTCGTCCTCCGCGAGGGCCGGGTCGTCGCCGCCCAGACCGTCGACGAGCTCGCCCGCGGCGAGGACAGCGGCCTCGTCGTGCGCACGGCGGAGCGCCCGGAGGCGCTCGTCGCCCTCCTCCGGGAACGGGGCGTCGACGCCACGCTCGACGCCGGCCTCGCCGTCCACACGCCCGCCAGCGACCCGACGACCCGCGACGCCGTCCGCGACGCCGCGGCCGAGCTCGGCTGCGGCCTGCGCTCGCTGGGGACCGGCGACCATGCGTTCGAGGACGCCCTCGTCTCGGCGATCGAGTCGGGAACCGCGCGCCGCCGAGGCGGCGGGCGCGGGGCACCGGTGAGCGCGCGGATCTACGACACCCGCTACGCCCGGTACGAGGGGGCGCGGCGCGGCTGGTGGCAGCCCGTCCTCTCGCTCGGGGGCTTCGGCGTCGGCTGGGTCTTCGGCCGGGGACGGGGCCTCCGGGCGAAGATCCTGCCGGCGACGCTCCTCCTGATGGCGTTCACGCCGGCGCTGGCCGTGTTCACCCTCCGCATCCTCTCCAACCAGGCCTTCGACGGCCGGGCGCTCGAGCGGATCGTGCCGTACGCCGACTACGCGCCGTTCATCGGGACCGTGATCACCGTCTTCGCCGCGGTGACCACGCCGCCGCTCCTCTGCCTCGACCGCCGCGACCGCGTGCTCTCGCTCTACCTCTCGACCGCGGTCACCCGCACCCAGTACCTCGTCGGACGGTTCCTCTCCGCCTTCGTGCCGATGCTGATGATCGGCGCGGGCCCCGAGCTGACCCTCTGGATCGGCAACGTGGTGCTCGCCGATCACCCGGGCGCCTACGTGAGCTCGAGGCCGCTCCTCCCACTCGAGCTCGTCCTCGGCGGTACCGTCCTGGCCCTCTTCTTCGCGCTCGTCGGGCTCGCCGTCTCCTCGCTGACGCCGCGCACGACGTTCGCCATCGGCGCCTTCATCCTGCTCGTCTTCGTGACGAAGAGCGGCGGCGGCATCGCCCGGGGCGTGCGGGGCGACCACACGCTGCTCTCGCTCGTCGACCTCCAGGGGATCCCCGTGACGCTCGCCTCCCGGATCGTCCGCTGGGCGGGCTCGGGTCCCTCGGCGCCCGACACGGTCCTCTACCTCGGCGCCTGGCTCGTCGTCTGCATCGCGTGCGTCGCGATCCTCGTCGTCCGCTACCGCGACGAGGTGTCGTGAGCGACGCCACGGTCGTCTTCGAACGGGTCTCCCGCTGGTACGGCGCGAAGGTGGCGGTGGCGGAGGTCTCGTTCGAGCTCGAGGCGGGCGTCACCGGCCTCCTCGGCCACAACGGCGCCGGCAAGACGACGGCGATGCGTCTGGCCGCGGGCTTCTGCGCACCGAGCATCGGCACCGTGCGGGTCTGCGGCGTGACCCGAAGCGCGATCCGCGCGCCTACCTGGACATCGGCATCCTCCACGACCGCGACGGCCTCTGGCCGCAGCTGACGGCGCGCGCCTTCGTCGAGCTCCTGGCCGGGCTCCGCGAGGTCGCCGATCCGCGAGCCGCCGCGGCGGCCGCCCTCGAGCGGGTCGGCCTCGTGGACGCCGCGGACCGTCGCGTCGGCGGGTTCTCCAAGGGCATGCGCCAGCGGGTCAAGCTCGCCCAGGCGCTCGTCCACGAGCCCCGGGTCCTGCTCCTCGACGAGCCGCTGAACGGGCTCGATCCGGGCCAGCGGCGATCGATGATCGCGACGCTGCACGAGCTCGCGGCGGAGGGGCGGACGATCCTCGTCTCCTCGCACATCCTCAGCGAGGTCGACGAGATGGCGTCACGCGTCCTCGTCTTCGTCAACGGCCGCCTGGCCGCCTCCGGATCGCGCGCGGCGATCCGCGATCTGATCGACGACCGTCCCCGCACGGTCTCGATCGACGTCGAGTCCGGCGCCTCCCGGCTAGCGCGGGCGCTCGTCGGCGCGGAGCTCGTCGCCTCGGTGGCGATCGCGGCCGCTCGCTCGAGGTGGAGACGCCGGACGCCGGCGGGCTCGCCCGGGCGCTGCCGGCCCTGGCCCGCGACGAGGGGGTGCGGCTGGACCGCGTCGAGCCGCGCGGCGAGGACCTGGAGAGCGTCTACCAGTACCTCCACGAGCGAGCTCGGGGCGTCGGGTGATCCCGGTCGCGAGGCTCGTCCTCGCCTCGCTCCTGCGAGGCCGGCGCGCGGTCTTCCTCGGGCTCCTCTGCCTCCTCGCGGGGTGCGCGAACCTGTCGGCCCAGGCGATGTCGACGGAGTACCGGAGCCAGCAGACGTCGGCGCTCGTCGCCGAGGAGCTCGTGCTCACCCAGGTGCTCGCCTTCGTCTCGCTCCTGCTCGCGGCGAGCGCGCTCGGCGATCTCCGGGAGGACGCCACGATCCTCTACCTCGCGTCGACGCCGAGGCGCCGGATCGAGCTCGTCCTCGGCGCCTGGCTGGCGGCGACGATCGCGACGCTCGCCGTGCTCTCGCCGGCGCTCGTCGTCCAGGTCGTCGAGGGGGTCGTGCTCTCGGAGCCCGTCCGTGCGAACCTCGCCGTCGTCGGTGCGGCCTGCCTGGCGGCGGCGGCTCGCCGCGCCTCTTCCTGCTCCTGTCGCTGATCGTCCGGCGGGCCGTCGTCGCCGGGCTCGCCTACCTCGCCTTCTGGGAGCTCTCGATCGCGAGCATCGCCAAGTCCGGCTCCTACGTCTCGATCTCCGCCCACGGGCGCAACCTCGTCCACCGCGCGGTGGAGGTCGATCCGCCGTCGGGTCTCAGCCACGCCCCGATGGCGGCGCTCGGCTCGATCGTCGTCGTGGTCCTCGGCACCGCCGGACTCCTCGCGCTCGCCGCCTGGCGGCTCGGCCGGGCGGAGCTGCCGTAGGGGCTCGCGCTCCTGGTAGCATCCCGCGTGTCGCAGCGCGCCCGCGCTCCCTCGGCGCGCTCATCTTCTCCCTCGCAGAGCTCAGGATCCCACGACGATGTATGCCGTAATCGCCCTCGGAGGCAAGCGGTACCGGGTAAATCCCGGTGAGCGGATCACCGTCGACCGGCTGCCGCACGACGTGGACGCGACGTTCTCGCCGACCGTCCTGCTCGCCGCCGACGGCGACACGGTCGTGCACTCCGGCGACGCGCTCGCCAAGGTCTCCGTCGAGGCGACCGTCCGCTCGCACGGAAAGGGCAAGAAGATCACGGTGCAGACGTACAAGCCGACGACCGGGTACCGGCGGCGCAAGGGGCATCGCTCGCACCAGACCGTCGTCGAGATCACGAAGATCGCCCTCTAAGGAAGGTTCGAGAGAGATGGCACACAAGAAGGGCCTCGGCTCCTCCCGCAACGGGCGCGACTCCAACGCCAAGCGGCTCGGCGTCAAGGTCTTCGCCGGTCAGTCGATCAACGCCGGCGGGATCATCGTCCGCCAGCGCGGCACCCGCTTCAACGCGGGCGAGGGTACGGGCCTCGGCCGTGACCACACCGTGTTCGCGACGGTGACCGGCACGGTCCAGTTCGGGCAGCGCCGCGGCAAGCGCTACATCTCCGTCGTCGCCGGCTCGGAGAGCGCCGCGCGCGTCCTGCGCGCGCGGCTCCGGTAGCGCGGACGGTGTTCTCCGATGGGCGACCGTCTACGTCCGCGCCGGGCGAGGCGGCTCCGGGGCCGTCGCCTTCCGGCGCGAATTGTTTCCGAAGGGCGGCCCGTCGGGTGGCGACGGCGGCGCCGGTGGCGACGTCGTGCTCGTCGCCGACGCGAACCTGCGCGACCTCGCGAGCGTCCGCTTCCACCCGCACCTGCGCGCCGAAGCGGGGGCGAACGGCGAGGGCTCAACCGCTCGGGCCGGGAGGGGGAGTCGAGGCGCGTGCCGGTTCCGATCGGGACGCAGGTCTTCGAGGATTCCGGACGCCTGGTCTGCGACCTGACGAGCGACGGGTCGGAGGCCGTGATCGCTCGCGGAGGTCGTGGCGGCCTCGGCAACGCGCACTTCGCGACGCCGACGCGGCAGGCTCCGCGGATCGCGGAGGTGGGGGAGGAGGGGGAGGAGCTGACGCTCGAGCTGCGGCTGAAGCTGCTGGCGGACGCCGCCCTCCTCGGCTTCCCGAACGTCGGCAAGTCGAGCCTCCTCCGCCGGATCTCGAACGCGACGCCGAAGGTGGCCAACTATCCCTTCACGGACCATCGAGCCCGTCCTGGGGACCGTGGACGGCCCGGGGGAGGGGCAGCTGACCGTGGTCGACGTCCCCGGCCTCCTCGAGGGGGCGTCGGACGGGGTGGGACTGGGCCACGCCTTCCTGGCGCACCTCGAGCGGGCGCGCCTCCTCGTCCACGTGGTCGACGCCGGGCTGGCGGCGGAAAGCCTGCCGACCGCCCGCGAGGGCTTCCACGTGATCTACCGGGAGCTCGTCCTGCACGGCCACGAGCTGGCGGACCGGCCGCGGATCGTCGTCCTCAACAAGATCGACCTGGTCGCGCCCGACGCCCGCGGGGCCCTCGTGGCCGCGTTCGCCCGGGCGATCGCCGACGACGGGCTGCCCGCGGACCGGACCGTGCTCCGGGACCCGCGGGGCGCGCCGGTCGTCCTCGGGACGTCCTGCGCCACCGGAGACGGAATCCGCGAGCTGATCGAGACCCTGTTCGCGAGCGTGCCGGAGATCGAGGCTCCGCCCGCCGTCCAGGCGGGCGACGAGCTCGTGGACTTCCTCGTCTACCGCCCGACGCCGAAGGCGGAGCGCCGCCGCGTCAGGGTCTTCCGCGAGGACGACGGCTATCGGGTCACGGGGGAGGGAACGCCCGAGGAGATCGAGCGGCTCCTGCGCGCGGCGGGCGTCCGGGACGGCGCCGTCGTCACGATCGCCGGCACCGAGTACGAGTACCACCGCACCCGGCAGGTCGCGTGGGCCGACTTCGCGAGCGACGATCCGGACGGCGACGAGTGAGCCTGCCGGCCGGGCCGCGAAGGGCGCGTGCGGCCCTGGTAGCCTCGACGGCGATGCTGCGACCGCGCCCTCCCCGCCCGGCCCCTCGGCGTCCCCCCGCGTCCCCTGCCGGACCCCGAGCGAGCTAGCCGGCCATGCGCCTCGGCGTCTTCGGCTCGATGTTCGACCCGCCCCACCTCGGCCATCAACTGCTGGCCTCGGAGGCCGCCTGGCAGCTCGGGCTCGACCGGGTGCTCGCCGTCCCCGTGGGCCTTCCTCCGCACCGCGAGCAGCCGTCCTCGCCGCCGGACACGCGCCTGCGCCTGGCGCGGGCGCTCGCGGCGTCGGAGCCGGTCATCCAGGTCTCGCGGGTGGAGCTCGATCGCCGGGGCCCTCGTACACCGTCGATACGTTGGACGAGCTGACGGGGCAGTACCCGACGGCCGAGCTGGTCCTCCTGCTGGGCGCGGATCAGCTCGCCGTCCTCGGCAGCTGGCACGACGCGAAGCGGATCCCGATGCTCGCCCGGATCGCGGTCGTGCCCCGCGTCGGGGTGCGGCTGCCGCCGCTGGCGGGGCTGGCCGTCGAAATGGTGCGGATGCCGCGGGTCGAGATCTCGTCCACCCTCGTCCGCGACCGAGTCGCGCGGGGCGAGCCGGTCCGCCATCTCGTGCCCGAAGCCGTTCGCGAGGTGATCGAGCGCGAGGGGCTCTACCGTGCCGAGCCCGACTCCGCGGAGGCCGGCGGGAACGCCCCGAGGGACGAGCCGGAGCCCTGGGCGGGGGGCCTCTGACGTCCGCCGCGCATCGTTCCGTCGCGTCGGGACGCCGTGCTAGCCTGACCAGCAGGAATTCCTCCCAACGACGCCGGACGTCCCGGATCCGGCAAGGAGCAGTCAACCTGAGCGACGCACCGAGAGCTCGCCGACCGCATCGCCAAGATCATGTCGGACAAGCTCGCCCGCGACATCGTCATCCTCGACATGCTGCGAGGTGGTGAGCTACACCGACTGGGTCGTGGATCGGAACGGGTGGGACCGCACGCCAGACGAGGCCATGTACGACGAGATCTCGTTCAAGCTCAAGCACGAGGAAGGGCTCCTCGCCACGCGGGTGGAGGGGGCAACGGGAGGGTGACTGGATCCTCCTCGACTACCTCGACGCGGTCGTCCACCCTTGTTCACGCCGGAGGCCGGGGACTTCTACCGTCTCGAGCACCTCCGGGGCCAGGGGTTCCGGCCGTCGCGTACAGCCTCGTGAGACTCGCCGCCTGCTAGGATTCGCAGGTCCCGGGGGCCATAGCTCAGCTGGGAGAGCGTCTGGCTGGCAGCCAGAAGGTCAGCGGTTCGATCCCGCTTGGCTCCACTACCGAAACCCCTGCTCCGGCTGGGGTTTCTCGTTCCAGGGTCGGCGAGCGTCCGCCGTCGAGTACCAGATTTCGTAACAAGAACGGGTTGAACGAGTCGGCGAAAGGGTCTCGCCGGCAGCGAGGCTCGGATGGCTACTGCGGCTTCGCCGGCACCTCCTGAGGCCGCCTCGATGCCGGCCGCGATCGGTTCATCAAGGGCCGCGACGCGGCGTTGCCGGCGCCTTGCGCTCTCCAGACCGGCTGTCCGCACTGGCGGCGGGGGAAGGTGGGCGGCGCATGGCCGACCCGATGGCCGGCCCCGGCCTGTCCGAGCTCACCGGGCGGCGGGCTATTCCGGTCGGACGGCAGTCCGGCTCCGCCGCCTGGGCAGCGCCGGTCACGTCACCGTCTCGGCCGGCCGCGATCAACGGATGCCGCGACGACAGCCACGAGCCCACCGACCGTGGCGACCCCCAGAAGCAACGCAATCCCCGCCGCCGCACGTCCAACCCGCGGACGCAGCCATTTGGAAATCGGCGTCAGAACGGGCGTCACCGACAGAGCCCCCCGATCGTCGGGAGCACGATGACCCGCACGTACCAGAGCCCGGTACCAACGCGCCGAGCGCCACGGCACACAACAACAACCGCCAGATCCAGCCGGCGGCGCGGTCGAGGTCAGCCGGTACCGAAGCGATCCTCACCGGCATCCCACCCTCTCGCCGGATGGTACCCGGGCGTGGTCTTCGGTCGCCGGCACCCCAGAGAACCGCCGCGGGATGCCGAAAGCGGCCGTCGTGCTCCTCGTCCGAAAGGCGGTGCCCGAAAAGCTCCTGCCGCGGATCAAGGAGCGCGGAGAGGTCGTTGCCGAACCTCGCTCAGCAGCGACGACAAGGCTGCGCTGCGCGACGCCTTGAGCGGCTGATAGGACAGAAGTACGCGCCGCAGCAGTCCCGGCGTTGTCGGGATAGCCGCGCCCGAGTCGGGCCTTCCACAAGGACGGCAGCGGGAGACGCACTAACAGCGGCCAGAGGTCGTCCCCTGTCAACCCAGCAGGGCGCCAGAGCGCGGCGTGGCGATGGAACCTCCCGACCTGGGGATCCCCGCCTCCGCGCGGGCCTTCAGCGCACCACGAGGAGCAGCGAGTTCGCCGAAGGGTCCCGCACGAGCGTCCCCGTCGGGGAGGCTGCGCGTGGGGTAGCCCGCGGCGGCGACCTGCTCTAGGACGCGGGTGCGCTCGGTCTCGTTGGGCAGCCGGATCGTGGCGTGCAGGAGCCTCGCGGTCCCGGCCGGCGCCGGAGCCGCGTTGGCGCTCTCCCAGGTGTTGGCGCCGATGTGGTGGTGGTACCCGCCCGCGCTCAGGAAGGCCGCCTGGGGCCGAGCTGCGCCATCAGCCCGAAGCCGAGGACGTCGCGGTAGAAGGCGACGGTGGGCGCACCTCGGCCACCCTGAGGTGCACATGGCCCATCACTGTCCCGTCAGGCAGCCCGTCGAACGGCTCGCCGGCGGGTCCGCGAGCTCGCCGAGCAAGCCTTCGACGTCGAGGGCGTGGTGGTGAGTCGAGCGGCGACCTGTCCCTCCCAGAGCTTCCGCGGCCGGTCCCAGTAGATCTCGATGCCGTGCCCGTCCGGGTCGTTCAGGTAGAGCGCCTCGCTGACAAAGTGGTCCGCGACGCCGGAGAGCTGGACCTGGTCTCGCCCCGCGTGGGCGAGCCAGCGCGCGAGGTCGACCCGCCGAGGCAGGAGCAAAGCGAAGTGATAAAGGCCGGTGTGGCCGACCGAGCGGCTGCGCGCCGGGCTCCTCGATCAGGACGAGCAGGGGAGTCGCGCCCGCCGACGCCCAGGACGGCGCGGCCGGCGGGCTTCTTCGAGGAACTCCGACCAACGGCCGGGCGTAGTAGCGAACGGACCGCGCGAGGTCAGACACGGTCAGGTGAACCTCGCCAAAGGGTCATCGTCGGCGAGATCTCGCTTCGCGTCGGAGACGAACGGAGGCCTCCAGCTCCTCGGGATCGCGCGGCGCGCCCTCGGAGCTCATCCGGCCTACCTCAGCAACGGCGTCGGAAACGTCCTTCCACGGTGTACCGAACCCGGCCCTCCTTGCGCCAGGGTGGTGCTTGGCGGCCTCTACGGGACCCATGAGCTAACCACGTTCTGCCTCCACGCCCTGGGATATTGATGATCTTGGGCGCCTTCGTGGCGGCGTGCTCGTCATTGTTGCGCGACCTCGCGGTGACCGTCGACCCGACGATCTCCGGTCGCGCGGAAGCGCATCCCGCGGGTCGTCAGTTTGGCGGCGGTTCCGTGTCGTGTTCGCTGGGTGCGATCGGAAGCCCGATTCCGAAATGGACTCCGATCAGCCGGGTCGCGACGCAGGACCGGCGGCCAGGAGCGGGAAGAGGGCGCTGCGGCTGCCGGCCTGATGGCCGACGACGAGTACGGTGGCGCCGAGCAGTGCGGGGACGGCGTAGAGGTCGGCGCGCAGGACGTTCGGGATCTGGCGCAGCAGCAGGTCGCGGACCATCCCGCCGCCGACGCCGGTGATCGCGCCGAGGATGATCGATTGGACGGGCCCGAGGTGGTGGGCGAGCGCGGCGCTGGCGCCGGTGACGCAGAACAGGCCTAGCCCGATCGCGTCAAAGAACGTGAGGGCAGGGTCAACGCGGTCAAGCGCAGGGCGGGCAACGAAGCTGACGACCCCGGCCGCGGCGGCCGCGGCGAGGTAGCGCCCGTCGCGAAACGTCGCCGGCGGCACGCCGATCAGAAGGTCGCGGATGATCCCGCCCGCGAGCGCGACCGCGAACGCGAGCACGACGACGCCGAGGAGATCGAGCCGGGCGCGGACGCCCGCCAGCCCGCCGCTGAGACCGAAGACGAACGTACCGGCGAGGTTCAGGACGAGGATCAGAGTGGGGTCGAAGCCGGCAACCATCCGTGCAGTCTCTCAGCCGATCGATCAGACGCACCGCCACGCGTCCGCGATTGGCCGGCCGGCGTCGATGGCGGGTATAAGCTGATCGCACGGCCTCGGCGCCGGCAGCGACCGGATCTCCGAGCGGAGGAGCGCATGACCGAGACAACCGAAACGGACACCGTCCTGGGCGGGCTCGGCGCGATCACCGGCGGGCTCGAGGATCTCTACCGCGACATCCACCAGCATCCCGAGCTCTCGATGCAGGAACAGCGCACCGCCGCGAAGGCGGCCGAGCAGCTCAAGGGCGCGGGGTATGAGGTCACCGAAGGCGTCGGGAATACCGGCGTGGTCGGGGTGTTGCGAAACGGGGACGGGCCGACGGTGATGCTCCGCGCCGACATGGACGCGCTGCCGGTCAAGGAGGCCACCGGGCTGCCCTATGCCAGCACCGCGACCGCGACCGATGCCGAGGGGAACGAGGTGCCGGTCATGCACGCATGCGGTCACGACATGCACGTGACCTGGCTGCGTCGGCGCCACGACGCTGCTCGCCCAGGCGCGGGACGCGTGGCAGGGGACGCTGCTGGCGATCTTCCAGCCGGCCGAGGAGACCGCGCAGGGCGCGCAGGCGATGATCGACGACGGCCTGTTCGACCGCTTCCCCAAGCCGGAGGTGATCCTCGGCCAGCACGTCATGCCCGGCTCATGCCGGCGACGTCAGCTACCGACCCGGCACCACCCAGGCCGCCGCCGACAGCCTCGAGGTGCGGCTGTTCGGCCGCGGCGCGCACGGCTCGATGCCGGAGTCCAGCGTCGATCCGGTGGTGATGGCGGCCTCGACCGTGCTGCGCCTGCAGACGATCGTCTCGCGCGAGGTCGCCGCCAGCCAGGCCGCAGTGGTCACCGTGGGCGCGCTGCAGGCCGGCACCAAGGACAACGTGATCCCCGACGAGGCGCTCCTGAAGATCAACGTCAGGACCTTCGACGAGGCGGTGCGGACCCGCGTGCTGGGCGCGATCGAACGCATCGTCAAAGCCGAGGCCGCCGCCTCCGGCGCGCCCAAGCCCCCCCAGATCGACTACACCGAGCACTATCCGCTGACCGTGAACGACCCCGACCAGACCCGGCACGTCGCCGACGCGCTGCGCGGATACTTCGGCAGCGACCGCGTCAGCGAGCTGGCCGCGCCCGTATCCGCGAGCGAGGACTTCGGATCATTCGGCACCGAATGGCGCGTCCCGTCGGTCTTCTGGTACATCGGCGGCACCGACCCGCGACGCCTACCGCAAAGCCGAGCAAGCCGGTCGCGTCGCCGACGACATCCCGACCAACCACAACCCGAAGTTCGCCCCCGTCATCCATCCGACGCTCGAGACCGGCGTGCAGGCGATCACCACAGCGGCGCTCAGCTACCTCGCCCGGAGCGGCTGACGGAACCGCCAACACGCCTCGGTGGCGAGGCCGCGAACGAGGCCGCACAACAGGCCGCGCGAGACGCCGCGCGCCAACTGCACGGCGCCGGCCTGCCGCTCCGCCACGTCGGCGAGGTCCTCGGCGTATCCCACCACGGCGCCGACCACCTAGTCTGCAGCCGCTGACCCCTCTACGGGCCGTCGCCGCGGTCGTGGCCGACGCCGAGGCTCTGGGGCCGGAGAAGCTGTGTTCTCGTGGACCCGGAGACATCGAGCCCGTCCTCGAGGATGACATGGTACCCGGCGTCGATTCAGTGCGAGCGGCTGGTGCGAGCACGAACGTCGGGTGTGAGGATGGGAAGGCCGACGGAGCGGTAACGCGCTTCGTAACGAACATGCCGGCCCAGGAGGCTACGCCGGCTAGCGTGGACCCAAATTTGCAGGGAGTTTAGACGAGTACAGAGACATATACGTCTCAATATGGGGCTGGCAGCCAGAAGGTCAGCGTTTCGATCCCGCTTGGCTCCACTACCGAGATCCCTGCTCCGGCGGGGGTTTCTCGTTCACGGGACGGCGAGCGTCACCCGTCGAGGAAGCCGCCGCCCCGCCGTGGCGCGCGACCTGGACCCGATCGAGTCGCTCGGGGCTTCGCGACGACCATCACGGGTTGTGCCGGAGAGGCTTCGGCGAGGAACCGCATCGCAGCCTCCGCGTCGGCTCCGATCGACAAGTTGAGGACGATCACGTCCGGCGCTTCGGCTGGTTCGGGTTGGCGTCCAGGCGACGTTGGCTAACCGGGCGGTGAGCTCGGGCCTGAAGGTGGCGGGAGGATGCCCGAGCGACGCGCACCGGTGGCGTTCTCTGTGGCATCGTTCGACGGGGTGATGCGTGACAGGCGACGCAGTGGCACCGTTCGAGCTGTGCGTCCGGTGCCGCCGCCCTGGATTTCTCTGGAGACGTCTCGTCTGTCGCTATCTCCTCCGACGACAGTTGATGTCGCCGACGTTCTTGCGATCCTGAGCGACCCCAGGGCGGTGGCGCACAACCCCTCTGATGGACTCGACACGCTCGACCGAGCGGCTGAGCTCGTTCGTCGTTGGCGAAGTCAATGGGAGCGGTACGGCTATGGCTACTGGTGCCTTCGCACATCCGCGGATGGCACTTTCGTCGGCTACTGCGGGGTGAAGGCCATCACGTTCCAGGGTGAGGAGGCGCTGAACCTCATCTACCGGCTGTCACCGTGGGTCTGGGGGAACGGTCTAGCGACGGAGGCGGCGACGGCAGTGGTCGGTTGGGCGGTCGAGCACGTCCCGGATCGTCGGCTCATCGCACGAGTCCGCTCGGACAACCTGCCTTCGCAGCGCGTCGCCACGAAGGCGGGCCTGCATCGCGCCCCGACCTTGGATGAGGAGGGCGAGGACGGTCTGGACCTCATCTTCACGCTGCCTCCCGCGGCTGTGGTCTCCCGTTAACGTCCGCTTGGCTCCACTCCCGAGATCCCTGCTCGGGCGGGGGTTTCTGGTTCGGGGAACGTCCAGCGTTCGTAGCGGAGTAACGGATTTTTCGCCGGCACCGGCTGGGAGGCCTCAGCACGGGCTCGACGGTTCGTCAAGCGCGGCCACGGCGCGTTCCCGGCTCGCGCTGCTCTCTCCGGACCGGCTGCCCGCGCACTGGCGGCGCGGGAAGGTCAGCGCCGCGAACAGGATCGTCGTTCCGGTGCCCTGACGCCGCGCGATCGCCTGGCCGATGCCGCCGGCTCCGGTCACGACGACTACTTCTTCCTGGTTCATCGTGTTCTCCTTCTCGGTGCTCGCGGTGGATCATCGACTGCCGCGCGGGTTGATGGCGATCGCCTCCGGCGGCGGTCTGGGCGTCCTCAGTCGCGTGCAGTTCGTCGGGCGTCAGGCGGGCGCGGCGAGGTCTCCTCGAGCCGGTGCAGGCGGGGGTTCTCGGTTTGGAAGCGTCGACCGCCAGGGGCGCCAAACTTCTGGCCGCCGTGAGGAAGTCGCGGGCGGTCTCCTCGCCCCTTGACGCTCCTGGACACAGCGCCTCGCAAAGTGTATGGTGGCGCCTGGGACGGGGCGCTCGGACCGACTTTCCAGCTTTGGTTCGCCGACTCTTGGCTTCCCCTTCACCGGCGCGAGCGGCGTCTGAAGTCGCACCGGGAACTGGAAGCACCTGCGGATGGCGAGACGGAGCCTCGCCATCGCGGGCCTTCGTGGGAGTCGCGGATGAGTCGCTATTGGCGGGATCGGCGCAACCCGATTGGGCGCGTGGGGCTCCTGGGCGCGGTGCTCGCGGCAGCCATCGCTCTTGGCGTGCCGGCTGGTGCCGGCCGTGCTGGCACCTTGTACGGGACCTCGACGGCGGTAGTCTGCGAGCGGCCGTCGGTGCTCGTCGGGACGGCGAGCGTGTGCATCGCCACGGTCACCGACCCGGTCACGAGGCGCGTGACGCCAACCGGTTCGGTGACCTTTCGGACTGACTCGCCGGGGTCGTTCGGCAGCGGTGGAGCCTGCGCGTTAGCGGCGACGAGCGATGCCGGGACGGCGTCGTGCCAGGAGAGCTATACGCCGTCGGCGGTCGGCTCCGGGACGCATACGATCACAGCGGGCTACGAGGGCGACGTGCGTCACTCCGCGAGTCGCGGCGCGGCCGTCTTGGAGGTGTCGCAACTCGCCACTCCGGAGCCTCCGACAGCAGCGATCGATGCGCCGGCGGACGGGCGAGTGGTCAAGCTGCGCTCCTCCGTCGCGACGGCGTTCTCCTGCGTTGAAGGCCCCAACGGGCCGGGGATCACGTCGTGCGTCGATTCGGGCGGGGTAGCCGGCGGCAGCGGGACGCTGGACACGAGACGGCTAGGCGTCCACGCGTACATGGTCACCGCGACGAGCGGCGACGCGCGGACCGGGGTCGCGACGATCCAGTACACGGTCACGCGGACGGGCCACTCCGCTCGTTCGATCGTTGATCTCCCGCCGCGTGTGCTCAACGCGGCCGTGCAACCGTGCGCTCTGATCGCCTGCGATGGCAACCAGGGACCGCACGACCGGCTGATCAACACGCTCGGCGGCTACTGCCAACAGTACGACTGTCGCTATCCGATGGATCTCGTCGCGAGCAACGGTCTCGATCCGAACCTGTTCCCCTTCAATCCCGACTGGACGTCGTACCTCAATCATCATCAGGCGCCGTTCGCGCTCGAGGACTGCGGACAGTTCATCCACAGCCAGTTCGATACCCACTTCCCCCGTTGTACCAGCCAGCCCGTGAGCTTCGACGACGCGTCGGGGTTCGCCGGCGAGGTCTGCGAGCTCGGGCGCGATCCCGAGGCCGCGTTCCACGGCCACGTCAACTACGAACCGGCGACGTACGAGGGGAAGCTGTACTTCTTCGAGAAGTCCGGCGTCGGAACGGACGATGAGTACAGTCTTGATCTGGTCCCGTCGAAGCCGGACGGTGTGACGCGGTACAACAACGCGGCGCCGCCACCAGGAGCTACGGCGCCGAATGCGATTCACATCGAATTCGACACGGACGAGACGGTGGACCACTACGACGACAATCCCTGGTGGAGCGGGTTCCATTCGAAGGTGGACGACGATCTTCCCTTCAGGTTCATCGACGGCAACCTGGCCGAGGTCACGGGCTTAGCGGGAATCGACACGGTGCACTCTGCGTCGGCCGAGCTTCACCCCGTCTACGCAATCGCGATCCAGACCTTTACGGGGTCGCCGGGATCGCAGCCGGGCGCGGATCAGTGGGCATTCTTCGTGCGCAACTCCGGCAACGAGGGCTACTGCAGCTCGGATCAGCACCGCCTGCCTGCCGGGCCGATCACCGTCCGGATCCCCTGGCCTGCTGGCGCGACCGGAGTCAGTCTCCCGAGCGCGGACGTCCACTGGTCTGGCAACGGCAGCGACATAGCGGCATCCGTCATCCCGGGTTATGGCGTGCTCCTCAAGTTCCAACTGCCGCCGTTCCAGTCGCAGCACCCATTCTCCGCCTTCACGCCCATGTACTGGGGGACGGCCAATTTCGTGTGGACCTACCCCCCAGGGGTCGCGCCCGCCAACGCAGCGATCGCGGGACGTTGGTCATCGTCGCGCGCGGCCGACAGGCGCGTGCGGGCGGCTCCGCTGTTCGCTCATGCCCGCCGTTCCCAGCAACGCGCCGATGCGGAGGTTGACGTCGAACCGCTCGTGGCCCGGCTCTTCGCCCGCCTGCCCGCCCGCAAGCGCCGGCGAGCATTGGCCATGCTGCCCCGGTCGACCGGCCATCTACCGCACACGAGGCGCGGCCGGATTCGGATCGTGGCGCCATCGACAGCGCTCCTCGCCCCCCCGGGTCGGTTCGTCCGCCCGCGAGTCGCACTCGCAGTGCGCAAGCGCGACACCGCCGAGCTGCGAGCCTTGTGCTGGGCCTACAGCAACCACATCCCCGGCTTCCAGAAGGCATGCCGCGCGCCGAGGCGATGAAGAGGATGCAAACAACCTCACGAGGGCGGCGCCGGGTGTCGGCCGTGGCACTGCTCGCCGCGGTTAGCGCGGTGGCGGCACTCGCCGCTTCTGCTCGTGCCGGCGGCCTGTACGCGACGTCGACGTCCGTCAGCTGCCAACCAACGTCGGTGGCGGTGGGGACCGTGACCGTGTGCACCGCCACGGTCACCGACACCGTCTCTCGGCGCGTGACGCCAACGGGTACGGTCGCCTTCGCCTCGGACGCTCCCGGCTCCTTCGGCGGCGTCTGCGCCCTGGCGCCGTCGGCGACGGCGGCGGCGGCGTCCTGCCAGGAGAGCTACTCGCCGTCGGCCGTCGCGTCGGGCACGCACGCGATCACGGCCGGCTACCGCGGCGACGCGCGTCACTCGGCCAGTCTCGGCACGACCGCGGTCACGGTCGGCGCCGCCCCACCGACGCAGACGCTCACCGTCTCGCTCGCCGGCGCCGGCACGGTGGCGGGGGCGGCCATCGCGTGTCCCGGCAGCTGTTCGTCTGCGTACCCGGCCGACACGGTCGTGTCGCTGACCGCGACGCCCGCGGTCGGATCTACCTTCGACGGCTGGAGCGGCGCGTGTACGGGCACCGGCGCGTGCAGCGTGACTATGAGCGCCGATCAGGCCGTGACGGCGGCGTTCGGCGCCGGCGCGATGGCCTGCGACACGGTCAGCCGGAGGCTCCCGGGAGCGGCCGGCGGCGCGGGCACGCCCGCAGGGCCACCGATCGCGGCCAGGTGCTGCCTCGTCGTGTCGACGCGGTTGCAGTTGATCGACGCGCTGGCAAGCGGGTCGACGTGCATCTACGTCGCCGACGACGCCCGGATCGACCTGGCGGTGGGCGACCAGCGGACCGGCGCGCGGGACTCGCTCCTCCAGGTGCCCGACGGCGTGACGCTCGAGAGCGGGCGGTCGGCGAGGTCGCCGGGAGGCCTGCTGTACATGTCGCACAGAGTGCTGCACCCGTCGCACAAAGACGGCCCCGCGCAGTTCATCATGCTCGACCTCGGTAGCAACACGCGCATCACGGGCCTCCGGCTCCGCGGGTACAACCAGTGGTCCACGCCCGAGGCGGACGACAGCACGCAGGCGATCATGATCGACGGGCGAGCGGATTCCGGACACGCCGCCGTCCACGACGATCTGATCGACAACAACGAGATCTACGGCTGGCCTGGCGTCGGCGTCAACGTCGTGCGCGCACCGGCCGGCGGCAGCTCGATCCGGATCACCGGCAACTTCATTCACAACAACGTCGAGTGCGGGCTCGGCTACGGCGTCGGCGTCGGCGGCAGCGGCTTCCCGCTGATCGACCGCAACGTGTTCGACTGGAACCGCCACGACGTCTCCAGCGACGGGCTGCCCGGCACGGGCTACCGCGCCGAGTCGAACCTCGTCCTCACCGGCGGGCCGACGTGCCTCGGCCACGCCAACGTGCACCTCTACAACCAGCACTTCGATGTCCACGGGACGGGCAGCGGCGGCTACGGGAAACTCGCCGGGCGGCTCTACCAGATCCGCAACAACACGATCCGGGGAGCGCAGGAGCACGCCCTCGGAATCGGCGTCCGGCCGGCGTTCGAGCTGCGCGGCACGCCGGTGAAGGCGATCTTCGCCGACAACGCGGTCGTCCACGACGAGGGCGACGCGATCTATGTCCACAACGCCGGCCCCGACGAGGATGCGTTGAAGCAGCGCGGCCGGCTGGTCGAATCCGGCAACCGCTACAAGGTGATGACGGCCCGGGAGCTGGCGGTCGGCCACTTCGCCGACGACGGCTGCAGCGACGTCTTCCAGGCGACCGGGGCGGTCTGGGTCTACTCGCCGTGCGGGCGCGGGATCTGGCGGTTCCTGAAGCAGGACAGCCATCGCCTCGGCGACCTCGCTTTCGGCGACTTCGACGGCGATGGGCGGACCGACGTGTTCACGCAGAGCGGCCATCGGTGGCGGGTGTCCTACGGCGGCACCGGCGATTGGACGCCGCTGCCCGCCGGGTCCAGCATCCCGATGAAGGAGTACCGGTTCGGCGACTTCGACGGCGACGGGAAGACGGACATCTTCCGGGCCAACGGGACGCAATTCTTCTACTCGAGCGGCGGCGCGACGAGATGGAAGCCGCTCGCGTTCTCTCACTTCACGATCGAGCAGCTGCGCTTCGGCTCCTTCCAGCAGCCGGGTCGAACCGACGTCTTCAGCCTCGCCAACGGCCACTGGTCGGTCTCCTACGGCGGCGCCACCCGTTGGCGGCCGCTGAACCTCCAGCGGTCCTCCGACCTCACGGAGCTCGCGTTCGCCGACTTCGACGGCGACGGCCGCACCGACATCGCCCGCTGCGAGGACAAGCGGGCGGAGGTGTCCCGGGACGGGTTCACCCGCTGGCACCCGTTGGGCTTCCCCTGCCGGCACGCCTTCCCCGGAATGCTGTTCGGCAGCTTCACCGGAAGCACCGCCGCCGACGCCCTGATCACGGCCGTGGTCACGACGGACGCCGTAACGACCACCCCGCTGAACCGGTACCGGCTCTCCCGGGCCGGCCGCACGTCGTTCTTCGCCTGGTCGCCGGAGGACATGCTCTGACTTCTCGTCCGCGGTGACATAGCGACGGGTTAGGCGCTACCGCGGGCGAGCTCGCGGCGAACGGGTCGTGTTGACAGGCGCGTCGGGATGCGGCTGAGCGCCGCCTGGACCGAGGCCTCGGGGGCAAGGCGCGCGTGGGCTACTTCCTGGCGGGCCTCGGCATCCGAGGCCACGTCCTCGCCGTGAGGGTACGCAGAGTCAGTCGCGCTTGAAGAGGAACCCGAAGTCGCGCAGGAAGTCGTCGTAGGACCGCGCCGGACTGCCGGTGACCTCGGTGATCGTCTGGGTGATCCTCGCCCTACCGCTACCGGTGGCGTGCTGCATGACTTCTACCATCGCGCCGACAAGCCACTCCGGCATGCCGCGCGCCAGCATCGCCTGGCGGACGCCTTCGGCCGGCACATCGATGTAGTCGACGTCGCGTCCGAGGGCTGCGGTCAGCCTTGCCGCAATGTCCGCGCCGGAGAGTGTTTCAGGGCCTGTCAGCTCCAGCGCGCCCGTCGAGGTGCCCCGGCGCAGGATCTCGAGCCCCACGGCGGCCACGTCGCGCACGTCGACGTACCCTAGGGCGCCGTCTCCCCAGGCTCCGCGAAACACCCCCTCCGCTTTGATCGATGGAGCGAAGTTCAACGTGTTCTGCATGAACGGTCCGGGACGCAGATGCGTGTACTCCATGCCCGACCCCTCGATCCGCTGTTCGCCGGACCGATGAAGCGGATACTGGCGGGGTAGCGTATGCCCCTCGACCGGCTCCTGGGTGACCCCGGCGGTCGACAGCTTGACCACGTGACGAACTCCCGCCCGTGCCGCACTGTCGATCGCAGCGGCCTCCAACGCCGCGAGGTTTGGGTCAGCGGCGCCACGAGGAAGACCTGCTCGGCGCCGGCGAACGCCGCCGTCAACGACGCGGGGTCCTCGAAGGCGCCCTCGACCAGCTCCACGCCTGCGCCCGCTAGTGAGGCTGCCCGACGCCGGTCGCGCACCAACGCCCTGAAGGGCACGTCCTCCGCGATGAGCAACCGCGCGATGTGGCCTCCGACGGTACCGGTCGCTCCGGTGATCACGATCGTCGATTCTCCCATCGTCCGCGCGAGTCTATCGGCGTGCGCCGGGAGCGGACGACAGGCAGGCGAGGGGCGCAGGAGGAGCATCCCGGACCCGCCGTCACGCCACGCTGGCATCGCGAGCGTCGCCCCGCGTGTCGCACGTCGTGGAGCCTACGATGCGGAGGAGACGCGCCGCGGCCGCCTCGGCCAGTGCGTGCACCGATTCGCGCGACGAGACGTCGACCGGATGCGTCTCGACGACGTGTCCTGCCGACTTCAGCGTCGTGGCAGCGGCGGCGAGAGTCTGCTCGTTGAGATCCGCGAACAGGATCGTCCTTCCGGTGCCCTGACGCCGCGCGATCGCTTGGCCTATGCCGCCGGCTCCCGTGACGACAACGACTTCTCTCCGGTTCATCGCGTTCTCCTTTCGGTACTAGCGGTCGATCATCGACTGCTGCGCGGGTTGGTAGCGATCGCCTTCGGCGGCGATCTGGGCGTCCTCGATCGCGTGCAGTTCGTCGCGGGTCAGCGCGACGTCGGTGGCGGCGAGGTTCTCCTCGAGCCGGTGCAGCTTCGTCGTGCCGGGGATCGGAACGATCCACGGCTTCTGGGCAAGGAGCCACGCCAGTGCGATCTGTGCGGGTGTCGCGTCCTTCTGCTCCGCGATGCGTGTCAGCAACTCGACGAAGGCGAGGTTCGTCTTCCGCGCTTCGGGATCGGCGAAGCGCGGGAGCGTGTTGCGGAAGTCGCCCTTCTCGAACTGGGTGGTCGCGCCGATCTGTCCGGTCAGGAAGCCTTTGCCGAGCGGGCTGAATGGGACGAAGCCGATCCCGAGCTGCTCGAGCGTTGCGAGGATCTCCGCTTCCGGCTCCCGCCACCACAGCGAGTACTCGGACTGGAGCGCCGTGACTGGCTGAACCGCGTGCGCGCGACGGATGGTCTCGGCGCCAGCCTCGGAGAGGCCGAAGTGCTTGACCTTGCCCTCGGCGATCAGCTCCTTGACGGCGCCCGCGACCTCCTCGATCGGCACTTCGGGGTCGACCCGGTGCTGGTAGAGCAGGTCGATGTGGTCGGTGCGCAGCCGCTGGAGTGAGCCCTCCACGCTCGAGCGGATCGTCTCCGGGCGGCTGTCGAGGCCCTGCTCGCGTCCGGCGCCGGAAAGGTCGAAGCCGAACTTGGTGGCGATGACGACGTGGTCGCGCAGCCGCTCGAGTGCTTCGCCGACGAGTTCCTCGTTCGTGAACGGCCCGTAGACCTGCGCAGTGTCGAAGAAGGTCACGCCGCGCTCGACGGCCTGGCGGATCAGTTGGATCCCGACCTCCTTCGGCGGGAACGGGGGGAACTCGTGACTCAGGCCCATGCAGCCAAGGCCGAGCGCCGAGACTTCCAGGTCGTTTCCGAGTGTTCTCGTATCCACGTGTTCTCCGTGTTCCTGTCGTTCGGGGAGCGACCGGTCAGTTGGTCTGACGCCTCGGGCAGCCGGGCGCCCTGGGTCTCGAGCAGCGATGCGCGGACGTTGATTTCCCGCAGGTCGTCGTCGCCGAGCTCGACGTCCGCGGCGGCGATGTCCCCCTCGAGACGATGCAGCTTCCCAGGAGGCGGCGCTGGCCACAGCTCTCCTCCCGATTTGCAGGGTGTTCGGGCGAGCATCGGACGCATGCGTCTCAGGATGGGGCTGGCAGTGGAAAGGTCAGCGGTTCGATCCCGCTTGGCTCCACTACCGAAACCCATGCTCCGGTTGGCCTTCCCCTTCCACGTACGGGCAGCGTCCGTCGTCGGGTAACAGAACAGGAAGGGGATGAAGGGCCAGCCCGAGTGGGCTGAGCACCCGTCGCGCCCCGGGCGGCGTCGTCGTCGTCCAGGCCGCGAGCAACCGACGTCTCTCGTCCGCCTCCTGCCTGGGCGACAGCTTCGCGGCGCTCAGCGACGAGCGGGAGTGCGCCCGCTGCCTCGGACGGGCGCGCAGGAACGAACCCGCGATCGAAGCAGCTTGATGCATGCGTGTCACGGACATCGATCAGCGTCACGGACATCGATCGGATCCGAAGGCCGACGCTCCCCGCCCCGGCCGCCTTCGATCCGCCGGTCACCGCGGCGATCCGTTTCTCAGGTCATCGCCGCCCGGCGCGTCATCGTCGGATGAGCAAGGGCGTCCCGAGCAGGCACCCGACGACGGTGCGGCGAGGCTTGACGCGCGTCCGACCGACTGCGACGGTCCCCGTCATGGCTGAGCATCCACCCGCCGACCGTTCGAGCAGCCGACGGGACGCGGACGAGATGTGCCGGGTCGTCGACTACTGGAACGCGGCGAACTACCTCACGGTCGCCCAGATCTACCTGCAGGACAACGTCCTCCTGCGCGAGCCGTTGGCGCCCGCCCACGTCAAGCCGCGGCTCCTGGGCCACTGGGGCACGTCGCCGGGGCTCAACCTCGTCTACGCGCAGCTGAACCGGCTGATCGCGAGGACGGGAGCGCGATCCTCTCGGTCACCGGCCCGGGGCACGGCGGACCGGCGATCGTCGCCAACGTGTACCTCGAGGGCACGTACTCCGAGATCTACCCCGAGATCGGCCGGGATCACGACGGCCTGCGTCGCCTCGTGCGCCAGTTCTCGACACCGGGAGGCATCCCGAGCCACGTCAGCGCGCCGACGCCGGGCTCGATCCACGAGGGCGGCGAGCTCGGGTACGCGCTCGTGCACGCCTTCGGGGCGGCCTTCGACAACCCGGACCTGATCGTGGCGTGCACCGTCGGCGACGGCGAGGCGGAGACCGCGCCGCTCGAGGGCTCGTGGAAGGGCATCCGCTATCTCAACGCGGCGCGGGACGGCGCGGTCCTGCCGATCCTCCACCTCAACGGGTACAAGATCTCCTCGGCGACGGTCCTCGGGCGCTCGACCGACGCGGAGGTCGTCGCGTTCCTCGAGGCCCACGGCTACGCGGCGTCCGTCGTCGCCGGGTCGGATCCGGTCGCGGTCCACGTGGCCTTCGCGGACGTGCTCGACGCGTCGTACGCGACCATCCGGAACATCCAGGCCGCCGCGCGCGTCGGCGAGGGCGAGCTGCGCCCCCGCTGGCCGGCGATCGTGCTGCGGACGCCGAAGGGCTGGACCGGACCCGGGGTCGTCGACGGCGTGCAGGTGGAGGGCACGTTCCGCGCGCACCAGGTCCCCCTGTCCCGGGTGCGGGAGGACGCGGCGCACCTGGCCATGCTGGAGTCGTGGCTCCGGAGCTACGAGTCGGAGCGCCTGTTCGACGCCTCCGGCGCCCTGCGGCCCGAGCTCTCGGCGCTCGCGCCGGCAGGCGACCTGCGGATGGGCGCGCGGCCCGACGCGAACCCGGGGCTCCTCGTCACGCCGCTCGAGCTTCCCGACTACGGAAGCTACGCCCTCGAGGTCGGCGAGCACGGTGCGCATCGCGCGGAGTCGACGCGGCAGCTCGGGCGCCTCGTCCGCGACGTCTACGCCGCGAATCCACGCTCGTTCCGCCTCTTCTGTCCCGACGAGACCGCCTCGAACCGCCTGGACGACGTCTTCGCCGTCGAGGATCGATGCCTCGAGGCGCCCGTCCTTCCGAGTGACGACCATCTGTCGCCGGACGGCCGGGTGATGGAGGTCCTGAGCGAGCACCTCTGCCAGGGGTGGTTGGAGGGCTACACGTTGACCGGCCGCCACGGCCTCTTCGCCACCTACGAGGCCTTCGCGATGGTATCGGCCTCGATGACCATCCAGCACGCCAAGTGGCTCCAGGAGACGCGGAGGCTTCCCTGGCGCTCGGCCGTCCCGTCGCTGAACGTGCTCCTCACCTCGACATGCTGGCGCAACGACCACAACGGATTCAGCCATCAGGGACCCGGGCTCATCGATACGGTGATGCCGCTCAGCGGATCCGTCGTCCGGGTCTACCTGCCGCCGGACGCGAACTGCCTGCTCTCCGTGGCCGACCATTGCCTGCGGAGTCGCAGCTACGTCAACCTCATCGTGATCGACAAGCAGCCGCAGCTCCAGTACCTCGATCTCGCCGCCGCCCGGGAGCACTGCGCGCGCGGCGCGTCCAGGTGGGAGTGGGCGGGGACGGAGGAGCCGGGCTCGGAGGGCGCGGAGGTGATCCTCGCCTGCGCCGGCGACGTCCCGACGATGGAGACGCTGGCCGCCGCGTGGCTCCTGCGCCGACACGTGCCCGAGCTCGCGACGCGCGTCGTCAACCTCGTCGACCTGATGGCGCTCGCCCCCCGGGGCGAGCACCCGCACGGATTCTCGGACGATCTCTTCCGGGATCTCTTCGGCGACGACGTCGATGTCGTGATGGCGTTCCACGGCTACCCGCGGGCCCTCCACCAGCTGCTCCACGGCCGGCCGAACGCCGGGCGCTTCCACGTCCGCGGGTTCATCGAGCAGGGGACGACCACGACACCGTTCGACATGGTCGTCCTCAACCGGATGAGCCGGTACCATCTCGCGGTCGAGGCGCTCGACCGCGCCGGGGGCGAGCTTCCCGGGGCGGCGGAGCTGCGCGCCCACTGCGCGCGGATGCTGGCCGAGCACGCCGTCTTCATCCGCGAGCACTTCGAGGACCTGCCCGAGGTGCGCGACTGGACCTGGACCGCGGCGTGAGCCCGCGCGAGCATCGCGTGCTCGCGATCAACACGGGATCGTCGTCGGTCAAGGCCGCCCTGTTCGAGGTCGGAAGCCGAAGCCGCGCGGCGCGACGCCGGCGGACGGCGACCGTCAGCCGCCTCGGCGCCGGCGCGGTCCTCCGGGTGACGGATCGCCAGGGGACCGTCGAGGAGCCGTGCGGGGCGGCCGATCAGGAGGGCGCTCTGCAGGCCGCCCTCGGGGCGGTTCGAGGGAGGGACGAGGC
This sequence comes from uncultured Thermoleophilia bacterium, assembly GCA_963800515.1. Taxonomy (GTDB): domain Bacteria; phylum Actinomycetota; class Thermoleophilia; order Gaiellales; family F1-60-MAGs149; genus CAWDBC01. The sequence goes on from CAWDBC010000007.1 coordinate 456,217, forward strand.
CCCGGACGTCATCGGCCACCGGATCGTCCACGGTGGCGCCGACCATGCCGGCCCCGCGCTCGTGGACGACGCTCTTCTCGAGGCCCTGCACCGTCTCACGCCGCTGGCGCCCCTTCACCAGGCCGCTGGCCTGCGCGGGATCGCGATCGTCGCCGAGACCATGCCCGGCACGCCCCAGGTCGCCGCATTCGACACGTCCTTCCACGCCTCGATGTCCGCCGAGGCGAAGCGGCTGCCGCTGCCGACGCCGCTCTTCGACGCCGGCGTCCGCCGCTACGGGTTCCACGGGCTCTCCTGCGAGCACGTCGTCTCCGTGCTCCCGGCGCGGGAGCGCGGTCGGGCGATCATCGCCCACCTCGGCAGCGGCGCCAGCGTGACCGCCGTTCGGGATGGACGGTCCGTGGACACGACGATGAGCTTCACGCCGTCGGGCGGCCTGATGATGGCGACCCGCAGCGGCGACCTCGATCCCTCGGTGCTCCTGTACCTCCTCGACCACGATGGCTACGACGTCGCCCGGCTGCAGCGGCTGGTGGAGCACGAGTCCGGGCTCGTCGGGGTCTCCGGCACGACCGGAGACATGCAGACCCTGCTCGCGGTCCGGACCGAGGATCCGGCGGCGTCGTTCGCGATCGACGTCTTCTGCCGGGACGTGCGGAAGCACGTGGGCGCCCTCGCCACGGTGCTGGGGGGCGTCGACACGCTGGTCTTCACCGGTGGCATCGGCGAGCGCGCGCCCGAGATCCGGGCGGCGATCTGCGCATCCCTCACCCACCTCGGGATCGTGATCGACCCGGAGCGCAACACGGCGGGCGCCGCCGTGGTCTCGGAGCCCGGTGGCGCGTGCGTCGTGCGCATCGTGCCCGCCGACGAGGAGGGCGTCATCGCGCGGCGGGCCGCCGATGTCGTGTTCCCCGGCGCGTCGTGACCGCCGGCGTCCCGCCGGAAGCGGCCCTCGACCTCGTCGGTGCCGCGCGGCTTCCACCCGCGGAGGTCCTCGATCGGCTCCGGAGCGGGCCGAACGGGCTCACCCGGGCCGACGCCGCGGAGCGGTTCCGCACGCACGGGCCGAACGCGCTCCTGATCCGCCGCGTGACCGCGTTCGACGTGCTCTACCGTCAACTGCGGAACCCCCTCCTCCTGCTCCTCCTCGCCGCGGCCGCGGTCGCCGGGCTGACGGGAGATCCGACCGACGCGGGCATCATCGGCTCGATCGTCGTCCTCAGCGTCGGGCTCGGGTTCGTCAACGAGTACCGGGCGGCCAACGCGGTCGCCGCGCTCCGCCGGGACATCCACCACGAGGCGCTGGTCACCCGGGACGGCGCCCGGACGCGGATCGACGTCGCCGAACTCGTGCCCGGCGACGTCGTCGACCTCCGGATCGGCGACGTCGTGCCGGCCGATCTCCGGCTCTGCGAGGTTCAGCGGCTCGAGTGCGACGAAGCGGTGCTCACGGGTGAGTCGCTGCCGGTCGCCAAGCGGGTCGACGCGGGAGCCGCGGCGGCCGACTCCGCGCTCGACCTGCCCACCTGCGCGTTCATGGGGACGGTGGTCCACCAGGGGTCCGGACGCGGAGTGGTGGTCGCCACCGGAGCCGCCTCGGCGTTCGGCGCGATCGCCAGCGGGCTCGGCGAGCGGCAGGCGGAGACGGCGTTCCAGGTCGGACTGCGCGGCTTCTCGCGGCTGCTCGTCCGCGTCGCGGGTGTGCTCACGGTGACCATCTTCGTGATCAACGTCGCCTTCTCGCGTCCGCTGATCGAGGCCCTGCTCTTCTCGCTCGCGATCGCGATCGGGATCACACCGCAGCTCCTCCCGGCGATCGTCTCGGTCAGCCTCGCCACGGGATCGCGAGCGCTCGCCCGCAAGCGCGTGCTCGTCAAGCGGCTCGTCACGATCGAGGACCTCGGCAACATCGAGGTCCTGTTCACCGACAAGACGGGCACGCTGACCGAGGGGGCGATCACCTTCCACGAGTCCCTCGGCCCCACCGGCGCCCCGGCGCGCGAGCCGCTCGAGCTGGGCCTCGTCTGCAACGAGGCTCGCGTCACGTCCTCCGGCCCGGCCGGAGGCAACGCGCTCGACGTGGCGCTCCTGTCCGCGCCGGACGCGGTCGAGCTCCTCTCGCCGTCGGGCGCTCCGCCCGGCTACACGCGCGTCGGCGCGCTGCCCTTCGACCACGAGCGACAGCTCGCTTCGGTCGTCGCCGACCGGCCGTCGGGCCCGCGGGTGCTGATCACCAAGGGCGCACCGGAGGCGGTCCTCGCCCGCTGCGCGGACGTCTCCGAGGAGAGCCGTGGCGCGCTCGAAGGCCTCTTCGCCGACGGGGCCCGCGTGGTCGCCATCGCGGTGCGCGACGCTCCCGGCCTCCGGGAACCGGGTCCCGGCGACGAGCACGGGCTCCGGCTCGTCGGCTTCCTCACCTTCGTCGATCGGCCGAAGGCGGACGCGGGCTCCGCGATCGCGCGGCTGAACGAGCTCGGGATCGCGGTCAAGATCATCACCGGCGACAACGGAGCGGTCGCCGGCAAGGTCTGCCGCGATCTCGGCGTTCCCGTCGCCGGGGTCCTCAACGGCCTCGAGCTCGCCTCGCTCTCCGACGATGACCTCGCCGGGGCGATTCCGACAACGACGATCTTCGCCCGCGTCAGCCCGGACCAGAAGGCACGGCTGATCAAGATCGCCCGCCGGACCGGCGTGGACGTCGCGTTCCTGGGGGACGGCGTCAACGACGCGGTCGCGCTCCACGCCGCGGACGTCGGCGTCTCCGTCGAGTCCGCCACCGACGTCGCCAAGGACGCGGCCGACATCGTCCTCCTCGACAAGGACCTCGGCGTCCTCGCCGACGGCGTCAAGGAGGGACGCCGGATCTTCGCCAACACGATGAAGTACGTGCTCATGGCCACGTCGTCCAACTTCGGGAACATGTTCAGCGCCGCGGGCGCCTCGCTCTTCCTCTCGTTCCTGCCCATGCTGCCGTCGCAGATCCTGCTCAACAACCTCCTCTACGACGTGGGTCAGCTGGCGATCCCCGGCGACTCCGTCGACGCGGAGGTCGTCGCGCGTCCGGCTGCCTGGGACGTCCGGTTCGTGCGCCGATTCATGGCGGTGTTCGGGCCCGTCAGCTCGATCTTCGACTTCGCCACGTTCTTCGTCATGCTCGCCGTCCTCGACGCCGGGCACCGCGAGTTCCGCACCGGCTGGTTCGTGGAGTCCCTGGCCACGCAGACCCTGGTCGTCTTCGTCATCCGCACCCGGCGGATCCCGTTCTACAGGAGCCGTCCCAGCCGCGCCATGGTCGCGCTGCCGATCGCCTGCGCGACGATCGGCGCCATCCTGCCGTTCTCCCCGCTCACCCACGTCCTCGGCTTCACGACCCTCCCGTTCGCGTTCTTCCTCATCCTGCTCGCGATGATCGCGGCCTACCTGGTGCTCGTCGAGATCGTCAAGGCTCGCTTCTACGCGGTGCAGGATCGTCCGCGGCACGCTCCCGCCACGCCCGCGGAGCGTCACACCCGCCACCTCCGGCGGCGGGCCTCGCGCTTCGCCCACCGGCGGGGGGCCGGCGCCTCACCGGCCGGACGGTGAGGGACGGACTCTGCCTGGTGCCGTGGTCGCCGAGCTCGGCGCACACCCTCGATCGGACCGAAATCCAGGCCGCTTCGCCGCGATGACGAGGTATCCGTAACCCAGTGCCGTGGGCGCACTACGGCGAGGCGAGACCCGCGGGGATCGGCAGCTCGGCTCGGACGGTCGTACCGCGGCTGAGCGTCGACGACACATCAAGTCGTCCGGAGAGGAGCGCCACGCGCTCGTTGACGCCGATGAGGCCGAAGCCGTCTCGTTCGGCGGCGAGATCGAAGCCGACGCCGTCGTCGCTGACGGTGAGGGTGATCGTCGGCCCCTCTTCCATGATCGTGATCGCGACGTGCGTCGCTCTGGCGTGCCTGATGGCGTTTGTGAGGAGCTCCTGGGTGATCCTGTAGAGGGCGATCTCGAGCGCGGGCCGGCGGCGGTGATCGGCTCCTCCGGCCTGCGACGGCGTGTCGGTGCGGAGGCTGACGGACACGTCAGAACGGGTTTGCATCCGTTCGGCCAGCGCCTCGATCGCGGCGATGGCGCCGGCGGTATCGAGTGAGGGTGGCCGGAGGTCGGTGATCAGGCTTCGGAGGCCGAGGATCGTGTCGTCGATCTGGGTGATCGCGGCGTCGACCGCTCCGGTGTGGTTGTCGGACGAATCCTTCAGCCGGCTGGCGGCGAGTCCCACCCGGAGGGCGGCGAGCTCCTGGAGGGTCGCGTCGTGGAGTTCCCGCGCCCAGCGCGTGCGTTCTTGCTCGGACGCTTCGATGGACCTTCGCAGGCTTTGCGCTGCGACGGTCTGTGCGCTCGCCAGTGCTGTCGCTGCACTTGCGGCGAACGCCTCGATGAGGTTCTGGTCCTCGTCGCTGAACTCGAGTCCCTCGCGGGTCCGGTCGAAGGCTGCGAAGACGCCGATCCGACGGCCGTGGAAGATCATCGGCACGAGCAGGCCGGTCGCCGCGCCGAGCCGTTCGGCGAGCGCGAACCGCATCCGGCTTGGCGCGTCGGAGAGCCGCTCGGCCTGACCGGAACTGTGTACGAGGCCTGTGGCCGACCCTGCGACGGGGACGCGCTCGCCCAGCAGGTCACGGTCGAATGCTCCCGCCACGGCGGTGACGACGAGGTGGTCGTTCGATGGCAGAAGGATCACCACGCCTCGAGCGTGGACGAGCGCACGTCCCCGCCGGGCGATCAACTCCAACACGCGCTCCACGCGGGTCTCGCCGGCGACGGTTCGCGCGATCTCCGTTGTCGCCGCGAGCGCGTGGAGGGCGCGGTCGAGCTCGACGCGCCGGTTTTCTCCGGTCTCGGCCAGGCGCGCCCTTTCCACCGCCGCGGCCGCCCAGTCAGCAAGGACGAGGATGGTCTCCTTGTCGGTGTCGGTGAAGACACCGGACGTCTTATCGGCCAGGCAGAGGTCGCCACACGGTTCGCCTCTGACCACGACCGGCAAGCCGAGCGACCGCGATGGATCGGCCGTCGCTGACCGGTGGCCGTGCCGGCTCCCGGGATGCTCTCGGATACCGTCGCGCTCGACCGGGGACATGCCGGCCGTGGCGAGGTGCTCGAGGCCCCGACCGTCGGGCGCGACGATCGCCAGTGCCGCGCATCGAGCGCCGGTCAGCTGATGTGCCGCTTCGACGACCGATCCGAGCGCGCGATCGAGGTCGGACTCCGACACCACCGATTGGCCGACCTGGAGCATCCGGCGGAGCCGCTCGTCTCCGCGCCCGATGGGTGTGGGCTTGTTGGCGGTGATCCTTCGAATCTACACGTTTGCGCCGACGCCCCACGACGAGAGCACCAACTGCCTCTCCCGCCGACTCCGCTGGCCCTCGAGTCGAGCGGGATCGACTGCCCCGGCGGCCCGCTGGAGGCCTCCGGCCGGTGGCGTGGCCTGCCGTGTCTTCGCGGGCGAACTGCGGCGAGTAGGGGCTTGCGGTTGAACCATGGTCACGGGAACAGGACAGAGCCGTACCAACTCCAGCGAGACACGGCCGAGAATCGCGCCGTTGAGCCCCCTGCCTCGGCGGGATCCGCAGACGACGAGGTCGACGTGGAGCGCCGTAGCGCACCGCGCGATCACGGTCGCAGGCTCTCCGCCCCCTCCATGAGCGCGGGCTACGAGCCCTCGAGCGCGCGCCCCGGCGGCCGCCGCTCGACACGCGCGGCGGGCTCGGTGTTCGTCCTTGACCTGGACGTCTGCGGCTTTGCCGGACCAGTGTCGACGGGGGTGGCGACAACGGTGATCACGTGCAGCTCGGCTCGCATGACGGTCGCGGTCTTGATGGCGAAGGCGACGGCATCGCTGCCGCCGTCCATGCCGTCCGTCGCGGCCATCACTCTCATCACGGGCCGCCTCGAGGTGCCGGTCCTGATGCTCGTCGTCATTTGACGACGAGCACGTCGCAGCGTGCATGGCTCACGACGTGGCCGGAGACCGAGCCGAGGAGCGCCTTCTTGATTCCGTTCACGTGGCGACTGCCGACGATGATCGTGTCGACCCCGTCGCGTTCGGCAACCGCGCAGATCGACGTCGCCGGGTCGCCGTGGGTGACGATGATCCGCGCGTCGAACCCCATGTCCGCGAGCAGGGCCTTGGCCTCGGCCGCCTCGTCTTGGTGCTGATCCGGGGTGTCGGTCGGATCGTAGGGTCCGGCTGCGTGCGGACTGCCGGTCAGGTAGGGGGCGACGCTGATGACCGTGATCTCCGCGTTGGCGTGGAACACCTCCGTCGCGCGGGTGAGCCCGCGCCGGGCCGCGGCAGAGCCGTCGTAGCCGACCAGGATCTTGTGCATGGGTGCCTCCAAGGCGCACGGAAGAGTTGTTCCGAGAAGCATGGATCCGCACGACCGCTTGCTCATCGGCAGCCGCCCTGATCGGCGCTGCGGATAAACCGAGGATCAGATTCCTGCGGTTGCCCGACGGTTCGCCTCGGCACCGCGACCCGACGTTCGGCAAACGTCGCTTGGACGCGGGTGGCTCCTCTCCGCCGTCGCGCTCGTCGCGATCGTCGCGGTCGCGGCGACGCTGCCAGGGACCGCCGTCCACGGGCAGTACGCCAGGAGACGACCATGATTCGGATTCCCTACGACGGCTCGCCCGACGCGCAGCCGGCAGTCGGCCGCGCGGCGGCGCTCGCGCGCCGCGGTGCGGAGGCGACCCTGGACGAGACAGAGCGCCAGCGGGCGTCGCCGGTGGATACTGTGGGTCGTGTTCGCGGCAGACAGAACGGCACAGGCGGGTGGATCGAGGATCCCGGCGTGACACGGATCCTGCTCGTCGACGATCACCAGATCGTCCGCTCCGGCATCCGCCGGCTCCTCGAGGATGGCGGTGCGCATGCGGTCGTAGGCGAGGCGACCGACGCGGCCGAGGCGCTGCGCTTGGCTCGGCGCGACCGCCCGGACGTGATCGTGCTCGACATCAACCTCGGGGGCGGGCCCAGTGGTCTGGAGGTGCTCGGTGAGCTTCGTGCGACAGGAGCACGCGTGGTCGTGCTGTCGATGCAGGACGAGCCCGCCAACGCCCGCATAGCGTTCGAGCGCGGCGCCCAGGCCTACGTCGTCAAGAGCGCCGCCGCCGAGGAGCTCGAGACCGCCATCGGAGCCGTGCTCGACGACCGCCTCTACGTGCACCCAGCGCTTGGCGCGCGCTTCGTCGTCGGAGAGTCCGCCGACGACCTGACCGCCCGGGAGCGCGAGGTCCTCCGCCTGATCGCTCTCGGCTTCACGAATCAGGAGATCGCCGGACAGGTGTTCCTGAGCGTGCGCACCGTCGAATCACACCGGCGGCACATTCTGAACAAGCTGCGCCTCTCCACTCGCGCCGACCTCGTCCGCTACGCCCTGGACCATCGAATCGTCGGCCTCGACGTGTAGCGGTCGCCGATTCTCGATCGGAGCGCGCGGTTGGCGCTCCCTCACCTCGATGTCCCTCCGTCGCCCGGCGCTCGCGAATGTCACGGAAAGCCGAAGCGATCATCCGTCCCGACGCGGATGGAAACCCAGCACACGCCCGTCACGATCACCCGATGCAGTCGGCCACCAATGCTGGCGAAGGAGTGCCGATCGATACGCTCGACGATGACCCCCGGAGACGCCTTCGCTGGCTCGTGCGCGGGTGAACAGCGTCATCTCCAGTTCGCGGTCGGATCCAAGGGGTTGCCGCGTCGCGCGGGTAGACTGGCGTCACCGCGTTTCGGCCTCCAGAGGTGCGCTTTGAGCGTTGCGCCGGCACCGTCCGCCATGATCGGCCCGTTGTTGTCTCCGGGCCGGAAGGATCTGGTGACGACCGGCCTCGGCCCGGGCCGGGTGTGGGCGACCCTCGGCCAGGGCATCGTGCAGGAGGTCTTCTGGCCGACGCCGGGCGAGCCGCAGGTGCGTGATCTGGGCTTCATCGTGGCCGGCGACGGCTGGTGGCACGAGGTGAAGGCCGTGGCCGACTACCGGGTGCGGGTCGCCGACTGGCGCGTCCCCGTCGCGACCGCCGTCCATAGCGGCCCACCCGGAAACCCGTACACGCTGACGCTCGAGGCCGTCTGCGATGACGAGCGCGACGCGATGCTGCTCCGCTACGAGTTGGAGGGCGCGGGAAGTCTGTATCTCTTGCTCGCGCCTCACCTCCACGAGGCTCCGGCGGCCGGCTCGGCCGGCGGCACGAGGAACATTGGCTGGTCGGATGGCGGCCGGTTGTTCGCGGGGGAAGGAGGCCGCTTCCTCTGCCTGGCGGCGGCGGGTGGTGGGCTGGCGCAGACCAGCGTCGGCTACTTCGGTTGGAGCGACCTCTGGCACGACTTCGCCGACGACGGGCGCATGAGCTGGAGCTACGAGCGCGCCGGTCCCGGGGTGATCGTCCTCGGGGCCAGGTTGGCGGACGCCTCCGGCGTGATCGCGCTCGCGTTCGCGGACGACGCCGGCAGAGCCGAGGCGACGGCCGGCGCAGCGCTCGCGGCCGGCTTCACCGCCGTACACGCGAGCTTCGAGCGACGCTGGCTTGCCTGGGGGGACGCGAGCGTCGTGCCGCCTCAGGCGGAGGGCGACCCGCCGGGCCTCGCCGATGCGCTGCACTGGTCGGCGGCCGTCATCAAGGTGCACCAGGACCGGGGAGGCGCGATCGTCGCGAGCCTCGCCACGCCCTGGGGTGAGCGAGGCAACGACCGCGGCGGCTACCACCTCGTCTGGCCTCGCGACGCGGTCGAGGCGGGCGGGGCCCTGCTCGCGCTCGGCCACGCCGACGACGCACGGCTGCTGCTGGACGAGCTTGTGGCCCGGCAGCTGCCGGACGGTCACTGGCATCAGAACTTCTTCCCCGACGGGACGCCGTTCTGGACTGGGGTGCAGCTCGACGAGACCGCGCTCCCCGTGCTGCTCGCCGCCGCACTCGACGAGGCCGGCGAGCCGCCGCCGCCGGAAACCGTGAGCGCCGTCGGGCGGGCGCTGGCCTTCCTCGCCCAGCACGGCCCGCTGACCGAGCAGGACCGTTGGGAGGAAGACCCGGGAGGCAGCCCGTTCACGCTCGCCACGATCGTCGCGGCGCTCGTGGCCGGGGCGCCGTACCTCTCGGCGCGAGACGCGGACTACGCGCTCGGACTGGCCGACTCCTGGAACGAGCGGATCGAAGAGTGGACCTACGTCACCGGCTCGTACCTCGATCAGGTCTTCGGGCTTGACGGTCACTACGTCCGCGTCGGCCCGCTCTCGTGGGGTTCCGTCCGAATCGGCAACCACGGCCCCGGGCTGGACGTGCCGACGGCGGGCGTACTGGGCATGGAGTTCGTCTATCTGGCGCGCTTCGGACTGCGCCGCGCCGACGACCCGCGCCTCCTGCAGACGATGCGCCTGGTGGATGCGCTGCTCGGCCGCGATCTCGGCGTCGGGACGGCGTACTACCGCTACAGCTACGACGGCTACGGCGAGAGCATCGACGGAGGCAGCTTCGACGGCACGACCGGCCTGGGCCGCCCTTGGCCCTTACTGGCAGGCGAACGCGGCCAGCACGCGCTCCTCAGCGGCGGCGATCCGGGCGTGCAACTGGCCGCCATGCTCCGGATGCGCTCGGACAGCGGCCTCGTTCCGGAACAGGTGTGGGACCAGCCGCCGCTGGTCGCGCGGCCCCCCGGCACCGTACCGACGATGCCGCTGCTGACGGGTCGTCCAACGCTGTCGGCGACGCCGCTCGTGTGGGGCCACGCCGAGCTCGTCAAGCTCGCCCTGTCACGCCACCGCGGATCGCCCGTCGACCGCCCGGCGCGGGTCGCCGCCCGCTACCGCGGCGTGACGCCGACGCCCGCCCGCGTCTTCTGGCGTGACACGGTGCCCGTGACGCAGCTTGCGGCCGGACGCGACCTCGTGATCGAGGCGCGCGAACCGTTCACCCTGCATTACGGCCACGACGCCTGGGCGGGCGCCACGGACCGGGCCTCGCAGCCGCTTGGGCTCGGCATGCACGGCGTGACGCTCGCGGCAGCCGAGCTCGGCGCCTGGCACACCCTGGACTTCACCCGCCGCTTCGACCACGGCTGGGAGAACACGGACCACACCGTCGCACTCGGCGTCGCCGCCGTCTCCTCGCTCCCGGTGCGGGGACGGCACTAGACGCTGCATCGGGTCGCTGGGCCGAGCGCGGAGCGACGGGCACCTCTCGGAGATGATTGCGCCTGAACGCTTTGGCCGGGTCATGCGCCCCGCTCGCTGACGAGCGCCAACCGGCCGTCGGGACTCCGAGCACGGTCCGGGTTCACCATGGATCCGGGGATCGTCAGGGTGCTCCGAGGGGCCCGGCGCCGCTTGACGAGAACGCTTAAATACCGGTAGCTCGTCCGAGGTGGGGCCCGCCGTGGTGGGGACCGCCCCGGGGGAGGCACGAGGGCAACAGCGTGTGAGAGGGGGCACAATGGATCGCATCAGCCGCTCCGGGCAGGGAGGCGATGAGTTCCCGAGTTCGACGACGGGCCTTCCCCAGGCGATGGGGCCGGGCGTGGTCGAGCTGGCCGACGGCGACGAGTACGAGCTTCGGATCGGACCCGTCGCCAAGACGATCGGCGACGACACCGTGCGGATGCTGAGCTACAACGGCTCGGTCCCGGGGCCGACGCTCAAGGTGCGGCAGGGGTCCGACATCACGGTGAGGGTCGTCAACGAGGGCGACATGGAGGCGACCGTGCACTGGCACGGCCTCCGTCTGGAGAACCGCTACGACGGCACGCACGAAACGCAGGCGCCGATCCCGGTCGGCGAGAGCTACACCGCGCGGGTGCACTTCCCCGATCCGGGCGCCTACTGGTATCACCCGCACATCCGGGAGGACTACGGCCAGGAGATGGGCCTCTACGGCAGCTGCCTCGTCGTCCCCGCCGACGCCGACTACTGGCCGCCCGCGCATCGCGAACTGGCGTTGACGCTCGACGACATCCTGATCGAGGGCGGTCGGGTCGCTCCGTTCAGCCGGTCCGAGACGACCTACGTGGCGATGGGCCGCTTCGGCAACGTCCTGCTGGTCGCCGGTCAGCCCGACCTGTCGTTCGAGGCGCAGCCGGGCGAGGTCGTCCGGCTCTACCTCACGAACACGGCGAACACGCGCGTGTTCAAGGTGGCGCTTCCGGGAGCGCGGATGAAGCTCGTCGGAGGCGACAGCGGTCGCGTCGAGCACGAGCGGTTCGTCGAGGACGTGATCCTGGCGCCCTCCGAGCGGGTCGTCGTCGACGTCCGGTTCGACCAGCCCGGCGAGCTCTCGCTCGAACACCGCACACCCGGCAAGACCTACCGGCTCGCCGCCATCACCGTTGCCGGGGAGCCTGCGGAGCCGCCGCTCGACCAGGCGTTCGCCACATTGCGCAGCGACCCGGAGCTCGCGGCGTTCCGCCAGGAGCTCGCCCCGATGTTCGCCGCCGAGCCCGACAAGACGCTCGCGTTCATTGCCGAAATGGACATGGGGGAGCCCGAGCCCGGCGAGGGCGTCGACATCGTCTACGCCTGCCCGATGCACCCGGAGGTCTCCCAGGACGAGCCGGGGCGCTGCCCGAAGTGCGGCATGAAGCTGCTGGGCGCGGCCGCGGCGGCCTACGCCTGCCCGATGCACCCGGAGGTCGTCAGCAGTACTCCCGACCGCTGCCCGCACTGCAGCATGAAGTTGGTCCCCGCACATCTCGTCGCGCAGCCCGCGGGCGACGATCACGAGTCGTCGGAAGCGCACGGGCACGACCACGCGGCGTCGGACGGCATCGAGTGGGAAGACGACATGGAGGCGGTGAATCGCCTGACGACGCCGGCCAACACGCGCTGGATCCTGGTGGACAAGGCAACCGGCGCGCGCGGACACGCGATCGACTGGCGGTTCCGCGTCGGCGATCGCGTGAAGGTGCGCCTGGTCAACGAGATGGACTCCGACCACCCCATGCATCACCCGTTCCACGTGCACGGCGCCGGCCGGTTCCTGGTCCTCGCCCGCGACGGCGTCGTTGAGCCGAACCTCGTGTGGAAGGACACGGTGCTCATCCGAACGGGGCAGGTGATCGACATCCTGCTCGACGTCACCAACCCGGGGCTGTGGATGGCGCACTGCCACATCGCCGAGCATCACGAGAGCGGGATGATGTTCAGCTTCCAGGTCGACCCGGCCGAGGCCCCGCGATGACGCCGGGCCCCGACCATCCGCGCCGTATCGGGGTGGCCGTGGTCGGAGCGGGCCAAGCCGGCCTCGCGATCGGCTACCACCTTCGGCGGCAGGACCGGGACTTCGCGATCTTCGAGGCGGGCGATGGCGTCGCGACCGCCTGGCGCCGGCGGTGGGACTCGCTCGTCCTCTTCACCCCGCGCCGCTACGACGCCCTCCCCGGGCTGGACTTCCCCGGCGCCCCCGACGGCTACCCGACGCGCGACGAGGTGGTCGCCTACCTCGAGCGGTACGCCGCGGCCTTCGAGCTTCCGATCGAGTACCGGAGCCGTGTCGTCTCACTCGCCCGCAGCGACGACACGTTCGTCCTCGATCTCGACGGCGGGGAACGGGTCGAGGCGGACCAGGTCGTCGTCGCCACCGGACCGTTCCAGGCGCCGAACGTCCCCACCATCGCGGGCGGGCTGGCACCCGAGGTCGTCCAGACCCACAGCAGCTCCTACCGCAGGCCGAGCGACCTGCCCACCGGCACGGTGCTCGTCGTCGGTGGCGGCAACACCGGGTTCCAGATCGCCCAAGAGCTCGCCGCGACGCGCTCTGTCCATCTCGCGATCGGCTCGCGTCAGACACCGCTTCCGCAGCGCCTCCTGAGGCGTGATCTGTTCTGGTGGCTGACGAAGATCGGGATCCTCGGACGGACGGTCGAGTCACGCCTCGGCCGGCGTCTGCAGGACCGCGACACGCTGATCGGCTCGTCGCCTCGACAGGTGACACGTCACGGCGTGGTGCTGAAGCCGCGTGCGACCGACGCCGCGGGCAGGACTGTCCGCTTCGCCGACGGCGGTGCGCTCGAGGTCGACGCCGTCGTCTGGGCGACCGGCTACCGGGCGGATCACTCCTGGATCGACCTTCCGATCTTCGATGCCGACGGGCGGCCCCGGCACCGCCGCGGCGTCACCGACGTCACCGGCGCCTACTTCCTGGGCCTCGCCTGGCAGTGGACCCGCGGCTCGGCGCTCGTCGGCTGGGTCAGAGACGACGCCGAGTTCATCGCCGGCCGGGTCGCGGCGACGTCCGCGAACTCTCGGACATCTGCGCCGGCGCGCTGACTCGTCGGCGCGCTCGTCCCCACCACCCGACCGCGACACCACCGAACCGAGGGGGCCCGTGAGCCAGCCACGACAGGCCGATCCGATCGGATCCATCGGATGGACCGAACGCACCCGGGGAGTGCTGACCGCTCGGGAATGCCTGACCCTCGCCCGGCCCCTGCTCCGGGGGGAGCTCAGCATCCTTGCCGGACGTCTCGCGATGGCGCTCCGGATGCACTCGGGGCGTCGGAGCTCCATCGATCTCGCGAGCCTGGTGCCTCCCGACTCGGCTCTCGCCGGAGACGCCGAAATCGCGGCGCGGGACCTCTTGACACCCCCGCTCCTCAACCACTCCAGTCGTGCCTACACGTGGGGCGCGGCCATCGCCGCCCTTCACGGGATTCCGTTCGACCGTGAGCTCCTGTACCTGGCGGCGATGTTCCACGACACCGGGATCCCGAGCCCGGTGCGCGACGTCGACTTCACGATCCGCAGCGCCGCGTTGGCGCGCGAGTTCACCGACAGCCACCACCTGCCTGCCGATGTCCGCGAGCTCGTCGCCAACGCGATCGCCATGCACTACACCCCCGGCGTCGGCCTCGAATCCGGGGCCGAGGCCTACCTCCTCTCCGCCGGCGCGTCGGTCGACGTGTTCGGCCTCTACAGCAGCCAGATACCCGATGCAGTCCGCCGGTCGGTCATCCAGGAGTACCCGCGGTTGGGCTTCAAGCGGGAGTTCGCGCGGCTTCTCCGGGCCGAGGCCAAGCACGTCCCTCGCGGCCGCGCCTGGTACCTGCATCGCTTCGCCGTGAGCGACCTGAGCATCCGGCTCGCGCCCTTCCGTGATTGATGTCACGGCAACCGGCGAGGCGTGCGACCCCGTCACCTCTGGCGGGCTGGCCTAAATGGCTTCGCGCCGCTCCAGGGCGGCGTTTCGCGCCGGCGCGGGGTCGTTGATCGCGCCGTTCGGCGACGCTCCGTGGCGGTGCGCCCGTGGTCCCGCCGCCTGCCGCGTCAGTGGGTCACGGTATCCGTCGCCTAGTGGTCGTGGTCGAGGCTGCGCTCGAACCTGTCGAAGGCGTGGGGAAGGCCGGTCGTGTGCTCGTCGCGCAGGTCCCTTGCGGGGAAGCCGGTCTGGACCATGGTCATCCGCGTGCCTGGGGCATCGGGCTCGAACCTGAACTGCGTGGTCGTCTCGAAGGTCCAGCCGTCCAGCCGGGTCTCGGTCGTGGTCATCAGGATCCGGACCGGAGGCTCGATCGCTCGGAACTCGTGCCGGCGGTGGTAGAGCTCGGCCCGCGAGGGACCGAAGACGATCGACCACACGCCGCCGACGCGCAGGTCGCACTCCGACTCGACGATCCAGCCGGCCGTGTCCTTGCCGTAGAACGCCTCCGGTGGAGGACGATCGCCCCGCCGGGGGAGGGCGGAAGGGATCTCGGTCACCATGCGCCGATGAGCCGGCCCCTGGCTGATCCCGTGGAGGAGGCGATCCGCGTCACGGACGCGGCGCAGTCCGCTGCGATCGCGCTCAAGATCACCGGCGGCGTCGGCATCGCGCTCCGCTGCCCCAGCGCCTCGACGCCGCAGCTCGCGCGGGCCTACGGGGACATCGACTGCGTCGGCCTCGGCCCTCAGCGACGAGACGTCACGTCGCTCCTTGAGGGGCTCGGGTACACGGCGGACCGGGAGTTCAACGCCCTGCACGGCCGGACCCGGCTCTTCTTCTGGGACGGCGACAACGACCGTCAGGTCGACGTCTTCATCGACCGGGTCGAGATGTGCCACACGATCGACCTCGAGCGGCGACTCGACATCCATCCGCGGACCCTCTCGCTCGCCGACCTGCTCCTGATGAAGCTCCAGGTCTTCGAGACGAATCGGAAGGACCTGCTCGACATCCTGGCGCTCGTCGCCGACCACCCGCTGACGTCCGACGAGGAGGGGATCAACGTCGGCTACATCGCGGCCCTGGCGGGTGACGACTGGGGCCTCTGGCGGACGACGACGATGGTCGCCGAGAAGGCCCGCGGCTTCGTCGGCGAGGTCGACGGCTTCGCCGGCGCCGGGGCGGCCCGGGCGCGGCTCGACGAATACCTCCAGGCGCTGGCGGAGCAGCCGAAGTCGCGCCGCTGGAAGCTGCGGGCGAGGGTCGGCGATCGCAAGCGGTGGTACGAGCTGCCGGAGGAGGCGCACTAGGACCCGTGACCGCCCGGCGCGCCCGTGAGAGCACGACGACGTCGGAGCCGCCGCCGAGGGACGCGGGCGGGCGGTGAGCGCGCGCGGCGATCGTCGGCGGGTGGCGGTGATCGGGGCCGGGCTGATCAGCCAGGCCATGCATCTTCCGCACCTCGCGCTCCTGCGGGACCGCTTCGAGCTGGCGGTCGTCGCCGACCCCAGCCGTACGGTGCGCGAGCGGGTCGGCGACCGGTTCGGGATCCCCGTGCGCGTGGCGACCGCGGAGGAGGCGATCGGCCAGCAGGGCGTCGACGCGGTCGTGGTCGCCTCGCCCAACTCCACGCACGCGGCGACGGTGCTCGCCGCCCTCGACGCCGGCCTCCACGTGCTCGTCGAGAAGCCGCTCGCGATCACGCTCGAGCACGTCGACGCCATCGTCGCGGCGCAGCGCGCCGCGAACCGCGTCGTCCAGGTCGCCTACAACAACCGCTTCGATCGGTCGTACGAGCGCCTCGTGGCGGAGCTCCCGGACTCCACCGCCGGCCTCCGGTACATCAGCGTGCTGATGCACGATCCCGAGTTCGGCCCGTACTTCGGGGCCGAGGACCTGGTGCGTGGGGACGACGTGCCGCGCGACCTCATCGACCGGACCCGGGCCGACGAGGCCGCCCAGGTGGAGCAGGCGGTCGGGAGGGGTGGGGAGGACGACGTGCGCGCCTTCTCCGGCGGCTTCCTGGGAAGCCTCGTCCACCAGGTCAACATGGTGCACGGGATGCTCGAGCGCATGGGCGAACCCCTGCCGGCGATCGTCACCGGCGGAGACGCCTGGGCCGGCGGCGAGGCGCTTCGCGGCTCCCTCCGCCTCGCCGGCGGGGCCCGTTGGGACAACGCCTGGATCCAGCTCACCCGGCTGCACGAGTACGAGGAGACGATCACCCTCTACTTCGAGGACTCCGTGCGCTTCCTGGAGATCCCCTCGCCGTGGCTCCGGCAGGCGCCGAGCGTCTACACGCGGACGGCGGCGGGCTCCGGCGGACGCGAGATCAGCCGCTTCGAGTCGTACGAGGAGGCCTACGAGCTCGAGCTCGTGCACTTCCACCGGTGCATGCTCGGCGCCGAGGAATGCCGGACGCCGCCGGTGCGGGCACGGATCGACCAGGTCGTCCTGACCGAGATGTACCGGCTGTGCGAGGGAGTCGCCTAGGACCCGAGCACGTCGTCCGCGCTCTGCACGGAGACGGGAGCGCCGGCCGCCCGGGATCGTTCGGCGGCCACCGCCACCAGCAGCGTCCCCAGCGCGTCCCGGGGAGTGCAGGCACTCGCGGCCTCGCCGGCGGCGACGGCGAGGAAGTGGTCGATCTCGGCGAGGTAGCCGGCGGCGAAGCGGTCGAACGCGTCCCGGTACGGCGCCTGGTCCGTCTCGACCCCGACGGGGTCGAGGAGTCGGAGCGGCGTGCGTGCGTTGAGGCCGGCGGCGGCGCTGTCCTTCGAGCCGACGACCTCGATCCGCACGTCCTCTCCCCGGCCGTCCTCGCGCGTGCCGGCGAGCAGGGCGAAGGCTCCGCCGACCATCTGCAGCACGAGGGCGCAGGTGTCGACGTCCCCGTACCGCTCGGCGAAGTCGATCGTCCTGACCGCGCCGGCGGCATAGGCCGACTCGACCTCGGAGGCCGTGACCCAGCGGATCATGTCGAAGTCGTGGATCAGCTGGTCGCGGAACATCCCGCCGGAGCGGGCCACGTAGTCCTCC
Source organism: uncultured Thermoleophilia bacterium (assembly GCA_963800515.1). GTDB lineage: Bacteria > Actinomycetota > Thermoleophilia > Gaiellales > F1-60-MAGs149 > CAWDBC01. Next base: position 473,425 of record CAWDBC010000007.1, read on the forward strand.
CCCGGGGGCTCGTGATCGTGCGAGGCCACCTGGAGCGTATGGACGCGGCCGAGGTCGCCGCCGGTGATCAACTCGCGGAGCGTCAGCAGGGCGGGATCGAAGCGCCGCATGAACCCGACCTGCACCGCGACTCCGGCCTGCTCGGCCTCCCGCACGAGCTCGACGGTCTCGTCCAGGTCGCCGGAGAGGGGCTTCTCGCAGAAGCACGGGATCCCGTGGGCGAGCGCGCGGCGAACGAGGGGCGCGTGCACCGGCGTCGGCGCCCCGATCACGATCGCGTCGAGCTCGAGCCGGAACGCGTCGTCGACGGCGAGGACCCGGGCGTCGACCCGTGCCGCCAGCGCCGCGGCCCGCTCCAGGTCGAGATCGCTGATGACGAGGTCGGTGATCCGGCTCGATCGCGCCAGGCTCACCGCGTGGATCGAGCCGATCTGTCCGGCTCCACAGAGCAGCACGCGCATTCGATGGATCTCCTCCCGTGGAACGTTCCGCGCACGACCGGAGGCGCCTACGGTAGTCGACGGAGGCGCCCGTTGTGGCGATCGCGGCTTCTGGTATGTTCGCGGTTCGTGGAGCGTTCCACGCGTCTATGCCTGATCCGTTGAACATCGCGGTCGTCGGTGCCGGACGGATGGGCTGCACCCACTTGCGGGCGCTGGCGGCGGGGAGCCTCGTCCGCGTCGCCGCGGTGGTCGACCCGGCAGCGGCGGCGCTCGCACGCGCCGCGTCGATCGCGTCCGGCGCCTCCACCTACCGCGGGCTGGACGAGGCCATCGCCGCGGGCGGGATCGATGCGGTGCTGATCGCCGCCCCGTCGAGCCTGCACCTCCGGTTGGTCACGGAGTGTGCGGAGCGCGGCCTCCCGATCCTCTGCGAGAAGCCCTGCGGCACCACGACGCGCGAGATCGAGGCCGCGGGCCGGACCTGCGGCGACGCCGGCGTCCTGCTCCAGGTCGGGTACTGGCGACGCTTCGTCCCTCGGCTCGGCGAGCTCCGGCGCCGGATCGCCGCCGGGGAGCTGGGCGAGCTCTCGCTCGTCTCCTGCTGGCAGTGGGACGCCGACCCTTCGACCCCGGCGTTCCGTCGCTCGAGCGGCGGGATCGCGGTCGACATGGGGGTCCACGAGTTCGACCAGATCCGCTGGCTCACCGGCCAGGAGATCGTCCGCCTGGAGCAGGCCGCGTCGAGCGTCACGTCCGTCCCGCCGGTGGCCGGCGACGTCGAGAGCGTCGCCATGGTCGGTGCGCTCTCGGGCGGCGGCGTCGCGACCGTCTCGCTCGGCCGCCACTTCTCGGAGGGCGACTGCGTCTGGGCCGAGGTGATCGGGACGAGGGGCTACGAACGGGTCGAGGTCCTGTGGGGGGAGGCCGGCGACGCCGTGTTCCTCGCCGCGTTGCGGTCGCAGGCGGAGGCGTTCGCTCGGAGCGTCCGCCGAGGGAAGCTGGACGCGGGTGCCAGCATCCACGACGCACGGCAGGCCCTCGCCGTCGCCGAGCGCTCGCAGGCGCTGATCGCGGACGGTTAGGTGGCCGGCCTCCCGGCGCGCCCGCGCCTCACGGGCGCCGTGGAACCCCTCACGCGAAGCTCCACCGGCACGCTCAGGTGCTGCGCCTTCGCGGGCGCTCGGCCGTTGATCCGGTCGAGCAGCATCGACACTGCCCTCTCCGCCTGGAAGTCGAGCGGCTGCGCGACGGTCGTCAGCGAGATGCGGCCGAGGCTCGCCATCGCGATGTCGTCGAAGCCCACGACGGACAGATCGCCGGGCACGGCGATGCCCTCCGCCTCGCAGGCGTCGATCAACCCGATCGCGCCGTGGTCGTTCCAGACGAACACCGCGGTCGGGGCCGTCGGGCCGGTCAGCGCACGGCTGAGGGCGAGTCGGGTGCGGCCCACGCGGATGGTGTTGGTGGCGGTGTCCCACGCCATCGGCGGTGCCGGTTCCAGCCCGGCCCGGCGGAGCGCCGCCGCGTAGCCGGCGCGGCGCGCCCGGTCGCCGCCCGGTTCGACCATCGACGTCCGCACGTAGCCGATCCGGCGGTGTCCGAGGTCGAGCAGGTGCCGCGTGGCCAGGCGGCCGCCCTCCCGGTCCCGGGGTCCCACGGAGTCCGTCCACTCCTGCCGCAGTCCGACGGCGACCATGGGGATGGAGGGCCGCCGGAGCGAGTCGGCGAGGCGCGGGGTGCGCTCGACCAGCGCGAGGAACACGAAGCCCGCGACGCGCTGCTCGAGGAGGGCGTCGACGCCCGCGATCGCCAACTCCTCGTCGCCCTCGATGTTGCAGAAGACGGCCGTGTGGCCGCAGCGGAAGAGGGCACGCTCGACGACCTGGGCGAGGTGGGCATGGTAGGAGTTGCCGAGATCGCCGACGAGCACGCCGATCATGTTCGTCTGGCGCTTGACGAACTGGCGCGCGATCCCGTTCGGCGTGTAGCCCAGGTCGTCGATGACCGCCAGGACCCGTCGCTTCGTGTCCTCCGAGACGTGGCCCACACCGCGCACCACGTTCGAGACGGTCGACTTGGACACCCCCGACACGCGGGCGACGTCGAAGATGGTGATGCTTCGCGCCGGGCGCGGGGTCTGCAGGGTCATCGTCTCTTCGGGATCCGGGCGGCGTCAGTCTAGTCGACTGGTGGTCCCGGCCTGCCGGCGCTCCGGCCGGCTCTGGGGTATCTGGTAGCGTCGTGGAACGCTCCACTCACCAACGGGAGAAGATCCTTTGGACACGACGATCGAGCCGCTCCGGATCGGGATCGCGGGCACGGGGTTCATCTCCGCGGTGCACGCGTCGTGCGCGGAGGCGAGTCCCAACGTCGAGCTGGTCGCGATCGCCTCGGCACGGGGTCGGGCGAGCCGCGAGCGCGTCGGTCCCCTCGGTCCGTCGGTGCGGCTCTCGACCATGGAGGAGCTCCTCGCGGCCGACGAGGTGGAGGCGGTGGTCGTGTGCACGCGGACGAGCGATCACGCCGGGGTCGCCGCGGAGGCGCTCCGCCGCGGCAAGCACCTACTGCTCGAGAAGCCGGGGGCCTCGACGCTGCAGGCGCAGGACGCGATCACCGCGGCTGCCGCCAAGCGTCCCGAGCTCGTCGCCAGGGTCGCCTACCAGAGGCGCCACGACGCGCGCTTCCGCGAACTGGCCCGCGTGGTGGCGTCCGGGACGATCGGCGAGCCGTTCGCGGTCAGGCTGACGAGCCGCGAGGACTTCCCGCCGAGCGAGGATGACGCCGCGGCCGGTGGATTCATCATGGATGTCGGCGTCCACGACTTCGACACCGCCCGCTGGCTGCTCGGCCGGGACCCCGGCGTCGCCTACGCCCTCGTGCACAACCCGGTCTACCGCCATGCGGATCTCGACAACGCCTACGTCAGCATCGGCCTCCAGGGCGCCGTCGCGACGACGCATCTCTCCCGCACCTCGAAGCTCGGGATGGACATCACGTGCGAGGTCGTCGGGACGGAGGGCTCCGCCCTTCTCGCCGGCGCTCCGGCAGCCCCGGGGTCACCGTCTTCTCGTCGGCGTCGGGCGTCGTCTACCCCGTGGATTGCCGGGAGCGGTTCCGCGACGCCTACCAGACGCAGATCGACGACTTCGGTGCGGCGTGCCGCGGTGCGGAGACGTCCAACGCGACCCTGGAGGACGATCGCTGGGCCGTCGCCACGGCCGTCGCCGCACGGGCCAGCGCGGTCCGCGGCGAGCCGCTGGCCGTCGGGCCCGACTGGGCCTGGGGGTCAGCTCCCCGAGCCCGGGTCCTCGAGAGCCTCGGCGACGGGGTTGCAGCCGTCCGGGCCGCTTGGTACGTTTCTCCCTGGAACGTTCCACCCTGTGGGAGGGAATGACGTGAGCACCGTCGCGGGATCTGACCAGTCGTCGGGTTCGTCTGGGCTCTTCACCCGGCAGGCGTCCGGGCTCGTCCGCGAGCTGGGTGTCCCAGCGGCCACGGCGATCGCTCTGGCGTCCGTCGCCGTGGTCAATACCTTCATCAACTTCACCAACGGCCTGATCAGCTTCAACCGGCCTGACATGGTGTTGCCACTGATCCTCGCCGCCGCGATCTGGTTCGTGGCGATGTTCGCCTACAAGTACCTGTTGCAGGCCATCCCCGGGCCGGTGGCGAGTATGTGTACGTCTCCCGTGTGATATCACCCGCGCTCGGAGCGATGGTGGGCATCGGCATCGCCGTCGCCTTCACCTACATCCTGGCCGCCAACGCCCAGTTCACGGCCATCTTCATGCCGTTCACGCTCACGGGGCTCGGTGACGCATTCAGCAGCTCGTGGATCGCCGCCGGCGCCAACCACGTCACGGGCAAGGGCGCGATCGCCCTGATCTGCGTCGGCATGATGATCCTCGTCGGCGTGCTGTCGCTGTGGTCGCTCAAGCGCGTCGCCCAGATCATCCTCGGTCTCGTGGTCATTCAGCTGCTCGCCTTCATCGCCCTCGCGATCATCCTGCTGACGCACTCGCACAGCGACTTCGTCAACTCCTTCGGGAGCTTCAGCCACAACCCGAACGCGTACGAGGACGTGCTCGCCTCCGCGAAGCAGCACGGCGATCGCCACCGGCATCAGTCTCACCGCGTCCCTGCTCGTCGTCCCGTTCATGGTGCTCAACTACAACAGCGTGCTCTACTCGTACTACGTCGGCGGCGAGCTCAAGCGACCCGGGCGCACGTACGTCTACGCCTCGTGCATCAGCATCGCGCTACTCGTCGTCGTGTGGGTCGGGATCTGGGTCCTCCTGCGGTGGCGCATCGGGCTCGACTTCATGCAGTCGCAGGCCAACCTCGGCGCCTCCGACGGCGACGCGTACGGCAAGATCACGAGCCTCCGTCCACGGCCGGCGGCCTCGGCTACGGGCTCGTCCTGTCGGGCGACCCGATCACGAAGATCCTGCTCGCGATCGCGGTGCCGTGCGCCGGAGCTCGCGGTGAACCTCGCCTTCGTCGCCGTCATCACCCGCGTCCTCTTCTCCCTGGCGTTCGACCGGATGCTGCCGGTCAGCGTCGCCAGGTGAACGACGCGCACGCACGGCCCCATCAACGCGACCATGATCGCGCTCGTCGGGGGAATCGGTTCTCGCTGCTCGCCACCTACTCAGCCTCGCGAACATCGTCGCCAACTCGGCGCTGTTCGTGGCGCTGATCCTGCTGGCGGGCGCGGTCGCCGCGCTGCTCCTGCCCTGGCGACGACCCGAGCTGATCTACAAGCCGGGCACCAACGACGTCGAGCGCTCCGGCGGGCATCCCGAACGCCGCGATCGCCGGCGGCCTGACCACGATCCTCGGCCCTGATCGTCATCGTCGCTGATCGTCACCCACTCGAGCGTCTTCGGGAAGTTCAGCTTCAGCAGCGTCACGACCCTCGTCCTCGTGCTCCTCGCCGGGCCGGTGATCTACGTGATCGCCCGCGCGGTCGCCGCGGCTCGTCCATCGACCTCGACCTCGCGATGCGCGAGCTCCCTCCCGAGTGATCCCGACGCGCCACCATTCGCCATGCCATGGACGGAGAAGCGGGAAGAAGCGATCACGCGCGCTTCGCATCTTCTTCGCCACGGACGTGCACGGATCCGACCGCTGCTTCCGCAAGTTCCTGAGCGCCGCGGAGGCCTACAGCGCGGACGTGCTCGTGCTCGGCGGCGACGTCGCGGGGAAGGGGCTGGTTCCGGTCCGCCGCGAGAACGGCACGCTGACGCGCCGAGGTGCGCGGCGAGGCGGTGTCCGTCCCGGCCGAAGAGGATGGACCGGCTGTGCGCGGAGATCAACATGCTCGGGTTCTATCCGGTGGAGATGGAGGCGGCCCGAGCTGACCCGGATCGCGGAGGACAGGCCCTACCTCGAAGCCGTGTTCCGGCGCGAGATCGACCGGCAGCTCGAGGGCTGGTGCGGACTCGCGGCGGAACGGCTGCGGCCGGAGGTGCGCTGCATCATCACGCCCGGCAACGACGACCCCCTCGAGATCGACGCCGTGCTTGCGAGCGCCGAGCGGGTCGAGTGCCCCGAGCGGACGCTCTGCGACCTCGGCCCGGTGCTGCTCGCGAGCCTCGGCGACGTCACGCCCACGCCCTGGGACACGGAGCGGGAGTTCTCCGAGGAGGCGCTCGCCGAGCGGATCGCCGCGATGATGGATCAGGTTCCGGACGGCCGGCGCACCGTCGTCAACTTCCACGACCCGCCGTACTCCTCCGGCCTCGACACGGCCCCCGAGCTCGATGCCGACCTGCGAGCCGGTGCTTCGCGGCGGGCGGCCGAGCTTCGTGCCGGTCGGGAGCAAGGCCGTGCGTGATGCGATCAGGCGCTATCAGCCCTCGGTCGGCCTCCACGGGCACATCCACGAGTCGAGGGCGGCGCAGAAGATCGGCGAGACGCTCTGCCTCAACCCGGGCAGCGACTACTCGGCGGAGCTCCTCCGCGGCGCGATCGTCGACCTCGACGAGGAAGGCTCCTGCCTCGACTTCCTCTTCACCGCCGGCTAGCGCCCACGATCGGTCGCCGGACGACCTGCGTCGACGGCGAGTGTCCGCCGCCGATGTCGCCGCTCGATCGCGCCTGGTTCCACGGGATCGTCAGGCGCCTTCGCGTCGCGGCGATCCTCCGGCGGTTGCGGACCAGGCGGTGCGCCCGATCGAACCCGCCAGGGGCGTCCTCGTCCGCGCGAGAACGAGGCGCTAGTGCCCGAGGCGCCTCTCGAGGGCCTCGATCCGCGCCTTCAGGAGGTGCAGCTCATCCACCAGCGCCCCGACCGTCTGCTCCGTGGAGCGCCCCGCCTCCGCCGTGCGCGTGAGCACGCCCTGCATCAGGTTCAGCCGGTGGGCCGCGGTCCCGGGCTCTGCGTATGGCTGATCGTGGAGGGCGTGGAGCGCGGGCTCATCGACGGGCACTCCGACACACCCGGGGCCTCCGATCTCTGCTCGCTCGAGAAGCGACGGTGACGGGTTCCGACGATCGAACATGGGGCGAGAACCTCCGACTCGGTGGTGGCTAGGCTGCGCTCCCCGGGGGCGCCGTCCTCTCGGAGCGCCGGGAACGCCGATCCGGGATCCAGGTGGCTGCCGTCGATCCGAGCTGCCTTCGGAGGCCGGGCGCGCAGGCAAGGCGGAGCACGGCATCGACTCGCGGGCTCGCGACGACCTCGAGGGTCACCCAGCGCCCTCCGGCCTCCGCCGCCTCGTCGAGCAACAGGTGAACGCCGCACGTCTCGATGAAGGAGACGGAGCGGAGATCGATGGTGAGCCGGTCCGCGTCCGTCCACCGGGCGTCGCGAAGCCGGGTCTTCAGCAGCTCCGCCGTGGCGATGTCGAGCTCGCCGGCCGCTCGCACGACCGCGTGGGACGAATTCGGTCGGTCGAGGGTGCAGTCCAGCCCGGCGGTCGACACGGACGGCGTCCCCGCGATCGTGTGCCGGCTAAATGATACAACATGTTTCACGTATCTTCGCTCCCCGCCGGCTCTCGCCGACATCCGAGTGGGGCACGCTCGACGCCCTGCACCGCGATGCGGATCGTACCCGCGCTCGTTCGTCCTGTCGCGTCCGCTTCTATAAGTAATACAATGTGTACCACTTATAGAAGCGACGCCGGCCGCTGCCCGCGGTGGGGCGGACATCCCGGGCGCCGCCACGCGGACGCCGGGCGGGTTGCCGTCAGCCCGAGGACCTTCCGGATCGTTCCGGGCTGCGCCGGCTTCGGCGGAACCGCCGCGACCCACCGACGGCGCCCGCCCGTGGAGGCGAGCGCCGTCGGGGAGAGGTGCCGGGGTCTAGCGGACCGGGCTGGCCCGGCGGCTGCCGGCGCCAACGGAGCCCCGGTCGTCACCGCGGAGGGTGGCGAGGAGCACCGGGAGGTGCGCGAGGGCGGCGAGGCCGACGAGGATGTAGATGATCCTGGAGACGGCGTTCGTCTCACCGAACTGCTTGCCGACGATCTCGGCGACCAGGTCGTACTTGAAGAGGCCGACGAGGCCCCAGTTGA
>CAWDBC010000008.1:0-192234 GCA_963800515.1 uncultured Thermoleophilia bacterium
GACCAGCTTCCCGCGTCGGCGCTGCCGCCGTACGGCAACGCACAGGCCGATGCGCCGAACCTCGCTCGCCTCGCCGCCGGCGCCACCGTGTTCGGCAGCGCGTACTGCATGTCCCCGCTGTGCGCGCCCTCGCGCTTTTCGTTCCTCGGGGCGACTCCCCGCGAAGATCGGTGCCTACGACAATGCGGCTGAGTTCGCCTCGGCGGCGCCCACGTTCGCGCATTACCTGCGGCAGCGCGGGATACCAGACCGCGCTCGCCGGAAAAATGCATTTCTGCGGTCCGGATCAGCTGCACGGCTACGAGGAGCGTCTGACGACCGACATCTATCCGGCCGACTTCGGATGGACGCCCGACTGGACACGCTCGAGGACGGCCCGGCTGGTATCACACCATGGACTCGGTTACGCAGGCCGGGCCTGTGTCCGGACAAATCAAATCGACTTCGACGATGAGGTCGTCTCGGCCACGCGTCAGAAGCTGTTCGACCTGGCGCGCAGCCGCGATCGGCGGCCGTTCTGTCTGGTCGCCTCGCTCACCCACCCGCACGACCCGTACGTCGTTCCCACGAGCTTACTGGGATCGTTACAACGAGAGGAGATCGACCTGCCGCGCGTTGGTGACCTGGCGGGCGACCCGGGTGGGGCCGAAGATCCACATGCGGCGCGCCTGCGTCACGTCATCGGACTCGGGCTGGCCAGACCAACGCAAGCGCAGGTGCGCGCGGCGCGGCGCGCCTACTACGGGGCCGTGTCATACGTTGACGACCAGGTCGGGGTCCTGCTGAGCACTCTCCATGAAGCGCGGTTCGCCGACAACACGATTGTCATGTTATTCGCCGATCATGGTGACATGCTGGGTGAGCGCGGCCTCTGGTACAAGATGAGCTTCTTCGAGGGGAGCGTGCGGGTCCCGCTCCTCGTCCGCCGGCCCGGCCATCGGGCCGGGTGGGTGCCTGGTCCGGTCTCCCACCTCGACCTCGCCCCCACGCTGCTCGCCCTCGCCGGCGTCGGCGAGGGCGAGGCACCAGGTGCCGGCACGAGCCTCGTTGCCGCCATGGACGGCACCGGGCCCGGCCCCGCGGTCGTCCGCGGCGAGTACTTCGCCGAGGGCGTCCACGCGCCCATGGTCATGGTGCGTCGCGATTCGCTCAAGTACATCCGCTGCGAGGGGGACCCGGACCAGCTCTTCGACCTCGACGCCGATCCGCTGGAGCTCGTCAAACAGGCGTCCGATCCCCGCCACGCGGAGCTGACCGGCGCCTCCGCGCCGCGGCGGAGGAGGACTGGGACCTGCCCGGCCTGAAAGCGCGCGTCCTCGAGAGCCAGCGCGAGCGCCGCCTCGTCGCCGCCGCGCTCCGAGTCGGCCTCTACACCCCCTGGGACCACCAGCCGTTCGTCGACGCCTCGATGCAGTACGTCCGTCCGCCGGCGGCCGACCGGGGCCGTCCCGGCCGGCGCTACGCGTTCGGGGCCCGCTGACCAATCCGCTCGTCGTCGACGAGGGCGACGCCCGCTGACGCCCTCGGCCGGGGGGTCAGCGGGCAGGCCGTCGAGGCGACCTCGCCGCCGTGGTCGAACGACTGCCGACCGGGCGGAGCGCCCCGAGCGCCCCGCGCTCAGCGACGGGATCAGGTGGGGTCCGATCAGCTGCAGCCGGTCGTCTCGCCGCAGCTGTCGCACTTGAGGCAGGAGCCGTTCCGGAGCAGCGTCAGCTGCCCGCAGTTCTCGCAGGCATCCCCCTCGTAGCCCTTGAGGCGGGCCTGGTCGCGTTCCGTGAGGGTGCCGGAGATGGCCCGCGGGGCCGCCGTGGCGACCGCGGCGGCCGGAGAGCCCGGAGTGGTCGGCGCGACGCGGCGGACCGAGCTTGGCTCCGGGGCCGGCGTCGGCCGTGGGGCGGGCTCGGCGCCGAGCGGCACGACGTGCTCGGAGCCGGGCCTCGACCCGATCGTGTCGGAGCGCAGGTCCTCCTGCCGCAGGGACACCTGGGCGAGGTCGTGGCGGTCCAGGTACGTGATCGCGAGCTCCCGGAAGATGTAGTCGATCACCGACGTCGCCATCTTGATCTGCGGGTTGCCCTGCACCATCCCGTTCGGCTCGAACCGCGTGAAGGTGAAGGCGTCCACGTACTCGTCGAGCGGCACGCCGTGCTGGAGCCCGAGGGAGATGGCGATCGCGAAGGCGTTCATCAGGGAGCGATAGGCCGCTCCCTCCTTGTGCATGTCGATGAAGATCTCGCCGAGCTGGCCGTCCTCGTACTCGCCCGTGCGGAGGTAGACCTTGTGCCCGGCGATCCGAGCCTTCTGGGTGTAGCCGGCGCGACGGTCCGGCAGGCGTCGCCGCTCCCGGAGGTACTCGACCACGATCCGCTCGGCCTGCGCCTCCACGGACGGCAGGACCGCCGCCGGCTCCTCGTCGAAGCCGACGTCGAGGGGCCTCGAGCGCCGAGGACGAGAGGGGCTGCGAGAGCTTGGAGCCGTCCCGGTAGAGCGCGTTGGCCTTCAGCATCTTCGACCAGGACACCCGGTAGGCACTCGGCGATGTCGGCGATCGTGGCGCCGTTCGGCACGTTGATCGTCTTCGAGATCGCTCCCGAGAGGAACGGCTGCGCGGCCGCCATGATCTCGATGTGCGCCAGGGGCCGGATCGCCCGCGTCCCCTTGCGCCCGCACTGGTTGGCGCAGTCGAAGATCGCCAGATGCTCGTCGCGGAGGTGCGGGGCGCCCTCGACCGTCATCGTCCCGCAGACGTACTCGTTCGCGGCGTCGATCTCCGCCGGCGTGAAGCCGAGGGCCCGCAGCAGGTCGAAGTCCGGCCGGTTCAGCTCGTCGGGGTCGATCCCGAGCGCGCCGGTGATCAGGTCGTCGCCGACCGTGAACCGGTTGAACGCGAAGCGGATGTCGAACGCCGATCCGAGTCCCTCGGAGACCCGCCCGATCGCGGCGTCGTCGAAGCCCATCTCGCAGCAGGCGATCGGCGTCGATCGGGGGCACCCCTCCAGCGTCTTCGAGCCGACGGCGTGGCGGATGATGGCGTCGATCTCCTCCGGCGCGTAGCCGAGGCGCTCGAGCGCCGGCGGCACGGACGCGTTGACGATCTTGAAGTACCCGCCGCCGGCCAGCTTCTTGAACTTCACGAGCGCGAAGTCCGGTTCGATCCCGGTCGTGTCGCAGTCCATGACGAGGCCGATCGTCCCGGTCGGCGCGATCAGCGTGACCTGCGCGTTCCGGTAGCCGTGCTGCTCGCCGAGCGCGAGCGCCCGGTCGGCCTCGGACCTCGCCGCCGCGAGGAGGGCGGGCTCCACGAGGTCGGCTTCGAGGACCTGCGGGGTCACCGACAGCCCCTCGTACTCGCTCGCCGGAGCGGCGTAGACGGCGCGCCGGTGGTTGCGGACGACGCGCAGCATCGACTCGCGGTTCGCCTCGAACCGCTCGAAGGGGCCCACCCGGGCGGCGAGCTCCGCGCTCGTCGCGAGGGCCCCGAAGTGCATCAGGGCGGTGATGCCGCCCGTCATCGCGAACGCCTCGGGGGAGTCGTACGGCAGGGAGCGGTGCATGGCGAGCGCGCCGAGGTTCGCGTACCCGAGGCCGAGCGTCCGGTACCGGTAGCTGCCCTCGGCGATCTCGCGGGACGGGAACTGGGCCATCAGGACCGAGAGCTCGAGGACGATCGTCCAGAGCCGCACGGCGTGCCGGAAGCGCTCGACGGCGAAGCCCTCCGGCGTGTCGAAGGTGAGCAGGTTGAGGGATGCCAGGTTGCAGGCGGTGTCGTCGAGGAAGACGTACTCCGCGCAGGGGTTGGAGGCCCGGATCTCGCCGTCGGCCGGGCACGTGTGCCACTCGTTGGTGGTGTCGTGGAACTGGAGGCCCGGGTCGGCGCACTGCCACGCCGCCTCGCACACGTCGTCCCAGAGGTCGCGGGCCCGGAGCACCTCGCAGGCGGCCGGCTCCCGGTCCTCCAGGCGGGCCCGGACGAGCTCCGTCCGCTCGTAGAGCGGCCAGTCCTCGTCGCGCTCCACCGCGCGCATGAACCGCGTCGTCACGCGCACGGAGTTGTTCGAGTTCTGACCGGAGACGGTCTGGTAGGCCGGACCCTGCCAGTCCGTGTCGTACTCGTCGATCCGGAGGTCGGTGACTCCCTGCCGGGCCAGGTCGAGCGTCCGCTGGATCGCCGTGTCCGGCAGGCCGGCGGCGCGGGCCTGGCGAACCGCCTGTCCGAGCGCCGGGTTCTGCCGCGCGACGAAGCGCCCCTCGCCCTCCCCCTCGCCGGTGGCCGCGAGGACCGCGTTCAGGTGCTTGGAGAGGGAGCGGGAGCCGGCCACCATCGAGGCGACCTTCATCTCCTCCACGACCTTCCAGCGGACGTACTCGCGGATGTCCGGGTGGTCGAGGTCGAGCGTGACCATCTTCGCGGCCCGCCGGGTCGTCCCGCCCGACTTGATCGCGCCGGCGGCCCGGTCGCCGATCTTGAGGAAGCTCATCAACCCGGAGCTCTTGCCGCCGCCCGAGAGCCGCTCGTTCTCCCCGCGGATGGCCGAGAAGTTGGAGCCGGTCCCGGAGCCGTACTTGAAGACGCGCGCCTCCCGCGTCCAGAGGTCCATGATCCCGCCCTCGTTGACGAGGTCGTCCCGCACCGACTGGATGAAGCAGGCGTGCGGCGCCGGCCGCTCGTAGGCCGAGGTCGAGCGGGCGAGCGTGCCGTCGGCCTCGGCGAACCAGTGGCCCTGGGCCGGCCCCGTGATGCCGTAGGCCCAGTGCAGGCCGGTGTTGAACCACTGCGGCGAGTTCGGCGCCGCCACCTGGAGCGCGAGCATCGCCTGCAGCTCGTCGTAGAACGCGCGGGCGTCGCGTCTCCGAGGCGAAGTACGAGTGCTTGTGGCCCCAGTAGGTCCAGCAGCCGGCGAGCCGGCGGAAGACCTCGCGGGCGTCCCGCTCCCCGCCCTCGCGCTCGGACGCGGGAAGGCCGGCGAGCGCGTCGGCGTCCGGCTCGTGCCGGGCCAGCCACGCGGGCACCCCCGGCTCCGCGACGGGCGCGAGGCGGGTCGCCACGCCGGCCTTACGGCAGTACTTCTGGGCGAGGATGTCGATGGCTACCTGCGACCAGGCGGCCGGCGCGTAGATCTCCGCCTCGAAGACGACCGTGCCGTCCGTGCCGACGATCTTCGACGTGCGGGGCGCAAATGCGATGCCCGCGTAGGGGTCCGCACCGTCCTTCGTGTATCGCCGCTCGATCTGCACCTCAGCCACCTTTTTCGCTCTTCGCGTCCTCTTGCCCGTCGAGGCTCCCGGAAGACGAGACCGGGAACGTGTCGCCGACGACGGGATCCTCCCGCCTCCCGATCCAGGGATCCTTCCGGAGGCAGGGCGAGGTACCGTACCGCTCCGGTCGGACGACATCGGGATCCCTTCCGACGACCCCGCCGGGGGCCGTTCGGACGGTCCGCGGCGGCCATCCGTCGACTCGGCGAGGGCCGTCGGAGGGACGTCCTCCGGCGAGCGATCGCACCTCCATCATAGCGGTCTGGACCTCCTCCACCGACCGCTCCGTGGGCCGCCGGACGTGCCCTGACGGGCGCGGGAGCGCCCGCCGGCGGGCGGACCGGAAGGCGGCGTGCCCGGGACTGCCGAAGCCGCCGGAACGCGGCCGCTCTGCGCCTCCGGGACGCCGTCCCGATGGACCGGGGCAGCGGGTATCGTCGAGGGGAGGCGGAGCCGGATCGTGCTCGGGCTCGCGCCGGCCCGGGGACGCACGTCCGGCAGGCCTGCGTGGGTCGACCGATCAGCCGCAGGCGCGATGCGCCCGGGGGCGGGGAGCCCTACGGCGCGACGTCGTCCTGGCCGGCGGCCGGGTCGACGCCGGCGGGAACCTCGCGGGCGGCGCGGGCGACGCGCGCGATCGCGCGGGCCGCAACCCCGGCCGGCGGTACCACGCTCTTGCCGAAGGCGAACCGCTCCTGGTACCAGCCGGTATCCACCTCGGAGATCATCACGCCCTGGCTGGACGAGTGGATCATCAGGTTGTTGCCGAGGTAGATGCCGACGTGGCCGACCTGGTCGTAGGTCGAGGCGCGTCCGTTGTCGCCGAAGAGCATCAGGTCGCCCGGCTGCAGCTGCCGGTACGAGAGCCGTGCCGCGACGGGCGTGGAACGCGCCATCTCGAACGTCGTCCGGCCGCCGATCCGCGCGAGCGCGCCGGACGGCGAGGCGGGATCGAGGGCGACGACCCGCCAGACGAAGCCGGAGCAGTCGTAGCCTCCGTGCGCCTGCGGGCCGAATGCATAGCTCGAGCCCTCGGCCGTGTCCGACTCGCCGCCCCAGACGTACGGCATCCCGAGCTTGCCGAGCGCGCGCGAGACGATGGCGTGGCGCTCGCCGGCGGTGGCCGGGATCGACGCGAGCATCCCGAGGGTCGCCCTCGCCTCCTGCGGCTCCCACCCCTGCCAGTCGAGCACGACGGCAGCGGAGTAGGCCGCGTCCGCTCGCGACGCAGTCTGGTGGGCCGACTTCTCGAGGTTGTCCTGCGAGGACGGGAAGCTGTACCGGAGCTGGAGCATCCTCGCGGCCGCCTCCATGCCCGCGCCGCGGACCGTGTGATAGCCCGCCCCGCGCACGCCGCGGATCGCCGTGGCGACCGCGCCGCTCAACCCCGCGGAGATGACGAAGGTCCGATCGAGCGAGGCGATGGTCTGCACGCCGGGGGTCGTCTGCGTCCGGGACGCCGCGAAGCGGCTCGAGAAGAGCCCGCTCGCGAAGGCGTTCAGGGTCGCGCCGGTGAGCGGGTCGGCGGGACGGAACTGGGCCGCGGTCGTGACGCCGGGAACCAGTCCGTGGGCGAGCACGGTCGCGATCGACCCATCAGCCCAGGACGTGGTGTCGGCGGCCCCGGCGTCCGGGGCGACGCAGGCGGATGCGACGAGCCCGGCGAGCACGCAGCCGACGAGGGCGGGCCGGGGCCGGAGGGCGGCGCGACGGCGCCGGACGAGGGAGTCCTTCACACGCCAGATGGTAGCCACCGGGAATGGCCTCTGCCCGATCAAGTCTGTCCCTTAACATCAGGGTGACGCGTTATCGTCAGAACCTCAGGCTTACCCCCAGAGTTCCTTCCCGACCTTCGACCTGACCTCGACGTGGGGCCCGGCATCGCTCTCCGTACGGGCGATCCTCGCCCCGAGGACCCGGCGAGCCGCGCCCCACGCCGGCCCCGAACCGAGGTCGCGCGCGGTCGAAGCGTGTCGAGAGCCGCACCGGCGGGTCGCGGCGGGCTCACCTGCGCCGTCGGCGCGGATCGCGCTCCTGCGAGGCGCCTCAGCGTGCCCGGAGCGCCCCGTAGACCGCTCCGAAGAGCGCGTGCACGAGGACCTGCTCGGCGATCGTCGGCCCGTGGCTCACGATCGGCCGAGGCCATCCGCGTTCGGCGAACACCGGATGCACCCGCTCGACGACGGCCATGCCGGGCCAGAGGAGGAGCGTCTCGGCCTCGGCGGCGAGGATCGCCCGCGGGACCGTCGTCGCCCGCAGTCGCTGCATGACCACGCCCGCGATGGCGCCGTTCGCCAGGTGCAGCGCGAGCCCGGCGGGCTCGACCCACCGGCCGCGCGCGACCAGGCGGCCGAGGAGTTGGACGTCGGAGTACGGCGTGCGGCAGAGTCGGCGGAGCGGCGTCTCGGCGGCGGCCCAGACGGCTGCCGCCCCTGCCCCGGCGAGGGTGGCTCGGAGGATCGGCTTCATGGCTCCGTTCTTCCCGGCCAGCCAGGCGAGCGATCACCGTCGGCGATCCGCGCGCACGCCGATCGCTGACCGCCCGAGGCGCCGCTCGATCCCGGTCGGGCCGCTCATCGCCGGCGCTCGCCGGCGGTGAGAAGCGGAGACCGGAGAGCTCGGAACGGCCGGCGGTTGGCGCGCCCCGGCGATCGACCCGGCTCCTCGCGCCTCACGCGGAGGCTCGCTCCGGCCGCTCCAGGGCCAGCGCGTCGGCGATCGCGATCTCGCCGGAGAGGAGGGCTCGGCCCACGACGACGCCGTCCGCCTGAGCGTCCCGGGTCGCCGCGATGTGCTCGACCGTCCCCACCCCGCCCGAGGCCAGGAGGTGCGCGTCGCCGGCGGCTTCGCGGACGCGGCGGAGAAGCGCCAGATCCGGGCCGGCGAGCGTGCCGTCGCGTTCGATCGCCGTGACGAGGAACGCGGTGACGCCGGGATCCCGCCGGAGCCGCGCGATCGCGTCCTCGACGCGCTCGCCGGCATCCTCCAGCCAGCCGGCGATGCGCACGAGGCCGTCGAGGGCATCGGCCGTGACGCAGATCGAGCGGCCGCTCTCCGCCACGGCCTCCGCGAAGGCCGCCGGGTCGCGGAACGCGAACGTGCCGACGAGCACACGATCGATCCCGAGGGACAGGGCGTCCCGGATCGACCGCCCGTCCCGGAAGCCGCCGCCCATCTGGAGGAGAGCGCCGGAAGGGCGTTCGCGCGAGAGGCGGTCCAGGATCCTGGCGTGCTCGACGCTGCGGTGCCCGGTGCGGGCCGCGTCGAGGTCGACGACGTGCAGCGCCCTGGCGCCGGCCGCCCAGAACCGCCTCGCCGTCTCCAGCACGTCGCCGAAGTCGGTCGGCGACTCGAACCGCCCCTGGACGAGGCGGACGACCCGCCCAGCGGCAAGATCGATCGCGGGGATGACGGTGAACGCGCGAGCCGGCGGGGTCCGATCCATGGGATCATACTAACGTGTTAGCATGAGGGCGTGCGCACCCACGACATCGACCCGGACGACCTGGCTGCGCTCGCGGCCGCGCTCAGCGGGCTCGAGACGGCCGAGCAGGCCGAGGCCTTCCTCCGCGACCTGTGCACGCTCTCGGAGCTGGAGGCGCTCGGCGCATCGCCTGCACGCCGCCCGGCTCCTCGCGGGAACCGACCTGCCCTACCTGGAGATCGCTCGCCGGGCGGGCACGTCGACGACGACCGTGACCAGGGTCGCGCACTGGCTGCGCCACGGAAACGGCGGCTACGCCGCGGCGATCGCCCGGCTTCCGATGCTGCCGCACCGGACGGGAACGGGCGCCCGCGATGCCTGACCGCGCCGACACCCTGCGGATCGCCATCCCGTCCAAGGGGCGGCTCTCCGAGCCGGCGTTCGCCCTCTTCCACGACGCCGGGATCCGGATCCACCCGAACGGCCGCTCGCTCCGCCTGTACGCGGCCGAGCACGGGATCGAGGTGCTCCTCGCCCGCGCCGACGACATCCCCGTCTGGACCGAGGACCGCGCCGTCGACCTCGGGATCGCCGGATCCAACCAGATCCGGGAGTCGGGCGCCGACGTCGAGGTCCTGATGCCGCTCGGCTTCGGCCGCTGCCGCCTCGTGCTCGCCGCACCGGCCGACGCGCGGGTTCACGAGCCTCGCCGACCTCGCCGGGCGGCGGATCGCCACGAGCTACACGCGCACCGTCTCGGCGCGGCTCGCGGAGGCGGGCATCGCCGCCACCCTGATCCCGATCTCGGGCTCCGTCGAGCTCGCGCCGTCGCTCGACGCGGCGGAGGCCGTCGTCGACCTCGTCTCGAGCGGGGAGACGCTCCGCCAGAACGGGCTCGTCGAGGTCGAGACGATCCTCGAGTCGGAGGCCGTGCTCCTCGCGGCACGCGGCCTCGAACCCGGGCTCGCGGAGCGCGTCTCCGCCCTCCGGACCGTCCTCGAGGCCGTCCTCGCCGCTCGCCCGAAGCGCTACCTGATGCTGAACGCCCACGACGACGACCTCGCGTCGATCCTCTCGCTGCTTCCCGGCATCGACGCGCCGACGATCCTCCCGCTCGCCCGCGCCGGCATGCACGCCGTGCACGCGGTCGTCGCCGTCGAGGACGTCCCTCGCCTGCTCGGCCCGCTCAAGCGGTCCGGCGCCACCGGCATCCTCGCCCTCCCGATCGAGCATCTGATCCCGTGACCGACTTCGTCGAGCCCGCCGCGCTCCTCCCCTTCGTCCGCCCCGAGCTCGCCCGACCGGCTCCCTACCGCTGGCAGGAGGGGATCCCCACCGGCCGGGTCGCCCGCTTCGACATGAACACGCTGCCCGTGGACCCGCCCTACTGGGCCGCCATCGCCGCCGAGCTGGCGCGGACACCGGTCAGCTCCTACCCCGACGCCGCCTATGGGTCGCTCCGCGCCGCCTACGCCGCCTACGCCGGCGTGACGCCGGAGCAGGTGGTCCCGGGCGCCGGCGCCGACGAGATCCTCCAGCTGTCGGCGACGCTGGCCCTGGGCCCCGGCGACGTGGCCGTCGTGGCCGCGCCGACCTACCAGCTCTACGCCGTGGCGACGCGCGTGGCCGGCGGGCTCGCCGAACGGATCGAGCCGGTCGTCGAGGGCGACGCCGTCCGCCTCGACCTCGACGCCGTCGCCGAGGCCGCCCCGTCCGCCCGCCTCGTCTGGCTCTGCTCGCCGAACAACCCCACCGGGGAGGAGATACCCGCCGGGCGCGTCGCGGAGATCGCCGCCGCCTGCCCCGGGCTCGTCGTCCTCGACCAGGCCTACGTCGAGCTCGGCGGCACGGACCTCTCGGCGCTCGTCGCCGACCACCCGAACCTCGTCGTCGCCCGCACGCTCTCCAAGGGCTTCGGGCTGGCGGCGCTCCGCGTCGGCTTCGGGATCGCCCAACCGGCGCTGGCGGGCGCGCTCGACGCGCTGCGTCCACCCGGCTCGATCTCGCTCCACTCCGCGCTCGGGGCCGAGCGCGCGCTGGGGTTCGTCGAGGAGATGCGCGAGCTCGCCGCCGCCTACGTCGCCGAGCGTGAGCGCCTGGCGGGCGGCTTCGCCGAGCTCGGGCTCCCGATCCTCGGCCAGGCGGCCACGTTCGTCACCGTGCGCACGCCGTGGTCCGGCGCCGACGCCTTCGCACGCCTGGCGGCGGAGCGCCTGGCGGTCCGCACCTTCCCCTCGGAGCCGGCGCTCTCCGACGTCATCCGCGTCTGCGTCGCGACCCCCGCCGAGGACGACGCCCTGCTGACGGCCCTCGCCCGCCTGCTCGACCGGCCGGAGCCGGCCGCCGTGACCCAGATCCGGATCGAGACGACGCCGCTGTTCGGGCGCCGCGGGAGCGTCCACCGATCGACGGCCGAGACGACGATCGACCTCGAGCTCGGCCTGGACGGCACCGGCCGGTCCTCCGTCTCCACCGGCCTGGGCTTCCTCGATCACATGCTGACGGCGCTCGCCTTCCACGGGCTCCTCGACCTCGACCTCACCTGCCGCGGCGACCTGGACGTCGACGAGCACCACACCGTCGAGGACTGCGCGATCGCCCTCGGGCAGGCGCTCGACCGCGCCCTCGGCGACCGCCGCGGGATCCGGCGCTTCGCCGACGCGGCCGCCCCCCTGGACGAGGCCGTCGCCCGGGTCGTCGTCGATCTCGGCGGTCGCGGCGGCTCGACGCTCGCGCTCGGACTCTCCGGCGCCGCGGTCGGCGGGATCGGCGCCAGCCTCTGGCCGCACGCTCTCGACTCGTTCGCCCGCGCCGCCCGCGCGACGATCCACGTCGACGCGGCCGGCACGGACGACCACCACCTGATCGAGGCCACCTTCAAGGCGCTGGCGCTCGCCCTGCGGCGCGCGGTCGAGCTCGACCCGCGCCGGGCGGGCGCCGTGCCCTCGACGAAGGACGCCATCGAATGACCGGAGCCGCCACGGCCCGGGAGGTCGTGCTCGTGGACTACGGCGCCGGCAACCTGCGGAGCCTGCGGGCTGCGCTGGAGCGCTCCGGCGCCCGCGTCGCGCAGTCCGCCGATCCCGCCGTGGTCGCCGGCGCGCACCGCCTCATGGTGCCGGGCCAGGGCGCGGCAGGGACCTCGATGCGGCGGCTGGGCGAGCTCGGCCTCGTCGACGCGATCCGCGCGGCCGTCGCCGACGGCGCCTACCTCCTCGGCGTCTGCGTGGGGCTCCAGCTGCTCTACGAGAGCTCGGCCGAGGACGAGACGACCTGCTTCGGCTTCCTGCCCGGTCGCGTCGAGCGGCTCGCCGGCGTCGTCCCCCTCCCGCACATGGGCTGGAACGACGTCCGCCCGCGCGGCCGACGACCCGGTGGTCGGCGCCGAGCCCGGCGTCGTCTACTTCGCCCACAGCTACGCGGTCGCTCCGGACGCTGCGGGCGTCGTGGCGACGACGGAGGCCTCCGGCCGCCACTTCGGGTCGGTGGTCCGCCGCGAGCGGATCGTCGGCGCGCAGTTCCATCCCGAGCGCTCGTCGGCGGCCGGCCGGGGCTTCCTCCAGCGCTTCCTGGAGCTCTCCGATGCTGCGTAGGCGGATCGTCCCCTGTCTCGACGTCTCCGGCGGACGCGTCGTCAAGGGCGTCCGCTTCCTCGACCTGCGCGACATGGGCGACCCGGTCGAGGCGGCCGTGCGCTACGCGGGCCAGGGAGCGGACGAGATCTGCTGGCTCAACATCACGGCGACGGACGAGTCCTGGCGCGATCTGCTGCGCGCGCTCGAGCGGGCCGCCGAGCAGGTCGACGTGCCGGTCACCGTGGGCGGCGGGGTCGCCGCCGAGGCCCACGTGCGCGACCTGCTCGCGGCCGGTGCGGACAAGGTCTCCATCAACTCCTCGGCCCTCCGGCGCCCCGCCCTGATCAGCGACTGCGCGGAGGCGCCACGGCAGCCAGTGCATCGTCGTCGCCATCGACGCCAAGGAGGTCGCCCGCGGACGCTACGAGGCGTTCGCCGCCGGCGGCCGCACGCCCACCGGCGCGGACGCCGTCGGCTGGGCGGCCGAGGCGACGCGCCGGGGGGCGGGCGAGCTCCTCGTGACCTCGATGGACGCGGACGGGACGAAGACCGGGTACGCGACGGAGCTTCTGCAGAGGATCCTCGAGGTCGTCGAGGTGCCGGTCATCGCCTCCGGCGGGGCGGCGCGGCCGGAGCACCTCGCCGACGCGCTCGAGCTGGGCTGCACCGCCGCGCTCGCGGCGTCGATCTTCCACGAGGCGACCTACACGATCGAGGAGGTGAAGCAGGCGTGCCGGGAGCGCGGCCTGCCGATGCGGTGACCCCGCCCGGCCCCGCGCTCGAGCTCGATCCCGACGCGCTCCGCTACGACGAGCGCGGGCTGGTCTGCGCCGTCTGCCAGGACGCGGCGACGGGCGAGGTGCTGATGGTCGCCTGGCAGACGCGGGAGGCGCTCGTCGCGACCCTGACCACGCGGCCGGGCGACGTTCTGGTCGCGCTCGCGCGGCGAGCTCTGGGAGAAGGGGGCGACCTCGGGCAACGTGCTCGAGGTCGTGCGCGCCCGCCGGGACTGCGACGGCGACACCGTCCTCCTCGAGGTCGTCGCCAGCGGGCCGGCCTGCCACACCGGGTCGCGGAGTTGCTTCGGCGCGGATGGCGGCGGGATCCTCGCCGTCCTCCGCGAGACGATCGAGGCCCGCCGGGGCGCGGATCCCGCGGGCTCCTACACCGCCCGGCTGCTGCACGGCCCGCGGCGGTTCGTGGAGCGCAAGGTGGGCGAGGAGGCGGTCGAGACGATCACCGAGCCGGCCGACTCGGAGCGGATCGCCGAGGAGGCGGCCGACCTGCTCTTCCACCTCCTGGCGCTCCTCGCCCGCGACGGGCGTGATCCCCTGGAGCCGCTCCGCGTGCTCGAGGCGCGGCGGCGCACGGACCAGTAGCCGTCGGGCGGCGGGGAAGCCGCCCGGCGCGGCTCCGATCGCGCTCGGGGCCCGCGCTCCCGCGCCTAGTGCTCGCCGGACGGGCCCGACGGGCCGGGCCCGGAGCCGGTCTCCGGCTCGTGGGGCGGCGAATCCTCCGGCGCGACGGGCCCGGGAGGCGAGGCGGGTGCCGGGGGTGGCACCGGGACGGCGTGCGGCGGAGCGACCGGCGGGACGGGTGAGGCGGCAGGCGCCTGCTCGCCGACGGGGGCGGTCGGGGCCGGCCCGCGATGGCTGATCGACCGGCGGGCGCCTGGGTGGGCGCGACGGGCTGGGCGACCGGCGGCGCCTGGGTGGGCGCGACGGGCTGGGCGACCGGCGGGGCCTGGGCGGGCGCGACGGGCGCCTGGGTGGGCGCGACCGGCGGCGCGACGGGCGGTGCCGGTGCCGGCTCGGTCACCGGCGTCGCCTGGGGTGGCGCGCCCGGCTGGGCGGCCATCGGGACGACGACCGGATCGAGCGGCTTCTCGTACTCCTCCCGGAACGCCGAGCCCGCGCTCTTGATGCTGTCCCACGAGCTTCGGGCGTGGCTTCCGGCGGCGCGGGCGCCCTTGTCCGTGAGGCCGCCGCTTCCCGGCGTGATCTCCCCCTTGAAGCCCTCGAGCGCGCCCTTGGCGGCGTGCTTGGCGTCACGACTCCCCCGCCCCGCGCGACGGGCCACCCGCGGGATGATGAAGGGGCTCAGGACCACGAGCAGGACGATCAGCACGATGACGATCTCGGTGGCTCCCATCATCTGATCGTAGCTCGCCGGCGTCGGGAAGCGCCCTGTCCGACCGGCAGTAGGCTTCGCCTCCATGGCGATGAGCGACGAACTGCGCGCCACGCTCTCGGACCCGCGAACGGCCGGGATGCTGCGCGAGCGGGCGGAGCGGATCCTCCGCCGGGAGATCTCGCTGTTCACCGAGTCGGATCTCCTCAACGCCTGGATCCCGGTCGTCGGTCGCGAGCTCGGGCGCGAGCTGATCGACGCCCTGGCCTTCTCCGAGCGTCTCGATCAGGAGGAGACGGCGCTGATCGGCGAGCTCGCCCTGGTCGCCGAGGACGTCTACCGCGCCTGGTCGGCGGAGCTGGACACCGACGGCGCCGAGTGGCGGAACGTCCAGTGGTCGTTCACCGAGCGGCGCGGCCACAAGTCGATCGTCCTCCACATCAACCGCTGGGACGGCGAGGTGCTGAAGATCCGCTCCTCGGGCCACGGGCTCTCCCGGCTTTTGCGGCGGCTCGCCGAGGCGCAGGTCGACTTCGCGGAGAAGGGGGCGCTCGTCGACGAGGACGAGCTCGGGCTCGCGATCGGACTGCTCGGCGCGGGCTCTCGGCGGCGAGGACGACCTGGAGGACGAGGACGCGGCGGAGGACGCCGAGGATGTCTGAGGATCCGCGCGTCGGACGCGTGGAGGACGTGCCCCTGCGACCACTCGCCGCCCCCGGCACCCACCTCGGCGCCCACTCGCGCCTCCTCACCGCGACCGTCCTGACGACCTGCGGCGCGCGGCACGTGACGATCGCGCCGGGCACGGCGTCGACGCCGGTCCACACGCACGCCTGGGAGGAGGAGTTCTTCCGCATCCTCGCCGGCTCCGGCACCCTGGTGACGATCGACGCCGGGGTCACCCACGCCTACCGCGTCGGTCCGGGCGACGCCATCCTGCACCGCGCCGGCGAGGAGGCGCACACGCTCGTCGCCGGCGCGGACGGCCTCGAGCTCCTCGTCTTCGGCGAGCGCTACCCCGAGGGCTCGACCACCCTCCCCCGGGCCCACCTCGCCTGGTTCCACCCGGGCTGGATCCCCATCGGCGACGAGCGCCACCCGTTCGTGATCGAGGGTGAGCACGGCCTGCCGGAGCACGGACCGCCGGAGGAGCCCCGCCGGCACGTCTGCGTCGTCTCCGAGCTGCCGACGCGCGTGATCGACCACCGTCCGTTCGGCCGCACCGAGCGCAACATCGGCAACGCGCTCGGCAGCCGCAGCTCGGGCCTGCGCGAGGTCACGGTGGAGGCGGGACGCCGGTCCTCGCCCCGGCACTGCCACTCCCTCGAGGAGGAGTTCTTCTTCGTCCTCGAGGGCTCCGGCACGGCCACCCTCGGGGAGAGCGAGCATCGGCTCGAGCCCGGCTCGTTCCTCGCCTGCCCGGTCGGCGCCGCGTCGACCCACGCGATCATCGCCGGCGAGGACGGCATCCGGTACCTCGTCTACTCGACCAGGCGGGACGGAGACGCCTGCTGGTACCCCGACTCGGGCAAGCTCGGCCTCCGCAACCTCGGCGTCCTCTTCCGGGTCGAACAGGTCGACTACTGGGACGGGGAGGCGTGACCGAGACGGCGATCTCGGCGGAGGCGCTGACCCGCCGGTTCGAGAAGGGTCCGCTCGCCGTCGACGGCATCGACCTGGACGTCCGCCGGGGCGAGATCTACGGCTTCCTCGGCCCGAACGGCGCCGGCAAGTCGACGACCGTCCACATGCTCGTGACGCTCCTGCCGCCGACCTCCGGCTCGGCGACGGTGGCCGGCCACGACGTGGTCCGACACCCCGATCGGGTCCGGGGAGCGATCGGCGCCGCGCTCCAGGAGGCCGCGCTCGACCCGTACCTGAACGCCTGGGATCACATGCGCCTGCAGGGTTCCCTGCACGGCCTCCCGCGCTCCGACCGCGAGCGACGGTCGGCCGAGCTGATCGACCGCGTCGGGCTGGCCGGAGCCGCCGAGCGACGGGTCGGCGGCTACTCGGGGGGGATGAAGCGGCGCCTCGACCTCGCGCTCGCGCCCTGCTCCACGCGCCGCAGGTCCTCTTCCTCGACGAGCCGACGACCGGCCTCGACCCGCAGTCCCGGGCGGCCCTCTGGGAGGAGGTCGCCCGGCTCGCGCGGGAGGACGGCGTCACGGTGTTCCTGACCACCCAGTATCTGGAGGAGGCCGACCAGCTCGCCGATCGGGTCGGGATCATCAGCGGCGGCGCGATCGTCGCCGAGGACACGCCGGCCGCGCTCAAGGCCGAGGTCGGCGAGCCCCGCCTGGAGGTCACCGTCTCCGATCCGGGGGAGCGGGCCCGGGCCGAGGAGGTGCTCGCCCGCTTCGGCTCGCCGGTCGAGGCCGCCCGCGAGGGGGCCGTGGCGATCCGGCTCCGCCGTGCGGATGCCGGCCAGTCCGCCCTCGCCGCCGTGGTCCTCGGCCTCGACGGCGCCGGGATCGGGGTCTCCGACGTGTCGGCCTTCGAGCCGACGCTCGACGACGTCTTCCTCGACAAGACGGGCAAGCACCTGGAGGGTGGCGAGGGCGAGCCGGCGGCGGGCGTCGCTCCCCCGGCCAAGCGGCGACGGTTCGGCCGTGTCCGCAGCTGAGAGCGCGACGACGTTCGGCCGCCAGTTCGGGGCCCTGGCCCGCCGGTCGATCCTCGGCGTCGCGCGTCAGCCGGGCGTCGTCATCCCGCCGTTCATCTTCCCGCTCATGCTCTTCGCGCTGACGAGCCAGGGCCTCGCCAGCGCCGACCGCCTGCCCGGGTTCCGCGGCACCTACCGCGACTTCGCGTTCGCGATCCCGTTCGCGCAGGGGGCGATCTTCGCCGCGACGATCGCGGGCACGAACGTCGCGCGGGACATCCAGGACGGGTTCCTGCGCCGCCTGGCGATGACGCCGATGCGCGCCGTCGCGCTCCTCACGGCGCACGTCGCGGGCGTGGTCCTGCTCGGCGCGGCCCAGGCCGTCGTCTTCGTCGTCGTCGGAGTCGCGATCGGCATCCACATGCACGCGGGGATCGCTGGCTGGCTGGTCCTGGTCGGGCTCGCGGTCGCGAACGCGCTGGCGTTCGCGTCGCTCGGCGCCCTGGCCGCGGTGCGCACGGGGTCGACGGAGGCGGTCCAGGGGCTCTTTCCGGTGCTCTTCGCCCTCCTCACCCTGTCCACGCTGAACCTCCCCCTGCACCTGATCACCGTCACCTGGTTTCATGACGTGGCCGCGGTCAACCCGATCTCACGGGTCCTGGACGCGCTTCGCAGCCTGATCATCGAGGGGTGGGAGCCGCGGACCCTCCTCGTCGGGTTCCTCGCCGCGACCGCCGTGGCCGCCGTGGCCCTCGTCGCGGCCGCCCGCCTCCTCCGCTCGAGGCTCCCGGTATGAGCGTCGCGCGGCGCGAGCTCGCGGTGGCGCTCGCCGTCGCCCGCCGCGGCACCTACAAGCTGTACACGAACCCCTTCCTGCTCCTTCCCGGGCTGCTCTTCCCGCTCCTCGGCTTCGCGGGGCTCGCCGGCGGGCTGCACGCCGTCGCGCACGTCCCCGGCTTCGACTACCCGCCGGGCTACACGACGTTCCAGTTCGCCTTCGTGCTCGTGCAGGCCGCCTCCTTCCAGGGCATGTTCGTCGGCTTCACCGTGGCCTACGACTTCGAGCGCGGCTTCGCCCGCCGGCTGCTGCTCGCGGCGCCCGGCCGGACCGGGATCGTCCTCGGCTACGTGCTCGTCTCGCTCGCGCGGTTCACCTCGACGGCGATCATCCTGACGGGGATCGCACTCGCCGTCGGCGCCCGACCGGACGGGGACCCCGGGCGGCTCCTGGCCGTCTACGGGATCGCCTTCCTCCTCAACGCGGTCGTCAGCCTGTACGCCATCGGGGCTTCCGTCCGGCTCCGCTCCACGCAGGGGATCTCGATGATCCAGCCGCCCGTCTTCATCCTCCTCTTCACCTCCCCGACGTACGTCCCGCTCGGGCTCCTGACCGGCTGGATCCAGCACGTCGCGCGCTGGAACCCGGTCACCCCGGTGCTCGAGGGGACACGTTCGCTCTTCGCCGGCGAGACGACGCACGTCGCCACCGCCTTCCTCGTCCTTGCCTGCGGGCTCGTCGTCCTCGGGTCGTGGGCGATGACCGGAGCTCGACGGCGAGGGATCGGAGCCTGACCGCGCGGGCGGCCGGACCGCCAACCGGGGGCGCCTGGAGTCAGACGGCCGGCGTGGCCGAGTCGAGCTCGCCCCGCGCGCGGACCAGCGTCGAGATGGCCAGGCCGACGACGAGGAGCGCTCCCAGCCCGTGCAGGCCACCGACCCACTCGTCGGCCCCGGAGAGCAGGATCTGCACGATGCCGAGGATCGGCAGGGCGATCGACATCCCCAGGAGCGGCGTTCCCCGCCAGGCGATCGCGCCGGCGATCCCGGCCACGATCTCGGCCAGCAGCACGACGTTGCCGAACGCCTTGTGGGCGTCCAGCGCGTCCGATCCGGCGCCGAAGATGTAGGACGCGATCAGATAGACCTGGACGAACACGCCCAGGACGACGATGCCGAGGAAGATCATCTGGATGCGGGCGGCGGTCGGGTGCATGGCGGGAGCCTACCGGCCCCTCAGCCGGTCCGGACGGACCCGTGGACCACGGTCGCGCCGACCGGGCCGTCGCCCGTCTTGTGCAGGTAGTCCCAGATCGCGCGGGCCGTCTTGGGCGGCAGCCCGGGAACCGCCTCCATCTCCGTCGGCGACGCGGAGAGGATCGCCTGGGGCGTGCGGAAGTGCTGCAGCAGCGCCCGCTTCCGGGCCGGGCCGACGCCCGGGATCTGGTCGACGACCGAGGCCGTCGTCGCGCGTCCGCGGCGCTTACGGTGGTGGGACAGCGCGAAGCGATGCGCCTCGTCGCGGATCGCCCGGAGCAGGAGCAGGGCGGGCGAGTCGTCCGGCAGCGTGACCGGAGCGGCCGCGCCGGGCAGGAACACCTCCTCGATCCGCTTCGCCAGCCCGACGCAGGCGACGCGGGGCAGGTCGAACGCGCGCGAGCTCCTGGAGCGCCGCGCCCAGCTGGCCCCTCCCGCCGTCGATCACGACCAGATCCGGGGTGGAAGAGAACGACACGTCGGCCTCGTCGTCTCCGACCTGGCCCGCCCGGGCAGCCACGAGCCGGGTGAAGCGGCGGCGGATGGCCTCCGCCATCGAGGCGAAGTCGTTCGGCCCGCCGTCCCGCTCGATCCCGAACACGCGGTAGTGGGAGCGCACGGAGACGCCGCCCTCGAAGACGACCATCGACGCCATCGTCGCGTCCTCGCCCAGGTTCGAGATGTCGAAGCACTCGATCCGCTCCGGCAGGGTCTCCAGGTTCAGCGCCTCGCGGAGCTCCTCGAGCGCCCCGGCCTGCCGTTCGCGCGTGCGCTCGCCCCGCAGTCGCTCGCCCTCGAGGGCGTGGCGCGCGTTCGCCTCGGCGAGCTCGAGCAGCCGCCGCTTCTCCCCGCGCTGCGGGATCCGCACCTCGACCGCCGCGCCCCGCCGATCGACGAGCAGGCGCTGCAGCTCCTGCGGCTCGGTGACGGCGTCGCCGACGAGGACGAGCGGCGGGACCGCGGCCCCGGGCACCTCCTCGGACGGGCCGTAGCGCTGGCTGGCGAAGGCCTCGAGGATCTCCTGCTCGCTCGCGCCCTCGGCGTTCTCGACGATGAACGAGAACCGGTCGCCGAGCTTGCCGCCGCGGACGGGGAAGAGCTGGACGCAGGCGAGCCCGTCGACCCGCGCGAGCCCGACGACGTCGAGGTCGCTCGTCCCCGGGTTGTCGGTGAGCTGCCGCTCGGCGAGGGAGCGGATGGCGGTCAGGCGGTTACGGGCTCGGGCGGCATCCTCGAAGCGCTGCTCCTCCGCCGCCGCGCGCATCTCGGCCTCGAGTCGACGCTCGATCGCCCGCGTGCGGCCCGAGAGGAACTCGATGACGCCGTCGATGATCTCGCGGTAGCCCGCCTCCGAGATGTAGCCGACGCAGGGGGCGCCGCAGCGACCGATGTGGTAGTCGAGGCAGGGGATCCCGCTCCGACGCCCGGGTTGCGGGCCCTCGCAGGGCCGGTACGGGAACACTCGGGAGAGCACGTCGAGCGTCGCCCGCACCTTGTAGGCGCTGGAGTAGGGTCCGAAGTAGCGAACGCCCTTGCGGTGGCGCTCGCGGGTGAAGAGGACCCGCGGGTACCGGTCGGCGACCGTGACGGCGATGTAGGGATAGCTCTTGTCGTCGCGCAGCCGGACGTTGAAGGGCGGCCGATGGCGTCGGATCAGCGTCTGCTCCAGCATGAACGCCTCGGACTCGGTGGCCGTGACGACCGTCTCGACCGCGGCGACGCGAGCGACGAGGTCGTGGGTCTTGCGGTCGAGCAGGCGATCGGAGCGAGCGTAGGAGCCGACCCGCTTGCGCAGCGACTTGGCCTTGCCGACGTAGAGGATGGTGTCGGAGCGGTCCTTGTACAGGTAGCAGCCGGGACCGTCCGGAAGGTCCCGCGCGCGCTCGCGGATCACCTGGGCACCGTCGGACATATCCGTCAATCATGACCGAGGCGACCGTTGCGGCTTGCGGATTGAACCGGCCGGGCAGACACTTCTCCGGTGGCGGGAACCCGGACCATGGCGGCACGGCGCGCGCTGATCGCCGACGAGATCGTCGGTCCGGTCGTGATCTCGCATCGACGGCGACACGATCTCCGCGATCGACGTCGTGCCCGCCCTCGAGTCGTCCACGGCGCAGGAGCTCTTCGAGGACGGGGTCCTCTCCCCCGGCCTCGTCGACCTCCAGGTGAACGGCGGCTACGGCAGCGATCTCTCCACCTGCGACGACGCGGGGTGGGATCGCGTCCTCGCCCGCTTCGCGGCCGCAGGGACGACGAGCGTGCTCCCCACGTTCCCCCCCGCCAGCATGGACCGGCTGACGGGAGCCGCCCGGCGGGCGGCGCAACGGATGGGCGACCGCCGCCCCGGGTTCGCCCGCGTGCTCGGGGCGCACGTCGAGGGGCCGTTCCTCTCCCCGTCCCGACGCGGAGCCCACGACGCGACCTCCATGCGCGATCCCTCGGCCGGACTCGTCGACGAGTTGACGAGCGCGCTCGGCGGGGCGTTACGGGTGATGACGGTGGCGCCGGAGCGCCGTGGCGCCATCGACGCCATCCGCACGCTGGTCGAGGCCGGGGTGGTCGTGGCGATCGGCCACTCCGACGCCGACGCGCCGACCACCCGGGCGGCCTTCGACGCCGGAGCGTCGATGGTCACGCACCTCTGGAACGCCGCCTCCGGGATGAGCGCCCGGGTCCCCGGCGTGACCGGCGCGGCCCTGGACGACGATCGGGTCGTCCTGGCGGTTATCGCGGATGGCCATCACGTCGAGGAGACGATCCTGCGGATCGTGATGAAGATCGCCGACGGCCGCGTCGCCCTCGTCTCGGATGCCGTCTCGCTCCTCGGCGTCGAGGCGGGCGGCTACACCGTCGCAGGACAGGAGGTGATCGTCCGCGAGGACGAGCCACCCCGGCTGTCCGACGGCACGATCGCGGGCGCCGGGACGACCCTCGCCGGCGCCGTGCGGGTGCTCGTCCGCGCGGGCATCCCGCTCGACCGGGCCCTCGTCGCCGCCACGCGGGTCCCCGCCGATACCCTCGGCGAGAGCCGGCTCGGCCGCCTCGAGGTGGGCGCCTACGCCGATCTCGTCCTGTTCGACCAGGAGGGCGAGCCGGAGCGTGTCTGGGTCGGCGGCGAGCCCGTCGGGATCCCGATTCCCTCGTAGGCGTCATCCGGTGAGCCGGGGCACCGGATCGACGAGCACCGGTCCGGCGGCGACCGCGAGGGTGACGTCGTGCGCCCGCAGCATCCGCAGGATGCGGCCCACGTACTCCCGGGTCTCCAGCGGCCAGGTCGACGGAGGTCCCGCAGCGCCGGCGGACCCCGCGTTGTAGGCGGCGAGCGCACGGGCCACGTCGCGCCGGCTCTGCAGGAGCAGGCCGCGCAGGTAGAGCGCCTGGGCCCGGATGGCGACGCCCGCCTCGTAGGGCGAGCGGCTGCGCCACGGGTTCCAGAGCCCGCTCCACGTGCCCGGCATGAACTGGGCGATGCCGGCCGCACCGGCGGGCGAGAGCGAACGCGGATCGAACCCCGACTCCTGGGCGAGCTGAGCGGCGAGGAGCGCCACGGGCACTCCCCGTTCCCGCCCCGCGGCCAGCAGCGCCGGCGCGTAGGCCGGCGGGACCCCTCGGGGCAGGACCGTCAGGTCCGTCCCGTCCGCAAGGGACCAGATGAGGAGCGGCACCGCCTCCCCCGCGGAGGCGGCGGCTGGCACGAGCGCAGGTCGCCCTACCCCGCCCTCCGCTCGCCCGACCGTCTCCGACCAGCCGGGGTCCGCCTCGCGCGGGCTCGCCCGAGCGATCGCCGTCGCCGCGAGCGACGACGGGCGGGGGCCCAGCAGGGACGGCAGGCCCACGCGCAGGGGCGGGAGTCGCACCTCGACGATGACCGTGTCGGTCACCGGGTCGACGGAGAGGGCCGACACGGTCGCGCCGCGAGCGGAGCGGTCGACGTACCGCGCGACGCCGCGACGGATCTCGTCGGGAGGGCGTGCGTCGAGCAGGGCGCGCACCGCGGCGAGGCTCGCTCCGTCCGCGATCCTCTGCGCCTCGAGGCGCTGCGCGCGCAGGCGTAGCGCCGCGACCAGAGCGATCGAGAGCGCCACGGCGACGACCACGAGCCCGACCAGGAGGACGGAGGCCTGCCCGCCGCGCCGCGACCGCACGCGGGGGCGGTGGGCGGGGGACCGAGCTTCCCCGTCCGCCAGCGGCAGCCTCACGGGAGCTCCGGGACCGGTGCGACGATCCGGGTCGGGCCGAGCGGCCCGGCCGGGTCGATCGTCAGGGTCAGCGCGGCGGGTCCGACGACGATCCGCGAAGAGCGACGCAGGAAGGAGGGCAGGGCCTGGAGCACGTGCGCGCCTGGATCCGGCTGTCCCGCGGCCCGCGCCTCGAGGCCCCGGGCGACGGCGTGCTCGGCCTGAGCGCGGACGATCTCGCCGCCCGCGAGCCGGACGACGCCGGAGACGAGCCCGAGGACGACGCCGACCCCGGCGAGCAGCTCGATCGTCGCCTGGCCGCGCCTCGTCGCCCAGCCTCGCCGACGACCATCGGAAGCACGCGGCCGGAGGTGCGGAGGGGGCCACCGCTCCGCGGCCGCACCGGCCCACCGCCCCCCTCGATCGTCGCGATCGCCCTGGGCCTCGACCGCCGGCGGGCGCGCGAGTGCTCCCGCCCGCGCCTCGCCGACCACCGCGGGGAGCAGGCGCCGAGCGGGACGACCCGGCGGCGGCACTCGCAGCCCGTGGTCTTCCAACGTCGCGATCGTCGCGATCGCCGCGATCGCCGCCGACCTCCATCCCGCGGGCGACCCCTCGAGCGCCACCGCCCGCGTCTCGCCGACCACCGCGGGGGGCAGGCGTCGGACCGGCCCTCCGCGCAGTCGCATCCAGGCACGTTCTCCTCGATCGTCACCGGCGCCCTCGACCCCCAACGCGGACCCGCGACGCCTCATCGCCGTGCCTCGCCCACGACCATCGGGAGCAGGCGGCCGAACGGACCGCCGCTCCGCACCCGCACCCGCACGCGATCCCCCTCGACCGTCACGACCGCCCTCGCCCTCCACCCCGCCGGCAGGCTCGCGAGCGCCGCCGCACGGGCGTCGTCCCCGAGTCCGAGCGCTCGAGCGCCGCGGATGGACGCGTCCGTCGCCTGTCCCTCCGCCCCGAGCCAGGCGAGCCCGGCCAGCACGCCCACGGCGAGCGCGGAGAGGATCGGGACCAGCGCGAGCAGCTCGAGAGTCGCCTGCCCCTGACGGGCTGAACGGGTCGTGGCCACGGCGACAGCCTCGATCGGCGAACGATCACGGCGGCGAGGCGGTCCGACGCGAAGCCGTCACGGACGGCAGGAGAGCGAGGCGGTCCCCGCCCGTGCACTCAGTAGTAGCGGCTCGCCTCCGTCCAGATACGATAGATCCCGTACACGCAGAGGCCGATCGCCGCGATCGCGATGACCGCGGTCACCGGGCCGCTGACCAGGTAGTTGGAGGCGGCGACCAGGACGACCAGGAGCGCGACGAGCGCGTAGAGCAGGTAGCGCTGCCGCTGCGGCAGCCAGGCGATCCGCTGCCGGTTCTCCCGGTACAGGCGGTAGCCGAAGATCGCCAGGCCGAGGAGGATCCCGAGCGTGAGCAGGGCGTAGAGGATCCGCGCGCCGTTCCTCACCGATTCCGATGCGGTCACGACGGCCGCGGCCACGAGGATGATGGCGACGTTGCGGGCGGTCTGCCTGGAGATCAACCGATGCCTCTTCCGGTCATGTAGGCGCGGGCCGCCACCAGGAGGATGAGGAACGCGACGAGGGCGAAGACGCCGATGTTCCGCCCGGGGTCGTCCGTCCGCGACGAGTAGGCGAAGAGGATCAGCACGGGAGGAACGATGCCGTAGACATAGTGCAACTCCTGCGGGGCCCGGTTGCCGGAGGAGAGGAGGAGCAGGCCGATGACGGCCTGTCCGATCGTCGCCGCGTGCGAGAAGGCCAGGGTCTGCGCGAAGGCCTGGTTCGGCTGCGCCCGCCCCCGCCACACCAGGCCGCCCCAGGCCGCGACGAGGAGGTTGGAGAGGAGGACGAGCGTCCCGAGCACCAGGTGGAACGTGACCACGGCGGTGAGTATGAGCGATGCGCCCGGCGCCGCCGCGCCCTGCCGGGGCGACCCCGGAAGGACGCGCGCGCGGCAACGGACCGCGGCCCGCCGACGCCCGGAAGCGTCGATTCCCGACCGGCCCGGGCCGATCCGCCGACCCCGGGAGCGGCGGGGGTGTCCGCTCGCGGATGCTATGGGACAATCCGTCGACTTCCACTCGACACGGAGACGAATCAGCAGATGCTCAGGGAAGGCGACCAGGCGCCCCCGTTCACACTGGACGACGACACGGGCAGCCGGGTCGCTCTCGAGGACCTCCGCGGCGCCCCGGTGGTGCTCTACTTCTACTCGCGGGACGACAGCCCGGGGTGCACGAAACAGGCCTGCGGGCTGCGCGACTCCTGGGAGGAGATCCAGGCGACCGGCGTCCGCGTCTACGGGGTCTCCCCGGACGCGGTCGCGAGCCACGCGGCGTTCCGGGAGAAGTTCGCGCTGCCCTATCGACTGCTCTCCGACCCCGATCACGCCGTCGCGGACGCCTACGGGGTCTGGGTGGAGAAGTCGAGGTTCGGCAAGACGTACTGGGGCAACGAGCGGTCCACCTTCCTGATCGGCGCCGACGGGACCATCGAGCGGATCTGGCGGAAGGTGAAGCCGGAGGGACATAGCGCCCTGATCCTCGAAGCCGTCGCGGCGTAGCCCCCTCGTCCGGGTGGATCCGGCCATGACGGGAGCGGCAGGGGAGGGCGCGCAGACCGCCGCTCCTCTCGCCGGGATCCGGATCCTCGACCTCTCGCGGATCCTCGCGGGACCGTTCTGCACCTCGCTCCTCGCCGATCTCGGAGCGGACGTGATCAAGGTCGAGCCGCCGGGGCGCGGGGACCCGACACGAGGCTGGGGCCCGCCGTTCGCCGGCGAGGAGTCGACGTACTTCCTCGCGGCGAACCGGGGCAAGCGGTCCCTCGCCCTCGACCTCGCCGATCCGCTCGCCCGCCCGGTCCTGCGGGGCCTGCTGGAGCGGGCGGACGTGCTGGTCGAGAATTTCCTGCCGGCGGCCGCGGCCCGCCTCGGTCTCCCCGCCGCGATCGCGGAGGCGGGCAACGAGCGGTTGGTCCACTGCACGATCGGCGCCTACCCGGCCGACGTCGACGATCCCGACCGGCCGGGGTTCGACGCGGTGATCCAGGCCGAGGCCGGGCTGATGAGCATCACGGGGACGGAGGAGTCCGGGCCGCTGAAGATGGGGGTCGCCGTCTCCGACCTCGCCGCCGGGATGCTCGCCGGCATGGCGATCCTGGCCGCCGTCCTCGCTGCACGCCGTAACGGCCGGGGCCGTCGGGTCGAGGTCTCCCTCTTCGACGCGACCCTGACCCTCCTCGCCAACCGCGGCTCCGAGACGCTCGTCGCCGGCGCCGCCACCGAGCTCCTCGGCAACGCGCACCCTTCGATCGTGCCCTACGAGACGTTTCGTGCCGCCGACGGCGCGATCGTCATCGCGGTCGGCACGGACCGCCAGTTCCAGCTCCTCTGCGAGGCACTCGGCGCACCCGGCCTCGCGGCCGACGAGCGGTTCCGCCGGAACGCCGGACGGGTCGAGCACCGCGTCGAGCTGGTCGGTCGGCTCGACGCGATCGTCCTCGGCCTGACGCGGGCGGAGGTCGCCACCCGGCTGACGGCGGCCGGCGTCCCCCACGGCGTCGTCCGCGGCATCGACGAGGTAGCCTCCACCTTCCCGTCGACGGTCGTCGAGCTCGACCACGAGGGACCGAGGCCGATCCCGGGCTTTCGCGGCCCGTTCGTCGTCGACGGCGTCCGGTGCTCGACGAGGCGGGCGCCGCCCCTGCTCGGGGCCGACTCCACGGCGATTCTCGCCGAGCTCGGCGCCACCCCGGAGGGCCGGGGGTGACGGCGCTCGAGACCGAGCGCCTGATCCTCGCTCCGCTTCCGCTCGCCGCCGCGGAGGCGCTCCTCGAGGGCGACCGCGAGCGGGCGGGTGTGGAGCTCGGACGCGAGCCCGCGACCGGTTGGCCCGAGCAGGCGTTCGTCGAGCAGGTGCTGCCGATCCACGTCCGACGCGTCCGCGCCGACCCCTCGACGGCCCGCTGGAGCGTCTGGACGATCGCCCTCGACGGCGTCGTCATCGGCTCCGCCTCGTTCAAGGGAGGCCCCGACCAGCGAGGCGTGGTGGAGATCGGCTACGGCATCGCCCCGGCGTTCCGCGGCGACGGGATCGCGACGGAGGCGACGGTCGCCCTGACCGGCCTGGCGCTGGCGGACCCTGCGGTCCGGGCGGTGGTGGCAACGACGGATCCGGGCAACCGGCCCTCGATGCGGGTGCTGGAGAAGGCCGGCTTCCGGCGGACCGGCAAGGACGGCGCCCTCGTGGCGTGGCGGTACGTCCCGCGCAAGGGATCCGCCGCGAGCTGAGGCGAGAGTGCGGTGCGACCCGGGACCTGCCGGGCCTCGCCCCGCGTGGCGCGCTCGTCGTGCTCCGGCGGCGACGGCTGCGGACGGCCCGATCGAGGAGAGCCAAGTGCGTGCCCCGGAGGCGACGCCGGGGACCGCCCGTGCCTGCAGCGTGCGACCCCCAGGGGGCCCAGCCTCCGCCGACGGATCGATGGAGGCCGACCCTCCCAGATCGCCGGGGACCGCCCCGTGCTGCGGCGTGCACCCCAGGGCGGCCGGCCTCCGCCGACGGATCGATGGAGGCCGACCCACCGAGTCCGCCGCTCTGCGTCGTCCCGGCGGGAGAGGCGAGCGCGCGCCGCCACGACGGACGGGGCCTGAGCGACCGGGACGACGAAGCCCCGCCCTGGCTCGACGCGGCGACGAGGTCGTCGCCGCCGCCCCGGCCGGAGGAGCGACCGCGCAAGGTCACGCTAGTAATCCGGTGATACCATGGCGTCGTGACTCCCCGAGCGATCTCGCCGCCGCCGCCGAGGCTCCGCCTCCCCTCCTCGGAGCGGCGTTCCCTGATCGTCCGCGCGGCCGTGGGCGCGTTCGCCCAGACCGGCTACGAGGGCACCTCGACGGACGACGTGGCGCGTCGCGCCGGCGTCTCCCAGCCGTACGTCGTCCGTCTCTTCGGGACCAAGCGCGATCTCTTCCTCGAGGTCCTGCGCTACAGCCACGACCGGATCGCCGAGGCCTTCCTGGAGACGGCGGAGAGCCACGTCGAGGGTCCGCTCCTGTCCGCCCTGGGAACGGCGTACATCCGCCTGATCGCCGACCGTGATCTGCTCGGGATGGAGCTCCAGGGCTACGCGGCCAGCTCCGACCCCGTCATCCAGGCGGAGGCGAAGCTGCAGTTCGGCAAGCTCGTCGAGCTCGTGCGGGAGCTGACCGGAGCTCCGGACGACGAGCTCCAGCGCTTCTTCGCCCAGGGGATGCTCCTGAACATCGTGGTCGCGCTCGACCTCCACCGGACGCCCGACGTCCCCTGGATCTCGATGCTCCTCGGCGAGAAGTGCCGCGCCCTGCTCGAGACGATGCACGAGGATCCGGCCGCCTGACCCCTCGGCGGGGTCGCCGGTAGGATCCGCGGATCATGGCCGCCGTCCTCGCCTGCCTCATCAACCTCGAGGAGGGCTCCCTGGGCTACGCCAGGAGGTGCTTCCTCGATGCCGGCCTCGTGCTCGACGAGCGGTTCCTGCGACACGGAGACGCGCTCCCCGAGCCCGGGACCTACGACGGGCTCGTCGTCATGGGCGGCGAGCAGTCGACGCTCGACGCGGCACGGCTCCCCGTGCTCGCCGCCGAGATCGAGCTGATCCGGCGGTCGACCGAGGACGGGGTGCCCTACCTCGGCGTCTGCCTCGGCGCCCAACTCCTCGCCCTCGCCCGCGGCGGCAGGGTGGCGCGCCTCCACGCTCCGGTCCTGCGCTGGGCGCCGCTCGTCCCCTCCGCTCCCGATCCGATCTTCGGCGCCCTTCCGGCCGGCGCCCGCGCCGTCCACTGGCACGAGGACGGGTTCGAGCCGCCGCCGGACGCCGTCGAGGTCGTCGGGCGCACCGGTGCTTCGGGCGCCGCGTTCCGGATCGGCGGAAGCGCCTGGGGCATCCAGGCGCATCCGGAGGCGCGGCGGGAGGAGCTCGACGCCTGGTACGACCGCTGGCCGGAGGCGCCCCTCCGCGAAGGCGCGTCGCTCGATGCGGTCCGCGCGGCCGACGCCCGGGAGCTCGCGCGCCAGCAGCCGGCAGTCGCCAGGGCCATCTTCGGCGGATTCGCGGCGGTCGTCCGGCGCCGGGCGGCGGCTCCGGCGGCGAGGAGCGGCGCCGCCTCCGGCGCCGAGCCGCGAGAGGCGATCGTCCGCGCCGGCTGAGCGGCGCGCCCGCCGGGCCCTCCGCCGCCTCCGGGCGGGGCTCCCGGGACGGCGAAGGGGCGGGGCGCACGCCTCGCCTCGACTACGAGGCGGTCAGCGAGACGTCGTCGAGCCAGACGGTCCCCGACGTCTGGGCCAGGTTGAACGCGAGCATCCCGGTCGGATCGGACACGGGCGCCGAGAACGTGTACGAGTAGGTCGCCCAGCTCGTGGTCAGCGACGCGTTCGCCGTCGTGTAGACCCTCCAGGGCGACGTGCTGCCCTGGAGGAGCACGCTCGCCGGCCGCGGGGCCGAGGCCTTCGCGGCGAAGGTGAGCGTGTAGGACGTGGCGGCCGTGAGGGCGATCGGCGACTGACGAACCTGCACCGCCCACGGCGCCAGGGGTGACGCCGTCGGCAGGTCGATGCGGAGGGACGTCGTGCCCGCCGACGCCGTCCCGGTGTCCTGGGTGAGCGTCGCCGCGAGGTCGTTGCGTAGGCTCCACGGGGCGAACCAGGGCGTGAGACCGGGCGCCACGAAGGAGCCGTTCCGGATCAGGTCGCCAGCGAGCGGCTGCACAGGCGCGAGGAGCGGCAACCCGGAGAACGTGTTCGCCGCGTAGTAGCTGGAGCCGATGCCGGCGCGGAACGCCGTCGTCGCCGCCGGGGAGCTCTCGAGGACCCAGTCCATGTTCCCGTACGTCGCCGCGACGTTCCAGTTGAACCACACCACCGCCTTGATCTGCGGATAGTTGACGGGAAGCTGCGCCTGCAGGGCGTCCGTGATCCAGGCGGCCTTGGAGCCGCCGTACTCCGTGGACGCCGTCTCCGCGATCATGACCGGCTTGTCCGGGGCGAGCGCCTGAAGGGCGACGTAGGTGTCCTTGAACACGGCATTGAAGTCCTGCCAGGCGTTCTTCGGCTTGGCCGGGTTCGTGCCCCAGTTGTAGGCGGAGAGGCCGACCCAGTCGACGTACGAGGCGCCCGGGTAGACCTGCGCGAGCGTCATCGGCGCGAGCGGCCAGGTCCGGTTCGGGGCCCACACCCAGGTCACGTTGGTCGCGCCCTCCTGGCGGAAGATGTCGACCACGTGCCGCCACATCGGGACGAACTGGCCGCTCGAGTTGCCGTTCACGGCCTCGCTCCAGTTGAACCAGTTGCCGTTCATCTCGTTGTCGAAGCGGACGAACAGCGGATGGCCCCAGGCCTTGGCGTCGTCGGCCCAGCGGCGGATGTAGGCGTCGTGCGCGCCGGCGGTGATGGCGGCCAGCCGGAAGCTCGGGTCGTTGATCGAGCCGCCGTGGTCGTGATCGGAGGAGGTCCAGGTGATCATCGGGATCGAGCCGCGCAGCCGGACCGTCTCGGCCTCGGCGCGCTGGAACGGCTGGTAGCCGCCGTGGCTCCCCCAGTACCAGGGCTGACCCCAATGGACGATCGACACCCGCTTGCCCGCGTCGGCCTCGAAGGAATCGATCGAGCGCGTGTCGAACGGCGCGTCGCCGTAGCCGAAGGTGCCGCCGTTGATGTAGGCGCCCCAGTAGACGTTCGCCGCGCCGGCGTCATGCGGACGGGCGGTGGCGCCGACGGCGCCCACGACCAGGGCGAGCAGGGCGAGGACGAGCAGACGGACGGACCTCGCTCGGCCGGAACGGCGTACCGTGGAGGGTCGGGGGAGTCGGAGTGGACGCATCGGAGATCCTTCCCCCGCGCCGCAGCCCGGCGAGACCGGGCGAGGAGGGCGGAGTGAGACATGGGTGAGCGACCGTCAGCGGAGACGCGACTGCATCTCCCGGCGACGGGTGTGCTGAGGACGTGAGGAGTCGGCGACGACGCACGCGGGTTCGCGGCGCCTGGTGTCCTCGACGGAGATCGACCTCCACGTGCCCGTCCCGGGCTCCGGGATCGGGGTGGCGGTCTCTTGCCTCCTCTATCGTCGGCGGACGCGGCAACCTGAGGGAAGCTCGG
This sequence comes from uncultured Thermoleophilia bacterium, assembly GCA_963800515.1. Classification (GTDB taxonomy): domain Bacteria; phylum Actinomycetota; class Thermoleophilia; order Gaiellales; family F1-60-MAGs149; genus CAWDBC01. The sequence continues at coordinate 31,354 of CAWDBC010000008.1, forward strand.
GCCGCGCATCGCGAATCGGGGGACGGCCAGCCCCTCAGCCGGGAGGCGGAGAGCGGCGGATCCGACGCGCCGAGGGGAGGCCGGCGGGAGGAGCAGCCCTCGGAGGGGTTCGAGAGCCCCTCGGCGGGAGCCGGGAGGCAGGAAATCCGACGCCCAAGGGGACGGCGGGCCGCGACGAGCCCCCGGAGGGGTTCAGGCGGTCCGCGAGCGTACCCCGCCCGCCAGCGCGCTCGGGAAGCGGCGCGAGCGGAGGACGCTCATCCCCGCCGGCGTCGAGGCAGGGGCTCCGAGCGCCCTGACCCGGCCCCTGCCGTCCGCTGGGCGCTACTTGCGGGTCAGCGAGACGTCGTCGAGCCAGACGGTGCCGGCGGAACGGGCGAGGTTGATCGCCACCATCGCCGAGCCGTCGGACCTCGGCGCGGTGAAGTTGAAGGCGTACTGCGTCCAGCCCGTACTCAGGACCGGGTCGCGTTGCATGTAGACGGTCCAGGGCGAGGTGCTCCCCTGGACGAGCAGGGTCACCGCCCGTGCGGACGACGCCTTCGCCCGGAACGAGACCGCGTAGCTCGCACGGTACGAGAGCGGAAGGCCGGACTGGCGCACCTGGACGGCCCAGGGACGCGTCGGGTTCGAGGATCCGACCGAGACGCGGAGGGAGACGGCGCCCGCCGCCACCGTAGCGGTGTCCCGGACGAAGCTCGCCCCCATGTCGTTGCGGACGGTCCAGGGCGCGTACCACGGCGAGCCCGTCGTCTCGAACGAGCCGTTGCGGACCTCGTTCGACGTCGAGGACATGGACTGCACCTTGCTCATCCGCGTCAGGTTGGCGAAGCTGCGCCCGGCGTAGTAGCCCGAGGCGATGCCGGCCCGGAAGGCGGAGGTCGCCGAGGACGAGCTCTCGATCGTCCAGTCCATCCGGCCGGTCGTCGCCGGGGCGTTCCAGTTGAACCAGCAGATCGCCTTGATCTGCTGATAGCTCTGGGGCAGCTTCGTCTGCAGCGCGTCACGGATCCACGACGCCTTCGATCCGCCCCACTCGGACGCCGCGGTCTCGGCGATCATGATCGGCTTCCCTGGGGCGATCTGCTTGAGCGCGTCGTACGAGTCCTTGAAGACCTCGTCGAAGCTCTGCCAGACATTCCCTGGCTTGGCCGGGTCCGTGCCCCAGTTGTAGGCGGAGATGCCGGCCCAGTCGACGTAGCTCGCCCCGGGGTAGACGCCGGAGAGCGAAATCGGCGCGGTCGCCCAGGTCCGGTTCGGGGCCCAGACCCATGTCACGTTGGTCGCGCCCTCCTGACGGAAGATGTCGACCACGTGCCGCCACATCGGGACGAACTGGCCGCTTCCGTTGCCGTTGACCCGCTCGCTCCAGTTGTACCAGTTGCCGTTCATCTCGTTGTCGAAGCGCACGAAGAACGGGTAGCCCCAGGCCTTCGCGTCGCGGGCCCACTGGCGGATGTAGGCGTCGTGCTGGCCGGCGGTGATGGCGGCGAGCCGGAAGCTCGGCTGGTTGACCGAGCCGCCCTTGTCCTCGTCGTCGGAGGTCCAGGTGATCATCGGGATCGAGCCGCGCTGCCGCACCCGCTCGGCTTCGGTCCGCTGGAACGGCTGGTAGCCGCCGCGGCTTCCCCAGTACCAGGCCTGGCCCCAGTGGACGATCGAGACGCCCTTCCCCGCGTGCGACTCGAAGGCGTCGATCGTCCTGGTGTCGAACGGCGCGTCGCCGTACCCGTAGGTGTCGCCCTTGATGTAGGCGCCCCAGTAGACGCTCGCGGCGCCGGCGCGGACGGGACCGGCCAGGGCGCCGCCCACGGCGGCACATGCGAGGAGCGCCAGGAGGAGCAGTCGACGGGCCGCGCGCGGTCGAGTCGAGGTCGGAACTGCGCGTACGTCAGCGATGTTGTCGTGAGCCCTGTCAGCGGGATCCCCCTTGTGGTGCCCCGTCGGGCTCGTGGAACCGGCGCATGCTACCCAAAGAGGGTGAGGAGGACCCGTTCGACGTCCCTCTCTTACGGGACCCGGTCACCTTTCTTACAGAACGAACATGGCGGCCGCGCGCCGGGACATGCGGGTGGGGCCCGTCCGAGCCACAGAACTCGCGCCCGGTCCCCAGGCGGTCGTGAGCCCGCCCCCGCGCGTGCGTCACGAGAGACGGCGGCTTGGCGGACGAAGGCGCCGCGCGGGTGGGCCCGGTCGTACCCGAGTTCAGGGGCGACCCGGAAGCCCGGGGCCGACCTCACCCGCGGGTGCGGCCCTCCGCCTCGCGCAGTCGGCCTGCGAGCGGTCCGCATGATCTGCCAGGCGAATTCCGGCTCCGACTTGACCAGCGCCTCGAACTCCACTCCGAGAGCCCGACGCAGCGGAGGTCGTCGACGGCGGTGACGGTCGCGGTGCGCAACCCCTCCTCGAGCAGCGCGATCTCGCCGAACCAGTCGCCAGGCCGGAGGGGGCGCCGGGACTCGCCGCCCACCTCGACGGTCGCCTTCCCGTCGAGGATGACGAAGAAGCCGACGCCGCCGCCCTCTCCGACCGCTCGGTGGGGCTGCCGGACTTCGAGGCGCGGATGGACGACGTGCGCGCCGTGATGGACGCGGCCGGGAGCGAGCGAGCGGCGCTCTTCGGCTACTCGGAGGGCGGCCCGCTCGCGATCCTGTTCGCCGCGGCCTACCCGGAGCGCGTGCGGCCCTCGCCCTGTACGGCACCTACGCCAAGCGGTCCGGCCCCGACGACGACTACCGTGGTGCGCGACCCCGGCGGAGCGCGTCGCCTACGCGCGGGCGATGGAGCGCGAGTGGGGCGACGCGGCCGACATCGCCAGGATGGCGCCAAGCGCGGACACGCGCCTTCGCCCGGTGGTGGATGGCGCGAGCGCGCGCGGCGGCGAGCCCCGGCTCCGCCCGTGACCTGGTGCTGATGAACTCCCAGGCGGACATCCGCCACCTCCTGCCCGCCGTTCAGGCGCCGACGATGGTCGTCCACCGCAGCGGCGACCTCGACGCCCGGGTGGAGGAGGGGCGGTACGTCGCCGCCCACATCCCCGGCGCACGGTTCGTCGAGCTGCCGGGCGATACGCACGTTCCGTACTGGGAGCCAGACGACGTGGCCGACGAGCTCGAGGAGTTCCTCACCGACGTCCGCCCGACCCGGGTCGAGGATCGGGGGCTTGCGACGATCCTCGTCACCTACCTCGTCGGCTCGACCCAGCGTGCCTCTGCCCTCGGCGACGCGGCCTGGGCGCAGCTCCTGGAACGGCACCACCAGCTCGTCCGACGCGAGCTGGCCCGCTTCGGCGGGGAGGAGATCGATACCGCAGGCGACGGGTTCCTCGCCCTGTTCGGCGGCCCGGCGCGGGCGATCCGTTGCGCGCTGGCGATCCGCGCCGCCCTCGCGGAGATCGGGCTGGAGGTGCGCGCCGGCGTGCACACCGGCGAGGTCGAGCGTCCCCGCGGTGGCGGCCCTCGTGGCGTCGCGGTGCACACCGGCGCCCGGATCGCCGCCGCGGGATCCGTGGGCGACGTCCTCGTCTCGATGACCACGCGTGACCTCGTCGCCGGGTCGGGCCTCGCCTCCGCGGACCGCGGCCCCTTCGAGCTGAAGGGGATCGGCGCCCGTCAGCTCTACCCCGCGACCGGCTGACCGGCGCGGCCGCCGCTCAGGTGCGGAGAGAGCGCTGGTAGAGCGAGACGGCCAGGGGCGCGCAGAGGACGACGATCGCGATCGCCCAGGCCAGCGTGTACGCCACCGGGTGCGCGAGGGGCCAGGAGGCCCCCGGCGGCGCGGTGCCGCCCGGATTCCCGAACAGGTGGCGGAGCGCGTTGGCCAGCGACGACGTGGGGTTCCACTCGGCGATCGTCCTCAGCACCACCGGGAGGGTGCTCGTCGGAACGAACGTGCTCGCGATGAACGTGACCGGGAAGAGGGCGACGAACGCCACGCCCTGGACGCCCTCGGGGGTGCGTACGACGCTCGCCAGGAGGACGCCGATCCAGATCACGGCGAAGGAGAAGGCGACCATCAGGCCGTAGGCGGCGAGGATGTCGCCGGCGCCCGTGTGGATCCGCCAGCCGACGACGAACCCGGTCGCCGACATTAGCGCGATCGGGATCAGGGCGCGGATGACGCTGGCGACGGCGTGTCCGGCGAGGACGGTCGCCCGCGGGATCGGCAGCGAGTGGAAGCGGTCGATCGCCCCGTTCTTGCGGTCGGTCGAGAGGGAGAGCGCCACGCCGAACGCGCTGAAGACGATCGTCTGGGCGAAGATGCCGCCCATCAGGAACTCCTTGTAGTCGCCGCGGCCCGGGACGTCGATCGCGCCGCCGAACACGAAGGCGAAGAGGAGCACGAACATGATGGGCTGGATGGTCGCGTCGGAGAGGGCCTCCGGCTGGCGCCGCATGTGGAGGAGCCCCCGGCGGGCGATCACCCAGGTGTCGCCCGCGAAGGTGCGCGGCCTCGGCTCCCCGCTCATCGGACGGCCTCCCGCTCGGCCATCGCCGGCTCTTCGTCATCGCCCATCGGAGCGCCGGTCAGCGTCAGGAAGACGGCGTCGAGGGTCGGCTGGCTGAGCCTGAGGTCCTCCACGGCGATCTCGGCCTCGGCGAGCGTGTTCGCGAGGTCGGCGATCGCCGCCACCCCGGCGGCGACGGGCGCGCTCACCGAGCGGGCGGCCTCGTCCACCGACGGCGTCCCGCCGGAGATCCGCGCGACCATCTCGGCGACGCGTGCGATGTCGCCCCGGTCGACGCACACGACCTGCAGCTGGTCGCCCCCGACCTGCCGCTTCAGCGTCCGGGCGTCTCCGCGCGCGATCACCCTGCCGTGGTCGAAGACGACGATGTCGTCGGCGAACCGGTCCGCCTCCTCCAGGTACTGGGTCGTCAGGAGGATGGTCGCGCCGTCGGCGACGAGCCCGTCGAGCACCTCCCAGAGATCGTTGCGCGCGCGTGGATCGAGGCCGGTCGTCGGCTCGTCGAGGAACAGCAGCTCCGGCTCGGCGACGAGCGTGGCGGCGAGGTCGAGCCGGCGGCGCATGCCACCCGAGTAGTCGCGAGCGAGCTTCGAGCCGGCATCGTCGAGGGCGAATCGCCGGAGGAGGTCCGTCGCCCGGGCCCGCGATCCTCGACGGCCGAGGTGGTGCAGCTCGCCGATCATGGTCAGGTTCTCGTGGCCGGTCAGGAGCCCGTCGACCGTGGCGTCCTGGGCTGCGAGGCCGATCATCCGCCGCACCGCCAGCGGATCGGCGGCGACGTCGATCCCGGCCACGCTGGCCCGTCCGGCGTCGGCAGTCGTCAGCGTCGTCAGCACGCGCACCGCCGTCGTCTTGCCCGCGCCGTTGGGGCCGAGGAGCGCGCAGACGGCGCCCCGGTCGACGTCGAGGTCGACGCCGTCGAGCGCCCGCTTCTCGCCGAAGGCCTTGACGAGCCCCACCGCTTCGATCGCCTTCGTCGTCATAGCGGGGTACGGTTGCACGCGCGGGCGGCCATGGGCGCCGGCCAGAAGGCCTCCGAAGGGAATCGCCAGGAGGCGCGCTCGGCCCGAGTCGGGGCGCCACGAGCGACGTTGCGACGCCCCTCCCTGGCGTGCGCCGTCTCCCGGCCGCCCAGGCGCCGGTTGGTAGCCTGGAGGGATGGGCGACCGTGACGTCCGGGTCGCGATCATCGGCGCCGGGCCGGCGGGGCTCGCGGTCGGCGGTGCGCTGGCCCGCCGCGGGATCCGCGCCACCCTCCTCGAGCGGGACGAGCCGGCGGCGAGCTGGCGCCGGCACTACGAGCCCCTCCACCTGCACACCATCCGCTCCCTCTGGGTCTTCCCGGTCGCGGCCTGCCGCGCCGGTACGGCCGATACGTGGCGCGCGACGACGTCGTCCGCTACCTCGAGGCGTACCGCGAGCATCACGGGCTGGACGTCCGCCCGGGCGTGGCGGTCGAGCGGGTCGAGCGGGTCGACGGGGGCTACCGCCTGGCGGCGGGGCCGGCATCCCTGAGCGCGTTCAGCGTCGTCGTCGCGACCGGCGCCAACCAGTGGCCGGTGGTGCCCCCGTGGGCGGGCACCGAGGAGTTCGGCGGGACGATCCTGCACGCGTCGGAGTACCGGAACGCGGAGCCCTACCGGAACCGGGACGTGCTCGTGGTCGGCGTCGGCAACTCGGGCGCCGAGATCGCCCATGACCTCGTCGAGGGAGGGGCCGCTCGGTGCGCGTCTCGGTGCGGATGCCCCCGCACGTGGTGCCGAGACAGGTGCTGGGCGTGCCGGCCAGGTCCTCGGCGCGGCGCTCGAGCGTCTGCCGACCGCCCTCGGCGACAGGGCCGCGGCGGCGATCGCCCGGACCTTCGTGGGCGACCTCCGCCGCCACGGGCTGCCCGCGACCGACCGACGGCGTCGCTCGCGATACCGCTCGCGGCGGGTGCCCGGTCCTCGACGTGGGCTTCGCCCGCTCGCTGAAGGCGGGCCGGATCGCGATCCTGCCGCCGGTCGAGTCCCTGACCGAGCGGGAGGCGCTCCTCGTCGGCGGCGGTCGGGCCCGCGTCGACGTGATCGTCGCCGCGACGGGGTACACGCCGGGGCTCGAGCCGCTCGTCGGCGCACCCTCGGCGTCCTCGACGTGAGCGGGATGCCGGTCGTCGCGGGCGGCGACGGCGCCGCTGCCCGGGCTGCACTTCCTCGGCTACACGACGAGGCTCGGCGGGAACCTGCGAGAGATTGCCGGCGCAGGCCCGGCAGATCGCGGCCGTCCTTGACACCGGCGCGAACCGGGCGCTGCGTCCACCCGATGGGGTAGAGTGCTCGGTGTCGCTGACGGCGCGCATCGGGCCGGAACAGGCGTGCGGCGATGGTGACGCCGGAGGAGATCGGCGCCGTCTCGATCTTCGCCGCGCTCGATCGCGGCGAGCGCGAGCGGCTCTCCCGGCTCGCGGCGGACATCCGGCTCGTGCCCGGCGAGTACGCGGTCCACGCGGGCGACGAGCGGGCGCTGTTCGCGGTGCTCGAGGGCCGGCTGGAGACGGTCGAAGCTCGTCGACGGGATCGAGCGCGTCGTCGGCGGACGCGCGAGTGGGCGACCTCTTCGGCGAGGTGCCGATCGCGCTCGGCGACGACGTTCCCGTTCGGGTTCCGCGCGGCCGAGCCGTCGCGCGTGATGCGGGTCGAGGCGCGCGACTACCACGCGATCGCGGCCGCGGCGCCCGAGGTCGCCGTGAAGCTCGGCGGCTCGCGCCCGGACAGCGGATCGGCGGCCTGCAGGGCATCGCCGCCGATCAGCCGCCGCCGCGCGCGATCGTCGTCGGCCACCGCTGGGACGCCGTCGTGCGCGCAGCTGCGGCGCTTCCTCGACCGCAACCAGGTCACGTTCACGGTGGATCACGCCCGACGCGCCGGACGCCGCCGAGCCGGTGGGGCGGCGCCGCTGCCGGCCGACGACGATTGCCCCGTGATCCGCGTCGTCGACGGCAAGACCGTGGTGCGGCCGCAGCTGCGCCGGGTGGCCGAGCTGCTCGGCCTCGCCACGCAGGCCGCCGCCGCGGAGTACGACACGGTGATCGTCGGCGCCGGGCCCGCCGGGCTCGCGGCCGCGGTGTACGGCGCGTCGGAGGGGCTCGCGACGATCGTGGTCGAGCGGGAGGCGCCGGGCGGCCAGGCCGGCACGTCGTCGCGGATCGAGAACTACCTCGGCTTCCCGTCGGGCGTGTCGGGCGACGAGCTCGCGAGCCGCGCGCTGCAGCAGGCGCGCAGGCTCGGCGCCGAGATCCTCGTCACCCGCGTCGATCACGCGGATCGACGCCGCGACCCGCCAGGTGCACCTCGACGGCGGCGACGTCCTGCACGCGCGGACGATCATCCTCGCCTGCGGCGTCTCGTGGCGGCAGCCTGCCGATCGAGGGGTTCGACCGCCTCGTCGGCAAGGGCATCTCCTACGGCGCCGCGCGCAGCGAGGCGTCGAACACCCACGGGCTCGACGTCCACATCGTCGGCGCCGGCAACTCGGCCGGGCCAGGCGGCGCTGTTCTTCTCGACCCACGCGCGGAGCGTGACGATCCTCTGCCGCGGCGACGCGGCTCGAGAAGAGCATGTCGCGCTACCTGATCGACCAGCTCGCGACCCGGTCGAACATCGGCGTGCATGTTCGGACGCGAGGTGGCCGCCGTGCACGGCGAGGCGTCGCTCGAGGCGATCGACGTCCGCGACGCCGCGACCGGCGCGACGACCCGGCTCGAGTCGGGCGGCCTCTTCATCTTCATCGGCGCGGACGCGCGAGACGGCGTGGCTGCCGCCCGAGATCGCGCTCGACCGCCACGGCTACGTGCTCACCGGCTCGGACGTGCGCGCCGCCGGACGCTGGAGCGCTCGACCGCGACCCCTACCTGCTCGAGACGAGCGTGCCGGGCATCTTCGCCTGCGGCGACGTGCGGTTCGGCCCGGTGAAGCGCGTCGCCGCCGCGGTCGGCGAGGGCAGCATGGCGATCGCCTTCGTCCACCAGTACCTGAGGACGACCGCGGCCCCGGTCTGACTGAACGAGCCGCCGGCGCGCCGCGGCGACCCGCTGTGTCCGGGGGAGCCCGCCGTACGGCTCCTACAGCTGGCTCCTTCCAGCGCCCGGTGGCCGAGCTGGGCAACGTCGGCGATCGCGACTATGGCCAGCGCTCCGCGCGATCGCCCGGGTCCCCCGCGGGGCGAGGCGCAGGCCGGCGACGAAGACGCTGCCTGATCCAGAGGGAGATGCAGTACGGGCAGACGAGGAGCTCACCGACCGCGCGCCGGATCCCCTCGCCGCGCGGGGTCTCCTCCACCTCCCCGTGGCCGGCGCCGCCCTGGTACTCGACGAACGGCGCCCGCACGACACTCGTGACGTGATCACGCGTGATCAGCCGGCTCAGCTTGAAGGTCGCGGTGCCGAGGAGCGCGAGGTCCCGAGCCCGCAGCCTCGTGGCGTCGGTCCGCCGCCCCGCGGCCCCGAAGCCGGCGACGACGAGCCCGCCGTACGCCGCCATCAGCGTCAGGTACCCCGCGAATGGAGCCTCGGGACGCCCGTACCCCGTCGGTGAGGGCAGAAGGTGCTGTGTCATCCCATCACTGGTCCCCGTCGACTGCCGCGCTCACACCCCCGGCGCGGCCCGCCGGCCCGGGCGACCCACACCCGAGCGGCGCCGCCGCTCCCCGGGGCGGCGGGTCGGATTCCCCTGCACTCGCGGCCGCCGGGGCCATGCTGACGTTCGCCGGCTCAACTCCGCCCGGCTCCCGGGTTGGGCATCGTTCGGGCCATGACCCTCTCCCGACACGATCGGAGGCGGATCGCGCCTCCAGCGGGAGCGACCTCCGGACGACCGGCCCGCCGATCCCGGCCGACCACGTCACGTCCGGGGAGGCGTGGACCCGCGTGTCGCTGACGATCACGCTGTTCACCGATCCGGCCTGTCCGTTCGCGTTCTCGGCCGAGCCGGCTCGCCAGCGGCTGCGGTGGCACTACGGCGAGCAGCTGAAGCTGCAGGTGAGGATGATCGTCCTCACGGCCGAGGCGGGCGAGGCCGAGAAGCTGGCCGGAGGCGCACCGGACCTCCAGCGCCGGTACGGCATGCCGATCGACCCGTCCCCGCTCTCGCGCCCGGCCTCGTCCGAGCCCGCGTGCCGCGCCGTCGTCGCCGCGCGCCTGAACGCGCCGGCCTCCGCCGGGCCGCTGCTGCGGCGCCTCCGCGTCCACGCGATGCTCGGGGGACTGCTCGACGACCCCGACCTGATCGCCCAGGCGGCCGGCGAGGCCCGCCTCGATCCGGCGGACCTCGGCCGCTGGTGCGAGTCCGCGGCCGTCGAGGACGCGCTGCGCGCCGACATGGAGGCGGCCAGGACGCCCATCCCGCGGCTCGCGCGCTCGACCACAAGCTCGGCGGTCCGCGGGAGGAGCGGCGGTACACGGCGCCGAGCTACGAGATCACGGATGACGAGAGCGGGTCGACGATCGCCATCCCCGGGTTCAACCCCGTCGAGGCCTACGAGGCGGCGATCGCCAACCTCGATCCCCGGCTGATCCGCCGACCGAAGCCGGCGAGCATCCGCGAGCTCCTGGCCTGGGCGCCGGAGCCCCTCGCGACCGCCGAGGTGGCGGCGATCGCGGACGTCAGCCCGGCCAGGGCGCGCGTCCGACTGCGGCCGGGTGGCGCGGCCTCTCCCCGCCGGTGCGGACTTCTACTGGGAAGCGATGGACGGCGACGGCGGGCGCGTCGGACGGTCGCCGCGGCCCGCGCGGGTGACGATCGCCCCTCCCGCGGGCCGCGCACGGTCGTTTCTCCGGGACGTGGCCGTGCAACCGGTGATCACTCCACCGCATCGCCGCCGAGGAGCTCGCGCTCGGCCTCCAGCGCGCTCGGGATCGCCGGCCCGGTGAACCAGTTCTTCGCCGATACGAGCCACCAGATCCCGGCGAACAGGATCACGGCGGCGACCAGGAGCGGCGCGTAGTTCACGACGCCGTTATCGAAGGCGAAGCCGCTCTTGCCGGGAATGCCGGCGGGGCCGAACGGCGCGGACATGTAGAGGCAGATGATGATGACCTCGACGACGGCCACGGGACACATCCAGCGGTACTTCGAGCCGAGCGTCCAGGGCCCGGCCGCGAACGCGTCGCCCATCCGCCAGCGCAGGTAGATCGGGATCGCGTAGGCGATGTAGAGCCCGATCACCGTGATCGAAACGATCGCGTAGAACGCGTACGGGATGTTCGCCGCGTTGCCCTTGAGAGCGGGGAGAGCGACGATCAGGCAGAGTGCGGCCATCGCGAGCGTGGCGTTCACGGGCGCCCGGTTCCGGCCACCTTCGACCACAGCTGATGGCCGGGCACCGCGCGGTCGCGGCTGAAGGCGAACATCATCCGCGATGCGCTCGTCATCCCGAGCCGGCGCAGAAGAACTGGCCGATCGTGGCGATGACCATCACGATCTTGAACGCCGCCAGCGAGAGCGACGAGGCGAAGATCGCCACCGACGTAGCCGGATCCGTACGGGTTGTCGCCTTGACGTTGTTGATGAAGTCGACGTTCGTCGCGGCGAACGTGAACAGCAGCAACAGGATCCAGCCGCCGACCGCGGCCCAGAAGATCGCCTGCCAGAGGCCGCGCGCCGCGGCCGTCGAGGCGCCCCGCGGTCTCCTCCGAGAGGTGGGCGCAGGCGTCGTAGCCCGTCTGGGTGTACTGGGTGAGGAGGAAGCCGAGCGGAAGGACGTAGAACCAGAAGCCGAAGCCGTGGTTGTGGCCGCTGAAGAACCCGGAGTTGTTGATGCGGTGCGTGAACACGAACGACAGGCTCTGATGGCCGTGCTGCGTCCAGAAGATCAGGATCGCGGCGATCACGGCCGGGCCGACGATGTGCAGGTACACCGACGTGTTGTTCCAGTACTCGAGGATGTGCGCCGGGAAGAGGTTGAGGAGGGTGTGCGCGGCGAGGAAGATGACGTAGATGACGAAGATGTTCGTCAGGCTGAACGCGTCGTAGCCCGAGTCGAACAGCCCGATCGTGTAGGAGGCGAAGAGGGCGCGCCCCGTAGTCGACCGAGGCGACGACGCCGATCAGGCCGACGAGGTTGAACCACCCGGTGAACCAGCCCCAGCCCGGGCCGCCGAGGCGCAGCGACCAGTAGTAGATCCCTCCGGCCGTCGGGAACGAGGAGAGGATCTCCGACATGCAGAAGCCGACGACGAGGATGAAGGCGCAGATGACCGGCCAGCCGATCGAGATGGCGATCGGGCCGCCGTTGTTCCAGGCCTGGCCGTAGGTCGTGAAGCAGCCGGCCAGGATCGAGATGATCGAGAACGAGATCGCGAAGTTCGTGAACCCGCTCCACGAGCGCTCGAGCTCCTGGTTGTAGCCGAGCGCCTTCAACTGGCGGGCATCGTCGTCCAGCGTCACGGTCCGGGGGACGTCTGCGGACATCCGAGCGCTCCTCTCCCTTGTGCCGGGTCAACCGGCCTCGGCGACCGGCACGCGCGATGGTAACGAGTCGGGCCACGGCCTCCCGGGGGTTTCCGTCGAGACCGTCGTCGTTTGGCAGCGACGAGACGGCTGCCACACGGTGGGTGGGACGGGGCGTGTCGGTCACTCCGCGGGCCGTCGGGGGGCGGACACGCGACGGTCCGGGGGAGAAGCGGCGGCGCGGTAGATGGCCGCGACCTCGTCGTACTCCAAGGCCGGGGTGACGCGCGCGAGCTCCGCCCGCTCGACGGCGGCGGCGACCGTCCGGTCGAGGAGCTCGGCGTCCGCTGCGAGCCGCCCGAGACCGGCGACGCCGGAGCGTCGGCGGAGATCGTCGGCGAGCGCCTCCAGCGGCCGCGCGAGCGCACGGTCCAGGCGCTCGAACCGGCACGCGGTCGCGGGCGCGCATCGCCGCGACGGTGAACGGCAGCAGCGCGGCGTTGGTCTGGGCGTGTTCCAGCGAGGCCATGCGCACCGCGGTCTGCGCGAGCGCGTGGTGCGGCCCCAGCCCGCTGCGGTCGACCGCCCACCCGGCGAGCAGCGCGCCGAGCGCGACCTGCCGCGGTCGGGTCTGCGCCCCGACCAGCCGCCCGCGAGCGTGGTCATCGCCTCGGCGGCGACGGCGCGGGCGATGGGCGTGGAGCGGTCGCTGACGAGGGCGGTGATCGCGTGGCCGAGCGCGTTCGCCTGCTGGCCGCGAGGCTCGGCGATCGGCTGCGACGCGCTGAGCGCGGGGTCGTTGATGACCACGCGCGCCCGCACCGGGGCGTCGAGTCGTCGACCCCCCGGGCGTGACGGTGCACGCCGGTCATCTCCGCGCCCGAGAGCGAGGTCGGGACGCCGCGACCCTGCGGGGTCCGTCGGCGGCGGCGAGCGCCTTGGCCACGTCGATGACGCGCCCGCCGCCCAGTGCCACGAGCCGGCGGCCCGCCACGTCGACCGGATCTCGGCGGCGACGATGTCGACGAGTCCCGCCGGCACGTGGAGGACGGCGGCGGCCGCTCCACCACGCCGGGCGGCGGGGCGGCAGCCCGCGCCGTGGTCAGGAGCGTGTAGCCGTCCCCGAGCAGGTCGCGGGCGGCGTCGAGGCTCCGGCGCCGAAGACGATGGTCTGGTCGCCGTCGCGGTGGCGGAACGCGTCACTCATCGGGCGGCCCGATTTCCGGCGGCCGGGCGCGCGAGTACGGGTCCTTCGGCGCTCGATCCTCCGACAGCGACCGCTGGGACGCGTGACGAGACGCTCGATCGCGTCGGCGAGGTGCTCCGGCATGATGTGGTGGTCGCCGCGCTCGGTGCGGAGGAGGTGCGCTTCGAGCATCACGTCGGCGTGCGTGTGGCCGACCGGCGGCTCGAAGCGGTAGGACGCGAGCTCGATCGAGCAGCCCGAGCGGGTCGCGGAAGTAGATCGAGTCCATGAACCCGCGGTCCTTCACGCCGCTGTGCGCGATGCCGCGCTCGTCGAGGCGCTCGACCGTCTGGCGGAACACCGCGTTGGACAGCGAGAAGGCAAGGTGGTGGACGTGCCCGGGTCCTGCGAGCGCGGGGACGGGTCGGGTGCGCGGTCCTCGTTGCTGAAGATCGTGATCAGCCGCCCGTCGCCCGGGTCGAAGTAGAGGTGGCTCTCCTCCGGCCGGTCGAGATTGGGCTGCTCGAAGACGAACGGCATCCCGAGCACGCCCTCCCAGAAGTCGATCGAGGTCTGCCGGTCGGCGCCGGTGAGCGTGACGTGGTGCAGTCCTTGGGTCGGGATCTTGCGCATCGGTCACTTTCCGGTCTCGTCGAGGTGGCGGTCATGGTCGCACCAGAGCGCTGGTCGCCGCTGGCCGCTGCGTTCCACCGCCCGGCGGCGGGGAGGTGCGCGACGGCGGTGTGGGGGCATTGGCGGCGGCGTCGGACTCGCGGTACGCCGACCGGCAGCGCGGCACGGTCGAGAGCGCCTCCCTGGCGGGCGAAGGCGACAGCCATGATCGGGTCAGGCCGGCCGGGGGTGACGGACACCGGCATGGCCGCCTCGACCGGGCGGCCGATGCGGATGAGAGGACTTGAACCTCCACGGGGTTCTGCCACCACAGGGACCTGAATCGCGTCCAAGGACTGGACGCCCATCCCTTTCGCATGGTTGAGCCAAATGCGTCCACCGACATGGACGCTATGGACGTCCTGGAGACGGCGTACGTGACATGGGCGTGACATGACGATGGGCTCCGCAAGGGCGCTTGTGCGGGGCTCTGAGGACGGGCGGAGGTGGCCGTCGAAGTCTCCTCCAAGGCCCCTCAGCTGCAGGGTGCCTCCGAACGAGCGGGCCTACCTTCTGCACCCGACGGTGGGCAGCGGGCGAGCGGGTTTCGTCACCTTGCCCTTGCCGGTGCCGGGACGGGGCTGTTCGTCTTGCCGCTGGACGATCTCGGGTGAGGGGGCGGAGGGTGTCGAACGGGGCCGCCTGTGGTTGGTTGCCGGTGGTCGGGCGCCGATGGTCCGAGGACCCTGGTGATCGGCTCGAGGCTCCAGGTGGCGGACGGCCGCGTGTAAGGGACGATCCTCCAGGCGGCGAAGCAATCGCTGGAGCGGGCGAGCTCCAGAACGCGGTCGATCGCGCGCGTCGTCCGCAGTTCGACGTGAGCGCCGATCGACGCGCAGCGCGGCAGCTCATCGGCGAGCAGGTTGATGCCGGCCGCCCCGATGAACTGTGACGCCGCGAAGATCGAGGAGGATCGTCCGCGGCCTCGAGCGGCGAACGGCGGCCAGGGAGTCTGCGAGCTCACCCACGGTCGAGATGTCCACCTCTCCGTGCACGTGGATCGTGGCTCCGCCGATCGCGTTCGTCGTCGCGACGCAACGGAACCATTCGATCAGCAGCTCGTTCTCGGGCACCCAGTCCTCCTACGCCAAGATGAAATAGGGGTACCAGTTGCGCCTGGTGTCGAGCGCCGCGGCGGCCGCCTAGCGGTCCTCGTAGAGCGAAGCTCCCCTGGCAGGTTCGAGTCGCGCTCCGAACCCGCATCCTAGCACCCCGGGCGACGTCAGCCCCGAGGAGGCACGTGCCAAGCACGAGGCGGCGTGAGCCCGTCGTCCGCACCCCGCCGAGCGGATCCACTCCGGCACGCCCACCGGTCGGTGGCATCGGCGAGGAGCGGAGACCGCCGGCGCGGCGAGGGGGCTTACTGGGGCTGAAGGACGAAGATCTCGGCCGCCATGTCGGGGTCGAGGTCGTTGGCGCTCATGAACGCGATCACCGGGCGCCGGGTGATGTCCTCGACCGCGGCGACCATGTCGTTGCGCATCGCCTCCTGGAACTTCTGGCGCGTGAACAAGACGTGTTCGGCCTGGCCCTGGTGTGCGAGCGTCTGCTCCGCCTTCGTCAGCGACTCGTGCAGGACGACGACGAGCGTGTTGTCGTTGAGGATCGCGCGCGCCGAGGTCGGCCCCCGTCCCAGGTGGTCGCGGTGGACGCCGACGACGGCGTTGCTGATCGCCGAGAGCAGGGCACCTCCCTGGGGCGGTTGGGACGATTGCTCTTGCATGTGGACCCCGTGCCTTGGTGGAGACTCCCGGGCCGTCGCGAGACGGCCCGCTGGATGATCACCTCGGCAACTCCCGCCCAACGGCTGAAGCGTCCCCGGCTCCGCTCACCATAGCCGCCCTGGACGGCAACCCCACGATCGCCGGCCCCGTCCTGGCGGGAGCGAGGGGCGATCCGATGGTCCGCGTGGATCGATCACCCGGGGTCGCGGGCGTGATCCCGGCCGCGGCTCGATGATGGCCGTGCAACCTGCGGGCCAGGTTAGTCCCCGCCCCGATCACGCCCGCGGTGATGCCCCGAGAGCCGAGTCGCCGGAGAGGCGCGCGAAAGGAAGGAGAGGATGGTGCCCGGCCAGGGTGGGGCCAGGTGGTCGGCGCCTCAGGGTGGTGACCGGGGGGAGACCCGGCGGCCGACGCGGATCGGCGCCCGTCGACACCCATCGGTCCACGGACATCGTCGATCGACCATCAGGCAGGTCGTCGTGGGCCGGAGGATCGATCGAGGGAGGGTGAGATCAGCGCAGGACGGACCTCCGGGACCGGGAGATCCCCAACCGGGATGGCTTCCCCCCTCGGCGGGCCGCCAGGCGTGCGGCTCCATCCGGACGATCGCCGTGGAGCGTCCCGTCCACAGCGACAGAAGCCTTTGCAGGGGTTCCTTCGATGCGGATGAGAGGACTTGAACCTCCACGGGGTCTCCCCCACACGGACCTGAACCGTGCGCGTCTACCAATTCCGCCACATCCGCGCGGCCGGTCAACGATACCGGACCCCCGGGCTCAGGCGCAGACCTCGCCGAGGGCCTGGAGCAGCCGGTCGACGTCCCGGTCGTCGGTGTAGTGGACCGCCCCGACCCGGACGCCGCCCTCGGGGGCGAGGCCGAGGACGCGCATGACGTCCCAGGCGTAGTAGTCGCCGTCGGCGGCGTAGACGTCGCGGTCCCCGAGCGCCTCCGCCATGGCCGCCGGCGCGATCCGCTCGTGGCGCAGCGTGAACGTCGCGGTCCGCTCGGCGAGGCGGTTGGGGTCGACGACGCCGTGGACGCGCAGCCCGTCGATCTCCGCGAAGGCACCGAGCAGGCGCCGGCTGAGACGGTCCTCGTGGCGGCGGATCGCGTCGTAGGACCGGCGCAGCCGCTCGCGCAGCGGCCCGCCGCCGTCGGTCAGCGACGCCAGGTGCTCGAGCGCCGCGAGGAAGCCGGCGATCGCCTCGTGCGACTGGGTCCCCGTCTCGAAGCGGTGACCGGCCGGAACATCGCTCGCGGGCCGGACCTTGTTGGCCGGCCACGACTCGGCGAGCTCGCGCCGGACCGCGGCGACCCCGAGGTGGGGGCCCGCGTACTTGTAGGCCGAGGTCGTGACGACGTCGAGTCCCCACGCGCGCGCGTCGATCAGCCGGTGGGGAGCGAAGTGGACCCCGTCGGCCCAGACGAGGGCCCCGACGCCTCGGGCGAGCTCCACGATCCGCGGCGCGTCGGCGACGGTTCCGAGCGCGTTGGAGGCGAGCCCGAAGGCGACGACGCGCGTCCGCTCGCCGACGAGCGATGGCGAGCTGATCGAGGTCCAGGGTCCCGTCGGCCGTCCGGAACTCGGCGGAGCGGACGACGAGGCCGTAGTCCTGCGCCACCTGCAGCCACGGGGAGACGTTCGCGTCGTGGTCGAGGCGCGTGGTGACGATCTCGTCGCCGGCCTCGAGCGTCCGGCCGAGCGCGGCGGCCACCAGGTAGGTGATCGTCGTCGTGTTCCCTCCGAAGACGATCTCCTCCGGCGCGGCGCCCAGGAAGGCGGCGGCGGCGACCCGAGCGTCCTCGAGGAGCCCGTCCGAGGCGCGGGATGAGCGGAAGCGGCCCCCGAGGTTCGCGTTGTCGTCGACGAGGTACGAGCGGATCGCGTCGAGCACCGCGTCCGGCACCTGCGTGCCCGCCGGCCCGTCGAAGTAGGCCGGGGCTTCCGGGGCGCGCAGGGCGGGGAACCGCGCCCGGATCGAGGGCAGGTCGAGGGTGGGCGCGGCGTCGGTCATCGCGCGGCAGCCTACCGGGCCGGAAGCCGGGAGGCCTGAGCCTCAGCGGGCAGCGAGCGCCGCCACCAGTCCGTCCACGTCGTCCGCGGTCGTATCCCAGGAGCAGACGAAGCGGACCACCTCGTCGCCCGCATCCCACACGTAGAAGGGAGCCACGGCCTGCACCCGCTCGATCCCGCCGAGCGGCATCCGCGCGAACACCTCGTTCGCCTCGACGGGATGGACGAGCTCGACGCCCTCGAGCGAGGCGAGTCGTCGCGCCAGGAGCGCGGCCATCTCGTTCGCCCGGCCGGCGGACCGACGCCACAGGTCGTCGTCGAGCAGGGCCTCGAACTGCGCACCGAGGAACCGCATCTTGGAGGCGAGCTGCATCGCCTGCTTGCGGAGGAACGCGCGCCGGGCGCGCGCGCCGGATCGGGGAAGACGACGGCCTCGCCGAAGAGCAAGCCGTTCTTCGTCCCGCCCAGGGGGATCGCGTCCGCCGCCCGGCAGGCCGCCTCCAGTCCCGAGCCGAGCGCCGCCGCGGCGTTGGCGAGGCGCGCCCCGTCGACGTGGACGGCGAGCCCGCGGGCGCGGGCGAGCTCGATGAGGGCCGCGAGCTCGGCGGGCTGGTAGACGGTGCCGAGCTCGGTCGCCTGGGTCAGCGAGAGCACCCGGGGACGCGCGGTGCGGCGGATCGTCGAGGTTCGCGATCGCGCGGCTCGACGAGCGCCGGCGTCAGCTTCCCGTGCTCGGTCGGGACGTCGATCAGCTTGACGCCGAGGAACCGCTCGGGCGCGCCGCACTCGTCCTCGTGCGATGTGGGCGCTCGCGGCGCAGACGACCGCCTGCCAGGGAGCGAGGAGCGCGGCCAGGGCGAGCACGTTCGCGCCCGTCCCGTTGAACACCAGGTGGACGGACGCGTCCGGCAGGCCGAGCGACCGGCGAATGGCCTCCTCCGCCCGCGCGGTCCACGGGTCGGCCCCGTAGCCGGCCGCGTGCCCGGCGTTCGCCCGGCCGATCGCCTCCAGCACCCGCGGGTGCGCCCCGGCGTTGTTGTCGCTCGCGAAGCCGCGACCCTCCGGGTTCACCGCGACGCGGCGACCGGCTCGACGGCCATCTTCGCCTGCAGCGAGCGGTAGAACAGGCTCAGCGGGAACTCGTCGTCGAGCACGCGGTCGACCCACGCCTTCGGGTCCGCCTCGTCTGACCAGACACGACTCGAGGCGGCCCACCTGGAGCCGAGGTTCGGCGCCACGTAGCGGGCGACGAGATCGTGCGCGTTCAGCCAGAAGGTGACCCGGCTCGTGTCGATCCCGGAGCGGTAGAGGGCGCCGAGCTCGTCGCGCAGGCCCCGGACGGCGTCGTCGATCGTCGACCAGTCGATCGTCAGGGCGTTGTCCGTCCACCGGACCACGTCGTGCTTGTGCAGGTAGGCGAAGAGCAGCTGACCGCCGAGGCCGTCGTAGTTGCGCACCCGGTTGCCGGTGATCGGGAAGCGGAGGATCCGGTCGAAGAGGATCGCGTAGGTGACGTAGCGGGCGAAGGGGAAGCCGGAGCGCGCGAGCCCGGCGCACTCGACGTAGGTCTGCAGATCGACCCGCAGCTCCTCCAGCGAGTACATCCAGTAGGGCAGCCGCTGGCGGATGATGAACGGATCGAAGGGCAGGTCGCCGTGGCTGTGGAACCGGTCGTGCACGAGGTCCCAGAGCAGGTACGTGTCGCGGACGAGCTCCTCCGAGGCGACGAGGGCCCGGGCGTCCGGAGGCAGCTCGAGGGAGACGATCTC
Organism: uncultured Thermoleophilia bacterium; assembly: GCA_963800515.1. GTDB lineage: Bacteria > Actinomycetota > Thermoleophilia > Gaiellales > F1-60-MAGs149 > CAWDBC01. The sequence continues at coordinate 50,612 of CAWDBC010000008.1, forward strand.
GGACGCGCGCCGCACGGTGTCGCGGAACCGGGCCGCCTCGCGATCGCAGAAGATCCCGCCGAAGTTGTTCGTCGGCCGGCCGGACACGGTCACCGTCTCCGGGAAGAGGACGGCGCACTCCGACGCGTAGCCGTCCGTCGCGTCGACGAGGTGGACGGGGACGAACTTGCCGTTGTCGTAGCGGGTGGACTCGAGGCTCGCGAGCCACTCGGGCCACGGGACACGGACGACGAGCGCCTCGTACCGGCGGTCCTGCGAGGCGTTGGGGGTGTACATCGGGAAGACCACCACGTGCTCGATGCCGTCCACGCGGGCCCGCTCCGGACGGAACGCGGCGAGCGAGGCGGTGGCGTCGGGGACGGCGAAGCCGGAGCCGGCCCAGGAGGCGAGGTCGGCCTCCACGGCCTCCAGGTACGCGCGATCGTGCGGCAGGGCCGGCGTCAGCGCCCGCACCGCGGTCCGCATGGCGTCGACGAGCTCGCCGGCCCGCGCCGCGGAGGCGTCCGCGGCCAGGGCGCCGGTCGGATCCTGGAGCAGCCGGAGCTCGGCCGTCGCGTCGCGGAGGGCGTGCCAGGCGGGGAGGCCGGCGACCGTCGAGGGGAGCACCTCGGCGTCCCCCTCGAAGGCCGGTGCGGCGACCCAGTAGAGCAGGTTCAGCCACAGCGTCGCGTGATCGTGGAGCGCGAAGAAGTCGTCGCCGAAGAGGTCGGAGTCCGCCGTCACGACGACCCGCCCGGCGCCGTGCCGGACGGCGGCGATGATCCCGGCCCCGGCGGGATCCGCGGCGCCCGTGGTCGTCGCCACCGGCTCGACCGCCTCGGCGGCGAGGGTTCCGGCCCGGTAGGCGTAGGCCCGCTCGACGAGGTGGAAGGCGTTCGTCTCGGCGGTGTCGCCCGGCGCCAGCCGGACCCAGGTGGGATTGGCGTCGTTGTCGACGTAGTCGAAGACCGTCGTCGTCTGAAGGGCGATCCCGAAGCGGGCGACGAGCTCGTCCACGTTCGAGCCGTACTTCGCCTGCTCCGTCTCGCCCAGGACGACGAGGCCGCCGCCGGTGCGCACGAAGCCCTCGATCGCCTCGAGCTCGGCGGCCGAGAAGCGCGGCGAGCCGCCGACCGTCCGCTCCCAGGTCGGCTCCGAGGGGTGGGCGATCACGAGGACGGAGGCCCCGGCGAGGGCCTCCTCGTCGAGGGGCCCGGCGCTGTGCGCGGCGACGGTGAAGTCGCGCGCGGCGAGCGCCTCGGCAGCCTGAGCGTAGGAGGAGTCCTGCGGATGGGAGGCCTGCATCGTCGCGGCGACGTCGCGCCGAATGGTCCATGCCTCGCCGTGCGCCTCGTCGAAGAGGACGTGGGCGAGCTTGCGCTGGATCAACGTGTCGAGCATGAGCACCTCTTCTCGGGTGGCGTCCGGTCCCGGTACCGGGCGAACATCCTTGTGCCTCGCATCGTAGATGACCGACGTATCTTCGGCAACTTCCCTTCTGTCTGGTGCTCTGTACGCTAGAATCCCCCCATGGACGAACGTGACCGGGAGATCTCGGCGGTCCTCGCCGCGAACGGACGGGCGACCTTCGCCGAGATCGGGCAACGGGTCGGCCTCGCCGCCTCGAGCGTGCACGACCGGATCCGCCGCCTCGAGCGCGCCGGCGCGATCACCGGCTACCGGGCGACGTTCGACGCCGAGGCCCTCGGCCTGCCGATCACCGCGCTCGTCTCCGTCCGCCCTCTCGACCCCCGCGCGCCCGACGACATCCCCGAGCGGGTGGCGGCGCTGCCCGAGATCGAGGCCTGCTACTCGATCGCCGGCGAGTTCAACTACATGCTCCTCGTGCGCACCGTCTCCACCGCGGAGCTGGAGCGGTTCCTGCAGCGCCTGCGCGAGCACGCCGAGGTCCACTCGATGACGACGATCGTGCTCTCCACGGCGTTCGAAGGCCGGCCGCCGATCCTCGCCGCCTGAACGGTAGGATCCTGCCATGGGATCCGCGACGCCGGCCGAGCCCGGACACTCGAATCGCAATCTCGCCCTCGAGCTCGTGCGCGTCACCGAGGCGGGCGCGCTCGCCGCGGCCCGCTGGGTCGGGCGGGGAGACAAGAACGCGGCCGACGGGGCCGCCGTCGATGCGATGCGCGCGATGATCAACTCCGTCTCCATGGACGGGATCGTCGTGATCGGCGAGGGCGAGAAGGACGAGGCGCCGATGCTCTGGAACGGCGAGCGGATCGGAGACGGGTCCGGGCTCAAGGTCGACATCGCCGTCGACCCGCTCGACGGGACCTCGCTCGTCGCCAAGGGGCAGCCGAACGCGATCTCGGTGCTCGCACTCGCGCTCCAGGGCTCGATGTTCGATCCCGGGCCGTGCTTCTACATGGAGAAGATGGCCGGGGCCGCCGACATCGCGGACCTCCTGAGCCTCGACGATCCGATCGCCGACGTGCTCGCCCGGATCGCGGAGCGCCGAGGCGTGGAGATCGGCGACCTGATGGTCGTCATCCTCGACCGGCCACGGCACGCCGAGATGGTCGAGCAGCTGCGCTCAGCGGGGGCGCGCATCCGCTTCGTCCCGGACGGCGACGTGGCCGGCGCCCTGATGGCGGTCCGCCCGGAGACGGGCATCGACCTGCTCTGGGGCATCGGCGGGACGCCGGAGGGCGTGATCGCCGCCGCCGCGATCAAGTGCACCGGCGGGCAGCTCCTCGGGCGGCTCTGGCCGCGAGACGAGGAGGAACGGCAGGGCGTGATCGCCGCGGGGCTGGACCCCGGGCGCGTCCTCACCGTCGACGACCTCGTGACCTCGGACGACTGCTTCTTCGCCGCCACCGGCGTCACCGACGGCGACATCCTCCGCGGCGTCCGGTTCGAGCGCGGGACGGCGATCAGCCAGTCGATCGTCATGCGCTCGCGCTCCGGCACCGTCCGCATCCTCGACGCGAGCCACCAGCGCTCGAAGCTCGCGATGCTCGTCGGCGGGGAGCCCGGCTAGAGGCCCGAGATCCCGGGTCGGGCTCGCGCCCTCAGGCGAGCACCCACTCGTCGTCGACGATGATCGGCGTCTCCGCGCCGTCCGGGTCGAGGCCGTGGACGGAGACGGCCGGCCCGCCGATCATCACGTCGGTGTGCCAGTTGGAGGCGTTGACGGCCGCCTTGCCCCGTTTGCCCTTCCGGGTGCGCCGGAAGGCGCCCTCGATCGAGGACGGGATCCCGAACCCGAACGCCATGTGCGAGGCCTGGTTCTCGTCGAAGAGCGTGTTGTCGTACGTCCGGCCGGTCTGCCGGATCCGGGACTGGCGATCGACGAGGGCGACCTCGCCGAGCCGCGCGGCGCCCTTGTCCTGACGCAGCGCCGACTCCAGGACCTGCGCGGCCGTGGGGTCGTCCGCCTCGATCCGGACGCACTCCCCGTCCGCGAACTCGCCGCGGATCCCCGTCATCACGAGCCCGTTGTAGGAGAGCGGCATCGTGCACGCGAACGTTCCCGAGGCCCGCCGGGGGTCCGGCGAGACGAAGACCTCCTCGGACGGGATGTTGCAGGTCACGAAGGATCCGCCCATCGTCCCGCCCACCGCCTCCCAGGGCGAGCCGGCGTAGAGGCCCACCTCGAGATCCGTGCCCGGCCCGCGGAAGCGCAGGGCGTCGAAGCTCCGCGCCGCGATCCTCGCCCGGCGGGCGCCGAGCTGCTCGGCGTGGCGGAGCCAGGAGCCCGGCGCGTCGATGTCGGAGGCGCGGCTCGTATACAGGATCTCGCGGAACAGGCGGAGGTACGCGTCGGCCGGCGGGAGCTCGGGGAACACGCGGAGGCCCCAGGCGAGCGTGGGCGCCGAGCCGATGCACCAGCGGACCCGATTGGCCATCGTCGCCTCGCGCCAGAATCGGAACCGCCGGGCCCGCTTGCGCGCGTCCGTCGAGATCCGCTCGGGATCGGCGTCGCCGAGGAGCCCGGGAAAGGCCTCGCCGAAGAGGAAGAGCACCGCGGTTCCGGGCTCCAGCATGCGGCGCCATGCTGCCAGGCGCGCCGGGGCGGCGAAGCCGAGCCCTGCCTTCGGCGCCGAGAGGATCCGCAGCCGGTCGGCCAGCGGCTCCTCGTAGAGGACGTGGATCGCCTTGGCCCCCGCCCGGTAGCCGGCCTCGACGCAGGCGATCGCGACCTCCCGATGCTCGATCTCGCAGTGGACCAGGAGTTCGTCGCCGGCGCCGACCGAGAGGCAGTCGACGACGTAGGTGTCGGCGAGCCGGCGGAGCCCGTCCGGGTCGGCGACGCCGAGCGACGGGGTGGCGACGGCGGCGCCCGTGAGGGGCATCACGCGGCCTCGACCAGTCCGTCGGGGAAGAAGATCGCGAGCTCCCGCTCCGCCGACGCCGCCGAGTCGGAGCCGTGCACCACGTTCTCGGCGAGGGCGATCGCGAGGTCGCCTCGGATCGTCCCCGGCGCCGACTTCTTGGGGTCGGTCGCCCCCATCATGTCGCGGACGACCCGGACCGCGTCCTCGCCCTCCAGGGCGAGCGCGACGAGCGGACCCGACGTGATGAAGGCGACGAGCTCGCCGAAGAACGGGCGCTCGGCGTGCTCGGCGTAGTGGCGCTCGGCGGTCTCGCGGCTCAGGCGCTGGAGCTGCAGGCCGCGGAGTGCGAGGCCACGGCGCTCGAACCGCCCCAGGATCTCGGCGACGAGTCCGCGCCGGAACGCGTCGGGCTTGAGCAGGACGAGGGTCGTTTCGCTGGCCATGGCCGACGAGGGTAGACGAACCCGGACGGCATCGCCGCCCCGAGGGGCGGCCGGATCGGTCAGCGGCGCGCGCGGATGCGGATGCGGTCGGCCACGGGGACGGGCTCGACGGTGGGCCCTCCCGCCGTGCTCGGCTCCTTGACCTGCCGCGCCTGCTTCGCCTGGCGGGCGGCCGCCTTGGCCTCCTCGGCCTGCTGGCGCCGCGCGAGGTCCGCCTCGCCCTTCGGCGTCGGCGTCTCGCAGTGCGGGCAGACGCGCCAGGCGAGCTCGAGCGGCTGGCGGCAGCGCCGGCACGGCTCCTTCAGCCGCGTCGCGCAGGTCGGGCAGAGGAGGAACTCCGGCTGGACCTCGTGGTGGCAGGTCGGGCAACGGCCGCGGCCGAGCCGGCGCTCCATCGCCCGGATCTCGAGCTCGCGCTCGCGGACGTCGTCGAGGTACTCCGGCGGCCGCAGCAGGATGTAGATGAGGATGCCGAGGAACGGGAAGACGATCGACGTCGCGACGGCGACGACGATCAGGAACGGGTCGGCCAGGCGCCGGCGGGCGTCCTTGAAGGTCCAGAAGACGCTCGACAGCCAGAGCGCGAAGACGAACAGGGCGACGAGCTTGACGATCGTCAGGAAGAGGTCGCCGTGGAAGAACCGGCGCACCGAGTCCAGCGGATTCGTGTCGGTGGTCTTCTTCGCGGTCGCGGCGGCGGCTATGACAAGCGTGTTCAGCACGGTGGTCGCGAGTTCAACGTACCACGCTCGTCTCCTACCGAGCGCGGCCGGCCCGCTCACTGTCCGAGGACGACCCGCCCGAGCGTGAAGCCGAGCGCGTAGAAGAGCGCGACGACGAGGACGACGATCGTCACCCCGAGAAGGATCGGACCGAGCGCGCGGCTCCCCTGACGCCGGCGCCGGCGTGGTGCCATCAGCCCGGCCTGCGGAGGTCCGACAGCGTCGAGCGGGCCCGCAGCTCCTCGAGCGTGTCGGCGAGGAGGGTCAGCGAGCCGGCGACGACGACGGCGCCGTCCGGCCCCGCGAGCTCGCGGGCCCGGTCCACCGCCAGGAGCGGATCGGGCTCGGGCTCCGCCCGCAGGCCGGCCGCGCGGCAGCGGTCGGCGAGCGCCCCGGCAGCCAGCGAGCGCTCGGACGAGGTCTCCGTGGCGACCACCGCGTCGAGGCGCGGCGCGAGCTCCGCGAGCACGCCGTCGACGTCCTTGTCGCCGAGGATCGCGATCACGCCGACGAGGCGCGTCCTCGTCGCCCGCATCGCCTCGAGCTCGCGGGCCAGCGCCCTCGCTCCGTGGGGATTGTGCGCCCCGTCGACGATCGTCAGGGGGTGCTCCGAGATCGTCTCGAACCGGCCGGGCGTGGTCGTCAGGGCGGCGGCCGTGAGGGCGGTCGCGCGGTCGAACCGCTCCCCCAGCACGAGCTCGGCGCCGCGCAGCGCGAGCGCCAGGTTGCGCCGCTGGAAGGCTCCGCGGGCCTCGAGCTCGGGGACGTCGGTGAGGCGAAGCGCCGTCGCGTCCAGCGACTCGACCCTCGTCGCCCCGGCGGTGAGGGCGAGCCGCTCGAGCTCGCGGCCGAAGGCCGGATCGTCCTCCTCGTCCGGGATCCCGATCACGACGTGGGCGCCGGCGTGGGCGACGGCGAGCTTCTCGGCGGCGATCGCGTACCGGGTCCGTCCGAGGTGCTCCATGTGGTCGAGGCCGACGCTCGTGAGGAGGACGACGGGCGCGTCGATGACGTTCGTCGCGTCGTAGCGCCCGCCGAGGCCGGCCTCCACGGCCGCGACCTCCACGCCCGCGCGCGCGAAGAGGGTGAACGCCGTCGCCGTCAGCACCTCGAACTGCGTGACCGGCTCGCCGCGACGACCCTCGACCCGCTGGGCGGCGGCATCGACGCGGGAGACCGTGCTCGCGACCTCCTCCGGATCGAGGTAGGCGCCGCCGACCTGCATCCGCTCGTTGAAGCCGAGCACGTGAGGGGACACGTAGGCGGCCGCGGGCACCCCGTGGGCCTGGACGATCGCCTGGACGAACCGCGTCGTCGACGTCTTGCCGTTCGTGCCGACGATGTGGACCGAGCGGAACCGCCGCTGGGGCTGGCCGAGCTCGGCCAGGAGGTCCTGGATCCGCTCCAGCCCGAGGTGCATCCCGAAGTGCTCCCGACGCTCGAGCATCGTGTCGAGGAAGGCGCTCCGCGAGGGGTCGGCCACCTCAGGCCACCGCCTCGAGCTGGCGCTCGAGCTCCGCCGCCTCGGTCGCGAAGCGCTCGTAGCGGGCGCGCTCCTCGGCGACGACGGGCTCCGGGGCGCGGGTGACGAAGCGCTCGTTGGCGAGCTTCGCCGCCGCCCGGTCCCGCTCGGCCACCGCGTCGTCGCGGCGCCTGCGCAGGCGATCGCGCAGGGCAGCGGCGAGCCCCGGGCCCCCCACGCGCACCGTGGCGTCGCCGACGACGACGGGGACGGTCACGGCGTCCGCCGGCGGGTCGCCGTGCTCGACCACGCCGCGGCCGAGGCCGTCGAGGAGGTCGGCCTGGGCGACGAGCCGGGTCGCGTCCACGTCCCCCGCGACGGCGAGCGAGAGCGGCTCGCGGGGCGCGAGCCCGGACTCGGCCCGGAGCCGGCGGAGCGTCGAGACGAGCTCGAAGACGAGCCCCAGCGAGCGCTCCGCCTCGGCGTCGCGGCCCACCTCGCCGATCTGCGGAAAGGGCCGGCGCATCAGGAGGCCGCGCTCCTCGGAGCCGGGCACGAAGGACCAGATCTCCTCCGTCACGTGGGGCATGGCCGGGTGAGCGAGCGCGAGCAGGCGCTCGAGGACGAAGAGGGCGGTCGCGGCCGCCTCGTCACGTTGCCCGGCGTCGTCGCCGTAGAGGCGGAGCTTGACCGCCTCCAGGTACCAGTCGCAGAACTCGTTCCAGGCGAACGAGTAGAGCTCCTTGACAGCGGCGGCCAGGTCGAACGCCTCGAACGCCGCGGTGATCGACTCGATCGCCCGGTCGAGACGGGAGAGGATCCAGCGATCGACGGCGTGCGAGGCCATCGGCGCCGCCTCGACGCCTTCGGGCACGTTCAGGAGGACGAGCCGGGAGGCGTTCCAGAGCTTGTTGGCGAGCGCCCGGCCCTCGTCGATCACGCCCTCGGAGAACCGCACGTCCTGGGTCGAGGACATCTTCAGCATCCCGTACCGCGTGGCGTCGGCTCCGAAGCGGTCGACCAGATCCCGGGGATCGACGCCGTTGCCGGCCGACTTCGACATCCGCCGGCCGTCGGCCGCCTGCACGACGGTGGTCACGTAGACGTCGCGGAACGGGATGTCGTGAAGGAACTCGAGCCCGGTCATCGCCATCCGGCCGACCCAGAGGTTGATGATCTCGCGCGCGGTGACGACGACGTCGCCCGGGTACCAGGTCCGGAGCTCCGGCGTGTCCTCCGGCCAGCCCAGCGTCGCGTAGGGCCAGAGCGCCGAGGAGAACCACGTGTCGAGCACGTCGGTCGACTGCTCCCAGCCCTCGCCGTCGGGCCGCCCGATCGAGACGACGTACGAGCCGTCGGGTGCGAACCAGACGGGCAGCCGGTGGCCCCACCAGAGCTGGCGGGAGATGCACCAGGGGCGGATCTGCTCCGTCCAGTCGAAGAAGATCCGCTCGGCGCCCCGGGGATGGAACCGGAGCCGGCCGTCACGCACCGCGGCGAGAGCGGGCTCGGCGAGCTCGTCCATCCTGCAGAACCACTGCAGCGACACGAGCGGCTCGATCCGGGCGCCGGAGCGCGCGCAGTAGCCGACGGAATGGGTGTACGGCTGCTCGTCCAGCAGGGCGCCGGAGGTCCTGAGCTCCGCGAGCGCCCGCTCCGCCCCCTCGGCGACGGGAAGGCCGGCCCAGTCCGGCCGGAGGTCGGTCAGCGTCCCGTCGACGCGCAGCATCGAGAGCGTGGGGAGGCCGTGGTCCTGGCCGATCTCGAAGTCCGTCGGGTCGTGCCCCGGGGTGATCTTCAGGGCGCCCGTGCCGAAGCCGCGCTCGACGCGCTCGTCGGCGATGATCGGCACCCAGCGATCGACCAGGGGGACCAGGGCCCGGCGGCCCACCAGCCCGCGGTAGCGCTCGTCGTCCGGATGGACGGCGATCGCGACGTCCGCCAGGATCGTCACCGGCCGCACGGTGGCGACGACGATCTCGCCGCCCCCCTCGACGGCGTAGCGGACCCGGTAGAGCCTGTCGGCGGTCTCCCGGTGCTCGACCTCGAGGTCCGAGACGGCGGTGCCGAGCGGGACGCTCCAGTTGACGAGCCGCTCCCCCCGGTAGATCAGGCCGCGCTCGTGCAGGCGGAGGAAGACCTCCTGCACGGCGCGGGCGTAGGCCGGGTCCATGGTGAACCGCTGGCGCCCGTAGTCGAGGGAGGCGCCGAGGATGCGGCTCTGCTCGACGATCTGGGCCCCCGACTCCTCGCGCCAGGTCCAGACGCGCTCGACGAAGCGCTCCCGGCCGAGGTCGTGGCGGGTCAGTCCCTCCGCGGCCAGCTGCCTCTCGACGACCATCTGGGTCGCGATGCCGGCGTGGTCCGTGCCCGGCTGCCAGAGCACGTTGAAGCCCTGCATCCGCTTGAGCCGGATCAGTGCGTCCTGGACCGAGATGTTCAGGGCGTGCCCCATGTGCAGCGCGCCCGTGATGTTCGGCGGCGGCAGGCAGATGCAGTACGGCGTCCCTCGCGCGTCGGGGTCGGCCGTGAACGCGTCGGCCTCCTCCCACCGGCGGAGGATCCGCGGCTCGACGTCCTCCGGCGCGTAGCGCGTGCGAGCGTCGAGGACGGAGCGGCGGTCCGTGGCAGGCATACGCCGACGATTCTACGCCCCCCTCGGGTGCCGGCGGGCCCAGCCGGGCCGGCCTCGATGCGTCAGGCGACGCGGCCCGCGGGGCGCTCGAGGCGATGGAGCCCGGCGCCGGCGGCGCGGGCGATCTCCGCTACCAGCCGATGGCGGGTGGGGCTCTCCTCGGTGTCGATGACGTGCATCGCGTCCGCCCGGGCGCCGAGGCTCGCCGCCGCGCGCCGGACCTCGCCCTCGTCGTCGGCGATCCGCCCGTCCGTCACGAGGACGACGATCGAGCGGCGACCGGGCGCGCGGGCGCGCTCGGCCCGGAGGAGCCGCTCGGCGGCCCGGAGCCCGACGGCGAGCTGCGTCGTCCCGCCGCTCGGAAGGTCGCGGACGATCGCCGCCGCCCGGCCCGGCGGATCGCCCGGGCGCACGAGCATCTCGGCCGTCCGGTCGTGGAAGACGATCAGGGCCAGCCGGTCGCGCCGGGCGTAGGCGTCGCCGAGGAGCGCCAGGAGCCCGCCCTTGACCCGCGCGAGCTGCCCGTGCCCGCCCATCGAGCCGGACGCGTCGACGAGGAGGCAGACGAGGGCTCCCTCGCGCCCGGAGCGCAGGGGGCGCCGGAGGTCCTCCCGACCGCCGAGGAGCCGGCGCTGGAGCGTGGCCAGGATGTCGAGCTCCACCGCGTCCGGGCCTGCCGGGGCGCTGTCGATGCGGCCGGCCTCCGGACCGGCGCTCCGCGCGCGCCGCCCGGCCGGCCCGTGGCCGCGCCCGGGCAGGGCCAGGGCGCGCCGCGGGAGCGTGGCGTCGAGCGGCGCGTCGGTCCGGCGCCTCGCCGCCGCTCCCGCCTCCGCCTCGCCGCGCGCCCGCGACGCCGGCGAGACGGCCCCTCCGCGTTCCGCCGTCTGGCCCGAGTGCGGGACGGAGGAGCTGCGGCGCCAGCGCGGGGCCGGTCCATCGCCGTCCGGATCCGGGCGCTCGTCTCCCCCACCCCCGGAGACGGCGCGCTCCACGTCCTCCTGGTCGGGCGTCGTGCCGGCCAACGGGTCCCGGCGGCCGCGATGCACGAGGGCGAGGAGGGCGGCTCGCCGGACGTGGTCGGCCGCGACGACGGGTGCCCCGTCGAGCGCCGCCAGGGCGCAGGCCGCCCGGGCGCAGACGATGTCGCCGCGGACGCCGTCGAGGCCGAGCCTCGCACAGGCGGCGGTGATCCGGGCGAGCTCCTCCTCCGGCAGCTCGACGCTCCCGAGCCGTTGACGGGCGCCCTCGATATGGACCCGGATGTCCGCCTCCGCCCCCGCCCAGGCGGCGTGGAAGGCGGCCGGGTCGCGCTCGAAGTCGAGCCGCCGGCGGACGATCTCCATTCGCACGGCCGGGTCGGTGGGCGTCCGCACCTCCACCCCGAGCCCGAAGCGGTCGAGGAGCTGGGGCCGGATCTCCCCCTCCTCCGGGTTCATCGTGCCGACGAGCAGGAAGCGGGCGTCGTGGACGACCGAGACGGCGTCGCGCTCGACCCGGGTGGCGCCGGAGGCCGCGGCGTCGAGGAGCGCGTCGACCAGGTGATCGGGAAGGAGGTTGACCTCGTCGACGTAGAGGATCCCCCGGTGGGCGCGCGCGAGGAGGCCCGGCTCGAAGGCCGCCTCGCCGGCGAGCGCGGATCGCAGGTCGAGCGAGCCGATCAGGCGGTCGAGGGTGGCGCCCAGCGGAAGCTCGACGAGGGCGGGCCGCCGCAGCTCGACCGGCGCGTCCCCCGGCACCCGGCCCTCGGGGCCCAGCTCGCCCGGTCCGTAGGCGAACGGGTGGCCGGCGGCGACGGCGACGGCGGGCAGGAGGGCGGCGAGCCCGCGCACCGCCGTCGACTTGGCCGTCCCCCGGTCCCCCCGGACGAGCACGCCGCCGATACCCGGATCGACGGCGTTGACGAGGAGGGCCTCGACGAGCGCCTCCTGCTCGACGATGGCCGAGAGCGGGAAGGCGGTGAGCTCCCGGGGCGGGCGGCGGTCGGGGAGATCGGGCCGTGCGTCCGGTGCCACCACGATCTCCTTCCCGGTGGTCGCCCTGTCCAGTCCGTCCGACGCGCGCTGACCGGGCGGCCGGATGCCGCCGGTGGGGCCGATACCCTGGGCTCGTGTCCTCCGTCGCCTCCTCGTCGCCCGCGACGCCCGTCGGCATCCTCGAGGAGGTCTTCGGGTTCGACGGCTTCCGCCCGGGCCAGGAGCGGGCGATCCAGGCGGCGCTCGACGGGCGCGACGCGCTCGTCCTGATGGCGACCGGAGCCGGCAAGTCGCTCTGCTACCAGCTGCCGGCGCTCGGCGCGCTCGGCCTGACGATCGTCGTCTCGCCGCTGATCGCCCTCATGCGCGACCAGGTCGACGCGTTGGTGCGCCGCGGCCGGACGGACGCCGCGGCGATCTCGTCGGCGTCGAGCGCGGAGGAGGTCACCGCAACGCTCGAGGGCCTCCGAGCCGGGACCGTGCGCCTGCTCTACGTGGCGCCCGAGCGCTTCGCCTCCGCCCGCTTCGCCGGCGCGCTCGAGGGGCTCTCGATCGACCTCTTCGTCGTCGACGAGGCGCACTGCCTCTCCGAGTGGGGCCACGACTTCCGGCCGGACTACGGCCGACTCGCCGACGTCCGCGACCGCCTGGGCGCCCGCTCGACGATGGCGCTGACGGCGACGGCCACGCCGAGGGTCGCCGACGACATCGTCCGCCGGCTGCGCCTGCGCGAGCCGGAGCGCGGTCGAGACCGGCGTCGACCGGCCGAACCTCACCTACGACGTCGCCGTGTCCACCAGCCCGAAGCGCAAGCTCGAGCTCCTCGCCCGCGCGCTCGAGGACGAGGGGGCGCGTCCCGCGATCGTCTACGCCCGCTCCCGGCGCGCCGTCGACGAGGTCTCGGCCGCGCTCGGCGCCCTCGCCTATCACGCGGGCATGCCGGCGCGGGCGCGCCAGCAGGCGCAGGAGACCTTCATGTCCTCGTCGAGCGCCGTCATCGTCTGCACGAACGCGTTCGGCATGGGGGTCGACAAGGCGGACGTGCGCTCCGTCTGGCACTGGAACCTGCCGAACTCCCCGGAGGCCTACTACCAGGAGGCCGGACGCGCCGGGCGCGACGGGCTCCCGGCCCGCTGCGTCCTCCTCTACACGCCCTCGGACCGCGGCCTCATCGCCTCCTTCATCCAGGCGAGCGCCTTCGGCGCGGACGAGGTCACCTCCCTCCTCGAGGTGCTCGCCGAGCTCGCCGACCCGGAGACCAAGGCCTTCACCGCCACGCCCTGGGACCTGGCCGCCCGGCTCTCTCCCCGCTCGGGACGGTCGGTGGCGGACGACGACGTCCGGGCCTGGCTCGCCGCGGCGGAGGTCGCCGGCGCCGTGGAGCTCGCCCCGGGCGCCGCCAGCGTCTGGCACGGGCGCCTGCTCCTGCGCGGCCTCGGCGGACCGCGGCGCGAGCTCGTCGCCGAGCGATCGCGGATGGCCGAGCGCGTCCGCTGGGACCAGCTGCGGGCGATCGAGGCCTACGCGACGTCCGGGGAGTGCCGCCGCGCCCGCCTCGCCGGCTACTTCGGGGACGCCGAGCCGGGCGCCCCGGAGGTCCGCTGCTGCGATCTCCACGAGCACCCCGAGGATCTGCCGCGGCTCGCGGCGCAGGTCGACCGGGCGGGCGTGACGGCCGCGATGGTCGAGCTCGCCGGCGCCGCGCGCCCCTCCCTCTCGCGTGCCGCCCTCGTCGGCGCGCTCCGTGGCGCCGAGCGCTTCCGCGCCGCCTACGGGGCGCTCCCCGGCTTCGGCTGCGCACTCTCGATGCGCGCGGCCGACGTCGAGGCCGCCCTCGACCGGGCGGTCGCCGCGGGGGAGCTGGAGGAGCGCTCGGTGGCGGGTTCGTCGCGGCTCGTCCCGCCGGGATCCGCCGTCGACGCCGGCGCGATCCCGCGCGAGCGGCGCTCGCGATCCGCGGGCTCCCCCCTGGACGACCTGGAGAGCGCCCTGGTCGAGCCGCTCCGCGCCTGGCGCGCGCAGACCGCGCGGGAGGCGGGGGTCCCGGCGTACGTCGTCGCCCGTGATCGCACGATCGCCGAGATCGCCGCGTACCGACCGGCCACCGCCGAGGGCCTGGAGCGGATCTTCGGGGTCGGCCCCGCGTTCCTCGAGCGCTACGGAGAGGCCGTCCTGGCGATCGTCGCCGAGCACGGCTGACGGATCGGGGACGACCACGAGCCCGGGCTCGGCGGCCCCGCGCTCGCCCGTCCGCGCCGGGCAGCGGCTGCCGGCGAGCCGGGCCGGTCCGCGCCGGTCCGCCCCGCTGCCGGGCGCCGGTCCGCCCGGCCGGCCGCCGCTTCTAGACTCCCTCCATGCCTGAGACCATCGCTTCGAACGGCCGGACGAAGAGCCGCGACGTCACCGAGGGGTTCCGCCGTGCGGCCGCTCGCTCCTACCTGCGCGCGGTCGGCCTCGACGACGCCGACTTCTCGAAGCCGATGGTCGGCATCGCCAGCTCCTGGAACCAGGTCACCCCCTGCAACGCGCACCTCGACCAGCTCGCGCTCGAGGCCCAGCGCGGTGCCCAGGAGGCGGGCGCGGCGGCCCTCATCTTCACCACGATCGCCGTCTCCGACGGCATCGCCATGGGGCACGAGGGGATGCGGGCGTCGCTCGTCTCGCGGGAGACGATCGCCGACTCCGGTGGAGCTGATGATGCACGCCGAGCGGCTCGACGGATCGGTCTCGATCGCGGGCTGCGACAAGTCGCTGCCCGGGATGCTGATGGCGGCCGCCCGCCAGGACCTGCCGAACGTCTTCTGCTACGGCGGGACGATCATGCCGGGCCGCTACAAGGGTCGCGACATCAACATCCAGGACGTCTTCGAGGGGATCGGCGCCGTCGCGCAGGGCTCGATGACGGAGGAGGAGCTGACCGAGATCGAGAAGCGCGCCTGCCCCGGCGCCGGCTCGTGCGGCGGGCATGTTCACGGCGAACACGATGGCGACCGTCTCGGAGGCGCTCGGGATGGCGCTGACCGGCTCGGCGACCGCTCCGGCCGTCTCGGAGGATCGCCGCAAGTGGGCGCGCCGTTCCGGCCAGGCGCTCGTCGGCCTCCTCGAGCGCGGGGTCACCCCACGGCAGATCCTGACCCGCGAGGCGTTCGAGAACGCGATCGCCGTCGTCAACGCCTGCGGGGGCTCGACGAACGCGGTCCTCCACCTCCTGGCCATCGCGCACGAGGCCGAGGTCGACCTCCGGATCGACGACTTCAACCGGATCGGCCAGCGGGTGCCGCACCTCGTGGACATCAAGCCGAGCGGGCGCTTCGTGATGGCCGACCTCCACCGCGCCGGCGGCGTCCCCGTCGTGATGCGGGAGCTGCTCGAGCGCGGGCTCCTCGCGGGCGACTGCCTCACGGTCTCCGGGCGCACCCTCGGCGAGGAGGTCGAGGACGCGGAGGCGCCGGACGGCGAGGTCGTGCGTCCGTTCGACCAGGCGATCGACCACAACGGCGGGCTGATCATCCTCCGCGGCTCGCTGGCGCCGGACGGGGCCGTCCTCAAGGCGTCGGCCGCCTCCCGCCGCTCCCACCAGGGACCGGCGCGGGTCTACTCGTCGGGCGACGAGGCGATGGACGCGGTCGTCGCCGGCCAGATCGTCGCCGGCGACGTGATCGTGATCCGGCAGGAGGGCCCGCGCGGCGGACCGGGGATGCCGGAGATGCTCGGCGTCACGGCCGCCGTCACCGGCGCCGGCCTGGGCGACACGGTGGCGCTGATCACCGACGGGCGGTTCTCCGGGGCGACCCGGGGCTTCTGCGTCGGCCACATCACGCCCGAGGCGGTGGACGGCGGCCCGATCGGCCTGATCCGGGACGGGGAGACGGTGAGCATCGACCTGGAGGCGCGGACGATCGACCTCGACGTGGACGCGGACGAGCTCGAGCGCCGCCGCGCCGCCTACGTGGCGCCGGAGCCCCGCTACCCCCGTGGCGCGCTCGCGAAGTACGCGCGGCTGGTGGGCTCGGCGTCCACCGGGGCGGTGCTCGACTAGCGGCGTCCGGGCGGGGACGAGCCGTCGCCCGCCCCGATCAGAGCTCGGTGCGCTCGACCTCGCGGGAGACGTAGGCCTCGAGCACGTCGCCCTCCTTGACGTCGTTGAAGCCGTCGAGGAGCACGCCGCACTCGAACCCCTGGGCGACCTCCCGCACGTCGTCCTTGACGCGCCGGAGCGAGCGGATCCCGCCGTCCCAGACGACGACGCCGTCGCGGACGACGCGGATGCGGTCGGTCCGGTGGATCGTGCCCTGGGTGACCATGGAGCCCGCGATCGCGCCGAGACGGGAGACGCGGAAGATCGCGCGGACGTCCGCCTGCCCCGTGATCTCCTCCACCGTCTCCGGCTCGAGGAGGCCGACGAGCGCTCGCTCGATGTCCTTCGTCAGCTCGTAGATCACGCGGTAGGTCTTGATCTCGATGCCGGCCTTCTCGGCCGCCGCCCGGGCGTCCTGGTTCGGGCGCACGTTGAACCCGACGATGATCGCGTCCGAGGCCGAGGCGAGGTCGACGTCGGACTGGGTGATCCCGCCGACGGCGGACGCGCACGACCTTGACCTTGACCTCGTCGCCCTTGAACTTCTCGAGCTCCGAGACGGCGGCCTCGACCGAGCCCTGGACGTCGCCCTTGATGATCAGCGCGAGCTCCTTGACCTGGCCCTCGGCGCTGAAGATGCCGGCCCAGGTCGTCTTGTTCTGGGCCGTGCGGAGGAGCTCCTCGACCCGCTCGCGCTGCTCGCGCTTGCCGGCGAGCTGGCGCGCCACGCGATCGGACTCGACCACGCGGCTCTGCTCGCCGGTGGCGGGCGGGCGGTCGAAGCCGAGGATCTCGACGGGGACGGACGGGCCGGCCTCCTGGATCGCGTTGCCGTGGTAGTCGAACATCGCCCGGACCCGGCCCCAGGCGGCGCCGGCGACGAGCGCGTCGCCGGCGTGGAGCGTGCCCCGCTGGACGAGCATCGTCGTCACCGGGCCGCGGCCGACGTCGAGCCGCGACTCGACGATCGAGCCCGAGGCCTCGGTCGCCCGGTTCGCCTTCAGCTCCAGCACGTCGGCCTGGAGGAGGAGCATCTCGAGGAGCGTGTCGAGCCCGGTCCCCTCGCGGGCCGAGACGTCCACGAAGATCGTCTGGCCGCCCCACTCCTCCGGCTGCAGCCCGCGGGTGGCGAGCTCCTGGCGGACGCGCTCCGGGTTCGCTCCCGGCTTGTCGATCTTGTTGACGGCGACGATGATCGGCACCTCGGCGGCGCGGGCGTGGTCGATCGCCTCGATCGTCTGCGGCATCACGCCGTCGTCCGCGGCGACGACGAGGACGACGACGTCCGTGACCTTCGCGCCGCGGGCCCGCATCTGGGTGAAGGCCTCGTGACCCGGGCGTGTCCAGGAAGGTGACCGCGCGGTCGCCGGGGAGCTTGACCTGGTAGGCGCCGATGTGCTGGGTGATGCCGCCGGCCTCGCCCGCGGCGACGTCCGTCTGGCGGATCGCGTCGAGGAGCGAGGTCTTGCCGTGGTCGACGTGGCCCATGATCGTGACGACCGGGGCGCGGGCCTCGAGGTCCGTCGCCTCGTCCTCGAAGACGACCTCCTCGAGGTCGTCCTCGACGTGCTTGATCGTGATCTCCCGCTCGAACTCGAGGCCGAGGAACTCCACCGCCTCGTCGGCCAGGGACTGGGTGATCGTGACCATCTGGCCGTTCAGCATCAGGATCTTGATGATCTCGGCGAGCGGCACCCCGAGCGCGGAGGAGAGCTCCTTGACGGAGACGCCCGACTCGACCGTGACGGGGCCCGTCGGGCGGGTGACGGGCCGCTCGACCCGCTCGGGCGCCCGCTCCCGCGTGCCGCCGCGGCGGCCGGTGTCGCGGGGGCCGCGGGCGGCCTGCGAATCGATCACGACGCGCCGGCGCTTGCCCGAGGGGGCGTTCCGCGGCTGCCGCGGCGCGGTCGCGCCGTTCCCGGCGGGGCGGCTCTGCCCGGTCTCGATGGGCGCCGTCGAGGTCGGATCGAAGGTGCGGGCGGACCGCGGCGGGCGGGCGACGTCGGCGGCCGGGCGGGCCCCGTCACGGCCGCTCCGGGGGGCGACGCTCTGCTCCTCGCGCTTCGGCTCGGGGGCGAGCGCGTTCGGGTGGGCGGCGCCCGGAGGCGCCTCGACAGCGGCCTTCGTCTTCGTCCCGGAGGTCTTCTTCTGGCTCGCCGCCGGCCTCGAGCCGGCGAGCGCGCGCGCGGCGGCCGCCTCGTCCACGGTGTCGCCGCGCAGGGCGACGCCCGCCTCGTGGAGAGCCCGGGCGACCTCGTTCGGATCGAGGCCGCGCTCGCGTGCGATGTCGGTTATTCGGCGCCTGGCCATACGTAGGTCATCCTATCAATCGGTTGTCGAGCCCCGGCCACTTGCGAGGGCCGCGAGGAGCTCCGGCTCGGTCGGATCGAGCGGCGCGCGGAGCCGCCGCGCGATCGCCCGGGTGCGTGCCGCGCGCCGCGCGCAGGCCTCGGAGCAGAGGTAGGCACCGCGGCCCGGCCCCGGACCGGCGCGCAGCCGCCCGTCGGGGGCGGAGAGGCGGACGAGCTCCGCCTGGGGACGCCGGCCGCCGCAGCCCGCGCACTGGCGGACGGGGACGTGCCGCGCCCCGGGCGGACGCGGCGGAGCGGAGGGCGGACGAGCCGCGGCTAGACCTGCTCGCCGTCCACCGCGATGACGTCGTCCTCGGCCACGAGCCGCTCGCCGCGCCGGACCACGATCCCGTTGATCGAGACCCGGCCCTCCTTGAGGAGCCGGCGGGCGTCCGTGACCTTCTTGACCTCGAGCGAGCCCGCGAGCGTGTCCGAGCTCGAGAAGTCGTCGGCGCCCTCGGCCGCGTACTCGGACTCGGACCGGATGTCGATGCGCCACCCGGTCAGCCGCGCCGCGAGCCTCGCGTTGTGGCCGTCCCGGCCGATCGCCAGCGAGAGCTGGTCGTCGGGGACGACGACGATCGCGGTGGCGTTCTCGTCGTCCACGTAGACCTCGCGCACCCGGGCGGGCTGCAGGGCCTTGGCGACGAAGCGGGCCGGCTCGTCGTTCCAGGGGATGATGTCGATCTTCTCGCCGCGGAGCTCGGACACGACCATCCGCACGCGCGATCCGCGCGGGCCGACGCAGGCGCCGACCGGATCGACGCCGCCGGCGCGCGACTCGACGGCGAGCTTGGTCCGGAAGCCGGGCTCGCGCGCGATCCCGCGGATCACCACGAGGCCGTCCGCGATCTCGGGGACCTCGAGCTCGAAGAGCTCGCGGATCATGTCCTCGGAGCGGCGCGAGAGCACGATCTGCGGCCCCTTGGTGCCGCTCCGGACGTCCAGGATGACCGCCTTGATGCGGGCGCCGTGCTCGTAGCGCTCGCCGGGCACCTGCTCGGAGCCCGGCAGGATCGCCTCGACCTTCCCCAGGTCGACGAGGCAGTACCGGGAGTCGGTCTGCTGGACGATGCCGGTGACGAGGTCGCCGACGCGGTCCTGGTACTCGTCGAGCATCATCGAGCGCTCGGCCTCGCGGATCCGCTGCAGGATCACCTGCTTGGCGGTCTGCGCCGCGATCCGGCCGAAGTTCTGCGGCGTCACGTCGACGGTCTCGATGTTCTCGGCCTCGAGCGCGTCCCAGTCGAGCTCCGCCTCGGGCTCCTCGACGATGGGGTCGGGGTCGTCGCGGCCGAACCGGTTGAAGCGCACGCCGCGGAGGTCCTGCTCGCGCACCGGCTCGGGCTCCGGCGGCGTGTCGTCCTCCTCCTTCGGCTCGGGCAGGACGAGGATCCCGCGCTCAACGAGGATCTCGTCGGGGACGTTGACCTGCAGCACGCGCATGTCGCCGGTCTCGCGGTCGAGATGGACGCGGACGTGGCGACCCGAGCCGGGCGTCTTCCGGTAGGCGGCGCGGAGCGCCTCCTCGAGGGCGGTGAGCAGGGTCTCCGCGTCGATCGACTTCTGTCGCTCGAGCTCGTAGACCGCGTCGAGGAGTTCCTTGCTCATGTCGTCACCGGCTTCCATCGGATGTTCGCGCGGGCCACGTCGGCGAGACCGACCGTCGCCGTTCCGCCGCCGTCGAGATCGACCGTCAGCCGGTCGCCCTCGAACCCGGTCAGGCGACCCACGAGCTTCCGCCTCCCGTCGACGAGGTCGCGCAGGCGGACCTCGACGTCCTGGCCGACGGCGCGCTCGTAGTGACGTGCGGCGACCAGCGGGCGGTTGAGGCCCGGCGAGGAGACCTCGAGGGCGTACTGCTCGCGCAGCGGCTGGAGCTCCCGGCTCAGCTCCTCGCAGAGGGCGAGGCCGACGCCGTCCGGATGGTCGACGATGACGCGGACGACGCCGGCGGAGACGATGACGTCGATCACCTCGATGTCCGGCCGGCGCGCCGCGACGAGATCCCGCACCCGTGCGGGCACGTCGGCGCTCCTGATGGCGGTCATCGTGCCTCCTTTCGGCGGGTTCGTGCGGTCGGCGGGCGAAAAAAAAGTGGGCCACCTGGCCCACTTGCCCGTAAAGGGCGAGCACCTCGAACGGGCTCGTGACCGGGGATTCTACCAGAGCCCCGGATCGCCGGAGCGCGGCGGCCGCTCACCCCGGCGGCGTGTCGAGGACGATGGTGACGGGCCCATCCCCGACGATGGAGACGATCATCGCAGCCCCGAACCGCCCCCGCTCGACGACCCCGACGCCCGCCTCGGCGAGCGCCTGGCAGTAGCGCTCGTACAGCGGCAGGGCGGCCTCCGCCGACGCGGCCCGCGGAAACGACGGGCGGTTCCCCTTCCGGGTCTCGGCGAGGAGGGTGAACTGGGAGACGACGAGCGCGGCGCCTCCGGTCTCGACGAGCGAGCGGTCGAGGCGGCCGGCGGCGTCGCCGAAGATCCGCAGCGCCGCCGTCTTGCGCGCGAGTCGCGTCGCGTCCGCGGAGGTGTCGCCGGCCGCCGCGCCGACGAGGACGAGCACGCCCGCGCCGATCGCGCCCACCGTCTCCCCGCCGACCTCGACGGAGGCCGAGCGGACGCGCTGGAGGACGGCCCGCACTCAGTGCCCGTTGGCGCTCGCCGCCTCGAGCCGGGCGAGCGCCATCGAGTACTCGACGGACGACGGGCCGCAGGAGCGTCGCCAGGCGCACGCTGCCGGTCGCCCGGGCGACGTCGCCGAGGCCCTCCTGGGCGAGGCCGAGGAGGAAGTAGGCGTAGTGGTCGTTGGCGGAGAGCTCGACGAGCCGCTCGAGCTCCGTCACGGCGTCGCGGAAGCGGCGCGCCCGCAGGTAGGACTGCGCCAGCGCCTCCCGGATCGACGCCTTGTCCGGCTCGAGCTCCCGGGCCCGCTCGAGCAGCGGCATCGCCCTCAGGTGCTCGCCGTCGGCGAGGTGGCGCCGGCCTTCGGCGTACAGCTCGTAGGGACCGGGCTCGGCCATCCCGCCCAGGATAGGCTCAGCGGCGGAGCGATGCGATGGACCACAGCCCGCGC
Source organism: uncultured Thermoleophilia bacterium (assembly GCA_963800515.1). Taxonomy (GTDB): domain Bacteria; phylum Actinomycetota; class Thermoleophilia; order Gaiellales; family F1-60-MAGs149; genus CAWDBC01. Next base: position 71,634 of record CAWDBC010000008.1, read on the forward strand.
ATCCGGCTCCCGTTCGAGATCGTCTCCCGCAGCCGTCCCTTGAGCCGGGCGGCCTCCCTCCGGGCGACGTCGGCCGCCGCCTCCCGCTGCGGCGGAGGGCCGTACCGGGCGCGCGTCTGCGCGACCGACCACTCGGTCGCGTCGATGCCGTAGACGTCGTCGATGATGGACGCGAGCTCCCGGGGTGTGGCCGCCCGGCGCGCCCGGGTCACGCCCTGGTCGGTCAGGTAGGCGCGGAGGTCGGCGAGAACGGCCCGGGCGATCGCGTCGCCGCCGTGGCGGAGATGGGCGAGCCGCCCGCGCACGAGCTTCCAGGTGAGCAGGGCGAGCACGGCCAGGCAGAGGGCGGCCGCCGTGAAGGTCCAGGCGCCCGGGTGCCAGTCCCGGCCGGTCCCGCCGAGCGAGCCGGCCGGGCCGCCGGCCTCCAGGGCCTTGCACGCCTGGGCGGTGCGCCCGGCGCACCCGGGTCGGGACCCGAGGGCCCCCGCAGCCGCCGCGGCGGCCGCCGCCGCCGCCGACTGGCCGCCGAACCGCTTGACGAGGTCCTTCAGGCCGCTGGTGTCGGGGGCGGCCTTGGCGATCTTCGAGAGGTCGGTCGAGAACGACGGCGAGGTCGAGGAGTACGCCTCGGCGAGGCGCCGGGTCGGGGTCGGCTCGAACGGAAGCCAGCCGTGGGACGGGAAGTAGACCTCGACCCACGCGTGGGCGTCCCGGTCGGTGACGACGTACGCCGACGACCGCTCGCTGTAGGCGCCGGAGGTGAAGCCCTCGGCCACGCGCGCCGGGATGCCGAAGAGGCGCAGGGCGACGGCCATCGTCCCGGAGAACATCTGGCAGTAGCCGTTGCGGCCCGTGCCGAGGAAGAAGGTGGGGAGTGGCCCGCGGGCGGCCGTCGCGTAGTTCGCCTTCTCGTCGTAGTGGTAGTTCTGCTGGAAGTACGCCTCGATCAGGACGGTGGCCGCGTACGGGGTCTTCGCGCCGCCGACGACCTTCGAGAGCGTCGCGTAGACCTTGCTCCAGTCCGCCAGGCGCGGGTCGAGGAACGTGCCGGGCGAGGATCGCCCGCGTCGTCCGGTCGCGGCCGGGGGTCCCCCACGCCGGAAAGGTCTGCCGGGCGACCACGAGATCGGCGTTCAGGGACGCGGGATAGGCGGATCCCGCGCGCGAGAGCGCGGCGCTGTCGAGCTTGATGCTGCGATTCGTCGTCGTCCAGGACGAGCCGACGCCGGCGGCCTGGGAGGTCCGGAAGACCGAGGTCGTCGAGACGGCGACCGCGCCCGCCGAGCCCGGGATGTCGGAGACCGCGACCGGGTGCTCGCCGGTCAGGAGGTAGGGCTCGTCGAGGCCGACGTTCTTGAACGTGGCCTGGTAGGTCGTGCCGCCGCTCGCGGGGCCGCCGTCGGGGGCCGGTGCGGACGAGGACGCGGAGGCGGAGGCGAGGTCGAGGTCGGCCACCCAGCCGACGCCGTCGAAGGTGTCGAGGGTCGTCGCGCGCCAGTAGGAGGGGACGGGCGCCTTGACCTGGAGCAGGCGCTTCGCCTGCGCGGGCCGCACCAGGGGGCCGTAGGTCTGATCCCAGACGAACGACACGGAGGTCCCGCGGGCGACGCCGAGCTCCCACTGTCGCCAGTCGAGCGCCGGGCCCTTGGAGACGCCGGGCAGGTGGGCGGCGCCGGCGGCGAGGGCGCAGAGCCCCAGGGTGGCGCAGGCGACAGGGCGGGCCGTCCGTCCCCCGCCTCGCGGTCCCGCCGCAGCACGTAGAGGAGCGCGATCGTCAGGAGCAGCATCACGGCGCCGCGCGTGCTCTGCGCCCGCAGGTGGTAGACGGCGGAGCCCGCCGCGAACGGCAGGAACACGAGGAGGGCGGTCAGCAGCGGGCCGCCGGAGCAGGATGACCGCCGAGGCGATCGCCCACAGGAGCAGCAGGAGCGCGATCGTGAACGCGCGATGGAGCTCCGGGAAGCGCGCGACGCTGTACGGCAGGAGCACCCGCGGCCATTCCCGGCCTCCGTCGGAGAGGTCGGTCCCGATCCGGCCGAAGTAGCCCGTCTCGCCGAGGAGGTGCGGACGGAGGGGCCAGTGGCCGAATGTCAGGCCGAGCGCGACGACGGCGAGGACGACGCTCGCGAGCGCGTGGACGAGGATCCGCGCCGCGGGGACCGCGAGGGCGAGGAGCGACGGCGCGACGGCCGCGGCGGCGAGGAGGGCCAGCCGCGGGATGCCGACCGACGGCTGCTCGATGCCGTTCACGTGCCAGCAGGCGACGAGGAGGGAGGCGAGCGCGAGCGCGCCGACGGGCCAGCCGGCGACCAGGGGGCGGATCCGGCGGGGCACCGCCCAGGTGGGACCCGGGAGCGGGCGGCTCGGGCTGACGGCGCTCACGCGGCGTCCTCCGACGGGCGGGGGCGCCCGGAGAGCGCGGCCGCCAGATCGGCTCCCTGCTCGATCCGGGTGTAGGCGACGCCGGCCCCGACGAGGCGCGCGACGAGCGCGCGCTCCACCGTGCCGGGGCCCCGCCCGCTCCAGCTCGCGGCGGCGACGTGGCAGATCGCGACGTGGCGGCGGGCCGCGATGGCGATCGCCCGCTCGGTGAGCCGCCCGTCGACCAGGGACGTGATGAGCACGAGCTCCATCGCGTCGACCGCCGATCGCTCGTAGGTCAGCGTCGAGGCGAGCCCGAGCGCGCCCGGCGGCCGGACGCGCGGCCAGCAGGTCGAGCGCGGCGGTGCAAGTCGTGCTCGAGCGTGGCGACCGGCAGGCGCTCGGCGCCGGCGCCGGAGAGGACGAGCACCACCCGCTGGCCGCTGACGCGACGACGGCGCGGAGGAGCGAGCCGGCCGCGCGCACGGCCAGCTCGAAGCGACGAGTCGGGCGCGGCCCCGAGTCGAGGCCGCCGCGGGCGTCGAGGACGACCGCGGCCTCGTCGCGCGGCGATGTCCTCGAGCTCCTTCACCATCAGCCGCCGGCGGCGGGCGGTCGACGGCCAGTGGACCGCGCGCAGGGACTCCCCGGGTGATGGTCGCGCACGCCGTGCACGTCGAAGCCGGAGCCGCGCGAGAGGAGCAGGCGGCGACCGGCGCCGCCGGGCACGCCTCCGTCCGAGAACAGGCCGTCGAGATCGACGATCCGCGGATACACCGACGAGCGCGCCTCGCGCCAAGCGGCAGCGACCCGGCGCCAGGCCGAGCGGGTCCTCCATCATCAGCCGGCCCCGTCGAGGCGGTGGCGTCCGCGCGGCACCTGTACGAGCTGGTAGGGCCGACGAGGCGCCGGCGCGCCGTCGCGCTCGGCCGCCTCGCCCGACGGCCGGCCGAGACCGCCGCGGGTCGTCGTCCAGCAGCGGAGGAGGGGTCGTCCCGGCCTCGAGGCGCAGCTCGACGCGAACGTGACGGGTCGCCCTCGACACGCCGCTCGGGTGGGACGCGGCGGCCAGGTGCGACGGGGCGCGCGCCGAGGCGCACGAGGCCAGGGCGAGCCGACGGCAGCAGCGCCAGGCCCGAGCGGCGATGGGCGTCGCCTCGCTGCATCCCGAAGCGCCCAGCCCACGAGGTAGATGCCGACGGCCGAGCGCCACCGGCCACGAGGACAGCCGCGGCGCCTGAGCGTCAGGCCACGGGCAGCGGCGTGCGCGCGAGGGCCTCGTCCACGATCTCGCGGCGCCGTGACCCCCAGGCGCGCGCCTCGGGGGCGAGGATCAGGCGGTGAGCGAGCACCGGCCCCGCGACCGCCTTGACGTCGTCCGGCAGCGACGAAGTCGCGGCCGTCGGCGAGCGCGCGGGCCTTGGCCACGCGCATCAGGGCGATACCCGCGCGCGGGCTGGCGCCGAGCGCCAGCCGGGGATCGCCCGCGTGTGGCGGAGGACGCGCGACGACGTAGCCGTGAGGCGTCGTCGACGTAGACGGCCCGCGCGGCCTGCGACGCGGCGACCGCGTCTCCGCCGTCGCGCGACCGGGCCGGGCGTCGTGGAGCAGGTCGGCCCGCCTGCTCGCCCACCATGCGCGCCTCCTCCGCCGCCGCGGATAGCCGAGGGGAGGAGCATCACGAAGCGGTCGAGCTGGGCCTCCGGCAGCGGGTACGTGCCCTCGTACTCGATCGGGTTCTGGGTCGCGATCACCATGAAGGGCGGGGTCAGGCGGGTGCGTGACGCCGTCGACCGTGACCTGCCGCTCCTGCATGCACTCGAGCAGGGCGGCCTGCGTCTTCGGCGAGGCCCGGTTGATCTCGTCGACGAGCAGGAGGTTGGTGAACACCGGGCCGGGCCGGAACTCGAACTCGTTCGTGCGCTGGTTGAAGACGCAGACGCCCGGTGATGTCCGAGGGCAGCAGGTCCGGCGTGAACTGGAGCCGCGAGAACTGGACTCGACCGAGCGGGCGAGGGCCTTGGCGAGCATCGTCTTGCCGACGCCGGGGGCGTCCTCGACGATCACGTGGCCCTCCGCGAGCAGGGCGATCACGCACATCCGGAGCATCTCCTGCGGCGCGTGCACGACGCGGCTCACGTTGGCCACGATGCGATCGACGAAGGCGGAGACGCGTGCGGTGTCGGCGACCTCGGGGGTCAGGGATGCCACCCGGCGAGTATAGAAGCGGTCTCCGGAAAAGCCGTCCACCCCGGGGCGCGCTCCCGGCCGACGCCGCGCGGACGCCGCCGGGGCCGGCACTCGTCCTACAGTGCCTCGTCGTGATCCCTCCGGTCGTCGATCCGAGCTGGCTCGAGGCGCGGCGCGACGACGTCGTCCTCGCCGACGTGCGCTGGTACCTGGACGGGCGCGTGGGGCGCGACGCCTACGAGGGTGGACACCTCCCGGGCGCCGTCTTCGTGGACCTCGAGCGGTGGCTCTCCGGCCCCGCCGCGCCGGCGACGGGGCGCCACCCGCTGCCGCCCCCCGAGACCCTCGCGCACGGCCTGGGCCTCGCCGGCATCGGCGACGACGACGTGGTCGTCGCCTACGACGACGGCGGCGGCGTCGTCGCCGCCCGCCTCGTCTGGCTCCTCCGCGCGATCGGCCACGAGGCGGCCCTCCTCGACGGCGGGCTCCAGGCGTTTCCCGGCGCCGTCGAGCGCGGCGCCTCCGCTGCACGGGCGCCGGCGCGGTTCACCGCCCGCCATGGCCCGGCCATCTGCTCGCCGACGCGGATGCCGTCGCGGACCGGGACGAACGTCGTCCTCGACGCACGCGAGGGCGCCCGCTACCGCGGCGAGCTCGAGCCGGTGGACCCCCGGGCCGGGCACGTGCCCGGCGCGCTGAGCGCATCCCTGCCCCGACGACCTTGCCGCGGACGGCCGCTTCCTCCCACCCGAGGAGCTGCGGCGCCGGTTCGCCGCGCTCGGGGTCGACGACGGGCGCGCCGTCGTCGCCTACTGCGGCTCCGGGGGTCAGCGCGTGCCACACCCTGCTCGCGCTGGAGCTCGCCGGCCTCGGCCCCGGACGGCTCTACGCGGGGTCCTGGTCGCAGTGGAGCAGCGACCCGGACCGCCCGATCGCCACCGGCGCCGCCCCGGCCTGACCGCCCGCTCCCCTCGGCCGACGCGCTCGGGCGACCGCTCGGGATCTCAGGCGCCCGGGAAGCGGGCCGGCGTCGTCAGCGGGCGAGCAGGCGCTCGACGGCGTCGAGGATGACGCCGGCGATCTCCCGCTTCGGCGCGCGGTCGACGCGGACGGTGCCGTCGCGGCCGACCAGGAGCACCTCGTTGTCGTCGCTCTCGAACCCGACCCCAGGGCGCGACACGTCGTTGGCGACGATCAGGTCCACGTCCTTGCGCTCGAGCTTCGCCCGGGCCCGGGCCTCGAGCCCCTCCGTCTCGGCCGCGAAGCCCACGAGCAGCTGGGTGGCGTCGCCATCCGCCCGCCGGCGCGCGGCGAGGCGCGCCAGCAGGTCCTCGGTCGGCTCGAGCTCGAGCGTCCAGCTCCCCTCCCGCGCGCGCTTGGTGGGCGCCTGCGTCCGCGGCCGGAAGTCCGACACCGCAGCGGCCATGACGATGACGTCCGCCCGGCCGGCCTCCCGCTCGAGCGCGGCGCCGAGCTCCGCGGCCGTCTCGACCCTGACGCGCGCCCGCTCCCGGGCGCCACGGCGGCGCCCGCCGCGAGAACGGTGACCACGTCGGCTCCGCGCCAGGCGGCGGCGTCCGCCACCGCGACGCCCATGCGCCCGCTCGAGCGGTTGCCGAGGAAGCGGACGGGATCGAGGGGCTCCCGCGTCCCGCCGGCGGTGACGAGGACGCGGAGTCCGGCGAGGAGGGACGGCTCGCTCCCACCGGACGCCTCGGTCCGCCCGAGGAGCTCGGCGGCGCGGGCGGCGATCGCCTCCGGCTGGGCGAGCCGCCCGGGGCCGACCTCACCCTCCGCCAGCTCGCCGGTGTCCGGCCCGACGACCGTGGCGCCACGGGCCAGCAGGCGTCCGACCGCCTCCTGCGTCGCCGGATGCCGCCACATCCGGACGTTCATGGCCGGCGCCACGAGGAGCGGGCCGGACGCGGCGAGGACGCTCTCCGTCACGACGTTGTCGGCGAGGCCCGCGGCCAGCTTCGCGAGCGTGTTGGCCGTGGCGGGCGCGACCGCGACGAGCCCGGCCGCGCGCGCCGCGTCGAGATGGGGATAGATGGGCGTGCCGACCTCGGCCCGGTCCGCCAGGACGGGCCGGCGCGAGAGCGCCGCGAAGGTCGTCTCGCCGACGAAGCGGAGGGCCGTCGGGGTCATCGCCACCTGGACGCCGAGGCCACGGCGGACGAGGAGCCGCACCAGCTCGCAGGCGCGGTAGGCGGCGACCCCGCCCGACACGCAGAGGAGGACGTCGACGGGTTCGGAGGACGCCTCCGCCGTCACCGGCCGGCTCGACCTCGGGGGCGCTACTCGGACCAGTCGAGGCGGTTCGCCGCGACCTCTTCGAGCGCCATCGTGAGGTAGTTCTTCGACCGCGACTCGACCATCGGCGGCGTGATGTCGGCCAGGGGGCCCTCGCCGCCGAGCTGGTGGTGATAGTCGTTCAGCTCCCGCGCGCGCTTGGAGGCGATGATCACGAGCGCGTACTTGGAGTTGACGATCTTCGAAAGGTCGTCGATCTTGGGATGGATCACGAAGGGCCCTTTTCTGCCGGGGAAATGCGCACAGCTAGAACAGCCCCAGGGGGCGCTGTACGCTCCATCGTATCGCATAGCTGCCGGGCGGCGCGCTCGACGTCGTCGTTGACGTCACCGCGTCGAACTTGTGGGCCCGGGTCAGCTGCTCCCGGGCGATCCGGAGGCGCTGCTCGATCTCGCCGGCCATCTCCGTCGACCGGCGCCGGAGCCGCCGGTCGAGCTCCTCGACCGGCGCGTCGATGAAGATCAGCACGGCGTCCGGCCGGCGGCGCTTGATGGCGAACGAGCCGTCCACCTCGAGCTCCAGGATCACGTTGGCGCCCGTGGCAGGAGGCGGTCCACCTCGGCGGTCAGCGTGCCGTACCGGCCGCCGACGAACGACACGTGCTCCTCGAACTCGTCGTTGTCGACGCGCCGCTGGAACTCCTCGTCGGTCAGGAAGTAGTAGTGCACGCCCTCCTGCTCACCCGGCCGCCGCGGCCGGGTGGTCGCCGACACGGCGACCTTCGCGAGCCCGGGGTCGAGCTCCAGGACCCGCTCGATCAGGGTGCCCTTGCCGGCCCCCGACGGACCCGAGATGACGAAGACGCGGGCGATCCGGGCCCCGAGCCTAGGGCCGGACGAGGTCGAGGAGCTCCTGGCGCTGCCGCTCGGACAGGCCGCCCACGGTCTTGGAGGTGGAGATCCGCGCGGCGTTAGCCACTTGTCGCCTTCACCTGACCGACGCGGGGCACGGCGAGCAGGAGGTCGAGGATCTTGGCGGTGACGATCTCCGACGGCGGATCGAGGAGCAGCGCGTCGATCCGGATGATCCCCTCGCGGAGGTCCTTCTTGATCTGGGACCGCCGGATCCGGATCTCGTTCGCCCGGCGGAGCGCATCCATCCTCTGCTCGAGGGAGCGAACGGGAGTCTGGGCGGAGACGTCGTGAACGGAGGAGATCATCGCGTGCCCCGCAGTATATGGACCGCCCGTCGTTCCGCAGCGACTTTCAACCCTCACGTCAGGGTCGACTGAAGGGCGTCGATGGCCGAAAAGCACCGTCTGACCGGTGCCCCGGCGGCCTTCCCGCTCCGGATCGTCCTGGAGGACCGTTCCTGCGCTCGCCTCCGGCCGCCCGGACGGGTGGTCGCGCAGCGCGAACGGGTGACGATGAACGCACCCTTGCGGGGTGTCGCGCCGCGGAGCGCGCGGGGTTCCGGACGAGGTGCGAGCCGGCTCCCGGCGCCGCCGCTCCTCAGGAACGGCGGCCACGGCCGGCGCCGGTCGGCGGGCGGGCAGTGCGTGGAGCTCCTGCAAGGGCTTCGCCTCCACGTTCCAGACGCGGGCCATCGAGCGGACCGCCGCCGTGGCGTAGGAGAGGGTCGTGATGCAGGGCACGCGGGCGTCGATCGCCGCCTGGCGGATGGCGTAGCCGTCGCCGCGGGCGCCGCGGCCGAACGGGGTGTTGATCACGAGGTCGACAGGCCCGCCCGGATCAGCTCGGGGATCGTCTGGGGGCCGCCCTCGCCGGAGATCTTGGACACGTCGGCCACCTCGATCCCGAGCGTGCGGAGCGCCCGGGCGGTCCCCGCTCGTCGCGTAGATCCGGAAGCCGATCTCCTCGAGTCGCGCCGCCAGCATCGTCGCCGCCGGCTTGTCGCGATCGTTGACCGGTGAGCACGGCGCCGGCCCCTCCCACCCGAACCGGTCGGCAGCCGGTGGCCGGCGCCGCGCGCCGCCTTCGCGAAGGCCGTCGCGAAGTCCGGCCCCATCCCCATGACCTCGCCGGTCGAGCGCATCTCGGGCCCGAGCAGCGCGTCGGCGCCGGGGAACCGGGAGAACGGGAGGACCGCCTCCTTGACGGACACCATCGGCGGCTCGATCTCGACGATCTCGAGATCGGCGACCCGCTCGCCCAGGGCGACCCGAACCGCGGCCTCGACGAGCGCGATCCCGGTCGCCTTGGCGACGAACGGGACGGTCCGCGAGGCGCGCGGGTTGGCCTCGAGCACGAAGAGCTCGCCGTCGCGGACGGCGAACTGGACGTTGACCAGCCCGACGACGCCGAGCGGCGCGGGCGATCACCGCGGTCTGCCGGCGGATCTCGGCCAGCAGCCGCTCGCCCAGGGCGAGCGGCGGGATCACGCAGGCCGAGTCGCCCGAGTGGATGCCCGCCTCCTCGACGTGCTCCATGACCGCGCCGATCAGCACGTCCACCCCGTCGGAGACGGCGTCGACGTCGATCTCGATCGCGTCCTCGACGAAGGAGTCGACGAGCGAGGCCGGCACGACGGGCGCCGCCCGCAGCATCTCCTCGTCGTAGCAGATGCGCATCGCCCGGCCACCGAGGACGTAGCTCGGGCGGACGAGCACCGGGTAGCCGATCTCCGCGGCGATCCGCGCGGCGTCGTCGATGTCGGCGGCGATCGCCCAGCGCGGCGCCTGCAGCCCGGTCTCCGCGAGCAGCGCGCCGAAGCGGCTGCGGTCCTCCGCCAGGTCGATGGCCGAAAAAGGGGGTGCCGAGGATCGGGACGCCGTTGCTCGAGCAACCGGGCGGCGAGCCGCAGCGGGGTCTGGCCGCCGAACTGGACGAGCACGCCGACGGGCTGCTCGCGGTCGATCACCTCGAGGACGTCCTCGATCGTCAGCGGCTCGAAGTAGAGGCGGTCGGAGGTGTCGTAGTCGGTGGAGACGGTCTCCGGGTTGCAGTTGACCATCACCGCGGCGTAGCCGAGCGCCCGCAGCGTCTGGGCGGCGTGCACGCAGCAGTAGTCGAACTCGAGGCCCTGGCCGATCCGGTTCGGCCCCGAGCCGAGGATGACGACGGCCGGACGCTCGTCGTCCGTCCCCTCGTCCTCCTCGTCGTAGGAGGAGTAGCGGTAGGAGCGTCCGCGCCTCGACCTCGGCCGCGCACGAGTCGACCGCCTTGTAGACCGGGCGCACGCCGAGCGGTGGCGCGCGCGCCGGACCTCGGCCTCGTCCGCGCCGTCAGCTCCGCCAGGCGGGGATCGCCGATCCCGTTGCGCTTGGCCTCGCGCAGCGCCGCGGCGTCCAGGTCGGCGAGCCGGCGCCCGGCGATCGCCCCTCCGCCGCGACGATCCGCGCGAACTCGTCGAGGAACCAGGGGTGCACCGCGCTCTCCGCCTCGATCGCGGCCGTCCCCTCCCCGCCCCGCAGGCGGCCGAAGATCGTGTCGTAGCGGTCCCACAGCGGCTCGGCGACCGAGCCCGAGAGGCGCGGCGACGCGTCGAGCTCCCGGCTCCGCATCGCCTTGCCCCACGCCTCGGCGAACGTCCGGCCGATCGCCATCGCCTCGCCGACCGACTTCATCTGGGTGGTCAGCCGCTCTCCGCGCCGGGGAACTTCTCGAAGGCGAACCGGGGCATCTTGATCACGACGTAGTCGAGCGAGGGCTCGAACGAGGCCGGCGTGGTCCCCGTCAGGTCGTTCGGGATCTCGTCCAGCGTGTAGCCGATGGCGAGCTTGGTGGCGACCTTGGCGATCGGGTAGCCGGTCGCCTTGGAGGCGAGCGCCGAGGAGCGCGAGACGCGGGGGTTCATCTCGACGACGACGATCTCCCCCGTCGCCCGGTTGACGGCGAACTGGACGTTCGAGCCGCCGGTCTCGACGCCGACCGCCCGGATCACCGTCGCGGCGGCGTCGCGGAGCGCCTGGTACTCCCGGTCCGAGAGCGTCATCGAGGGGGCCACGCAGACCGAGTCGCCCGTGTGCACGCCCATCGGGTCGAGGTTCTCGATCGAGCAGACGATGACGACGTTGTCGGCGCGGTCGCGGATCACCTCGAGCTCGAACTCGCCCCAGCCCTTGACCGACTCCTCCACGAGCACCTGGCTGATCGGGCGCCCGCGCAGCCCGAGCCGACGAGCGCGACGAACTCCTCCCGCGTCGACGCGAAGCCGCCGCCCTGGCCGCCGAGCGTGAACGCGGGCCGGATCACGAGCGGCAGCGCGAGCACGCCGGTGTCGAGGAGCGCGAGCGCCTCGGGGACGGAGTGGGCGATCTCCGAGCGGGCGCAGCGCAGGCCTGCCTCCGCCATCGCGCGGGCGAAGAGCTGCCGGTCCTCGGCCGTGCGGATCGCCTGGATCGAGGCGCCGATCAGCTCGATCCCGAGCTCGTCCAGGATCCCCGAGGCGCCGAGCTCCATCGCGATGTTGAGCGCCGTCTGGCCGCCGAGCGTCGGCAGCACGGCGTCCGGCCGCTCACGGCGCAGGACGTTCGAAACGCCCTCCAGGTCGAGCGGCTCGATGTACGTCCGGTCGGCCCAGCCGGGGTCGGTCATGATCGTCGCCGGGTTGGAGTTGACGAGGACGGTCTCGTAGCCCTCCTCGCGGAGCACCCGCAGCCCCTGGACCCCGGAGTAGTCGAACTCGCAGGCCTGGCCGATGACGATCGGCCCGGAGCCGATGACGGCGATCTTCGCGAGGTCGTCCCGCCGCGGCACTAGCCCTCCCCGGCCGCCACGTCGACGAAGCGGACGAGCTGGTCGCGCGCGTCGTGCGGCCCCGGAGCCGCCTCGGGATGGAACTGCATCGACCAGACGTCGCGGCCCTCCAGCCGCAGGCCCTCGACCGTCCGGTCGTAGAGGGAGACGTGGGTGACGACGACGTCGGACGCTCCGGTCGGCGGCGCGACGGCGAAGCCGTGGTTCTGGCTCGTCACGAGCACGCGGCCGGTCGCCTCCTCGAGCACCGGGTGGTTCGCCCCGCGATGGCCGAAGCGGAGCTTGTAGGTGTCCAGCCCGAGCGCCCGCGCGAGCAGCTGGTGGCCGAGGCAGATCCCGTAGACGGGCACGCCGAGCTCGACGATCTCGCGGACCCGCTCCACGTGCTCGTCCATCGCGCCCGGATCGCCGGGGCCGTTCGCGAGCAGCACCCCCTGCGGCCGCGTCGCGGCGACGGCGGCGCCGTCCGCGTCGTGGGGGAGCACCGTCACCTCCGCCCCGGCGTCGGCCAGGAGCCGGCCGATCGAGTCCTTGGCGCCGTAGTCGATCAGCGTCACCCGGGCCCGCACGTCGTCGCGCGCGGCAACGCCGCGGCGCGGGCGGGAGACGGCGGCCGCCAGGTTCTGGCCGGTCATCCCGGGCTCCGCGGCGATCCGCTCCGCGGCGGCCGGCTCGGGCGTGCCGTCGCAGACGACGGCCGCGGTCATCGCGCCCTGGGAGCGCAGATGCCGGACGAGCCGGCGGGTGTCCACCCCGGAGAGCGCCGGCACGCCCGCGGCGCCGAGCCAGTCGAGAAGGCCGCGACGCCCCGCCGGCGCCGCGTCGCGCGCCTCCCGGCAGATCAGCGCGGCCGCCTGGATCCGGTCGGACTCCGCCTCCGCCGCCTCGACCCCGTAGTTGCCGATCATCGGCGCCGTGAAGGCGAGCAGCTGCCGGGCGAAGGACGGGTCGGTCAGCGCCTCCTGGTAGCCGGTCATCGAGGTCGTGAAGACCGCCTCGCCGACGACGAGCGGCGCCTCCACGGCGACCGCGCCGTCGAACCGGGTGCCGTCGGCGAGGAGCAGGTAGGCGGCGCTCATCGCGCGCTCCCGGCGGCCGCGGCGGTCGATCGCGTCCGCTCGGCGAGGCGGGCGTCGTCCCGGTGGACGACGCGGCCCGCGGCGACGGTGAGCACGCACGCCCCGCGCAGGCGCTCGCCCAGGAACGCGTTGTTCGCCGACTTCGAGGCGAACCCGTCGGCGGTCACGGTCCGCTCGGCGTCGAGGTCCCAGATCGAGAAGGACGCCGTCTCGTCGACGGCGATCGCCGGCACGGGCAGGGAGAAGGCCCGCGCGGGACCGCCGGTCATCCGCTCGACCAGGGTCGGCAGCGGCAGCAGGCCCGGCAGCACGAGCCGGGTGTAGAGCGCCGGGAAGGCGGTCTCCAGGCCGGTGACGCCGAACGGCGCGTCCTCGAACGGGACCTCCTTCTCGAACGCCGCGTGCGGCGCGTGGTCCGTCGCGATCATGTCCACCGCCCCGCGGCGGAGGCGTCGAGCAGCGCCTGCCGGTCGTCCTCGGCGCCGAGCGGCGGGTTCATCTTCGTCGTCGCCGCGTCAAGGCCCGCGCAGGCCTCGTCGGTGAGCAGGAGGTGGTGCGGCGTCGCCTCCGAGGTCACCCGGACCCCGCTCGCGCGCGCCCGCTCGACCGCCTCGACGGAGGCGCGGGCCGAAGAGGTGCTGGAGGTGGAGCCGGGCGTCCTCGTAGGCGGCGAGCTCGAGGTCGCGGGCGACCATCGACGACTCCGCGATCGCGGGCCAGCCGCCGATGCCGAGCCGCGCGGAGGCCGGGCCCTCGTGCATGTGCCCGCCGGCCGACAGCGTCGGATCCTCCTCGTGGAGCGCCACCGGCAGCCCGAGCGGCCGGGCGTACTGGAGGGCCCGGCGGAGCAGGCCGGCGGACCGGATGGGCCGGCCGTCGTCCGTGAAGCCGGCCGCCCCGTGGTCGGCCAGCTCGCCCATCTCCGTCAGCTGCTCGCCGGCGAGGCCGATCGAGACGGCGGCCACGATGCCGACGGGGATCTCCGCCTCGGCCGCGGCGATCTCGGCCACGGCCTCGAACACGGACGCGCGAGTCGATCGTCGGACGCGTGTTCGGCATCGCCAGGATCGTGCCGTAGCCCCCCGCGGCGGCGGCGCGGGTGCCGGAGGCGATGTCCTCCTTGTACTCCTGGCCCGGGGACGCGCAGGTGCACGTGCGGATCGACGAACGCCGGCAGGATGGTCAGGCCCCCGGCGTCGATCACCTCGGCGCCGGGCGCGTCGGGGCGGGAGCCGAGCTCCGTGATCGTGCCCTCGCGCACCGCGATCGAGAGGACGCGGCCGTCGAGCGCCGACGCCGGGTCGAGCAGGCGGGCGCCGGCGATCAGCAGGGTGGCGGCGGGACGGTCGGCCGCGAAGAGCCGCGGGGTCATGCCGTCACCGCGAACCCTCGCCGTCGGCGTCGGCGGCGAAGCCCGCGGTGCCGGACGCGCCGCCGATCCGCGGGCGGGTGATCAGGTCGTAGAGGATCGCCATCCGCACGGTCATCCCGGCGCGGACCTGGCGGAGGACGAGCGAGTTGGCGGCGTCGGCGAGCTCGGCCGAGATCTCGACGCCGCGGTTGATCGGGCCGGGGTGCAGGACGAGCTGGCCCGGCCGCACCCGCTCGCCCGTGACCCCCAGCGACGGGCGTACTCCCGCATCGTCGGCACGAAGTTCGAGCCGGGGGCGATCCGCTCGTTCTGCATCCGCAGGACGTAGACGACGTCGGCGTCGGCGATCGAGGCGATGTCGTGGCTGACGGTCGACGCCCACTCCTCGATCCCGCGCGGGATCAGGGTGGGCGGACCGACAAGGAGCACGTCGAGGCCCATCAGCAGGAAGCCCTCGACGCGGACCGCGCGACGCGCGAGTGCAGCACGTCGCCGACGATCGCGACCGTCCGGCCCTCCGTCGAGCCGAGCTCGCCGCGGATCGCGTGCAGGTCGAGCAGGAACTGCGTCGGGTGCTGGTGCTTGCCGTCGCCCGCGTTGACCACGTGGGCGTCCGTGTAGCGGGTCGCCATCGCCGCGGCCCGGCCCTCGGGTGGCGGAGGCAGATGACGTCGGGCGCGTAGGCGTCGAGCGTCAGGATCGTGTCCTTGAGGGACTCGCCCTTGTCGACCGACGAGCCGGAGGCCTTGAGCCCGACCGTGTCCGCGGAGAGCCGCTTGGCCGCGAGCTCGAAGGAGGCGGACGTCCGGGTCGAGGACTCGAAGAACACCGTCAGCACCGTGCGCCCCGAGAGCGCGGGACCTTCTTCACGTCGCGGTCGAGGATCGGCTCGAAGCCCCTCGCCGTCTCCAGGATGCGCTCGACGGCCGACCGCCGCCGTCGGCGACGAGGTCGCGATGCTCGTCAGGTGCGGCGCCCGGCGCCGCGCGTGTCATGCCGGCACCTCCATCGGGCCGGGATGAGGACGACTCGTCGATCCCGTCGATCTCGGCGAGCCGCACCCGGATCCGCTCGGCCGGCGGGTAGGCAGGTTCTTGCCCACGTAGTCGGCGCGGACCGGCAGCTCGCGGGGCCGCGGTCGGCGAGGACGGCGAGCTGGACCCGGGCCGGCCGGCCGTAGTCGAAGACGGCGTCGATCGCGGCGCGGATCGTGCGCCCGGTGTAGAGGACGTCGTCGACGAGGACGACGGTGCGCCCCTCGACCGGCGCGTCGAACCGGCTCGCTTGACGACGGGGTTCGGCGTCGCCGGCTCCTGACCGCCGCGGACGCCGACGTCGTCGCGGTAGAAGCTGATGTCGAGCGCGCCGAAGCCGACGAGGCCGTCCGCGGTCGCCTCGATGATCCCCCGAGCCGCTCGGCGAGGCGGCGCCCCGCGTGTAGATGCCGACGAGGACGACGTCGCCGAGGTCGGCGTTGCGCTCGACGATCTCGTGGGCGATCCGGGTCAGCGTCCGCCCGACGCTGCTCGGCATCGAGGAGGACCTTCTCGTCGCCCGTGGACGCCGCCGTCGCCGGGGGGTCCGCGTTCCAGGCGTGCGTGGTCACGTGCTCGCTCCTTTCCGGCCTCTCGGGCGCGGGCTTAAAGGACGAAGGTCGACGCCGCGCGTTCTGCCCGGCTCGCCGCAGACTAGCCGAGCGATCGGCGGCGCCGGTTGGCCGACCTGCCCGATCAGTAGGCTTCCCCGGATCACACGCCGCGTGCACCGTCTCACTCGCTCGGCCGCCGTCGGCGCGCTCGGCCTCCTCGTCCTCGCCGCGCCCTCCGTGGCGGCGGCCGCAACGCCCGCGACCGTCACGAAGACGGCCGGGGCGATCACCGCCTACGCAGCGGACGGGGCGACCGCCGCGTTCGCGACGAGCATCGACTCCGCGACCTGCAAGGCGCCGCTCGTCGCCGTCCGCCAGGTGTCGGAGCTCGGCCTCGGCACCCGCCGGGTGACGGTGCTCAAGTCCTACCGGGGGTGCGACAGCGCGTCCGGCCCTGGCCTCGGCGTCGAGTCGACCCGCTGGCTGGCGATCTCCGCGCGGACGGCGTACTGGCTCGACGGCGTCGTCGGCAGCAACACGTACGCGAGCGTCGCCGCCGCCCGGGCCGGGATCGCCGCCCGCTTCTCGAGCGCGGTCGTCGCCACGCTCTACGCCACCGGCGTCGGCCCGCGCACGATCGGCACCCGGCTGGGGCCGCTGGTCGCTGGCGGCGGCGCCGTCGCCGTCACGGTGACGACCACCGACTTCGCCAACTCGACCGGATGCAACGCCTTCGGCAACGGGACGGGCGGCCTGGCGACCGACTGCGCGCCCGTGGTGACGGCGAACGGGGTGCTCGCCGTGTCCGCGCTGCCGGCCACCTCGACGCTCCTGGCGAGCCCCAAGGGCGCGCTGAGCACCCTCCTCGACGTGGCCGGTCCCCGCCTGCTCCTCCGCGACGCCGCGGGAGCGGTACGCGTCGCGGCCGGCGCGACGAGCATCCCGCTGGGGTCCGAGACGGTCACCGCCGGCGCGCTCGGCACCAACCTGGTGGTCGGGCTCCGGCGCGCCCCGGGAGGAGGCCGGCTGACGTTCTGGAACGGCGCCGGCGCCCACACCGGATCCTGCGCATTCGTCACCGGAGGCGCCTGCCGCGGGTCGCGGTCCGGGGACGGGTCGTCGTCTACGCGACGCGCCGCGGGCTCTACGCGGTCCAGGTCCGCACCGGCGACCGCCGGCCCTGCCGGGCGAGTCGGCTCGCCTCCACGAACGGAGGAACCCTCGTCGACTTCGCACTGACGCCGCGCGGCGGCCTGACGTACGCCGTCAACGTCGGCGACAGCGGGACGGTCTACCGCCTGTCGCCGGCCGCGCTGCGCACGCTCGGCCATCCGGTCGGGGGTAGGAGCACCGGGCTCTCCGCCTCGCGGGTCGACCACCCTCCGCGTAGAGTGGCGCCCGAACCGCAACCGTCCGGGAGGGCGTGTGGAGCACTGGAACCTCGACGAGATCGGCGACCGTGCCGGCGGCGGCGCCCGGTACAGCGAGTTCCTCCGGCGGGCGACGATGTCCGCCGGGGTCTACGAGCTCGCGGCGGGCGCGCCGGATCCGCAGAGCCCGCACGCCGAGGACGAGGTCTACGTCGTCCTCTCGGGCCGGGCGACGATCGCCGTCGCGGACGAGACGCGTCCGGTGGGGGCGGGCTCGGTCGTCTTCGTCGCGCCGCGAGCGTGCCGCACCGGTTCGAGGACGTGACCGAGGACCTGCGCCTGCTCGTCTTCTTCGCCCCCGCGGAGTCGGATCCGTCCGGAGGGCCGGGCGTGAGGCGCCGTCGCCGTCGACCGCGGCCCGAGGGCGGCGGCGGCGTACCGGAGTCGGGGCGATGACCGAGAAGGCGGTGACGTACACGTCGTACCTGCGGATCGACGAGCTCCTCGGGCTCCAGACGCCGCGCTCCGACGAGCACGACGAGCTCCTCTTCATCGTCATCCACCAGGTCTACGAGCTGTGGTTCAAGCAGGTCCGGCACGAGCTCGGACGGGTGGACCGGCTGCTCCGGGCCGGCGCGGCGGCGCCGGCGGTCAAGACCCTCGGGCGGATCCGCGCGATCCTCAAGACGTGCGTGTCCCAGCTCGACATCCTGGAGACGATGACCCCGGTCGAGTTCGGCTCCTTCCGCGCCCGCCTGGAGTCGGCCTCCGGCTTCCAGTCCGCGCAGTTCCGCGCGCTCGAAGCGATGCTGGGGCGCCGGGTCGAGGGCGTCGCCGGCCGCTTCCCGGTCGACTCGGCCGCGCGGGCGCTGATCGACGAGGTCAACTCCCGGCCGCCGCTCTGGGACGCCGTGCTCGCCTTCCTCGCCGGCCGCGGGTTCGCGGTGGCGCCGCCGGACGCCCTCCGGGCCTCGCTCCTCGCCACGTACCGTCAGGACCCGACGGCCGAGGCCGTGCTCGAGGCCCTCGTCGACATCGACGAGGGGATCCAGGAGTGGCGGTACCGCCACGTGAAGATGGTCGAGCGGACGATCGGCGCCCGGGTGGGGACCGGCGGCTCCACGGGTGCGGCCTACCTTCGCACGACGCTCGACACCAGCTTCTTCCCGGAGCTCTGGGCGATCCGCGCGGAGCTGTAGGCTCCCGCCATGAGCGAGCGGGCGATCGTGGTCGGCGCGGGCGTCGTCGGCCTCTCCGCCGCCCGGGCGCTGGCGGCGGACGGGTTCGCCGTCGAGGTCTACGAGCAGCACCGCGTCGGCACGCCGCTCGGCTGCTCCCCCGGTCCCTCGCGGATCTACCGCCGCGCCTACCACCGGCCGGAGTACGTGCGGCTGGCGATCGCCGCCAACGAGGCCTGGCGCCGGCTCGACCCCTCGCTGCTCCTCGCGAACGGCGTCCTCAACACCGGACCGACCGCCGACGTCCGCGCCGCCGCCTTCGCCGACTGCGGGATCGAGCCGGAGTGGCTGGAGCCGGCCGAGGCGGAGCGGCTCTTCCCCGAGGCCCGGTTCCGCGAGCCGGCGCTCCTCGATCGCGAGGCCGGGGCGATCCTCGCCGGCCGTGCGCTCGAGCGGCTGCGGGCGGGCCTCGACGTCCGCGAGGGCGAGCGGATCGACGACCCCCGCGCCCTCACCGACCGCGCCGACGTCGTCTGCGTCTGCGCGGGCGCGTGGCTCGGCCGGCTCTTCGAGCTGCCGCTGAAGCCGCAGCTCGAGCAGGTCTCCTACTTCGCGGGGGCGCCCGAGACGCGGCCCTCGACGATGCACCACGCGTCGAGGCCCGGCGATCTCTCCACGTACGGCCTCGTCACGCCCGGGGTCGGCTACAAGCTCGCCGAGGACGACTCGCGCCCGGAGCGCTTCGACCCCGACGACCCGGAGCGCCCGGTCGACCCGGCGATCACCGCGCGTCTCGTCGAGGTCGTGCGGGAGCGCTACCCCGGCCTCGATCCCACCCCGCTCCGCACCGAGGCCTGCACGTTCGTCCAGACGCCCGACGACGACTTCGTCCTCGACGTTCTCGACGGCGTCATCGTCTGCGGCGGCTGCAGCGGACACGCGTTCAAGCTGGCGCCGGCCCTCGGGGCCCTCTGCGCCTCCCTCGCCCGGGGCGCCGCGCTGCCGCCGGAGCTCGCCGCCCTCTTCTCGGCCGACCGCTTCGCCGCCCGGGCGTCGTAGGCCCGGCCCTCCGCCCAGTACGGCCGGCCCATCGCGGGAACCGGTCGGGCACGAACGCGTGCAGGCGCCGCGCCGCTCGGCGACCGTTCGCTATCCGAGAACGCGGTAGTCGAGGAGCAGGGAGCCGGTCGGCGAGGTCGTGCTCCGGATCGACTCGAGCCGGATCGCCGGCAGGCCGTCGAGGAGCCTCCGCCCGCTGCCCGCGATCGTCGGTGCGATCACCAGCCTGAGCTCGTCGACGACGTCCGCGGCGAGCAGTGCCTGGGCCACCGAGATGCTCGCGTGCACGCCGATGTCGCCTCCGGGTCGATTCCTCAGATCCCGCACGAACTCGACCAGGTCGCCGTCGACCACCGCCGTCCCGGTCCACGTCGGATCGAGCGGCGTCGAGGTGGCGACGTACTTCGCGACCCCGTTGATGAACTTCGCGAACGGCTCGACGTCACTGCCCGGCCAGTACTCGGCCCACTCCTCGTAGCTGCGCCGCCCGAGGATCACCGCGTCCTGCGTCGCGATGACGGTGCCCAGGTTGGCGTCCATCGCGTCGTCCCAGTCGGCGAAGAACCCATCGGGCGCCTCCGCGACGCCGTCCAGGGACACCAGCTCGTACGCGACGACGTTGCGCACGTTCACCACCTCCGATTCCCGTTGACCTGCGGCGAGGACGGCGCGCGCGACGAGAACTCATCGGGCGATCCTCGTGCGTCACCCGTCGGCGCCTCCATCGGCGGGACGCGAGAGCGATCGCCACCAGCGATCGATCCCCGCCTCCCAGTCGCCGTCCGGGGCGAACCGCTCCCGGTAGCCCGCGTACCAGCCGCGCCGGGCGGCGTAGTGGGCGCCGAGGTCGAGCGAGCCGTCGAGCGCCGCGGCGATCCACGCCGCCCAGGCATCGAGGCCGAACCCGAGGAGCCTCTCCCCCTCCTCGGCGCTGCCCTCCCGCGGGTCCGCGCCGAGGACCGCGACCTCCCGCGCCGGGCCCGGGCGGTACCGCTCAAGGGCGACGAGGTCGGGGTGGAGGGCGAGGAGCAGCGAGGTCTCGATCCGGCCGGCGTGGTCCAGCAGGTCGGGGTCGCCGAGCGGCTCGAGCGGCGTGGCGGCGAGGACGGCGCAGCCCGCCGCGCCGGCGCGCTCGGCCGCGTCGTAGAGCTCGAGCATGTGGCCCTGGGCGTAGTGGCCCGAGACGAGGCAGACGACCCGGGCGCCGGCGCCGGCGAGCCCGGCGACCAGGCCGTCCCAGAGGCCACGCGCCGGACCGGGCGCGGTCGAGAGCGAGGCGGGATGCGGAAGGGCGGTGATCGCGTGCCAGCTCGTCGGCAGGAGGACGGCGGCCGCCCGCTCCGCAAGCCGCTCGCCGAACGCGCCCGCGACGAGCCCGTCGAGGCCGAGCGGCAGGTGCGCGCCGTGCCACTCGAGGACGCCGATGGGCACGACCGCCACCGGCGCCTCGGCGAACGCCGCCTCCAGCTCGTCGGGGAGGAGCTCCGCGTAGCGGCGGATCACGGGAGCACGCGCGCGAGCGCGCCTGCCGCCCGCGCGCAGTCCGCGAAGCTCGTGTAGAGCGGCGCCGGTGCGAGCCGCACGACGTCGGGCTCGCGGAAGTCGCCGACGACGCCCTCGCGCGCCAGGGCCTGCTGCACCTCCGCGCCGCCCTCGATCCGGAGCGAGAGCTGCGCGCCGCGGGCGGCCGGATCCCGCGGCGTCAGGATCTCCACGCCGACGACGTCGTCGAGGAGGGACTCCAGGTAGCCGGTGAGCGCGATCGAGCGCGACCGCAGCGCCGCCATTCCGACCTCGTCGAAGAGCGCCAGCGAGGCGGCGACCGGGGCCAGGGAGAGGAGCGGCGGATTCGAGACCTGGAAGCCCTCGGCGCCGGGAGCCGGCACGAAGGCGGGCTCCATCCGGAAGCGGGTGTCCAGGCCGACCCCCACCACCCGGCCAGGCGGGGCCGCGGCTCGCCGGAGGTGTGGCGCTCGTGGACGAAGGCGCCGGCGACCGCGCCCGGTCCGGCGTTCAGGTACTTGTAGGTGCACCAGCAGGCCGCGTCGACCTCCCATGCGTGGAGCTCGAGCGGGACGTTGCCCGCCGCGTGCGCCAGGTCCCAGAGGACGACGGCGCCCGTCTCGTGCGCCGCCGCCGTGATTCGGCCGATGTCCAGCAGCTGCCCCGTCAGGTAGTTGACGCCGCCGAGGAGGACGACGGCGAGCGTGGGATCGGAGGTGATCGCGGCGCACACCTCGTCCGTCGCGAAGAGCTCGCCGCCCGCCGCCGGGCGCAGGCGGACGATCGCGTCGTCGGGCTCGAGGCCGTGCCACGCCGCCTGCGAGCGGACGACGTGGGAGTCGGAGGGGAAGGCCGAGTCCTCGATCAGGATGCGGTAGCGCTCCCGCGTCGGCCGGTAGAAGCTCGCCAGAAGGACGTGCAGGTTGACGGTGAGCGTGTTCATGTGGACGACCTCGCCGGGCTCGGCGCCGAGGAGCCTCGCCGCCGGGCCGCGCAGCTCCGCGTGCACGTCCATCCAGCCGTGGTGATGGCCCTCGACGGCGAGCTCGGCCCACTCCGCCAGCCGGCGCTCGACGGCCGCCACGGCGGCGTGCGGCCGGAGGCCGAGCGAGTTGCCGGCGAAGTAGGCGCAGGGCCGGCCGGCCGCCCCGGTCGGGATCGCGAACTCCTCGCGCCGACAAGCGGCCGAGTGCGCTCGCTCGAGGACGGCCTCGCGCTCCGGGCTCAGCTCGATCCGCCGGCCTCCATCCCGGGGGAGACTACGCGCGGAGGAGCCGGAACGCGTGATCCCAGGTCTGGTTCCGCAGCCCGTACACCACCCAGGCCATGCAGATCCCCTCGAGCCACCGGCTCGACTCGATCCCGCCGAGGTCGAGCACGTCCCAGCCGGTCGCCGCGAGCAGCTCGGTGACCGCGCGCTTGGCGGCGTCGTCGTCGCCGGCGATGAGCATCGTAGGCGGACCGCCGGGGAGCTCGGGATCGACGAAGAACTGGTTGCCGACGATGTTGTAGGCCTTGACGACCCGCGCGCCGGGAACGGCGCGCTGGACCCGCTCGCCGAGCGAGTCGGTGGTGCCGACGAAGAGGCCGGGGCGGCCGTCCTCGAAGCTCAGCGGGTTCGTGGCGTCGATCAGGACCTTGCCGGCGACCGCGTCGGCGACGCCCTCCGCGGTCTCGACCGAGGCTGTGCCGACGGTCGCGAGCACGACGAGCTCCGCCCAGCCGGCCACCTCCGCCGGCGTCCCCGTCCCGGCCGAGGCGCCGGTCGCCTTCGCCCAGTCGGCGAGCTCCTGACGGTCGGGCTCTCGGGTCCCGATCCGCACCTCGTGGCCATGACGGGCGTAGCCCGTCCCGAGTGACCGCCCGACGACGCCGCTGCCCAGGATTCCGATGCGCATGGCTCCCGAAACGCGGCGCCCGGCGGGCTATTCCCGCGCTCCGGGCGTCAGGGCAAGAGGTCCCGGGCCGTCGACTTCCAGCCGAGCGAGAATCGTCGGTAGCGGCCGTACGCGAGCTCCTCGGCGATCGTCCGCACCCGCGGGGCCTGCCGCCGGCGGACGTCGGCGCGGCGGCGGAAGTGGGTCGCCTTCGCGGCCAGCATCCGGGCGCGCGGGTCGCCCGGCCCGGCGATCCCCGGGCCGCCAGCCGGGCCGCCACCGCCTCGTAGCGTGCGGCCTCCTCGTCGTAGGTGGCCGCCTCGAGGCTCCGCGCCGTGCGCGCGTCCTCGCCGAGCGAGGTCGACCGGGCGCCGATCAGGTTGCCGCCGTGCTGCCGGTAGCGGATCGCCGGCCGTTCGAGGAGGACGACCGGCGCCACCGCGGCCGCGAGCACCGCGATCCAGCCGTCGTGGACCCAGGTCGGCGGCACGGGGAGCACGAGGCTCCGCAGGATCGCCCGGAACGCCGCCGTCGCCCCCGTCACGTCGTTCCGCCGGACCAGCGCGGCGAACGGATCGGACGCGTAGGCCGCGCGACGCCGGGCCTCGAGCCCGAGCGACCCCCAGAGCGTCTCACCGAGCTCCCGCCCCTCCCCGTCCACGAGCACGGCGTCGGCGAACGCGAGGCCCGCCGCGGGGTGGGCGGCGAACGCCGCGCCGACGTCCTCCAGCCGGTGCGGGAGCCAGACGTCGTCCTGGTCGGAGAGGACGATCACGTCGCCGGTGGCGAGTTCGATCCCGCGGCCGAACGCCGCCGTCGCGCCCCGGTTCCGGTCGGCGACCTCGAGCCGGACGGGGAACGGCTGCGCGCGGGCCCACTCGCGGGCGATCACCGCCGACGCGTCCCTGGAGCCGTCGTCGACGATCACGACCTCGTCCGGCGCCCGGCGCTGGTCGGTGATGCTGGCGAGCTGCTCCGGCAGGTAGGCGGCTCCCTCGTAGGTCGCGAGGACCGCCGAGAGCGACGGGAAGGGCGCCATCGGCCCGAAGGTACCATGCGCCCATGGAGGCCGGCCGGACCGCGTGACGGGGAGCCTTCGCTTCGACGAGGACCGCGGCGACGTCCTGGCCCACGCCGCCCGGCGGATCGGCGAGGCGTGGCGGAGCTTCGACGCCTCCCGGCCGAGCCAGCCGCTCCTCTCGCCGGCGATCGAGGCGCTGCTCGGCGAGCCGTTGCCGGAGACGGGCTCGCCGGTCCGTCAGACGATCGACGAGGCGGCGGAGATCCTGGACGAGTCGATCGCCCCGTCACGGCCCCGCTACTTCGCCTACGTCGGGTCCTCGGGGCTCGAGATCGGCGTCGTCGCCGACGCCCTCGCGGCCGCCCACGACGTCAACCTGGCCACCGACTCCGCCGCGGCGACGGCGATCGAGCGCGAGGCGGTGCGCTGGGCGGCCCAGTTCCTGGGCTTCCCGGCGGGCGGCGGCGCCTTCACCTCCGGCGGCACGATCTCCAACATGACGGCGATCGCCGCGGCGCGGGAGCGGGCGCTGCCGGGCTCGCGGCGGACGGGTCTCGCCGGCCTGCGGCCGATCGTCTACGCGTCCGACGAGGTGCACTACTCCGTGCGCCGGGCGGCGGAGATCCTCGGGATCGGCTCGGCCAACGTCCGTCCGATCGGCGTCGACGCGCGCCGGCGGCTGCGGCCCGACCTGCTCGCCGCGGCCATCGACGCGGACCTCGCGGCCGGGCTCGTCCCCGTCTGCGCGATCGCGACGGCGGGCACCACGCTGAGCGGAGCCGTCGACCCCCTCGACGGCATCGCGGACGTCTGCGAGGAGCGGGAGATCTGGGTCCACGTTGACGGGGCCTACGGCCTCCCCGCCGCCGCGACGGCGGAGGCGTCGCCCCTCTTCGCCGGGCTCGAGCGCGCGCAGTCCGTGTCGATGGACGCGCACAAGTGGCTCTTCCTGCCGAAGGCGTGCGGGGTCGTCCTCGTCCAGGACGAGGCGGACCTCGTGCGCGCCTTCTCCCACGAGGACAGCTACATGCCGCACGTCGACGGCCGCCCGAACGCCGTCGAGACGACGCTCGAGTACTCGCGCCCGTTCCGCGCCCTGAAGCTGTGGCTCGCCTTCCGCACGCACGGCGCGGAGGCCTTCCGGACCGCCATCGGCGAGAACATCCGGCTCGCCCGGCACCTGGCGGCCCGCATCCGCACCTTCGCGCCGGAGCTCGAGCTGCTCGACGAGCCGCAGCTCTCGATCGTCTGCTTCCGCCACGTGCCGCCCGGCGTGGCCGACCTCGACGCCCACAACGCCGAGCTCGTGCGGCGGATCCAGCGAGACGCCCGCTGCTACGTGTCGCCGGGGGACGTGGATGGGGTGATCTACCTCCGGCCCTGCATCGTCAACTTCCGCTCGACGGAGGCCGACGTCGACGCGCTCGTCGACGTCACCCTCGAGCTCGGCCGGGAGCTCGCCGCCGCGGGGTAGCGGCCCGGCGGCGTCCCGCCCCGCCGGGATCCCGGGTCCGGCGGCGGGTGCTTCCTGTCCCCGCCCGGCGCGCCGTTCCGCTCCGCTCGCCGCTCCGAGCCGTCCCGCGGCGCCCGAACTTGCTATGCCTCGTCCGATGCGAGCCCTAGGCGACGCGGCGGTCCGGTAGCGCGTGCGCGTCGGCGTCTTCACCGTCCTCTACCAGTCCGAGCCCCTGCCGGTCGTCCTCGACCGCCTCGCCGCGCTCGGCGTGGAGGCCGTGGAGATCGGCGTCGGCAACAATCCGGGCAGCGCGCACTGCGACGTCGAGGCCCTCCTCGCCGATCCGGCGGCGGCGCGGGCCTTCCGGCGGGCGGTGGAGGAGCGGGGGATGATCATCTCGGCGCTCTCGCAGCACGGCAACCCCGTCCATCCCGATCCGGACGTGGCCGCGCACGACCACGGCGTCTGGCTCCGGGCCCTCGAGCTGGCCGAGGCGCTCGAGGTGCCCGTCGTCAACGCCTTCTCCGGCTGCCCCGGTGACGGCCCCGACGGGCGGCGGCCGAACTGGGTGACCTGCGCCTGGCCGGACGAGTTCGCCGAGCTCCTCGAGTGGCAGTGGAGCGAGCGGCTGGTCCCGTACTGGACGGAGCAGCTGGAGCCCATGCGCCGGCGCGGGGTGCGCGCCGCGATCGAGCCCCACCCCGGCTTCGCCGTCTACAACCCGGAGACGATGCTGCGCCTGCGCTCGGCGACCGGCCCGGAGATCGGCGCCAACTTCGATCCGAGCCACCTCTTCTGGCAGGGGGTCGATCCGGTCGCCGCGATCGGGGAGCTCGGCGACGCGATCCACCACGTCCACGGCAAGGACACCTACATCGACCGCCGGAACGTCGCGGTCAACGGGGTCCTCGACACGAAGAGCCCGCGCCGCCTCCGGGATCGCTCCTGGTACTTCAGGACCATCGGCTTCGGCCAGGGCGAGCAGGTCTGGCGCGAGATCGTCAGCGCGCTCCGCCTCGTCGGCTACGACGGGACGATCTCGATCGAGCACGAGGACGCGATGCTCTCGCTCGACGAGGGGCTGGCGAAGGCGGTGTCGCTCCTCCTGGCACTCCGCCCGTCCGAGCCGGCGTCGGCCTGGCGGGGGTAGGTAGGCGAAGCGGCACGCGCCTGAGAGAGAGGCCCGGAGGGACCGGGCGGGACGGCACGGCAGGGACCGGGAAACGGCGAGGGAAGGGCGAGGGATGCAGAAGCGGATGTGGGTCGTGCTCGGAGTGGTCGGGATCGGGGCAACGGCCGCGGGCTGCGGTGGCGGGAGCGGCGGTCCCGGCGGCCCGGGGTCGAGCTCCGGCGCGAGCGGCTCGAGCTCGATCACGGAGCCGACGACGACGCTCCAGAGCACGACGAAGATCGACGTCAAGGCCGAGGCCCACGGCACCGTCACGGTCGCCCTGGCGAGCGACGACCCGGGCGATCTCGCCCTGCGCAAGAAGCAGGCCGCCGCCTTCGAGAAGCTCTACCCGAAGATCAAGATCAAGATCCAGTTGATCCCGGCGCAGTCGTACGACCAGAAGATCGCGACGGAGATCGCCGGCGGCAACGCCCCCGACGTCTTCGGGACGGGCGACGTCGTGATCCCCTCGCTCGTCAAGAAGAACTACACGCTCGACCTGCTGCCCTACATGAAGGCGGACGGCTACGACACGTCGGCGCTCCTGCCCCAGGTCCTGGAGGGGCTGACGTACGACGGCAAGGTCGTCGGCCTGACCGACAACTGGGACACGCAGGTCATGTACTACAACAAGGACATGTTCGCCAAGGCTGGCGTCGCCGAGCCGACGAACGACTGGACCTGGGACGACTACATGGCGGCGGCGAAGAAGCTGACCTCCGGGTCGGGCCGCAACAAGATCTACGGCTCCGAGTGGCAGAAGTGGTGGGTGCCGATCGCCGACGCGGTCGGCGGCGCCGGCGGCAGCGAGTACGACCAGGCCGGCACGAAGTGCACGCTGACCGATCCGAAGTCGGTCGCCGGGCTCTCGTTCGTCCAGTCGCTCGTCAAGGCGGGCGTCGATCCCGGCCCGACGGAGAACGGCGCCCTCGGGATGGAGGGCGACGAGTTCTTCCTCAACGGCAAGGCCGCGATGATGATCGGGGCGGGCCGCTGGGCCGCCTACGAGTTCCTGGGGGCGAAGTTCAACTGGGCGATCGCGCCGATCCCGAAGGGGCCAGCCGGCCGCTCGAACTTCTTCCACCTCGGCGCCTACGCCATCCCGTCGAACTCGAAGAACCCCGACGCGGCCTGGAAGTTCCTGCGGTTCATCACCTCCGAGCAGGGCGTCCTGATGGGCGCCGAGAACGCCCAGGGCATGCCGGCCATCAAGGCGCTCGTCGACAACCCGGTGATCAAGAACACCGCCGTCGTGACCAAGCACAACGGGCTGCAGCCGTTCCTCGACTCCCTGCCGTCCGCTCGCCGGGCGCCCCAGCTCTCGAACTTCGCCCTCTACCAGGACAAGATCGACGCCGCCGTCCTCGGCGTCTGGCAGGGCAAGACGACACCGGAGAAGGCGGCGGCGAGCGCCTGCAAGGCCGTCGACGCGCAGTTCGCGAAGGGCAGCTGAGAGCCGATGGCGTCGGAATCGACGGTCCCCCTGCGCGCAGCCGCGCGCAGGGGGGCGCCCGGCGGCCGTCGTCGCAGGTCGCAGTGGCCGGTGGCCCTGCTCTTCCTGCTGCCGAGCCTCCTCTTCTTCGGCGTCTTCACGATCGGGACGATCCTCGCCTCGTTCGTGATCTCGACGTGGTCGTGGGATGGGATCACCGACTGGCGCTTCATCGGGCTCGACAACTACCAGGCGATGCTCCACGACCAGGTCTTCTGGAGCTCGCTCGTCGTCACCGCGACCTACGCCCTGATCACGATCCCGCTCGGCCTCGGCCTCGGCCTGGCGATCGCGATGGCGTTGAACACGAAGCTGCGCGGGCGCTCGTTCTTCCGCTTCATCTACTTCATCCCGTTCGTGGCGCCGCTGACGTCCGTTTCCGTCCTCTTCCGCTGGATCTACAGCGGGCAGTACGGGATCCTCAACTACCTCCTCAGCTTCTTCGTGCCCGGGGACGTCACCATCGACTGGCTCCACGACACGTCGACGCGCCTCTTCGCGATCGGCACGATGGACGTCTGGAAGAACCTCGGCTGGACCGTCACGCTCTTCACCGCCGGCCTCCTCGCGATCCCCCGCCAGTACTACGAGGCGGCGGAGCTGGACGGGGCGAACGCCTGGGCGCGGTTCCGCAACATCACGTTCCCGCTCCTGACCCCGACGGCGTTCTTCCTGCTCGTCACCTCGCTGATCAACGCCTTCCAGGTGTTCGACGCCATCTACCTGATGCTCGGCGACAACCCGGGCAACTCGGCGACGACCTACAACTTCTACGTCTGGCAGGAGTTCTTCCGGTACAACACGCTCGGCTACGCGTCCGCCCTCGCCTGGGTCCTCTTCGCGATCATCGGCGTGATCACGTTCCTGCAGTTCCGCTTCCTGAACCGGCGGGTCAACTATGAGCAGTGAGGCCTCCGGGGTGACGCGAGGGATCGCGCCCGGCGTGATCGCGCCGCGGCGGCGGCGCGGGCGAGCGGCGATGGCCCGGCAGGTCCTCGCCTACGTCGTGCTCGTCCTTCTCGCCGTCGTTGCCGTCGGCCCGCTCCTGTGGATGCTCTCGACCTCCCTGAAGACCAACGCGAGCGCGATCGAGTACCCGCCGAAGTGGATCCCACAGGAGTGGAAGTGGTCGAACTACACGTCGATCTTCCACGACCTGCCGATGGGCCGCTGGATCTTCAACTCGATCTTCGTCTCGACGACGGTCGTCGTCCTCCAGCTCATCATCTGCTCGATGGCCGCGTTCGCCTTCTCCCGGCTCGAGTTCCGCGGCCGCGACGCGATCTTCTACCTCTTCCTCGGCTCGATGATGATCCCGTACCAGGTCACGCTCGTCCCGCAGTACGTCCTCTTCTCGAAGCTCGGGTGGCTGAACACCTACCAGGGGCTGATCCTCCCGAACGTCTCCGCCCCGCTCGGCGTCTTCCTCATGCGCCAGTTCTTCCTGACCGTTCCCCGCGAGCTCGAGGACGCCGCCCGGATCGACGGCGCCGGCTGGTGGCGGGTGTACTGGCAGATCATCCTGCCGCTCTCCCGCGCGTCGCTGATCACGTTCGGGGTCTTCTCGTTCATCGGCATGTGGGGCGACTTCCT
Organism: uncultured Thermoleophilia bacterium; assembly: GCA_963800515.1. Classification (GTDB taxonomy): domain Bacteria; phylum Actinomycetota; class Thermoleophilia; order Gaiellales; family F1-60-MAGs149; genus CAWDBC01. Next base: position 100,915 of record CAWDBC010000008.1, read on the forward strand.
GTGGCCGCTCGTCGCCATCAACTCCTCCTCGCTCTTCCCGGTCACGCTCGGCCTCAACTTCCTGAACGGCGCCTACACCACGGACTGGCCGCGCCTGATGGCCGGCGACGTGATCACCCTCGTCCCCCTCCTCGTCCTCTACGGCTGCGTCCAGCGCTACTTCGTGCAGGGCATCGCCATGACCGGCCTGAAAGGCTGACCGCGTGCCCGCTCCCGCGACCGTCGTCCGCTTCGTCGAGCCGCTCGACGCCCGGCTCGTCGACGACCCCGACGACCGCTCCACGCGTCCACTCGAACCCGACCAGGTGCGCCTCCGGACCCTCTACTCGGGGATCTCCGCCGGCACCGAGCTGACGGCCTACCGCGGCTCCAACCCGTACCTGACCAAGCGGTGGGACGGCGAGCGGCGGCTGTTCGTCACTGGCACGGCGCCGACGTTCGCCTACCCGATCGACGGCTGGGGCTACGAGGAGGTCGGCGAGGTCGTCGAGGTCGGCTCCGATGTCTCGCGGGTCGTCCCCGGCCAGGTCGTCTACGGCGCCTGGGGCCACCGCAGCCACCACGTCGGCCGCGAGGCGTGGGCGGCGGACCGGATCCTCCCGACCGGCCTCGATCCGATCAACGGGATCTTCTCCCAGATCGGGGCGATCGCCCTCAACGCCGTCCTCGACGCGGACGTCCACGTCGGCGAGACCGTGGCCGTGTTCGGCCTCGGCGTTCCCGGGCAACTCGTCGCCCAGCTCGCCCGGCTGAACGGCGCCGACGTGATCGGCGTCGACGGGATCGAGCGACGGCGCGGGCTCGCCGTCGCCCTGGGGGCGGAGACCGCGCTCGATCCCGCCGCCGGCGACGTCGCCGACGGGATCCGTACGCGCACCGACGGCCGCGGCGCCGACGTCTCGATCGAGATCTCCGGCTTCGCGGGGGCGCTGAACGAGGCGATCCGCGCGACGGCGTACAACTCGCGCGTCGTCGCCTCCGGCTTCTTTCAGGGCGGCGCGCCGGAGCTCCGCCTCGGCGAGGAGTTCCACCACAACCGGATCTCCGTCATCTGCTCCCAGATCTCCGGCGTCAGCCGCTCCCTCGACCACCGCTGGTCCGAGCTGCGGCTCGCCCGCACCTTCATCCGGCTCTGCGGCGAGGGGCGGGTCGACGCCGAGGCGCTCGTCAGCCACCGGCTCCCCGCCGCCCGTGCCGGCGAGGCGTTCGCGCTCCTCCACACGTCGCCGGCCGACTGCGTCCAGGTCGTCCTCGACTTCACGGACGAGGCGGTGTGAGCGTCCGGCTCGCCGCCCAGGAGCACCTCGTGCCCGGGGACACGCTCGAGGAGAAGCAGGCGCTCCTCGCCGAATGCGGCTTCTCGGGAATCGAGCTGCACGCCCGCGACGCCGCCTTCGCCGAGCGACTTCCGGAGCTTCGGCGCGCCCGGCAGGGCGGCGCCGTCCTGCCGACCGCCTGCCACATCTCCGACTCGTTCCTCGGCGCGTTCGACGAGGACCGGCGGCGCGCCGCCTTCGACAACCTGCGGTCGATCCTCGAGACGATGGGCGCGATCGGTGGCGAGGGAGTGGTGACGCCGGCCTCGTTCGGGATGTTCTCCCGCGCCCTCCCCCCGTTCACGCCGCCCCCGCGGACGCCGGAGGAGGACCGCGAGGTCCTCCTCGACGGCCTCGGCCGCCTCGCCGTCCACGCCCGGGCGGCCGGCGTGCGGATCTACCTCGAGCCGCTCAACCGCTTCGAGGACCACATGCTCAACCGCGTCGGGCAGGCCGTCGAGCTCGTCCGGGCCCTCGACGATCCGTTCGTCCGCGTGATCGCCGACACGTTCCACATGAACATCGAGGAGGACGACTCCGCCGCCGCCCTCGGCGCCGCCGGCGACCTCCTCGCCCACGTCCACCTCGGCGACAACACCCGGGCCCACCCTGGGACCGGGCAGATCGACTTCGGGCGGATCGCCGCCGCGCTCGAGGAGGCGTCGTTCGCCGGCTGGGTAGCGATGGAGTGCGGCATCCGCGGCGACGCGCGGTCGGCCTTCCGCCAGGTGGCGTCCATCCTCTCCCCGCCATGACGCCGGATCGGGCGCCATCGATCGGCGCGGACGGCAGCGCCGCTTCCTCGACCGGGTTCGAGCCGGGCGATGGAGGACGCCGCCTCGAGCCGGCGGGAGGACGCCCGGCGCCAGACGGAGTCCCTGGCCTTCCTCGAGCACCGCCCCTGGCCGCTGCCCCGGTCGCCCTGGCTGATGGGCCAGACCTGGAAGCATCTCGTCTTCGCGCACTGGCGGGTCGACGCGGAGCTCCTGCGCGCCGCCGTCCCCGCGCCGCTCGAGCTGCTGCTCCACGAGGGCAGCGCCTGGGTCGGGGTGTCGCCGTTTGTGATCTGCGGCCTGCACGGACACGGCCTGCCCCCGCCCCGGCGGCTCTCCGCGATCCACGAGGTGAACGTCCGGACCTACGTCGCGCTCGACGGACGGCCCGGCATCCTCTTCTTCAGCCTGGACGCGGGGAGCCGCCTGGCGGTCGCGGCCGCGCGTCTCGTCTACCGCCTGCCCTATCACCGGGCGACGATGGAGCTGGACGTCGCCGGTGGGTGGGTCGATCACCGGAGCGAGCGCCCCGGCTTCCGCGTCCACGTGCGGGCGGCGCCGCGCGGGCCGGGCTGGGCGGCCGCGCCCGGCTCCCTCGAGGCCTTCCTGATCGAGCACTACTGCCTGTACGCCGTCGGCCGGCGGATGCTCCTGCGCGCCGAGATCCACCACCGCCCCTGGACCCTCCACCTCCCGCATGCGGACACGGTCGTCGACGTCGAGGGCCGGTTCCCGGTCGACGCCTGCCGCGGGGAGCCTCTCGTCCACGTCGCGTCCCCCCAGGACGCGGTGATCTGGCCCGCGGTGCCCGTCGCGCGGCTCCGGCGAGCCGCGGGCGACCCGCGCGGGCGGGGGCGCACCTGAGCGCCGGCCGCCGCGTGCTGCGACGCCGGCGTGCCCGGCGGTCCGGCAGCGGTCGTCGAGGGCCGCAACCCCGGCAGGGGTCGGGCCGTGCGAGGCGACCGCGGCTAGGCCGTCGCGCCGGCGGGTGCCGCCATGTGATCGCCGGTGCCGCCCGAGGGTCCTCCCGTGACGCCGAGGATCGCCTCCGTCCGCGCGACCACCTCGGCCGTGTCGAGGCCCCGGATCATCACGGTGGCGCGCCGGCGCAGGACGTCCTCGGCCGTGACGGCGGACTCCTCGTCCCTCGCGTAGGCCACCTGGGCCCAGATGTCCGGGCCGTCGGGGTGGATCCGCTCCATGAGCGAGGAGTCGCCGCCGCCGGCGGCGAGCACGCGATGGGCGAGGTAGCCGTAGTGGCCCGCCAGGTGGCGCGCGACGTCGGCGTCGAGCCCGTCGCCCACCCGCACGAGCTCGCGCGCGACGGCGTCGGGATCCGCGGCCCCGGGGAGGGGCGAATCGGTGCGGTCGATGCGCGTCAGGCCGAGATCGCGGCGCATGTGCTCGAGGACGGACCAGCCGATCTGCCGGAAGGTCGTCCACTTGCCGCCGGCGACGCTCCACATCTGCTTCGTGCCTTGCGTGACGGAGACCTCGCGCTTCGCGTTCTTGACGTCCCCGGGACCGCCGGGCAGCACGCGCAGCCCGGAGAAGGAGTAGCGCAGGAGGTCGCGGTTCAGCTGCTCGGGCTCGACGCTCGTCGACGCCTCGCGGAGGATCTGGTCGATCTCCGCCGGCGAGGGAGCGACGTCCCCGGGATCGCCCTCGTAGGAGTCGTCCGTCGTGCCGAGGAGGAGGTTGCCCTCCCAGGGGATCGCGAAGGAGACGCGGACGTCGTCCACCGGCGTCGTCAGTGCCGAGTGCCACTCGTCGAGGGCCTTCAGAACGACGTGCGTGCCCTTGGAGAGGCGCACGCTCGTGCCCTGCGCGGGATCCTCGAGCTTGCGCAGGCGGTCCACCCACGGCCCGGTCGCGTTGACGACGACCCGCCCCTCGACGGCGAACGCCTCGCCGCTGATCCGGTCGCGGACCTCCACGCCGGCGACCCGGTCGCCCGTGGTCCGCAGGTCCTCGACCGCGGCGTAGTTGAGGGCCACGGCGCCCGCGTCGAGGGCGGCGCGGTGGATGGCGAGCGCGAGCCGCGAGTCGTTCGTCTGATGATCGCCGTAGAGGCCGCACCCGCGAAGCGACTCGGTGCGGAGGGCCGGCACCCGGCGGCGGGCCTCGTCGGCCCGGACGATCCGCCCGCGTCCGTCACGGAACCGGGAGAGGGCGGAGTAGAGAAAGACGCCGGCGCGGATCTTCTGCGGCGAGTGCGGTCCGCCCTCGTAGAGCGGCATCAGGAACGGCAGGGGCCGGACCAGGTGGGGAGCGATCGTCTGGCCGAGCGCGAGACGCTCGTGGTGCGCCTCGCGGACGAGCGAGATGTCGCCGAGCGCCAGGTAGCGCAGTCCGCCGTGGACGAGCTTCGAGGAGGCGCTCGAGGTCGCGCCGGCGAAGTCCCCGGCCTCGACGAGGGCGACCCGGAGCCCCTCCCGCGCCCCGAGCCAGGCGGTCGCGAGGCCGATCGCCCCGCCACCGATCACGAGCAGGTCGAAGGGCCCGCTCGCCAGGCGGTCTCGCGCCCGGTCGCGCCGCGTCTGCGTCGTCGCCGTCTCATCGCTCATCTGGTGCCCCGGTCATGGTTGGAGATGTCGGAACCGTACCCCGGGCGCGCATGCCGCGACACGGGCGGGTCCGGCCCGACGTGGCGCCGGACCCGCCTGCCTCGGGACTAGGTGCTCGGGCTCTCGTCGGTGGTCCAGTTGAGCGTCCGCTGGACCGCCTTGTTCCACTGCTTGTACAGCCGGTTCCGTTCGTCGGCGCCCATGGACGGCTTCCACCGGCTGTCTTCGCCCCAGTTCTGCGGAGGTCGTCGGTCTTCGCCCAGAAGCCCGACCGCCAGGCCGGCGGCGTAGGCGGCGCCGAGGGCGGTGGTTTCGGACGACCTTGGGCCGGACCACCGGGACGTCGAGGATGTCGGCCTGGAACTGCATCAGGAGGTCGTTGACCACCATGCCGCCGTCGACCTTCAGCTCGGTCGACCTGGAATCCCGAGTCCGGAGTTCATCGCGTCGAGGACCTCCGTGCGTCTGGAACGCGGTGGCCTCGAGCGCGGCGCGGGCGATGTGGCCCTGGTTGACGTAGCGGGTGAGGCCGACGATCACGCCGCGCGCGTCCGGCCGCCAGTGCGGCGCGTAGAGGCCCGAGAAGGCCGGGACGAAGTAGGCGCCGCCGTTGTCCTCGACGGACGTGGCGAGCGATTCGATCTCGGCGCGCGGTCGATAATCAGGCCGAGGTTGTCGCGGAGCCACTGGACGAGCGCGCCGGTGATCGGCGATCGAGCCCTCGAGCGCGTAGACGGCCGGCTCGCTCGCCGAGCTTGTAGGCGAGGGTGGTGAGGAGGCCGGCCGTGGAGTGGACGAGCGTCCTCCCCGGTGTTCATCAGGAGGAAGTTGCCGGTGCCGTAGGTGTTCTTGGCTTCGCCCGCATCGAAGCAGGTCTGGCCGAAGAGGGCGGCTTGCTGGTCGCCAAGGATGCCGGCGATCGGGCATTCCGCGCGAGGACGCGACGCCTCGACGTCGCCGTAGACCTCGCGAGGAGACCGTGATCTCCGGGAGCATGGAGGTCGGAACGCCGAACGCGGCGAGCGATGTCGTCGTCCCAGGCGAGCGTCTCGCAGGTCCATGAGCAGCGTGCGGCTGGCGTTCGTGACGTCCGTGACGTGGACGCCGCCCGCGGTGCCGCCGGTGAGGTTCCAGAGGAGCCAGGTGTCCATGTTCCCGAAGAGCAGGTCGCCCGCCTCGGCGCGCGCGCGGGCGCCGTCGACGTGCTCGAGCATCCAGACGCATCTTCGGGCCGGAGAAGTAGGTGCGCCAGCGGAAGGCCGACCTTGGCTCGCGGAAGCGGTCCTGGCCGCCGTCGCGCGCGAAAGTCGGTCGACGATGTCGGCTGCGTGCGCGTGTCCTGCCAGACGATCGCGTTGTAGACGGGCTTGCCGGTGCGCTCGATCCCAGAGAGGGTGGTCTCGCGCTGGTTGGTGATCCCGACGGCGGCGATCTCGTTGGCGCGTGATGCCGGCGCTTCGTCGAGCGCGATCGCCGATGACCTCCCGGGTGTTGTGCCCAGATCTCCGGCGGGTCGTGCTCGACCCAGCCGGGCTGCGGGAAGATCTGCTGCGTGCTCCTTCTGTGCTGATGCGACGATCGCGCCCGGCGTGGTTGAAGACCATGAAGCGGGTGCTGCGTGGTGCCCTGGTCGATGGCGCCGACGTACTCCGGATGTGCACTTCGTCGGTCATCAGCGTGGCACCGTGGAAGGAGGATCAGTCGACGCCCAGCCCGCCGATCACGCCGCCGATGATCGGGCCAAGAATGGGCACCCACGCGTACGACCAGTCGGAATCGCCCTTGCCCTTGATCGGCAGGACGAAATGCGCGAGGCGCGGGCCGAGGTCGCGCGTCGGGTTGATGGCGTATCCCGGTCGGGTCCACCGAGCGAGGCGCCGATGCCGATCACGAGGCAGTCGACGGGAAGGCGCCGAGTGCGGCGAGTCCTGGCCGGCCCGCGGTCGATGTCTACGCGAAGCCGATGACGAAGAACGCCAGCACGAACGTCGCGATGGCTTCGGTGAGGAGGTCTCGGACCGGGTTGCGGATCGCCGGGGCGGTTGAGAAGACGCCGAGCTTCGTCGGGTCGGGCTCTGCGTCCGAAGTGGCCCATGTAGGCGAGCCAGGCGAGCGCGGCGCCGGTGAAGGCGCCGATGAACTGTGCCACGATGTAGGGCGGGACGCTCGACCAGGGGAAGCTGCCCTGCGATGCAGACCGAGCGTGACGGCGGGATTCAGGTGCGCGCCGGAGTGTGCGGCACGTAGACGGCCATCGTCACGCCGAGACCCCAGGCGAAGTTGACCATCAGGAATCCGCCGCCGCTGCCCTTGGTCTTGGTCAGCGCCACGTTGGCGACGACGCCGCAGCCGAAGATGATCAGGATGGCTGTGCCAACCATCTCCGAAACGAAGTGATGGTCCACGGTCGATTCCCTTCCCTCGGACGGCTCGACGCGCCGTCGTTTTTGCCGTGGCGCAGCGTACGCGATGCGCGGGCCGACTCCTCGGCGGATTCAGGCGCGGATGCGAACGAAGGACGTCAGCGCCTGGCCCCCGCTCCTCGCCGCCGAACCAGCTGGCGATCAGCGCCCGCGCCTCCGCGGCACGGGGCCCGGGACCCGGACGAGGACCGCGGAGGCCTCGCCGCCGTAGGCCGCGAGGGGCCCGACGGAGGTGAGGAGGGACGGAATGCCCTCCTCGGCGAGGAGCGAGGCGGCGAGCTCCCCGAGCCCCCGGGTGGCCGCGCGGTGGACCGCGACGAGGGCCTCGGGGTCAGAACCCGTCGTCATCGTCGGCGTCGTCCAGCGCCTCCCGCGCCGCCTCCAGCTCGCCGGCGTCCACGACGATGGCGACGGGGCCCGCTCCGAGCGAGCCGCCGAGGAGCGGCGCCTCGACCGGCCGCAGGTGCCCGGTGATCCCGCGCTCCCGGAGGAGCCGGAGGAGGTCGTCCCCCTCGGCGCGGTCTCCGGCGACCACGACCACGACCTCGCTCACGGCGTCGGCGCCCCGATCGGCTCGAGCCCTCCGGCGCGGACGAGCTCGGCCCGTCCCCGCTCCCGGTACGGGATCGCGACCAGGTCGAAGTCCCGGGGGACCTCGACGGCGTCGCGAACGGCCCGGGCCTCCGCCTTGATCGCCGACGCCGGGTAGCGCGTCGAGACGTGGGTCAGGCAGAGCAGCTCGACCCGTGCCTCCGCCGCGAGCTCCGCCGCCTCCCGGGCCGTCGAGTGTCGCGTCTCCCGCGCCCGCGCGACGTCCTCGTCGAGGAAGGTCGCCTCGTGGACGAGCAGGTCGGCGTCGATCGAGGCCTCGAGGATCGCGTCGCAGGGGCGGGTGTCGCCGCTCAGGACGATCCGCCGGCCCGCGCGCGCCGGACCGACGATCCCGTCGGCGGTGACGGTCGTGCCGTCGGCGAGCCGCACGTCGCGACCCCGCTGGAGCTCACCGAGGAGCGGGCCGAACGGACCCGCGCCGGGCCGCCTCCTCGGGGTCGAACCGCCCGGGACGGTCGTCCTCGACGAGCGCGTAGCCGATGGAGGGAACGCTGTGGACCGTCGGGATCGCCTCGATCCGGTACCCGTCGCCCGGCTCGAGCTCGCCCCCCGCGCCGAGCTCGATGACCTCGAGGGGGTAGGAGAGGCGGCCGATCAGCGGGGCCAGGCGGCGGACGAGCGCGCCGGTGCCGCCCGGTCCGCAGAGGCGGAGCGGCTCGCTCCGCTCGCGCAGGGAGAACGTCTTGAGGAGGCCGGGGAGCCCCAGCACGTGGTCGGCGTGGGGATGGGTGAGCAGGACGAGGTCGAGGTCCGCCAGTCCCCACGACGAGGCCATCAGCTGCCGCTGGGTGCCCTCGCCGCAGTCGACGAGGATCCGCTCGCCGCCGCGGCGGATCGCGGAGGCGGCGACGGACCGGCGGGCCGTGGGGGCCTGACGCCGCGGTGCCCAGGAAGAGGACGTCGAGGTCCATCGGACCCCGTCAGGAGCGCTTTCCGGCGGGCGCGTCGGCGCCCTTCGCCTTGCGGCGCATCGCGATCCTGTACGCCATCCGGTCGGACAGGTACATGGCGGGCACGAGGACGGCCGTCAGGAGCAGCGCCTGGAGGGCGGCCCCCGGGTGGTCATCCCCGAGGGGTGGGTGACGTAGCGGACGAGCACGAACCAGAAGACGAGGAAGATCGGGGCCAGCTTCAGCGGCCGCGTCCAACTCGGAACCCGGATCGGGCGCCCGCGCCCGTCGCGTGGCGTCGCGGCCGAGGCGACCGGCCGCTCCCGCTTCGGGCGCGCCGCCTCCGCCTGCCGGCGCGCCTCGGCGCGCTCCAGCTCGGCCTCGGTCAGCGGGGCGCGGCCCGAGCGGCGGCGGTCGCGATACCTGCGCTGTCGCTTGCTGGCCACGTCGCCATTGTAAGGACACGGCTAGATTGTCCCGCGGTGCAGGGACCCGCGGACGACCGGTCGAGGGCGATCGACGCCGCCCTCGCCGATCTCCGGGCCTGCCGCCGGTGCCCGGCGATGCACCCGCCGCCGATCTCCGACGTGCGCCCCGGACAGCGGGCGCTCGTCTACGGCCAGGCGCCCGGCGTCCGCGAGCCGGAGCTCGGGCGGCCGTTCGCGCACACGGCGGGACGGCGCCTCTTCGAGTGGTTCCGGCCGATCGGGATCGTCGACGAGTCGATGTTCCGCGCGACGTTCGCGATGTCGGCGGTCTGCAAGTGCTACCCGGGCCGGGTCGCCGGGTCCCGGGGCGACCGCGTCCCGGCGCGCGACGAGATCGCCAACTGCCGCCCCTGGACGGACCTCCTGGTCTCGCTCCTCGACCCGGCCCTCGTGATCCCGGTCGGGGGCTCGCGATCCGCACGTGGCTGGGCCGTTCGGCCAGGCTCGACGACGTCATCGGCACCCGCCTCGTCCACGAGGGGCGCATCGTCGTCCCGCTGCCCCATCCCTCCGGCGTCAGCGTCTGGCTCAACGATCCGGGCCGGCGCCGCCTGGTCGATCGTGCGGTCGAGTTGATCGGCGAGGCGCTCCCACCCGACGCGCTGCGGTCGACGCCCGAAGCTCCCATGCGCGCCGGCCCCGTCCGTCCCAACCCGGCCTCGGGGGACGGCTAGCGGACGACGTCGCGCGCTCCCGCATCGAGGAGGCCGAGCTCGGCCCGGGATGGCAGCCCCTCCCAGTCGCCGGCGACGGTGACGGCGAAGGCGCCGCAGCGAGCCGCCGTGGCGAGGCGGGCGGAGGCGTCGGCCCCGGCCAGGAGCTCGGCGAGGTAGCCGCCGACGAAGGCGTCCCCCGCGCCGACCGGATCGAGGACGCGGACGGGATGCGCCGCCACGGTCGTCGGCACGCCGTCGATCAGGGCCGCCGCCCCCTCCGGTCCTCGGGTGATGACCACCTGGCGCGGCCCGAGCCGCGCGAGGGCCGCCGCCTGCGCTGCCGGGCCGTCTTCGTCGACGACGAGCCCCGCCTCGGCCTCCCCGGCGAAGACGACGTCGGCGAGCCGCGTCAGGTCCCGCAGCTCGGCGGCCGCGTCCTCGGCCGTCCACAGCGCCGTGCGGTGGTTGAAGTCGAGGGAGACCGGAACGCCCGCCGCCCGGGCGATCTCCACGGCGGCCCGGACGCAGGCGCGAGCGGAGGCGGAGAGCGCCGGCGTGATCCCGGTCACGTGGAGGACGCCGGGGCGGCGCGGATCGCGTCCTCGTCGAGGTCCGAGGGGTCGAGCCTCGACCCCGGCCCGGAGCGTCGGTAGTAGCCGACGCGGACGACGTCGGCGGTCCGGCGCTCCTTGAGGAGCAGGCTCGTCGGCGCTCCGGGGTCGCGGATCGCGCTCGACACGTCGACGCCCTCCCCCCAGGCGGGTCAGGATCAGCTCGCCGAGCTCGTCGGCGCCGACCCGCCCGATCCACGACGCCTCCGCGCCGAGGCGCCGCACGGCGATCGCGACGTTGGCCTCCGCCCCGGCGATCGAGACGCCGAGCGAGGTGGCCAGCCGCAGCGGGCCGACCGCGGGCGGCGTCAGCGCGACCAGGGTCTCGCCCACGGTCACGAGGCGGCTTCCGGACGTCACGCGCCCTCCCGCGCGGCGGTGACGGCTTCGACGACCCGGCGGGCCCGGTCCCGCAGCGCTGCGAGGGAGCCGCCGGCGAGGGCGTCCCCGAGGAGGGGCGACCCGAGCCCCACGCAGACGCACCCGCCGCGGAGGTACGCCCCGACGTCGGCGAGCTCCACGCCCCCCGTCGGCGCGAGCCGGATCTCGGGCAGCGGGCCCCGAAGGGCGCGGATGTAGTCGGGCCCGCCCACGGGACCGACCGGGAAGACCTTGACGATGTCCGCGCCGGCCCGCCAGGCGGCGAGGATCTCCGTCGGCGTCAGCGCGCCCGCGACGACCGGGACGCCCTGCTCGACGCCGAGCTCGATCACGTCCCGCTCGACGGACGGCGTGACCAGGTACCGCGCGCCACTCGCCAGCGCGCGCTCGGCGAGCGCCCGGTCCGTCACGGTGCCCAGGCCGAGGATCGCGGACGGGAACCGCTCCGCGAGGTGGACGACGGTGGGGAACGCCGACGGCGTCGTCGCCGTCACCTCGATGCAGTCGATCCCCTCGGCGAGGAGCGCCTCGGTCGCCCGCGCGACGTGCGCCTCCGTGCTGGCGCGGAGGATGGCCACGACGCCGTCCGTTTGATCGCCGCCAGGACGGCGGCCCTGCCGGCGGGGTCGCTCACCACTCGGTGAAGGCGCCGTCGTCACGCCAGAACGGCGGTTGTGCCAGTCGTGCCCGATCTCGGCAGCCCGGGCGACGGCCGCCTCGTCGACCTCGATGCCGAGGCCGGGGCCGGTGAGCCGGTCGATGTGGCCGTCGGTGAAGGCAGAACGCGTGGTGTCGACGAGGTAGTCGAGCACGTCGTAGCCCTCGTTGTAGTGGATGCCGATGCTCTGCTCCTGGATCAGGGTGTTGGGCTGGCGAAGTCCACCTGCAGGCAGGCGGCCAGCGCGATCGGCCCGAGCGGGCAGTGCGGCGCGAGCGCGACGTCGTGGGCCTCGGCCAGCGCGGCGATCCGCCGGGTCTCGGAGATGCCGCCGGCGTGGGAGACGTCGGGCTGGGCGACGGCGATCCCGGCCTGCGAACGCCGGCGGGAAGTCCCAGCGTGAGTACAGCCGCTCGCCCGTCGCGATCGGGACGGCGTGGAGTCGCGACCAGCGGCGGCCAGGTGGTCGCCGTGCTCCGGCACGACCGGCTCCTCGACGAAGAGCGGCAGGTACGGCTCCAGCAGCGGCAGCACCCGCCGCGCCATCGGGGCGTGAGCCGGCCGTGGAAGTCGATCGCGATGTCCCGGTCTCGGACCGAACGCCTCGCGCACCGCGGCCACGCGGTCGACGATGTCCTGCACTGCGGCGGCGGTGTCGATTGGCGCAGCCGGCCGAGGCGTTCATCTTCACCGCGGTGAAGCCCGATCGACTGCCCGGCCATCGCCTGCTCGGCGACCTCGACCGGGCTCGTCGCCGCCGATCCAGGTGTACACGCGCACCCGGTCCCGCACCGGGCCCGCCGAGCAGGTCGTGCACCGGCACGCCGTACGCCTTGCCGGCGATGTCCCACAGCGCCTGGTCGATGCCGGCGACCGCGCTGGACAGCACCGGGCCGCCCCGGTAGAAGCCGCCCTTGGTCATCACCTGCCAGTGCTGCTCGATCAGCAGCGGGTCCGTGCCGATCAGGTAGTCGCCCAGCTCGGCGACCGCGGCCGCGACGGTCCGGGCCCGGCCCTCGACCACCGGCTCGCCCCAGCCCACGATGCCCTCGTCTGTGGTGACGTTGAGGAACAGCCATCGCGGCGGCACGAGGAAGGTCTCGACCCGGTGATCTTCACGCGCCGCCTGCGACGCCGCCGGGTCCCACCGGGTCGTGGAGGCTGCCCGCCATCCCCCGTATCGTAGGACGGGCCGCCCGGCGGCGTTCCCGTGAGGGGCCCGGACGCGGGAGCGTCGCCCTCCGCCTGCCTCCACCCGGGACGACCTGCCTCTCCCGGGCGTCGCCGCCGTGCTCCAAGCGTCGACGCCGCGCGCTCCCACTCGGGCGACCTGCGCTCCCAGCGTCGACGCGCCCGCCACTACTCGGGCGACCTTGCGCTCTAGGCGTCGACCTCGCCCGCCACCACCCCGGCGCCCCTGCGCTCCAACGTCGACGCCCGCCCGCTCCCACTCGGGCGACCCCGCGCTCCAAGCGTCGACGCCCGCCCGCCACCATCCCGGCGACCCTGCCCTCCGCGCGTCGACGCCTCTCCGGGCGTCGCCCGTCCGCGGAACGTCTCCACCCCTGCGCGCGAGCACCGGCGCACCCGGCCGCCACCAGTTGCCCCGCCACCCCCGGAGATCGGCGTGCGCATCACAGGTGCAGGCGCGGCCGGCTTCGCGAGCCTGCGTGCGCCGGTCACGCGCTCCGTGGACGACGGTCCCATCTCCGCCCCACTTCCGTCGCGCGAACGGTGTCGACACTCCCCCCATGGAGCGGCGAGCGCGACGTCGAGGGCAGGCGGCCGCCGAGTACGTCGCGCTGCTCGCCGCCCTCGTCGCGCTCGCGATCCTCCTGGTCGCGGCCGCGCGAGCCGGGCTCGGTCGGCGGGCGACCGGCGCCGTCTCGCGCGGCCTGCACGTCTCCGAGCGGCACGGCGATCGCTGGGCCATCCTCGACCCCCACTACGGCCGGCTCGCCCGCCTCTACCTGCCCGTGCTCGTCCTCGAGCGGGACCGCTACGGGCTGGACTCGTCGGTGCCCGTCGATTTCACGACGTGCCGCGCGCTCGCCTGCGCCGCCCTCGACGTCGGCCGGCCCGCGACGTACCTCCACGTCGTCGACCAGCCCGGCCGCACCTACCTCCAGTTCTGGTTCTACTACCCCGACTCGCGCACGAGCCACGCACCGGGCGCCGCGGCCGGCTACCACGTCGACGACTGGGAGGGAGTGATCGTCCGCGTCGACGACGACGACGCGGCGTACGCCCGCGCCTCGACCCATGGCGGCTTCTCGGGCGCCCGCCCCTACTGGACCGGCCGCCCCGGCTGGCTGCCCATCCGCGGGCGCCCCGTCGTCTACCGCGCCGCCGGCTCGCACGGCAACGGCTTCGCCGCGGACGGGATCGACCTCGCCGGCGACCGCTGGAACGGGACGCTCGGCCGACTCCCCGCCACCGCCTTCTCGCTGCTGCCCGGGGACGAGGCACCGGCCGCCCGTCGGCGCTTCTCCGCCGACGCGACGCCCCCGTGGACGAAGCTCGTCTGGACTGAGCCGGAGACCGTGACGACCGAGCGGCGCCCGACGCCCGGCTGGCGGATGCGTGCGGCCGGCGCCGTCGGCGTCCTCGCCTCGATCGTCCCGGCGGAAGTCTCGGATGCGGCGGGAGCCGTGGTCGACCGCGTTCCGCCGGCGGTGGTCGACCGGGCGAGTGGCGCCGTCGATCGCGGGCTCAGGGGCGCGAAGCGCGCCGGACGCCGGCTCCGCCGCGCCCTGAGCCGCCGCCGCCTCGGGGCGAGGGGACCCCCGGGAGCCCGCCCTCCGGCGCCCGGCAAGCCGCCTCTCCGGCCGCGATCCCGGCCGCCGCCCGCGCGTCGACTCGCGCGGGGCACACCCGGCCAGGGTCGCTCCCGATCGATCGGGCGAACCGGCGGCCGCTGCATCGCTCGGCGAACGTCGCCCCTCGGGACGGTGTCCTCGCCACACCATCGTCCCGTGCGTGGCCCCGCGCGTCAGAGTCTCCGTCATGGCCACCACCCACTTCCCGCTCGACACCACCCCGCCTTCCCCCGTGCGGCCCGCAGCGCTCCCGCTCGACGACGCGGCGACGATCGACGCCGGTCGCCGCGGACTGATCGACGTGCGGGTCCCTCCGGTCGTCGGCCGCGCCTCCTGCCGCGACGTCCGGCACGCGCTCCTTCTCGGCCGGAGCGTCCGGTGAGCAGCGCCCTGCAGGAGCACGCCCGGACCCTCCAGTCCCTCCACCGGGGCTCGGAGCCCCTCCTCCTCCCGAACGTCTGGGACGTCATCTCGGCCCGCGCGGTCTCCGCCGCCGGCCTCCCGGCGGTGGCGACGACGAGCGCCGGCGTGGCGGAGGCGCTCGGCGCCGCGGACGGCGAGCAGCTGCCGGTCGACGAGGCGTTCGCCGCGATCGCGCGCATCGCCCGCGCCGTCGAGGTGCCGGTCACGGCGGATCTCGAGTCGGGCTACGGGCTGGCCGCCGACGAGCTCGTGGATCGGCTCCTCGACGCCGGCGCCGTCGGCCTCAACCTCGAGGACAGCGATCCCGCGACCGCCGCCGTGCGCCCGGTCGGCGAGCAGGCGGACCGGCTGTCCGCCATCCGGTCCGCGGCGGGCGCGCGCGGCGTCGAGCTCGTGATCAACGCGCGGATCGACGCCTACCTCCCGGGCCGGACCGGCCTTCCGGCAGACCGCGACGGCGAGGCCCTGGAGCGTGCGGACGCCTACCGGGAGGCGGGGGCGACCTGCGTCTACCCGATCTTCCTCGGCGACGAGGAGACGATCGCCGCGTTCGTCGCACCCGGCGCGCCGGTCAACATCCTCCTCCGAGCCGGCGGCCCCGGGGTCCCGCGCCTCCGGGAGCTCGGCGTCGCGCGGATCAGCCTCGGCTCGGGCCTCTCCCGGGCGATGCGGGGCTTCCTGGATCGAGCCCTCGCCCGGCTCCTCGCCGGAGAGGGCGCCTGGGCGGACGAGGGCTGACCGCTGCCCGGCGGATCGACGGGCGGTCGCCGCCCGTTCCGCTTCCGGTCCACGCCGGGACGCGCGGAATGCGAACGCCGGCCCGCCGTTTCTCCATGAGGGTCCCGCCGGACGCGGGCCCTTCCTGCGCATGGCGACGATCGAGACGACACGAGACCTGAACGGACTGCCGACGCCCGGATCGTGGGTGACGCTGCGCCGCATGCTCGACCTGGCCCGCAACTTCCGCGGCGCCCTGATCCTGTCGATCGTCCTCGCCGTCGCCGCGCAGGCCTTCACCCTGGCCATCCCGGCGCTCTCCGGTGACGCCGTCGACCACGCGCTCGGCGCACACGACCGCGGGCGGGTGCTCACGTACGCGCTCCTGATCGCGGGCGCCGGGCTGGTCCGCGCCATCCTGATGGTCACCCGCCGGTTCGTCGGGGGGAGGATGGCGGTCGACATCGAGTACGAGCTGCGGGAGCGCCTCTACCGCCATCTGCAGCGGCTGGGGTTCGCCTTCTACGACGCGAATCAGACCGGCCAGCTGATGAGCCGGACGACGAACGACCTCTCCGCCGTCCGGGTCTTCCTCAGCTACGGGCTCCTCTTCGTCACCCAGCACCTGCTGACGATCACCGCCACCTCCGTCGTGCTCCTGTACGTGCAGCCGCTCCTCGCCCTGCCGGTGCTCGTCGTGATGCCGCTCCTCGTCTTCGTGGCCGTCCGCTACTCGCGGGTCGCGCACCCGCTCCTGGTCGACGCCCAGGCCCGCCTCGCCGACGTGACGACCCAGGCCGAGGAGTCGATCGTCGGCGTCCGCGTCGTCAAGAGCTTCGGCCAGGAGCGTCGACAGCTCGCACGGTTCCGGGCGCGCTCCGAGGACGTGTTCCGGGCGAACATCCGGGCCAACCGGCAGCGCGCGATCTACCTGCCGATCCTCGAGCTGATCCCATCGGTCGCCCTCGCGATCGTCATCCTCCTCGGTGGCTGGCTCGTCATCCACGACCGGATGACGGTCGGCCAGTTCGTCGAGTTCAACCTCCTGCTGGGGATCGTCGTCCCGCCGCTGCGGATGCTCGGGATGTGGGTCGGGCAGCTGCAGCGGGCGGTCGCGGCCGGCGCCCGGATCGTCGCGGTGCTCGACACGGAGCCGGAGCTCGTCTCCGGCGACACGTCCCTGCCCGCGGGCGGCGGCTCGATCGACATCCGCGGCGTCTCCTTCGGGTACGGACGGGACCGGCCGACGATCATCGACGACGTCTCCGTCTCGATCGAGCCGGGGTCCACGGTCGCGCTGATCGGCGCGACCGGATGCGGCAAGACGACGCTGACGATGCTCGTCCCCCGCTTCTACGACGTCCTCGCCGGCGTGATCGAGGTGGACGGCGTCGACGTCCGCGAGCTCCGCCTGGACGAGCTGCGCCGCGCGGTCGGCGTCGTCTCGGAGGACACCTTCCTCTTCTCGGACACCGTCCGCGCGAACATCGCCTTCGGCCGCCCCGACGCCAGCGACGAGGAGGTCCGGCTGGCCGCGCGGCGCGCCCAGGCCGCCGACTTCATCGAATCGCTCCCGGAGGGCTACGAGACGACGATCGGCGAACGAGGGCTGACCCTGTCCGGCGGCCAGCGACAGCGGCTCGCCATCGCCCGCGCCCTCCTCACCAACCCGCGGATCCTCGATCCTCGACGACGCGACGGCCTCCGTCGACGCGACCACCGAGGCGAAGATCAAGGAGGCCCTGGCCGAGGTCATGGCCGGACGGACGACGCTGATCGTCGCCCACCGGATGTCGACGATCGCGCTCGCCGACCGGATCCTCGTCCTCGACCAGGGACGGATCGTCGCGGACGGCGACCACGACACCCTCGCCCTCACCTCCCCGCTCTACGCCTCGATCCGCTCGCACGCCATGCTGGCGGAGACGTTCGTCGACCTCGACGGCGACGAGCACATCGCCGAGGTCCACGAGCGGGCTCTGCGCGAGCGCGAGGCGACCCTGGCGGAGCGCGGCCGATGAGCCGCCCCGGCGGGATGAACAGCGCGACCGTGCCGGCCGAGCGGCCCGGTCTCGGCGCCTCCGCGCGCCGGGTCCGGCGGCTCGCTCGCTACGGCCGCCCGTACACGGGCCGGACGCTCCTCGGCCTCGCCGGGATGCTCGTCTCGACCGGCGCCGGGCTCGCCCTCCCCTACCTGCTCTCGGTCGCCATCGATCGAGGCATCCGCGGCCGGTCCGGCGAGGTCCTCGTGGTCGTCGCCGCGCTCCTCGTCGCCGCCGCGCTCGTCGCCGCCCTCGCCGACTCGGTCCAGTCCTACATGATCGGCTGGGTCGGCGAACGCGTCCTCACCGACGTGCGGACGGACCTCTTCGAGCACCTCGGCACGCTCGAGCTCGGCTGGTACGAGCGGACCCGGGCGGGCGCCGTCATCTCTCGCCTCACGAACGACGTCGAGGCCCTCCAGCAGCTGGTCACCGACGGGTTCACGAGCGCCATCCAGAACGTGCTCACCCTCGTCGGAGCGACCGTGATCCTCTTCCTCCTCGACTGGCGGCTGGCCGTCGTCACCGCGGCGGTCCTGCCGGTGATGGCGGTCGCGACGGCGCTCTTCCGCCACTACTCCGCGCGGGCCTACCGGGCGATGCGGGAGCGTCTCGGCCAGGTGACGTCGGCCCTCCAGGAGGACCTCACCGGCGTCCGCGTGATCCAGGGGTTCGCGCACGAGCAGCCCTCCGCCGAGCGCTTCGCCCGCACGAACGCCGGTTACCGGGACGCCAACCGCGCGACCGTCTACGCGAGCGCCTTCTACTTCCCCGCCGTGGAGCTCCTGTCCGCCGCCGCGACGGCCGTCGTCCTCGGCTACGGCGGCCTGCGCTACCTGGGCGGCGACGTCCAGCTCGGCATCCTCGTCGCCTTCGTCGGCTACCTGTCGATGTTCTTCGATCCGGTCCAGGCGCTCTCCCAGGTCTACAACACCTTCCTCGCCGCCTCCGCCGCGTTCGACAAGATCTCCGGCGTCATGGACGTCGAGCCGGAGCTCGTCGACGAGCCGGACGCCGCCGAGCTGCCGGAGATCCGCGGCCGGGTCGAGCTGCAGGGGGTCCGGTTCGGCTACTCGCCGGAGCGGCCGGCCGTCTCCGGCCTCGACCTGGTCGCCGAGCCCGGCGAGACGGTCGCGCTCGTCGGCCACACCGGCGCCGGCAAGTCGACCATCGTCAAGCTGCTGGCCCGGTTCTACGATCCGAGCGCCGGGCGGATCCTGATCGACGGCCACGACCTGCGGTCCGTCACCCGCGAGTCGCTCCGGCGCCAGCTCGCCGTGGTCCCGCAGGAGGGCTTCCTCTTCTCGGGCACGGTCGCCGAGAACATCGCGTTCGGGCGACCCGACGCCACGGCCGAGGAGATCCGGCTGGCGGCGACGGCCGTCGGGGCCGACGCCTTCATCGACCTCCTGCCGAACGGGTACGACACGCCGGTCGCCGAACGCGGCGTCCGGCTCTCGATCGGCCAACGGCAGCTGATCGCCTTCGCGCGGGCGATCGTCACCGATCCGCGCATCCTGATCCTCGACGAGGCGACCTCCAGCGTCGACCTGGCGACGGAGGGACGGATCGAGACCGCGCTCGGCACGCTGCTCGCCGGGCGCACGGCGTTCGTCGTCGCCCACCGGCTGTCGACGATCCGACGGGCCGACCGGATCGTCGTCCTCGAGAACGGCCGGATCCTCGAGCAGGGCACCCACGAGGAGCTGATCGGGCTGCGCGGGCGCTACTTCGCGCTCTTCTCGGACGGGCTCCGCGCTGCCGCAGGCGTCTGAGCGAGCCGCGGGGGTTGAGCGAGCCTCGGACGTCTGAGCGAGCCGCCGGCGCTGAGCGAGCCTCGGACGTCTGAGGGAGCAGCGGCTCCCGGACCGGGCCGCAGATGCCACAACCAGCTGCAGACCGGTCGCGGCTTTGGCCGCCGCGGCCCCTCCGCCTGCGGCCGGTGCGTCGTCGCCGGTCGCCATCGCGCGGCGGGCCCGCGAGGCGTCGCCCGGTCCCCGGTGGTCACCGTCCGACAACCGTTGCCTCACGTGGACTTCACGCGGCGGCGGCGAGACTTCTCCCCGCCCCGCCATGCCGTCTCTCCAGACGCTCACGACGCCCGCCCGCTCCGCGACAGCCGCCGTCGCCCGCTGGTGGGCGAGCGCCGCGGCCCTGGCCGTCCTCGCCGCGGCCGCCCGCCTCCCGTTCGTGTTCGCGGGCCTGTCGATGGACGAAGGCGGCTACGCCTACGTCGCGCGCCGCTGGGCGTCCGGCGCCCGGCTCTACTCGCCCCAGGCGTGGGTCGATCGCCCGCAGGGCCTCCTCCTCCTCTACCGCGGCCTGCTCCTGCTCTCCGACTCGGCGCGGGGCGTCCGTCTCGGAGTGGTCATCGCGGGCGCGGTCGTCGCCGTGGCCGTCGCGGTGATCGGGCCGAGAGCTGCGCCTCCCCGGCGAGCGGGCTCCTCGCCGCCGCGCTCTACGCGATCGCCGCGATCGCCCCGGCAGCGGAGGGCTTCACGTTCAACGGCGAGCTGGCGGCGGCCGCCTTCACCGCCACCGCTCTCGCGTTCGCCCTCCTCGCGACCCGTCCGTCCACCCATCCCGCTGCCTGGTTCGCCCTCGCCGGGCTCGCCGCGGGCTACGCGGTGACGGTCAAGCAGTCGGCGTTCGACGGCATCGCCGTCTCACTCGTCGTCCTCCTCGCCCGCCGGCGGGACCTGCCCGCCCTCCGCGCCGGCGCAGGTCTCCTCGGTGGCTTCGGCCTCGTCGTCGGCGCGTCGCTGCTCCACGGGGCGAGCGTCGGCTTCTCGCGGTACTGGTGGTCGATCGCCGGCTACCGCGCGACCGCGATGTCGGGCGGCGGCGCGCCGCTCGAGGTGCGGCTCGACCTGCTCGGCGGGACCGTCCGGACAGTCGCCTGGGATGTCCTTCCGCTGGTCGCCGGTGGCCTCGGCGGCGCGATCGTCGCCTGGCGGAGCTCCCGCCAGCCGGCGGCCACGGTGACCGGCGCCTGGATCCTCTGCTCGTTCGCCGGGCTGAACGTCGGCGGGCTCTACTGGCCCCACTACTTCGTCCAGATGCTGGCGCCACTCTGCCTCGGAGCAGCGCTCCTGATCCTCGCGCTCCCCCGCAGAGCCCGCCCCCTCGTCGCGGCCGGCCTCTGCGCGCCCGTCCTCCTCACGGCAGCTGGTTGGGCGATCGAGCCGGACGCTGCGGCGACCCGCCAGATCCCCTACCTTCGCCGTTGGCGGGTGGACGTGCAGGTCGCGCGGCGGATCGAGCGATGCCCGGCCACCACGCTTCTGGCCGTTCCGTCCGAGGCCGACCTCTACTTCCTCGCCGACCGGCCGGCGCCGCTCCCCTACCTGTGGGGCCGCGGCCTCACGGAGATCCCTCACGCCCGAAGCGATCTGACCCGGCTCCTCCTGCGGCATCCGCCAGGCCTGGTCGCCGACTACGCCAACGGCTGGTCCGGACTCGATCCGACCGGAGCCGACCGCCGCCGCCTCCGCTCGTACGTCCCGGTGGCCGCGTACGACGGGGTTCGACTCCTCGCGCGCGACCCGGCGATCGGCCGGGCCTGCGGGATGCGGGTCGTGCTTCGGCCGTCGCCGCCGGGACGCTCGACCGTCCCCGGTGCCGCCAGGACCCGGGTGGTCCTCCCGACGCCGACGATCCAGCTCGGTCGCCCGGCGCCCGGTGCGGACCCGCCGGCTGCGGCGACGGCGGCTCGGGCGGGCGGCGAAGGCTCTGTAGAGTCCGGAGCATGGACGCGCGCGCCCCTCTGGACGACCCGGTTTCCCCGCACGCTGGCGCCGACGCGGAATGGCCGCTCCGGCGGGTCGGGCTGACGATCACGGAGCACGCCTCCTACCTGTCGCCGGACGCCGTCGCCGGGTACGCCCGGTTCGTGAGCCTGCTGGCGGAGATCACCGGGGCCGAGGTCGTCTCGCGGCACTACCTCGAGCCGGAACTCGACGTGGACGCCGTCGTGCTCAGCGGCTCGGAGGCCCCGTGGGCGGCGCACGACCCGGCGGACCTCGACCGGCTCGGCGAGCAGATCCTGGCCTACCGCGGGCCGGTCCTCGGCGTCTGCGCGGGCATGCAGCTCCTCGCCCGCTTCGCCGGCGGCCGGATCGACCACCTCCCGCCGGACCGGAGCGAGCGAGGGTGGATGCCGATCGAGATCCTGGCGGCCGACGGCCTCCTCGCCGGCCTCGGCGACCGCGCCGTCGTCCGCCAGAGCCACACCGACGAGATCGTCGAGTTGCCCGCCGAGTTCGAGGTGCTGGCGACGAGCCCGGCGTGCCGCATCCAGGCCATCGCCTCGCGCATCCGGCCGTGGTGGGGCACGCAGTTCCACCCGGAGCTCCAGGACGCCGAGCATCCCGACGGCGCGCGGATCCTGGAGGCGTTCGCCCGCTCGGCGGCCAACGCTCGGCGAGCCGCCGGCCCGGCGCCCACCGCGCCGACGGCCCGCACATGACCGTGGACGATCCGACGCTCCCCGAGGACGAGGCGCCGGAGACCGTCGACAGTCCCGTCTCCGACACCGGCGGGATCTCGCTGGATGCTCGGCGCACGGCGCAGATGACGCCGCGGCAGGCCGCCAAGGAGATGCGGATCAGGGTCCCGGCGCGCGGCAACCGGATCCTCCGCGAGCTGATCGACCGGGCGAACCGCGACGACGCGCTCAAGGCCTGGTGGCACGTCGCCAACGTCAACGCCGTGCGGCGGATGGGAATCAACGACCACTCCTGGGTCCACATCCAGGTGGTGACGAACATCGGCCTCAAGCTCGTGCGCGACCTCGCCCGCAAGGGCGCGGAGCTCGGAGCCGTCCGCGACTACGGGATGACCGTCGCCGACGCCGAGGTGATCGTCGTCCTCGGCTGCCTCTTCCACTGCACGGGGATGGCCGTGCACCGGCACGGCCACGAGGACTGGAGCCTCTTCATCGCGGCCGACCGGCTGCCGGCGATGCTGGAGGGGCTCTACGAGGAGCCCGAGCGGACCGTGATCATCGCGGAGGTCCTGCACACCATCAACGCCCACCGGGCGGACGGCGAGCCGCTCTCGCTCGAGGCAGGCATCGTCCGCGTCGCGGATGCGCTGGACATGGCGAAGGGACGCTCCCGGATCCCGTTCCAGGAGGGGTCGCTCTCCATCCACGCCCTGTCGGCGGCGGCGATCGACCGCGTGACGATCCGGGACGGCAACGAGCGGCCGATCATGGTCGAGATCGCGATGACGAACTCGGCCGGCGTCTACCAGGTCGACGGCCTGCTGCGACGGAAGCTGCGCGGCTCGGGCCTCGAGGACTGGATCGAGGTGTACGCGCACATCGACGCCGAGACGGAGTCCGTGCTCGTCCCCGTCGTCCGTCTGTGAGCCTCGTCCTCGTCACCGGCGGCCTCGGGTTCATCGGGTCGCAGGTCGTCGCGGCGCTGCTCGAGGCGGACCACGAGGTCCGGGTGCTCGACTGCTCGCTGCCGGCCGCCCACGCGACCGAGGCGGTCGCACCCGACCGGGTCGAGCTGGTCCGCGGCGACCTGCGCGACGCCGAGGTCGTGGACGCCGCGGTCCGCGGGGTGACGGCGGTCTCCCACCAGGCGGCCATGGTCGGCCTCGGAGTCGACTTCGCGGACGTCGTCGACTACGTCTCCCACAACGACGTCGGGACCGCCCAGCTCCTGCGGGGGCTCGCCGGCTCCGGCTTCAGGGGCAGGCTCGTGATCGCGTCGAGCATGACCGTGTACGGCGAGGGCGGCTACGACTGCGCCCGCCACGGCGACGTCCGTCCGGCTCCGCGGCGGCCAGCCGACCTCGAGGCCGGCCGCTACGAGCCGCGCTGCCCCACATGCCGGGGAGCTCGTCCCGCACGCGGTCGGCGAGGATGCGCCGCTCGATCCCCGGAACGTCTACGCGGCGACGAAGGTCCATCAGGAGCACCTCGGCCAGGCCTTCGAGCGGGAGAGCCCGGCGGCGGTCGTCCGGCTCCGCTACCACAACGTCTACGGGCCCGGGATGCCGCGGGACACCCCCTACGCCGGCGTCGCCAGCATCTTCCGCAGCTCCCTCGAGGCCGGCCGGCGACCTCGCGTCTTCGAGGACGGTGGGCAGACCCGCGACTTCGTGCACGTGCGCGACGTGGCCCGGGCGAACCTCGCCGCCCTCGCCTCCGACGCCCCCTCCGGCGCCTACAACGTCGCGAGCGGCGAGCCGCGGACGGTGGGCGAGATGGCCCGCGCCCTCGCGGAGGAGCTGGCGCCGGAGCTGCCGCCCGACGTCGTCGGCGGCTACCGGTTGGGCGACGTCCGCCACGTCTTCGCGTCGCCGGCGCGCGCCGCCGAGCGCCTCGGGTTCCGCGCGACGATCCCGTTCGCCGTCGGCATGCGCGAGTTCGCCCGCGCTCCGCTCCGTCCCGGCGCCTGAGCCGACGGTCCTTGACCGCGCGGAGGGCTCAGGTCTCCGCTCGTCCGCCGGTGGCCCGGAAGAGGCTGCCGGCGCGCACGCCGCCGATCTCCACGATCACCTGGTAGAGGCCACGAGCGTCGCCGAACCAGTCGGCGACGGGCACGACCCGCGTCGCCACGGACGGGGGCCCGCCGGCGCCGTCGACGAAGAGCCGGTGGCGGACCGCGCCGATCCTCGGACCGCCGCTGGCGGCCGTGGTCGTCCGGTTGCCCGTCACCGGCGCTCCGCCCTTCCTGTCGCCCGACATCGCCGTTCCCCCTTCTCGTTGATGTTCTTGGAGCGGTCGCGCGGTGGTGGCTCCCCCACGAGTCGGGTGTTTCCCGGCGTGTGGCCGGCGCCCGTCGGACGGATCCGACGCGCCCGTGTCCTCCGCTTCCCCGCAGCGCGCGGGGAGCCTCACCTCGCAATTCCGCTCCTGGCGACGAGAGGCCGCGGACCGACGGGCTGATACATCCCGGTCGTCAGCTCCGGCGGCGCCCGATCGCGTCGGCCGCCGCCGCGACCGCGAGGGCGAGGAGGACGACGAGCACGGAACGGTGCTCGCGCGGCGGTCGACGGCCCGCCTGGACCGGCGGCCCGCTCGGGACGGCGACGGTGACGAGCGGACGGGACCGTCGGACGACGATCCCGACCCCCGTCACGAGGCCGACGGCCACGAGCACGAGCAGGACGTTCCTCGGCTCGTCGTTCGGGAGCGTGCTCGGGTCGGCCGCCTGGGCGCCGTCGGTGAAGAGGGCGGGGATCGAGTAGAGGAGGATGACGCCGGCGACCACGAGCCCGGCAGTCAGCGGCACCCGCGCCCGCCGCGGGGCTGCGCGCCCGAGCAGCCAGCCGACGACGATCACCGCCGGGGCGACGACGGCGTCGTGGAGGATCGCGGCGCCCACGAACCACTCGCCGAACGGCAGCAGCGGGACCTTCCGGTCGACGAGCTGCTTCAGCCCCCAGAGGATGCAGAGCCCGCCCACCAGGAGGAGGGGGTAGAAGATGCGGCGGTCGATCGGATCGTCGCCGAGCGGAACCGGCCGGTCGATCGTCTCGGCGACGGCGGGGTCGGCCACCTCACACCACCTCGATCCGGGTGACCCACTTCGTCTGCTGGGTGCCCGGGCGGTTCGGCGCGATCAGGCGGACCGGCCAGCCGTGGTCGGGGTGCAGGCGGTTGCCGTTCAGCTCCAGGGCGAGCAGCGTCCTGGGGTCCCGATGGTGGTTCGGGTAGAGGATCGAGCCGCTCGAGCCGCCCGACCGCTGCAGGGAGAGCACGCGGACGACCGCGTCCGCGGGGGCGCCGGCGCGGTCGAGCAGGTCGCGGACCCGGATGCCGGACCAGGACGCGTTCGTGCTCCAGCCCTCGACGCAGGAGATCGGCAGCTCCTCCGTCACCCGCGGTAGCGACTCGAGGTCCTCCCGGGTCAGCGACAGCGGCCGCCTGACCCGGCCGGTGACGGTGAGCCGATAGTCGGCGCTCGCCGCGGCGGTGCGGATGGCGGCCGTCGAGACGTGGTTGATCGGGACGCCCTGGGGTCCCGTCCCGGCGCGGCGCGGGGCCAGGACCGCCAGCCGGCTGATCGGCGACACCGTGGAGCCGGCGGTCAGCAGCACGAGCGTCCCACTGCCGCCGGCGGCGGCGAAGAGGAGCCCGCGGCGACTCAGGCGCGTGCCGTCGGCCGTCACCGGCGCCGGCGCAGCGAGCGCACGGCGGGCGACGACGATCTTGGCGCCGACGTGGATGACGAGCCCACCCATGGCGATCCAGGCGCCGGCGTAGTGGGCGTTCGGGAAGGTGAACGGGAACGCGTACCAGTAGAAGACGTTCATGACCCCGGTCGCGACCTGGAAGATCGCGCCGCCGACGAGGGCGAGCAGGCTCAGCCGCTCGATCGCGTGGGTGAGGTTACGCGCCGGAGGCCAGGCGAAGAGGCGCGGGTAGACGACCCAGAGCTTGACGGCGAGGAGGGGGATGGCGGCCACCCCGGTGAGGACGTGAAGGCCCTGGGTGATCCGGTAGATCGAGATCCCGGTCGACGGCCACGCCTCGCGGAACCAGTCCGGGCCGCGCTGGACGCCGTGGGAGAGCAGGCCCGTGGCGAAGCAGACGGTGAAGCAGACGCCGAGGGCGATCCCGAGCTGGGCCGCCGTCCGGTCGTCGCGCAGGTGCTCGTCGAACGCGCCTTCGCGGAGCGGGCCCCGGCGGTATGGCTCGAACCTCGCCCAGCGGTCCCAGGGGGAGCGCGACATGGCGATCACCGTACAGGTCGGGTCCGTGAACACGGGCGAAACGGGGCGACGCGGCGCGCGTCGACCCCCGGCCCCGGTGAACACGGGCGAAACGACGCCCGCGACCGGGGCGGGCGGCCGTACGCTGATGCGCGTGACGGGGTGGCAGAGGACCGGGCGCGGCCCGGGCACGATCGCGGTGCACGGGCTCGGGCCCGGGGAGCCGCTCGCCGTGCCGATCGAGCGCTCGACGGCGGCGGCGGGCCCGGCGCCCGGCGAGACGACGTACGGGCGGATCGCCAACCCGACGGTCGACGCCGTCGCCCGGCGGCTGGCGGCGCTCGAGGGCGCCGACGACGCCCTGCTCCTGGCCTCCGGGACGGCCGCTTTGCTCGCGGCGCTCCTGGCGACGGTGCCGCCCGACGGCCGGCTGGTCGCCGCGCGCCAGGTCAGCGGCGATGCCCACCGCCTGCTCGTCCGCGACCTGCGCTCGATGGGTCGACGGGTCACCCTCGTCGATCTGAGCGACCACGCCGCCTGGCGCCGCGAGGCGACGGGAGCCGACGCGATCTTCGTCGAGGCGCTGACCAACCCGCTCCTCGCCGTCGCCGACCTGCCGTGGCTGGGGGAGCTCGCGGCCCGCCGCGGAGCGGCCCTCGTCGTCGACGCGACGCTCGCGACCCCCGCCAACGTCCGGCCGCTCGAGCACGGCGCGACGCTCGTCGTCCACTCGGCGACGAAGGCGCTGAACGGGCACGCCGACGTCACGGCCGGGGTGCTCGCGGGATCCCGCGCCGCGATCGAACCGGCCCGCGACGTCGCGCTCGGGCTGGGGGCGTGCCTGGACCCTGGAGCCGCGGCGCTCCTCGATCGCGGCCTGAAGACGCTCGTCCTCCGCGTCGACCGCCAGAACGAGACCGCGCGCCTCGTGGCCCGCTTCCTGGAGGGGCGGCCCGGCGTCGTCGCCGTCCTCCACCCCGACCTCGCCACCCATCCCGACCACGCGCTCGCCGGCCGCATCCTCGGGGGGACGGCCGGGCTCGTCTCGCTCACGCTCGCCGGTGGCGAGCCCGCCGCCGGCCGCTTCCTCGCCGGCCTCCGGCTGATCCGTTCGCTGCCGACGCTCGGCGGCGTCGAGAGCCTGGCCTCCGCCGTCGCCGCCGGCACCCATCGCGAGCTGAGCGATCGGGAGAGGGCGGCCGCCGGGATCCCGCCCGGAACGGTGCGCCTCTCGCTCGGCATCGAGGACCTCGTCGACCTGCTCGCGGACCTCGAGGGGGCGCTGGCCGCGGCCGTGCGCCCGCCCGTCCCGCTCGCCCGCTGAGCCCGGGAGAGGCGGTCAGCCTCCTCGCGCGGCGGCCACCGGGGCCGGCCCGGGCTCGCCGCCCGGCGTGGCGGCGGGGAGGGTGAACCGGACCGCGGTTCCGCCGCGGGTCGCCGGGTCGATCCAGATCGCGCCGCCGTGCGCCTCGACGATCGCGCGGCAGATCGGCAGGCCGAGCCCCGACCCGCCACCGCTCGGCCGCTCGGACGCCCCGCGCCAGAAGCGCTCGAAGACGCGGTCGCGGTCACCGGCCGGGATCCCGCCGCCGTCGTCCTCGACGGTGACGCGGACGCCCTCCGCCCCGAGGGCCTCGCCGCGGATGGCGACGACGCTCGCACCGCGCGCGTGGCGGATGGCGTTGCCCACGAGGTTCCCGAGCACCCGCGCGATGCGGCCGGCGTTGGCGTGGACGACCGGCAGGGGGCCACGCAGCGCGACGACGAGCTCGATCCCGGCTGCCGCGGCGTCCGGCCGGAAGGCCTCGACGGTCTCGCCGACGACCTCGCCGAGGTCGATCGGCGGGCGCTCCCAGGCGACGTCTCCGGCGTCGATCCGCGCCAGCTCGAACAGGTCGTCGACGAGGACGCCGAGGGCGAGCAGATGACGATCCATGGTCGCGACGGCGACGTCGACGCGGTCCGGCGGGATCACGCCGTCCCGGATCGCGTCGACGAGGAGCCGCAGCGAGGCGATCGGCGTCCGCAGGTCGTGGGAGACCGCGGCGACGAGGTTGCGGCGGGCGAACTCCGACCGCCCGCGCTCCTCCCGCGACCGCTCGAGCTCGGCCGCGAGCCAGTTGACCTCCGAGGCCACGGCGCGCATCTCGTCGGCGCCGCGCACCTCCACCCGGTGGGCGAGGCGCCCGCCGGCAATCGCCTCGAGCCCCTGCCTGAGCTCGCTGAGGTCGCGTGCGCTGCGCCCCGCCAGGAGGCCCGCGGCGCGCGCCCCGACGATCCCCACGAAGGCGAGGAGCGCCGCGAAGACGGCGGCATCCCGGTTCGAGACGACCATCAGGCGGGCCGTGAGGGTGACGAACGCGAACCCCAGCCCGACGGCCACGAGGACGCTGGCGACGTACTGCCGGCTCAGCCGCCCCTGCCGTCGCGCCCCGCCGATCACGTGGGTCGCCCCGAGCCAGACGGCGCCGCCGAGCGTCAGCAGCAGGCCGCCTCCGAGCACCCGCGAACCCACTCCCGCGGCGGCCAGGATCGCGACGGCCGCGGCGACCGCGGCGGCGAGCGAGAGGAGGCTGAAGCGGATCGATCCGGTCATGGATCGAGTCGGTAGCCGACGCCCCAGACCGTCACCAGGTGACAGGGCGCGAGGGGATCGCGTTCGAGCTTCTGCCGGAGCCGGCGGACGTGGACGGTCACCGTGGAGGTGTCGTCGTAGACGCTGGAGCGCCAGACGGCCCGCATGATCTCGTCGCGGCTGAACGCCCGCCCCGGCTGCCGGGCGAGGAACTGGAGGAGGTCGAACTCGCGGGCCGTCAGCTCGACTCTGCGGCCCGAGACGGAGACCACCCGCCGGACGCAGTCGACGACGACCGGGCCGAAGGCGAGCACCTCGGCCTGGCCGGCGGCCCCGGAGGCGTCCCGGCGCCGCAGCACGGCGCCGACCCGGGCGACGACCTCCGCCGGCGAGAAGGGCTTGACGACGTAGTCGTCCGCCCCGAGGCGGAGGCCGGCGATCCGGTCGGACTCCTCGCCGCGGGCCGTGAGGAGGATGATCGGCGTCGCGTGGTCCCGGCGCACCCGGGCCATCACCGTGAGCCCGTCGTAGCCGGGCAGCAGGACGTCCAGGAGGATCAGGTCCGGCCGGTGCTCGGCGACGGCCGCCACGGCGAGGTCGCCGTCCGCGGCCGAGACGACGCTGTAGCCCTCCCGCTCCAGGTAGGAGGCGAGGATCGTGCGGATCGTCGGCTCGTCGTCGACGACCAGGATCTTCGGCGGCAGCATGGGTCGCCCATCCGGGACAGTGGCCCGATCGGTCGGGTCGGGTGCGAACGGGCGCGACGCCCGGTCCGTCCGGCCAAGCGTGACACGGGCGCGTCGTGCCCGCCACGGCGGCACCGTCGCTGTTTCGCCGCCGTTTCGCATCTGCCGGGAGTCCGGGCCCTACGCTTCGCCCCGTGTGCTCCCCCGGCGCCTCCCGCGATCCCGCCCGGACGCGCCCGGTGCCGCCTCCGCCGTTCGGCGCCCGTGGCCGCGCCTGACCGGCCGCGGACGACGGCGATCCTGCCGGCGCTCGACGAGGAGGCGTCGATCGGACGGGTCGTCGCCGGCCTCGTCCGCCGGGTCGACGAGGTGCTGGTCGTGGACAACGGCTCCGCCGACTCGACGGCCGCGCGGGCGAGAGCCGCCGGCGCCCGGGTGGTCGCCGAGACGCGCCGCGGCTTCGGCGCCGCCTGCCACGCCGGGGCGTGGGCCGCAAGCGGGGACGTCCTCGCCTTCCTCGACGCCGACGGCAGCTTCGCGCCGGCCGACGTGGAGCGCGTGCTTGCTCCGGTGATCGCGGGCGAGCTCGACCTCTGCCTCGGCTCGCGCACCTGGCGCCGGTCGAGCGCGATGCCGCCGGCGCTCCGGGGAGCGAACCTCGCGCTCGGCCGGGCGGCCCGGCTCGCCGGTGCGCCGACGCTCACCGACCTGGGGCCGCTGCGCGCGATCCGGCGCGACCGCCTACTGGCGCTCGACGTCCGCGATCGCGCCTTCGCGTGGCCCCTGGAGATGGTCCTGAACGCCGGGCGCGCCGACCTCCGGATCGGCGAGGTCCGCATCGCCTACCTGCCGCGGATCGGCGGCGAGTCGAAGGTGACCGGCTCCGTCCGCGGCTCGTTCCGGGTGGCGCGCCAGATGGGCCGGTTGATCGCGCGCGAGGCGCTGCCGTGACCCCCACCCTGGCCCTGATCGGCAAGGATCCGGCCGCCGGACGGGCGAAGACGCGGATCGCCGCGTCGCTCGGCGCAGAGAGCGCCCGCCTGGTCGCCGAGGCGCTCGTGCTCGACTCCGCATGGGCCCTCGCCGCGACCGCCCCGGCGGACGCGCGCCTCGTCTTCTACCACGATCCGCCGGACGCGGGACGAAGCCTCCGCGCCCTCGGCGTGCCGCCCCGGTTCGCCCTCGTGCCGCAGCCCGCCGGCACGCTCGGGGAGCGGCTCGCCCAGCTCTCGGCGCGCGAGCTCGGAGCGGGCGCGAGCGCCTGCGTGATCGCGGCGATCGATTCGCCCTTCGTGCTCGATCCCGCGATCCACGACTGCCTCCCCGCCCTCGCGGGCGAGATCGTGCTCGCCCCCTGCCTCGACGGCGGCTATTGGGCCGTCGGCCTCGACGCCCCGGCCGCGGAGATCTTCGCCGTCGAGATGTCGACCGGAGACGTGCTCGCCGAGACGGTGGCGCGCGGCGCGTCCCTCGGACGTCCGGTCCGGCTCCTCGAGCCGATGCCGGACATCGATCGCGCCGAGGACCTGGACCGGGTGGCGGCCACCGGCCTGCTGGCGCGGGCGCCGCGCACGGCCATGGCGTGGACGCGGATCCTCGCCCGCGCGTGATCGCGACCGTCCGCCGGTTCCCGCCGGCCCGCCTCGCGGGCCTCCTCGTCGTCGTCGCCGCCGTGGCGGTCGGCGTCTGGGCCCGGCGCTCCGGCGTGTTCCTCGGCGCCAGGACGGCGCCCCTCTTCTGGGTCGAGTACCGGGACACGCTTCCACCGCGCTGGTGGTGGCCGATCGCTCCCCTCCTCGTGGCGTTCGTCGCCGCCGTCCTCCTGCTCCGCCTCGACGAGAGGGTCGGCGCCCGGCTCTTCCCGTTCGCCGCCTTCCTGGTGGCGCTCCTCGCCCGGGCCGGCCTCGCGACGACCCACTTCGGGCTCGACGAGTGGTGGTGGCCGTTCGATCGACCCGGCGGGCGGAGCTCGGAGTACCCGGCGGCCTTCGGCGTCGTCCACGGCCACCCGCTGGCCTTCCTCGACCACTTCGCCGAGCTCGTGCCGCACCTGCCGATCCACCCGTCCGGCCACCCGGCCGGCGCGACGCTCCTCTCCCTCGTCCTCTACCGGGCCGGCGGCGGCGTCGAGGGCTACGCGGGAATCGTGCTGTTCCTGGGCGCCGCGACGGCCTGGCCGGCCTACTGGGCGGGTCGTCGCCTCGTCGGCGATCCGCAGGCTCGACTCGCCGTCCTCGCCTGGGCGTTCGCTCCGGTGACGCTGCTCTACGGTGCGACCTCCTTCGACGCCGTGTTCGCCCTGCTCGCGCTGCTCGTCGTCGCCGCCTTCGTCGGCGATCGCGTGGGCCTCGGCGCGGTCGGGTCGGCGCTCCTCTTCTTCCTGTCCTACGCGCTCGCCCTGATCCCGCTCTACGCGGCCCTCGCGAGCCGACCCCGGCGCCGTGGCGTGATCGTCGCGCTCGCGAGCGCCGGCGCCGTCCTGGCTCTCGTCGTCGGCCTCTCGCTCCTCGCCGGCTACGACACGCTCGGGGCGATCCGGGCGACCCACGACGCGTACGAGCGGGGGATCGGCGGCCGGCGCCCGTTCTGGTACTGGTGTTTCGGCGGGATCGCCGCGTTCCTCCTCTGCCTCGGGCCGGTGCTCGCCGAGCGGTTCCTCCGCGGCGTCGAACGGGGAACGCCGGGTGCGCGCGCGCTCGCCCTCTGCGGCCTCGCGGCCGCCGCCTCCGGCGTGATGGAGGCGGAGGTCGAGCGGATCTGGCAGTTCGCCGTCCCGCTCGCCGCGATCGCGGCGGCGCCGCTCCTGACGCGCCGTCGCGTCGAGGCGGCGATGGTCCTCGGCGTCCTCCTCGCCTACGCGATCGAGCTGCGCTGGGACACCACCTTCTAGCCGCGTCCGCGCCGCCCGGCAGCCGACCGGCGCCTGCGGAGCTCCGGGCGTGGCGTTCACGGAGGCGGGCGGCGCCGTCCCGGCGGGCGGCGGAGCCCGGAGAGGAGAAGTCCGACGGTGAGGAGCGCGAACAGGCACACGACCTGGTTGATCCGCAGCGGGCCGACCTCGACGGCCGGGTCGATCCGCAGGCCCTCGACGCAGAACCGCAGGGTCGCGTAGAGGGCGATGTACTCGAGCGCCGAGACGCCCATCCCGAAGTGCTCGTGCGACGGGCGCCAGAGGACGCCGAGCAGGAGGAAGATGGCGATGCAGCCGAGCGACTCGTAGAGGAAGGTCGGCTGGAACGTGGCCTGGTCGACGAGGGTCGGGGGGCGGAACGCCGGATCGACGTGCAGCCCCCACGGCAGGCTCGTCGGCCCGCCGTAGAGCTCCTGGTTGAAGTAGTTGCCGAAGCGCCCGACGGCCTGCCCGAGCGCCACGCCCGGGACGGCGCAGTCGAGGAACGTGGCGACCGGGAAGCCGCGCACCCGGGCGCCGTAGACGAGCCCGGCGACGCCGCCGGCGATCGCCCCCCAGATCCCGAATCCGCCGGCGGCGAGGTCGAACACGGATCGCGGATCACCCCGGTAGGTCTCGACGTCGGTCAGCACCGAGAACATCCGGGCGCCGACGAGCGCGGGCACGAGCGCGAGGATGCAGAGCCAGGCGGCGTCGACGCCGTCACCCCCCGCCCGCTCCCAGATCCGGGCGGTCGTGACGATCCAGGCGATCAGTCCCGCGACGACGCAGAGCGAGTAGAGACGGATCTCGAGGCCACCGAGGACGAGCTGGTCGAAGGGTGGCGCCGGCATCGGCGCATGCTAGACTCCGCCCCCGTCCGGGCCGACGAGGCCCGACCCTTTTCGGGATCGTCTAATGGTAGGACGACGGGTTCTGGTCCCGTTAATCTAGGTTCGAGTCCTAGTCCCGAAGTTGCGCCGGATCGGCGCATCGGGCGTACCCCGTGGGGTACGTTCCCCGCGAGCGGAAGCTCGCCCGGTGGGGCATTCGTCTAGGGGCCTAGGACGCTGGCCTCTCACGCCGGCAACACGGGTTCGAATCCCGTATGCCCTACTACCCGGGGGCCCGGTCCACGCCAGTGGGCCGGGCCTTCTCTTCACCGGCAGCCGCCGTCAGAGACCGGCCGGGCCCCGCTCGACCTCGGTCACCGGCGACGGAGCCGGGTCCTCGACGGGGGCGACGCGCGCCGTCACGCCCTCGACGCCGAGGATCCGCACCTTGGTCCCGGCGGGGACTGGCTCGGGGAGGTCGCCGTTCGTGCGCGCGGTCCAGAACTCGGTGCCGATCCGGACCTGCCCGGTGGAGGCGTCGTTCGAGATCGGGATCGTCACGATGCCGGTCTTGCCGCTCAGCGTCTCCACGTTCGACGGGCGGTACGGCGTCCGCTGGACGAGCCGCAGGATGTAGGGGCGCGTCGTGAAGAGGAGGCCGAGGGAGACGGCGCAGAAGATGCCGGTCTGCGCCGCGAGGGGCGCGCCGAGCATCCCGGAGACGGCGGCGACGATGGCGCCGAGGCCGAAGTAGACGAGCACGAACGAGAGCGTGAAGAGCTCGAGGACGAGGAAGATGACGCCCGCGATCCACCAGAAGAGCATCGTGAGCCCATTCTACGCCGCCGATCCGAGTCGCCGGTGGGCGAGGAGGAGGGCGAGGCAGCTGGAGGTCGAGTCGACCTCCCGTCCCATCTCTCCCAGGGCCCGCTCCAGCGTCATCGTGACCGGCGCCGTCGGCTCGTGCGCCCGCGCGGACGGGTCGGCCGTGCAGTCGAGGGCGAGGTAGAGGTGGGCGTAGCCCGTCGAGCGCCCCGGGTTGTCGGCGAACGTCCCGAGGTGCTCGATCGATCCGGCCCGGAGCAGGGTCTCCTCGGCCAGTTCGCGCTCGACGGCGACGAGTGGCTCCTCGTCCGGGTCGATGGCGCCGGCCGGGACCTCCAGCGTGACCCGGCCGAGCGTGTGCCGGTACTGACGGACGAGGACGACCTCGCCGCCCGGCAGCACCGGCAGGACGACCACGAAGCCGCGGCTGACCGTCACGGCCATCGTGAACGCGCGCCCGTCCACGGTGGTCACGTCGTGCTCCTCGATCCGCACGACGTCGTCGTGGAGGACCCGCGTGCCGTGGAGCTCGTAGGGGACGAGCTCCGGATGCTCGTCGCCGGTCAGAGCCCGATCGGATGCCATGCCGTCTTCAACTCGATCGTCCGCAGCAGCGGCTCGAGGCCGCGGGTCCCGGCCTCGCCGGCGTAGTCGGCGATGGCCACGCGCCGGTACCGCGTGATGTTCTCGGCGGCGGCCCGCTCGTCGGCGATCGCGCCGCCGGCCGCGTCGACGACGACGTCGACGTCGGCGTGGGCGGCCAGCACGGGTGCGATCTCGGCCCGGACGCCGGAGAGGATGTTGACCACCCCGCCCGGGACGTCCGAGGTGGCGAGCACCTCGGCGAGGTCGAGCGACGCGAGCGGATGGGCGTCCGAGGTGACGGCGACCACCGTGTTGCCGGACGCGAGCGCCGGCGCCAGGTGGGTCACGAGCCCGAGCAGGCAGGGCTCCTCCGGGGCGATCAGGGCGACGACGCCGGCGGGCTCCGGCGTGGTGAAGCTGAAGTAGGGCGCGGCGACGGGGTTCGTCGCCCCGAGGACGGCGGCCAGCTTGTCGGTCCAGCCCGCGAAGTGGACGGTGCGGTCGATCGCGAGCTCGACCTCGAGCCGGGCCTCGCGGGGCGCGAGCCCGCGGGTGTCGGCGATCCGCTCCGCGAGCTCCGCCGTCCGGGCCTCCAGCACCTCGGCCATCCGGTAGAGGATCTGGCCCCGATTGTACGCCGTGCGCCGCCACCAGGCGGGCTGGGCGCCGCGGGCCGCACGGACCGCCTCCCGGACGTCCTTGCGGCTGGCCCTCGCGACCACCGGAACCGCGTCGCCGCCGGCCAGGTGCTGGACGCGGCCGGACTCGGAGCGGACGAACGCGCCGCCGATGTAGAGCTTGTACGTCTTGCGGACGGCCAGTCGTCGGGCCGTCACGCGAGGTACTCCCGGAGGCCGGCGAGGCCGCCCTCCCGCCCGTAGCCGGACTCGCGCATGCCGCCGAACGGCGAGGTCGGGTCGAGGCTGTTGAACGTGTTGGCCCAGACGACGCCGGCGCGGAGCCGGCCGGCGAGCGCGAACGCCTTCGCGCCCTTGTCGGTCCAGACGCCCGCAGAGAGCCCGTAGCGGGTGTTGTTGGCGAGCTCGACGGCCTCGTCCGGCGTCCGGAAGGTCATCACCGAGAGGACCGGCCCGAAGATCTCGTCCCGCGCCACCCGGTGGGAGGGCGTGACGCCGGTGAACCAGCTCGGCGGGAAGTAGTAGCCCCGCTCGGGGAGCACCGCCCGGGACTGATGGAGGATGGCGCCCTCCTCCACGCCGGCCGCGACGAGGCCCCGGATCCGCTCCAGCTGGACCGACGAGTTGATCGCGCCGACGTCGGTGTTCTTGTCGAGCGGGTCGCCGACCCGGAGGAGCTCGATCCGGCGGGCGAGCTTCGCGAGCAGGACGTCGGCGACGGACTCCTCGACGAGGAGGCGGGATCCGGCACAGCAGACGTGCCCCTGGTTGAAGTAGATGCCGTCGACGATCCCCTCGACCGCCTGGTCGATCGCGGCGTCGGCGAAGACGATGTTGGCCGCCTTGCCGCCGAGCTCCAGCGTCAGGCGCACGCCGGAGCCGGCGAGCTCCGAGGCGATGAAGCGGCCGACCGCCGTCGAGCCCGTGAACGCGAGCTTGTCGATTCCCTGGGCCCGCACGAGCGCGGCGCCCGTCTCCCCCGCCCCGGTGACGATGTTGACGACGCCGGGCGGCAGCTCCGCCTCGCGGCAGATCTCCGCGAACAGGAGCGCGGTGAGCGGCGTGGTCTCGGCGGGCTTGAGGACCACCGTGTTGCCCGCCGCGAGGGCGGGCGCGATCTTCCAGGCCAGCATCAGGAGGGGGAAGTTCCAGGGAATGATCTGCGCGCATACTCCAAGCGGCCGCGGCTCCTTGCCGGGCACGGCGTAGGCGAGCTTGTCGGCCCACCCGGCGTAGTAGAAGAAGTGGCCGGCGACGAGCGGCAGGTCGATGTCCCGGCTCTCGCGGATCGGCTTGCCCCCGTCGACCGACTCGGCCACGGCCAGCTCGCGGCTCCGCTCCTGGATCAGGCGCGCCAGCCGGTACAGGTGCTTGCCGCGCTCCGCGCCGGGAAGACGGGACCAGGCCGGAAAGGCGCGGCGGGCCGAGGCGACCGCCGTCTGGACGTCCGCGGCGGTGGCGTCCCAGAACTCGGCCACCGCCTCCTCGGTCGCCGGGTTGATGCTGACGCGCCGCGCACCGCCCGGGGAGCCGACGAACTCGCCGTCGATGAACAGGTCGTAGGCGTCGGCGAGGGACAGGATCGCCGTCGACTCGGGAGCCGGTGCGTACTCGAAGATGCTCACGTGATCATGTCCTATGCCCGCTTATCTTTTGCGCCGGACTGTCAGCTCGCCGAGAACGAGTCGGGTGACGGATAGGCGCCGGAGCGCAGCTTCTGCAGCTGCATCAGCAGGTCGTTGACGAGCGACGACGCGCCGAACCGGAACCAGTCGGGATCGAGCCACTCCTCGCCGAGCGTCTCCTTGACGAGGACGAGGGTCTGCAGCGCCTGCTTCGCCGTGCGGATCCCCCCGGCCGGCTTCATCCCGACGCGACGCCCCGTCTCCTCGACGTAGTCGCGGATCGCCTCGAGCATCACGAGGACGACCGGGGGCGTGGCGGCCGGCGCCATCTTCCCGGTCGACGTCTTGATGAAGTGGGCGCCCGCCCGCATAGCGAGGAGCGAGGCGCGCCGCACGTTGTCGTAGGTGACGAGCTCGCCCGTCTCCAGGATCACCTTCAGGTGGGCCGGCCCGCAGGCCTCGAGGACGGCCTCGATCTCCGCCGTGACGAGGCTCAGGTGACCGCTCAGGAAGGCGCCGCGGTCGATCACCATGTCGATCTCGTCGGCCCCGGCCGCCACCGCCGAGCGGACCTCGCCGAGCCGGGTCTCGAGGGGCGTCTGGCCGGCGGGGAACCCGGTGGCCACGGACGCCACGTGGACGGGTGCCGAGCCGAGCGCCGCCCGCGCCGCGGCGACGAGCGACGGGTAGACGCAGACCGCGGCGACGTGCGGCAGGCCGGGGTCGGCGGGGTCCGGTCGCACGGCCTTGGCGCACAGCCGCTCCACCTTGCCGGGGGTGTCGCCCCCCTCGAGCGTCGTCAGGTCGACCATCGAGAGGGCCAGCCGGAGGCCGGCGTCCTTGGCCGAGGTCTTGATCGACCGCGTGCCCAGCACCGCGGCCCGGCGCTCGACGCCCACGGCGTCGACGGGCACGTCCTCGAGGACGATCGTCATGCCGCGCTCTTGCGGCCGCGGTCGCCGAGGACGTCGGGTGCGGCCGCCGTGCCGATCCGGGCGGCGCCCGCGGCGATCAGCTCACGCGCCTCGGCGAGGGTACGGACGCCGCCGGCCGCCTTGATCGCGACCGTGGTCCCGAGCTCCTCGCGGAGCAGGCTGACGTCGAGCGTCGAGGCGGAGCGTGGCGCGAGACCCGTCGAGGTGACCGCCATCCCGACGCCGGCGGCCGCGAGGACCCGCGCCGCCAGTCGGATCCTGCGGTCGTCGAGGTACGCCGTCTCGACCACCCCGCGGACTCCGACTCCGCGGCTCGTCGCGTGCCGCATCTCCAGGTCGCGGACGATCGCCGCCAGCTCGTCGCGGGTTCCGTTGACGTCGCCGGAGAGGAAGCGGGCGATCGCCATCACGACCTCGACGTCGTCGGCGCCGTCCGCCGCGGCCTCCGCGGCGGCGCGGCGCTTGGTCTCCGGCCGGTCCGCGCCGAAGGGATAGGAAATGAGCGCGACGACCTTGACGTCGCTCGTCGCGAGGGCTCGGGCGGCGGTGGCGACATGGACGGGGAGGACGGCGACGGCGGCGACGTGCAGGCGCGACGCCTCCTCGCAGAGGAGCTCGATGTCGGCGTACGTGGCGTTCGGGCGGAGCGCCACGTACTCGACGGACTTCGCGATGTCTCCGGCTCTCCCACTCACTGATCCACAAGGCTAGACCACCTCGCCGAGTCGTCAGACCGGGCATCACGCGTACACTTGCGGCCCCGGACGGGTTTCCAGATGAAGTACGAGCTCCAGAGAAAACGGGAATGGGAGGCCGATCGCGCCCGCATCCTGACGCGCAGGAAGGCGCAGGAGGAGCGGCGGCGGATCGTCCGGAAGCGACGCGCGATCGCGCTCGGCGCGGTGGTCGTCGCCTGCAGCGTCTCCTTCTTCGGCGCCTGGGGCATCAAGAGCACGGGTGGCAAGAAGGCGGTCGTGAAGAGCACCGCGACGGAGACCCCGGCGAAGAAGGCGGCGCCTGCCCGGAAGCGCACGCCCCGCCCGAAGGAGATCCGGGGTGTCCACGTCTCGCTCGGCACCGAGAACACGAAGGCGCGGTTCGCCTCGATCCTCGGGATGGCCGATCCGCGGTCCGGGATGAACGCGATCGAGCTCGACATCAAGGACGAGCGGGGCATCGTGGGATTCGCGTCGCGGGTCACGGTCGCCCGCGCGTCCGGCGCGGCGCAGCCCTACTACGAGCCGCGCAAGGACGTGCGCGCGGCGCACGCGCGGGGGCTCTACGTCATCGGCCGCATCGTCGTCTTCCAGGACGACTACGTCGGCAAGAAGTACCCCGACCGCGCGGCCCGGACCCGGTCCGGAGGCGTCTGGAAGACGACGCAGGGGCACATCTGGCTGAACCCGAAGGATCGGCGCAACTGGGCCTACGCCGTCGCGCTCGGCAAGGAGGCGGCGGGGTACGGCTTCGACGAGATCCTGTTCGACTACGTGCGCTTCCCGTCCGACGGCGACGTCGCCTCGGCGGTCTTCAAGGGGCCGAAGGAGACGCACGACCAGACGATCACGAACTTCCTCACGTTCGCCGCCAAGCAGCTCCATCCCCTCGGGCTGCGGGTCTCGGCGTCGATCTTCGGGCTCGCCGCGACGAACGACCTGGGCATCGGGCAGAACCCGCGGATGCTCCGCAACGTCGTCGACGACGTCTACCCGATGGCCTACCCCTCGCTCTACGGGCCGAACCAGTACGGGATCCCGAGCCCGGTCGGCAACCCGCACGACACGGTGGCCGCGTCGCTCTCCGACTGGCAGCGGAAGCTGATCGGCGGGTCGGCGACGATCACCCCATGGCTGCAGGCGTGGAACTACACGCCCGCCCAGATCGAGGCGCAGATCTCGGCGGCGCGGCAGGCCGGCACCGGCGGGTTCCTGCTCTGGAACGCGCAGTCCGACTACACGGCCGCGACGCTCGCCGCCCGGTAGACGAGCGGAGCGCCGAGCGATCGCCGCGGCCGGGCGGTGAGCCGCGGCCCGGGGTCGTCAGGAGGCGCAGCGCCGCCGGCAGCCTGAGGATCGCGCTCCCGGGACGAGGAGTCCTCGGCAGGCGGATCGGGCGCTCGACCGGAGCGACCCCGGTGACCGCGCCCGAGCGCGCCGCGAGGAGGTGAGGCGGTTCGCCACGGGGGCAGCGGTCCGCCGCTGAGGCGGTCCGCCGCGTGAGGCGATCCGCGGCGGTGAACGCCCTGCCGCGGTGAGGCGGTCCGACGCGGTGAGGCGGCCCGCCGCGGTGAGGCGGTTCCGCGCGATGAGGCGTTCCGCCGCGCAGCCCTGCCGGCGCGATGAGGCGGTGCTCGGGGTCTGGTCCTCCGGCGCGCCCGCTGCGTGCCGCCCGCCTGGGCGCCGCGATCTCGGCGGACCCGTCAGGGGCCGAGGCGATCGAGGAGGCTCGGGTCGTTCCGCCAGTTCCTGCGGACGTCGACGGACAGGTCGAGCATCACGTGCTTGCCGAGGGCTTCCTCGATGCCCGGCCGCGCACCGGCACCGATGTCGCGGATCATCGATCCGCCCTTGCCGACGAGGATGCGTTGCTGCGACGGGGTCTCGACGACGAGCGTCGCGGAGACCCAGGCGGCGTCCTTGCGCGCGCCGAGCTCGACCTCGTCGACGGTGACCGCGATCGCGTGCGGGATCTCCTCCCGCGTGCGGGCGAGCGCCTGCTCGCGAATCAGCTCGGCGACGTGGAGCCGGACCGGGTCGCCGGACCCGGACGTCTCCGGGTAGAGCGCGGGTCCCTCCGGCATCCGGGCGGCGAGATCGGCGCGAAGCTCGGGGATCCCGTCGCCCGTGAGGGCGGAGACCGGATGCAGTGCCTCGAACTCCACGAGGTCGGCGACCGACCCGATCGCCTCGGCGATCGCGGCGGGTCGCAGGCGGTCGATCTTGTTCAGCGCGATCAGCACGGGCGTCGACCGACCGCCGATCGCGCGGGCGATGAAGCGGTCGCCGGCGCCGGGGCGCTCGCTGGCGTCAAGCACGAAGACGACGGCATCGACGTCGGCGATCGTCTCGTCCACCGCCCGCTGCATCCGCTCCGTCAGGCCGTCGCGCGGCCGCTGGAACCCGGGCAGGTCGAGGAGCACCATCTGCCACTCCTCCGCCGAGACGACGCCGACCGACCGCCGCCGCGTCGTCTGCGGCCGATCCGAGACGATCGAGACGTGCCGGTCGACGAGAGCGTTGGTGAGCGTCGACTTGCCGACGTTCGGACGTCCGGCGAGCGCCACCAGGCCGCTGCGGAACCCGCTCACAGCTGGAAGCGGTAGGGCAGCAGCTCGTCGATGGTGAGGGTGATCAGCTCGCCGCGGAACGGGAACGTGACGGGTGTCGCGCCGTCGGCGTGCTCGGCGAGGACCTGCCGGCATCCGCCGCACGGCGGGCAGGAGGCGGCGTTGCCGGACACCGCAACGGCGACGATGCTGCCCCTCCCCTCCGCCCGCGCCCGGGCGACGGCCGCGCGCTCGGCGCAGATCCCCAGCGGGTAGACGCCGTCCTCGACGTTGACGGCGGTCAGGGTCGACCCGTCGTCGAAGAGGAGGGCCGCCCCGACCGGGAAGTTGGAGTACGGTGCGTAGGCGCGCCCCCGAGCGCCGTCGGCCAGGGCCTGGAGGGATCGTTCCTGGCTCGTCGCGGCGCGCATGGCGAGGGCGAGTGTACGACGGCGCCCTCCGCCCCGCTCCGATCGGCCACGCCCTCACAGCGTCCCGAACGGATCGCCGCCCGCTCGCGGTGACGCGGGCGCCGGCGGTGCGCTCGGCGCCGCCGACGGGGCCCGGGGCGCGTGCCGTCGGCTCGCGCGCGGAGGTGAAGTGCCGCCTGACCGTGCGGACCGGCGCACGGCGCCCGCCGATGCCGCACGCGCCGTGCGCGCTGCCCTCCGACGGCGGCGGGCGTGCGGTACCCGGGTCGCGCCCCGGTCGGCGCCGCGCGGGCGCCGGACGCCTGCCCGACGGACGGAGGACCGGGACGTGCGCGCAGGGCGCGCGGGCCCGGCGATCGCCCGTTGCCCGGCCGGCGTCGCCGTCGCGTTCGGCACCCCCGTGGACGCGGTCGCCGTGGGAGCGGCGAC
Source organism: uncultured Thermoleophilia bacterium (assembly GCA_963800515.1). GTDB lineage: Bacteria > Actinomycetota > Thermoleophilia > Gaiellales > F1-60-MAGs149 > CAWDBC01. Next base: position 142,684 of record CAWDBC010000008.1, read on the forward strand.
CGCGCCGCCGTCGGTCGGCGCCGGCAGCGGCGGCATGGGGAGCTGGGCGCCGCCGACGACCGCGACGGACGCCGCGGGGTCCCCCGCCCCGCGGTTGCCGAGCGCGAGCAGGGCGACGGAGACGACGATCAAGAGGAGCGCCCCGCGCACGACCAGGCGTCGGCGAGCCACCTCGCGCAGGCGCTCGCGATCGACCCACGGGGCTCGCGCCGCCGCGATGGACCGGCGGTCGCCCCGCGCGCGCCCGCCCCCGATCGGCGATCGCGTCGAGAGGCCGGGGCTGCTCGGACCATCCGGACCGGCGGTAATCGGCGTCGCCTCCTCCGGCCCGTGAGGCGGCACGACCTCCTCCTCGGCGCTGCGTGCGGGGGCCGTCCAGCCGAACCGGTCGACCACGGGTTGGGCCGCCGACGTCCCGGTGGGGCCGCCCTCCCCGGACTGATCGCCGGGCGGCGGCTCGGCGAAGGCGAGTCGCTCGACGAGCGTCCGGGCCTGATCCGCGGACGGCGGGATCGGTCCGCTCGCCGTCGAGGGGACGAGCGGCGGCTCGGCGAACCCGAGACGGCCCGCGGGGGCGAGGCCGACCGACGCCGGCGCGATCAGGTCGACCCGCACCCCGCGCTCCGCGAGCGCCGGAACCAGGACGGCGGCCTCGGCAGCCAACATCGCTCGCTCGACGGCTCCGCCCGGCCGGGCGACGGGAAGCCGATCGAGGACGACGCAGGTGAGGCCGTCGACGGGCACCGTGCCGACGTGTCGGGCCACGGGAAGCCCGGCGGCGCCCGCCGCCTCCCAGGCGGTCAGCGTCTCCGCCAGCCCTGCCGTCTCGCGCGTGTCGAGGGCGTGGACGCGGACGGCGGGCCGCTCCGGCCGGCCCACGTCCGCGCCTTCGACGACCGCGCCGGGACGGAGCAGGCGCCGGTCGACGACGAACCGGTCGGCGAGCCGGAGGATCGGAGACGCGGGCCGGGAGAGGCGGTGCACCCGACGACGATGACCCGGAAGCGGGCACGCCAGGTACGCGGGTGCCGCCCGGCGTGGCGCGGAGAGCGACGGACCCGCGCGCACCGCGCCGGATCGTCACGCCGCCCACGAGCGGCCGACGAGGCGCACGGGGCCCCACGCGGCCGCCGCGCTCCCCGCACCCCCCCGGATCCGCGGCCCGTACGCCTCCGGCACCGCGTCGGCGCGCCCGCCGCCTCGGCCCGCCACCCCGCCCGGCTGCCCGCACACCGCCCGGATCCGCGGCCGGGACGCCTCCCGACACTGCGCCGCGGGCGTCGCCCCACCGCCTCCGCCCCACCCCACCCCGGCTACCCGCACACCCCCTCCGCCCCACCCCACCCCGGTTACCCGCACACCCCCCGCACCCGCGGCCGGGACGCCTCCCGACACCGCGCCGCGGGCGTCGCCCCACCACCTCCGCGCCCCGCCGGCTACCCGCACACCCCCCGGATCCGCGGCCGGGACGCCGCCCGACACCGCGCGCGGGCGTCGCCCCACCGCCTCCGCCCCACCCCCACCCCGGCTGCCCGCACACCGCGCGGATCCGCGGCCGGGACGCCTCCCGACACCGCGCCGCGGGCGTCGCCCATCGCGGCGGCCCGGAGGAACGGGGCGGCTAGGACCAGGCCTGGAAGATGACGAGCGTGACGAGGGCGCCGACGACGGCGCCGTAGACGACCTCGACCCCCGAGTGGACGCCTGACTCCACGCGCGTCTGCCCGACGAGTGCCGCCATCAGGAACGCGAGGGTGGAGATCAGCAGGTGGTGGACGTAGGGCGCCGAGATGAACGTGATCGCCGCCCACGCCGAGAACGCGATCGCCGTGTGCCCGCTCGGCAGCCCGCCCTGGACCGGCGTCCCGCGGCCGGTCGCCGCCTTGACGATGATCACCGAGAGGACGACGAGGACGAGGGCGATCACCGAGAGCTGGAGGGGCGAGTCGCGGACCCGGGTGATGATCCGCGTCGAGGGCTGCGAGAGCCGGTCGGAGAGGATGAGGTACGCGATCCCGATGGCGACGGCCGAGATGATGAGGACGGCGCCCGCGGCGACGTCCTTCGCGATCTTGGCCCGGGGGTCGAAGTTGGTCGTCGACAGGTCGACGGCCGCCTCGATCGCGGTGTTCACCATCTCCGCCACGATGACCAGGGCGGCGACGATGATCAGGATCATCAGGTCGGTCCGGGAGACCCCGAGGAACATCGCGGCCACGAGGACGCCGAACGCCGCGGCGAAGTGGATCTGCATGTTGCGCTGCGTGCGCAGCACGTGGATGATCCCCTCGAAGGCGTAGTTGAGCGACTCGACGACCGTGCTGGCGCGCTTCGGCGTCCGCTCGTCCCCCCACGGCGGCCGCTCGGGAGGCGCGCCGATCATCCGACCCAGCCGATCGTCGGCAGCCGGCCGACGAGCTCGTCCTGGCGGGCCAGCATGGCCCCGTCGTCCGCATCCGGCTCGTGGTCGTACCCGAGCAGGTGGAGCGTGCCGTGCGTGAGGAGGGCGGAGAGCTCCTCGCCCGGCGAGTGGCCGAGGTCGCCGGCCTGGGCCCGGGCGCGCTCCAGGCAGACGACCACGTCGCCGAGCATCCTCGGGACGCCGTCCAGATCCTCGGCGGGGTCGTCCAGCGGGAACGCGGGCACGTCCGTCACCGCGTCGCGGCCGCGGTGCTCGCGGTTGAGCCGGCGGATCGCCTCGCTGCCCACGAGGAGCACCGAGACCTCGCCGCCCGCCCCCTCGGCGGCGACCACGCCGTCGACGAGGTCCGCCACCGCGTCGAGGTCGACCTCCTCGGTCGTCTCGTTGCGGGCCGAGACCGTCACCGGCTCGCGCTCCGGGCCGCCTCGTCCTCGCGCGCCTCGGAATGGGCGCGGTAGGCCTCGACGATGCTCTGCACGAGCTTGTGCCGGACCACGTCGTCGCGATCGAAGCGGATGAAGGAGATGTCCTCGACGTCGGTCAGGATCGGGACCACCTCCGTGAGGCCGGAGCGCTGGCCCCGCGGCAGGTCGACCTGGGTGATGTCGCCGGTGACGACGACCCGCGAGCCGAAGCCGAGCCGGGTCAGGAACATCTGCATCTGCTCGGGCGTCGTGTTCTGCGCCTCGTCGAGGATGATGAAGGAGTCGTTCAGCGTCCTTCCGCGCATGAAGGCGAGAGGCGCCACCTCGATCGTCCCGCGCTCGAGGTAGCTCGTGACGCGCTCAGCGTCGAGCATGTCGAGGAGGGCGTCGAAGAGCGGGCGCAGGTACGGGTCGACCTTCGCCATGAGGTCGCCGGGGAGGAAGCCGAGCCGCTCGCCGGCCTCGACGGCGGGACGGGTGAGGATGATCCGGGAGACGTCGCGGTCGACGAGCGCCGAGACGGCCAGGGCGATCGCGAGGTAGGTCTTGCCGGTGCCGGCCGGTCCGATCCCGAACGTGATCGTCGAGCCCCGGATCGCGTCGACGTAGCGCTTCTGGTTCAGGGTCTTCGGCGCGACCCGCTTGCCCCGATGGCGCCAGACCACGTCGTTGAGGACGTCCGCCGCCCGTTCCGTCGTGCCCTCGATGACGCCGACCACGCCGTCGATCGTCTGGGGACCGATCGGCAGACCCTCGGCGACCAGTTCCTCGAGCTCGGCGAGGACGGCCAGCGCCCGGAGCCCGGACGTGGCGTCCGCGTCGATCGTCAGCTCGTCGCCGCGCAGGAAGATCCGGGCGCCGAGCCGGGTCGCGAGCGTCTGGAGGACCTCGTCCGAGCGGGAGGAGAGGGCCCGGGCGAGCTCCTCGGAGACATCGATCGTGTTCGTCGCCACGGAATCAGTGTACGTCGGTGATCCGGGCGCCCTCCACCGTGGACCCGTCGCCCGACCGGCCCCGGCGCAGGCGGGGTCCGCCCGGCCGACGATCGGGTCAGGCCGGCAGGGCCGCCCGCACGGCGCCGGAGACGGTCCGCCCATCGGCGCGTCCGGCGACCCGCGGCTGGACGACCTTCATCACGGCGCCCAGGTCCCTCGCCGAGGTCGCACCGACCTCGGCGATCGCCTCGGCGACGAGCGCCGCGAGGTCGTCCGCGGAGAGCTGCGCCGGGAGGTAGCGCTCGATCACGCCGGCCTCGAACTCCTCCGCCGTCGCCTGCTCCTCGCGCCCGCCCTCCCGGAAGCTCGTCGCCGCCTCCTGACGCCGCTTGCGCTCGCGCTGGAGGACGGCGACCGCCTGCGGCTCGGAGAGCTCGCCGCCGGCGTCCTTGGCGGCGCCCTGGAGCGCCGTCAGCACCATCGTCAGCGCGCCGACCGTCTTCGTATCGCGGGCCAGCCGGGCCGCGCGGAGGTCGCTGCGAACGGTCTCGATCATCCGTGCAGCCTACGAGGTCTCGAGGCCCGACCGGGCCCGCGAGGTGGCTCGAGAGCCTCGTCCGCGGGCGGCCGGGGCCTCGCTCGGCAGGAGGACGCCGCGCGGCGAGGGCGGGTCGCGCGGCCGGAGGCACCGCCGGCCGATCCGCCGGGGCGCCATCGCGTGGGAGGGATCCGCCCGCCGCGCGCCTGGACGCTCCGCTCGACGCGGACGGCGAGCGACCGGACGAAACATCAGGGTCAGCGTGGGGGTCGCACCCCGTGGCGGGGGCGGATCGGCGCGGCGAAGCTCGAACCATGAACACCAAGCGGCTCCTCACCCTCCTCCTCTGCTCGTCGGCGTCCCTGGTGGTGGCGGCGCCCTCGGCGAACGCGGACTCCATCGCCTACATCAAGGGCGGCGACGTCTGGCTGATGCCGACGGACGCCTCCCGCGAGTTCCGGGTGACGTCCACCGGCGGCTACACGACGGTCTCGCAGGCCGACGACGGCACGCTCCTCGCCACGGCCGGGGGCAGCCTGCGCCCGGCTCGACCGGCTGGGCAACGTGCTCTCCGCGATCGAGACGCCGGTGAGCACGAACGCGGGGTACATGACGTTCACCGGTCCGTCCGACGCCGACATCTCGCCCGACGGCACGAGGGCGGCCTACGGCTTCATCGAGCAGGGCCTCTTCCAGGATCCGTCGACGGGCGAGATGTCCGCGGAGATCCGGAACGGCTTCGGCTTCACGAAGGCGGACGCGCTCACCGGCTTCACCGACGCGGGCTACACGTACGACACCGGCTGGGACGCCCCCGAGTGGGCGGACGACGATCACGTCCTCGTCTCCAACGGCCCCGGCTATCCGAGCGACCCGTTCGAGGTGCGGACGGTCTCGACGGCCGACTCGGAAGGCTGGTTCACCGATCCCGGCAACATGCACCCGTTGGAGGCGACGATCTCGCGGAACCTGCGGGTGATCGCGGCCGTCCACGGTCCCGACCGCTCGGCCCTCCGCATCTACCGCGTCGGCGACCAGAAGCTCCGCGGCCAGGTCTTCACCTGCTACGACTACACGCCCGATGCGGGCGTCGCCGGGTTCGCCTCGCCGACCGTCTCCGCCGACGGCCGGACCCTCGTCTTCGCGACCTCGGCGGGGCTCGAGGTCGCGCCGCTCCCCGACATGACGGTGGACTGCGGCCAGGGTGCGAGCTCGCGCTCGGTGGTCCCCGGCGGCTCGAACCCGGACTGGGGACCGGCCGACGTCCCGACGTCCCGCCCCGCGGCTCCGGCCGGGCCTGGCGCCCCGACCGGTCCGAGCACCCCGAACGGCCCGGCCTCCCCGTCGACCGCGGTCGGGCTGTCCGCGACCGCCGTGCGGGCGGCGCTGCCGAGGGCGCTCGAGCGCGGGCTCGTGCTCACGGTCCACGCACCCGCCAGCGGGCGCCTGACGGCGACGGCGCGGGCCCACGGCAAGGTGGTCGCCCGCGGCACGGCGGTCGCCCGGTCCGACCACAAGGCCACCCTCCGGATCACCTTCACCAAGGCCGCGCGCCGGATCCTCGGCCGCGCCCGGGCCGTCGCCCTCCGGATCACGCTCGTCCAGCGCCGGGTGACCAGGACGATCGTCGTGCGGCTCGCCCGCTGAACGTCCCCGCGGCCGCCACGGCTCCCCCTTCGCACCGGCGGCGCGACGGGGGAGCCGTCGGCGTGCTCGCCGACCCGTCTGGTCCGGCCTGGGACGCGGGGATCCTCAGCGCAGCCGGCGCAGGTGCTCGGCCCGCCAGCCGTCGCGGACCCGGACCGCGGCGGAGCGCCAGCCCGGGGGCTCGAACGGCTCCCGCTCGAGGAGGCCGGAGACGACGATCGAGTCCGGCAGCCCGTCCCGGCGGAAGAGCGGCTCGAGGATCTCCCGCTGCAGGTTCGCCACCGCGAACGGCGCCGCCGGCAACGGGTCGAGGAGGGCGTCGGCCCGGGCGGCCGAGATCGCCTCGCCGTTCCTCCGGGCGTTCTCCCGCGTGGCCTCGACCGCGAGGGGGTCGGCGTCCACGGCGAGGACCGGGTCGTAGCCGAGCCGCGCCGCGACGATCGAGAGGACTCCGGAGCCGCAGCCGATGTCGAGGAGGGCGCCGCCCGCCGGGAGCCCGAGCAGGAGCTCGAGCGTCGCCCGCGTCGAGCCGTGGGCGCCCGTGCCGAAGGCCTGGCCGGGCTCGATGACGACCCGCTCGCCGCCCGGCGGGGCCCCGTCGACGTGCCAGGGCGGCCCGATCCAGAACCGGTCGATCACCAGCGGCCGGTGGAAGGCGCGCCAGCCGTCCCGCCAGCCCGCGGGCACGGGCGCCGACGTCGCCACGTACCCCCGCGGCAGCCGCAGCGACCGGCCCGCGGGGAGGTAGGCCGAGAGCAGCACGCGGCCGCGCGCCCGCTCCTCCTCGAACCCGTCCGGGAAGCAGTCGACGAGCGCGCCGATCGCCTCCTCGTACCGGTCGGCGGCGATCGCCACGGTGTGCCGGACGAGCGGACGCTCGTCCGCAGGCGCCACCGTCAACCGTCCTTGTGGAAGAGCCGCCCAGGAAGCCCTCGCCGCGCTCGGAGCCCCCGAAGCTCCTGTCGAGCTCCTCGAACAGGCGCCTCTGCTCCGGATCGAGCCGCTTCGGGACGACGACGCGGGCGAGCACGTGGAGGTTCCCGCGCCGCTCCACGTTCGGCCGCAGCGGCATCCCGAGACCGGAGACCGTGACCACCTCGTCCGACTGGGTGCCCGGCGGGATCGTCACCGAGCGCTCGCCGTCGAGCGTCTCGATCGCGAGCTTCGCCCCGAGCGCCGCCTGGGCGACGGTGATCTCCGCGACGGTCACCAGATCCGCGCCCTCGCGCTCGAACCGCGGATCGGGCAGGACGTAGATCCGCGCGTAGAGGTCGCCGTCGGCCGCGCCGGCGTCGCCGCCGTGCCCCTGGCCGCGGAGGACGATCTGATGGCCCGTGTCGACGCCGCCGGGGACGGGGATCGAGACGACCCGGCGCTCGGTGCGCCGCCCGCGGCCGTGGCAGACGGTGCACGGCTCGTCCGGAACGGTGCCGCGTCCGTGACAGGTCGGGCAGGGGACGGTCCGCGCGATCGACCCGAGCATCGTGCGCTGGACCTGCTGGACCTGGCCGAGGCCGCTACAGGTCTCGCATCGATGCGTCCCCGCCGGTGGCTCGGCGCCCGTGCCCTCGCAGTGCTCGCACCGGGCGACGACCTCGACGTCGACGTCGTGGACGACGCCGAAGGCGGCCTCGGCCAGCGTCACCTGGAGGTCGACGACGGCGTCGGCCCCCTGCTGCGGGCCCCGCCTGCGGGTCCGGCCGCCCCCGAACTCGTCGCCGAAGAACGCGCTGAAGATGTCGCCGAAGCCGCCGAGGGGCGGGGCGCCCTCGTGGCCGTAGCGGTCGTAGCTCGCCCTCCGGTCCTCGTCGGACAGCACCTCGTAGGCCTCGTTGACGGCCCGGAACTCCTCCCCGGACGCGCCGTCGGAGCCGGCGACGTCCGGATGGAGCCTGCGGGCGAGCCCGCGGTAGGCCCGCTTGATCTCCTCCGGCGACGCCCCTCGGGGGACACCGAGCACGTCGTAGTAGTCGCGTTGGGTGGCCATCGGTCCACCGCCAATGGTACGAGGCCGGCGCGGGCGGGCGCTCCGTTTCGGCACGCCCCGCGCGGGCATCACCGGTCCATGAAGGTCGTCGTCGTCGGGGCCACCGGGAACGTCGGCACCGCCGTGCTCCGGGCGCTCGCGACCGACCCCCGCGTCGACGAGGTGGTCGGGGTCGCCCGCCGCCTCCCGGAGGGGGGCCGCTACGCCGGCGCCCGGATCCTCGCGGCCGACATCGCGCGGGACCCCCTCGACCCCGCGTTCGCAGGGGCCGACGCCCTGATCCACCTGGCCTGGGCCCTCCAGCCCTCGCGGGACCTGGCCGCGCTCCGGCGGACGAACGTCGAGGGGACGCGGAGGGTGCTCGAGGCGGCGAGCCGGAACCGCCTGTCTGCCGTGGTGGTCGCCTCCTCGGTCGGCGTCTACTCCCCCGGCCCCAAGGACCGCCGCGTCGACGAGTCCTGGCCGCGGCGGGGCGTCCGGAGCTCCGAGTACGCGCGCTTCAAGGCGCAGCTCGAGGACCTCGCCGACGACTTCGAGCGACGCCATCCCGCCGTCCGGGTCGTCCGCCTCCGGCCGGCCCTGATCTTCCAGCCGACGGCCTCGAGCGAGCAGCGGCGGCTCTTCGCCGGGCCCCTCGTCCCCGGCTCGCTGGCCCGGCCCGGACTGCTCCCGGCCCTGCCCCGGATCGACGGCCTCGTGACCCAGGTCGTCCACGCCGACGACGTCGCCGACGCCTACCGGCTGGCCGTCACCGGCGACGCGCGGGGTGCCTTCAACGTGGCGACCGAGCCCACCGTCGACCTCCCCCTCCTGCAGCGGGTGCTGGAGGCCGACGGGAGCTTCCCCGTCCCGCGTCGGCTCGCCCGCGGCGCCTACCTCGCCGCCTACCACCTGCGCCTCGTCCCGACCCGCCCGGGCTGGCTCGACCTCGCCCTCGGCACGCCGCTCCTCGACACCACCCGCGCCCGCGAGGTCCTGGGCTGGCAGCCCCGCCACGACGCCGAGTCGACGCTCCGCGCCCTCCTCGACGGGCTCGTCTCCGACGCGGGCGACTCGACGCCGCCCCTGCGCCACGACGCCGGCGGGCGGGCGCGGATCGGCGAGCTGCTGTCGCGGGTGGGCGGCACGGACGACGTCCGAACCGGCGGGAGGGCCTCCGGCTAGAGCGGCGCGGGGGAGCGGTCGAGGACCGCCTTCGCCGCCAGTCCGGCGAGCAGGAACGCGGCCGCGAGCCCCAGCCAGCCGAGGTCGCCGACGGAGACGATGACGGCGACCACCAGCGGTCCCGCGATCCCCTGGATCGGCCGTCCCAGGGAGAACGCGGCGAGGTACTCGTTGCGGCGCTCCGCCGGAGCGAGCTCGAACGAGACGACCCACCAGCCCGTCGAGTCGTACATCTCGCCCGCCGTCAGGAGGAAGGCGCCGAGCGCCAGCGCCCCGACGGCGAGGACGACGCCGAGCGCCGCCGCCCCGGCGAACGCCACCGTGGAGGCGGCGAACCAGCAGGCCCCGATCAGCACGGATCGCGACGCACCCGCCACCGTGACGACGCCGCGGGCGACCCGCACCTGGAAGAGGACCACGAGAATCGTGTTCAGGAGCACGACGACGGCCGCCATCGCGTGCGGCGCCTCCGTCCGGCGGACCACCCAGAGCGGGACGCCGAGGTCCATGATCGTCTGGGCGAGCGCGGGCACCGAGGCGAGGACGGTCAGGGCGAGGAACCGCCGGTCGCGGAAGACGGCGATGGAGCGGCCGTGCGGCGCCGCGGCGTGGCGGACCTCGTCCGGGACGGGGATCCGCGCCAGCAGCAGGCCCGAGAGGAGGAAGCTCGCCGCGTTGCCCACGACGACCCCGTCGAAGGCGCCTCGGGTCCCGACGGTGAGGGCGATCGCGCCCAGGCTCGCGCCGAGGCCGTAGCCGACGTTGCCGACGGCCCGCATCGCCGCGACGACGCGCATCCGCTCCTCCGGACCGAAGAGCTCTCCCGCCAGGGCCTGGGTCGAGCTCGAGGCGGCACCCGAGATCGCGAACAGGGAAGCGGCGGCGGCGAGGGCGGCGGCGGAGTGGACGAGGACGTAGCCGACCGAACCGATCGCGGCGCCGAGGCGGGTCGCGATCAGGAAGCGGCGGGTGCCGACCCGGTCGGCGAGGATGCCCATGGGCACCGTCACGAGGAGCTGGGCGACCCCGGCGACCGCGAAGGCGAGGCCGACCTCGGCCGACGTGACGTCGGTGACGAGGACGAGGAAGGCGCCGAGCGTGCCGAGGAAGAGCCCCGAGCCGGTCTTGTCGACGAGGACGTTGAGGGCGAGGATCCGGCCGGCGCCGGGCTCGCGGGCCACGCTCCACCAGCCCGGGAGCGGCCACCCGGGCCTACGCAGGCCCGTACACGTCCTCGACGAACGCGGAGAGCGCGCTCGCCGCGCTGCGCACGGTCGCGATGGCGCGCGTGTAGTCCATGCGCACCGGCCCGACGATCGAGATCGAGCCGAGCGGCCGCGTGGCGAGGCCGTAGGCGGCGGAGACCGCGGCGAGGACGTGGAAGGCGGGCTCGACGTTCTCGCCCCCGATCCGGGCGACGACGCGCGTCGAGCCGACGGCGTGGCCGAGCAGCTCCAGCATCGCCTGGCGCTCCTCGAGGAGCTGCGCGATCCGGGACAGCTCGTCGACGTCACGGCTGCGCAGCTCGGACACGAGGCGCGCCGCTCCGTCGACGTAGATCCGCTCGGACGACGGCTCCACGATGTCCGAGAAGACCGGGGCGAGGACGTCGAGGAAGGCCTGCTCCTGACGGGAGAGCCCGGGATCCTCGAGAGCCCGGCGGAGCGCGCGACTGCCGATCGCCCGGCCGCCGACCGCCTCGTTCAGGTACTCGCGCGCCCACGAGGCGAGGCCCGCGTCGACCGGCTCCTCGAGCATGAAGGTGCGCTTCGCGACGTCCCCGGTCGCCGTGATCACGACGATCATCACGATCCGCGGCTGCAGCGCCATCACCTCGACGTGGCGGACCTCCGTCTGGGCCAGGGCGGGCGCCGTGACGACGGCGAGCAGGTTCGAGACCTCGGCGAGCGCCTCCGTCGTCGCGCGGAGGGCGGCGTCGATCTCGAGGCGCGTCGTCGCGAGATCGATCGGCAGGGCCGGCCCCGAGTGGCGCTCGCCGACCACGCGGTCGACGTAGTAGCGGTAGCCGGAGTCCGTCGGCACGCGCCCGGCCGAGGTATGGGGATGGTCGAGCAGGCCGGCGCTCTCGAGCCACGCGAGCTCGCCCCGGAGCGTCGAGGGCGACCACCGGAAGCCGCCGATCGTCGCCAGCGTCCGCGAGCCGACGGGCTGGCCGGTCTCGATGTGCGCCTCGACGACCCGCCGCAGGATCTCGCCGCGGCGCTCCGACAGGCCGGGCGGATCGCTCGCGGTGGGCTCGGGGGTCATCGCTCGTCGCTCTCCAGGAGCACGAGGAGCGCGGCCGCGTCGTCGGCGACGAAACGACCTCGCCTCGTCAGCGTCAGTGTATCGAGGCCCGCGTCGAGGATTCCGAGGCCCCGCAGCCGCGCCTCCTGCCCCGTGTCCAGCGCGCTCCGCGCGGCGCTCCGCGGCACTCCGTCCGCCAGCCGGAGGCCGAGCATCAGGCGCTCGGCGGCGCGGATCTCCGGGGTCAGCGCCTCGACCGCGCTCGGCACCGGCCGGCCGCCCGCGACCGCCTGCCGGTAGGCGGCGAGGCGCGGCGCGTTCGTCCGGCGCTCCGATCCGACCGTGGAGACGGCACCGATCCCGATCCCCACGTAGTCGCGGCCCCGCCAGTAGGCGAGGTTGTGCCGCGACTCCCGGCCGCGCCGGGCGAAGTTGGCGGTCTCGTACCAGCGGTAGCCGGCGTCCTCCAGGGCGGCGACCACGCGCTCGTAGTGCGTCTCCAGCCGGTCCGCCTGCTCCGCCAGCTCGGCGGCGTGGTGGCGGGTGAACCGGGTGCCCGGCTTCGCCTCGATCTCGTAGGCGGAGACGTGGTCGGGCTCGAGCGCGACGACCTCGGCGAGGTCGCTCCCGAGATCGGCCTCCGACTGGCCCGGCACGCCGAAGAGGAGGTCGACCGAGAGGTTCCCCACCCCGGCGTCGCGGAGCGTCCCCACGGCGCCGCGGACGGTCTCGGGCGACGCCCGCCGCTCGAGCACGGCGAGGAGGTGGCGATGGAACGACTGCACGCCGAGGGAGACCCGGACCCCCCGCGCGGCGAGGACGCGGGCGAGCACCGGCGTGACCGTCTCCGGGTTGCACTCGACGCTCGTCTCGGCGCTCGGCCCGAGGCCGTCGAGCAGGCGGGCCAGGAGCTCCGGGGCGAGGAGCGTCGGGGTGCCGCCCCCGACGTAGATGGTCTCGGGGTTCCGCGCGAGCCGGCCCGCGGCCACCTCCCGCGCGCGCTCGGCGAGCAGGGCGTCGACGTAGCCCGCGTGGTCCTCCTCGTGGCCGGTGACGGTCACGAACGCGCAGTAGCCGCAGCGATGGGCGCAGAACGGCACGTGAACGTACAGGTGCCGCGCGGGTTCCACTCCGGCGATCCTACTCCCACCCGCGACCGCGGGAGCCCCGTCGGCGACGCGCCCGGAGCGGCCGACCGCCGGCGGCCGAAGCCGCGTCGGGCGCTCGTCCTGAGCGGCCCCCGCCATCCGGCCGCGGCCCGGTCGGCGGATCGCTGGAGCGGCCGCCCGGGCGGTTCCGTGGATACCCTCCGCGGCGATGATGACGCCCCGGTACGAGCCGTGGGACGCGAGCACCGCGCCGCGCTACACCGGCATCCGCACCTTCGCCCGCTGTCCGCACGTCGATCCGCTGGCGGCCGGCGTCGACGCGGCGGTGATCGGCGTCCCGTTCGACACGGCGACGTCGTACCGGAGCGGAGCCCGCTTCGGGCCGGCCGCCATCCGGGACGCCTCGCTCCTCCTCCGGCCGTGGCATCCGGCGGCGCGGATCGACGTCTTCGGCTCCCTCTCCGTGGTCGACGGCGGCGACCTCCTGATCACCCCGGGCAACGCGGAGCGGACGGCGGGGCAGATCGCCGATCAGCTGGAGCCGATCGTCCGGGCGGGCGTCACGCCCCTCGCGCTCGGCGGCGACCACTCGATCGTGCTCGGCGAGCTGCGGGCGCACGCCGCCGTCCACGGGCCGCTCGGGCTCGTCCTCCTCGACGCGCACGCCGACACCTGGGACCAGTACTACGGCGAGCGCTACTTCCACGGCACGCCGTTCCGCCGGGCCCTCGAGGAGGGCCTCCTCGACCCCCACCGCAGCCTCCTCGCCGGGATGCGCGGCAGCCTCTACGCCGCGGCCGACCTGGACCTCCCGCGCGAGTGGGGCTTCGCGATCGTGCCCTGCGACGAGCTCCGGACCTGGTCGCCGGAGCGCTACGGCGCCGCCGTCCGCGAGCGCGTGGGGGCCGGTCCGAGCTACCTCTCGTTCGACATCGACGTCGTCGATCCCGGCTTCGCCCCGGCGACGGGCACTCCGGAGGTCGCCGGGCTCCTCCCCCACGAGGCGCTCGCCTTTCTGCGCGCCCTCGCCGGGCTCCGCTTCACGGGCTTCGACCTGGTCGAGGTGTCGCCGGCCTACGACGGCCCCGGCCAGGCGACGTCGCTCCTGGCGGCGAACCTCGCCTACGAGCTGCTCGCCCTCGCCGCGCGCGCGGCGGGCGCCGGCTGAGGGCGGCCCCCGCACGGGCGGGGGAGGCGGCGGCCGGCGCCCGCACCCGAGCTACGCTCACCCCGTGTCCGCAACCCTCGAGCGCCCTCCCGCCCGGCCCTGCGTCTGCTCGCTCGGGCTCCCCCGCTGCGACGCCTCGTGCAACCGCCTGATGCTCGAGAAGACCTTCTACATGGCGTGCCTCGACCTGACGAACCGGTCCTGCCTCGTCGTCGGCGCGGGACCGGTCGGCCTGGAGAAGATCGAGGGGCTCCTGGCTGCCGGGGCGAACGTCACGGTCGTCGCGCCGGAGGCGGTCGAAGAGGTCCGCGCGCTCGCCGCCGAGGGCTCGATCGAGTGGCTCGAGCGGGTCTACGCCACGAGGGACCTCGAGCGGCGGTTCCTCGTCGTCGCCGCCACGGAGCAGACCGACCTGAACGTCGGCATCTTCCGCGACGCGGAGGACCGGGCGATGCTCGTCAACGTGGTCGACGTGCCCCCGCTCTGCAACTTCATCCTGCCGGCGATCGTCCGCTCGGGGCCGATCGCGATCGCGATCTCCACGTCCGGCGCCAGCCCGGCGCTCGCGAAGCGGATCAAGCGCGAGATCGCCGCGACGTTCGGCACCCATCACGCCCGGCTGGCCGAGCTCCTGAACGGGATCCGGGGCTGGGCGAAGGACACCTTCCGCACCTACGGCGAGCGCAAGGACTTCTTCGAGGAGCTCGTGAACGGCGACCCCGACCCGATCGCGCTCCTCGCGGCGGGCGACGAGAAGGCCGTCCGGGACCTGATCGCGAGCCGCCAGGCCGCGGCCGAGGCCGCGCTCCTCGAGCACCAGGCGGCGGCACGAGCCGGGCAGGCGCGCGCGACGCCGTAGCGTGCTCCGGGACGGCGGGGGGCGAGCGGCCGATCGCCGGGAGGATTGACGGTCGCGCGCCGAACCCGATAGCGTGCACGGCGACACCCGGTTCAGAGCCGGCCTCCGAGTGCGCCGCGCACGGAGGGATCCGTGGGAGCAGAGAATGGCCGTCAAGGAGACCGTGAAGCTCGATCGCGAGCGGATCCGCGCGCTCACCCAGCGGGAAGAGGACAGGCTCAACGAGAGGACGCCGGCCTCGAAGGCGCTCTTCGCCCGGGCCGACCGGTCGCTCTCGGCCGGCGTCGCGTCGTCCTACCAGCTCCGGGACCCGTGGCCCATCTACCTCGACGGCGGTCAGGGACCGAAGGTGTGGGACGTCGACGGCAACGAGATGCTCGACTTCCACAACGGGTTCGGCTCGATGGTCCAGGGACATGCGCACCCCGTGATCACCGAGGCCGTGACCCGGCGGCTCCCCCACGGGACGCACTTCGCGGCACCCACCGAGGACGCCGTCGCGGTCGCCGAGGAGCTCTCGCGACGCTTCGGCCTTCCCCAGTGGCGCTACACGAACTCGGGCTCGGAAGCCACGATGGACGCGATCCGGATCGCGCGCGCCTACACGGGGCGCGACACGATCGTGAAGATCTTCGGCTCCTACCACGGCCACCACGACGCGGTCATGGTCTCGATCGGGGTGCCCTACGCGAAGATCGGCGAGCCCGACGACCTCGCCTCGCTCGCCTACGGCGCGGGCATCCCGCAGGCGACCGTCGACCTGACGATCGCGGTGCCGTTCAACGACGTCGACGCCATGGAGCGCCGCCTCCGGCGGCTCGACGCCGAGGGCCGCAAGCCCGCCTGCGTGATCATGGAGGCGGCGATGATGAACCTCGGCATCGTCCTGCCCGAGCCGGGCTATCTCGAGGCAGTGCGGGAGCTGACCCGCCGCGAGGGCATCGTCCTCATCTTCGACGAGGTCAAGACCGGCCTCTGCATCGCCGCCGGCGGCGCGACGGAGCGCTTCGGCGTCACCGCCGACATGGTCACCATGGCCAAGGCGCTCGGCGCCGGGCTGCCGACGGGCGCGATCGGCGGGACCGACGAGGTCATGTCGGTCGTCCGCGACGGCTCCGTCTACCAGGTCGGGACCTACAACGGCAACCCGCTGGCCATGGTCGCCGCCCGCGCGAGCCTGGAGCGGATCCTGACGCCGGACGCCTACACCCACCTCGACGCCCTGAACCAGCGGATCATCGACGGCTGCACGCAGGTGATCGACCGCTACCACCTCTCCGGGTACGCCGTCGGCGTCGGCTCCAAGGGCTGCGTCACGTTCTCGCCGGAGCCGGTTCGCGATTACGCCTCGTTCAAGGCCCACCAGGACGGCGAGCTCGCCGACCTCGGCTGGCTCTACAACATCAACCGCGGCATCTTCATGACGCCCGGGCGCGAGGAGGAGTGGACGCTCTCGGTCACCCACTCGTTCGAGGACGTCGACCGCTACGTCGCCGTCTTCGACGAGATGGCCAAGGACCTCACGAGCTGAGCGACCGGCGGGACGCTTCCGGAGCGGACGGCGGCGAGGGGTCGGTCCGCGATGCGGGATGAGGCGGCCGGCCCGGGCGCGACCGTGCACGGGCCCGGCGAGGGCGAGAGGCACGTGCTCGGGGCGTCGGAGGTGGTGATCAAGGCGTCGGGAGCGGAGACCGACGGCACCTTCTTCCTCTCGGAGACGACGATCGCCCCCGGGTTCCCCGGGCCGCCCCCGCACGTCCACGAGCGGCTCCACGACATGTTCTACGTGCTCGAGGGAACGCTGACCGTGCTCGTCGACGACGAGCCCCGCGGGATCGGCGCGGGGTCGTTCGTCTGCGTGCCGCCGGGCGTCGTCCACGCCTTCAGCAATCCTGGCGACGAGCCCGTGCGCTTCCTGAACTTCAATACGCCCGCGGGGTGGGAGGCCTACATGCGCGAGCTCGGCGAGGCCTCGCGGTCGGGGCCCCTGAGCTCGGAGCTGATCGGCCGGATCGCCTCCCGCCACGACTTCCGCCCGGCCTGAGCCTCTCGACGGTCGCCCGGGTGTGGGAGAGTGCCGTCGATCTTCGACCCAGGGAGGGTGGCCCATGAGCATCCGCGTGCGCGATGCCCTGTTCCGGCAGTTCGACGCGCTCCGCTTCGAGCCGACGGAGAAGCGGATCCGCGGCGTCCTCGGCGGACGGACGGTGATCGACAGCACCGGGGCGCTGATCGTCTGGGAGCCGCGGCGCGTCGTCCCCACCTACGCCGTCCCCGACGCGGACATCGCCGGCGAGATCCGGCCGGTCGACGAGGCGGACGAGGCCGAACCTCCGGCCGCGAGCATCCCGCGCCTGGGTGACGTCCCCGTGCTCGACCCCAGCATCCCCTTCTCCGTCCACACGGCCGCGGGCGAGCGGCTGCGGATCCACGCTCCGGGATCCGACCGGACGGCGGACGCCTTCCGCCCTGCCGATCCCGAGCTGGCCGGCTTCGTCATCGTCGAGTTCGCCGCCTTCGACGCCTGGTACGAGGAGGACGAGCCGAACGTCGCCCACCCGCGCGACCCGTTCCATCGCATCGACATCGTCAGGAGCTCCCGCCACGTCGCCGTGGAGGTCGAGGGCGAGGTCGTCGCGGAGTCGACGAGCCCCTCCCTGCTCTTCGAGCCGCCCCTCCCCGTCCGCTACTACCTGCCGCCCGAGGACGTGCGGACCGACCTGCTCACCCCGAGCGAGAAGAGGACCTTCTGCGCCTACAAGGGCCAGGCCTCCTACCTGTCCCTGCCGGGCCACGACGACGTGGCATGGACCTATCCGGAGCCGCTGCGGGAGGCCGCCGAGGTGACGGGCCGGATCGCCTTCTTCAACGAGCACGTGGACATCTCCGTGGACGGGGTGACCCTGAAGCGGCCCGTCACGCCCTGGTCGCGCCGGTAGGCGCCTGCGGGCGTCCGCGGCCCGCGGCGGTTCGAGCCCCCGAGCCGCCGACGGTCGGTAGTCTCTTGCGGCGCTCCACGGAGCACGAGCTCCGCGACCGAGGACGTGACTCCCATGCCGATGCCGTTCCACAAGTACCGTCCCTATCCCCGCGTCGAGCTCCCCACCCGCACCTGGCCCGACCGGCGGATCGAGCGCGCCCCGCGCTGGCTCTCCGACGACCTGCGGGACGGCAACCAGGCGCTGATCAACCCGATGGACATCGAGCGGAAGCGCAAGCTCTTCCTCGAGCTCGTGGCGGTCGGCTTCCACGAGATCAACGTCGGCTTCCCCTCCGCCTCGAAGGCCGACTTCGACTTCATGCGCACGCTCGTCGAGGAGCGGCTGATCCCCGACGACGTGCGCGTCTCGGTCCTCGTCCAGTGCCGCCGGGACCTGATCGAGCGCACCTTCGAGAGCCTGGAGGGGATCCCGCAGGCGTGCGTCCACTTCTACAACTCGACCTCCGAGGCGCAGCGGCGACTCGTCTTCCGGACGGATCGGGCCGGGATCACGAAGCTCGCAACCGACGCGGCCGCCTGGTGCCGGCAGTTCGAGGGCTCGCTGCCGGGCACGGACATCCTCTACCAGTACTCGCCCGAGAGCTACACCGGGACCGAGCCCGACTTCTCGCTCGCGATCTGCAGCGCGGTCATGGACGTGATCGAGCCGACGAGGGAGCGGCCCCTGATCCTCAACCTGCCCTCCACGGTCGAGCTCTCGACGCCGAACCTCTACGCGGACATGATCGAGGACTTCGGCAACCGGATCGGGCACCGCGACGCGATCGTGATCAGCGTCCACCCGCACAACGACCGCGGCTCCGCGGTGGCGACCGCCGAGCTGGGGCTGATGGCCGGGGCCGAGCGGGTGGAGGGCACGCTCTTCGGCAACGGCGAGCGGACCGGCAACGTCGACCTCGTGACCCTGGCGCTGAACCTGATGCAGCAGGGCGTGGACCCGGAGCTCGACCTGTCGCGGATCGACCAGGTGCGCGCGGTGGCCGAGGAGTGCACGCAGATGGAGGTCCACCCGCGCCACCCCTACGTCGGCGACCTGGTCTACACCGCCTTCTCGGGGTCGCACCAGGACGCCATCAAGAAGGGCATGGACGCGCGGGGACGCGCGGAGGACGCCCTCTGGGACGTGCCCTACCTGCCGATCGACCCGGCCGACGTCGGCCGCAGCTACGAGGCGATCATCCGCGTCAACAGCCAGTCGGGCAAGGGCGGCGTCGCCTACATCCTCCAGTCCGAGTACCAGCTCGACCTGCCCCGCGGCCTGCAGGTGGAGTTCGCCCGCGGCGTCCAGGCGATCGTCGACGAGCAGGGCGGGGAGCTGCCGGCGCCGGGGATCTGGCAGGCGTTCGAGCGGGAGTACCTGGTCTCCGGCGGCCGCCTGCGCCTGCTCTCCCACCAGGTGACGTCCCACGGCGACGACCAGGACGACGACGTCGCGGTGCGCCTCGAGATCGACGGCGTCGAGCGGGCGCTCGCGGCGACCGGCAACGGCCCGATCTCGGGCCTTCTCTCCGCCCTCAACGCCGAGTTCGGGCTCGGTGCGGTGCTCCACGAGTACGAGGAGCACGCGATGGGCGCCGGGGCCGGCACGACCGCCGCGGCCTACGTGCTGCTCGAGGCGCGGGGGGAGACCCGCTGGGGCGTCGGCATCCATCCGAACATCGTCTCCGCCTCGATGCGCGCCATCGTCTCGGCGTTCGACCGGCTGGCGTTCCCGGATCCCGCGGTCCCTCCCATCTGAGGCGTCCGGCCCCGCCCGCGGGCCGCGTGCGCCTCCAAGGCCAGTCGCCTACCGGTCGCCCGCGCCAGGGTGTATCTTCCAGCCCGACCTGGGAAGAACCCGGACGAGCCCGTCGATAGACGGCGGTGCTCTCGGAAGGAGGAGCGCGTGAGAAGACCCCTCGCATTCGCAGGTGCCGTGGCACTTGCGGGTGTCGCGTCGGCATGTGGGGGTGGGGGAAGCGGCGGCGGGACCCCCACCATCAACTGGTACATCTACAACGACGGCAGCGGCCAGCAGGCGCAGATCATCTCGAGCTGCAACAAGCAGGCGAACGGCGCCTATCGGATCAAGCTCGTCTCGCTCCCGAGCAACGCCGACGACCAGCGGGCGCTCCTCGTGCGGCGCCTCGCGGCCAAGGACCCGTCGATCGACATCATGGGGATGGATGTCGTCTGGACGGCCGAGTTCGCGAACGCGGGCTGGCTGAAGCCGTGGCAGGGCGCCGACAGGACGAAGATCACGAACGGCACGCTGGCCGGGCCGCTCGCGAGCGCCACCTACAAGGGCCAGCTCTACGCCGCCCCGCTCAACTCCAACACGCAGCTCCTGTGGTACCGCAAGGACCTCGTCAAGACCGCGCCGAAGACGTGGGACGAGCTGATCGCGGCCTCCAAGGCCCTGAAGGCGGCCGGGAAGTCGCCCAGCCTGATCGAGGAGCAGGGCAAGCGGTACGAGGGCCTGACCGTGTGGTTCAACGCGCTCGTGGCGTCGGCCGGCGGCACCATCGTCAACGCGCAGAACCAGCCGACCCTCGGCGCGCCCGCCGTGCAGGCGGCCTCGATCATCCATGCCGTCGCCCAGCCGGGCGTCGGCGATCCCTCGATCTCCAACTCGGCCGAGGACGACACGCGCCACGCCTACGAGAACGGCGCGGCGGCGTTCATGCTCAACTGGCCGTACGTCTACGCCCTCGGCAAGGCAGACGGCGCCCAGGACCCGAAGGTCCTCGCCAACTGGAAGAACATGGCGTGGGCGCCCTATCCGGCCGTTACCGCCGGCAAGCCCGCACGGCCCCCGCTCGGCGGCGCCAACCTGGGCGTCTCCTCCTACTCGAAGCACCCGCAGCAGGCGTTCTCCGCCGCGGCCTGCCTCCGCAGCGAGCCGAGCCAGGTCATCGCCGGCGTCGTCGGCGGCCTGCCGCCCACGATCGACGCGGCCTACGACGACAAGAAGCTGCGGGCCAACTACCCGTTCGCCGACCTCCTCCGCGAGGGCATCAAGAACGCCGCGCCGCGTCCGGTGACCCCGGCCTACGCCGACGTCTCGCTCGCGATCACGAAGGCGCTCGCGCCCGTCGGCGGCACCCAGCCGCAGAGCGCGGTCAACGCGATGGGCTCCAACCTCAAGAAGGCCGCGAACGGAGGGCTGTTCTGATGAGCTCCCTTCCCCAGGCCCAGCTGGTCCAGGGGCCGACCGACCGCGCCCGCGCGGAGCGCCGCCTCGGCTACCTGCTGGTGGCCCCGGCGGTGATCGTCATGCTCGCCGTCACCGTCTACCCGATCGCCTACGCGGCGTGGCTCTCGATCCACCGGACCGACCTGCGGTTCCCGGACCAGCACGGTCTCGTCTGGTTCGACAACTACTCGAACGTGCTCCACTCGAGCGTCTGGTGGCAGGACGTCAAGGCGTCGCTGATCATCACGATCGCGTCGGTGATCATCGAGCTCGTCCTCGGCACCATCCTCGCGCTCCTGATGCACCGGGCCGTGTTCGGCCGAGGCCCGGTGCGCGCGACCGTCCTGATCCCCTACGGCATCGTCACCGTCGTCGCGGCCTTCGCCTGGAAGTACGCGTTCACCCCGGGCCAGGGCTGGGTCAACAACGTCTTCCACTTCCACACCCCGCTCCTGACCGAGAAGAACGGCTCGTTCGTCGTCATCATCCTGACGGAGGTCTGGAAGACCACGCCGTTCATGGCCCTCCTGATCCTCGCCGGCCTGGCGCTCGTCCCCGACGAGCTCTACCGCGCGGCCAAGATCGACGGGGCCTCCACCTGGCAGCGGTTCTGGCGGATCACCTTCCCGCTGATCCTGCCGTCGCTCGTCGTCGCGACGCTCTTCCGGACGCTCGACGCCTTCCGCGTCTTCGACACGGTGTTCATCCAGACGTCGGGCCAGAACGGCACGGAATCGGTCTCGATCCTCGGCTACAACCAGCTGATCAACCGGCTCAACCTGGGACTCGGCTCCGCCGTCTCCGTGCTGATCTTCCTCTGCGTCCTCCTGATCGCCGCCGGGTTCGTCGCCCTGCTGAACTTCGCCAACTCACGGACCGGGAGCGCCCGACGATGAGCAGCACGGCCACCGCCGCGGCCGCGGCCGCCACACGACCGACGACGTCGACCTCCACGGCCGACCTGGACACGCGCCAGAAGACGCTCTGGAGCCTGGCGACCCTCGCCGTGATCATCTACGCGCTCGTGCCCGTCCTCTGGATGGTCTCGCTCAGCCTGAAGAAGGGCAGCGCGGTCGCCAGCGGCCACCTGATCCCGCGATCGAACGAGCTGACCTTCTCGAACTACCGCAACATCTTCTCCTCGGGCGCCTTCAACCGCGCCCTCGTCAACTCGATCGGGATCTGCCTGATCGCCACGTTCCTGGCGATCGTGCTCGCCTCGATGTGCGCCTACGCCCTCGTCCGGCTCGAGTTCCGCGGCAAGAGCGTGATCCTCACCGGCGCGCTGGCGATCGCCATGTTCCCGCCGATCTCGATCGTCGGCTCGCTGTTCAACCTGTGGCGGCGGGTCGGCCTCTTCGACACCTGGCAGGGCCTGATCATCCCCTACATGACGTTCTCCCTGCCGCTCGCCATCTACACCCTGTCGGCCTTCTTCCGCGAGATCCCGTGGGACCTCGAGAAGGCCGCGCAGATGGACCGCGCGACGCCGTTCCAGGCGTTCCGCCAGGTGATCGTGCCGCTCGCGGCGCCCGGCGTCTTCACGGCCGCGATCATCGTCTTCATCACCGCCTGGAACGACTTCCTCTACGCCACCGTGCTGACCTCGACCGACAAGTCCCGCACCGTGCCGGCCGCGCTCGCCTTCTTCACGGGAGGGTCGCAGTTCGTCGATCCGGTACCGGCGATCGCGGCGGCCGCGGTCGTCATCACGATCCCCGTCATCATCCTGGTGCTGCTCTTCCAGCGCCGCATCGTCTCGGGCCTCACCGCGGGCGCCGTGAAGGGCTAGGAGGGAACGTGTCCACGATCCAACTGGAGAACATCTCCAAGGAGTACGCCGACGGCTACAAGGCCGTCGCCGACCTCGACCTCGAGATCCGCGACGGCGAGTTGATGATCCTCGTCGGCCCCTCGGGCTGCGGCAAGTCGACGGCGCTGAACATGATCGCCGGCCTCGAGGACATCACGGGCGGGCAGCTCAAGATCGACGGCGAGGTCGTCAACCAGCGCTCGCCGCGCGACCGGGACATCGCCATGGTGTTCCAGAGCTACGCGCTCTACCCGCACATGAACGTCCGCCAGAACATGGCGTTCTCGCTGAAGCTGCAGAAGGTCGACAAGGCCGAGATCGACCGCAAGGTGATGGAGGCGGCGAAGATCCTGGACCTCGAGCAGCACCTCGACCGCAAGCCGTCGCAGCTCTCCGGCGGCCAGCGCCAGCGGGTCGCGATGGGCCGGGCGATCGTCCGCTCGCCGAAGGCGTTCCTGATGGACGAGCCCCTGTCCAACCTCGACGCCAAGCTGCGCGTGCAGATGCGGACCGAGGTCGCCCGCATCCAGCGCCAGCTCGGCGTGACGATGGTCTACGTCACCCACGACCAGACCGAGGCGATGACGCTCGGCGACCGGGTCGCCGTGATGCGGCTCGGCCGGCTCCAGCAGGTCGACACCCCGATGAACCTGTACGCCGAGCCGGCGAACATCTTCGTCGCCGGCTTCATCGGCTCGCCGGGGATGAACTTCATGCCGGCCCGGGTGAGCGGCGGCGGCGTCGAGCTGCCGATGGCGACGGTGCCGCTGCCGCCGTCGCTCCGCAACGTCCCCGACGGCAAGCAGGTGATCGCCGGCATCCGGCCGGAGCACCTCGAGGACGCGGCGCTCGTGCCGGAGACGGACCGGGGGCACGGGACGACCTTCCGCACGAAGATCGAGGTCCTGGAGGCGATGGGCTCCGAGTTCTACGCCCACTTCCGGATCGCCGATCAGGACTCCGCCCTCCAGGGCGACGAGATCGCCGACCTCCGCAAGGACTCCGGCCTCGACGAGGTCCCCGGTGCGAGCAAGGGCGAGGTGCTCGCCATCGCCCGCATCAACGCCGAGTCGAAGATCCAGGACGGCGAGGAGTCCGAGCTCTGGATCGACGGCCGGAAGCTCCAGCTGTTCGACCCCGCCAACGGTCACTCGCTGAAGCGGTAGCGCCCCCCGAGGCCCGGTCGTCCTCGTCGGGGCGGCCGGGCCTCGGTGCCGCCCGAGCGCCCGCGGGCGCGGGCGCCTCCGCACCCGGGCGCGGTGGCGGAGCCTCAGAGCCGGGCCCGCGCCGCCCGGAGCCGGCCGAGCGCCTCCTCGCGGCCGAGGAAGGCGATCGACTCGAAGAGACCGGGGCTGACGGTCCGGCCGGCGATCGCGACGCGGATCGGCAGGAACGCCTGCCTCGGCTTCATCCCGAGCGCCTCGCCGACTCCGCGGAGCGCCTGGTCCACCGCCGGCGCGGTCAGCTCCGGCAGGTCCTCCACCGCGCCGATCGCCGCGTCCAGGATCTCGGCCGCCCGTGGCGTGGCGACGAGCTTCTGCCAGGACGGCTCGTCGTAGATCAGCGGCTCGAGCAGCGACCCGGCGAACGCGGGGAACTCGCCGAGGGAG
This sequence comes from uncultured Thermoleophilia bacterium, assembly GCA_963800515.1. Taxonomy (GTDB): domain Bacteria; phylum Actinomycetota; class Thermoleophilia; order Gaiellales; family F1-60-MAGs149; genus CAWDBC01. Next base: position 166,784 of record CAWDBC010000008.1, read on the forward strand.
CCGATCTTCTCCCGGACGAGGGGCACGGTCTCCGCCAGGCGGTCGTCGTGGGCGAGCGGGCTGCCGGCCTCCTCGAGGAACCCGCGGAGCGCGTCCGCGTACGCCGCGTCCGGGAGCGCCCGGAGGTGGACGCCGTTCATCCAGAGGAGCTTCGTGTGGTCGAAGATGGCCGGCGCCGGGTTGACCCGCTCGATCGTGAAGGCGGCGACGAGCTCGTCGAGCGAGAAGATCTCCGTCCGGTCGTCGAGGCTCCAGCCGAGGAGCGCGAGGTAGTTGACGACGGCCGGGGCGACGTAGCCCTGGGCGCGGAGCTCCTCGACGCTCGCCGCCCCGTGGCGCTTGGAGAGGCGCTTGCGGTCCGGACCCAGGATCATCGAGAGGTGGCCCGTCACGGGGTAGCGCTCGCCGAGCGCCGACGAGAGCGCGATCTGACGGGGCGTGGAGGGCAGGAGGTCGTCCCCGCGGATCACGTGGGTGACGCCCATGTCGAGGTCGTCGACCGGATTCGCGAGCTGGTAGGTCGGGGCCCCGTCCGGCCGCACGAGGACGGTGTCGCCGAGGAGGCGGTTCTGCCAGCGGACCTCGCCGCGCACGAGGTCGGCGATCGCGGTCTCCCCCTCCTCCGGCACCCGGAGGCGCAGGCTCGGCAGCCGCCCCGACGCCTCGTAGTCGGCGACCTGCGCCGCCGTCAGCTCGCGGTGCGCGCGCGTCGCCGCCGCCGGATCGTCGGTCTCGCGCGCCACCGCCCGCGCGGCTTCGACCTCCTCGGGCGCGCGGTAGTCGTGGTAGGCGCGGCCCTCAGCGAGCAGCCGCTCGGCGACCTCGCGGTAGCGCCCGAGGCGCTCGCTCTGGACGTAGGGGGCGTGCGGACCGCCGGTGCGGGGCGACTCGTCCCAGTCGAGCCCGAGCCAGTCGAGCGACCGCTGGATCTGGTCGGTCGCACCCGCCGTCTCGCGGGTCCGGTCGGTGTCCTCGATCCGCAGGATGGCGACGCCGCCGTGAGACCGCGCGAAGAGCCAGTTGTAGAGCGCCGTGCGGACGCCGCCCACGTGGAGGAAGCCCGTCGGGGAGGGGCAGAAGCGCACGCGTACGCCGCTCGGAGCCGTCATCGGGGCCTATCGTAGGAACCCATGCTGATCGGCGCGCACGTCTCCACCTCCGGTGGCATCGACCGCGCCCTCGAGCGCGCGGCCGGGATGGATGCCGCCTCGCTCCAGATCTTCACCCAGAGCCCCCGCATGTGGCGCCCGACGAACCACGATCCGGACCGCGTCGCCGCCTTCCGGGAACGCCGCACCGCCCTGGGCACGCCGGTCCTCTGCCACGCCCTCTACTTCATCAACCTCGCCTCCCCGGACCCCGAGATCCTCGGCAAGTCGGTCGAGACGCTCCGCCGGACGACCGAGCTCGCGACGGCCATCGGCGCCCTCGGGGTCGTCGTCCACGTCGGGTCCCACCGCGGCTTGGGCTTCGACGCCGTCCTGCCGCGGATCGTCGAGGCGTTCCGGCCGGCCCTCGACGAGCTGGGCGACGACCAGTGGATCCTGCTCGAGGACTCGGCGGGGCAGGGGGACACGATCGGCCGCGATCCCCTCGAGCTGGGTCGGATCCTCGAGGCCGTCGGCCATCCGCGGATCGGGCTCTGCCTCGACACCTGCCACCTCTTCGTCTCCGGCTACGACGTCGGCGATCCCGAGGAGGTCGCGCGCCTCTTCGGCGACCTCGCCGCCCACGGCTGCCTCGATCGGGTGCGAGCGCTCCACCTCAACGACTCGGCGATGGGGCTCGGCACGAACCGCGATCGCCATGCCGTCGTCGGCGAGGGGCTGATCGGGGACCGGATGGCCGCGTTCCTCGGCCATCCCGCCGTCCAGGGGCTGCCGGCGACGATCGAGACGTACGTCGGCGATCGGGCCAAGACCGAGGAGGAGCAGGCGGAGGGAGGCCGGACGTCGATCGCCGAGTTCCGCCGCCTGCACGCGCTCGGGCTGGCGCTCTACCGAACATGACCGAGGGGACGGCGACGGCCCGCGCGGCGCTGGCGCGGGAGCTCGCGCGGCACGTCGCCGCCGATCCGGCCGAGGAGGCCGACCGGCGCTCGATCCTCGCCCTGCTCGCCGAGGAGCGGGCGTTCGATCGGGGCTTCTACGCGCCCGGGCACATCACGGGGAGCGCCTTCGTCGTCCATCCCGACGGCCCGCGCGTCCTCCTCCACCACCACCGGCGCCTCGACCTGTGGCTCCAGCTGGGCGGCCACGACGACGGCGAGCTCGACGCGCGCGCGACGGCGCTCCGCGAGGCGAGGGAGGAGTCCGGGCTCGCCGACGTCCGCCTCCTCGCCCCCTCGATCCTCGACGTCGACGTGCACCGGATCCCGGCCGGCCGCGGCGAGCCGGCCCACCGGCACTTCGACGTCCGCTTCGCCTGCACGACGTCCTCGCCCGAGGCGATCCGCCGCACGCCCGGCGAGTCGCTCGACCTCCGCTGGTTCTCCCTCGCGGAGGCGGCCGCCGTCGCGCCTGACGAGGGCACGCGACGCGCGCTCCTCCGTCTCGCCGCGGCCCTGCCCGCCGGCGCCCCGGCGCGGCGTGGTGGCCTCGCCCCCGGCGCGGGGGGAGGCCACCACGCGGACGGGCCTACCGCAGGACGACGGCCGGAGAGATGAACGAGGGGTTGTTGCCGAGGGCGCCGAACGTGGCGAGCCCCGCGGCGTCGGTGTCCGGCCGGGTGCCGGTCGCCTTCGTGCCGAACTCCTCGTAGACGAAGGCCCGGATCGCCGGGTAGAGGCCGATCTGGGCGGCCACGGAGGTGAACGAGGCGGCCTTGGCGGTCGCGCTCGCCGACCCGTAGATGCCCCACTCCGCGAGCATGAAGGGCTTCGTCGGATGGACCGTCGTCGCCCACGTGTAGAACCCCGGCCACTTCGCGCTCGCCCGGTTGACGAGGCGAGAGAGGCTGGTCCCGGCGGCGCCGAACTGGCTGTACCCGATCCAGTCGACGACGTCGTCACCCGGCCAGAGCTTCGGGAACCACGACTTCGGTCCGAAGGCCGTCGAGGCGGCGTAGTCCATCACGAAGATCGCGTTCGTGACCCCGCGGAGGCGAAGGCGCGCGACGACGTGCCGGTACATGGCCGCGTAGTTGCCGGCCGTCATCCCGGAGCCCGCGACCTGCCGCACGGCCGACTCCGGCTTCGGGGCGATCGCGAGGAAGAAGCGGTTGCCGTAGACCGCCTTCAGGTAGGTCGCCTCGGCGTCGATCCGTCCGTCCACGGCGCCGGCCGCGACCTGCGCCCAGGTGTGGTCCGTGCCGGGGCGCCACGTGTAGAAGAGGATCCGGTTCTGGTTCGGCTGGCGCGAGACGCCGATGTCGTCCGGCGTCGGGAAGAGCGTCCCGTTCGTGGCGTACCGGTGGACGATGTCGAGCGGCCGCGCCGCCTCCGTCTCGAAGGCCGCCACCCGCTGCCAGGTCGTCAGGTCGGCGTCGGCCGGCGCCGCGCCCCAGTAGCGCCCGCACGCCGGGACGAGGAGGTCGGAGACGGGGCAGATCGGCCGCTGCGCGATCGTCGTCGGAGCGTTCGTGACGACGAGCGTCGGACGGTGGCGCCGCGCGTTCTGGGACGCGAACTGGGAGGCGTTCCGCCCGGTGCTCGTGAGCGCGAAGGTGACCCACCCGGAGCCGTAGATCGCGTCGGTCGTCGAGGTCGTCAGGGTCAACGAGACCCTCCGGGTCGATCCGGAGACGTGGGCCTGGGCGAGCACGGGCCCGAGCGTCGGCCGGTTCTTCCAGGTCGCGTGGCGGCCATCGAACGTGCCGAGCGGCACGAGCCTCGCCTGGATCGTCCCCGCCAGGTGCGTGCCCGGCCGGCGCCAGAGGACGAGCTTCGCGCTGACCACCGACCCGTCGGCGGCGCCGGCGACCCGGAAGCGCAGGTAGGCGACCCTGCGCGCGCCGGAGCGGCCGGAGACCTTCAGGTAGGGCTGGGCCCGGAAGACCGAGCCCGGGTCGGTGGCGCTCACGTAGGCGTCCGTCGTCGGCGCGACCACCCGCACCGTCGTCGCGCCGGCCGCGCCCGCCCCCACGAGCACGGCCGCCAGGCCCGTCGCACACCCCGCGAGCCGAGCGCGCGCGGATGTCATCGGTTCCACCACATCTCCTTCCTCGTCGATCGGTGCGCAGGGATCGTGACCGATCGGCTGGCGGCACGGTGAGCCGGCGCACATTTCCTTACCGAAGCCTGACCGGGCGGCCATGATCCGCGCCCACCTGCGGGCGCGGCGATCTTGTTGGGGGGCCGCTTCCGGATCGTCGGTCGGACGCCGTCAGAGGACGTCGCCGTCGCCGCCGTCGGTGGCGACGACGACGGTGAACGGATCGCCCGCCAGCGGCTCGAAGAACTCCGGGTTCACGCAGCCGACGCCGGGGAGGCGGCGCGGGTAGGCGGTGTCGATCCAGGCGTCGCACCGGACGAGAGGCAGCTGCCGCGCGCGGAGGCCGCCCAGGCGCTTGCCGTCGGCGAGCGCCTCGTCGAGCGCGTCCTCGGCGACGTCGGCCGGCAGGATGCCGTGGATGCAGAACGCGTACCGGTCCCCGCGCAGGTCGGTCGAGGAGTACAGGTGCGGGCACGCCATCGCCCGGCAGCTCGTCGGCTCGACCACCCAGTCGCAGTAGGCGCGGCAGCGCCGGCAGGAGATCTCCCGGCGCGGCCGGTCGCGTTCGTCGGTCGACGGGTCGGGCAACGGAGCCACGCGGGGAAGAGTCGCAGATGTCGCGTTCGCCCCGGCGGCGGATCGGCGCCGGCGGGCGGGCGCTACGCCTCGACCAGCTCCTCGAGCGCCTCGATCGGCGGGCAGGTGCAGATAAGGTGACGATCGCCGTAGGGGCCGTCGATCCGGCGCACCGGCGGCCAGTACTTGCCCTGCTGGTGGAGGGTCTCGACCGGGTAGGCGGCCTCCTCGCGGGTGTACGCGTGCGTCCACTCGCCGGTGATCATCCGCGCCGTGTGCGGTGCGTTGCGCAGCGGGTTGTCGTCGCCGTCGTACCCGCCCGAGGCGACCCGGTCGATCTCCTTGCGGATCTCGACGAGGGCGATGATGAAGCGGTCGATCTCGCCGCGGTCCTCGGACTCGGTCGGCTCGATCATCAGCGTGCCCGGAACGGGGAAGCTCATCGTCGGCGCGTGGAACCCGTAGTCGATCAGGCGCTTCGCCACGTCGTCGACGGTCACGCCCGTCTCCTTCGTGATCCCGCGCAGGTCGATGATGCACTCGTGGGCGACGAGGTCCGAGCGGCCCGTGTACAGCACCGGATAGTGCGGAGTCAGGCGCTTCGCGATGTAGTTCGCGTTGAGGACGGCCACCTGGGTCGCCTGCTTCAGCCCCTCGGCGCCCATCAACCGGATGTAGGCCCAGGAGATCGGCAGGATCGAGGCCGAGCCCCAGGGCGCCGCGGAGATCGGGCCGGGTCCCGAGGCCGGGCCGGCAGCCGGCTGCAGGGGGTGGTTCGGCAGGTACGGCCGCAGGTGCGAGCGGACGCCGATCGGGCCGACCCCCGGACCGCCGCCGCCGTGCGGGATGCAGAAGGTCTTGTGGAGGTTGAGGTGGGAGACGTCGCCGCCGAACTCGCCCGGCTTGGCGACGCCGACGAGCGCGTTCATGTTCGCCCCGTCGATGTAGACCTGCCCCCCGGCCTCGTGGACGACCGAGCAGACCTCGCGGACGTGCTCCTCGTAGACGCCGAAGGTCGAGGGGTAGGTGATCATCAGCGCGGCGACGCGCTCCGACCACTCCTCGACCTTGGCCTTGAGGTCGGCCAGGTCGACGTTGCCGTGATCGTCCGTCGCGACGACGACGACGCGCATCCCGGCCATGACGGCACTGGCGGCGTTCGTGCCGTGCGCGGAGCTCGGGATCAGGCAGATGTCCCGCTCCGAGTCGCCGTTCGCCTGGTGGTAGCCGCGGATGGCCAGGAGCCCGGCGAACTCGCCCTGCGAGCCCGCGTTCGGCTGCAGGGAGACGGCGTCGTAGCCGGTGATCTCGCAGAGCCACCGCTCCATGTCGCTGATCAGCGACAGGTAGCCGTCGGCCTGCTCGATCGGCGCGAACGGGTGGATCGAGGCGAACTCGGGCCAGGTGACGGCCTGCATCTCCGTCGTCGCGTTGAGCTTCATCGTGCACGAGCCGAGCGGGATCATCGAGCGGTCGAGCGCCACGTCCCGGCCGGAGAGCTTGCGCAGGTACCTGAGCATCTGGGTCTCGGAGTGGTGCTGGGAGAAGACCGGATGGGTCAGGAAGTCGGAGGTGCGCACGAGCGGGCCGGGGATCGCGTCCCCGCTCGCTCCGTCGAGCTCCTCGATCGAGGCGACGACGCGGAAGGCGTCCCAGACGGCCTCGATCTGCGGGCGCTCCGTGACCTCGTCGACCGCGATCCCGACGACGTCGGAGGAGACGCGGCGGAGGTTGACGCCGTGCTGACGGGCCGCGGCGAGGACGGCGTCGGCGTGATGGTTGACGCGCACCTGGATCGTGTCGAAGAAGGCGTCGTGGACGACCTTCAGGCCGGCGGCGCGCAGGCCCGCCGCCAGGATCGCCGTGTACCGGTGGACGCGCCGGGCGATCAGCTCGAGGCCCTCCCGGCCGTGGTAGACGGCGTACATGCTCGCCATCACGGCCAGGAGCACCTGCGCGGTGCAGATGTTCGACGTGGCCTTCTCGCGCCGGATGTGCTGCTCGCGGGTCTGCAGGGCCAGCCGGTAGGCGGCGTCACCGTCGGCGTCGCGGGAGATCCCGACGAGCCGGCCCGGCATCTGCCGCTCGATCCCGCGGTGGACGGCGATGTAGCCCGCGTGCGGGCCGCCGAAGCCCATGGGGACGCCGAAGCGCTGCGTCGTGCCGACGGCGACGTCCGCCCCGAGCTCGCCGGGCGAGCGCAGGAGCACGAGCGCGAGCAGGTCGGCGGCGACGCAGACCGTGGCGCCGCGCTCCTTGGCGGAGGCGATCACCGGGGCGAGGTCCCGGACCTTGCCGGAGGCGCCCGGGTACTGGAGGAGGACGCCGAAGATCTCCCCGTCCGGCAGGCCGGCCTCGATGTCCGAGACGACGACCTCGAGGCCGAGCGGCTCCGCGCGGGTCTCGACCACGGCGATCGTCTGCGGCAGGGCGTCCGCGTCGACGACGAAGACGCCGCCCTTCACCTTCGAGACCCGGCGGGCGATCGTCAGCGCCTCCGCCGCCGCGGTGGCCTCGTCGAGCATCGAAGCGTTCGCGATGTCGAGCCCGGTCAGGTCCGTGACCATCGTCTGGAAGTTGAGGAGCGCCTCCAGGCGCCCCTGCGAGATCTCCGGCTGGTACGGCGTGTAGGCCGTGTACCAGGCGGGGTTCTCGAGCACCTTCCGGAGCACGACCTGGGGCGTGTGCGTGCCGTAGTAGCCGAGCCCGATCATCGAGTGCATGACCCGGTTGCGCCGGCCGAGCGCGCGGAGCTCCGCCAGCACGTCGATCTCCGACTGGCCGGCGTCCAGATCGAGCCGGTCCGCGAGCGCGATCGAGCCGGGGACCGCCGCCTCGACCAGCTCCTCGAGGCTCGCGTAGCCGAGCTCGGCCAGCATCGACTCCTGCTCCTCCGGCGAGGGACCGATGTGGCGCCGGGAGAAGGGGACGGCGAGCTCGAGCTCGGACAGCGGTTGGCGGGACGCCATGTACCCTCCTGAGGGTCTCGTACCGCGGGTCCGATCGACGTCGCCGGGCCCGTAGGCGTGCGGGATGCGTGGCGGCGCGAGGCGCGCCGTGACGCGCTGAAACGTACCCGAGGGCCGCCCGCCGGGTGCCGCCGCACGGCCGCCTCGGCGGGCGTCCGCGGGCCCCGTCAGCGGCCGCCGCCGGCGCGCCCGAGGATCCGCCGCACCTGCTCGGGGTTCGCCGGCGCGGGCGTGCCGTCGGCGTCGACGATCGAGTCCTCGAGCCCGACCCGGACGGAGCGACCGGCGGCGAGGCCCGCGTCGACCACCGCCCAGGTCGCCCGGTCGTCTCCGTGCCAGAGCCGCGGCCGGCCGAGCGGGGCGGCCCGCTCGTCGATCGCCTCCGCGAGGGCCACGGCGGAGGCGTCGTCGTGCTCGAAGATGGTCTCGACGAGGACGCGCGTAATCCGCGTCGCCCAGGGCGCCGCAAGCAGGGCGTCCGCGTCGTCGAGGTCGAAGATCCCCGCCTCGATCCCGATCCCACGGTCGAGGAGGGCGGCGCCGAGCGCGATCGACCCCTCCTCCGCGAGGTTGAGGCTGACGAGGTCCGGCGGGCTCCGCCAGGCCCCGATCGCCTCGATCCGGTCGCCGGCGCCGTCGAGCTCGATCTGCGCCGAGGTCGAGAGCGAGATCTCGAGCTCCGGCGCGGCCGAGCGGATCGCCGCGACGACCGGATCGCAGACCGCCGCCGCGAGCGACTGCCCGCCGTCCGTTGGTCGGCGCGGGTGCAGGTGCACGGAGGCGGCGCCCGCCGCCGAGCAGGCGACCGCGTCGGCGACGAGCTCCGGGAGCGTGATCGGCAGGCGCGCGTGCGCCGATCGGGGCCGGTCGCCGTTCTGGGCGACCTGGATCATCCGCTCCGCCTCAGAGCGTCCCCAGGTAGTCCTGGTAGGCGGCGGCGTCGAGCAGGTCGCCGGCGGTCGAGGCGTCGCCCAGACGCACCTTGATCAGCCAGCCCTCGCCGTAGGTGTCGTCGTTCACGAGCTCCGGCGAGTCGGCGATCTTCTCGTTCACCTCCACCACCTCTCCGCCGAGCGGAGCGATGATGTCGGAGACCGCCTTGACGGACTCGAGCTCGCCGTAGGAGGCGCCCGCCTCGATCGTGTCGCCCGACGCGGGCAGCTCCGCGTGCACGACCTCCCCGAGCGCATCCTGGGCGTACCAGGTGATGCCGAAGGTGGCCACGTCGCCCTCCAGGCGCACCCAGTCGTGGTCGCGGTGGTAGCGGAGATCGTCGGGGTAGCTCTCGGCGGCCATGCTCACGTCCTCTTCTCTGGCGTGTACAGCGGCTTGCGGGCGATCTCGACCCCGCGGCGGCGGCCGCGGACGTCCAGCTGGAGGGTGGTCCCCACGTTCGCCGAGTCGGTGTCCACGTAGGCCATGCCGATGCCCTGCTCGAGCGACGGCGACATCGTCCCGCTCGTGACCTCGCCGACCTCGCGGTCACCGTCGAAGAGGGCGAAGCCCTGCCGCGGCACCGCGCGGTCGACGACGCGGAAGGCGACGAGCCGCCGCTTCGGCCCGGCCTCCCTGGTCGCCCGCAGCACGTCGGAGCCGCGGAAGCCCGTGTCGAGCGCGCAGGCCCAGCCGAGGCCGGCCTCGATCGCGTTCGTGTCGGCCGAGATGTCGTTGCCGTGCAGCGGGTAGCAGACCTCGAGCCGCAGGGTGTCCCGCGCGCCGAGGCCGCACGGCGTCACCCGGGAGTCGGCGACGACGGCGTCGAAGACGGCCTCGATCCGGTCCGCCGGGGCCAGGATCTCGACGCCGTCCTCGCCGGTGTAGCCGGTGCGGGCGACGAGGCACGGCACGCCGGCGACCTCCGCCTCCACGATCCCGAACCTCGGGATGCCGGCGAGCGCCGCCCCGTCCTCGCCGCCGAGGGACGCCAGGACGGCCATCGCCTCCGGCCCCTGGAGGGCGAGCATCCCCGTCGCCCCGGAGCGGTCCTCGTAGCCGACCTCACGACCCGCGACGTCGATCAGGAGGTGGTCGTAGGCGGCCTCCGTGTTGCCGGCGTTGACGACGACGAGGTACTCGTCCGGCGAGCGCCGGTAGACGATCAGGTCGTCGACGATCCCACCCGCCTCGTTCGTCATCAGCGAGTACTGCCCCTGCCCGACGTCGAGCCGGTCCACGTCCGCCGACAGCGCGTGCTGGAGCACGTCGCGGGCCTCGCGCCCGGAGACGGCGAGCTGGCCCATGTGCGAGACGTCGAAGACCCCGGCCGACGAGCGGACCGCCCGGTGCTCGTCGCCGATCCCCGTGTAGAAGACGGGCATGTCCCAGCCGCCGAAGTCGATCATGCGCGCGCCCAGCCCGACGTGGCGGTCGTGGAGCGGCGTCCGCTTCAATCCCTCCCTCATCGGCCCGGGAGCATACCCGCCGGGCGGCGGTGGACGAAGGAGGCGCGGTGGGCGAGCGCGTTCGCCGCCCGGGCCTCCTCGACCGAGAGGGCGCCGATCGCGCAGAGGAAGTCGAACTCGTCCCGCAGGTGCGTCCGCATCATCTCCGGCCCGTCGGTCGAGACCGTCACCGGGACGCCGGCGTCGAGGAAGGTCCGGAACGTGTCGCGAACCGCCTCGGCGCCGGCGAGGGCCTTCGTCAGGAGGTTCGACGTCGGGCAGATCTCGAGCACCGTCGCCGTCTCGGCGAGCAGGCGCGTCAGCCCGCGGTCCCGGGCGGCCATGATCCCGTGGCCGATCCGATCCGGCCGGAGCGTCTCGACCACCTCGCCGATCTCCTCCGGGAACCCCTCCTCGCCGACGTGGATCGTGATCCCGAGGCCGGCGTCACGCGCCTCGGCGACGAGCGGCTCGAGGTCCCGGTACGGGTAGCGGACGCCGCCGGGCCTCGGGCCGGCGATGTCGACGCCGACGACGCCGCGGGCGGCGTAGCGGATCGCCTTCCCGACGATGACCTCGTTCAGCTCCCGCGGAAACGTCCGGTCCATCATCACGATCAGCCCCGCCCGCACCTGCGGATAGGCGAGTCCGGCCCGGTCGAGGCCGCGCACCGCGGCCATCAGGATGTGGTCGGCGTCCCGCTCCCCGCCCCGGTTCCGCTTCAGCGGGTTGAAGCGGACCTCCGTCGTCGTGATCCGCTGCGAGACGTACCCGCCCCCGATCATCCCGTGCACGCTCATCTCGACGGCGATCGGGCTCGACTGGATCAGCTCGTTCAGGTGGTAGATCCGGTCCAGCCCCTCGAGGCCCTCGACGCCGCGGGCGTCGGCGATCGAGGTCAGGTCGACGAACTCCCAGAAGTCCTTGGTCGGAAGGGCAATCCCCTGCTCGTGGGCGATCTCCCAGAGCACGTTCGGCGGGACGCTGCCCCCGAGGTGGGCGTGGAGCTCGGCGAGCTCGTCGCGCGGGCCGAAGGGCCCGCTCCCGCCGGCGCCCGTCCCGCGATCACGCTCCTCGCCCGTCGGCACGACCGGAGCGTAGAAGCTCGGCCGGCGCGCCGCCCCTTCCTGCCTGCTCGTGGCCCGGGTGGCCGCGCCGCGACGCGACGGCCTCCCGGCGGCGGGCCGAGGTCAGACGTCGGCGCGATGATGGCCGGGCGTCCCCGGCCGGCGGTAGTGCACGAGCGGGATCCCCTCGATCTCCGACGTCCGGACGAGCGCGAATCCCAGCCGCTCGTAGAGCGCCCGCGCCGGGGCGTTGCCCGCACCGGTGGAGACCGTCACCGGCCGCCGGCGCGCCGCGGCGATCGCCGCCTCGACCAGCGCGAGCCCGACGCCGCGGCGGTGGAAGGCCGGGTCGACCACGAGCCGGGCCACGTCGAGGACGGCGCCCGGCCCTGGCGCGTAGGCGAGCACGCCCGCGAGGGCGTCGTCGGCGAAGCCCCCGAGGAAGCGCTGGTCGGCCGCCCGCAGGTCCTCGGCCGTGTCCCGGGCCGGGGGGAACCGCTCGGGATCGATGCCCAGGAGGTGCGCTTCGATCCGGTAGCCGGCGGCGCTGACGGCGACGACCCTGGTCAGGAGGAGCTCGTCCGCGAGGTCGAGCGCGCGAACCTCGACTGCCGCCGGTTCGCTCCTCCCGCCCACGGCCCGACCGTAGCGAACGCCGTCGCGGGGGCGCGAGATGGCCCCTGCGGAAGGGCCCGCAACGGCCGGGACTCCGCACGCCGCGCCCGCACCGCTGGTACCGTCACGCGATGGCCCGAGGACTTCCCCTCGTCCTCGTCCTCGCCGCGGCCCTCCTGCCGGCGGGCCGGGCGTCGGCTGCGGTGAGCGGCCCGGTGATCTTCCCGGTCGTCGGGGGCGCCGTCTACTCCGACGACTACGGCCAGCCCCGTCCCGGCGGCACGCACGAGGGCAACGACCTGATGGCCGCGAAGTTCCTGCCCGTGGTGGCGGTCGAGAACGGGGTCGCCGAGCCGTACCCGACGAGCGGCTCCGGGTGCCTGCTCTACCTCAGGTCGAAGACGCACGAGTACCTCTACGTGCACCTGAACAACGACACGCCGACGGTCCAGAACGTCGGCTGCTCGAAGGCCTACGCGCCGGGGGTGCTGGGCCATCGGGAGGTGCGCGTCCGGGCCGGCCAGATCCTCGGCTTCGTCGGCAACTCGGGGGACGCCGAGGGTGGACCCTCGCACCTCCACTTCGAGATCCACACGCTCGCCGGCCGCCCGTCCGATCCGTACGCGACGGTCCGCCGGCTCCCGGTTCCGCTCTTCGGCGTGCCCGTCGGCCCGAAGAAGACCGCCCGCCGGGGCACGCCCACCTTCGCGCTCCACCTGCGGGGCACGTTCGAGAGCTCGCGTCGCTTCCCCGACGGCACCGGGCGGCTGGCGCTCGACCTGACGTCCGCGCTCGTGACCCGGCCGGACGGAACCGTGTCCGGCGTCCGCTCGAGCCGCCGGGTCGTCCTCGTCGTGCCCGCCGCCCTCGCCGCCCGGTCCCTCGCCTTCCGGCGTGGGCGTCGACTGGCGATCGACACCGTCCCCGGCACGCCGACGATCGCCCGGCAGACGATGCAGGCGGGCTCGTGGATGGTCGCGGCGTTCCACCTCTGAGTCCGGGGCGGGGCCGGGACGCCGCCGGGCGACGCCCGCTCTCCTCCACGGTCGCCGGGGTCGCCCCCGTCTGGGCGGCGTGGCTGGCGGTCGTCTGCGTGCTCGCGGCGATCGCCGTCCTCACCGGCCTGGCCGGCGAGGGCCGCCACCCGGGCCAGCCGTACGTCGTCCGGGAAGGGCTCCTCTGGCCCCTCCATGCGTGGGACGCCGGGCGCTACGCGGAGATCGCGCGCCACGGCTATCCCGACGGCCGCGGCGGCTGGCAGTACGCCTTCTTCCCCCTCTGGCCGGGCCTCCTCTCGCTGGGCCGGGCGACCCTGATCGGCGCCGTGGTCGCGATCCCCGCGAGCTTCGCCGCGTTCGTGGGCGTCGGCCACCTCGCCACCGTCGCTCCCCGGCGGGCCGCGCTCGCGCTGGCGCTCTGGCCGGGGTCGTTCGCGCTCGCGATGCTCTATCCCGACGGGCTGGCGCTCGCGCTCTCCGTCGCCGCCTTCGCCTCGGCCTGGCGCGCGCGCTACCTGTGGGCGGGAGCGCTGGCCGCCGTCGCCACCGCGACGCGACCGAACGCCTGGCTCCTCGCGATCCCCCTCGTCGCCGTCGCACTGGAGCGGCGCCGGGCCTCCGCCTGGCTCGCGGCCGCTGCCCCCGTGGTGGCGACGGCCGCGGTCGAGATCGCCTTCGCCGCCCGCTCGGGCTCGCTGACGGCGACGTCCTCGGCCCAGCGGGCGTGGGGGCGGACGGGTCCGTGGCACCTGGGCGTCGAGCTCGTGCACGTGGTCACGCGCGGACACGTCCAGACGATCGTCGAGGTCGCCGTCGCCGTCGCCGTCGCCGCTCTCTGCGTTCGCGCCTGGCGGTCCTTCTCCGGCTGGGCGCTGCCCCTCTACGCGACGGCGGTCGTCGCCCTCTCCCTCGGCACCGGGAGCTTCCAGTCGATCGGGCGCCAGAGCCTGGCGGCGTTCCCGCTCGTCTGGCTGGCGGCCGAGCGGCCCGGCCTGCTCGCCCACCCGGCGGCGCCGTGGCTCGCGGGCGCCCTCAACGTGGGGCTGTGGCTGGCGATCGCGGTCGTCGCGCCGTGATCCGGCGCTACGCCGACCCGACCGCGTACGGCGCCGCGGTCGGGCCGCTGCTCGCCGCGGAGCCGCGACGGGCGACGATCCTGACCACCGTCCTCCACGGGCTGATCGCCGCTCCCCCGTCCGAATCGGGGCCGCTCCTGCTCCTCGCCGGCGAGCGGGACGCCGTCCTCGGGGCGTGCCTGCAGACGCCGCCCTACCCCGTGAGCTGCCTGCTCGCTCTCGCGGCGCCGGACGCCGCGACGACGGCCGCGGAGCTCGGCGGCGCCGTCGCCGCCGCCGGGGCGCTCCTCCCCGGCTTCAACGGCCCGCGGCGCGACGCCGCGCCCGTGGCCGCCGGCTGGGCGGCGGCAACCGGGCGCGCCGTCGCCGTCGCCACCGAGATGCTGCTGTACCGCCTGGGCTCCTTCGCGCCGCCCGCGGCCGTCGGCGGTTCGGGCCGCGTCGCCGATCCGGCGGCGCCCGCCGACCTCGAGCTCCTCGCCCGCTGGCGTCACGCGTTCGCCCTGGAGGCGCTGCACGGCCCCGAGGCGGAGGGACCCGATCCGGCCGCCGTGCTCCGCGCTCACCGCGCCGGCGCCACGACGCTCCTCTGGTGCGACGGCGACGGGCGGCCGGTCTCGCTCGCGTCGCACTCCGCCGTCGTCGGCGCCGCCGCCCGCATCGGTCCCGTCTACACCCCGGAGGCGGAGCGCCGGCGCGGCTACGGGGCGGCCGTGACGGCCGAGGCCGTCCGCTCCGCGCGCCGCCAGGGCGCGACGGAGGTCCTGCTCTTCACGGACCTCTCGAACCCGACGTCGAACGCGATCTACCGGCGGCTCGGGTTCGAGCCGGTCGAGGAGTTCGCCGAGCTTCGCGTGGACTGACCACGTCGCCCAGGCCCGGGGCTCAGCCCACCCGGTCGCGCTCCCCGACCGCCGCCCGGATCAGGGCGGCGAACGCCTCGGCCCGCCCGCGGCGGCCGAGGCCGGCGCGCGTCGCGGGATCGAGGCGCGGCGCCGCGATCCGGCCGGCGTCGAACCGCTCGACGAGCCGCTCCAGCGCGTCGCGGCAGCCGTCCTCGTCGTCCGGGGCGACGACGAGCGCGTCGCCCAGCTCGCCGAGGATGCGGGCCGCCGCGCCCCCGGACGGGACGAGCGCCAGGATCGGACGCTCGGCCGCCAGGTACTCCCACGTCTTCGCCGGGACGAACGTGGATCCGCGCCCCTCCGCCGCCTGCATGAAGAGGACGAGCGCGTGCGCGTCCAACTGGGCCTGCAGGACGTCGCGGTACGGGCGCGACCCCTCGACCTCGACGATCCCGGCCAGCGGACCCGTCAGGAGCTCCCGGTCCTCCTCCCGGAACCGTCCGACGAAGCGGACCCGGAGCCGCGGAGCGAGCTCGGGGCGATCGGCGACGAGACGGCGGAGCGCCCGCAGGAAGACCCGGGGATTGCGGCTGCCGAAGAAGTAGCCGGAGAAGAGCAGGGTCAGCCGCGCCGGGTCCTGGCGGGGCGCGAGCTCCTCCAGGAGCTCCAGGTCCGCCCCGTTCGGGATGATCGCGGTGCGGAGGCCCGGTCGGAACCGGTGGATCTCCTCGACGATCTGCTCGTTGACGCAGGCCGCGGCCGCCATCCGCTCGATCGCGCCCCGCTCGAGGGGCTCGGCGGCGGCGACCTTGGCCCGGACCAGGCGGCGGCCCAGCGAGAGGTCGGCGTGGGTCGTCCACGGGTCGCGCCAGTCCGCGATCCAGGGCAGCCCGCTGCGGCTCGCGAGGATCGCGCCGGCGAGCGCCACGGAGTGCGGAGGTGACGTCGTCACGATCGCGTCGAAGCGCCCCTCGCGGAGGAGCCGCAGCCCCTCCGGGACTGCGTCGAAGAGCCACGGCGCGTCGACGTCGGGGACGAGCAGGCGGCGCGGCGCGAGCCGGGCCCGCAGCGCCAGGCGCCGCAGGCCGCTGGTGCCGGACAGGCGGTCGGCGGGCAGGCGCCGGTTGCCGGGCCCGCGGTAGCGGACGCGGTGGACGCGGACGTCGACGGGCACGCGGGCGACGCTCGTCGGGTCCGTGGCCAGCCACTTCGCGTCGTCCGGCGCCAGCACCTCGCAGTCGATCCCGAGCCCGGGCAGGTGGCCGAGGAACTGGAGGGTGCGCTCGACGCCGCCCCCCGCCGTCGGCGGGAAGTAGAACGCGACGTAGAGGACGCGCAGGCGCCGATCGTCGTCCGCGGGGGCCGGGGCGTCCATCGGCGCGGCATTCTCGCACTGGCCCGGCGCCGCGGGGCGCCTCCCACGACCGTCGGGGACCGCGCGTGGGGCGTCGCGGTCCGGGCCCTGGTGTAGCCTGGCGCCCCGATGCCCGCGCCGGAGGCCGTCCGTTGACGCTGCTCGGGAACGCGCGCGTCGTCACGCCGGCGGGCGTCCTCGACCCGGGATGGATCGACGTCGCGGGGCCGCGGATCGCGGCGGTCGGCGCCGGCGACCCCCCGCGCCGCGGGGCGGTCGACCTCGGCGGGAGCGCCGTCCTCCCCGGCTTCGTCGACCTCCACGTCCACGGCGGGGGCGGCCACGACTCGGCCTCCTCGCGCGCCGCCGCCGAGGGGGCCGTGGCCTTCCACCGCCGGCACGGCACGACGAGGACGCTCGTCTCGCTGATGACGGACGACCTCGACGCGATGTGCGAGCAGAGCGGGGGTGTCGCCGACCTCGTGGAGCGCGGGCCGACGCCGGAGGGCCACGTCGTCGGGATCCACCAGGAGGGTCCGTTCCTCTCGGCCGCGCGCCGCGGCGCCCAGCCGCTCGAGCATCTGCGGCCGCCCGACCTAGGGGCCCTCGACGCCCTCCTCGCCGCCGGCCGCGGGCACGTGGCGATGATGACCCTGGCGCCGGAGCTCCCGGGCGCCGCGGCGCTCCTCGACGCCGTGGCGGACGCCGGCGTCCTCGTGGCCCTCGGCCACACCGACGCCACCTACGAGGAGGCGGTCGCCGCCTTCCGGGCGGCTCCCCGGGTCGCGACCCACGTCGCCAACGGCATGCCGCCGCTCCACCATCGGGCGCCGGGGCCCGCCCTCGCGGCGATCGAGGCGGCAGCGGGCTGCGAGGTGATCGCCGACGGCGTCCACCTCCATCCGGCGTTCCTGCGCCTCGTCGCCCGTGCGGTCGGCGACCGCCTCGTGCTCGTCACGGACGCGATGATGGCGGCCGGCATCGACGACGGCGCCCATCGGCTCGGCACTCAGCGGGTCGAGGTGCGCGACGGGGTGGCCCGGCTCGCCGACGGCGCGCTCGCCGGCAGCACGCTCACGATGGACGCCGGCGTGCGGGTGCTCGTGGACGCCGGCGTCCCGCTCGAGGCGGCCGCGCGGGCGGCCGCGACCACGCCCGCCAGGCTCCTGGGGATGGCCGACCGCTGCGGGGCGATGGCCGCCGGGCTCGACGCCGATCTCGTCGTCCTCGGTCCCGAGCTGCAGCTCCTGCGGGTGATGGCGCAGGGCGAGTGGTGCGGCTGAGCCCCGCGGTTCCGGGACGATCAGCCGCCATGCCGGACGCCCGTCCGCCCGGGCGCGCCGGCGTCCTCGCCCTCGTCGTGGCCGCCTGGGCCGCGGCGCTCGCGGCGGCGCTGGTCCTCCCCGGACCGTACCGGCCGCTCGTCGTGGCGCCGGTCCTCCTCCTCGCGCCCGGGTTCGCCGCCTGGCGGGCGATCGCACCGGGCCGGCCCGTCGTGCCCCACCGGGACGCCGTGGCGAGCATCGTCCTCGGGCTCGCCGTGCACGCGGGCGCCCTGGCCGCGACGTTCGCCCTCCGCCGCTCGATCGTGCTCACGCTGGGGCTCGAGGTCGCCGCCTCGCTCGTCCTGGCCGCCGTCGCCGCCCGCGCCGGCCCGGCCCCGGCGCCGGATCGGGGCGCACCGGAGCCGGGCTGGCGGTTCTTCGGCGCGGCGGCGGCCCTCTCCGGCCTGGTCGGCCTCGCCGTCCAGCGCACGACGCTGATCGAGGTCGACGCCCCCTTCCACCTCGGCCGGGTCCGCAAGCTCGCCGACCTGGGGCGCCTCTCGCCGGGCCGGATGACCGAGCTCGTCGACGGGACGAACCACCCGGGCTACGCGTTCCCCCTCTGGCACGAGCTGATCGCGGGGACGGCGCGAGCGGCGAGGATCGACCCCGCCGTCGCCTACGTCCGGGTCGGCGCGCCGTTCGCGATGCTCGCCGGCATCGCCACCTACGCGCTGGTCGCCGAGCTCGTCCGCCGGCGCGACGTCGCCCTGACCGCCACGGCCATCCTCGCCGGGATCGCGGTCGCCACGGACTTCGGGCAGAAGGCGCCGTGGATCCAGAAGGCGTCGTGGTCCCTCCTCTCCGACCCGCCGAGCGCCGTCACCCAGATCCTCCTGCCGACGCTCGTCGTCGCCGTCCTCCTCTACGCCGCGGAGCCGGGACCCGACACGCTCCTGCTCGTGGCGGCGGGCTCCGGCGCCGTGTCCATCGTCCATCCGACCTACCTCCCGCTCGCCCTGATCCCGATCACCGGCGCCGTCGTCCTCGACGCACTGCACGAGCGGCGGATCGCCTGGCGGCGCCTGGCGCTCGGTGCCGCCGCGCTCCTGGCGCCGTTCGCCGCCTACACCGCCTGGGTCCTGCCGCTGGCGCGCGACACCGCCGGTCGGACGGGGAGCGCGCAGGCGCAGGCCGACGCCCTGCAGCTGTACAGCGGCCAGCTCGGGCAGGTCCACGAGTGGCACGGGCTCGTCCTGCTCGACCCCCGCTTCCTGCTCCTGAAGAGCCATGTGGCGCTCGCCGCGATGGCCGCGGCGGTCGCGGTCGCGCTTCTGCCCGCGCGCCGGGCGCGGTGGCTCCTCGGCGCCGTGGCCGCCATCGTCGTCGTCGCGCTCGTGCCGCCGCTCTTCGACCTGCTGCAGCGCGCCCTGACGATCTCCCAGGCCCGCCGGATCGGGCTCTTCCTGCCGGCCGCGCCGGTCCTCGCGATCGCCGCGCTCGCGCTCACCGAGCGCCTCCGGCGCCCGCTCCTGCTCCTCCCCGCGGCCCTCGCGGTGGGGATCGCGGCGGCGCTGATCCCCGGCAACTCGGTCGCCGTCGTCGCCGTGATGGTCGCGGCGACCCTCCTCCTCGTCGCGGCCGTGGCCCTGATCGCGCTGCGCCAGCCCCTCCGTCGAGCGGGCGCCTCCGACGGATCGGGGCGCGCCCCGGCGGCCGTCGTCGCGCTCTGCCTCGCGGGGCCGGCGATCGTCGCGGGCGGGCCCGCCTTCGTCGACCACGTGCGCCACCCCGGCGCTCCCGCGCTCACGCTCTCCCCCGAGCTCCTCCGGCGGCTGCGCGCGCTGCCCCGCGGCACGGTCGTCGCCGGCGACCTGCCGGCCTCCTACCTCGTCCCGGCCTACACCCTCGACGCCATCGTCGCCGCTCCGCCGAAGAACGTGGCCGACACGTCGGGGAACGACCCCTACCGGAGGGCGGCCGACATGCTGACCGTCCTTCGCGCGCTGACCCCGGACGCCACGCGGCGGGCGATCCTCCGGCGCTACCACGCCCAGTACCTGCTGCTCGACCGGCGCCACGAGCGGCCGGTGGATCAGGTCCTGCGCCGGACGCCGGGCTACCGGGCGGTCTATCGCGAGCTCCAGCCGCCCGACCGGAACGCGAGCTACTTCGTCCTCTACCGCCTGGGGTTCTGAGCCGGACGCGGGCGAGGCCAAGGTCGGGCCGCGCCATCGATCGCGGCTACCGGCGGTCCTCGGCGTCCTGCTGGTCGAGCCGCCGGCGGATGACGAGCCCGGCGAACCCGCCGAGGAGGGAGACGGTGAGCGCCTGGTCGATCGTGTGCGGCGGCTGGGCCGCCGCGTGGAGCATCGCCATCACGCCGAGGACGAAGAAGTAGCCCCAGGCGAACCAGAGCACGTACCGGTAGGCGACGAGCATCCGGGACGATTCTAGCCGCCGCCCGTCCGCTGCCCCTGCCGGCGCGCGGGACGGAACCGGCCGCCCTGCGCCACGATGCCGGGCGTGGCCGCCACACCCCACGCCCTCGTCGAGGCGCCGCTCGTCCTCTTCCCCGCCCCGCAGATCGGGGTGCTCTACCTGCCGGTGGCGCCGTCGACCGGGGACGGGCTGGAGGAGGCCTATGCGCTCGCGCGCACCTCGCCGCTCGAGCTCGCCGACCCGGTGGCATCGTTCTCGGTCGACGGAGACCGGACGGTGGTGCTGCGCGTCCGGGCGGCGACCTCGCCGCCGCTCGACGTCCGGCTGGGCTGGGACCTCGAGGCCCATCTCGCCGTCCTCCGCGGGCTCGGGCTCCTGCCGCGGGACGGGATCTCCCTGTTCGTCGCCCTCCTCCCGGATCGGCAGGCCATCCGCTCGCTGGTGACGCGGATGGGCTCCGGCGACCGCACGGCGATGGGCGAGGCCGGAGGGATCTGGGCCGAGTGCGATCCGGCGCCGCTCGCGGCGCTCGCCGCCGGCTTCCCGCCGGCTCCCGAGGGCCACTAGAGTCCCCGGCCATGGCGCGGTCGCGAGTACCGCCCGTGAGGATCCCCGTATCGTGACCACCCGCCGCCTGACCGTCCTGATGGCCGCCGAGAGCGCCTACGGCCCGACGAACAACTGCATCGGGATCGGCACGGAGTTGATGCGGCTCGGCCACCGCGTCGTCTTCGCCGCCGAGGAATCCTGGCGCGGCGTGCTCGAGCCGCTGGGGTTCGAGGAGGCGCTCGTCGCCATGGCGCCGCCGCCCGAGGAGGCGGTCGCCGCCGGCCAGGTCTGGATCGACTTCGTGCGCGACACGGCACCGCACTTCCGCACGAGCACCTTCGAGCAGATCACCACGGTGATCGAGCCGATCTGGCGACAGCTCCTCGAGGCGGCGCGCTACGCGGATCCGCAGTACGCGGCGGCGGTCGCCGAGAGCCGCCCCGACGTGATCGTGCAGGACAACGTGTCCGCCCTGCCGGCGCTCGCGGCTGCCGGCGTCCCGTTCGTCCGGCTGGTCTCGGCCCAGCCGCTGGAGCTTCCGGGACCCGGCATCCCGCCGGCGTTCTCGGGCCTCCCCGCCGGCGACCCGTCCGGCTGGGCCTCCTGGCGCACCGAGTACGAGCGCGTGTGCACGCCGGTCTGGCGGGAGTACGACGCCTTCTGCCGAGAGCTGCGCGCGCCCGGCCTGCCCGCCGGGGAGTTCGTCCACGCCGGGGACCTCGGCATCTACGTCTATCCGCGGGCGATCGACTACACCGACGCGCGGCCGCTCCCGCCCGCCTGGCACCGCGTGCAGTCCTCGGTCCGGACGACGGACGCCGAGGTCGCGGTGCCCGAGCGGATCCGGCAGGGCGACGGCAGCCTCATCTACCTCTCGCTCGGCTCCCTCGGCGGCGCCGACGTCGACCTGATGCGGCGGCTGACCGGGTTCCTCGCCACGAGCCCGCACCGGTTCGTCGTCAGCAAGGGCCCTCGGGCCGACGAGTACGAGCTGCCCGACAACATGTGGGGCCTCGGGATGCTGCCGCAGACCCGGCTGATCCCGCTCGCGGACCTCGTGATCACCCACGGGGGCAACAACACGGTCTGCGAGGCGCTGCACTTCGGTAAGCCCGCTCTCGTGCTGCCGCTCTTCTGGGACCAGTACGACAACGCGCAGCGGCTCGCCGAGACCGGGTACGGGCGGCGGCTCGACACCTACCGGGTCGAGGCCGCGGAGCTCCGCCAGGCGGTCGACGACCTGCTCGGCGACGGTGCCCTCCGCGCGCGGGCCGCCGCTGCGGGGCGCGAGATCCGCCCCGACGACGGGGTCCGGCGGGCGGCGGCGCTGATCGCCGAGCTGGGCGCCCGGTCCTGACCGCCGGCCCGTCCGACCGTCCGACCCGTCCCGTGTCCGCTCCGAGCCAGCCACCCCAGGCCGCCCCGCACACGGCTCGGACGGCCGCCCGGCCGGCCTGGATCGGCGGCGCGTCGCTCGTGGTCGGCGGCGTCTTCTCCGGCCAGCTCGGCGCCGCGGTGGCGTCGCTCCTCTTCGACCGGATCGGCGCGCTGGGGGTCGTCACCCTCCGGCTCGCGATCTCCGCCCTCCTCCTGGCGACGGTCTGCCGGCCGTCCGTCCGTGGCCACCGGCGCTCGGACTGGCTCGTCGTCGCCGCCTTCGGCGTCGCGCTCGCCGGCATGAACGGCCTCTTCTACCAGGCCATCGACCGGATGCCGCTCGGGGCCGCCGTCACGCTCGAGGTGCTCGGGCCGTTGGCTCTCTCCGTGGCCGCGGGCCGCCGGCTGATCGACCTCCTCTGGGCGGCGTCCGCCCTCGCCGGGGTGGGCGTCCTCGGCTCGAGCGGCCTCGGC
Organism: uncultured Thermoleophilia bacterium; assembly: GCA_963800515.1. Taxonomy (GTDB): domain Bacteria; phylum Actinomycetota; class Thermoleophilia; order Gaiellales; family F1-60-MAGs149; genus CAWDBC01. Next base: position 188,923 of record CAWDBC010000008.1, read on the forward strand.
GGGGTCACCGCCGCCGGCGCCGCCTTCGCGCTCGGCGCCGGGGTGATGTGGGCCGCCTACATCCTCCTCTCGGCCCGCGCCGGGGGCCGGTTCCCCCGCCTCGACGGCCTCGCGCTCGCCATGTCGGTCGGCGCCGTGCTGATCCTCCCGCTCGGGATCGCCGACGCGGGGACCCGGCTCGTCGCCCCGTATGCGCTGGCAGTCGGGGCGGCGATCGCCGTGCTGTCCTCCGCCCTGCCCTACTCGTTCGAGCTCCTCTCCCTGCGCCGGCTCCCCGCCTCGACGTTCGGCCTGCTCATGAGCCTGGCCCCCGCGATCGCCGCTCTCGTCGGCTACCTGGTCCTCGGGCAGGCGATCGGCGTCGCCGAGGCCCTGGCGATCGCCCTCGTCGTCGTCGCGAGCGCCGGCGCCGTGCGGACCTCCAGGGCCGCTCCGGTGGCGGCGGCCGAGCCGATCTGAGCGCAGCCTGCCAACGGCTGGCGGTCGAGGTTGGAGACGACGCTCCCGCCGGAGCCGAGACGCCGGACCGGCGGCGTGGCTGCACCCGTCGGGGGGCCAGCGCCCCGCTCCGGGGGGGGTCGGTCGGCCCGGAGGAGTGGACGCGGGATAGTGCCGGCATGGCCCTCCCCATCGGCTCTCCCCTCCCCCCGTTCACCCTCCCCGGCACGGACGGCGCCGACCACTCGCCGACGCCGGGCCGCCCTCTCGTCGTCGCCTTCTGGTGCAACCACTGCCCCTACGTCCGCGCCTGGGAGGCTCGCTTCGTCGACCTCGCCCGGGAGGCGGCCGGAGAGGTCGACGTCCTCGCGATCAACGCCAACGACGCCCGGATCGTGCCGGGCGACTCCTTCGAGGCGATGGTCGAGCGCGCCCGCGACCAGGGCTATCCGTTCCCCTACCTGCACGACGCGAGCCAGGCGGTCGCCCGGGCGTTCGGTGCCGCCCGGACGCCGGAGATCTTCGCCTTCGACGCCGAGGGCGCCCTCCGCTACCACGGCGCGATCGACGACTCCCGGGACGGCGATCCGGGCTCGACCTACCTGCGCGACGCGCTGGCGGCGATCCTCGCCGGCGAGGCGCCCGCGACGACGAGCACGCTGGCCCCCGGGTGCACGATCAAGTGGAGGGCGTAGCGACCGGCAGGACGGCGGCCAGGGCCTCGACGAGCTCCCCGGCGTCCGCCCGCGAGAAGACGAGCGGCGGGCAGAGACGGAGCGCCGTCGGCGTGACGGCGTTGACGAGCACGCGGTGGCGGTCAGGAGCTCCGCGGCCACGCCGGCCGCGTCCCCGTCCCGGAGCTCGACTCCGAGGAGCAGCCCGGCCCCGCGGACGTCGGCGACGCCCGGCACTTCGGCGAGGCGCTCGGCGAGCCACGAGCCGACGGCGCGCGACGGATCTCGACGAGGCCCTCGCGCTCGATCGTCGTCGAGGACGGCGAGGGCGCCCGCCGCGATCGGTGGCGAGCCGCCGAACGTCGTGCCGTGGTCGCCCGGCACGAAGCCGTCCGACCGGCGGCGGGTGACGAGCGCGCCCGATCGGCAGCCCGCGAGCCGAGGCCCTTGGCGAGGCAGAGCGCGTCGGGGCGTGACGCCGAGGTCCTGGAACGCGGAACCAGGCGCCGCGTGCGACCGATGCCCGTCTGCACCTCGTCGAAGAGGAGCAGCGCGCCGTGGCGATCCGCCAGCTCCCGGGCGAGCGCCAGGTAGCCCGGCGTCGAGCGGCCAGACGCCGCCTTCGCCCTGGATCGGCTCGACCAGGATCGCCGCGGTCGCCGGCGACACCGCCGCCTCGAGCGCCGCGGCGTCGTCGCGGCGGGACGTGGCGGAAGCCGGCCGGCAGCGGCTCGAAGGGATCCTTCTTCGCCCGCGCCCAGGTCGGCCGCGAGCGCGCCGAGCGTCCGTCCGTGGAAGGCCCGCTCGAGCGCCACGATCTCCGTCTTGTCGGCGGCCGTCCGCGCGCCCGTGCCGGCGCGCGAGCTTGATCGCCGCCTCGTTCGCCTCCGCGCCCGAGTTGCAGAAGAAGACGCCGCCTCCGGGGAATCCCGCCAGCGCGCAGGAGCCGGTCGGCGAGCGCGACCGGCGGGCCCGACCCGTAGAGGTTCGAGACGTGGCCGAGCAGGGCCGCCTGCCGCGCGAAGGCCGCGATCGGCGCCGGGTGGCAGTGCCCCAGGGCGACGGTCGCGATCCCGCCCACGCAGTCGAGGTACTCGGCCCCGTCGTCGGCGACGAGCCGGGCCCCGCGGCCCGAGACGAAGGTCAGCGGCCGCGGGCCGTACGTCGGCAGGATCGAGCTCACCGGACGACCTCCGTGCCGAACCCGATGCGCACGCGAGGGACGCCCGCCGCCAGCGGCGGCGAACCCGTTCTCGAGCTTCGGCCGCATCCCGCCGGCGACGTCGGGAGGCGCCGACGCGGCGACGAGCGGCAGCACGTCGCCTCCGGCGTCGAGCACGCCGGGCACGTCGGAGAGGAAGACGAGCTCGGCCGCGCCGAGCGCGATCGCGAGCGCGGAGGCGACGTCGTCGGCGTTGACGTTGAGGAAGCGCCCGCCCGCGTCGAGCGCCAGCGGAGCGACGAGCGGCACGGCCCCCCTCGCCCAGGCGCGCTCGATCGGCACCCGCTCGACCTCCCCGGACCCGCCCCACGAGTCCGAGGCCCGGCACCGGGTCGGCGCGGAGCGCCTCCCCCGAGCGGAGCGGATGGAGCGCGCGGCCGGTCGGCCGGGCGGCCTCGACCAGGGCGTCGGAGACGTTCGCGAGCGCCATCCGGACGCACGCGAGGGTCGGCAGGTCGGTGTACCGCCGCCCGCCGAGGAAGCGGGAGGGGATCCCGCGCCGCTCCATGAGCTCGGTGATCTGGCGCCCGCCGCCGTGGACGATCACGAGGGAGGCGTGGTCGGCGGCCAGGGCGAGGGCCTGGTCGAGCGCCTCGAGCGCGTTGCCGCCGAGCTTGGCGATGATCGGCGCCCGGTCGGTCACGTCGTGTACATCGAGTTGAAGGCGACGTAGTCGCCGGAGAGGTCGGAGCCCCAGAACGTCGTCGAGGCCTCGCCCCGGCCGAGGTCGACGTGCATCGAGACGGCATCGGCCTCGCAGGCCAGGCGGAGCTCCTCGGCGGGCGGGTCCTCCACCGCGACGCCCCGCTCGAAGACGGCGACGCCGCCGATCGCGATCGACAGGTCCTCGGCGGCCAGCTCGACGCCGGCCGTGCCGGCGGCGGACAGGATCCGCCCCCAGTTCGGGTCCGCGCCGTGGAGCGCGCACCGGACCAGCTGATCCTCGGCGATCGCCCGGGCCACCCGCCGCGCCTCGTC
>CAWDBC010000009.1:0-145337 GCA_963800515.1 uncultured Thermoleophilia bacterium
GGAGCTCGACCCGGCCGCCCGGAGCCCCTTGCGCCCAGGCGAGGTGCAGCGCTCCGTCGCTCGTCCGTGCCAGCCCGGGCTCGTCGACGATGTCCACGGCTCCGCTGACCGCGTCCCAGCGCGTGGTCGTGCCCGCCCATGCCGGGCATGCGGCCGCGAGCAGGCAGACGACTGCGGCGGAGACCGCAGGTGCGCGCGGGAGACTCGACACTGCAGGACCTCCGCTCCCGGAACGCCGCGGAAGCCGTGGGGGACGTTGGATCCTCTGACCATACGCGCCTCGGACGCGCCCTTGCTGATCGCCTCCGACCGGTCGCGGCCGCCCTCTGCCTCTCCGCCGGGGCCCGGGCCCCCCGGCGGCGTCCTCTTCCCGTCCTGGAGGGCGGGCGCGACTCTCCCCCGCCGCCGGCGGCGCCCTGTTCGCGTCCTCGAGGTCGGGCCCACTCCGCCCCGCCGGATTCGCCAGTGCGGAGGCCTTCCCGTCCGGGGGAGACCAGGCCGTCGTCTCCGGCTCCCCGGTCGGTGTGGCGGCTCTTCCGCCGCGGGGCTCGGAGATCCGCCCGCGTCGGCGGCGGTCGTCGGTCCCGGCGTCCGACCGCCAGGGCGCGGACGACGTCGCCTCGTGGATCGTGCCCGAGACGCGACTCGCGGCCGGCGTGCGCCCCGCCGGCCAGCCCACTCGTCGGTCCGGCAGCGCGATGGGCCCACCTGGATTCGAACCAGGGTACGGCAGATTCTGAGTCTGCTGCTCTACCGCTGAGCTATGGGCCCGGCGGCATCGTAGAGGCGTCTCCCTAGGCCGGAACCACGCTCTCGGCCGCCGTGCGGGCCCGCGCGCTCTTCGGGCGCCGGTGCTGCGAGAGCTCGACCTTGCGGACGCGCACGGCGCCCGGCGTGATCTCCACGCACTCGTCCTTGGCGGATGAACTCGAGTGCCTGCTCGAGTGACATGATCCGCGGCGGGGTCAGCCGGACGGTGTCGTCGGAGGAGGACGCGCGCATGTTCGTGAGCTTCTTCTCCTTGCAGATGTTCACGTAGATGTCGTCGATCCGGCTGTTGACGCCGACGATCATCCCCTCGTAGACGTACCGGAGCCCGGGGCCGACGAAGAAGGCGCTCCTGCAGGTTGACGATCGCGAAGCCGGTCGTCTGGCCGAGGCGGTCGGCCACCAGGCTGCCGTTCTTCCGCGTCCCGGATCTCGCCCTGCCAGGGCTCGTAGCCCTCGAAGACGTGGTGGAGGATGCCGTTGCCGCGCGTGGCGGTGAGGAACGCGGTGCGGAAGCCGATCAGGCCGCGGGTGGGGAGAGGAACTCGACGCGGACGTTGCCGAGCCGTCGTTGTGCATGTTCACCATCTGGCCGAGGCGCAGCGCCGGAGCCACTCGTGCAGTAGCCGATGTATTCCTCGGGGCGCGTCGATCCCGGCGCGCTCCACCGGCTCGTGGGCCTTGCCGTCGATCCATCGGGTGATCACTTCGGGGCGGGCGACCTGGAACTCATAGCCCTCGCGGCGCATCGTCTCGATCAGGATCGCCAGGTGCAGTTCGCCGCGCCCCGGACCTTGAATTGTTCGGGGGCGCGGTCCGTCTCGAGGACCCGGAGGGAGACGTTACCGAGCGAGTTCCGGTGGAGGCGGTCCTGGATCTGGCGGGAGGTCAGCAAAGAGCCGTCGAGGCCGGAGAGCGGCGAAGTGTTGATGCCGAACGTCATCCCGAGTGTCGGCTCGTCGACGGAGAGGGGATCGGCAACGCGATCGGGTGCTCGATGGCCGGTGATCGTTTCGCCGATCGTCGATACATCGTGGAAGCCCGCGAGGGCGACGATCTCGCCCGGTCCCGGCCTCGGCGGTCTCGACGGGTCGAGTCCTCGAGGTCACGAAGAGCTCGTTCGACACGCGTACGAGGTGGACCGAGCCGTCGCGGCGATCCACCGCGACCGCCTGGCCCTTCGCGGATCGTGCCGTGCGGACCCGCGCGATCGCCAACCGGCCGACGTAGGGGGACGCGTCGAGGTTCGTCACGAGCGCCTGCAGCGGGTGGCCCTCCTCGGAGACGCGGCGCCGGGATGCTCCCGAGGATGCGTCTCGAAGAGCGGCTGGAGATCCGTCCGGGGCTCGACGGTCGAGCATCGCGCGGTCGCGGCGCGGGCGTTCGTGTAGACGATCGGGAAGTCGATCTGGTCCTCGTCGGCGTCGAGGTCGAGGAACAGGTCGTAGACCTCGTCGATGACCTCGGGATGCGGGCGTCGGGCCGGTCGATCTTGTTGATCACGAGGACGACCGGCAGCTGCGACTCGAGCGCCTTGCGGAGGACGAACCGGGTCTGCGGCAGGGGGCCCTCGCGGCGTCCACGAGGAGGACCATGCCGTCGACCATGTCAGGCCGCGCTCGACCTCACCGCCGAAGTCCGCGTGGCCCGGCGTGTCGACGATGTTGATCTTGAGTCGCCGTACTGGACCGCGGTGTTCTTGGCGAGGATCGTGATGCCCCGCTCGCGCTCGAGGTCCATCGAATCCATGACCCGCTCGTTGACGTCCTGATTGACGCGGAACGCGCCGGACTGCCAGAGCATGCCGTCCACGAGCGTCGTCTTGCCGTGGTCGACGTGGGCGACGATCGCCACGTTGCGGAGGTCGGGGCGTCGGGTCAGCACGGGGGTCTCGGTCATCGGGGGCTCGGCGGCTGGGCGGGACGAGGGGGAGGACGCGCCGCGGCGTCGGTTCGCTCGGATCCCTAGCGGGCGGAGGCTCCGCGGGATGGACTCGAACCATCAACCCTCCGGTTAACAGCCGGATGCTCTACCATTGAGCTACCGCGGATCGCGCAGGCGGAGCCTACACGACACGGGTGCGGCGAGGGCCGCCGGCCGGCGGCGACTCGCGCAGGGCGCGCAGCTTGAAGAGCGTGCGGATCTCGATCTGGCGGACGCGTTCCCGCGTGACCCCGAAGTGGCGTCCCGTCTCCTCGAGCGTCTTCGGCTCCTCGCCATCGAGGCCGTAGCGGAGCTCGAGCACGCGCCGCTCGCGGTACGGGAGCTTCTCGAGGGCCGCGCGCATCTCCTCGCGCCCGATCTGCTCGTAGACCGCGACGTGGGGGCGGCTCGTCTCGTCGTCCTCGACGAAGTCGCCGAGGAAGGCATCGTCCTCGCCGCCGACCGGCGCGTCGAGGGAGACGGGCTCCATCGCGAAGCGGTTGATCTGCTCGATCCGGCGGGGGTGACGCCGACCGCCTCGGCGAGCTCCTCGACGGTGGGCTCGCGCTCGAGCTCCTGGAGCAGGTTCCGGCGGACCCGGGAGAGGCGGTTGATCGTCTCGACCATGTGGACGGGCACGCGGATGGTCCGTCCCTGGTCGGCGAGGCTGCGGCTGATCGACTGGCGGATCCACCACGTGGCGTACGTGGAGAACCGGTACCCCCGGCGCCAGTCGTACTTCTCGACGGCCTTCATCAACCCGATGTTGCCCTCCTGGATCAGGTCCAGGAAGAGGACCCCACGCCCGGTGTAGCGCTTGGCGACCGAGACGACGAGGCGGAGGTTGGCCCCGATCAGCTGCTCCCGGGCGGGACCGTCTCCGCGCTCGACGCGGCGGGCGAGGGAGATCTCCTGGGCCTGGGTGAGGAGGGGGACGCGGCCGATCTCGCGAAGGTACGAGCCGACGGGATCGTCGTCGCCGTAGCTGTCCTCCGCCGCGACGGAGGCCTGCGCGTCCCCGTCGGCGACCTCGGCCTCCAGCTCCTCGGCGCCGAGCAGGTCGGCGTCGTCGACCGAGAGATCATCCGATCCTGTCGTGAATGTTGTGATGGAGGCAGGCATCTGGAGACCTTCGGTTGGGATCTCGATCGGGTTCGCCCTGACAGAACCCCCGACCGTTCGTTTCCTTACGCGTTGAGATCCGCAATCGAGGGACAAGATACGTCGCGAGACCGGGTCGAAGTGTAGAGCGGGCGAATTGCCGGGGCAATAGCCCCTTTGCCACTCAGTCGATGGTCCGCAGGAGCTGCCGCAGCGCGCGCTGGTCCCGCTGGAGGCGCGCGAGCTCGCGAGCCGCCTCCCGGTCGCCGAGGCGCATCGCCGGCTCGAGCACGCGCTTCCGAGCCTCGAGCCGCTCGAAGCGCGCGTCGGCCAGGAGGCGATCGAACATCGCCGCCTCGGTCCGTGCGGCAACGGCGTTGATCGCCGCGGCGTCGGACTCCAGTCCCGGCGGCGGCGGCTCTTGTGGCGCCAGGGCCCAGTCGAAGAGGACGCGGGCGGCCGGGGAGGAGAGCAGGTCCGCGCTCAGCTCGCCGCGTTCGAGGGCCCGCCGCGCCTCGGCCGGGGCGGCCAGGATCCCCGCCAGGAGCGCCCGCTCGGCCTCCTCGCCCCGCGACAGGGACTGCGCGACGATCTCCTCGGCCGGGCGGCGGACGCCGCGATCGCCCGGTGGCCGGACGAGGGCCTCGGCCAGGCTCCGGTCGAGCCCGAGCCGGTCGGCGGCTCGGCGGGCCTCCTCCGTCCGCTCGGGCGTGTCGGGCGACCCCGCGAGCGCCTCGCGGACGGCGTTGTAGGCCGCGTTCGTGCCCTCCTCGGCCGCCCGTCCGAGGGCCCGGTCGACGAGGAAGCCGACGACCGAGCGCGCCTCGCCGAGGGCGGACTCGAACGCCTCCGAGCCGGCCGCCAGGAGCTCGGCGGGGTCCTTGCCCGAGGGGAGGACGAGCACGCGCACGTCGAAGCCCTGGTCCTCGGCGAGCCGGAGGCCGCGCACGGTCGCCTCCTGCCCCGCCGCGTCGGAGTCGAAGCAGAGGATCAGCCGCGGCGCCAGCCGGCGCAACTCGCGCAGCTGATCGGCGGTCAGGGCCGTGCCCATCGCGCCGACCGCCTCCTCGAAGCCCGCGGCGTGGAGCGCGATCACATCGGTGTACCCCTCGGCGACGATGGCGCGTCCCCGGCGAGCGATGCTCGCGCGAGCGAGGTCGAGGCCGTAGAGGAGCCGGGACTTGTCGAAGCTCGCCGACTGCGGCGAATTCAGGTACTTCGGCCCCTCCCCGCCCTCCATCACGCGGGCGCCGAAGCCGCGCACGCGGCCACGGGCGTCGCGGAGCGGGAAGATCACCCGGCCGTGGAAGCGGTCGACGAGCCCCCCTGGTCCTCGCCGCGCCACCCCGGCCGCCTCGAGCTCGGTGTCCGTGTACCCCTTGGCCTTCGCGGCCTGGACGACCCGCCGGCCGGACTCCGGCGCGAACCCGAGCCCGAAGCGCTCGGCCTGCTCCGGGGCGATCGAGCGCCCCTCGAGGTAGGCCCGCGCCGCCTCCGCCTCCTGCGCCGTCTCCAGGTAGCGCCGGTAGAACAGGGCGACCTCGGCGAGCAGCGCGTCGAGGCGCTTCGCGGCGGCGCGGCGGCGCGCCTCCTCGCCCGTGAGCTCCTCGCGCTCGACCTCGATCCCGTAGCGGTCGGCGAGCATCTCGACGGCGTCCTCGAAGCCGAGGCCGTCGAGCTTGATCACGAGCGAGAGGACGTCCCCGCCCTCGCCGCAGCCGAAGCAGTGGTAGAGCTTCTTGACCGGGTCGATCGAGAGGCTCGCCGAGCGCTCCTCGTGGAACGGGCAACGCGCCATCACCCCCGAGCCCGTCCTCCGTACCGGACCCGTCCGCGCCTCGACCAGCTCCACGATGTCGGCCCGCTCCTTGACGCGCTCGACCGTCTCCGCCGTCAGCCGACCCGCCACCTCAGTACCGCCAGCCGTCGGGCTCGAACGTCTGCCGGTAGATCCGGAGCGCGTAGAGATCGGTCATCCCGGCGACGTGATCGGTGAGACGGCGCAGCAGCGGCTCGGCGGAGCCGGGAAGCTCGTCGGGGTGGCCGGCGAACCAGTCCACGAGCGACGTGACGACGTGCGCCACCCGGCGGCGCTCGGACGCCGTCTCCGGCCGGAGGTAGACGTGCTCGAAGAGGAAGGACCGGAGGTCGAGCATGGCGCTCGAGAGCTCGGCGGTCTGGACGATGTCGCCGGCCGCCTCGGAGGTCTCGACGAGATCGTGGACGAGGGTGTCGATCCGGCGCGCCGCCGTCGAGCCGAGCAGGCGGATCGGCTCTGCGGGAAGCGCCTGCGCGACGAGCACGCCGGCGCGGATCGCGTCGTCGATGTCGTGGTTGATGTAGGCCACGCGGTCGACGAGCCGGACGATCCGTCCCTCGAGCGTCCGCGGCGCGCCGGGTCCCGTGTGGTGGAGGATCCCGTCCCGCGCGGCGGTCGTCAGGTTGAGGCCGCGGCCGTCCCGCTCGAGCGCGTCGACGACGTGGAGGGAGTGCTCGTTGTGGCGGAAGGCGTCGCCGCCGTGGCGGAGGAGCGCCTCGGAGAGCGCCGTCTCCCCCGTGTGCCCGAACGGGGGGTGGCCGAGGTCGTGGCCGAGGGCGATCACCTCGGTCAGGTCCTCGTTCAGGCGCAGCGCGCGGGCGACGGTCCGCGAGATGCCGCTGACCTCGAGGGTGTGGGAGAGCCGTGTCCGGTAGTGGTCCCCCTCGGGCGCGATGAAGACCTGCGTCTTCGACTTGAGCCGCCGGAACGCCTTGGAATGGACGATCCGGTCCCGATCGCGCTGGAACGGCGTGCGGAGGGCGCAGTCGGCGTCGGCGTCGGCCCGCAGGCGCGTCGCGTCGGCGGCGCGGGCCGCGAGCGGCGAGAGCGTCGCCGCCTCGAGGGCGTCGATGCGGGAGCGGAAGGAGCGGGCGACGGCGCCCGTGGCGCCGGTCATCTAGGTGGCGAGGGAGGCGCTGCGGACGCGGAGGCCGTAGAGCAGGCTCTCGACGAGCGCCTCCCACGACGCCTCGATGATGTTCGGCGACACGCCGACGGTGCTCCACTCCTCGTGGCCGTCCTGCATGTCGAGGATCACGCGGGTGACCGCGCCCGTGCCGGCGTGCGAGTCGAGGATCCGGACCTTGTAGTTCGAGAGCTCGAGCGGTCGGATCTCGGGATAGTGCTCGCCGAGGGCCGATCGGAGGGCGGCGTCGAGGGCGTGGACGGGCCCGTTGCCTTCGCCGGTGGCGACGTGACGGTCCGTCCCGATCCAGAGCTTGAGGACCGCCTCCGTCGCCGTCTCGCCATCGGCCCGCTTCTCGACGATCACCCGCAGCGACTCGAGGACGAAGAGGGGCTCGAGCTCGCCCGCCTCCTGGCGCAGGAGGAGCTCGAAGCTCGCGTCGGCGGCCTCGTAGGCGTAGCCCCGGTGCTCGAGCTCCTTCAGCCGGTCGAGCGCCCGGCCCGTCGCCGCCGCGTCGAGCTCGAGGCCGAGCGCGGCGGCCTTGTCGATGATCGTGTGGCGACCGGAGAGCTCGGAGACGACGATGCCGCGGGCGTTGCCGACCCGTTCCGGGTCGATGTGCTCGAAGGTGCGAGGATCCTTCTCCACCCCCGCGACGTGGAGTCCGCCCTTGTGGGCGAACGCGCTCCGCCCCACGTAGGGCGCGTGCGGGTCGGGCTGGAGGTTGCAGATCTCGGCCGCCTCGTGGGCGATCCCCGTGAGGCGCTGGAGCGCCTCCTCGGCGACGACCTCGTAGCCGAGCTTCAGCTGCAGCGAGGGGATGATCGAGACCAGGTTCGCGTTGCCGCACCGCTCCCCGTAGCCGTTCAGGGTGCCCTGGACCAGCCGCGCGCCCGCCCGGACGGCGGCGATCGCGTTGGCCACGCCGCACCCGGCATCGTCGTGGGTGTGGATTCCGAGCTCGACCCCCGGGTCGAGGGCGCGCCGCACCTCGGCGACCGCAGGCGCGACCTCGTCGGGGAGCGTCGCCCCGTTCGTGTCGCAGAGCGTGACGTTCGCCGCTCCGGCCTCGGCGGCGGCGAGGACGCAGGCGATCGCGTAGCCGCGATCCGACCGGTAGGCGTCGAAGAAGTGCTCGGCGTCGTAGACGACCTCCTTGCCGGCGGCGACGAGGAAGGCGACCGAGTCGCCGATCAGCTCCAGGTTCTCGTCGCGCGAGACGCGGACGACCTTCTCGAGGTGGAGGTCCCAGGTCTTGCCGACGATGCACGCGGTCGGCACCCACGACTCGGCGACGACCGTCAGGGACGGGTCGGCCTCCGGAGCGAGGCCGCGGCGGCGGGTCATCGTGAAGGCCGTCACGGCGGCGGTGAGGTCCTCGTCGGCGAGCCGCTCGAAGAGCTCGACGTCCTTCGGGTTCGACGCCGGGAAGCCCGCCTCGATGTAGGCGACGCCGAGGGAGTCGAGGAGGTGCGCGATCCGGATCTTCTCCGACACGGACAGGGACACGCCCTCCCGCTGCATGCCGTCGCGCAGCGTCGTGTCGAAGATCCGCACCTGCATCGGCACATGGTATGGGACCCCACGGGAGCGCGGTCCCGGCGCCGCGGTCCTCAGATGATGACCGGCACCGTGCCTCCGTCGACCCCCCAGGCGGCCCCGGAGACGTACGACACGCGGGCCGAGCAGAGGAAGACGATCAGGTCGGCGATCTCGGAGCGCGGTCCCGGCGCGGGGCCGTCAGATGATGACCGGGACCGTGCCTTCGTCGACGCCCAGGCGGCCCCGGAGACGTACGACACGCGAGCCGAGCAGAGGAAGACGATCACGTCGGCGATCTCGTCGGGCTCGGCGAGCCGGCCGATCGGACGACCCGCGCCGGTCTTGCGCAGCGCCTCCTCCCGCGAGCCGCCGCTCCGGGCCGCCGCCTGGTCGGCCAACCCGCCCTCCCCTAGCCAGGCCGGCGTCGCCGTCGGGCCCGGGGCGATCGCGTTGACGAGCACGCCATTGCCCACCTCGGCGTCGGCGATCAGCCGCGAGTACGAGAGCACGGCGGCCTTCATCACGGAGTAGTCGGGCATGCTCGCCGACGGGCGCTTGCCGGCGGTGGAGGCGACGTTGACGATCCGCGCCTGCCCGGAGGCCCGGAGATGAGGCAGGGCGGCGGCCGTGGTCCGCACGTACGACATCAGGTTGACCTGGAACGAGCGCTCCCAGTCCTCGTCGACGAACTCGCCGACCGACGCGTTGCGCGCCACGCCGACGTTGTTGACGAGGCCGTCGAGGCCGCCGAGGTCGTCGACGACGCCGGCGACGGCCCGTTCCGCCTCGCCGGGGAGCGACAGGTCGGCCGGCGCGACCGCGACCGCCGCCGCGCCGGCGTCCGTCGCCTCTCGCGCGACCGCCTCGAGCACGGCCCGACGGCGCGCGACGAGGCCGACTGCCGCCCCCTCGGCGGCGAGCCGGAGGACGACCTCCCGGCCGATCCCCTGGCTCGCCCCGGTGACGTGCAGCCTCCGTCCCGCGAGCCCCAGGTCCATGCCGGCACGGTACCGGCTCGCCCGCCGTCCGGACCGCGGAGGCCCGACGCCCTCGGCAGGCGAGCCGGGATCGATCTGCGCGGGTCGAGCGCGGCGCGCCGGGCCGCAATACCGTTCGGCCATGACGGTGCTCCTCCTCGTCCGCCACGGCGAGACCGACTGGAACCGCGAGGGGCGCTGGCAGGGGCACGCCGACCGCCCTCTGAACGAGGCGGGCCGACTCCAGGCCGAGGCGGCGGCCGCCGCCCTGGCCGTGACCTCCCCGACCGCGATCTATTCCTCGGACCTGGTGCGGGCGCGAGACCGCGGCCCCGCTGGCCGAGCGGCTCGGGCTCGACCTCCGGCTCCGCTCCGACCTCCGGGAAATCGACGTCGGCTCCTGGTCCGGGCTGACCCGGGGAGAGATCCGGGCGCGGGGCCTGGCCGGGCCAGCTCGCGGCGATCTGACGCCCGGCTGGGCGGCGGCGAGACCGTCGTCGAGCACGCGGAGCGCATGCGCGCGCATCGTCACGATGGTCCGCGCGCGCGACGACGACGAGGCCAGGATCTGCGTGTTCACGCCCGGCGGGAGCATCCGCGCCGTCGTCGCCACGGCCCTCGGACTCGACCCCCGCCGGAGCCGGGATCGGCTGTCCGGCTCCGGGTACTGCGCCGTCACCACGCTGCTCGTCGTGGAAGGCGAAGCACGTGGCCAGGGACTCCGGCTGCTGGGCTACAACGCGGACCTCGGAGGCTTGCCGCCGCTGCCCGGCCCGCCCCCGGGACGCCGGCCCGCCACGATCGCCGTCCGGAAGTGCTTGAAGTAGCAGTCGGCGGACTCGAAGCCGGCGGCGGCCATCGCGCTCACCATGGCGTCGGCCGACCAGCCGATCTCGGGCTCGTCGCCGAGTGAGGCGCGGTACTCCGCGGCGGCGGCCGACCGGCCGCCCTCCCCGAGGTTGGCGCGGTAGCTGGCGAGGCTGTCGATCGAGGCGTCCTCGTGGGCGGCGTCATCAGCGCCGACCCCGCCGCCGTCGTGTCGAGCAGGACCACGAGACCACCGGGCGCGAGCAGCGCGTGGAGGTCGGTCAGCAGGCGCTCGGCGCTCGCGGTCCAGGAAGTGGAAGGCAAGGCCGAGACGATGGCGTCGAACGGTCCGAACGCCTCGACCGCAAGGTGCCAGCCCGGGGCCGCCAGGTCGCTCGGACGACGTCGAGTCGCGTCGCCCGTGAACCGGCGCCGCGCGGCGGCGATCATCTCGGCCGAGTGATCGACGAGGACGGCGTGGGAGTCCGGAAAGGCCGAGCGGACGAAGCTCGAGAGCACCCCGTCGCCCGCGCCCAGGTCGGCAAGATCGCCGGACCGGCCTGCCGTTCGCCTCGAGCAGCCGCACGATCACGTCCACCTGCTCGTCCTCCAGGGGCAGGCCACCCCGGATCCCGCCGAGGCGCCCCCGCACGGCCGCGTCGTCGAGTCGGAGGGAGTCGTTCATGCCGACGGGAACGCTACCAACCACCGGGGAGACGGCCGACCGTCCCCAGAAATGGCCGGGCCGCCCGAAGGCGGCCCTGGCGAACGAATTCCGGCGGCGACCTACTCTCCCAGGCAGTTGCCCACCAAGTACCATCGGCGCAAAGCGGCTTAACTTCTCTGTTCGGGATGGGGAAAGATATACCCGCTTGCAATGACCACCGGAAAGCTGGTGAGACCGCGAGCACGCCCGCGCACCCTCAAAACTACATAGCGGCAGTGATGTTCACACTGAATCGGAAATCGAAGACCTCCGGGGTATTAGTACGGTTCTGCTGCACGCATTGCCGCACTTCCACATTGCGCCTATCGACCTGGTAGTCTACCAGGACCCTACTCCCTGAAGGGATGGGGAAATCTAATCTTGAGGTTGGTTTCGCGCTTAATATGCTTTCAGCGCTTATCTAGTCCGCACTATAGCTACCGGGCAATGCCGTTGGTACGACAACCCATACACCAGCGGTGCGTTCATCCCGGTCCTCTGGTACTAGGGGCAATCCCGTCAAATTTCCATCGTCCACAGCGGATATAAACCGAACTGTCTCACGACGTTCTGAACCCAGCTCACGTACCTCTTTAACCGGCGAACAGCCGGACCCTTGGGACCTGCTCCCGCCCCAGGATGAGATGAGCCGACATCGAGGTGCCAAACAGCGCCGTCGATGTGAACTATTGGGCGCTATAAGCCTGTTATCCCCGGGGTAACTTTTATCCGTTAGCGCCGCGATACCACTCTCCACGACCGGATAACTAAGCCCGACTTTCGTCCCTGCTCGGCTTGTAGGCCTCACAGTCAAGCTCGCTTATGCGTATACACTCTACGCACGATTTCCATCCGTACTTAGCCAACCTTTGAACGCCTCCGTTACTTTTTAGGAGGCAACCGCCCCAGTTAAACTACCCACCAGACACTGTTCCCAACCCGGATCACGGCATGGGGTAAGAAGCCAAAACACAGGGTGGTATTTCACCGGTGACTCCATCAGCTAGCGCCCACTTCAAAGTCTCCCACCTATGCTACACAGTTATAATCCGGACTCCAATGTCAAGCTGTAGTAAAGCTTCACGGGGTCTTTTCGTCCTGCTGCGGACAGACGGCATCTTTACCGATAATGCAATTTCACCGAGCCTCGTTCAGACAGTACCCAAATCATTACGCCATTCGTGCAGGTCAGAACTTACCTGACAAGGAATTTCGCTACCTTAGGACGGTTATAGTTACCGCCGCCGTTCACTGGGGCTTCAGTTCAGAGCCGTCTCACTAACCTCTCCTCGTAACCTTCCAGCACCGGGCAGGCGTCAGCCCCTATACATCGTCTTTCGACTTAGCAGAGACCTATGTTTTTGGTAAACAGTCGCTTGGGCCTATTCTCTGCGGCCTCCTGGAGCTCCAGCGCGAAGCCCATCACCCTATCGAGGCGTCCCTTCTCCCGAAGTTTCGGGACAATTTTGCCGAGTTCCTTAACGAGGGTTTTCTCGATCACCTTAGTATTCTCTACCTGTCCACCTGTGTCGGATTTGGTACGGGCACGCGTGCACCTTCCGTACGAGGCTTTTCTAGGAGGCATGGCTTCTGGGTCTTCGCTTGCGCTCGGCATCACGTCTCAGAGTTGAATATCCGGCGGATTTCCCAACCGGACCTCCTACGCGCTTGCTCCGGGACTACCATCACCCGGTCCCCTTATCCTACCCCGTCCCCCCTTACGGTCAGACGGTACAAATGGTAAGGAATATCAACCTGTTATCCATCGACTACGCCTTACGGCCTCGCCTTAGGTCCCGACTAACCCTAAGCAGATTAGCTTTCTTAGGAAACCTTGGACATTCGGCGGAGACGTTTCTCACGTCTCTTTCGTTACTCATGCCAGCATTCTCGCTTCCCAAGCGTCCACGGCTGGGTTACCCAACCGCTTCGCCCGCTTGGGAACGCTCCCCTACCACTCGATCCTGCAAGAGGATCGAATCCGCAGCTTCGGTTACCTCATAAAAAAACTTGCATTGAGGGGCTCAAGATGCATCCGAAGCTGCGGGTTCGATCCTCTTGCAGGATCGAGTGGTAGGGGACGTTCCCAAGCGGGCGAAGGGGTGGGTAACCCAGCCGTGGACGCTTGGGAAGTGAGAATGCTGGCATGAGTAACGAAAGAGACGTGAGAAAGTCTCCGCCGATGTTGAAAGGTTTCCTAAGTAAGCTAATCTGCTTAGGGTTAGTCGGGACGTAAGGCGAGGCCGTAAGGCGTAGTCGATGGATAACAGGTTGATATTCCTGTACCAGTTTGTACGTCTGACCGTAAGGGGGGACGGGGTAGGAGAAGGAGATCGGGCGATGGTAGTCCCGGAGCAAGCGCGAGGAGGTCCGGTTGGAAATCCGCGGGATATTCAACTCTCAGACGTGATGCCGAGCGCAAGCGAAGACCCAGAAGCCATGCCTCTAGAAAAGCCTCGTACGGAAGGTGCACGCGGCCGGTACCAATCTGACACAGGTGGACAGGTAGAGAATACTGAAGGTGATCGAGAAAACCCTCGTTAAGGAACTGGCAAAATTGTCCGAGTAACTTCGGGAGAAGGGACGCCTCGATAGGGTGATGGGCTTCGCGCTCGGAGCTTGAGGAGGCCGCAGAGAATAGGCCCAAGCGACTGTTTACCAAAAACGCAGGCCTGCTAAGTCGAAAGACGATGTATAGGGGCTGACGCCTGCCCGGTGCTGGAAGGTCACGAGGAGGGGTTAGTCGCAAGACAAGCTCTGACTGAAGCCCAGTAAACGGCGGCGGAAACCATAACCGCCTTAAGGTAGTGAAATTCCTTGTCGGGTAAGTTCCGACCTGCACGAATGGCGTAACGACTTGGGGCGCTCCTCAACGAGGACTGCAAATTGTAGTATCGGTGAAGATGCCGATTAATCGCAGCTAGACGGAGGCCCGTGAACCTTACTACAGCTTGATATCGGAGTCCGAGCATCCCGTCCAGGATAGGAGGGAGGCTTCGAAGTGGGGACGCCGTCCCTCATGGAGCCATCCTTGGGAGACCTCCCTGGGTGTTTTCGGCTTTCTAACCCCATGCCGTGATCCGGGTGGGGAACAGTGTCAGGTGGTAGTTTGACTGGGGCGGTCGCCTCCTGAAAATGTAACGGAGGCGCCCAAAGGTTCCCTCAGCACGGTTAGAAATCGTCCGTAGAGTGTAAAGGCACAAGGGAGCTTGACTGCGAGACTTAAAGTCGAGCAGGGAACAGAAGTCGGGCTTAGTGAATCCGGCCGTGGAGAGTGGAATTGCGGTCGACTCAAATGGATAAAAGGTACTCCGGGGATAACAGGCTTATGATGCCCAAGAGTCCACATCGACGGCAACGTTCTGGCACCTCAACGTCGGCTGAAGCGCATCCGGGGCTGGAGAGGTTAAGGGTTGGGCTGTTCGCCCATTAAAGCGTTACGTGAGCTGGGTTCAGAACGTCGTGAGACAGTTCGGTCCCTATCTGCTGTGATCGTTGGAGAATTGACGGGAGTCGCCCCTCAGTACGAGAGGACCGGGCGTGAACAGGCTCTCGTGTATCAGGTGTCGTGCCAACGGCATTCGGCCAGCTACGCCTGGATGGGATAAACCGCTGAAAGCATCTAAGCGGGAAGCCAACCTGAAGATGAGTTCTCCCATCCCTTCAAGGGAGTAAGGGTCCTGGTAGACGACCAGGTCGATAGGCTGGATGTGGAAGCGTGAACGCGTGCAGGAGCACCAGTACGTAATACCCCGAGGTCTTGATTTCCGATTCAGTGTGAACATCGACCGCCGCTATGTAGTTTTGAGGGTGCGCGGGCGTGCTCGCGGTCTCACCAGCTTTCCGGTGGTCATTGCAAGCGGGGTACACCTCTTCCGATCCCGAACAGAAAGTTAAGCCGCTTTGCGCCGATGGTACTTGGTGGGCAACTGCCTGGAGAGTAGGTCGCCGCCGGAATTCGTTCGCCAGGGCCGCCTTCGGGCGGCCCTGGCCATTTCTGGGGACGGTCGGCCCGGCTCCCCGTGGTTGGTAGCGTTCCCGTCGGCATGAACGACTCCCTCCCGACTCGACGACGCGGCTGTGCGGGGCGCCTCGGCGGGATCGGTGGCGTGCCCCTGGAGGACGAGCAGGTGGACGTGATCGTGCGGCTGCTCGAGGCGAACGGCAGGCCGGTCCGGCGATTCGCCGACCTGGGCGCGGGCGCGGGGCGCCTCGGCTTCGTCGCTCGGCTTTTCCGGTCCCACGCCGTCCTCGTCGATCACTCGGCCGAGATGATCGCCGCCGCGCGGCGCCGGTTCGCGGGCGACGCGGACGTCGACGTCGTCTCGAGCGACCTGCGGCCCGGGCTGGCACCTTGCGGTCGAGGCGTTCGGACCGTCGACGCCATCGTCTCGGCCTTCGTCCTCCACTTCCTGGAGCCGGCGAGCGCCGAGCGCCTGCTGACCGACCTCCAGCGCTGCTCGCGCCCGGTGGTCTCGTGGTCCTGCTCGACACGACGCGGCGGGGTCGGCGCTGATGACGCGCGCCCACGAGGACGCCTCGATCGACAGCCTCGCCAGCTACCGCGCCAACCTCGGGGAGGGCGGCCGGTCGGCCGCCGCCGCGGAGTACCGCGCCTCACTGGACAACGAGCCCGAGATCGGCTGGTCGGCCGACGCCATGGTGAGCGCGATGGCCGCCGCCGGCTTCGAGTCCGCCGACTGCTACTTCAAGACACTTCCGGACGGCGATCGTGGCGGGCCGGCGTCCCGGGGGCGGGCCGGGCAGCGGGGGCTGGGCGTTATCCTCCAGCAGCCAGTGCCTCGGCCACGTGCTTCGCCTTCCACGACGAGCAGCGTGGTGGCAGCGCAGATACCCGGAGCCGGACGGGCCCGATCCCGGCTCCGGCGGGGGTCGAGTCCGAGGGCCGTGGCAACGACGGCACGGATGGGGGCGCCGTGCGGATTGAAAACCCACATCCTGGCCTTCGTCGTCGTCGCGGCGCGGCGGGACGATCGGCGACGATGGCGCGCGCATGCGCTCCGCGTGCTCAACAACGCCCGCCCTGCCGGGCGTCAGATGAGCGGGCTGGACGGCCAAAAACGGCCGGATTCTCTCCCCGGGTCCCACCAGACCGGAGCCTCGAACATCAAATTCCCGGAGGTCGGAGCGGAGCCGGAGGTCGAGCCCGAGCCGCGGGGCCAGCGGGCGCTCGGTCTCACGCGGGGGGCCAGGTCCGAGGAATGGTCGCGGGTCGGGGAGGTCACGGCCAGGGCGGCGGCCGCCGCCTGCGGCTTGGAAGTCGGCCCGCCTCCGTTCAGGGCGGTCGGCGTGCCCCCTGCCAGCGGGCCTCGCGGTTCCGTCGGTCTCGCCGTGACTCGGCGAGTCGAGGAGGAGCACCGTCATGGCCGAACGGTATTGCGGGCCGGCGCGCCGCGCGCTCCAACCACAGATCGATCCCCGGCTCCGCCTGCCGGGGCCGTCGGGCCTCCGCCGCGGGCACTGCAGGACGGCGGGCGAGCCGGTACCGTGCCGGCATGGACCTCGGGGCTGGCGGGACGGAGGGTGGCTCGTCGCCCGGGGCGAGGCAGGAGATCTGCCGGGAGGTCGTCCTCCGGGGGGCAGGGGAGGGGGGGGGAGTGGAGCCTCGGTCGCGCGCCGTCGGGCCGTGCTCGAGGCAGTCACGCGAGGGGCGGACGGACGCCGGCGCAGCAGGCGGTCGCGGTCGCGCCGGCGGAGCCTTGTCTCCCCAGCAAGGCGGAACCGGCCGTCGCCGGCGTCGTCGACGACCTCACAGCTTCCTCGACGGCCTCGGTCAACAAAACGTGGCGCGCAACGCACGGTCCGGCGAGCTCGTCGACGAGCACTGGGAGCGCTCGTTCCAGGTCAACCTGATGCTGGATACGTGCGGACCACGGCCGCCGCCCTGCCTCATCTCCGGGCCTCCCGGGCAGGCGCGGCATCAGTGAACGTCGCCTCCACCGCCCGGCAAGCGCCCGTCGGCGAGCATGCCCGACTACTCCGTGATGAAGGCCGCGTGCTCTCGTACTCGCGGCTGATCGCCGACCCCGAGGGTGTGGCAATGGCGTGCTCGCTGAGAACGCGATCGGCCCGGGCGCCGACGGCGACGCCAGCCACTAGGGGAGGGCAGGTTGGCCGACCAGGCAGAAAACGGAGCGGCGGCTCACGAGGGAGGAGGCGCTGCGCAAGACCAGGCGCCGGTAGTCCCAATCTGCCGGCTCGCCGAGCCCAACGAGGCCACCAACGTGATCGTCTTCCTCTGCTGCGGCTCGCGTGTGGTTTACGTCTCCGGGGCCGCCTCGGCCGTCGACGGAGGCGCGGTTCCGGTCATGATCTGACGGCCCCGCGCGGGGAGCACGCTCGGGATGGCCGACCACGTTTCCTCTGCTGGGACCGCGTCTCGTACGTCTCCGGGGCCGCCTGGGGGGTCGACAGGAGGCGCGGGTCCCAGTTCATGATCTGAGGACCGCGGCGCCGGAGCCACGCTCCGTGAGATACGTGCGTGTGACGAATGCAGGTGCGGATCTTCGACACGACGCTGCGCGACGGCACGCAGCGGGAAGGTGTGTCCCTGTCCGTATCGGAGAAGGTGCAGATCGCGCGCGTCCTCGATGTCGTCGGCATCGACACATGGAGGCGGGGATGGCCGGCCTCCAACCCGAAGGATACCGAGCTCTTCGCGCGGCTCGCCGACGAGGACTGCGCGCCGCCGTGACGGCCTTCGGCATGACCCGCCGCCGGGGCCTCTGCTCGGAGGCCGACCCATCCCTGGCGGTCGTCGCCCGAGTCGGTGGTTGCCGACCGCGTGCCATCGTCGGCAAGAGCTCGGACCGCCACTCGAGAAGGTCGTCCCCGTCTCGCGCGAGGAGAACCTGCGGCTCATCGCCGACACGGTCGCGTCTGGTCCGCCACCGGCGAGGAGATCGTCTTCGACGCGGAGCACTTCTTCGACGGCCGAGCGCGACGGAGTACGCGATCGAGACGCGTGTGCGGCCGCCGGCGCGGGAGCCGAACGTGGTCGTGCTCTGCGACACGAACGGCGGCGGCGATGCCCGGCGACATCGCGGAATCGTGCGTCGCGGTGCGGCGCGCCCTGGAGCGGGCGCCGCTCGGCATCCACCGCCACAACGATGAGCGGGTGCGCCGTGGCCAACACGCTCGAAGCCGTCCGGCGCGGGCGCGGGCATGGTGCAGGGCACCATCGAACGGCTACGGGGAGCGATGCGGCAACGCGAACCTCGTGTCGGTGGTCCCGACTGCTCAGCTCAAGCTGGGCTACGATGTCGTCCCCGGAGATCGGTCGGGCGCCTCAGTGAGCTGTCGCGCACGTGGCGGCCGAGATCGCCAACCTCGCTGCCGGAGCAGCAGGCCGTTCGTGGGGCGGAGCGCGTTCGCCCACAAGGGCGGCCAGCACGTCGCGGCGGCGTCGCCAGAAGGATGCCTGACTCAGCACATCGACCCGTCGGGGTGGGCAACGCAGCCGCACGTCCTTGTCTCGCGAGCTCTGCCGGGCGCGGCAACGTGCTCGCCAAGGCGCGCGAGTTCGGGCTCGAGCTCGACCGCGACGACCCGATGACCACGCGACTCGTGCGCCAGCTGAAGGAGCTCGAGCACCAGGGATGGTCGTACGAGGCCGCGGACACAAGCTCTGGCTCCTCCTGCGCCGGAGGCGGGGCGAGCTGGAGCACCCCCTCTTCGTCCTCGAGTCGCTGCGGGTGATCGTCGAGAAGCGGGCCGATGGCGAGACGGCGACGGAGGCGGTCCTGGAGCTCCTGGATCAGGAACAGACAAACGTCGCGCTCCGGGGGCAACGGGCCCGTCCACGCCCTCGACGCCGCCCTCCGATCGGCCCTCGCGAGCGTATCCCGAGATCCGACCGCTCGAGCTCTCGAACTACAAGGTCCCAGTCCTCGACTCGCACGCCGGCACGGGCGCGGTCACCCGCGTGATCCTCGACATGCAGGACGGCCACGAGGAGTGGAGCACCGTCGGCGTGTCGCCGAACATCATCGAGGCGTCGTGGGAGGCGCTCGTCGAGAGCCTGCTCTACGGCCTCCGCGTCCGCAGCGCTGCCTCGCCACCTCAATAAGCAGCGCCACGGGGCGCCGTCGGCCGCTCCTCCCGCTCCCGCCGTCGACGCCCTCGAAGCAGGCAACGCTCTCCACCGGCTCCCGGCCCGCGCCGCCGACGCGACGCGCCCCTACAGCCGCCGACCGCCGAGCTGCACCTCCGCAGCACCGTTCCAGCACGATGGGAGCCCAGGATCCAGTCCATTCCAAGGCGTTCCGGCGGCTCAAGTCGAAGACGCAGGTCGACTCGCGCCCGAGGGGGACCGCTACCAACCTAGGCTCTCCCACACCCTCGAGGTCAGCGGCATCTCGCGGACCCGTCGCCCGCGCGCTGCGCCTGAACGAGGACCTGACCGAGGTAATCGACCCTCGGCCACGACACCTCGGCCGACCCCCGTTCGGGCACACGGGGGAGACGGCGGTCTCCGAGGCGCTCCTGCGCCACGGCGGCGACGCCTTCCGCCACAACGAGCACTCCCTCCACGTCGTCGACGCGCTCGACGGGTCGGCCGCACCCTCGACCTGACGACCGCCGCGCGGGACCGGGATCCTCCCACACACGGGACCCAGCAGCACAGCGAGACACTCGAGGGACGGATCGTCCGGCTCGTCGACCGCGTGGCCTACATCCAACCACGACATGGAGCGACACAATCCACGCCGCGTGCTGCCCACCAGTCGCGTTGCCCGCAGAGCCGAATCCAAGAAGCACTCAGGCGCGGCGCGCCGGGTCGACACCCTCGTCCACGATCTCGTCGAGACCTCCGAGGCGGCCGGCGACATCGTCCAGACCGCCGAGCTCTCGAGCGCCATGTGGGCCTCCGGTCCTTCCTCTTCAAACACACTAACTCCGGCCGGAGACACATGCAACGGCAACTCCGTTGACACATCATCACGTCGCTGGTGGACTGGTTCGCCGGCCACCCCGACGAGCTTCCCGGCTCCGCCGAGCCGGGCTGCACCATCTCACCGATCACGTCGCCGGGATGACCGATCTCTAGCGCTCGGAATCTACCGGCAGACGTTCGAGCCCGACGGCTGGCGGTACTGAGGTGGCGGGTCGGCTGACGGCGGAGACGGTCGAGCGGGTCAAGGAGCGGGCCGACATCGTGGAGCTGGTCGAGGCGCGGACGGGGCCGGTGCGGAGGACGGGCTCGGGGGTGATGGCGCGTTGCCCGTTCCACGAGGAGCGCTCGGCGAGCTCTCGATCGACCCGGTCAAGAAGCCTACCACTGCTTCGGCTGCGGCGAGGGCGGGGACGTCCTCTCGCTCGTGATCGAGCTCGACGGCCTCGGCTTCGAGGACGCCGTCGAGATGCTCGCCGACCGCTACGGGATCGAGGTCGAGCGCGAGGAGCTCACGGGCGAGGAGGCGCGCCGCCGCGCCGCCGCGAAGCGCCTCGACGCGCGCTCGCCGAGGTCGCCCTGTCTACCGGCGCTACCTGGAGACGGCGCAGGAGGCGGAGGCGGGCGGCCGCCTCGAGGGGCGCTGCGATCGCCCCGGAGCAGGCCGAGCGCTTCGGGCTCGGGTTCGCGCCGGAGTCCGGCCGGCGGGTCGTCCAGGCACGAGGCCAAGGGGTACTCGGACACCGAGCTCGAGGCGGCCGGGGTGGCGCGGCGAGGACCAGGGGGGCTCGTCGACCGCTTCCACGGCCGGGTGATCTTCCCGCTCCGCGACGCCCGTGGGCCGCGTGCGCGGCTTCGGCGCCCGCGTGATGGAGGGGGGGAGGGGCCGAAGTACCTGAATTCGCCGCAGTCGGCGAGCTTCGACAAGTCCCGGCTCCTCTACGGCCTCGACCTCGCTCGCGCGAGCATCGCTCGCCGGGGACGCGCCATCGTCGCCGAGGAACGAGTGATCGCGCTCCACGCCGCGGGGTTCGAGGAGGCGGTCGGCGCGATGGGCACGGCCCTGACCGCCGATAGCTGCGCGAGTTGCGCCGGCTGGCGCCGCGGCTGATCCTCTGCTTCGACTCCGACGCGGCGGGGCAGGAGGCGACCGGTACGCGGCCTCCGGCTCGCCGAGGACCAGGGCTTCGACGTGCGCGTGCTCGTCCTGCCCTCGGGCAAGGACCCCGCCGAGCTCCTCGCGGCCGGACCCAGAGGCGTTCGAGTCCGCCCTCGGCGAGGCGCGCTCGGTCGTCGGCTTCCTCGTCGACCGGGCCCTCGGACGGGCGGCCGAGGAGGGCACGAACGCGGCCTACAGCGCCGTCCGCGAGGCGCTCGCGGGGTCGCCCGACACGCCCGAGCGGACGGAGGAGGCCCGCCGAGCCGCCGACCGGCTCGGGCTCGACCGGAGCCTGGCCGAGGCCCTCGTCCGGCCACCGGGCGATCGCGGCGTCCGCCGCCCGGCCGAGGAAGATCGTCGCGCAGTCCCTGTCGCGGGGCGAGGAGGCCGAGCGGGCGCTCCTGGCGGGGATCCTGGCCGCCCCGGCCGAGGCGCGGCGGGCCCTCGAACGCGGCGAGCTGAGCGCGGACCTGCTCTCCTCCCCGGCCGCCCGCGTCCTCTTCGACTGGGCCCTGGCGCCACAAGAGCCGCCGCCGCCCGGGACTGGAGTCCGACGCCGCGGCGATCAACGCCGTTGCCGCACGGACCGAGGCGGCGATGTTCGATCGCCTCCTGGCCGACGCGCGCTTCGAGCGGCTCGAGGCTCGGAAGCGCGTGCTCGAGCCGGCGATGCGCCTCGGCGACCGGGAGGCGGCTCGCGAGCTCGCGCGCCTCCAGCGGGACCAGCGCGCGCTGCGGCAGCTCCTGCGGACCATCGACTGAGTGGCAAAGGGGCTATTGCCCCGGCAATTCGCCCGCTCTACACTTCGACCCGGTCTCGCGACGTGATCTTGTCCCTCGATTGCGGATCTCGACGCGTAAGGAAACGAACGGACGGGGGTTCTGTACAGGGCGAACCCGATCGAGATCCCAACCGAAGGTCTCCAGATGCCTGCCTCCATCACAACATTCACGACAGGATCGGATGATCTCTCGGTCGACGACGCCGACCTGCTCGGCGCCGAGGAGCTGGAGGCCGAGGTCGCCGACGGGGACGCGCAGGCCTCCGTCGCGGCGGAGGACAGCTACGGCGACGACGATCCCGTCGGCTCGTACCTTCGCGAGATCGGCCGCGTCCCCTCCTCACCCAGGCCCAGGAGATCTCCCTCGCCCGCCGCGTCGAGCGCGGAGACGGTCCCGCCCGGGAGCAGCTGATCGGGGCCAACCTCCGCCTCGTCGTCTCGGTCGCCAAGCGCTACACCGGGCGTGGGGTCCTCTTCCTGGACCTGATCCAGGAGGGCAACATCG
Organism: uncultured Thermoleophilia bacterium; assembly: GCA_963800515.1. Classification (GTDB taxonomy): domain Bacteria; phylum Actinomycetota; class Thermoleophilia; order Gaiellales; family F1-60-MAGs149; genus CAWDBC01. The sequence goes on from CAWDBC010000009.1 coordinate 22,130, forward strand.
GGTTGATGAAGGCCGTCGAGAAGTACGACTGGCGCCGGGGGTACCGGTTCTCCACGTACGCCACGTGGTGGATCCGCCAGTCGATCAGCCGCAGCCTCGCCGACCAGGGACGGACCATCCGCGTGCCCGTCCACATGGTCGAGACGATCAACCGCCTCTCCCGGGTCCGCCGGAACCTGCTCCAGGAGCTCGAGCGCGAGCCCACCGTCGAGGAGCTCGCCGAGGCGGTCGGCGTCACCCCCGCCCGGATCGAGCAGATCAACCGCTTCGCGATGGAGCCCGTCTCCCTCGACGCGCCGGTCGGCGGCGAGGACGATGCCTTCCTCGGCGACTTCGTCGAGGACGACGAGACGAGCCGCCCCCACGTCGCGGTCTACGAGCAGATCGGGCGCGAGGAGATGCGCGCGGCCCTCGAGAAGCTCCCGTACCGCGAGCGGCGCGTGCTCGAGCTCCGCTACGGCCTCGATGGCGAGGAGCCGAAGACGCTCGAGGAGACGGGACGCCACTTCGGGGTCACGCGGGAACGCGTCCGCCAGATCGAGATCCGCACGCTCTTCAAGCTGCGCGCCCTGCGCGAGTCGCCGCCGGCCGGCGGCCCTCGCCGCACCCGTGTCGTGTAGGCTCCGCCTGCGCGATCCGCGGTAGCTCAATGGTAGAGCATCCGGCTGTTAACCGGAGGGTTGATGGTTCGAGTCCATCCCGCGGAGCCTCCGCCCGCTAGGGATCCGAGCGAACCGACGCCGCGGCGCGTCCTCCCCCTCGTCCCGCCCAGCCGCCGAGCCCCCGATGACCGAGACCCCCGTGCTGACCCGACGCCCCGACCTCCGCAACGTGGCGATCGTCGCCCACGTCGACCACGGCAAGACGACGCTCGTGGACGGGATGCTCAGGCAGTCCGGCGCGTTCCGCGCCAACCAGGACGTCGACGAGCGGGTCATGGATTCGATGGACCTCGAGCGCGAGCGGGGCATCACGATCCTCGCCAAGAACACCGCGGTCAGTACGGCGACGTCAAGATCAACATCGTCGACACGCCGGGCCACGCGGACTTCGGCGGCGAGGTCGAGCGCGGCCTGACGATGGTCGACGGCGTGCTGCTGCTCGTGGACGCCGGCGAGGGCCCCCTGCCGCAGACCCGGTTCGTGCTCCGCAAGGCGCTCGAGCGCCGGCTGCCGGTCGTCGTCGTGATCAACAAGATCGACCGGCCCGACGCCCGCATCGCCGAGGTCATGGACGAGTCGTACGACCTGTTCCTCGACCTCGACGCCGACGAGGACCAGCTCGACTTCCCGATCGTCTACACGAACGCCCTCGCCGCGACCGCGACGCTCGACCTGTCGACCCCGGCACGGATCTCCAGCCGCTCTTCGAGACGCTCCTCGGGAGCATCCCGGCGCCCGTCTACGAGGAGGGCCGCCCGCTGCAGGCGCTCGTGACGAACCTCGACGCGTCGCCCTACGTCGGCCGGTTGGCGATCGCGCGGGTCCGCAACGGCACGATCCGCAAGGGCCAGGCGGTGGCCTGGATGCGCCGCGACGGCACGGTCACCTCGGCCCGTATCGGCGAGCTCTACGTGACCTCGAACCTCGACCGCGTCGAGGCCGCCGAGGCCGGGCCGGGGGAGATCGTCGCCATCGCCGGCATCCTCGAGGTCACGATCGGCGAGACGCTCGCGGACATCGACCATCCGATCGCGCTGCCGATCCTCTCCGTCGACGAGCCGAGCCTCGGGGTGACGATCGGCATCTCCACGTCGCCGCTCGCCGGCCGCGAGGGCTCGAAGCTGACGGCCCGCCAGATCCAGAACCGCCTGCAGGCGGAGCTCGTCGGCAACGTCTCGCTCCGGGTCCTCGAGACGGAGCGCCCCGACACCTGGGAGGTCCAGGGGCGGGGCGAGCTGCAGCTCGCGGTCCTGATCGAGATGATGCGGCGGGAGGGCTTCGAACTGACCGTCGGCAAGCCGCGCGTGGTCACCCGCACCGTCGACGGCAAGCTCCACGAGCCGATCGAGCGGGTGGCGATCGACGTCCCCGAGGAGTACGCCGGCGTCGTCGTCCAGCTCCTGGCGCTGCGCCGCGGCCGGATGCAGCAGATGGTCAACCACGGCTCCGGCTGGGTCCGCGTCGAGTACCTCGTCCCCGCCCGCGGCCTGATCGGCTTCCGCACGGAGTTCCTCACCGAGACGCGCGGCACCGGCATCCTCCACCACGTCTTCGAGGGCTACGAGCCCTGGCAGGGGGAGATCCGGACGCGGAAGAACGGCAGCCTGGTGGCCGACCGCCTCGGCCAGACGACCGGCTTCGCGATCGTCAACCTGCAGGAGCGCGGCGAGCTCTTCGTCGGCCCCGGGGCGGACGTCTACGAGGGGATGATCGTCGGCGTCAACAGCCGGATCGACGACATGGACGTGAACATCTGCAAGGAGAAGAAGCTCACGAACATGCGCGCGTCCTCCTCCGACGACACCGTCCGGCTGACCCCGCCGCGGATCATGTCACTCGAGCAGGCACTCGAGTTCATCCGCCAGGACGAGTGCGTGGAGATCACGCCGGGCGCCGTGCGCGTCCGCAAGGTCGAGCTCTCGCAGCACCGGCGCCCGAAGAGCGCGCGGGCCCGCACGGCGGCCGAGAGCGTGGTTCCCGCCTAGGGAGACGCCTCTACGATGCCGCCGGGCCCATAGCTCAGCGGTAGAGCAGCAGACTCATAATCTGCCGTACCCTGGTTCGAATCCAGGTGGGCCCATCGCGCTGCCGGACCGACGAGTGGGCTGGCCGGCGGGGCGCACTCCGGCCGCGAGTGGCGTCTCGGGCACGATCCACGAGGCGACGTCGGCGCCCTGGCGGTCGGACGCCTCGGAGCGACGACCGCCGCCGACGCGGGCGGATCTCCGAGCCCCGCGGCGGAAGAGCCGCCACACCGACCGGGGAGCCGGAGACGACGGCCTGGTCTCCCCCGGACCGGAAGGCCTCCGCACTGGCGAATCCGGCGGGGCGGAGTGGGCCCGACCTCGAGGACGCGAACAGGGCGCCGCCGGCGGCGGGGGAGAGTCGCGCCCGCCCTCCAGGACGGGAAGAGGACGCCGCCGGGGGGCCCGGGCCCCGGCGGAGAGGCAGAGGGCGGCCGCGACCGGTCGGAGGCGATCAGCAAGGGCGCGTCCGAGGCGCGTATGGTCAGAGGGTCCAACGTCCCCCACGGCTTCCGCGGCGTTCCGGGAGCGGAGGTCCTGCAGTGTCGAGTCTCCCGCGCGCACCTGCGGTCTCCGCCGCAGTCGTCTGCCTGCTCGCGGCCGCATGCCCGGCATGGGCGGGCACGACCACGCGCTGGGACGCGGTCAGCGGAGCCGTGGACATCGTCGACGAGCCCGGGCTGGCACGGACGAGCGAGGGAGCGCTGCACCTCGCCTGGGCGCAAGGGGCTCCGGGCGGCCGGGTCGAGCTCCTTCAGCGCTCGGTCGCCCCGGGCGGCACCCTGAACCCGATCGCGGCGATCGTGCGGAATTGGACGTCGCTGTCGAGCCCGGAGCTGCTGGCCGCCCCGAACGGCTCGCTCCGAGCCGTCTGGGAGGGGCAGCGGTCGGCGCCGCCGATCGCCGACGGGTACGTCAACATCGCCACCGCGACCGCGAGTCCGTCGGGCTCGTCGTGGGCGCTCGACCCGGTCCGCGCGGTCACGGATGCGAGCCTGACCCAGGGCGCCGCGGTGGGTGCGGCGACGGGCCGGGACGGCACCCCGTTTCTCGCCTGGGCGCCGGGTCCGAGCGTGATGGTGCACCGTGGCATCGGGCCCGGCGCGCCCGACGTCGACGTCCAGACGCCGCTCGGCCTGGGCTGTTGCGGCTACCACCCCGATCTCGCCGCCGACAGCGTGACCGGCGAGGTCTGGGTCTCGTGGCTGTCGAACGCCGGAAGCCGGCCGGGAATCTTCGTCCAGGCCATCGATCCCGCCACCGGTGGCGTCAACGGCGCGCCGATCCGCCTCACGGGGACCTACGCGACGTCGAACGGAAGCGTCCTGGGCGCCGTCGAGAGCGTGCAGCGCGTTTCGATCAGCGGACGAGCCGGGCGGCGGCTCGCCCTGATCGACGGCGCCCGCCGGAGGGCGTCGTACCCCTACGGGACGAGGGCGTTCCCCGGCGTCTACCTCGCGGCTGCCGCCGGCTATCCGACCGCCAGGCGCGTGCTCCTCTGGCGTGCCGGCTCGCGGTCGCCGACGACGATCTTCTCGAGCACGCGGGCCGCCCGCTTCGCGTCGGTCGCCGGCGATCCGAACGGGCGCCTGTGGGTGGTCTGGTCCATGCTCGGCGGCCGCGGCGCCCCCTTCGTCTTCGCCCGGCGAAGCAACGTCGCGGCGACGCGCTTCGGCGCCACCGTCCGACTCGGGGGCCCGCTCGGATCGACCGACATCTGGCACCTCCGCACCGACGCCCAGGGTGGTCGACTGGACGTCGTCGGCTCCTTCACGAACCACGCCGTCGTCCGCATCTGGCACGCACAGGTCCTTCCCGGCCTCGACATCGTCGTCCGCCCGGTGCGTCCGGGACAGCAGAGCGTCACCGTACGCGTCCTCGACGCGGGCGACCCGGTCGCCGGCGCGCGCGTCACCGTGTCCGGTCACTCTGCCGCGACCGGACGCGGCGGTCGGGCCACGATCGAGCTCGGCACGGGAGCCCGTCGCGGCGTCCTGACCATCGGCGCCGGCCACGCCGGCTACACGACGGCCACCGCCGGCCTGCGCGTTGGGCGCTGAACCGCCGCCCGCGAGGCGGCCGGCGGCGCCTTGCGGCATCACGTGGGCGGTGTGGCCGCCGGCGGTTCGGTCAACGGCCGGCAGCGGGACCGGTCGCGACGTCCGGCACGCCTTCTCCCGCTTGACCCGCAGACATGAGCCTTCTCGCTCGCCGCGCGAGGTGAGGCTGCGGCTCGGGAGCTGAAAGCGCACTCGCCGCCTGTCGTGGCCAGGCCTCTCCGGTTGGTCCCCGGGCGGTAGGGGCCCGTCAACCGCCGGCGATCGTGGGAGGAGGCGGTACCGTCTGGCCGCCGCCGTCGCCGTGGAGCGAGCCGCAGCCGCCGAGCGCGCCGGCAGTCGCGGCCAGTGCGAGTGTGACGAGGAATCGCTTCATGAGGGACCTTTCACGACAGAGTCCTGGGTGTGACGTCGGGAGCCCGGCGAGGCCCGTCCGGAAGAGCACGGGAGCGCGGCTCTGATACGCCGACGTGCATCCCCGGCCGGTGGGCGGCCACCCGGTCGGCGCAGGAACGGACGCGCTCCGTGCGCCGCGTCCAGGAGACCGAGGAATGGAACCTAACGACGACCGAGGGCGTCCGATCAGCCGCCCGTCGTGCGCTACTCGACGTCGACGCGCGCGACGGCGTCCGTCGTGGGACGGGCGTGGACGCGCCGTCCGCGTCCCGACGGTCGTCTCCTCGAGAGGACGTACCCGGCCGCTCCGGGCGCACGTTCTCGCTCGTCTCGACGGCCCCGCCGACGCCAGGGCTGCGACCCGAGCGGTGGCCGCCCGCGCGCTACGATCCTTCGAGAACGACGCATCGATCCGGACCGAGGAGATCCCATGCTTCGTCGCTACTCCACGCCCGCCGTCATCGGCGTTCTCGGGCTCGCCCTCGCGAGCCGGGTCCGGGGCAGGACGGGCACGCTCCTCGGGGTGCCGTACGACTGGCGTCGACCCACGGTCGCGCGCGCGAAGTCGCGCCTGTGGAACCCGGACGAGCCTCGCCTGCTCGTGCCGCGCGTGTTCGGCCTCGGCTGGGACATCAACTTCGCACGCCTGCTCGGACGCCGGTCGAAGCTCTAGGACCGTCGCTCGATCTCCGCCGGCTCGCCGGAGGATCAGGAGTCGCCGGTCGACGCGCAGCGCAGTCGCCGGGACCCGAGGGGGCGATCTGGAGGACGGTCGGACGGGGGAGCGATCGTCGCAGCCGAGCCGTGCGTTTACGAGCACCGTGCACGTGTCTCGGCCGGGCGCGAGTGGATCGGGCCGAGCCCGTCGCGGAGGGGCGGTCGGTCGGACGCGTCGGGGAAGCGGAGTGCGGCCCGGGTCCCCGCGACCCGACCTCGGGGCGATAAGCTGATCGCGGGGCGCCGGGAGCGCACATCGAACCCGCAGGAGGAGGAGGGAGAGCATGGAGCCCGACCGCATCGAATCCGACCCCCCGACCGCCCGCGACGGGCGCGACGACGACGCCGAGGCGCCGGAGGTGGACCTCCGGAAGCAGGCGGAGAGCCTAGGAGGGGACGCGGCCCGGCCGCGCTCAGCGTCCACGAGCGAGGTGCAGCACGGGGCCAACTTCAACGAGGGCGCCTCCTGAGGGCCCGGCCCTCGTCCGGCCGCTCGCTTCCGGAGGCGCGGCGGTGAGGCTGTGGTTCGACATGACGGCGCCCGCCCACCCGATCGTCTTCCGTCCCGTGATCGAGCGGCTCGCTGGAGGGGCACGAGGTGGTCGTCACGGCACGCGACTACGCGCAGACCCTTCAGCTGCTCGATCGCCTCGGCATCCCGCCACCGTGGTCGGCCGGCACGGCGGCGCGTCGCGCGCCCGCAAGCTCGCCGCGCTCGCCAGTCGCACGCGGCGGATGCGGCGGATCGGGGGTCGCGGCTTCGACCTCGCCGTCGCGCACGGCTCGAACGACCTGGCCCTGGCCGCGGCGTCGCTCCGGATCCCGGCCGTCAACACCTTCGACTACGAGTTCGCCACGCAGCAGCACCACATCGGCTGCCGGCTCGCCCGTCGCGTGATGACGCCCGACGCGATCCGCCCGAGCGGCTGGCGCGCTACGGCGTGCCGGCGACAAGCTCGTCCAGTACCCGGGCCTCAAGGAGGAGTACTACCTCTCCGACTTCGCGGCCGATCCCGACGTCCTCCGCCGGCTCGGCGTCGATCCGGAGCGGATCGTCGTCGTGCTGCGGCCACCGCCCGACGTCTCGCTCTACCACCGCAAGTCGAACACCCTCTTCCCGGCCGTGCTCGCGGCGCTCGGCACGCGCGACGGCGTGCACGCGGTGGTCGTGCCGCGGACGCAGCCAGCGCACGTACGTCGCGAGCTCCACTTCCCGTCGCTGATCGTCCCGGGCGGCGCGGTCGACGGCCAGAGCCTGATCGCCCTCGCCGACCTCGTCGTCTCCGCCGGTGGCACCATGAACCGCGAGGCGGTCGCACTCGGCACGCCCGTCTACACGATCTACGGCGGGCGGCTCGGCGGCGTCGACGAGCGGCTCATCCGCGAGCGGCCGGCTGCGTCCGCTCACCGATCCGCGCGCGCATCGAGCTCCGCAAGCCACCGCGGCGCCGGCAACGGCAACGCCGCGACCCGCGGGCTGCTCGTCGACGTGATCCTCGGGAGCGGTGTGAGCGAGCTGCCAGCGCCCGCCGGCCCCGCGGCCGAGCCGCGCGGAGCCGCGGCGCCGCCGGCGTCGCGACGGAGCGGGCGCTCGCCGAGCGCTACGCCGGCATCGCCGCACGCTTCGAGCCGCGGCCGCGTCGACTGCGTGCTGCGCCTGCTCGACATCGTCTTCGCGCGATGGCCTGGTCGTGCTCTCGGCCCCCTGATGGCTCGCGCCGCCGCGGCGGTCCGCGCCACCGGGCGCCCGGTCCTCTACCGCGGCGCGCGCGTCGGCCGCGGCGGCTACGTCTTCGCGATGTACAAGTTCCGCACGCTGCGCGCCGGACGCCGAGGAGCGCCTCGGCCGCATCTCGGCGACGAGCTCGACCGCGCTGACCGCGCGCGAGCCACGCGCGGTCGGCCGGGTCCTGCGGCCGACGCAGCTCGACGAGCTGCCGCAGCTCTGCAACGTCGCTGCGCGGGCGACATGGCGATCGTCGGCCCGCGGCCGATCCGGCCGCGCGTTCTTCGAGGCGCTGGCCGACGAGATCCCCGCCGTACTGGCAGCGGCTCGTCGTCCGGCCCGGGCCTGACCGGCCTCGCCCAGCTGCGGATGACCCGCGAGATGACCTGGGCCGAGAAGCTGGCCCACGACCTCGAGTTCATCGCCGACCGCTCCGTCCGCCTCTACCTCGCGGTGATCGCCGCGACCGCCGCCCGCCGCGTCGCTGCGGTCGCTGGCGGCCGCACGCGGCGCGCTGAGTGTGCGGCATCTGCCGGGCTCCTCGCCGCCCGACGGGGCGCGCGCCGCGAGCGCGACGCCCTGGAGGCGATGAGCGCCGCGCTCGTCCACCGCGGCCCCGACGGCAGCGGCATCTACCTCGAGGGACCGCGCGGCCTGGCCGCGCGGCGGCTCTCGATCATCGACCTCGACGGCGGCCATCAGCCCGTGTCCACGGCGGACGGCGCCGTGACCGTGGTCCAGAACGGCGAGATCTACAACCACGCGCGACCTGCGCGCGAGCTGCGGCGCGCGCGGCGCACCGTTCGCGAGCCGCGGGCGACACCGAGGTGATCGCTGCAGCTCTACGCCGAGCACGGCCTCGGGTTCGCCGCCCGGCTGCGGGGGATGTTCGCCGTCGCGCTCTGGGACGCGCCGCGCCGCCGGCTCGTGCTCGCCCGCGACCGCTTCGGCATCAAGCCGCTCTACTGGTCGGACGCGGCGGAGGGCCTGGCCTTCGCCTCCGAGCTCAGCGCCCTGCAGCGCCGACCCGGGGCGCGCAGCGAGATCGACCTCGATGCGCTGGCGGCGTACCTCGCCTTCAACAGCGTCCCCGCGCCCTCGACGCATCTACCGGGCCGCCCGGAAGCTCCCGCCGGGGCACCTGCTGGTCGCCGAGGACGGGGCGCGTGCGGCTCGAGCGCTTCGCCCGTCCCGCGCCCGGCCGACGCGGACTCGCTGCGCCGCGACCCGTTCGCCGACGCTCGCCGCGGAGCTGCGACCGAGCGGCTCCGCGACTCCGTGCGCGCGCATCTCGTCGCCGACGTGCCGGTCGGCGTGCTGCTCTCCGGCGGCGTCGACTCCTCGCGCTGCTCACCGCCCTGGCCGCCGAGGAGGCGCGGAGGGCGACTCTCCACCTTCTCGATCGGCTTCGAGGAGCGCTCGTTCGACGAGCTCGACCTCGCCGGCGGGATCGCCCGGCGCTACGGCACGGACCACCACGAGCTCGTGGTCGAGCCGGACGTCGCCGAGCTGCTGCCGGAGATCGCCGCCGCCTTCGACGAGCCGTTCGGCGACTCGAGCGGCCTCCCCACGTACCTCGTGAGCCGCGCTCGCCGCGGGCCACGTCAAGGTCGTCCTCTCGGGCGAGGGCGGCGACGAGCTGTTCGGCGGGTACGAGACGTACGTGGCCGACCTGCTCGCGCCGAGGATCGGCCGCCTCGCCCGGCTCGCCGAGCCGCTCGTCGAGCGGCTGCCGAGCTCGTCGCGCCGGGTCTCGGCTGGACTACCGGTTGAAGCGGTTCGCTCGCACGGCGCACCTGCCGCCGCTCGACGCGCACCACGGCTGGAAGGAGATCTTCTCGGCGGACGCGCGGGCGGAGCTGCTCCACGGCCGGCGCGGCGCCGATCCGCTCGGGCGGTCTGCGCGCGCGCTACGCCGAGACGGCGGGGGCGCCGGGCCTGGCCCGCCTCCAGGACGTCGACCTCGGCACCTACCTCGTCGACGACCTCCTCGTCAAGACCGACCGCATGAGCATGGCCCACTCGCTCGAGGCCCGCGTGCCGTTCCTCGACGTCGAGGTCGCCGACCTCGCGCTGGCCCTGCCGACGACGGCCAAGGTGCGCTTCCTGCAGAAGAAGCGCCTGCTGCGCGCGGCGGCCGAGCCGCTCGTGGGCCGCCGCAGTCGCCCGTGGCCGCAAGCGCGGCTTCTCGATCCCGGCCGCGGCCTGGCTGCGCGGACCCCTCGAGCCGTTCGCCCGCGAGGTCCTCTCGCCCGCCGCGGTCGCCCGCCGGGGTCTGCTCGATCCCGCCGCCGTGACGCGGGTGCTCGACGCCCACGTGTCCGGCGCGGAGGACGCCTCGAGGCAGCTCTGGGGACTGATGGGCCTGATGCTCTGGGCGGAGTCCGCCGCGTCGTGAGGCCCGTGCCGGTGCGGCGGCCGGGAGCGATCCCCGCGCCGGGCGGACCTACCGTCGCCGCTCGACGCTGTCGCCCATGAGCCAGAACATCGGCGGCCAGAGGCCGACGAAGAGCGCTCGCCGCTCCGCGTTCGCGCGCTCGTCGTCGCCCACCGTCTTGGCCCGGATCCAGAGGCCGATGCAGAGGCCGATGGAGCCGAGGGAGGCGAGGTGCAGATGCCAGCCACGGAAGCCGAGACGGCGCAGGAGCCTGGTGACCATCGCCCGAAGTGTATCCCGGTGCGGCCCGCGGGCCGGGCCCCACGGGAGCCGCTAGGTTTCGCGCCGTGCCGCACCGCCAGCCACTGCCGCGCCGCCTCCGGACCGCCGCGCGCTGGCCGGTCGGCGTGGCCCTCACCAGCTGGCGGTACCTGTGGCGGCTGACGCCGGTGGACCGCTGGGAGTGGAGCGACTCCGAGCCGGAGGCCGGCGGTGAGCCGGAGATCCCGGCGGTGCCGGACCTCCAGCCGCCGGCCGAGGGCGCCGGGCCCATGGTCCACCGCCTCTACCGCATCCGCATCGCCGACGCGAAGCGGACGCCGGAGGAGCTGATGGCGGCGATCGGCCAGGATCTCGACGCCGTCGCGCCCTCGGAGTTCGCGAGCTTCCAGAAGGTCGGCGGCGAGAAGGGCGCGCTCCGCGTGGGCGACGAGTACGTCGTCCGCATGCCCGGCCCGTGGGACGGGCCGGTGCGGGTCGTCGCCGCCGATCCCGACGGATTCCGGTTGGCCACGCTGCAGGGGCACCTGGAGGCGGGGCAGATCGAGTGGAGGGCGCGGATCCGGGACGGCCTCCTCGAGTTCACGCTCGAGTCGTGGGCGCGCAGCGGCGATCGCCTCAGCGACGTCCTCTACTCGCACCTGCGCATCGCCAAGGAGGTCCAGCTGCACATGTGGATCTCCGTGCTCGAGCGGGTCGAGCGGCTCTCCGGCGGCCGTCGCGTGGGACCGCTCGCCGTCGTCACGCGCCGCTCCGTGGCCGACGACCCGGGCGACGAGGAGACCGGCCTCACCGGACCCGCCAACCGGCGGGCCCGGCGGGGGCTCGCAGCACTCGAGGGTCGTCCGCTGAACTTCGATCCCGGCGTCGACCCGGCGTCCGAGGAGGGGTGGCATCAGGACATGCTCTCCTGGACGCTGCCGCCGGAGGCACCGGGGGCCCCGGTCCCCGGCGGGAGCTGGGAGGTGGCCCGCCGGTTGATGATCGACTACCAGGTGGCGGATCCGGCCCTCGTCCGGGCCACCTACCGGACGGGATCGCCCCTCTCCGGCCGCGACATGCTGCTCCAGATCCGCTACCACGGCTTCCGCGTCTACGTCGGCGTGCGGATCGACGACGTCTACGACGAGGGCCGGACCGTGGACGGGAAGGAGGTTCGCGTCTTCGGCTGGTCCTACAGCACGCTGCAGGGCCACATCGAGCGTGGGCGGCTCCACTACGAGGTCTGGAAGTGGGCCGAGACCGGAGTCGTCGAGTTCCGCCTCCGCGCGTTCTCCCGCGCGGCCGAGGGCGGATCCCGGCTGCTCCGGGTCGGCTTCCGCCTCGTCGGCCGGACGAACCAGCTGGACTTCTACCGGCGGGCGGGCCGCCGGATCAGCCGCTTCACCCAGGCCCAGCTGGAGCTCGACCGGGATTGACCCGTCACCGCGGCGCTCGGGGGCGCGTCCCCGAACGCTTGACCTCTTCGGAGTGCTGGAGGGGGTTGTGTAGTCTGAACGGGTGATCGCTCCGGCCTCGGGCACCGGACGACTGCGGCGGGTCACCTTCCTCGCCGGCTTCCTCCTGGTCGCGTCCGGCGCAGTCGGCGCCCGTGCGGCCGCCGAGGACCTGGTCTACGACAACTTCGACCGGACGGTGACGAACGGCTGGGGAGGAGCGGCTCCGACCGGAGGGCCCTGGACCGTCCGCGGCGGCACCGCCTCCGCCTTCGCGGTGCGAAGCTCCTCGGGCCAGATGACGGTCGGAGCGGCCGGCGCGGTCCTCCAGGCGACCTCGTCGGGCACGCCGGTCCAGGACGTCGACGTCTTCGAGGACATCAACCTCAGCGCGCGCCCGACCACCGCACACGTCTACGCCGACGCGGACGTGCGGGGAACGTCCGCCACGGGGTCGGCCTACCGGATCCGCCTCGACGTCGCTCCGAGTGGCGCCCTCACCCTCCGCCTCGTGCGGGTGCTCTCCGGGGTCGAGACGACCCTCGCCCAGCAGGCCGTGAACGGCGTCTCGGCGACGGGGAGCGCGGTCGTCGACGTCCGCACCTGGGTGCAGGGCGCAAATCCGACGACGTTGCGGACGCGGGCGTGGGCGAGTGGCACCGCCCAGCCAGGCTGGTGGCTGACCGCCACCGACTCGAGCCCGGTCCTCCAGGCGGCGGGCACCTACGGCCTTCGCTCCTCGCTCTCGACGGGGACGAACGCCCCGCTCGCGGTGCGCTTCTACACCTTCCGGGCCCTGCGCCTCGGAGCGCCTCCGCCGCCGCCTCCCCCTCCGCCTCCGCCTCCGCCTCCGCCTCCGCCTCCGCCTCCGCCTCCGCCTCCGCCTCCGCCTCCGCCCCCGCCGCCCCCTCCGCCTCCGCCGCCTCCGCCCCCGCCCTCCGATCCGGTGCTCGTCGGCGCGGGCGACATCGCCGCCTGCAACTCGACCGGCGACGAGATGACGGCGGACCTGATCGACGCGATTCCGGGGACGGTCTTCACGGCGGGCGACAACGCCTATCCCGACGCCTCGGCCGTCGACTTCGCCAACTGCTACGCCCCGAGCTGGGGCCGCTTCAAGGCCCGGACCCGACCGGTGATCGGCAACCACGAGTACACCGCGGCCGGAGCGGCCCCGTACTTCGACTACTTCGGCGATGCCGCGGGCACGCGAGGGGAGGGCTGGTACGCCTACGACCTCGGGGCCTGGCGGATCTACGCCCTGAACGCCAACTGCACCCAGATCGGGGGGTGCGGACCGGGATCACCGGAGCTCACGTGGCTGGCGAACGACCTGGCGGCCAGTCCTCGGGCCTGCGTCGCCGCGATCTGGCACCAGCCGCGGTACAGCTCCGGCAGCGAGCACGGCAACGACCCGACGGTGCAGTCGTTCTGGGACGTCCTCGCCGCCGCCGGCGCGGAGCTCGTGATCAACGGCCACGACCACGACTACGAGCGCTTCGCGCCGATGACGGCAGCGGGGACGCGCGACGATGCGGCGGGGATCCGCGAGCTCGTCGTCGGCACCGGCGGCACCGCTCCGCGCGGCTTCGGCACGCTCCAGCCGAACAGCGTCGTGCAAGGTCCGGCGGGAACCGCGGGCGTGCTCCAGCTGACGCTGCACGCGACCGGCTACGACTGGGCGTTCGTGCCCGTCGCGGGCCAGACGTTCACCGACTCCGGCTCCGGAACCTGCCACTGATCGCGGGGTGACCCCACCCACGGCCCCGCGAGGCCGGGGGCGAGTCGATCCGGCGGGCGACGCCGGACGTATGCGTCATACTCGGCGGGCCTTGCGCCGGTCGCCGGGCACGACGCAGTGTCCGGGTACGGCGGCCGTGAACGCCGTCGTCGCACGAAACGAGGGGTTGTGAAGGGGGAGACACTCAAGGGGCATCTCGACACGCTGCTCCTGGCGGCCGTCGCCGAGTGCCCGTCGCACGGCTACAAGCTGATCGAGCACCTGCGGGCGCGATCCGGGGGGGCGTTCAACCTGGCGGAGGGCACGATGTACCCGGCGCTCCACCGGCTGGAGCGAGCGGGCCTCCTGCGCAGCAGCTGGACCCACGGCGAGGGGCGGAGGAGGCGTCGGGAGTACGAGCTCACGAGCTCCGGAACCGACGCGCTGGACGAGCGGCGGCGCGAGTGGGAGCGCTTCGCCGCCGGGATGACGGTCGTCCTCGACGGGGCCGGCCGGAACCGCTGACGCCTCCGGCCCCGTTGGCGATTCCGGCCCCGCGGACGGCCGCCGTTCGCGGCACCAGGTCCGCGCACGCCGCCGCCGCCCTCGGTCAGCGGGCGAGCAGCGCGGCGAGGCGATCCGCGCCCACGTTGCCGCCCGAGAGCAGCACGCCGACGCGACGGCTCCCTGCGCAGGCGCCTCCGAGCACCGCCGCGAGCGCCGTCGCCCCGCTCGGCTCGAGCACGAGCTTGAGGCGGTCGACGGCGAACCGCATCGCCTCGACGATCTCCTCGTCGGTGACGAGGACGATCCGCTCGGCGAGCGCCTGGGCGACCGGGAAGGTCAGCTCGCCCGGCTGCTCCGTCTGCTGGCCGTCGGCGATCGTCCGCGGGACGGCGATGCGGACGCGGCGTCCCGCGGCCAGCGAACGCGCGAAGTCGTCGCCCGCGGCGGGCTCGGCGCCGATGATCCGCGCGCCGGGGCAGAGGGCGGCGGCAGCGGTCGCGGATCCGGCGAGCAGGCCGCCGCCGCCGACCGGCACGACGAGGGCGTCGATCGATCCGCCGTCCTCGATCAGCTCCAGGGTCGCGGTTCCCTGGCCCGCCATCACGAGCCGGTCGTCGTAGGCGTGGACCACGACCGCGCCCGAGGCGGCGGCGAGCTCGGCCGTCGCCGTCTCGCGGTCGACCGTGTAGCGGTCGTAGTCGACGATCGAGGCGCCGTAGCCGGCGGTCGCCGCCCGCTTGGCCGCGGGGGCGTCCGTGGGCATCAGGATCGTCGCCGGCGTCCCGCAGAGGCGGGCCGCGAGAGCCACCGCCTGCGCGTGGTTGCCCGAGGACGCCGTGACGACGCCGCGAGCTCGCTCGGCGTCCGTCAACCGTGAGATCCGGTTGTACGCGCCGCGGAACTTGAACGCGCCGACGCGCTGGAGGCTCTCCGCCTTCAGGAGAACCGGGCAGCCGATCCGCTCGTCGAGTGCGCTCGACGTGACCACCGGCGTGCGGTGGGCCACCCCGGCGAGGCGCAGTGCGGCGTCGCGGACATCGGAGAAGGCGATCGGCAGGTCGCTCATGCCCGGATCCTAGGAGCTGGCGGCGGCCCACCGTTCCGACCCCGCCCCGGCCCCCGCTCGCTAGCGTGCCGGGGATGCGGATCGAGATCCTCCCGCGGGAGCCCTTCCACCTCCTGTCCTCCGCCAGGGGGCTCCATGACGCCACCTATCGAGTGGCACAGGGCGTCGTCCGCTTCGCCTTCCGCGACGGTGCGGCCGCGGTCGTGCAGCGGCGAGACGGGACGCTCGTCGCCGAGCTCGACGGTCCGGCCGAGGCGACCAACGACGCCCTGCGCTTCGCCCTCGGCCTCGACGAGCCGCGGGCGGGGTTCCTGGAGATCGCCCGCCACGATCCGCTGCTCCGACGGATCGTCGCGGCCAACGCCGGGCGGGTGCCGCTGCGCACCGGCACGGTGGCCCACGCCATGGTCGGAGCCGTCGCCGGCCAGCTGATCCAGGCCCGGGAGGCGAAGCGGATCGAGAACCGGATCGTCCGGCTCGCCGCCGGACCGGCCGGGCGCGGCCGCCTCGTGCCCTCGCCGCTCGCCGGCGAGCTGGCACGGATCCCCCCGGCTCGCCTCGCCTCGATCGGGTTGGCGCCGCGGCGGGCGGAGGCCCTCGTCCGCCTCCTCCGGCGCGGTGATCCCGAGCGCCTGCACGGAGCGGCGGCCGTCGGCTTCGTGCGGGTGCTGACCGCCGTGCCCGGCATCGGTCCCTGGACCGCCGCCCGGATCGCGCTCTGCGGTCTGGGGCGGTACGACGTGCCCCTCGTCGGCGACCTCGGCCTCCTCCGCCTCGCCAGCGTCCTCCTCCGGCGGCCCGCGACGGCCGAGGACACGGCGACGCTACTCCGGCCGTACGGCGAGTGGGCCGGTCTGGCGTCGCACTACCTGCTGCTGCTCCCGGTCGACCCGCTGCCGCCGCTCCGCCACCTGGCGACGGTCTCGCCGCGGCTCGCTCGTCTGACGGAGCGGCCGGCGTAAGGAACGGCGGCCCATGGGGTCGAAGAGGCATGACTGGAGACATGGAACCGGACCTGGACGGCGCCGGCGATCGGTTCGGACCGTTCGTCGAGGAGCCCTGGATCATCCTGATGGCGGCTCGGGGAATCGCCCAGCTCGAGAACCTGCTGACGGCCTGCGCCGCCGTCGACGAGGCCAGGCACGACCTCCCCGAGCGCCCTCAGGGCCCGGCCGCGGAGTAACATCCCACCCCGATTCCTCGTGGCCACCCGCTTCCCTGATCTCGACGTCGTGCGCGAACGGCGCCTCCTGCGTCAGGTCGCCGGCGGGGACTCCGCCGCCTTCGCGGAGATCTACGAGGCCTACGAGGGACGGCTCTACGGCTTCTGCCACCGCCTGACCGGCTCGGACGCCGACGCGTCCGACCTGGTCCAGGAGACCTTCCTCCGGGTGATGTCGCGCGTGCCCGAGATGGACACGTCGACGCTCAACCTGTCGGCCTACCTCTACACGACGGCACGGAACCTCTTCTACAAGCAGATCGACCGCTCCAAGCGGATCCAGCTCGAGGACCGGATGGAGGAGCGGGCCGGACCGTCGCAGCTGATCGACGAGCAGCCCGAGGCCGCTGCTCTCCTCTCGCAGCAGCAGGCGGACGTGCGCAGCGCGCACGACCGGCTCTCGCCCCGGCAGCGCATGGTGCTCTCGCTCCGCGAGGTGGAGGAGCGCTCCTACGCCGACATCGGGACGGTTCTCGGGATGAACGAGAACGCGGTGGCGCAGCTTCTCTCGCGCGCTCGGATCCGCCTCCGGGAGGAGCTCCGGATCGAGCAGGTGGACGCCTCACGGCTGCCGGAGGAGTGCCGGCAGCGCCTGCCGACGCTCTCGGCGTACATGGACGGGCAGTTGAGGGGAGCGAAGCGCGACGAGCTGGAGCGCCACGTGGAGGACTGCGAGCACTGCCGCAGAGTCCTCGCCGCCTTCGGCGACGCCTCCCATCGCTACCGCGCCTTCCTGCCGCTGGCGCTCCCCCTGGCGGCGCTCTGGCCGGCGACGGCGCACGCGGCCGAGTCGGCCGGGATCATCTCCTCGGCGGCGGACGCCCTCGCCGCGCACTCCGGCGCGGCCGGCGCGGCGCACCCGGCCGGGGCCGGCGCGGCCCACTCCGCAGGCGCGAGTGCGGCGCACCCGGCGGGCGCCGCCGCTTCGCACGGCAGCGCAGGTACGGCGGGTAGCGGGCTCACGGGGACGGGGGGGCCGGGGGGTCGGCCGGCGGCGGAGCGGGGGGCGCGAGCGGTGCCGGCGCGGGCGCCGGAGCCGGAGCCGGTGCCGGCGCGGCCGGGGCCGGAGCCGGCGGCGGCTTCGGCGCGCTCGCCATCGCCGCCGCGGTGGGCCTCGTGGTGGTCGCGGGCGCCGGGGGGTACGCGATCAAGCGGGCCTCGGAAGGCGGCCCGCAGCGAGGGGCCCTGACGACCACCGACTCCGTTCCGGGCCCGTCGTCGGGCGGGGCCGTCGCCGGGGCCTCCTCGACGGACAGCGGGACCACCGGGGCCTCGAGCACGTCCGCCGGTGCGAGCACGACGCTCCCGCCCGGTCTGAGCTCGCTGCAGAAGGTCCTCGAGACGGTGGCGCTCCGGACGGGGGCGAGCGCGAGCGCACCGGGCGCGAGCTCGGGCTCCTCGGGCTCGACGACGGCGACCGGGCAGACGTCGACCACCGGGGCCTCGTCGTCCACGCAGACCTCCTCCGGGTCGAGCGGCTCGTCCTCGTCGAGCTCTCGCTCCTCCTCCTCCTCCTCCGCCTCCTCCTCCTCCTCCTCCTCCTCCTCGAGCGCCACGAGCACCGCGACCACCTCGCGCACGGGGAGCACGTCGACGACGACCCGGACGGGGAGCACGAGCACCTCGACCACCCGTCCGCGGACGACCCGCCCCTCGACGAGCACGTCGACCTCCACGTCTCCGCCCACCTCGACCTCGAGGACGACGACGACCACGCCGACGACGACCGCAGGAGGCGGCGCGCCTCCGCCGACGGACACCGCGCCGGAGACCACCGCCGAGTCGCCGCCGCCCCGGTTCGCCGTCGTCCGGATCGGCGTCAGCGGGCACGCCCTCAACGTGGTGGTCGCGAACACGGGCGGTGACGCCCACGCCGGCGAGGTCCTCCAGATCGACGGCGGCCTCTTCGGGAGCGACACGATCCCGGTCGGCGCGCTCGGGGCGGGGGAGTCGACGACGATCTCCGACTCGATCGACTGCAGCGATCCGCTCGGCTTCAAGTTCCTCGTGGTGGCGTCGCTCTCCGGTCCCTACCCCGGCGCCGGGCTGAGCGCGACCGTCAGCGGCGACTGCTGACGCGACCGCCCGGCGGCGACGTGCGCGATACTTGGACGCGTGTGGCGGACACACGTCCGCTCCTTTTCTGAGCGAGCACGCGCCCAGCCGGCGCGTGGGAGGTGGTCATGAAGGACACCGGCACCATGCGGGTGAAGAGCGGACTCGCCGAGATGCTGAAGGGCGGCGTCATCATGGACGTCGTCGACGCCGAGCAGGCGAAGGTCGCCGAGGACGCCGGAGCCTGCGCCGTGATGGCGCTCGAGCGCGTGCCGGCCGACATCCGGGCCGACGGCGGCGTCGCCCGGATGTCCGACCCCGAGATGATCGTGGGGATCCAGGAGGCCGTGACCATCCCCGTGATGGCGAAGGCGCGGATCGGCCACTTCGTCGAGGCGCAGGTCCTGCAGGCCCTCGAGGTGGACTACATCGACGAGTCCGAGGTGCTGACGCCGGCCGACGAGGCGAACCACATCGACAAGTGGGGCTTCACGGTGCCGTTCGTCTGCGGCGCGACGAACCTCGGCGAGGCCCTGCGCCGGATCGCCGAGGGCGCCGCGATGATCCGCTCGAAGGGCGAGGCCGGAACCGGGAACGTGGTCGAGGCGGTGCGCCACATCCGCGCCATCCGCGGTGAGCTCGCGCGGCTCAAGGGCCTGCCGTCCGAGGAGGTCTACGCCGCCGCCAAGAACCTGCAGGCGCCCTACGACCTGGTCGCCGCCTGCGCCGAGGACGGGATGCTGCCCGTCGTGCTCTTCACCGCGGGCGGGGTCGCGACGCCGGCCGACGCGGCGCTGATGATGCAGCTCGGCTCCGACGGGGTGTTCGTCGGTTCCGGCATCTTCAAGTCCGGCAACCCATCGCCGCGCGCCAAGGCGATCGTCGAGGCGGTCACGCACTTCGAGGACGCCGCCCGGATCGCGGAGGTCTCGAAGGGGCTCGGCGAGGCGATGGTCGGCCGCGAGATGTCGAGCCTGCGGGCGGACGAGCACCTGGCGGTTCGTGGCTGGTAGGAGCGGCGCCTCCGCGGTGGTCGGCGTCCTCGCCCTCCAGGGCGCCTTCCGCGAGCACCGCAGGATGCTGACGGACCGCCTCGGCGTGGCCGAGCCGGGAGGTCCGCACGCCGGCCGACCTGGACGCCGTCGACGCGCTCGTGATCCCCGGGGGCGAGTCGACGACCCTGGACCGGCTGCTCGGGACCGCCGGCCTGCGCGCTCCGCTGGCCGACCGCCTGGCCGACGGGATGCCCACCTTCGGGACGTGCGCGGGGTTGATCCTGCTCGGAGCGCGGGCCGAGGACGGACGGCCCGATCAGCGTCCCTTCGGCGCGATCGACATCGTCTCCCGCCGGAACGGCTACGGGCGCCAGGTCGCCTCGTTCGAGGGCGACGTCGAGCTCGCCGGCGAGGCCGACCCGATGCACGGGGTCTTCATCCGGGCGCCGCGGATCGTCTCGGCCGGCGACGGCGTCGAGGTCGTCGGCTCGTACGACGGCGAGGCCGTGGCGGCCCAGCAGGGGCGCGTCCTGGTGGCCGCCTTCCACCCCGAGCTGACGGACGACGACCGGTTGCACCGGCGGTTCCTGGCGCTCCTCGACGGGTGAGGTCGCGCGTAGGATGTCCGCCGGCGCGCAGCGCCGCGCACCTCCTCCCCGTCCGACGCCCCTGAGGTCCCGATGTCCGGCCATTCCAAGTGGTCAACGATCAAGCACAAGAAGGCGGCCACCGACAAGAAGCGGGGCAAGCTCTTCTCGAAGCTCTCGCGCGCGATCATCGTCGCGGCCAAGGAGGGCGGCGGCGATCCGTCGACGAACAACGCCCTCGCCGTGGCCGTGCAGAAGGCCCGCGACTACTCGATGCCGAAGGACAACATCGAGCGGGCGATCGCCCGGGGCGCCGGCGACGCCGACTCGGCGAGCTACGAGGTCGTGACCTACGAGGGCTACGGCCCGGGGGGCGCCGCCTTCGTGGTCGAGGCGCTGACCGACAACCGGAACCGGACGGCGGCGAACGTCCGCTCGGTGTTCACGAAGTCCGGCGGCTCGCTCGGCCAGCCCGGGTCCGTCGCCTGGATGTTCGAGCGCAAGGGCGTCGTCATCGTCGAGGGCGACGTCGACGGTGACGAGCTCCTCCTCGCCGCGGCCGACGCCGGCGCCGACGACGTCACGGACGACGAGGGCACCTGGCAGGTGACCTCGGACCCGACGGCGCTCGCGGCGGTGCGGACGTCGGTCGAGGGGGCCGGCTTCGCGGTCGGCTCGGCGGAGCTGACGATGCTCCCGAAGACGCTGAACGAGGTCGACGAGGAGCAGGGCCGCAAGCTCCTGCGGATGATCGACCTGCTCGAGGACGACGACGACGTGCAGGACGTCTACTTCAACTTCGACATCCCCGCGGCGCTGATCGAGGCCTAGTCCGATCCCTCGCGACCGGCGCCGCTAGACCCGCGGCAGCGGCGCTCCCGGCAGCCACGGCGGCGGCGGGTACTCGGCGTCGTCGCCGTCGCGATGCTCGCCGATCGTCAGGATCCGGAGCTCCTTCTCGCCGTCGTTGACGAACTGGTGGGCCCGCTCCGGGCCCTCGCGCTTGGCGAAGAAGTCGCCCGGCCCGATCCGGTAGGAGCCCTCGCCGACCTGCAGGATCCCCGTCCCGGCGAGCACGAGGAAGCACTCCTCCTCGTCGTGGTGCCAGTGGAACTTCGTCGTCCGCTCGCCGGGCCGGACGACGTCGACGTTGACGCCGATCCGCCGCAGCCCGGCGGCCTCCCCGAGGCGGGTGGAGAGGCCGAAGGTCTCGCCGCCGGGCTCGTACTCGCCCTCGCCGGTGGTCGCCTCGGAGGCGGCGATCAGGAAGGGCGGCCGGCCGTCGGCGCGGCGGACGAGCCGCTCGGTGCGCATCCCGTCCTGCTCGCCGATCTCGTACTCGCCCGCCGGCAGCTTCCGGGTCTCGACCCAGCGCGTCGCCACGAAGCCGGCCGGCGCCTCGACGGCGGCGGCGGTCCAGGCGCCGTCCTCGCCGAGGAGCAGGAAGGTCCCGGCGGACCCGGCGCCCACGACGCGTTGCAGCTCGGCGGCGGCGGCGTCGTGGTCGGACCAGTACTTCGGGTGGTGTTCGACGATCGCGATCGTTCGCGCGGCAAGCTCGGGCACGGTGCGCATCCTACTGCCCGGCGACCGGGGCAGGGACCCGGAGGGACGGCGCGTAGAGTGTCCCCAGTGATCGTCCTCGGCCTCGATCCCGGTCTCGCCGCCACCGGCTGGGGACTCGTGCGCGTCGCCTCCGGGCGGGTCCGGCCGATCGCCTGGGGAACGGTGCGCACGCCGGCCGCGATGGCCCCGGAGCTGCGCCTGGCCGCGATCTCCCGGGAGGTGTCCCGGCTGATCCTGGAGCACCACCCGGACTCCGTCGCCGTCGAGGAGCTCTTCGTCGGCTCGAACCCGCGGGTGATCCTCGCGGTCGGGCAGGGGCGGGGCGCCGCGCTCGCGGCCTGCGGCGAGGCGGGGGTGCCGGTCTCGGAGTACGGCGTGGCCCGGATCAAGCAGGCGGTCTGCGGCTACGGGCGGGCGGAGAAGTCCCAGGTCCAGCGGATGGTCGGCACGATCCTCGGGCTGACGGCGCCGCCGCGGCCCGACCACGCCGCGGACGCGCTGGCGGCGGCGATCTGCGGCGCCCACGACCGGTCATTCGTCCCCGCGCGGGCGTCGGCGTGATCGCGAGCCTCACGGGGACGGTCGTCGCGCGGGACGGGCAGACCATGGTGATCGACGTCGGCGGCGTCGGCTACGAGGTCCTCGCGACGCGGGCCGCGGCGCGAGCGGCCGACGGCGAGACGACGACCCTCTACACGCACCTGAACGTCCGCGAGGACGCCATGCAGCTCTTCGCGTTCGGCTCGCCGGAGGAGCGCCGGGTCTTCCGGCTCCTGGTCGGCGTGTCCGGCGTCGGCCCGAAGCTCGCGCTGGCCGCGTCGTCGGCCTACGACCCGCCCCAGCTCCTCCGCGCCATCGCCGGCCAGGACGTCGCGCTCCTGGCCTCGATCCCCGGGATCGGCCGGAAGACGGCGCAGCGGATCTGCGTCGACCTCGCCGCGGCGGTCGCCGACGCGGGGGCGCCGTCGACGGTCGCCGACGCCGGGGCGGTCCCGCGCGGCGGCGACACGAGCGATCCCTGGTTCGCGGCGCGCGACGCCCTCGTCGCCCTCGGCTACCAGGTCGGCGACGCCGAGCGGGCCCTCGAAGGCTCGTCCGGCGAGGAGCAGGCGCGACTCCGGTACGGGCTCGGGCGCCTGGCGGGCGTCCGCGTGGCACCCGCGTGAGCGCGGCGGACGGCGACCGCATCGTCGCCGGCGCCGGCGCGCCCGAGGAGGACGAGCTCGACAGCTCGCTGCGGCCGAGGCGCCTCTCCGAGTTCGTCGGGCAGCGGCACGTCGTCGACCTTCTCTCGATGTACGTGCGCGCGGCCAGGGAGCGGGAGGAGTCCTGCGACCACGTACTGCTGGCCGGCCCGCCGGGCCTGGGCAAGACGAGCCTCGCCTACATCGTCGCGGCCGAGATGGGCTCGCGGGTCCACTCGATCTCCGGTCCGGCGCTCGAGCGCAAGGGCGACATGGCCGCCATCCTCACGGCGCTCGAGCCCGGCGACGTGCTCTTCGTCGACGAGATCCACCGGACGCCGCGCCCGATCGAGGAGATCTTCTACCCGGCGATGGAGGACGGCGTCATCGACATCGTGATCGGCCAGGGGCCCGGCGCGCGGACGCTGCGCCTCGACCTGTCGCCGTTCACCCTCGTCGGCGCCACGACCCGCGCCGGGCTCCTGACGACGCCGCTCCGCGACCGCTTCGGCATCTCCTTCCGGCTCGAGTACTACGACGAGGTGGACCTGGCGACGATCGCCCGGCGCTCGGCGAGGCTGCTCTCGCTCGAGCTGACGGAGGACGGCGCGCACGAGGTGGCGCTCCGCAGCCGGGGCACCCCCCGGGTGGCCAACCGGATCGTGCGTCGCATCCGCGACGTCGCCCAGCTGCGCCGGCTCGAGCGCGTCGACGGGCCGGAGGCTCGCGAGGCGCTGGCCCTGCTCGGCGTCGACGAGGACGGCCTCGATCGGTCCGACCGTGAGCTCCTGCGGACGATCGCCGTCACCTTCCGCGGCGGCCCGGTGGGCCTCTCCACCCTGGCGAGCGCCCTCGGGGAGGACCAGGGCACGCTCGAGGAGGTCTACGAGCCCTACCTGATCCAGCGCGGCCTGATCCAGCGCACCCCGCGCGGGCGGATCCTCGCCCCCCGCGGCCGCGAGCTCCTCGGCCTGCCGCCGATCGACGCCCCCCAGGGCTCCCTGCTCGACGGCTGAGCTACCGCCCGAGGGAGAGGGTGACGACCGTGCCGCTCCGGACGACGGCACCGGCCCGCACGTCCTGGGCGGCGATCGCGAGGTTCGGCAGCGGACCCGTCGAGCCGCGGATCGTGACGAGGAGCCCGGCGTCGGTCAGGCGGCGGAGCGCTGCGTTCGCCTCGAGTCCGACGACCGCGGGGACCCTGACGCGAGCGTGTCCCGACAGCCCGCGCGAGGGGCCGCCGTTGACGCTCGGCGCGAGCCGGAGGACGACCGTTGCGCCGGGCTCGACGGGCGCTCCGGCGGCCGGATCCTGGCCGGCCACCGCGTAGCCGTTGACGCCCGGCCCGGCCTGCTCGATCGCCGGCGCCGCGGCGAACCGGACCCGGAGGCCGTGCTTGCGGAGGGCGGCGACCGCGTCGGCCGGGTAGCGATCGACCACGGACGGCACCGACACCGGGGGGGCCGTCGCCTGACGTGCGCCGGCGGTCGCCGCCGGCGCGGGCGCCGCCGCGGCCGACGAGAGCGGCGCGGCCGCCGCCGTGCCGGCCGCGGTGGCGGCGCCGCTCGCGGCCGCGGAGCTCGTGGGCGCGGCCTCCGCGGCCGCCGACGACGCGGCATCCTCGTCCGCCAGGGTCGGCGCCGTCGAGATGGCGCCGAAGGTGTCGCGCGCGCGATCGCCGGACTCGTTCTGGGAGATCACGGCGAAGGCGATGGCGACGCCGATCGCCAGCGGGACGGCGGCGCCGAGGACCGCCCGCCGGTAGCCGTGGGGCGCGAGCCGGCGCCGTGGAGGCGGCGCCGGCAGCTCGCGGCCGAGCCGCTCGGCCAGCCGGCCGACGACGTCCGGCGGCGCCGGCTCGGCCCCGAGCCGGGAGAGGAGGTCGCGCACGTGGGCCGTGCCGTCGTCGATCGGGGCGAGGGAGTCCATGGCCTGGTCCCTCTCTGACGGGCGGCGCCGGAAGGGGTTCCCCGCCGTCATCGGGCGTCGCCCCCGAATCCCTCGGCGGCGAGAGCGGCGGCGACGCGCTCGCGCGCCCGGAAGACGCGGCTCTTGACGGTGCCGGGCGGGACGTCGAGGAGCTCCGCCGCCTCGCCCGCCCCGAGCCCGGCGACGTCGCAGAGGAGGAGGGCCATCCGGTACTCGTCGCCGAGCGCCGCGATCGCCCGCTCGAGCGCCTGGCGCTCGGCGCTCTGCCGGTAGGGATCGCGTGGCTCGGGAAGCTCCGGCGTCGCGGGATCGTCGAGGGCCGAGGTCGGCCGGCGCCGCGCGAAGGCGTCGTGAGCGGCGTTGACGACGATCCGGTAGAGCCACGTCGAGAAGCGCGCCCGCCCGTCGAAGCGCGGCAGCGCCCGCCAGGCGGAGACGAAGGCGTCCTGGAGGACGTCCTCGGCGTCCTCGGGGTGGCCGGTCATCCGCAGCGCGACCGCCCACACGCGATCGCGGTGGCGCTCGACGAGGAGGTCGAACGCCCGCCGGTCGCCGCCGCGGGCGCGTTCGACGAGCGCGGCATCGCTCCGGCGCTGGTCTCCGATGCCGAGCACGGGGAGAGGGTACGGCCCGCGGAGCGGTGCATGGGCGGCGCGACCGGCCTGCCGCGCCGCCCGTCGATCTCCACGCCCCTGACCTTCCCCTTCGTCCTCGCCGTCGCGCCGCCCTCGGCGGCGCCGGTACCCTCTGCCCCCGGATGCGGGTGGACGAGCTCGACTACGACCTGCCGCCCGAGCTCGTCGCCCAGCGCCCCGCCGAGCCCCGGGATCAGGCGCGGCTCCTCGTCGTCCCGCCCACGGGGCCGTTCGCGCACCGCCGCTTCTCCGACCTGGTGGAGCTGATCGAGCCCTCGGACGTCGTCGTCGTCAACGACACGCGGGTCCGGCGCGCCCGGATCTTCGGTCGCCGCCCGTCCGGGGGCCGGATCGAGCTCCTCGTCCTCGCGCCCGAGGCGGACGGCAGTTGGAGCGCGCTCGCCCGACCAGCGCGCCGGCTCGGGCCCGGAACGGTCGTCGACCTGGGCGGCGGGGCGAGCGCGACGGTCCGCGAGGCGCTCGGCGGGGGCAGGGTGCGGATCGCCGTCGAGGCGCCGGAGGGCTTCGAGGAGCTCCTCGAGCGCCAGGGCGAGATGCCCCTGCCGCCGTACATCTCCGAGCCTCTCGACCGGCCGGACCGCTACCAGACGGTGTACGCGCGGCGAACCGGCTCGGCGGCCGCCCCGACCGCCGGGCTCCACTTCACGCCGGCGCTCCTGGCCGCCGTCGCGGCCAAGGCGACCCTCGCCCGGGTCGAGCTGCAGGTCGGGCTCGACACGTTCCGACCCGTCGTCGTCGACGAGCTCGGCGCGCACCCGATGCACTCGGAGCGGTACATCGTGGCCGACGCCACGCGGGGGCTCCTCGACCGCGCCGTCGCCGAGGGCCGCCGGATCGTCGCCATCGGCACGACGACCGTCCGCGTGCTCGAGACCATCGCCGACTCGTCGCTGCCGTCGGCCGGGCGGACGACGCTCCTGATCCAGCCCGGGCACCGGTTCGCCCTCGTCGGCGCGCTCGTGACGAACTTCCACCTGCCGCGATCGACGCTGATCGCGCTCGTGATGGCGTTCGGCGGCGTGGAGCGCGTCCGCGCGGCCTACGCGGAGGCGATCGCCCGCCGCTATCGCTTCTACTCGTTCGGCGACGCCATGATGCTCACGTGACGATCGGCGCCTTCAGCCTGGACGCGGTCGACGGCCGGGCGCGCGCCGGACGGCTCGTGACGGCCCACGGGACGATCCCGACCCCGGCCTTCATGCCGGTCGGCACGAAGGGGACCGTCAAGGCGCTCGATCCCGCCGAGCTCGAGGCGATGGGCGCCGACGTGATCCTCGGCAACGCCTACCACCTCCACTTCCGACCGGGCGAGGACCTCATCGCCGGGCTCGGCGGCCTGCACCGGTTCATGCACTGGTCGCGCCCCATCCTCACGGACTCCGGGGGCTTCCAGGTCTTCTCCCTCCTCGACACGGCCCGGCTCGACGAGGACGGGGTGACGTTCCGCTCGGTCTACGACGGCGCGCCCGCGCGGTTCACGCCCGAGATCGCGATGGGCATCCAGCGGGCGCTCGGATCGGACATCGCGATGTGCTTCGACGAGTGCCCGCCGGCGGCCGCACCCCGCGCGGCGCTCGAGGCGGCGGTGCGCCGCACCTCGGCCTGGGCGCGACGCTGCCGGGCGGTCGAGCCGGCGCCCGGCCAGCTCGTCTTCGGGATCGCCCAGGGAGGGGTGGACCTCGAGCTGCGGGAGCGGTCGATCGCCGAGATCTCGTCGCTCGGCTTCGCGGGCCACGCCATCGGCGGGCTCTCCGTCGGCGAGGACCGGGAGCGGATGTTCGCGGTGACCGCGTACTGCGCGCCGCTCCTTCCGGCCGACCGCCCGCGGTACTTCATGGGGCTCGGCGACGTGGAGGGGCTCCTCCGGGCGTGGGGCGCCGGGATCGACATGGCCGACTGCGTGCTGCCGACGCGGCTGGGACGGACGGGGGCGGCGATGACGTGGACCGGTAGGCTGAACCTCCGCAACGAGCGGTTCGCGCGCGACGAGTCGCCGCTCGAGGAGGGCTGCGACTGCACGACCTGCGCCCGGTTCTCCCGCGCCTACATCCGCCACCTGATCGCCCAGTCGGAGGTGCTCGGCCTCCGGCTCCTCAGCCTGCACAACGTCGCCTTCTTGCTAGCGTTGGCGCGGGAGGCGCGTGCCGCCATCCTGGAGGCGCGGTACGGGACGTTCCTGGAGGACTGCCTGGCCCGCCTCGCTCCCCACTGACCGGACCCGCCGTCCCGTGACCGCCGTTTCCTCGCTCGCCCTCGTGGCCCTGCTGGCCGGGCTCGGATGGTTCGTGATGGTCCGGCCGATGCGCGCCGAGCGACGACGGCGCCTCGGGGTGGTCGAGGCCCTCGCTCCGGGCGAGCGCGTGCTCACGGTCGGCGGGATCTACGGCACCGTGAAGGAGGTCGACGGCCTGCAGGTCGACCTCGAGATCGCCCCGGGCGTCGTCGTACGGGTGCACGTGCAGTCGATCCACCGCCGGGCCGAGGACCCGCCGCCGCAGGCGTAGCGGGCCACGGGACAGGCCGACCACGTAGGATCAGTCCGGATGCAACGACGCGGCACGTACCTCACCCTGGGGCTCGTCTTCTTCCTCCTCCTGCTCGCGGGGTACATCGCGGCGACGAAGAGCGCGGTGCTCGGGCTGGACCTCCGCGGCGGCGCCCAGGCGATCATCCAGGTCGTCCCGAAGGACAAGAGCCAGTCGCTGACCGAGGCGAACGTGATCGAGGCGGAGAACGTGATCCGCAGCCGCGTCGACGCCCTCGGCGTCTCCGAGCCCGAGGTCCGCCGCGAGGGCACCGACACCATCTCCGTGTCGGTGGCCGGGGAGAAGAACCCGGACCGCATCTTCAACATCGTCGGCGAGACCGGCGACCTCTACTTCCTCGACACCGCCAACGCCCTGACCCCCGGGGTGTCCCGGTCCGTGATCGGCGGCCAGTACGTCGCCAAGCCGAACGCCTACTCGCTCCTCGCCCCGCTGCAGAAGGGCAAGACCGACGCCGACTTCTCCGGCTACTACGCCTTCCGCAAGGGCAGCGGATCGCCGCTGAACGTGTCGGCCGTGGCCCAGAAGAGCGACCTCTTCTCGGTCGAGCAGGTGGCTCGCGTTCCCCGCTCCCAGCTCGTCATCCTCGGCGTCCCGAAGGGCAAGCTCGCGGTCCGCTGTGCGACGGGCGGGTCCTGTCCGGACCAGAGCCAGACGGGCAAGGTGGGGTGGTACCTCTTCGACCTGCCCGCCTCGAAGGCCGAGACGCTGACGGGAGCGGACCTCAGCTCCGCGCGGGCCGACTTCGAGCCGAGCGGCGCCCCGATCGTCTCGATGAGCTTCAACGGCCACGGCTCGAAGCTCTTCGGGCAGATCACGAAGCGCCTCGCCCAGGAGGGTAAGACGGCCTACCAGACGAACCCCGCCGCGTACGGGAACGATCCGCAGAACTCGGACCGCGTCTTCGCGATCGTGCTCGACGGCCGCCTCGCCTCGCAGGCGTCCATCGACTGGCAGCGCCTGCCCGACGGCATCCAGGGCGGGAACGCCCAGATCTCCGGGGTCTCGCTCGCCGAGTCGAAGTCGATCGCGACGGTTCTCAACTCCGGCTCGCTGAAGGTGACCCTGCTGCCGAAGGCGCAGAACGTCGTCTCGGCGACGCTCGGCAAGGCGTCGCTGAAGGAGGGCCTGATCGCCGGCGGGATCGGCCTCGCCGTCGTCATGCTCTACATGATCCTCGTCTACCGGTTCCTCGGCCTGATCGCGGACATCGCGCTCCTCATCTACTCCCTGCTGTTCTACGGGCTGATCGTCCAGATCCCGGTGACGATGACCCTGCCGGGCATCGCCGGCATGATCCTCACGATCGGCGTCGCGGCGGACGCCAACGTCGTCATCTTCGAACGCATCAAGGAAGAGGTGCGCGTCGGCAAGCCCGTGCGCCTGGCGATCTCGCACGGGTACACGAAGGGCATCTCCACGATCATCGACGCGAACGTCGTGACGCTGATCACGGCGGGCATCCTGTTCCTCGTCTCGCAGGCGACGGTCAAGGGCTTCGCGCTCCTGCTCGCCCTGGGCGTGATCGTCTCGATGTTCACGGCCGTGGCCGCGACCCGCGCCATGCTCTCGGTGCTCTCGAACTTTCACTGGTTCAACTCGGCGGCGTTCATGGGCGCCACGGCGCGCCCCGTGCGCTGGCGGTTCGACTTCATGGGCCGCACCCGCGTCTGGTTCGCCATCTCCGGCCTCGTGATCCTGATCGGCCTCGGCTCGCTCGTCGGCCGAGGGCTCAACCAGGGCATCGACTTCAAGGGCGGCACCCAGATCACCTACGCCCTGGCGAAGGGGCAGAAGACGTCGGTCACCTCGATCCAGAGCACGATCCGGCCGGTCGACCAGGAGTTCGCCCGGGTCGTCCGCGGGGTCGGCTCCTCGAGCGCGACGTCGTTCAACGAGTTCCAGCTCGCCGGCCGGGCGACCGACACGCTCACCCTGAACCGGATCCAGGGCGCGCTCCTGCAGAGGTTCCCCGGGTCGGAGGTCCAATCGCGCGAGGCGGTCTCCGCCTCCTTCGGGTCGGAGATCCGGAACGCCGCGCTGTACGCGCTCGTCTTCTCCGTGCTCGCGATCATCGGCTACGTCGCCCTCCGCTTCGACTGGAAGTACGCCGTCCCGATGATCGTGGCGCTCGCCCACGACATCGTGATCACCGTCGGGATCTACTCGGTGACGGGTCGGGAGGTGACGGCGTCGACCGTGGCCGCGGTGCTGACGATCATGGGCTACTCGCTGTACGACACGATCATCATCTTCGACCGCGTCCGCGAGAACGAGCGCGGCCTCCGCAAGCACCGGTTCAGCCAGATCCTCAACATCTCGCTCTGGGAGACGACGACCCGCTCCCTGACGACGTCGCTCCTGACGTTGCTGCCGATCGTGGCGCTCTTCGCGTTCGGCGGCGCGACCCTCAAGGACTTCGCGTTCGCCCTGATCATCGGCATCGCCTCCGGCGCCTACTCCTCCTTCTTCATCGCGGCGCCGCTCCTGATGCTCCTCAAGAACCGGGAGCCGGAGTTCGCCCGCCGGCCCGGCTCGAACACGATGCCGCAGGTGTTCCTGCGCGACTCCTACGGGCTCGAGCTGCCGGCCGACGAGGTCGAGGAGGAGCTCGCCCGCCACGCCCCGACCCCGAAGGGCACGCGGCCGCCCTCGCGCAAGTCCTCGCGGCGGCCGCAGAAGGCCGCGAAGCCGAAGGGGATCGAGGCCGGAACGACGGCCGGCGCGACGAGCGTGCTCGAGCCACCCGCCGACTTCGAACCCGGCCGCGGAGAGCTCGCGGAGGATCCGTTCGACGAGGAGCCCGGGACCGACGGCGTCGATCCGGGGGCCGGGCTCCCCGGCGCCCCGCCACCCGACGAGCGGGTCGACGAGCCGCCGCTCGGCGACGACCTCGGGGACTCCGATCCCGTGGATCCGCAGGAGCTCGAGCCGGCGCCGCCGGTCGCGCCGCCGCCGGTCCTCGACGTCAGCGACGAGGTCTCGCGACGGATGGAGGAGGCGCGTCGCCGCCGGGAGGAGCGCCGCAGCCGCCGCTAGCGGTGCCCGGCCCGACGCGGGGGATCCGCCAGCGAAGGTCCGCCCACCCGCCGGCCGCCGACGGCTCAGGCGGGGGCGAGCCAGCGGTCGGCGATCGCCGCGACGTGGCGGTGGTCCGTGCCGCAGCAGCCGCCGAGGACGCGGATCGCGGGGACTCGCGAGCGCAGGCGCGCGATCTCCTCGCCCAGGCCCGGAGGGTCGCCCTCGTCGAGCTCCGCGGCGGCGTCGAGCTCGGCGTGGCTCGACCGCGACGCGTTCGGGCGGAGCCCGCCGATCCGATCGCGCCACGCGCCCTCGCCGAGCACGCCGGCGAAGTGGGAGGGGTGCGCGCAGTTGACGAGGTAGAAGACGGGTGCGCCCTCCGTGGCGCGGTCGACCTCCTCGATCGCCGCACCCAGGTCCTGACCGCTCGGCAGCCCCCCGTCGGTCTCGACGGTGAAGCCGATCGCGACGGGCAGCTCGAGGGCCGCGGCCGCACGGGCGATCCCGATCGCCTCCTCGACGTACGTCAGCGTCAGCGCGGTCGCGAGGTCCACCGTCGTCGCCGCGAGGGTCTCGAGCTGGGCCCAGTGGTAGTCCTCCGCCTCGGCCGCGCTTCTCCGCTCGCCGACGACGTAGCCGTCTCCACGCGGGCCGAGCTGCGCCTCCAGGACGACGTCGAGCGATCCCGACCACTCCGCGCGCCAACCCTCGTAGAGCTCGACGAGCCGGCGGACGGCGTCGGCGAGCGCCGCCTCGTCGTACCCGAGCCGCGCCCCCCAGTCGCGCGACGCGCGCCACGTCGGCACGCTGAGGAGGAGGCCGGTGCCGTGCCGCCGGGCGATCTCGGCGAACCGCTCGGCGTAGCGGCGAAGCTCGGCGGGCCCGTCCGGCCGGTCGATCAGCGGGAAGGCGGCGAAGCAGGGAAGGTCCATCCCCCGCTGGTAGGTCAGGACCGTCTCGAGGCCGCCGTCGGTGAGGTACAGGCAGCCGTCGGCCGGGGGGCGTCGGGCGGCTCGGGTCATCGGGCGATCGTAGCGGTGTCGCTCCGGATGCCGTCCGACGGCCCTGGGAGACTGATCGTTCGTGGCGCGCGGCTCCTACACCTTCGCCCCCCTCGAGGTCGGCGCGGTCGAGGCGCTGAGCGCCGAGCTCGGCGTCTCCCGGCCGATGGCCGAGGTGCTCGCCCGGCGCGGCCTGGCCGATCCGGCCCGGGCGCGGGCCTTCCTGGCGCTCGACGGCCCCCAGCATCCCCCGGTGGGCCTCGGCGACTGCGAGGAGGCCTCGGCGGTGATCGCCCGGGCCGTCGAGGAGCACCGGAGGATCGTCGTCCACGGCGACTACGACTGCGACGGGGTCGCCGCGACCGCCCTCCTCGTGGCCGTGCTGGAGGAGCTCGGGGGAACGGCCGAGGCGCTCCTGCCGAGCCGGTTCGCGGAGGGCTACGGGCTCGCGACGGAGACGGTGGAGCGGCTGGCCGAGAGCGGATGCGAGCTCCTCGTCACCGTCGACTGCGGGATCACGGCCGTCAAGGCGGTCGCCCGCGCCCGGGCGCTCGGGCTGGAGGTGGTCGTCAGCGACCATCACGAGCCGGGCGCGGAGCTCCCCGACTGCCTCCTGGTCACCCCGCGGACCGGCGACGCCGCCCGCGATCGGTACCCGTTCCGCGACCTCTGCGGCACCGGCGTCGCGTACAAGCTCGCGGGAGCGGTCGCCGCACGGCTCGGGGCCGGCGCCGAGGTGGTCGACCGCCACCTCGACCTCGTCGCGCTCGCCACGGTCGCCGACCTCGTCCCGCTGCTCGGTGAGAACCGCGGCCTGGTCCGCGCCGGGCTCCGGGAGGTCGCGCGCGGCACCCGTCCCGGCCTCGCGGCGCTCTGCGACGTCGCAGGGGTCGACCGGACCCGGCTCGACGCGGCGTCGCTCGGCTTCCGGCTGGGGCCGAGGATCAACGCCGCCGGGCGCCTGGGCGATCCGGAGGCGGCGT
The DNA here is from genome assembly GCA_963800515.1 of uncultured Thermoleophilia bacterium. Taxonomy (GTDB): domain Bacteria; phylum Actinomycetota; class Thermoleophilia; order Gaiellales; family F1-60-MAGs149; genus CAWDBC01. The sequence goes on from CAWDBC010000009.1 coordinate 54,842, forward strand.
ACCGCCTCCTCCGCGCGACCGACCGGGCCGTGGGCCTGGAGATCGCCCGGGAGCTCGACGAGCTCTCCCGCCGACGGCAGGGGATCGAGGCGCGGATCCTGGAGGAGGCGCTCGCCCAGGCCGCGCGGCTGCCGCCCGCGCTCCGCGAGGCCCGCGGCGTCGTCCTCGCGTCGGCGACGTGGCACGCCGGGGTGATCGGGATCGTCGCCAGCCGCGTCGTCGAGCGGCTCGGCAAGCCGGCGATCCTGATCGCGATCGACGAGGAGAGCGGCACGGGCACCGGCTCGGGGCGCTCGCTCCCCGCGTTCGACCTCCACGCGGGGCTCGCCGCGTGCGCCCACCTGCTCGAGCGCTTCGGCGGGCATCGCCAGGCCGCCGGCCTGACGATCGCGGCCGGGCGGATCGAGGAGCTGCGCCGGGCCTTCGCGGCGCACGCCGACGCGACCCTGACCGCGGACGACCTGCGCGCCCGCCCGCGCGTCGACGTCGTGCTCGGCGTCACGGACGTCTCGCTCGCGCTCGCCGACGAGCTGGCGCGGCTCGGCCCGTTCGGGCTCGGCAATCCGCCGATCTCGGTGCTCGTGCCGGGCGCGCGGCTCGGGGCGATCGAGACGCTCGGGCAGGCAAGGGCCCATCTCCGCCTCGGCGTCGAGGCGCGCGGCGCCTCCTGCCGGACCATCTGGTGGCGGGCCGCCGGCGAGCGGACCCGGCTCCTCGAGGCGGGCGCGGTCGACGTCCTCTGCTCCGTGGAGCGCAACGACTTCAACGGGTCCTCGGCCGTCCAGCTCGTCGCTCGCGCCGTGGAGGAGCTCCCGCCCGAGGTGCCCGTCGCCGGCTGCGCCGCACGGTGCGATGCGAGCTGCCCGGCGCGGCGCGTCCCGGGTGACGGTCCGCCGCGACCGCGGCCGGTGGAGGGCGGCGAGGAGCGGGAGGCGCACCCGCCGCTCCAGGTCCGCGACGGTGCGGCCGTGGCGGCGTCCCTCCTCGCCGCGGGCGAGCGCGTGCTCGTGCTCGTCGCCGACGTCTCGGTCGCCCGCGCGCTCCTGCGCGACGCCCTCGAGCCCGGCCGGCTCGGCGTGGAAGCGGTCCTCCTGGCCTCCCGCCGCTGCCAGTCGGAGCCGCTCTCCGCCCGGCTCGACGCGGCGCTCGGCGACGCCCGACCGGCCCTCGCCGTGGCCGACTGGTCGTCGGCGCGGGCCTGGGGCCTCGACCGGGCGTTCGCCCACGTCGTCGCCCTCGATCCGCCGACGAGCGCGGCCGAGGCGGCGCTCCTCGAGGGCGCGCGCCACGGCTACGCGGGCTGGGGGGAGCGGCGCTCGGCGGCGGCGGCCCTCGCCGGCGAGGACCCGAGGCGCGTCACCCGCGCCGTCTGGCGGGCGGTCGGCGGGGAGGGGGCGACCCTGACCGGCCTGGGCCGGAGCACGGGCTCCCTGCCCCATCCGCCGACGGCCGAGGACGTCGAGCGGGCGCTCGACGTCCTCGTCGGCGCCGGCATGGTCGTCACGGACGGCGAGCTCTTCGCGCGGGCGCCCGAGCCCCCGCACGTCGCCTTCGAAGAGCTCCCCGAGGCGGCCGTCTGGATCGGCGAGCACGACGCCCGGATCGAGTTCGCGGAGCGCCCGGAGGGAGCCCTCGCCGGGCGCTGAGGCGCGCCGGCCCTGGTGTATCGTGGGTCCATGAACGTCGTCTCGCCCGTCCAGGCGATCGATCGTCGAGAGCTCCTCGACGAGCTGCTGCACGACGTCTCGGAGTACGGCTCGGAGGCCGACCTGGAGCTCGTCTCCGAGTCCTTCGCCTTCGCCTGCGCCCACCACGAGGGGCAGCGGCGCAAGTCGGGCGAGGAGTTCGTCTACCACCCGTGGGGCGTCGCGATGATCTGCGCCCGGCTGCGCCAGCCGGGCATCGTGATCGCCGCCGCCCTCCTCCACGACACGGTCGAGGACACGGTCGCCACGAGCAACGAGATCGAGGAGCGGTTCGGCGCCGAGGTGCGGCTGCTCGTCGAGGGCGTCACCAAGCTCTCGAAGATCCAGTTCGCCTCGCGGGAGGAGGCGGAGGCCGAGAACTACCGGAAGATGATCCTCTCGATGGCGCAGGACATCCGCGTCATCATCATCAAGCTCGCCGATCGCCTGCACAACATGCGGACGCTCTCCTACCTGCCGAAGCAGAAGCAGATCCAGAAGTCGAAGGAGGTACTCGAGGTCTACGCCCCGCTCGCGCACCGGCTGGGGATCCACTCGCTGAAGTGGGAGCTCGAGGACCTCGCCTTCGCGACCCTCTATCCGCGCAAGTACGCGGAGATGGAGGCGATGGTCGACGAGCGGCGGGCCGACCGCGAGGAGTTCGTCGCCGAGGCCAGCGCGATCCTCTCCGCCGAGCTGGAGCGCGTCGGGATCACGCCCCAGATCGCCGGGCGGGCCAAGCACTTCTACTCGATCTACTCGAAGATGACGCGCCGGGGCAAGGAGTTCAACGAGATCTACGACCTGACGGCGATGCGGGTCCACGTGGCGTCCGAGAAGGACTGCTACGGCGCCATCGGCGTCATCCACGCCCTCTGGAAGCCGGTGCCGCGGCGGTTCAAGGACTACATCGCCGTGCCCAAGACCAACGGCTACCAGTCGCTGCACACGACGGTGATCGGACCGCAGGGCAAGCCGCTCGAGATCCAGGTCCGGACCGTCCAGATGCACCAGGCGGCCGAGTACGGGGTCGCGGCCCACTGGCTCTACAAGGACAAGCCCGGCCGGCCCCTACAGCCCGGCGCCCAGGGCCTGCAGTGGTTCCAGGACCTCGCCGCGTCCGCCGACGGCGAGGCCGACGCGGCCGACTTCATGGAGACCCTGCGGCAGGGCCTGTTCGACGAGGAGGTATACGTCTTCACGCCGAAGGGCGAGCTGAAGGCGCTCGCCTCCGGCTCGACGCCGCTCGACTTCGCCTACGCCGTCCACACGGACGTCGGCCACCGGACGGTCGGGGCGAAGGTGAACGGACGGATCGTGCCGCTCTCGTCGACCCTCGCCTCCGGCGACATCGTCGAGGTGATGACCTCGAAGTCCGAGCGCGGCCCCTCCCGGGACTGGCTGAAGTTCGTCCGCACGACCCGGGCCCGCAACAAGATCCGCCAGTACTTCGCGCGGGAGCAGCGCGAGGACCTGGAGGCGCGCGGCCGCGAGTCCCTGCAGACGGCGCTCCGGGGCAACGGCCTGCCCCACCAGAAGCTCTCGACCTCTCCGGTGCTCGCCGCCGTCATGCGGGAGCTCGGCTTCCGGCGCGCCGACGACTTCTACGTCGCGATGGGCGCCGGCAAGCTGCCGGCGACGCAGGTCACGCAGAAGATCCTGCAGAAGCTGAAGACGGACACGAGCGTCGACACCTCGAAGGACCACTTCGAGTTCCGGCGGCGCAAGGGCGGGCCGGCGACGGTCGGCTCGACGCTCGGGATCGTCGTCGAGGGGATCGACGCGGGAGAGGTCCTCGTCCGGCTCGCCAAGTGCTGCACGCCGGTGCCCGGCGACGAGATCACCGGCTACATCTCGATGGGCCGGGGGATCACGATCCACCGCACCGACTGCCCGAACGCCCGCGCGCTGATGCGGAACGAGGAGCGGTTCACGCCCGTCTCCTGGGACGGCGATCCGTCGCGGAGCTTCCGTGTCACGGTCGCCGTCGACGCCTGGGACCGGCCGCGCCTGCTGGAGGACATCGGCCGGACGTTCGCCGAGCAGGGCGCGAACGTGCTCGAGTACGGCGGCCACACCGAGGACCAGATGTGCAGGAACTGGTACCTGATCGAGGTCGGCGACGTGAAGACGCTGCGGTCCGTGCTCTCCTCCCTGCGCGCGCTCGAGTCCGTCTTCGACGCCTTCCGGCAGACGCCCTCGACCGAGCGCTGAGGCGCCGCGCCCGCGTCGTGGACGCGCCCGCGTCCCGGAGCCCCTCCGCTACCGTTGGCGGATGGACCTCCTCACCGGCGAGTCGATCATCTGGCAGGGTCGACCCTCGTGGAGGTCGCAGGTGTCGTTCGACCTGCAGTGGGGGCTCGTGGCCCTCGTCCCGTTCCTGATCTGGGTCCTCGCCCGGCTCGCGGGCCAGGATTGGGGGGCGACGGCGTTCGTCACGATCACGATCGTCCTGCTCGTGCTCGTCTTCTTCGTCGGCTGGCTCCGCCGCCTCGGCGTCCTCTACACGATCACCGACCGCCGGATCGTGGAGCGACAGGGCATCCTCCGCCGCGACGAGCGATCGGCGCACATCGACCGCGTGCAGAACGTCAACGTGCGCCAGGGCGTGATCGAGCGGATCTTCGGCGTCGGGACGGTCGAGGTCGAGACGGCCGGCAACGACGAGGCGGACATCTACATGCGCGGCGTGGCGGATCCGATCGGGATCCGCCAGCAGATGGACCAGCAGTACCGTCCCCAGGGCTCCTCCGGCGTGTGAGCCTCCCGCGCTCGCGGGAGCTCGGAGCCGTCAGAGGAAGGCCGGTGCCGAGGCGGGTTCGTTCCTGCCCGGTGCGCGCCCGCCGTGCGGGTCAACCGATCGCTAGCGGGGTTGGACGCGTCCGGTGGGTGCGGCGGTGATGGTGCCGTGGCGGTGGAGGATGCGGACGGTGGCGGTGGCGCGGGCGAGGGTGTGGTCGGGGGTGCGGAGGGTGGCGGTGGTGGTGATCTGCTTGATGGTGGGGAGGTGTTGGACGCGGGCGTCGATGCGGATGGTGAAGCGGCGGCGGAGGCTCGAGGTGGTGGCGGCGAGGGTGATCGGGTCGAGGGCGGTGGCGAAGCGGTGGGTGGAGCTCGAGGTGGGGGCGGGCAGGGTGGTGGGCGTCCAGCAGATCCGGCCGTGGGCGATGGTGCCGCCGCCGGTGACGAGGATGCGGCTGTGGCCGGGCAGGACGGCGCAGACCGTGAGGTGGGGGAGGGGGGCGGTGCCGGTGTTGGTGGCGGTGAGGGTGTAGGTGACCTGGTTTCCGGCGGTGACGGAGGCGCGGTTGGCGTGGAGGGTGAGCCGGCCGCGGCGGCGGAGAGCGGGGGGTGTGGTGGTGGGTGGTGTGGGGGTCGTCGGCGGTGGGCCGGCGGGTGGCGGGGTGGTCCCCGGCGGCGTGGCGCCGGGCGGCGGGGGTGGTGTCGGGGTCGGGGGCGGGGTGGGGGTCGGGGGCGGCGTCGTTCCGGGGTCGGGCGTGGCCTGGAAGTCGTAGCCGGTGCCCTGACTGCCCGAGGCGAGGTGGACCTGGGCGATGCGCGTGGTGTCGGTGGCGTCGCCGCCGATGCTGCCCGGTGAGGCGGCCGTGGCCGTGTAGCCGTCGGGGACGGCGTAGGCGAGGGTGTAGCTTCCGCCGACGAGGCCGGCGAAGCCGTACGTGCCGTTGTCGTCGGTGTTCGTGGCGAAGCTGGTGGCGGTGCCGAAGGCGTCGAGGCCGTCGGCGGTGACCTGAACGCCCGCGAGCGGTGCCCCGTCCGGCGTCATCACCGTACCCCCGAGGGTGGCCGGGCCGATCTCGGCGAACGCGTAGGGGGTGCCGGCGACGGCGGGGTCGAGGGTGATCTCGCCGATCGCGTCCGGGCCGGTGGCGGTGCCGCCGGCAGAGCCGGGGACGGCATTCCGGGCGACGAAGCGGTCCGGGGTCGTCGTGGCGAGCGCGTACGTGCCGGGGACGAGCTTGCCGAACGAGTAGAGGCCGTCGGCGTCGGTGGTGGTGGCCTCGTCGACGGCGTACCCGTAGCGGTCGGTCCCGGTGAGGGTGACGGTGACGTCGGGGAGGCCGGGCTCGCCGGCGTCGGCGAGGCCGTTGGTGTTCGTGTCGTCGTAGACGCTGCCGTCGAGCCCGGAGCGCGTGAGGGTCTGGGCGAACGTGTAGCCGGTGGCGTCGTCGGCACCGCCGAGGTGGATCGCGACGATCGTCGCCGTGTCGCCCGAGCCGCCGTCCGTGCCGGGGGTGGCGATGGTGGCGAGGTGGTCGGCGAGGAGGTCGGTGGTGAGGGAGTAGGTGCCCGCGGGCAGCTGGTCGATCGTGTAGGTCCCGTCGGGGCTGGTGGTGGTCGTGCGACTGACCGCGTTGACGTTGGCGTCGGTTCCGGTGAGGGTGATGGTCAGCCCACCGATGCCGGATTCGGCGCCGTTCTGGACGCCGTCGCCGTCGCCGTCGTCGAAGACCGACCCCGAGAGCGACGAGGCCGTGGCCAGCGCCTTGGCGAAGTCGAGGTCGGTGAGGTCGGTGAGCCCGTCGGTGGTGAAGCCGCCGATCGTGTCGACGTCGGGGGTCGGGGCGCCCGAGCTGCCGCTCGACGCGGAGAGGCTGGTGTACCCGGCGGGGTTCTCGTCGGCGACGGTGTAGCTGCCGGGCGCGAGCTTGCCGAAGGAGTAGGCGCCGTCGGCGTCGGTCGCCGTGGTGAGGTCGACTCCCGCTCCGTAGCGGTCGGTGCCGGTGAGGTGGACCGTCGCGCCGCTGAGGCCCGGCTCGCCCGCGTCGATGGCGCCGCTCGCGTCGAGGTCGTCGTAGACGACACCGGAGACCGCCGACCGGGTCGCCGTCTCGGCGAACACGTAGCCGGTCGCGTCGTCGGCACCGCCCAGGGCGATCGAGGCGATCGTCGCCTGTCCAGCGTCGCCGCCGTCGGAGCCGGGCGTCGCGACCGTCGAGACGTAGCCGGTCGGCGGCGTCGCGGTGACGGTGTACGAGCCCGCGGCCAGGCCGGGGAAGGCGTAGCTGCCGTCCGGGTTCGTCGTCGTCGACGTGCTGACCCCGACGCCGTTGACGTCCGTTCCGGTCACGTCGACGGCCACTCCGCCGACCCCCGCCTCGGACCCGGCCTGCACCCCGTCGCCGTCGCCGTCGTCGAACACGGACCCCGAGAGGGAAGAGATGCTCAGGAGCGCCTTGGCGAAGTCGAGGCTCCCCGTGGCGATCCCGCTCGTGGTGGTGGCCTGGATGGTGTCGGCGTCAGGCGTCGGGAATCCGTCGGTCCCGCCGGTCGAGTAGAGGCTCGAGTAGCCTGCCGGCTTCTCGTCGGTGATCGTGTACGTCCCCGGCGGAAGCAGGAAGTAGTAGAACCCGCCCCCGTCGGTCTGCGTCGTCTGGTCCACAGCGTTGCCGTCGGTGTCGGTGCCGACGGCGTGGACAGCGACGTTCGCGAGCACGGGCTCGGTCGGCTGGCACCGGGAGAACTTCTTCTTGGCGCTCGCCCTCTGGACCGCCGGGTTGTTGGGGTCGGCGCAGTTCGGCGTGCCGTCGAGGTCGAGGTCGTCGTAGATCACGCCGAAGGCCAGGCCGGGCTGGGGAATGTAGCCGAAGTCGTAGCCCGTGCCGGATGCCCCGCCGAGGGGCAGCTCGATCGTGTCGATGTAGTTCGGGCTCTCCACGATGCCGCCGCTCGTGCCGGCCTGGGCGGCGTTCGCGGCCAGGGTGTCCGTCCAGTCGGCCGACACCGAGTACGTGCCGGGCACGAGCTTGGCGAAGGTGTAGGAGCCATCGGTCGCAGAGGTGGCCGTTGCGCTGACGTACTGGCCGCCGATGTCGGTGCCGTTCAGGTAGACGGACGCGCCGTCGACGGGGGCATCACTCGCGTCCCAGGTGCCGTTGCCATTCGTGTCGCGGTAGAGGTGCCCGCCGAGCGAGTCGTCGGCGCGCAGCGTGAGCCCGGCGTCCACGGAAAGGTCGTCGACCGGTCCGTTGAGCGACGGGTCGGGCAGGGTGATCGGGTCAGAGACGCCGCTTCCATCGACGTCGGAGTCGGCGCTCGTGTCGCTCGTCGCGTGCTGGGCGGTGAAGTCGTAGCCGAGCGGCGCCTCGACGCGGACGGTGAACTGCCCGCCCTGGAGGCCGGAGAACAGGTAGCCGCCGGCGGTGTCGGTCGTCGTGGTGTCGAGCGGCGGGCCGGTCGTGTCGGTGCCGGCGTAGAGGTCGACCGTGACGCCGGGTACGCCGGGCTCGCCGTACTGCGTCCCGTCGCCGTTGCCGTCACGGAAGACATAGTCGCCGATGCTGTTGCCGACGACCCTGGCCGCGGCGTCGGAGCTCGGCGCCGTCTGGGTGACGGCGCTCGAGGAGAGGCTGGCACTCGTGGTGTAGACGTCGCCGAGCTGGTTGCCGGCGGGCTGCAGGTGCAGGTAGACCTCGAAGGTGGCGCCCGAGTCGACCTGGTTTCCCTGGTGGATCCGGACCGCCGTCGCGTCCGCCAGCGAGTTCGGGCAGCCGGCGCCCGCGGCGTCGATGTCGTCCTGGGTGCACCAGACCGTCCCGCCGCCGGGCGCGTTCGACGCGTCCTGCGGATCGGCGACGACCTCTGGGCTCGGTCGCGCGGTGTAGAGGACGGTCTCGCCGTTCGCCACGTCCACGGCCGTCAGCGCGTCGGTGCCGTTGAAGCTCGACGCGGGCTTCCGCCCGTCGCCGTTCCACGGCAGCACGCTGATCACGTCGAGGTCGGGCAGCGGGTTCAGCGTCAGGTTGCCGTAGGTGACGTCGTAGAGGAGCGGCGCGTCCGTGCCGACGAGGGGGGTCATGGAGATCTCGGCGACCAGGAGGCCGACGATCCGGTCGTTCGTCTGGGTCGTTCCGCCCATCCGGTAGTTGCTCTGCGTGGGATCGTCGTCCGAGCTCGCGGTGTTCCAGGTCGTGATGTAGCCGCCGTTGGCCACGTCACCGCGGACCTGGCAGGTGAACGTCGAGGTCGCGGTCTGCCGTTGCGACTGGCCCACCGGCACGGTCACGTCGCCGTGCTCGATCGTGAAGCTGGCGAAGGAGCCGTCCGGGTTCAGCGTCGTCGACGCCGGGCGCGGGGTGATCGATCCGGCGATGCACTTGTACTCGGCCGGGGCGGTCACGACCGAGGAGACGTTGCGCATCGTCAGCGGCGCCGTCGTCGGGAGGGTCGAGCCCCAGCCGTACGGGGAGCCGCGACGCGCGAGCGCGCTCGCGGCGAAGGTGAGTGTCTGGCCGTTGCGGACGTGCCACTGCGACTGCGGGGAGTCCGTCCGGACGACGGAGCCCTGGATCGAACCGATCTTGACGAGGACCCGGTCGCCGAGGACGGGTCCGTAGCCGGGCCCGCTGGCCGGGTCGTAGGTCGAGTCGACCCACGACTCGTCGTCCGAGCCGACGTCGTGCCCGACCGAGAGGAAGGTGGCGAGGAGCGTGCCCGCGGCGACGGGGGTGGAGCTCCCGCGGATGGTGGTGCGGCTCGTCAGCGGAATGTAGAAGTCGACGAGCGTGCCGGACTCGAGGAAGGGGTAGACGACGCGGACGGACGTGACGTCCTCCCAGGGGATGCCGTCGGCGCTCATCTGCGCCTCGGTCCGCCAGGTGTTGTCGGCGTCGCCGCAGTGCTGGGCGCGCTGTCCGTCCGGATCGGCGAACCACTGCGCCGGATCGGCGCCCCGGGTGCCCTGCGTGCCGTACTCCACGCGGACCCCGGCGGGGTCGCTCGACTCCGGGCTGTCGATGTACTCGAAGTCCGTCGCGGCCAGGGCCCGGGACAGCGTCATCGTCGTCGTGTCGATCTTGTCGCAGAGGACGAGGTTCGTCTCGTCGGCGGTGTTGCCGCGGTTCTCGAACTCGACCTTCGTGTCAACGGACTCGCCGGCGACGATCGTGCCCTCGTAGTACGCGTAGGACGAGGGGCGGTAGAAGACGAACTCCGAGGAGACCTGCCCCGGCACGACGTTGCCGTCGAACGTCGCCGCGACCGAGTCGTCCTCGGGCGGCTGCGTCCCCGGCGTCGAGGAGCTCCCGAGCGGCGTCCCCGCGGTGCCGTAGTTCGACTGGCCGGTCACCGAGGCCGGGTCGAAGTCGCGGACGACGTTGGCCACCTGCTGCGTCCGCCCGACGATGTCCGTCCGGGGCGTGAAGAGCAGGAGCGTGTACGACGCCGGGTAGAGGAGGTACGTCCCGAGGTTCGGGCTCCAGTACCCGCTGTAGTTCTGCATGCTGGTGTCCGAGCCGGTGACGCTCACCGTGATCGGCGCGCCCGGAGAGGCCTGGGTGCAGACGGCCGTGCCGCTGGTCGTCTCCACGGGGTAGATGAAGTCCTGGCGCTTCATCGCGGCGCAGGAGACGAACTCGGCGTCCGGGTTGCCGTCCGGGTCCGTCGTGTAGCCGGAGACGTCGTCGATGAAGCTGAAGTCGGCGGGGATGGCCTCCGCGCCCAAGATGGTCCAGCCGAGGTGTCCGACGGCGATGTTGAATGTCGAGTAGACGCCCCTGACGCCGTGGAGCGTGCCGTTCACCTGCCGCGGCCCGTACATGGCGAGGTCCCAGAGCGGCGCGCCGCTCACGGTGTCCGTGACGTCCGGCGACGTCACCTGGGGAGCGTTGTCGGAGACGACGTCGATGTGCGTCGTCAGCGTGTCCCCGTTCTTGAAGTGCCCACCGCCCCCCTGGGAGCGCGCGATCGGGAAGACGTCCACGGAGGCCGAGCCGATCGCCCCGAGGTTGCAGACCATCGTCAGGCTGTTCAGGGAGGACCCGGCGGGCAGGCAGTACGACGGCAGCGAGTCCCAGTACATGCCGGCCGGGAGCGTCTGCGTGACGGTCGTGTTCTCGGAGGTCGAGTCCGCCGAGATGCTCCAGTGGTAGGTGATCTGGTCGGAGGTCCGGACGATGTGGTTGGCCGGCGAGCTGTCGTGGCCGGGGTCGTCGTCCGCGTCGAACGGGGCCTGACCGGTGCCGGCGCCGGGGCTCGTGTCGTCGAAGAGCACGGAGAGCGTCGCCGCCCGGCCCGCCGCCGGCGCCAGGAGCAGGGCGCAGGCGAAGAGGGCCCCCGTGAGCAGGCGGCGGACGGAAGCCGCTCGCCCGCCGGCCGGGGCCGCCGCCACCCGGGTCGTCGTCGTCCTCGACATTCGTCGCCCCTCGAGATTCGGGCGATCGGGGGATCGATCACCTGTCCCTGACCGTACGGACGGGCGGCGGCTCGTTTCCGAGCGGATCGGCGTTCGGGCCTCCCCGGAGGGGTGCGCGCTCCCCCGTCCGGGGGGCGGCCGTCACCCTCCGGGCCGGGCGGAGGAGCGCGGCTAGGGCTCCCAGTCCTCGCCGCCGATGTCCCAGCCGACGAGGCAGTACGGCGAGACGAGGAGGGCGATCCGCGCGAAGGCCGCATGCCCCTCCTCGTCGAGCCCCGTGCCCGCCGCGAGGTCCGCCACGATCTCGCCCCGGTACCGGACCTCCTCGCCGTCGGCACGCTCGGCGTAGTCGCCGGCCGACGGACCGACAACCCACCGCTCCTCGTCCCGGAAGCGGACCGCGACCGGCAGTCCGAACCGGTCCGACAGGGCGCGCACGGTCTGGCGGAGGATCGCGTCGGCCTCCTCCTCGCGGTTGATGATCCGCTCGACGGCCTCGATGGCGCCCGATGCCCTCCCCGTGCTCATACCGGGCCCTCCTCCGGTCCCCCCTCGAACGCGGCGACCGCCGCCCGGAAGTCCCCTGGGACCACCACCGGGGTTCGCTCCCAGAGGTCGATCCTGACCATCACCTGGCGCGCGGTCGCCAGGAGCGTGCCGTCGGCACGATGGGCGGCGTACTCGAACGTCGTGCTCGTGGTGCCGATCAGCGCCACCCGCACGAGGACCTCGATCAGGTCGTCGAACGCGGCCGGAGCGAGGTAGTCCACCTCGTTCCGGCGCATCACGAACTGCTCGCGGTCGCGCGGCGCCCCGAGGACGCCGAGCTCCCTCAGGTACTCGACCCGGGCCCGATCGAAGTAGGGCATGTAGCGGCCGTAGTAGACGATGCCCTGGGCGTCCGTCTCGTCGAACCCGACGCGCTGGCGGACGGTGAAGCGGAACGGCGGGTAGCGATCGGAGAGGTGCCAGGGGTGCGGCCCCGCCCCACCGGTCACCGCTTGATGACCCCGAGGACCTCGTCGCGGTAGCGCTCCATCTCGGCCCGGGAGAACGCCTCGAGGTTCAACCGGAGGAGCGGCTCCGTGTTCGAGGGGCGGACGTTGAAGTGGTACTCCGGCCGCCGGATCGAGACCCCGTCGAGGTGGGTCACGGTGGCCCCGTCGCCGCCGAATACGTCCTTCAGCTCCTGGAGCTTCAGGGGGACGTCGGCCACCCGGGTGTTGATCTCGTCGGAGATGAAGTACTTCTCCCGGAGCGGCGCGAGGAGCTCCGAGAGCTTCTTCCCGGATCGGGAGATGAGCTCGAGCACGAGCAGCGCCGGCGGCACGCCGGCGTCGACGCTGTAGAAGTCGCCGAAGTAGTAGTGGCCGGACACCTCCCCGGCGAAGATCGCCGACTCCTCCCGCATCCGCAGCTTGATGAAGGCGTGTCCGACGCGGCTCTCGATGGCCGTGCCGCCCGCGCGGCGGACCAGGTCAGGGACCGCGTCCGACGCCCGCAGGTCGTAGAGGATCGTCGCCCCCGGGTGCTTGACCAGCATCGTCTCGGCGAGGAGGGCCGTGATGAAGTCGCCGGACACGAAGGTTCCCGTGTCGTCGATGAAGAAGCAGCGATCGGCGTCGCCGTCCCAGGCGATGCCGAGGTCCGCGCCCTCGGCGACGACCTTGTCGATGATGAACCGCCGGTTCTCCTCGAGGAGGGGATTCGGCTGGTGATCCGGGAAGGTGCCGTCGGGCTCGAGGAAGTAGCCGGTCGCATCGATCGGCAGGCGCGGGAGGATCTTCGAGAGCATCACGCCGGCCATGCCGCTGCCGCCGTCGAGCACGACCTTGAGCGGCGAGAGGGCGTCGACGTCGATGAAGGACAGCACCTTCGCCGTGTAGCCGTCGATCACGTCCCGCTCGGACGCCGTGCCCTTCGCCTGCGGCTCCCGGAAGTCGGCGGCCAGCGCGGCGTCGCGGACCCGGTCGAGCCCGGAGTCGCCGCCCACGGGAAGGCCTCCGCGGCGGACGATCTTCATCCCGTTGTACTCCTTGGGATTGTGCGACGCGGTGACCTGGATGCCGCCGTCGTACCCGTACTCGCCGACCGCGAAGTACATCATCTCGGTGCCGACGAGCCCGATCGAGACGGCGTCGGCGCCCGCGTCGGTGACGCCGCGGACCACTGCGGCGGCGAGCTCGTGCGACGTCACGCGCATGTCGTGGCCCACGACCACCGCCGCCGGCTCGAAGACGTCGACGTAGGCGCGGGCGATCCGGTAGGCGCCGTCGGCGTCGAGCTCCTCGGGCGAGAGCCCGCGGACGTCGTAGGCCTTGAAGACCGAGGCGGTGAGGCTCATGGGCGTGATCCTGGATCGGGGTCGGATGCCACGGGGGCGGCGGAACGGGGCCAGGCCTCGGCGAGCGAGCGCCAGGTGTCCGCCAGGGACTGGGGGAGGACGCGGGTGTCCGCGAAGGAGGCCATGAAGTTCGTGTCGCCGCGGAACCGCGGGACGACGTGGACGTGCAGGTGGGCCGCGAGTCCGGCCCCGGCGTCGACGCCGAGGTTCATGCCGATGTTGGCGCCGTGCGGCGCCATCGCCCGCTCGAGCGCGCCCAGGGACCGGTTGACGAGCGACCACACCTCGAGCTGCTCCTCGTCCGTCAGGTCGCCCGGCGAGGCGACGTGGCGGTACGGGGTGACGAGGAGGTGACCGTTCGTGTACGGATAGAGGTTGAGCAGGGCGTAGGCCGTCTCGCCGCGGTGGACGATCAGGGACGTCTCGTCCGCCTGCTCGACGGCGGCGCAGAACACGCAGGCCGGAGCGGTCGGGCCGTCGTCCGGACGGTCGCCCTTCACGTAGGCGAGGCGCCACGGTGCCCACAGCCGCTCCATGGCGCCACGGTAGCGGAAGGCGCTCGGCCCGCGGTGCCCGAAGATCCCTCCGTGCGTGAGCTCTCCCTGCGCGGGCCGGAGGCCCTCCGCCTCCCGGTGGAGCCGGACACGGCGGACGTCGACGCGGCGGTGGCGGTCGTGATGCGACCCGGCCCCGCGGGCTGGGAGGTGCTCCTCTGCCGCCGCGCCGAACGCGAGGGTGATCCGTGGTCCGGCCACATCAGCCTGCCGGGCGGTCGGGTGGAGGCGGGCGACCCGACCGCGGCGGAGACGGCGCGGCGCGAGACGATCGAGGAGGTCGGCCTCGATCCGCTCGACGCGGGCCGCCTCCTCGGCGCGTTCGGGCCGATCGCCGGCCGCGGATCCTCGGCGACCACGCGGATCGCCGTCGCCGTCTTCGCCGTGCCCGAGCGGACGCCGGCCGGGACGAGCGACGAGATCGTCGAGAGCTGGTGGACGCCGTTCCGTGATCTGGAGACGGTGACGGTCGCGATCGCCGCGCTCGGCGTCGACCGTCCGGCCTTCGCGCTGGTTTCACCGGGCGGCGGAACGGCGATCGTCTGGGGATTGACGCACCACGTCTTCCGCGTCCTCCACTCGCTGAGTCCGCCGGCCGCCGCCCGGACGGACGAGGCCGACGGTTGAGGCGGAGCGACGTGCCGGTCGGGGCCGATTCGCGCGACTGGCCGGGCTCGCGGTGAGCGGGCTGCTGCTCCGGCTCCCGGCCCTCCCCGAGAGCGTCCCCCGCGCCCGGCACGCCGTGCGCGAGCTCTGCGCCCGGCTCGGCGTCGATCCGGTGGTCGCGTCCGACGTGGAGCTCGCCGTGACGGAGGCGTGCTCGAACGTCGTCCTCCACGCCTACCCGGCCTCGGGGGAGGCGGGCGGGCTGGAGCTTCTCGCCGACCTGCGCGAGGGCGAGCTCGAGGTCGTCGTCCGGGACCAGGGCATCGGGGTCGAGCGCCGTGCCGACTCCCCGGGCCTCGGGATCGGGCTGACGCTGATCCGGAAGGTCGCCTCCCGGATGGAGGTCCGCGGCCCCGACGACCGCCGGTGGACCGAGGTCGCGATGTGGTTCCCACCGCAGGGCCGCCGGCCCCGCGGCGAGCCCGGCTGACGCGTCCTCGTGGGCCGGCCACGGCGGTCGCGGCGCCTCGCCGCGGCTCGGCGGCCGCGTCTAGGATGAGGGCGTGACGAACGAGCCCAGTGGTGGCGCCTCCGTCGCCTTCGACCCGGTCCGCGAGACCGTCCAGTGGCGGATCCACGGACGCGAGGCGCCGCTGGCCGAGGTCCTCGCCGAGGTGCCGGCCGGCGACCTGGAGCGCGTCGCGCGCCGCGCCGTCGCCGACATCCGCCGCGCGGCCGCCGAATCGCCGGACGCCGACGGAGCTCCCGCGCGCCTCCGGCGCCTCGCCACGGAGGTGTGGCGGGACTTCACCGCGGCGGTCGCCGAGCCCGACGCCCCGACGCTCTTCTCCTGACCGATCCCTTCCTCCCGAGGAGCCCCACACGATGACCATCAGCGATCGCGAGCCGGACGCCAAGCTCGACGCCTACGCCCATCCGGAGCGGATCGTCTCCACGGCGTGGCTCGCCGAGCACCTCGACGACCCGGACGTGGTCGTCGTCGAGTCCGACGAGGACGTCCTGCTCTACGACATCGGCCACATCCCGGGGGCGGTCAAGATCGACTGGCACCTGGACCTGAAGGACGACGTCGTCCGCGACTACGTCGATCCTGCGGGGTTCCGGGCGCTGGCCGAGCGCAAGGGCATCTCGGCCGACACCCTCGTCGTCTTCTACGGCGACCAGTTCAACTGGTGGGCGGCCTACGCGCTCTGGGTCGTTCTCGCTCTTCGGTCACGAGCGCACGGCGCTCCTCGACGGCGGCCGGGCGAAGTTGGATCGACCGAGGGCCGACCCCTCACCCGGGAGGTCCCCGAGGTGGAGGCGTCCTCGTACCCGGAGGTCGAGCGCGACGACGCGACGATCCGCGCCTTCAAGCGAGGACGTCCTCGCGCACCTGAAGGCCGGCGGCCGCCTGGTCGACGTCCGCTCGCCGGGCGAGTTCTCGGGGGAGCTGACGCACATGCCGGAGTACCCGCAGGAGGGCGCGATCCGCGGCGGCCACATCCCGACAGCGGCGAGCGTCCCCTGGAAGCGGGCGGCGAACGAGGACGGCACGTTCCGGTCGGCCGAGGAGCTGCGGTCGATCTACGAGGACGAGGTCGGGCTGACCGCCGACGACGCCGTGATCGCCTACTGCCGGATCGGCGAGCGGTCCTCCCATACCTGGTTCGTGCTCACCTACCTGCTCGGCCTGCCCGGGGTCCGCAACTACGACGGATCGTGGGTCGAGTGGGGCAACGCGGTCCGCGTCCCGATCGAGCGGCCGGGGCGCGAGGTCCGCCCGGCCGGCGCGCTCTCGTGACCGAGGCGCTCCTCCGGCCGCAGCTGGCCGAGATCGTCGACGCGTTCGCCGAGTCGGACCGCGCGGACCGCCTCGAGCTCCTGCTCGACTACGCGGACTCGCTGCCGGCCGTGCCGGAGGGCATCGAGGGTCTGGAGCCGGTTCCGGAGTGCCAGACGCCGCTCTACCTCGCGGTGGCCGTCGAGGCCGGGCGGGTGAGGATCGTCGTCGACGCCCCCTCGGAGTCTCCGACGACCCGCGCGTTCGGCGCGATCGTGGTCGCGGGCCTCGACGGCGCGTCGACCGACGAGGTCCTCGCCACCCCGGCCGACTTCTACGTGCCGATGGGCCTCGGCGACGTCGTCTCGCCGCTCCGGCTCCGCGGCCTCTCCGCGCTCCTCGCGCGGGTCAAGGCCGCCGTCGTCCGCGGTCTCTAGGAACCGGGAACTCGGCGCGTGCGAAGCTCGTTGGAGGGCGTAGTGACAAGCGAAGGGAAACGGAACGAGATGACAGAGAAGAGCGCAGTGTTCGGTGCCGGCTGCTTCTGGGGGGTCGAGGTCGACTTCCGCAACGTGCCCGGCGTCACCGACGTCGAGGCCGGCTACGCGGGCGGCCACGTCGACCATCCCGACTACCGCACGGTCTGCTCGGGGACCACGGACCACGCGGAGGTCGTCCGGGTCACCTACGACCCCGACGAGGTCTCCTACGACGAGCTCCTGGACGTCTTCTTCGGGCTGCACGACCCGACGCAGCTGAACCGGCAGGGGCCCGACCGCGGCTCCCAGTACCGCACGGTCGTCTTCACCGAGGACGAGGGCGAGGCCGACGCCGTCCGCCGTGCCATCGCCCGCCACCAGCCGCGGTTCTCCCGGCCGATCGTCACCGAGGTCGCTCCGGCGGCCCCGTTCTGGCGGGCCGAGGAGTACCACCAGCAGTACCTCGTGAAGGCCGGGCGCGCGAGCTGCCGCATCTGAGCCCGACCGCGGGGGCCGGGCCGTCGCGCCTCCGCGATGCGGTGGGCCCGGCGGATCCCGCCCCCCGCGCCTCCGGCATGCGCCCGGCACGATTCGAACGTGCGACCCCTGGCTCCGGAGGCCAGTGCTCTATCCCCTGAGCTACGGGCGCGCTGGAGCGGGAGTATAGGGGGCCGACGGGCCGGCGGATCCGGGCTGCGGGAGCGGCCGGCGATCCGGCCGCCGGGGTCTCGCCGCCGGCTTGCTCGACGTCCGGGGCCCCGGCCCGGAGCCGCCGGGCCGGACCTCCGCTCCGGCCGGACGTTTGCCGCCCGCCCCACAAGGGGAACCCCCGGCCCGTGGAGGCCGGGGCGGAGCGGATCGAGACGAACATCCCCGCACGGCTCGATCGCCTTCCCTGGAGCCGCTTCCACTGGCTCGTCGTGATCGGGCTCGGGACCGTCTGGATCCTGGACGGCCTCGAGGTCACGATCGTCGGATCGATCGCCTCGCGGATGACGGAGAAGGGCTCCGGGATCTCGCTCACGGACTCCGGCGTCGGCACGGCGGCCGCCTTCTACGTCGGCGGCGCCTGTCTCGGCGCCCTGTTCTTCGGCCAGCTGACGGACCGGTTCGGCCGCAAACGACTCTTCATCCTGACGCTCGGCGTCTACATCGTGGCGACCGTGGCCACGGCCTTCTCGCCGTCCCCCCTCTTCTTCTACGCGGCCCGGTTCTTCACGGGCGCCGGCATCGGCGGCGAGTACGCGGCCATCAACTCGGCGATCGACGAGCTGATCCCGGCGCGCGTCCGGGGCCGGGTCGACCTCATGATCAACGGCAGCTACTGGCTCGGCGCCGCCGGCGGGTCCGTCGCCGCGCTCCTCTTCCTCAACGAGAGCCTGTTCGCCAAGGACGTCGGCTGGCGGCTCTCCTTCGCCGCCGGGGCGCTCTTCGGGCTCGCGATCCTGATCGTCCGCCGCAACGTGCCCGAAAGCCCCCGCTGGCTCTTCATCCACGGCCGGGAGGACGAGGCCGAGAAGATCGTCTCCGGGATCGAACGGGATGTCGCCAGGGAGACCGGCGAGGAGCTCGAGGAGCCGGACGCGACGATCCGGGTGCGTCAGCGCGACCGGATCCCGTTCCGGGAGATCGCCGTGACGGCGTTCAGGGACTACCCGCGGCGGGCGACGCTGGGGCTCGCGCTCTTCATCGGCCAGGCGTTCCTCTACAACGCCATCACCTTCGACCTGGGGACCATCCTCTCCAAGTACTTCAAGGTCGGCTCCGGCGCCGTCCCGTACTTCGTCGTCCTCTTCGCGCTCGGCAACTTCCTCGGGCCGTTCACCCTCGGCCGTCTGTTCGACACCGTGGGCCGGAGGTCATGGTCTCGGCGAGCTACCTCGGATCCGCGGCCGCCGGCCTCGTGCTCGCCTGGCTCCTCCACAACGGCTCGCTGACCCGGTGGACGTTCATCGGGATGGTCGCCCTGACGTTCTTCCTGGCCTCCGCGGGCGCGAGCGCCGCCTACCTCACGGTCTCGGAGATCTTCCCGATGGAGGCGCGCGCGCTCGCCATCGCCTTCTTCTACGCCGTCGGCACGGCGATCGGCGGGATCACCGGACCCCTCCTCTTCGGCCACCTGATCGAGTCCGGGAAGGTCGACCGCCTCGCGTTCGGCTTCGTCCTCGGATCCGTCGTCATGGCGGTGGGCGGGATCGCCGAGATCTTCCTCGGCGTCGACGCCGAGGGCAAGGCCCTCGAGGACATCGCGACGCCGATGAGCGTCGACGACGAGGGCGAAGGCGAAGGCGAAGGCGAATCCGAAGGCGGCGAGGACCGCGCCCCGGCGCAGGCGCGACGACCAGGCGCCCCTGCCGGAGCCGAGGAGCCGGAGGCGGCTGCGACCGGTGCCCGGCCCGGCGGCGCCCGACGGCGGCCCGCCGGCGCTCACGGCCCCCGCCGGCTCGGCCCGTCGTCGATCTTCTACTCGCCCCGGATGGCGATGGCGGCCTCCGATCCGGGCCCCGGTGACCTGACCCGCGAGGTGGAGCGGATCGAGCGGGCGCTCGACGAGCACGGAGCCACCGCACGGGCGGAGCTCGCGCGCCTCGTCGGGGCACGGCGCTGGGGGCCCGGTCGCTTCGCCGCCGCGCTCCGGCAGGCGATCGCCGACGGGCGGGTCGAGCGGCGCGGGCGGGGCTCCTTCGCGGCACCGGACCGCCGCTGACGGGACGCGATCGCGCTCCCGAGGCGACTCCGCGGCCGTCGGCTCCCCCGGCCGCTTCGCCTCTCGTACTCTGCCGGCGATGGAACTGCGCGCCCGCCTCATCTCCCTCCGCCTGGCCGAGACTTTCACGATCGCCCGCGGCTCGGTCGACCTCGAAGAGGTGCTCCACGTCGAGCTCGAGCACGACGGGCTCGTCGGCCACGGCGAGGGAGCGCCCGTCGACTACCAGGGCGAGACGCCCGCCGACATGCAGCGCTTCGTCCTCGACGTCGTGCCGACGATCCTCGGCGACGACCCGTTCCGGCTGGAGGAGGCGCTCGGGCGTCTCGCCGCCCACCCCGGCCCCCAGGGCGCGAAGATGGCCGTCGACGGTGCGCTCCACGACTGGGTCGGCAAGCGGCTCGGGATCCCGGTCTACCGCCTGCTCGGCCTGACCCCGACGATGCCCGAGACCTCCTACACGATCGGCATCGACAGCCTCCAGGGAACCGCCGATCGCGTCCGCCGCGCCGCGCCGTACCGGCGCCTGAAGGTCAAGGTCGGCGGCCCGGGCGACATCGAGCGCCTGCGGATCGTCCGCGACCTGACCGACGTCCCCGTCCGGATCGACGGCAACGAGGGCTGGACGCTGGAGCTCGCCCGGGAGCTGACGCCGGAGCTCCGCGAGCTCGGCGTCGAGTTCGTCGAGCAGCCCTTCCCGGCCGACGACCGCGACGCCTTCCTCGGCTATCGCGAGCTCGCCGAGCGGCTGCCCGTGATCGTGGACGAGGGGTGCAGCGACGCCGCGAGCGTGCCCGCGGTCGCCGGCTACGCGGACGGCGTCAACATCAAGCTCGCGAAGTGCGGAGGCATCCGCGAGGCCGTGCGGATGGTGCACGTCGCCCGCGCCCTCGGCCTCCAGGTGATGCTCGGCTGCATGATCGAGTCGGAGCTCGGGATCGCGCAGTCCGCGGCCGTGGCGCCGCTCGTCGACCACGTCGACCTCGACGGCCACCTGCTGATCGCCGACCGCCCGTTCTCGGGCCTCGGGTTCGACGAGGGCCGGATCACGCTCTCGGAGGCGCCGGGGCTCGGCGTGCGCCCCGCGCTGACCGTCGTCGATGCCCCCACGCCGATCCGTCCGCCGCGATGACGACTACCGATGCCGGCGGTGCGCCGGTCGAGCGCCTGGCGGTGTTCACCGGCGGCATCCTCGCGGACAGCAACGCGAAGACGGCGCATGGCGTCCTCCGCTACGGGACCCGGGAGGTCGTCTGCGTCGTCGACGACGCGTTCGCCGGCCGGCGCGTCGACGAGGTCGTGCCGTTCGCGCGCCGGGACGTCCCCGTCGTCGCGACCGTTCGCGAGGCGGCGGAGCTCGGTGCGACCATGCTCCTGATCGGCGTCGCCCCGTCGGGCGGCAAGCTGCAGCCCTCCTGGCGGGAGGCCCTCCTGGAGGCCGTCCGGCTCGGGCTCGGCGTCGAGGCCGGCCTGCACACGCTGCTCGCCGACGATCGGGAGCTCTCGGCGGCGGCGCAGGCGACCGGGGTCGAGGTCCGCGACCTGCGGATCTCCCCGCCCGACCTCGACGTGCCGGCGGGGGTGGGGCTCCGGCCCGCGGGCACGCGCGTCGTCCACACGGTCGGGACCGACTGCGCGATCGGCAAGATGTCGGTCGTCCTCGAGCTGGAGGACGAGCTCCGGCGGCGCGGCGAGGAGGCGGTGTTCGTGGCGACCGGCCAGACCGGGATCGCCATCGCGGGCTGGGGGATCGCCGTCGACCACGTGATCTCCGACTACATCGCCGGGGCCGCGGCCCGGCTCGTCTCCGAAGGGGCCGAGCGGGGCTCGCTCCTCCTCCTCGAGGGCCAGGGCTCGCTCTACCACCCGGCGTACTCCGGGGTCACCCTGGGCCTCCTGCACGGCTCCGCGCCCGACCTCCTGATCCTCGCCCACGCGGCTGGTCGGACCTCCGTCGAGGACTACGAGGACGTTCCCCTGCCGGCCCTCGACGTGGTCGTCCGGCAGTACGAGGCGGCGTGTGCGACGGTCCGGCCCGCGCGCGTCTGCGCCGTCGCCCTCAACACCGGAGGGAGGGCGGCGGCGGAGGCCCGGGACGCGATCGCCGCGGCGGGCCGGGAGGCCGGCCTGCCCGCCTTCGACGTGGTGCGGGACGGCGCCGGCGGCCTGGCCGACGTCGTCCTCGCCGCCCTCGCCGGATGAGCGGCTCCGTGGGCCGCGAGGCCGTCCCCGCGACGCGCAGACGGGCGGGCCGTGCGCCGACGCCCACGGCCCGCGTCGTCCCCGCTGGCCTCGCCGTCCTCGCCGGCTGAGCGGGCGCCCGTGCGGATCGCGCCCCTCGGCGACACGCGGACGCCGCGACGGGTTCCGACGCCCACGGCCGGCCCCGGCCCCGCCCCCCTGGCCGGCTGAGCGGTGGCCGTGCGGATCGCTCTCCTCGCCGACACGCACATGCCGCGGCGCGCGCGGACGCTCCCGGCGGTCGTCGCCGAGGAGTGCGCCGCCGCCGATCTCATCCTCCACTGCGGCGACCTCACGTCGCCCGCGACGCTGGCCGAGCTCGAGCTCCTCGGCGACGTCCTGGCCGTCTCCGGCAACAACGACGACGAGGAGCTCCTGCGCGTCCTGCCGGAGCGCCGGACGTTCGACGTCGAAGGAGTCCGGTTCGGGATGCTCCACATCGGCGGTGAGCGGCGCGGTCGGGCCGCCCGCCTCGAGGCCGCCTTCCCCGGCTGCGACGCCATCCTCTACGGCCACTCCCATCAGCCCTTGATCGAGCGGGCGCCGGGCGGCGCCCTCGTCGTCAACCCGGGTTCGGCCTGCGACCGCCGCCGCGAGGCCTCGTGCACGATGGCCCGCCTCGAGGTCTCGGCGGGAACGCTGGGCATCCGCCTGCTCGACGTGCCGCCCTCGACTTGACACGAACGTGCGTTCGCCCTATCATCGAACACATGTTCGGAGTCTATGCTCGGCGCCGGGCCTCCGCAGCCGGCGCCCTCCTCGCCGTCCTCGCCCTCGGCTGGCACGCCACGGAGGCGCATACCGCGACCAGCGTCCCGGTCCCGACCCGGACGGTCGTCGTCGCTCCGGGAGACACGCTCTGGGCGCTGGCCGAGCGCTACGGCACCGGCGATCCCCGGGGCGACGTCGACACCCTCGCCCGGCTCAACCACCTGCGCGGCGGGCAGCTCGAGGCCGGCCAGACCGTGCGGATCCCGCTCTTCCTCTAGCCCGTGTGGGCTTCCGTGCGCCGGCTCTCGAGAGCCTGGGAAGGGTCGCCGTCGAGCCCGCGGTGCGGTCGCCGTCGACCTCCGCCGCGTCGGGACGCGCGAGCGCCGCGCCGGCGTGCGGCGGATCCGAGAGGACGTCGGGGTCGAGCGCCTCCAGCCGCTGACGTCGCCGCGTCCCGTGTCCGCCCTGAGGCGCACCCGCTGACCGGCGGCCTCGGGGCACGGCCGCTCCACGAACCCCGCCGACCCTCACGTGTTCCGTCTGCGAGCGCCATATCTCTCGTCGTCCACGCGTCCACGGCCTCCTCGACCTTGCGACTCTCACCCGTGAACACGCACCGGATGGTTGGCGGCAGGCCTCGGGTCGTGAACGACCCCCGGGCCGCCTGCCATCGATCCTGGGCGAAGCGGCCTGGAACGCGCCTGGGCCGTGCGCGAGATCGGCGAGGACGCCGGGAATCGATGAGCGCGGTCATCGTCTTTCCGGCGCCCGGGCTCGGCTGCGGCTCGGCGGGCAACGTGGAAGCCGCGCACACTCCCGGACTGGTGGCGTCCGAACGCCAGTCGAGCCTTTGGGGCGACCGATGAGTTTCCGAGGCGGCCCGGATCCCCAGGCCAGGCAATCGATACCGGAAGGAGAGAAGTCGATGCGGAAATTGGTGTGCACGGCGTTCATGTCGCTCGACGGCGTCATGGACTCGCCCGGCGGCAAGGTGGAGGGGCACCGCAGCGGCGGCTGGGTGCTCGAGACCGAGTTCCTTCCCGAAGCCTTCGCGCTCAAGGGCGAGGAGCTCGCCGAGACGTCGGCGCTGATGTTCGGTCGTCGCAGCTACGAGGCGTTCGCGCCGATCTGGCGCGACTCCGACGACCATGCCGCGTACAAGAATCTGCCGAAGTACGTCGTCTCGGCCGGTCTCGCCGCCGACGCCCTGATCGGGGGCTGGGGCCCGATCAAGATCCTGCGCTCGGTCGACGACGTCGTCCGACTCAAGCAGAGCGACGGCGGGGCGATCTTCATCCATGGAAGCGGCGAGCTCGTCCGGTCGCTGTCGGACGCCGACCTCATCGATCGCTACAACCTGCTCGTCTTCCCCGTGCTGCTCGGAGCCGGCAAGAGCCTGTTCAGCAGAGCGGACCGGGACAAGCAGACGCTGCGTCTCCGGGAGTCCGCCTCCTACGCCAACGGGGTCAGCAAGCTCATCTACGACGTGGTGCGCTGAGCGAGATCGAGCGCGACGGCGCCAGCCCGGATGTTCCTGACGCGCCCTGCGTCTCTCTGACGTGGTGGTGGAGCAGCTTCTCGTCCGCGGCGCGGGCTCCGTCGGGGCCGATCTCGCGTCGCCAACCCCGACCCTGACGACCGAGGGAAGAGGTGCCTCATCCGCGGCTCGTCGGATCACGGGCGCTCGGTCTCTGCCTCATCATCGGACGAGTGGGGCAGAGATCCATGCCCCCAGGAACCGGCGCGAGGCCCGGGTTCTGACCGCGATCACCATCTCTGTGCCCTCGCGACAGTGGTCGATTGGGCCCGAGATCATCCCGGGCGGCGCCGGCGGAGGACGGCGGGCCCGTCCGTTCCGGCGACGGGACGGATCTGGCTGCCGACCCGCCGGACGCCCGGCTGCGTCGTCCCGAACGCCGTCGTCGTCGCCGCGATCACCGACATGTCCGCCGGAAGGCGGCCGCGGCCGGGCCTGCGGGGCCGCGGCGTGACGCCGACCGACGGGCGCGGGGCCCGCGACGGTTCGCGTCAGGCCGTGGGCTGGGAGCGCAGGCCCTGGATCTCGCGGATCGCCGCGAGCTCCCGGAGCGCCTCGACTTCGATCTGGCGGATCCGCTCACGGGTCAGCGAGAACTCCCGGCCGATCTCGTCGAGCGTGCGGGGATCGAGGCCGTCGAGCCCGTAGCGGAGCTCGAGCACCTTGCGGTAGCGCTCCGGGAGGGCCTCGAGGCCCATCTGGAGCGCCTCGTGGCGCAGCTGATCGGCGACGGCGTCCATCGGATCGATCGCGTCGGAGTCGGCGAGGAAGTCGGAGAAGGACGACTCGCCGTCGTCGCCCACCGGCTCCTCGAGGGAGATCGGGGAGCGGGCGGCCTTGCGGACGTCGAGCACCTGGTAGAGCGGCAGCTTCGCCTCGTCCGCGATCTCCTCGTTCGAGGGCTCGCGGCCGAGCTTCAGCATCAGCGTCCGCTCCGCACGGTTGATCTTCTGCAGCCGCTCGACGACGTGGACGGGCAGCCGGATCGTCCGGCTCTTGTCGGCCAGCGCCCGGGCCACCGCCTGGCGGATCCACCACGTCGCGTAGGTCGAGAACTTGAGGTCGCGGCGCCAGTCGAACTTCTCGACGGCGCGGATCAGGCCGAGGATGCCCTCCTGGATCAGGTCGAGGAACCCGAGGCCCTGGCCGCGGTAGTTCTTCGCGATCGAGACGACGAGGCGGAGGTTCGACTCCACCATCTGCCGCTTGGCCTCCATGTCGCCGCGCTCGACGCGCTTGGCGAGGCGGATCTCGTCCGCCTTCGTCAGCAGCGGATAGCGGCCGACCTCGTGGAGGAAGAGCTGGAGGGAGTCGGTCGTGCCCTCGTACGCGATCCGGCGTTCGGCGGCGGTCGGACCCGCGGGCTTGGACTCCTTGTCGGCGAGGACCTCGATGCCCTCGGTCTCGAGGACGGTGAAGACCTCCTCCATCGCCTGGGCGTCGAGCTCGAGCTCGGAGAGGGCGTCGGCGATCTCCTGCATCGTCAGGACGGCCTTCTCGTGGCCGTCCTCGATCAGGCGCTGGATCTCGGGAAGTTCGAGGAGCTCGTTGGGCTGCTCGGCGATCATGGTTATGGGAGTACCCCCTCGGTCGTGACCGGCGGAACCGCCGGAGGCCGCGAGTAGACTGGCGTGGCTGAGGCGGAGGTCCGCCTACTCGGTACGAACGTTGGCCGGAGACGTCTGATTCCCCTGCACATCCTCCCCTATACAGTCGGTCCGATCGGGACGAACGGCTTCCTGGTATGGAGTGGGCAAAGGTCCGAGGCCCTGGTCATCGACCCCGGCGACGAGCCGGATCGGATCCTGGCGGGACTCGAATCCGCCGCTCTCCGGTGTGCCGCCGTTCTTCTCACGCACGGCCACTTCGATCACGTGGGCGCCGTCACCCGGATTGCCCGGGGGTCGGCTAGTCAAGTGTACATCAGCGCCCTCGAGGCGTCATGCCTCTCGGATCCGGCGGCCTCGACGCCGCCGCGCCTCCCCGTCCCGGAGCCGATCGACCCCGACGTGCTGCTCGACGGCGGGGAGGTCCTCGAGCTCGCCGGCCTGCGCGTGCGGTGCCTGCCGGTGCCTGGGCATTCGCCGGGCAGCCTCGCGTTCGTGGTCGCCGAGCCGGACGACCTGGACGGCGCGGTCTGCTTCTCCGGCGACGTCGTCTTCGCCGGATCGGTCGGACGGACGGACATCCCGGGCGGCTCGTGGCCGGTCCTCGCGGCCTCGCTGACCCGCCTGCTCGGCGAGGTCGGGCTCGAGATGCCGCTCTTTCCCGGTCACGGCCCGGCCACCACCTTCCGCCGCGAGCTCGGCTCGAACCCGTTCCTCGGTCACCTGCGCGGCGCCGCGGCCCCGGCATGAGCGAGCGGTTCGGAGGCCCGCGGGGGACGCTCGACTGGCCGCCCTCCCGGATGGCGGTGCGCGATCACGTCGTCAGGACGGCGATCGGCGTCTTCGAGCGCGCCGGCTACCGGTCGTGCTCGGTCCCGGGGTTCGAGGACTTCCAGCTCTTCGTCCGCTCGTCCGGCGAGAGCTCGGAGGTCGTCGCCAAGGAGATGTACGACTTCCACGACAAGGGAGGCCGGCACATCGCGCTCCGCCCCGAGTTCACGGCCGGGATCGTCCGCATGTACCTGAACGAGCTGACGCGCGAGCCCCGTCCGGTGCGGGTCTGGACGGCGGGCTCCGCCTACCGCTACAGCCGGGTCCAGAAGGGCCGCTACCGGGAGTTCGAGCAGTTCGACGTCGAGGCGATCGGATCCGACGACCCCGCCGTCGACGCCGAGCTGATCGCCCTCCAGCTCGCCTGGTACCGGGCGCTCGGGATCGAGGGGCTCGAGCTCCAGCTGAACTCGATCGACACCCCGGCGGCGCGGCGCGCCTACGTCGAGCGCCTCGTCGCCTTCCTCGACGACCACGCCGCCGGCCTCTCGGCCGACGTGCTCGCCCTCCGGGGCACGAACCCGCTGCGCGCCTTCGACACGAAGGACGAGCGGTCGCTGGCCGTCCTCGCCGGCGCGCCCAAGATCACGGACGCGCTCTCGGCCGGCGCACGGGAGCACTTCGAGCGGGTCCGGGCGTTCCTGGACGCCCGTGGGATCGCCTACGCCGTCGTCCCGGAGCTCGTGCGCGGCCTCGACTACTACTCGCACACGGTCTGGGAGGTCCGCTGGCCCGCGCTCGGGGCCCAGTCGGCGATCGGCGCCGGAGGTCGGTACGACGGCTTCGCGGAGGCGCTCGGCGGGCCACCGACCCCCGGCGTCGGCTTCGCCGCGGGCATAGAGCGGATCGTCCTCTCGCTCGAGGAGCAGGGGCTCGCGCCCGACGGCGGGCCAGGGACGGACGTCTACATGGCGATCGAGGAGGGGGCGGCGCGCCCGCGCCTGCACGCGATCGCCGACGCGATCCGGGCGCGGGGAGGCCGGGTCGAGTACGACCTCGCCGGACGGAGCGGCCGGGGCCAGCTCAAGCAGGCAGCCGCCCTCGGGGCGCCGATCGTCGTCCGCTGCGGGGCCGAGGAGTGGCGGCGCGGCGAGGCGACGATCAGCCACCCCGGCGGCAGCGACGTGGTCTCCCTCGACGAGGTCGCCCCGACCGTGCTCGCCCACCTCTGAGACCCGGAAGGACCGCCATCGCATGACGGACCCGATCGCCCCGATCTACCGCACGCACGGCTGTGGCGAGCTGCGCGCGGACGACGTCGGCGCCGACGTGGTCCTCTCCGGCTTCGTGGGCAGGCACCGCGACCACGGGGGCATCGTCTTCGTCGACCTGCGGGGCCGGGACGGGTCCGTCCAGCTCGTCGTCGACCCCGACGACGCCGAGGCCTACGCCGCCGCCCGCGACGTGCGCGTCGAGTCGGTCGTGCGAGCCACCGGCGAGGTCGTGCGGCGGGCCGAGGGGACGGTCAACCCGCGGCTGGCGACCGGCGAGATCGAGGTCCGCGTACGGCGGTTCGAGGTCCTCTCGGGAGCCGATCCGCTGCCGTTCCAGCTCGACGACGACGGGGTCGACGAGTCGCTGCGGATCCGCCATCGCGCCCTCGACCTCCGCCGGGGGGAGATGCAGCGGCGCCAGGCGACGCGGGCGAAGGTCACCCGGACGATCCGCCGCTTCCTCGAAGACCGCGGCTTCTGGGAGCTGGAGACGCCGATCCTGACGAAGTCCACGCCCGAGGGCGCGCGCGACTTCCTCGTCCCGGCGCGGCTCGAGCCCGGCTCCTTCTACGCGCTGCCCCAGAGCCCCCAGCTCTTCAAGCAGCTCTTCATGATGGCCGGGTACGAGCGCTACTACCAGATCGCGCGCTGCTTCAGGGACGAGGCGCAGCGGGCCGACCGCCAGCTCGAGTTCACGCAGCTCGACCTCGAGATGGCGTTCGTCGAGCGCGACGAGGTGCTCGAGCTCGTGGAGGAGCTCTACCGCGAGATCTGGCGCGAGGTCAAGGGCATCGACCTCGGCGCGCGGTTCCCGCGGCTGACCTGGCACGAGGCGATGCGCCGCTTCGGCTCCGACAAGCCCGACCTGCGGTTCGGCCTGGAGATCGCCGACGTCTCCGAGGTCGCTGGCGGCTCCGGCTTCGCCGTCTTCGCCGGGGCGGTCGAGGCCGGCGGCGTCGTCCGGGCGATCGCCTGTCCGGGGGCGGCGGCGCTCTCGCGCCGGGAACTCGACGAACTGGCCGGCTTCGCCAGGGAGTGGGGTGGGCGCGGCCTCGCCTACCTGCTCTTCGAGGAGTCGGGGGAGGTCCGCTCCCCGATCCGCAAGTTCCTCGACGACGGCGAGCTCGAGGCCATCCGCGCGGCGTGCGGGGCGGGCCCCGGCGACGGCGTCTTCCTGGCCGCCGACGCGGAGCCCGTGGTGGCGCGGGTGCTCGGCGCCCTCCGGCCGCACCTCGCCCGGCGCTTCGGCCTGATCGACGACGCGGCCTACGCGTTCGCGTTCATCGTCGACTTCCCGCTCTTCCAGTGGGACGAGGACGAGCAGCGGCTTGTCGCCGAGCACCACATGTTCACGGCCCCGAAGCGGGCCGATGAGCCCCTCCTCGACACGGACCCGCTCGCCGTCGTCTCCGAGGCCTACGACTTCGTCTGCAACGGCCACGAGCTGGCCTCGGGCTCGCTGCGGATCCATCGCGCCGACCTCCAGGAGAAGATCTTCGCGCTCGTCGGCTTCGACCCGGCCGACGCCGAGGAGCGGTTCGGCTTCCTACTCCGGGCGCTCCGGCTCGGCGCGCCCCCGCACGGCGGGATCGCGCCGGGGCTCGACCGTGCCGTGATGCTCCTCGAGGGAACCGACTCGATCCGGGACGTGATCGCCTTCCCCAAGGTCGCCGGCGGGTTCGATCCGCTGACCGGGGCGCCCGCGCGCGTTCCCGACGAGCAGCTCCGCGAGCTCTCGCTGAAGGTCGACCCGGCGGCGGCCTCCGGGGCGTCCCGTGGCTGAGCGAGCCGACGGCCGGGCGGCGGACGAGCTCCGCCCGCTCGCGTTCGAGGTGGACTTCATCCCCTCGGCGACGGGATCCGTGCTCGTCTCGGCCGGGGCCACCCGAGTGATCTGCACGGCCACGATCGAGGACTCCGTGCCCGGCTGGATGCGCGGCAGGGGCACCGGCTGGCTGACCGCCGAGTACGGGATGCTGCCGCGCTCGACGCAACACGCGCAAGCAGCGGGACCGCCCGGGGGAAGCTCGACGGGCGGACCGTCGAGATCCAGCGCCTGATCGGCCGCTCGCTGCGCGCCGTGGTCGACATGGCGGCGCTCGGCGAGCGCACCATCTAGGTGGACTGCGACGTCATCCGGCCGACGGCGGGACGCGCGTGCCTGGCCATCACCGGCGCGCTGGGTCGCCCTCCACCGGGCGCATCGCAGGCTCGTCGACCGCGGGGGCCTGGCGAACAATGCGCCTCGCTCGTCGGTCGCCGCCGTCTCCGTCGGCATCGTCGACGGCGAGTGCCGGTGCTCGACCTGCCCTACCTCGAGGACTCGACCGCCGACGTCGACATGAACGTCGTCAGGACCGAGACGGCGGCGACTCATCGAGGTGCAGGGCACCGCGGAGCACGGCACGTTCGACGCAAGCAGCTCGACGGGATGCTGAACCTCGCGGAGATCGGGCATCGACAGCTCGCCGCCGCGCAGCGCAGGCGATCGCCGCCGCATGACCGCGCTCGCTCTTCGCGACGCGAACAAGGGCAAGGCTCGTCGAGCTGCGCGAGCGCTGCTCGGCTCGCCCGTCGCGCCGCCCCGGCCATGCCCGACGGTGATCGAGGACGGCGCGACGTTCGCCGGCAACGCGCGAAGAAGGCGCGCTCGAGGCCGCGCGTGCGACGCCGGACGCCCGCGCTCGCCGACGACAGCGGCCTCAGCGTGGACGCCCTCGGCGGCGCGCCCGGGCGTCCACTAGCGCCCGCTATGCGGCGCCCGGCTGACGACGAGGGCCGCGAACAACGCGAAGTGATCGGGCGATGCGCCGGCCACGCCGACCGTGCCGCGCGCCTACGTCTGCGCGCTCGTCGCCCTCGGTCCCGACGGACGGGAGGTCGAGGCGAGCGGCGAGCTGCGCGGCTCGCTCGCCGAGGCGGCCTCGGGTGCCAACGGCTTCGGCTACGACCCGATCTTCGTCCCCGCCGGCTGGCAGCGGACGGTCGCCGACGCGACCGCCGCGGAGAAGGACGCGATCTCCCATCGCGGCCGCGCCGCCCGGCGCCTCGCGCCGCCGCGCTGGCCGCGGCGGGCGCGTTTCCGTGAGCGCCAGGGGGGACGGCGCCTGGTCGGCGGACGACTTCGGCGGCTTCGACGACGCGTTCTCGCCGCCCCGGAGGACGTCCAGGAGGACGCCGAGCCCGCCGTTGCCCGGACGCCCGCCCTGCCGGCCGCGGGTCCGCGTTCCGGCGACGACGCTCGCGCCGGGACGAGCGCCGCCGTCGCCGCGGGCGTCTCGCGGCGCTCGCCAACGGAACGGCGGCGATCCTCACCGTCGTCCAGGTCGCGGTCTTCGCGCTCACCGGCTCGAGCGTCGCGCTCGCCGGGGCCGCCCAGTCGGCGGCGGCGTCTCCTCGGCTCGATCGTGCGCCGGGATCGCGATCCGCGGCGAGGATCGGACGGAGGGGCCCGAGGGGCAGGCGGGGCGGGTCGAGGGGACGGTCGTCATCGTCGCGGCGGCCGGGGTCGCCGTCGCCGCGATCGCCCGCCTCGGCCGCGTGCCCGCCCACTCCCTTCCCGCCGCCGCTGTCGTCGCGGGCTGCGCGATCCTCTCCTGGCTCGCGGCCGGGCGCCTGCGGGCCGGGGCGTCCGAGCTCGCCAGTCGCGGCGTCCGCGAGGACGCCGACCTCGCCTCCTCGAACGGCAACCGGACGATCCTCGTCGCCCTCGCGCTCGGACTGGTCGCGCTCACCGGCTTCGGCCCCCTCGACGCCCTCGCCGCCCTCGTCGCCCTGGTCGGCGTCGTCGGCAGCGGCGTGGAGCTGATCCCGCTCGTCCCGCCCGGGCCGGGAGGGGATCTCCCCCTCCGAGCACGGCACGATCGCCCGGGTCCTCGCCGACGGGCCGGCCGAGGTCGTCGGCTACCGCGAGACGAGGTGCGCGCACGGCGGCGGGGATGCGCCGGATCGACGTCGTGGGTCACGGTGCGGCGCGACACGCCGGAGGCGCGCCTCCGCCAGATCTGGGCGGCGACCGAGCCCGCGCTGGCCCGCCGCCTGCCACGCGAGCGAGTGGTGGTCCACGTCGAGCGCCCGCTCGACGACCCGCCGGAGACGGAGGGGTCGGGCCGCCGTCAGGCGCCCTTGAAACCGGTCGGTCGGCGGGAACGAGGGCGTATCGCCCCCGGGCGAGCCACCAGTTCACCTCCGCGCCGAAGAGCAGGATGGGTTGCCCATCAGGTAGAACCAGACGAGCAGCAGGACGGACGCCCCCGAAGGGCCTGGAGCGCCGGCAGGCTGGCCGTCAGGGCGCAGGTAGTAGGGCAGGAGCTGGAACGAGAGCTGGAAGGGGCGACGGCCGTCGAGGATCGTGCCGGGCAGGGCCTCGCGCGGCGTCGATGCGCGTGTTCGGCAGGTAGCGGTAGACGACGGTAGGCGAAGCCGAGCGAGAGAGGACCGTCGGTCCCGAGCGCGGTGGCGACCACGCCGGGGATCGATCCGGCCGTCGGCCATCCCCTTGTGGCGCTTGCAGGAAGACCAGATGATCGGCCGTCGCCGCCACGAGCCCGGCGAGGAGGTGTCGCGAGGGAGGTGCCGACCATCAGCACGACGAGCGCCTTCTGGCGGAGGAAAGCGCGGTTCGGCACGGCTCGTAGATGATGTTGAGCGCGCTCTCGCAGAGCGGAGAGGAAGCCGAGCGACGTCACAGAAGGATCCCGACGAGGCCGATCAGGCCGAGCTGTCGCGTTGGCCCTGGAGCTCGGGCGATGACGCGGACGATGTCTCCGACGGGGCGGGCCCGGAAGCACGGCGTGCAGCTCGCGGACGAGGAAGGAGCTCGCGCTCGGATGCGCCGGGTCAGGGGCTGGAGCGAGCGAGAGGGAGGAGGAAGAGGAACGGCAGGAACGACAGGAGCGCGTAGTAGGCGATCATCGCCGCCAGGTGCGTGCACCGGTCCTGGGAAGAAGTTAGCGGAGGATGTGGTGGTTCGTCGCGCGGCAGGTGCCTCGCCCGGAGGCCGAACCATCCGCGGGGGCGCACCGTTTCCTGCGACATGCACGGCTGAGGGTTACAGCCGCGGGCCACGCTGCTACCTTCCGGCCGATGGCACGGAGGGCGAGCTGATGGACCCGGCGGAGGCGATCGCCGACCTCAAGCAGGTGTCGCCGCAGATCCACGACGTCGCCGTCGCGAGCCGTGACGGACGGCTCGAGGCCTGCAGCGCGACGGGCGCCCGCGGGGCCGAACTGGCCCGCGTGGGGGCGGAGCTCCACGCCGACGCCGTCGCCGCCTCGGCGGCGGCCGGGGCACTCGGAGCTCTCCCAGCTCGAGATCGCGACGCCCGCCGGCTCCGTCTTCGTCGTCGCCGCGGGCGAGCGGATCATCGTCGCGACGACGGAGGCCGGACCCCACCGTCGGCCTCGTCTTCTACGACCTGAAGACGTGCCTGCGGGCGCGTCTCGGAGGCCGCCGGACCCGTCGCCGACGGGGCCGCCGCCGGTCGGGGGAGGCCGGGCGATGGGCGCGGCGTGGGCGCGGCAACGGCGCTCGCGGGTCGCCTTCGGCTCCGTGCTCGGGGGACACGTGGTCCTGCGCCGGGGCGCCGACGCGCGAGCAGACCCGCGTCGACCTCTACTTCGCCGACGGCTCGATGCTCGCCCTCGGCGAGTCGGACCCCGCGGCCGGGCGTCCACTCGTCCGGCGCGCCCGCGAGCTCCTCTGAGCATGGCCGTCGAGCCGCGCGGTCCTCGGGGGGTGCGGATCCGCGCCGCGGCCTACCTCGAGGGGGACTTCCTCCTGCGCTCCGGCCGGCGTTCGCTGCTTCTACCTCGACAAGTACCTCTTCGAGACGCGATCCGCAGATCCTCCGCGGAGCTCGGCGCCGTGATCGCCGAGCACCTGGCGGCGGAGCGCGCGCCCGACCGGACCGGATCGGGCCGGCCCCGAGCTCGGTGCCGTCGCGCTGGCGGCGAGCGGGCGAGCCTCGCGGTCCGGCATCCCCTTCCTCATCGTCCGCAAGGAGGCGAAGGGCTACGGGACGGCGACAACCGCCTCGAGGGCGCGCGCGACCCCGGCGACCGCGTCGTGCCTCGTCGAGGACGTCCTGACGAGCGGCGGGGCGGCGCATCGCCGCCGTCGAGGCGGTCCGTACCGCCGGTCTCCGAGTGCTCGAGCGGGTGATCGGCGTCGTCGACCGCGGGCGAGGGCGCGCGGCGAGGCGCTCGCCGCGGCCGGGCTGGGAGCTCACCGCCCTCTTCGACCGCGCCGCGCTGCGACTCGGCGAGCCCGCCTGAGCCCCCGGGGACGCGAGACCGCATGGTTGTGCGGAATCGGGGGCCACGACGGGGGGATGGGTCTGGTAAGGTCCGCGCGTTCTGCCCACGGAACCAGGAGGTACAGCACGTGACAAAGGGTGAATTCATCTGGACACCGTCGCCACCAAGAGCGAATCTCTCCAAAAAAGGACGCTGCCTCGGCCGTCGACGCCTTCCTCGAGTCGGTGTCCAGTCTCTGCGCAAGGGCGAGGACGTCGCCTTCACCGGCTTCGGGAAGTTCCACGTGCAGCACCGCAAGGCGCGCACCGGCGTCAACCCGCGATCCGGCGCGAAGGTCGAGATCCCCGCCGGCAAGGTGCCGAAGTTCTCGGCGGGCTCCTCGCTCAAGAGCGCCGTCAAGTAGCCCGGCCGGCGATCGGTCGGTGATCGGAGGGCGCCCCCAGGGGCGCTCTTCGGCGTTCCGGGGGCGCTGAGCCGAGCGCGACGCCCCCGGCCAGCGACGTTCGTTCCACCGCATGACGCTTCGCTCGTCGGGGGAACCACCCGCCCGGCGGACGCGTCGACCCCGATCGCCGGTTGCCGCGGATGCGGGAGCCGGCCCCTCCGGGTCCGCGAGCTGAGGCCGCGACACGCGTTCGCGGCGCGCCGGACGAACGTGCGGCGTTGATGGCGTGGCTCCGGGCGTCGGACGACGTCCGGTGTCGACGGCGTTCCGCGGCGGAGCCGGGCCGTCGCCGCCAGTCGCGGGCGCTCAGCGTCGGGCGGCCATAGGGCGCCGCGGCGGTGCGCCGACGTGGGCCTGGATGTCGCCCCGCGGGCGCACGGGGGCGGGTATGCGAACATGTGTTCGTGTCGCTGCAGTTGACCCTGGACGGGGCGGACCGGCTCGTGGCCGCGCTCGAGCGGCGGGGCGGGGCGATCGGGGTCGTCGAGGCGGCCGCCCTGCTCCTCGCCGCTCCGCGGGTCCCGCCGCGGCTCGCCGAGGGGATCGTCGGGGACCTGGTCGCCGGCGACGGCCGCTTGACGCTCGTCTCCCGCCTCGAGGTGGCGCTGGCGGCGGCCAGCCCGACCCAGGTCCTGCTGGAGGAGGCCACGTTCTGCGTCGTCGACCTGGAGACGACGGGGACCCGGGCGGCAGCCGATCGGATCGTCGAGGTGGGTGCCGTCCGGATCGAGGCGCTGGAGATCCAGGCCTCCTTCGAGCGGCTCGTCGACCCGGGGGTGCCGCTGCCGCTCGCCGTCCAGGCCCTGACCGGGATCGCGCCGTCCGCTCTCCGCGGCCGGATCGGCATCGGGCCGGTGCTCGACGAGCTCCTCGCGTTCTCCGGGGACGCCGTCCTCGTGGCGCACAACGCTCGCTTCGACTGCGCCTTCCTGGACGCCGAGCTCCTTCGCACCGGTGGCGCGCGCCTCGCCTGCCCCGTCCTCGACACGGTGCTCCTGGCGCGCCGCCTGCTCCCGCCGGCGGGCTCGGTCGCGCTCGGCGCGCTCGCCGACCGCCTCGGGACGAACGTGCGCCCGACGCACCGGGCCCTCCCCGACGCGCAGGCCACCGCCGAGATCCTGCTGATGCTGCTCGGTGAGGCGCGGCGGCGCGGTGCCGGCACCCTGTCCGACCTCCTCCGCATCGGCGGCCCGCCCGCCCACGCGGCGCGCCTCCACGCCGCGGTGGGGGGCCGCGCCGGGCGGACCGTCGCCCCGGGGGCGGTGACGTTCGAGCACCGCCTCGACCTCGCGGCCGCTCCCGGACGCGGTCGCAGCGGCGGCCGACCCGCGTTCTGGATCGAGCTGACGGAGAAGCCGGTCCCGCGGCTCCGCGCCACGCGCTCGCGGGCCGCCGCCGGGCTGGTCGCCGGCCCAGTCGGAAGCGCCGCGGAGGCCCGCGCGGCCGCCGACGCCCTCCGGACGGCGCACGGGCTGCGGACCTGCGACGCGGCGGCGCCCGCCGAGGGCTCGTGCCTCGAGGGCCGGCTCGGGCGCTGCTCGGCGCCCTGCCGGGGACCCGCGGAGCGATCACGTCACGCCCACGGCGCCGCCTCGGCCCGGGCGATGCTCGAGGGACGGGCCCCGCTCGGGATCGGTCGCCTCCGGGCGCGGCGCGACGCGCTCGCCCGCGAGCTCCGCTTCGAGGAGGCCGCGCGCCTGCGCGACGGCGAGGCCGCGCTGCGGCGGGCCGCGGCGACCCTGCGGGCGGTCCGCGAGGCGCGCCGGCGGCACGGGATCGTCCTCGCCCCGCACCTCGAACCGGGCCTCCTCGCCGCCTTCGTCGTCGCCTACGGGCTCGTCGTCGATCGGGCGGTCGTCGCCCGCGAGGACCCGGGGGCGGACCGTGGCCCCCTGGAGGTGCTCTGGCGCGCCGTCCGGGCGGGGCCCGGCCCGTTCGGGCCGTTCGCGGTCGCGCCCGAGCGCGAGCGCGAGGCGCTCCTCGTCGCGAGCACCTTCCGCCGGCCGCCGGATGACGTCCGGGTCGTCCCGTTGAGCCCGCCGGCCGCGCCCGCCGAGCCGGACGAGCGATGGCTCCGGGAGGCGCGGGCCCGGCTCGCCGGCGCCCTGGAGCGCCTTCCGGCCCGGGCCGCATGACGATGGCGATGGCGTGGAGCCGTCCGCCCCTCCCGCGGCGCCGGTGCCGCCGGGCCGCGGAGGATCGCCGCCGCGACCCCGTCCGCCCCCCGGCTTCGTTCCAGCCCGCGGGATGCGGGCGTTCGCGGCGCGGGTCGCCGGAGCGTGCCGCGACCCCGGCCACCCCCGGCTTCGTTCCAGCCCGCGGGATGCGGGCGCTCGCGGCGCGGCTCGCCGGAGCGTGCCGGGGTCCCGGCCGCCCCCGGTCGTTCCAGCCGCTGCGATGCAGGCGCGAGCGGCGCCGCGTCGCCGGAGCGTGCCGGGGTCCCGGCCGCCCGCGGTCGTTCCAGCCGCTGCGATGCGGGCGCTCGCGGCGCGGGTCGCCGGAGCGTGCCGCGACCCCGTCCGCCCCCGGCTTCGTTCCAGCCCGCGGGATGCGGGCGCTCGCGGCGCGGGTCGCCGGAGCGTGCCGCGACCCCGTCCGCCGGCTTCGTTCCAGCCGCTGCGATGCCGGCGCGAGCGGCGCCGGTCGCCGGAGCCCGGCGCCGTCGGCGGTAGCATCCGGCCCCGGTGCTCGACCACGTCGCCGACCGCCTCGCCCAGCGCGTCGAGGGGATCTCCTCCAACCTCGTCGTCGGCATCGACCCCCGGCTCCCACTGCCCGACGACGTGATGCGCGGGCTCGCGGACTCGCGCGCGGGGCTCGCCCGCGCCTTCGAGCGCTACGGCATCCTGATCGCGCGCGCGGTCGCTCCGTACGCCTGTGCGGTGAAGCCGCAGTCGGCCTTCTTCGAGGCCCTCGGCGGATACGGCGTGACCGCCTTCGAGAACGTCTGCCGCGCCGCCCGGGAGGAGGGACTCGTCGTGATCGCCGACGTCAAGCGGGGAGACATCGCCTCGACGGCCGCCGCCTACGCCGCGGCGACGATCGGCGCCCGGGCGGACGGACCGCCGGTCGCCGACCTCGCCACCGTCAACCCGTACCTCGGCGCCGACGGCCTGGAGCCGTTCCTGACCGCCGCCGATGCCGCCGGAACCGGCGTCTTCGTGCTCGCTCGCACCTCCAATCCGGGCGGCGCCGACGTGCAGGAGCTGCGGCTCGCCGACGGCGGAACGGTCTGGGAGCACGTCGCCCGCCTCGTCGCCGGACTCGGCGCCGGGAGGGTCGGACGCTGCGGGCTCTCGTCCGTCGGGGCCGTGGTCGGCCTGACGGCGCCGGACGCCGTGGGACGGGTCCGGGCACTCGCACCGGCCGCGCCCCTCCTGCTCCCGGGCCTGGGCGCCCAGGGCGGCAGCGCGGCCGCCGCGGCCGCGGCCTTCTCCCCCACCCGGCCGGCGGGCTCGTCTCGGCGTCC
Source organism: uncultured Thermoleophilia bacterium (assembly GCA_963800515.1). Taxonomy (GTDB): domain Bacteria; phylum Actinomycetota; class Thermoleophilia; order Gaiellales; family F1-60-MAGs149; genus CAWDBC01. Next base: position 92,463 of record CAWDBC010000009.1, read on the forward strand.
CGGTCCGTGATCGAGGCGTGGAGGGGGAGCCCGGGGGCGCCGGCCGACGCGATCGCGTCGGCGGCACGGCACCTTGCGCGTGACGTCTGGGCGCTCGTCTGACGGGGGCCCGGGAGCGTCGCCTGGGCGGCGCCGGGCCCCGCATGCGGGACGGCGCCGCCGGTATCCTTGCCGCATGCGGCGCAGTCCCGACGACGGCCGGTTCTCCGCCTGGACCTTCGTGGCGCCGGTGATCCTCGTCGTCGCCGTCGTCATCGTCGTCGGGGTCGCCCGACCGATCTTCTCGGAGGTCCGGGACGCCGCCTCGAGCACGTCGACGGCGAGCACCGCCGCGCCCGTCACCGTCCGCGCCCAGCCGGTCGGGTCGTCCGCCGTCACGACCGCGGCGCGCAAGGGCCCGAAGTGGGACACGGTCCGGGCGGGGGACACCCTCGGTCAGATCGCGGCCCGCAACGGGACGACCGTGGCGCGGCTCCGTCGGCTGAATCCGACCCTCGACCCCCAGGCGCTCCAGCTCAACGCACGGGTTCGGGTTCGTCGCTGACGGCGGTCCGGCTCCGGGCCCGCCAGACCTCGAGCAGGACGAGGTCGCCGACGTAGCCGAGCACCGCCTGGGCGATCAGCCAGCCGGGCAGGAAGAGGACGGTGACGTCGCGCGCGTGCGTGACGAGGCCGGACGCCGCGGCCCCCGCCGTCAGCTGCACGGCGACGACGGCGAACGTCGCCGTCAGCACCGGTCCCGGGTCGGAGCGGGCGACCGCGAGGCTCGCCGCCAGGCCGCGGAGCGGATCGAGCCGCTCGGTGGCGCAGGCGACATCGGCGAAGGCGAAGAGGAGGACGAAGCCGACGAGCAGGAGGAGGACGACGGGCGCGAGCGCGACGGAGGCGTGGTCGGAGAGCACCGTCAGCCCGGTCTGGGCGGCGCTCGCGAGGACGTAGACGCCGGTGACCGCGGCGACCGTGCGAAGGTCGCGCGGCAGACCCGGCCAGACGACCGCCCGGCCCGCGTAGTAGGCGCGCGCGACGGCCACGAAGAGGACCGCGGAGAGCATCGCGCCGACGATCTCCGCGACGGCGATGGCGGCCACGCCGGCGATGCCGTGGGAGAGTGCTCGACTCTCGAGCCGCTCGGGGTCGGCGACCGCGGCGCGGGAGAGGGCGACGTTGCCCACCCGGCTCGCGGTGACCGCGACGAGCGGCACGAGCGTCAGGAAGAGGAGCGCGGCCCGGAGGAGCTCGAGCACCAGGAGCGGCTGGAAGCGGGCGATGCCGTGAGCGGCGCGGACCGGCCAGGTCGCGCCGAGCGACCCTCCTCCGCCTCTGCCTTCCGACTCCACGGGCGAACCGTAGGCCCGCCGAGCCGGACCGGTCGCGGTGGCGGGCGCCGCGTCGCCGTGGCCGGCGAGGCTCCGCGAGCGCCGCGGGTAGGGTGTTCCGGTGCTCGCGCCCCGGCTCGCGCTCCGCCCTGCGCCCCGCGTCCTCGCGACGGCGGTCGCCCTCCTCGGAGCGGCGGCTCCCGCCGTGGCCGGGACGCCGCTCGCGGAGCGGCCGCCGTTCGATCGGCCGCCGGCCGCGGCGGGAGCCGACCCCGCCCGAGGCGCGCCCGGTGCCGCCCTGGGGGACGCGCTCGTGACCGTCGACCCCTCGGCCCGCCCCGGCGTGCTCGAGGCCGCGGGCGCCCGTCCCCTCGCCCGGGAGATCGGGGTCTGGACCGTTCGGCGCTCCGACCTCCCGCGGCTCCGTCGGGCGCTCCGGCGGAACGGCGTCGAGGCCGTCGTCGAGCCCGACCGGCGCGTCGGGGTCGCCGCGGTCGCTGCCGTGCCCGGATCCGACCCGTACTCGCTCGACGCCCGGTGGGACCTCGTCGACGCGCGGGGCCTCGTGCCGCCGGACCCGCTCGGCGCCTACCGCCCGAGCTGGGTGATCGACTCCGGCATCGCCTCCGACCGGCTCTTCGACGTGGTCGAGCCGGCCGCCTTCACGGCCTCCGGCGCCAGGATCCGCGTCCGATCGGCCCGTTCGGCGGCGGCGAGGGATTCCACGGCGCCGCCGTCGCCTCCCTGATGGGCGCGCCGGCGAACGGCGTCGGGATCGAGGGGATCTGGCCGTCGATGCGGATCACGAGCTACGACGTCTCCTCCGGGCAGCAGGGCGAGCTCCTGGAGTCGCGGATCATCGCGGGTCTGGTCGCCGCCGGGAAGGCGCGAGCGCCGGTGGTCAACCTCTCGTTCGCGTCGGCGACCCCGCTCGCGGCCGAGGAGCGCGCCGTGGCCTACGCGCAGGCTCGCGGCGCCGTCGTCGTCGCGGCGGCCGGCAACGTGGGCAACACGATCAACGACGTCGAGTACCCCGCCGCCTATCCCCACGTGCTCGCCGTCGGCGCGTTGACGGCGACCGGCGGCCATGCCCCGTACTCGAACCACCACCCGTACGTCGACGTCACGGCTCCGGGCGACATCGTGGCCACGGTCCCGTCCGGCTACGCCCCGGGCGGCTGCCTGTCGGTGGGGACGGCCGGGGCTCCGTCCTGGTGCGTGGTCCAGGGGACGAGCTTCGCGACGCCCCTCGTCAGCGCGATCGCGTCGTGGGTCGCCGTCGCCCGCCCCCGCCTGTCGCCGATCCAGCGGGGCGATCTCCTCCGCCGCAGCGCCCGCGACGCCGGGTCGCCGGGCAGGGATCCGTACGACGGCTACGGCGTCGTCGACCTCCGGCGCGCCCTGGACGTCGCCGCCTTCCCGGCGTCCCGGCTCCCTGACGACCCGCTGGAGCCGAACGAGGACATCGCCATCGTCGATGGCGACGCGGGCCAGCGCCAGCCGCTCCTCCTGCCCAGGCGGCTGACCCGACGCACCCTGACGGCGTCCGTGGACGCGGTCAAGGATCCCGTCGACGTCTACCGGATCGCCACGCGCCGAGGAGAGCGGCTGTCGGCGACGCTCCGTCCGCGCGGCGCCGACGTCAACCTCTTCGCCTGGGGCGCCGACGCCGTCTCCGTGGGCTGGCTCGGCAAGGCTCGCCCGGAGCGGGCCCTCCTCGCCGACGAGCCGGAGGCCCGGCCGCGCGGTGGATGCCCTCCAGGTCCTGACCACCCGACGCGGCGTCCTCTACCTGGCGGTCGAGATCCCGCTCGGCTCGCCCGGCGGCGCCTACACGCTGACCCTCCGCCGCCAGAGCCTCGCGCCGGGTGGCCGCGCGACGACGCATCCCACCGGGCGCCCGGTCCCTCGCGGGGCGCGCTGAGGCGGGTCCTCCTCGGCCACCCCGGCCGTTCCGGTGGGCGCCGAGCGCCGTCCTTGTAGACTCCGGCGGCGGAACGACTCCTCGCCCGCGATCGCCGCGGCCCGTCACAGCGAGTGAGCCATCGCCTCCGAGCCGTGCAACTGCCTCCCGACGACACCATCGCCGACGTCCCGCCCCGACCGGCCGACATGCGCATCTACGAGGCCGAGAAGGTCTCGCCGCGCAAGCGCCGGGGCCGGGGAGGAGCGAAGCCGCCCAAGGGGCCGGGGCGGCCGCGCCGGCGGATCCTCCGCGGCTTCGCGTGGACGCTCGGCGTGCTCCTCCTGCTCGGCGCCGCCGGCGCCGCCGCCGCCTACTGGTACGCGAACCGGGTCGCCCACGACATCACGAGGGCGAAGAACTCCGCCGACCGTGAGGCGGCCAAGCACATCGCCGTCGTCAAGAGCGGTCAGCCGTTCAACATGCTCCTGCTCGGCGTGGACCGTCGACCGAGCGACGGGACCGACCTCGGCCGCTCCGACACGATCATCTTGATGCACGTCGATCCGCAGCGGAAGGTGATGTCGCAGCTCAGCCTCTCCCGCGACCTCCTCGTCCCGGTCCCGGCCACGGCCAGCAGATGATCAACGCCGCCTACCCCGAGGGCGGCTCCGACCTCATCCTGCAGACCGTCAAGAACCTCACCGGGGTCCAGATCAACTACGTCGTCCAGGTCGACTTCAAGGGCTTCACCCAGGCCGTCGACGCGCTCGGCGGCGTCTACATGGACGTCGACCGCCGCTACCTGCTGAACGACACGAACGCCCCCAACATCACGCCGATCGACCTCCAGCCCGGCTACCAGCACCTCTCGGGCCGGCAGGCCCTCGCCTTCGCCCGCTACCGGCACACGGACTCCGACGTCCTCCGCAACGCCCGCCAGCAGGCGTTCCTGCGCGACATCCGGGCGCGCCTGCGGAGCACCTCCCTGACGACGAAGATCCCGGGGCTCCTGAAGATCGTCCGCAAGAACGTGACGGTCACCGCCGCCGCCGGGCACTCCCCCGACGCCCTCGGGCTCGTCCGCCTCGCCCAGCAGATCGACAGCGTCCCCCGCTCGGCGACCATCCAGATCAAGCCGGTCTACAGCGACGATCCCGGGAACGTCAACCGCGTCCTGCTCTCGGACACGAACCTCGCGAACGCCGTCGCCGCGTTCACGAACCCCGACCCGACCCTCGGCGGACGCTCCGCGGCGTCGGACGCGGGTGGGGTCGCGGCGACGACCGGGGCCTCCGCCGGCGCGGCCACGTACGACGCGACCAAGGTCACCGTCGACGTCCGCAACGGGTCCGGAACGCCGGGGACGGCGGCCGAGGCGGCGGCCGCGCTCCGGGGGAAGGGCTGGCCGCTCGCGACGGCGGTCGCGAACGCCGACTCGAGCAGCTACCTCAACTCCACGGTCTGGTACTGCGCCGATCCCGGCGCCCAGGCGGCGGCCACCGCGCTGGCCCGCCAGATCCCGGACGCCGTCGCCCCGCAGCCCCTCACCGGCGCGATCCGCCTGAAGGTCCGGGGCGCGACCGACAAGCCCACGACCGCCTGCATCCTCGTGGTCGTCGGCCACGCCTTCGATCCCGCGACGATCTCGGACGCCGCCCAGCAGGCCATCGTCAAGCCGGTGCGGAAGGCGACGCTCCAGACCGACGCCGGCCGGGACCGCGCCCTCTGGACGCAGGCCCAGGCAAAGGCCCGGTTCCCCCTCGCGATGCCGACCCGGCTGCCGACCGGGACGGTCACGGGCGATCCGCAACGGCAGTTCCGATCCTGTCCGGCCGTCCGCGTCTACCGGATCCAGCCGACGAAGTTCACCGGCGTCAACGTCGAGTACTACGCCTACGACCTCAACGAGGGCTCGCGCGGCGTGTTCGACGTCCAGGAGACGAACTGGCCCGCGCGGTCGGTCCCGGCTCTGGCCTCGCCCACGTCGACGCGGGTGGTGGACGGGCGCACCTACCAGCTCTACTACAACGGCTCGCAGCTCCACCGGGTCGCGTTCACGGTCGGCTCGACGACGATCTCCGTGGTCAACTCGCTCGTCGACCTCGTGCCGAACGACGCCATGATCCAGATCTCGCGCAGCTTCCAGCCGGTGCGCTGAGAGAACGAATCCGGCGGTGGGCGAGGCAGGGTTCCACCCGGTCCACCGCGTATCGTTCCCCATCGTGCGCCGCCCGCCCCTCGGAGACCCCACGAGGTCATGACGCAGCTCGAGGACCCGCCCGCGCGGGCGATGCGCGTGTACACGGCCGGCACCGAGGAGCCGGCGACGCCGACGGCGCTCCCGCCGGCCACGGTCGTCGCCGCGCCACCGCCGCCCATCCTTCCCCCGCCGGGGCCGATGCGGGTCTACGGCAAGCCGAGGCGCAGCCGCGGCCGCCGGACCCTGAAGGTGATCGGGATCGTCCTCCTCGTGCTCCTGGTGCTCGCCGCCGCCGGGGCGGGGATCGCCTACTGGTGGACGCAGAAGCAGGTCTCCACGTTCCAGAGCCCCCAGAACGCCGCGCAGGCCGACGCGCAGGGCGAGGTGGTCGCGCCGTCATCGACGCCGGGAGCGCCGTTCAACGTGCTCCTGCTCGGCTACGACATCCGCGGCTCCGAGACCGGCAACGGGCTCTCCGACACGCTGATCCTCGTCCACATCGATCCGCGCAAGAAGACGCTCGCCACGCTCTCCCTGCCGCGCGACCTGATGGTGCAGGTCCCGGGGCACGGCCTCCAGCAGATCAACTGGGCGTACTCGCAGGGCGGCGAGAAGCTCGCCCTGCAGACGGTCAAGGCCCTCACCGGCGTGCCGATCAACTACCTCGTGCCCGTCAACTTCAAGGCGTTCGTCAAGCTCGTCGACGCCTTCAACGGCGTCTACCTCACGGTCGACCAGCGCTACTTCAACCAGAACGACGGCTCGGCCGCCACGGACTACTCGTCGATCGACCTCCAGCCGGGCTTCCAGAAGCTGTCCGGCCGCCAGGCGCTCGCCTTCGCGCGGTTCCGGCACCTCGACTCGGACGTGATGCGCAACGCCCGCCAGCAGGCGTTCCTCCGCGAGTTCCGCAGCCGGATCGACATCTGGGGCGCGGCGACGCGCGGCCTGCAGCTCGTGAACACCATCGAGAGCTACATCCGGTTCATCCCGGCGAAGGGGCACAAGCTGTCGACCGACCACCTCTTCCAGCTGAGCCGCGACATCTCGGCGATCCCGCCGAGCAATTCCGTCACCATCCGTCTCCGGACCTCGGCCTACCCGTTCGATCCGAACCGCCTGGTCGCCTCCGACGCCGACGTCCGGACGGCGGTCGCGGCGCTCCTGCATCCCAACCCGAAGGCGGGAACCGAGGCGACGACGAAGGAGCTCGGCCCGGCCGGCGCCGGCAAGGCGAAGAAGACGCGGAAGGCGCCCTACACGAAGGCGTCCTTCTCGATCGAGGTGCGCAACGGCACGACCACGGCCGGCGCGGCCGCGGTCGCCGCGCAGAAGCTGCAGGACGCCGGCTGGAAGGCCGCCCAGCCGGCCGGCAACGCGGACCGCCCGAGCTACGCACGGTCGACCGTCTACTACGACCGCGGCGTTCCCGCCGCCCGCTCCGTCGCCGCCGACCTCGCCGCGTCCGCGGGCGTGTCGGGTCGCCTCCGGGCGCTGACGCCGGCGATCCGGCGGTCGCTCGGGAGCGCCGGGCGCCAGGCCGTCGGCGCCCTCGTCGTGCTCGTCGTCGGCCCGGACTTCACGGGCGCCGCCGCCGGCGGAGCGAGCGCCACGGGCTCCTCCTCATCCGCCTCCGGCACCCCGTCGGGCCTCGGCTCGCTCGCCACCGACGCGACGCGCGACCGCCCGCTCTACCAGCAGCTCGCCGCGTCCTCGAAGCTGCGGTTGCAGATGCCGACCGCGATGCCGGGCAACGTCCGCCCCGGCGACCACAACCACCCCACCAGCCAGCCGGCCGGGCGCTCGTACACCATCAACGGGAAGCGAGCGGTGGAGGTCGAGTACTACGCACCGGCCGACGCGTCGACGAGCCAGTTCGTCGTCCAGGCCGTCGGCTGGGACCTGCAGAAGGTGCCGATCCTCCGCAGCCCGACCTCGGAACGGACGCTCGCCGGCGTCACGTACCGGCTCTTCTACAACGGATCGCAGCTGCACCGGGTGGCGTGGGAGGCCGGTGGCGTGACATATTGGATCGAGAACTCGCTCGTCGACTACCTGCCGAACGCGACGATGATCGCCATCGCTCGCAGCTTCAGGCCCGTCGGCCGCACGTAACCACCGCAAGGAGAGGCACCCCACTTGACTACATCCGGCGCTTCCGTCGGCGTGATCGGCGTCGGGTACGTGGGTCTCGTCACGGCTGCCTGCCTCGCCGACCTCGGGCACGTCGTGGTCTGCCGCGACATCGACGCCGCCAAGATCGAGCGCCTGGAACGTGGCGAGATCCCCATCTACGAGCCCGGGCTGGAGGACCTCGTGCGCCGCAACCGCGGCCGCCTCCGCTTCACCCTGGACCTGGCGGAGGTCTTCGCGTCGGCGTCGATCGCCCTCGTCTGCGTGGACACGCCGCCGATGGCGTCGGGCGATGCCGACCTCTCGCGCGTCCACGCCGTGATCGAGGCGATCCCGGCGAGCGCGGACGGCGCCCTCCTCGTCATGAAGTCCACGGTGCCCGTGGGCACCGGAGCGAAGATCCGGGCGGAGCTCGATGCCGCCGGCCTGGGGGGCGTCGGCTACGTGTCCAACCCCGAGTTCCTCCGCGAGGGCTCCGCCGTGGCCGACTTCATGCAGCCCGACCGGGTGGTCGTCGGCGCCGAGACCCGGGCCGCCGCGGAACGGGTCGCGGCGCTGTACGCCCCGCTCGAGCCGGAGCTCGTCCTCTGCGACGTCGCCTCCGCGGAGATGATCAAGCTGGCCGCGAACGCCTTCCTGGCGACGAAGATCAGCTTCATCAACGAGATCGCCAACGTCTGCGAGACGGTCGGCGCCGACGTCCACGAGGTGGCCCGCGGCATGGGCCTGGACAAGCGGATCGGCTCGGCCTTCCTCCGCCCGGGCATCGGCTACGGCGGCTCGTGCTTCCCGAAGGACGTGAAGGCGCTGAAGCAGATCGCCGGCAACACCGGCTACCACTTCCAGCTCCTGAACGCCGTCATCGAGGTCAACGAGCTGCAGAAGCGCCGCACGATCGGCAAGCTCCAGGACCGCCTCGGGCCGCTCCGCGGCCGCCGGATCGCCCTTCTCGGGCTCGCCTTCAAGCCGAACACCGACGACATGCGGGAGGCGTCCTCGATCGTCCTCGCCGGGCGCCTCGTCGCCGAGGGCGCGCACGTCGTCGCCTACGACCCGATCGTCGCGGCGAAGGCGCGGCCGCACCTGCCCGCCCAGGTCGAGCTCGCCGGCTCCCTCGCCGAGGCCGTGGCCGGCGCCGACGCCGCGGTCATCGTCACCGAGTGGAACGAGTTCCGGGCGCTGCTCGACGAGCAGGTCCGGGCGTCGATGGCCCAGCCGATCCTGATCGACGGGCGCAACCTCCTCGATCCCGCCTCGGCGGCCGCGGCCGGCTACGTCTACGACGCGGTGGGCCGGCCGAGCGTCGACCCCGCCGCGCTCGGCGAGGTGCTCGCTTGATCGCCGTCGCGCTCGTCGGCGGGTTCGGGACGCGGCTGCGCCCGCTCACGCTCGACCGGCCGAAGCCGATCCTGCCGATCGCGGGCCGGCCGTTCCTCGTCCACCTCGTGGAGCGGCTCGCCCGCGCGGGCGTGACCCGGGTCGTCCTCTCCTGCGGCTTCCGACCGGACGCGATCATCGACGAGATCGGCCACGAGCAGTCCGGCATCCCGATCGACTACGAGATCGAGCCCGAGCCGCTCGGGACGGCGGGGGCGATCCGCTTCGCGGCCCGGGCAGCCGGCGTCTCCGAGCCGTTCCTCGCCCTGAACGGCGACGTCCTCGCGACGTTCGAGCCCGGCGACCTCCTCGCCTTCCACGCGGCCCGGGGAGCGCGGGCGACGATCGCCCTGACCCCCGTCGAGGAGCCCTCCCGGTACGGGCTCGTCCTGACCGGGACCGACGGCGAGGTCTCGAGCTTCCTCGAGAAGCCGGGCGACTCCGAGCTCGAGAGCCTCGCCGGGCCGTTCCTCATCAACGCCGGGGCGTACGTCCTCGACCCGTCGGTCCTCGACGCGATCCCGCCCGATCGCGCGGTCTCGATCGAGCGCGAGGTGTTTCCGGGCCTGATCGGCGATGGCCTCTTCGCCTGGCCGGCGCCGGGCTACTGGAACGACATCGGCACGCCCGCGAGCTACCTCGCGGGCAACCTCGAGATCCTCCTCGGGCAGGGGCCGACGATCGCCCCCGACGCTCGGGTCGAGGGTGAGCTGACGGGCTCGTGCCACGTCGGGGCCGGAGCGGTCGTCGAGGGCGGCGCCCGGGTCGAGGCCAGCGTGATCGGCGCCGGATCGCTCGTCTCCGCCGGCGCCTACCTCGTCGGCAGCGTCCTCCACGACCGCGTGACCGTCGGCGAGCACGCGCACCTGAGCGGCGCCGTCGTCGGCCACGACGCCGTCGTCGGCGCGCACGACATCCTCCCCGCCGGTGCGATCATCGGGCCGAGGCTCGGCGCGACCCGAGAGGCGGAGCGATGACCCCGACGATGTTCGAGCAGGCCGCCGCCTTCGGCTCCCAGCTCCGGGAGGCGGCGGCGATCCGGCCCTCCGGGGCCCGGCTCGACGCGACCGACCCCCCGGGCTCGGTCGTCATCTGCGGCCTCGGCGGCTCGGCGGCCGGTGGTCGGCTGGCCGGCAGCCTCCTCGCCGCCCAGCTCCGCGCCCCGGTCCTCTCGATCGACCAGCCCGGCCTGCCGGGGTTCGTCGGCCCCCGGACGCTCGCGATCATCTGCTCCTACAGCGGCGAGACGCGGGAGTCGCTCGGCTGGTGGGAGGAGGCCGGCCGTCGCGGCGCCCGCCGGCTCGCGATCACCTCCGGCGGCTCGCTGGCCCGCGACGCCGAGGCCTCGGGCGCGACCCTCGTCCGCGTTCCGGGCGGCTTCGCCCCTCGGGGCGCCCTCGGCTGGCTGCTCGGGGCGATCCTCACCGGCCTCGAGGGCTGCGGCGCCGCGGCCCCGCTCGGGGACCTTGTGGAGGAGCTCGCCTCCGCCGCCGACGCCACCGCCGCCCGGCACGGCCCGGCCTCGTCCGGCGCCGGCCCCCGGGCCGACGCCGAGGCGCTCGCGGGGCTCCCGGTCGTCTTCTACGGCTCCGGGATGCGGGCCGCGGCGGCGGTCCGGATCAAGAACCAGGTCAACGAGAACGCGAAGGCCGCCGCCTGGGCCGGCGCGGTGCCCGAGATCGCCCACAACGAGGTGCTCGGCTGGCTGGGATCGACCCGCCACGGACTGCCCTTCGCGGCCGTCTTCCTGCGCGACTCGGCCGAGAGCCGGCCCGAGGCGGGCCTCCTCGACGCGATCGTCGAGATGCTCCGCGCCGACGCCCGGGTGCTCCTGGAGTGGCGCGGCGAGGGGGCGACGGAGGCGGCGCGTCTCGTCTCCCTCCTCGCCTACGGCGACTTCACGTCCTGCCATCTCGGCGTGGTCGAGGGTCAGGACCTGGACGACATCGAGCGGCTCGGCGACCTCAAGCGCGCGCTCGCCCGGGCGGCGAGCGCCTCCTGACCGAGCGCCCGAGCCGGCGCTCGGGGCTCCAGGAGCCCGGCTAGACTCACACCCGCGTCCGCGAGAGAAGGATCGAGAGAACGCGTGCCCGTGACCACCGAGAGAGAGCACCACGTCCGCGACATCGGGCTCGCCGCCGAGGGCAGGCGGCGCATCGAGTGGGCCGACCGCGAGATGCCGGTCCTGCGCGCCATCCGCGAGCGCTTCGCGGTCGAGCGGCCGCTCGACGGCCTCCGCGTCTCGGCCTGCCTGCACGTGACGACGGAGACGGCCAACCTCATGCGCACCCTGCAGGCGGGCGGGGCCGAGGTCGTGCTCTGCGCCTCGAATCCGCTGTCCACGCAGGACGACGTCGCGGCGGCGCTCGTCGCCGAGTACGGGATCCGCGTCTACGCGATCAAGGGCGAGGACAACGACACCTACTACAGCCACATCACCGCGGCGGTCGACCACCACCCCCAGGTGACGATGGACGACGGCGCCGACGTGATCGGCGTCATCCACGCGACGCGGCGCGAGCAGATCTCCGAGATCCTCGCCGCCACCGAGGAGACGACGACGGGCGTCATCCGCCTCAAGGCGATGGAGACCGACGGCGTCCTCGGCTTCCCCGTGATCGCCGTCAACGAGGCACACACGAAGCACCTCTTCGACAACCGCTACGGCACGGGTCAGTCGACGCTCGACGGGATCATCCGGGCGACGAACGTGCTGCTCGCCGGCAGGAACTTCGTGGTCGCCGGCTACGGCTGGTGCGGTCGCGGGATCGCCGATCGGGCGCGGGGCCTCGGCGCCCACGTGCACGTCCTCGAGGTCGATCCCCTGCGCGCGCTCCAGGCGGTGATGGACGGCTTCCGGGTCGTCGACGGCCCCGAGGCCGCCCGCATCGGCGACATCTTCTGCACGGCGACGGGGAACAAGCACGTCCTGCGCCGCGAGCACTTCGAGCTGATGGGCGACGGGGCGATCCTCGCCAACGCCGGCCACTTCAACGTGGAGATCGAGATCCCCGCCCTCGAGGCCCTCGCGACGTCCGTCAGCCGGCCGCGCGAGCACGTCCGGCAGTACGAGATGGAGGACGGCCGCCGGCTCAACCTGCTGGCGGAGGGCCGGCTCGTCAACCTGGCGGCGGCCGAGGGACATCCGGCGTCCGTGATGGACATGAGCTTCGCCAACCAGGCGCTCGCCACCGAGTACGCCGTCCGCAACGCCGCCTCGCTGGAGCCGAAGGTCTACGTCGGTGCCCCAGGACATCGATCGCGAGATCGCCCGCCTCAAGCTGGCCGCGCTCGGCGTCCGGATCGACGCGCTGACGGATGAACAGGAGCGGTACCTGGCGAGCTGGGACCAGGGCACCTAACTGCTGGCGCCCCAGGACATCGTCCGGATCGACGAGGCGACCCGCTCCGTCGTCCTGCTCGACCAGACCCGGCTTCCGGGCGAGCGCCGCGAACGGCCCTGCGCGACGGTGGCCGACCTCGTGGCGGCGATCCGCGAGCTGGCGATCCGGGGCGCGCCGCTCCTCGGGATCGCGGGCGCGATGGGCGTCTGGCTCGCCGCCGTCGAGGCCGGCGCGGGCGACGATCGCGCCGACGAGCGCCGCTGGCCATCGCGGACCCGCGAGCTGGCCGTCCTCGTCGCCGCGGCCCGGCCGACCGCCGTCAACCTCGGCTGGGGCGTCGGGGTCGGCCTCGCGGCCTTCGACGCGGCGGCCGGGGAGGCGCGCGAGGTGGCGATCGCCCGGGTGGCCGAGGCGGCGCGCGCGGTCCACGCGGCCGAGGAGAGCCGCTGCCGCCGGATGGGCCGGCACGGCGCCGCCCTCTTCCCGGGCACGGGGCTGACGATCGTCACCCAGTGCAACGCGGGTGCGCTCGCCACCGGAGGCTACGGCTCGGCGCTCGGCGTCATCCGCGCCCTCCACGAGGAGGGGCGGCTCGGGCGCGTCGTCGTGCCGGAGACCCGCCCGCTCCTCCAGGGCGCGCGGCTGACGGCCTGGGAGCTCGCCGAGGACGGGATCCCCCATGTCGTGATGTGCGACAGCGCCGTCGCGACCGCGTTCGCGGCGGGCGTCGACGGCGTGGTCACCGGCGCCGACCGGATCGCGGTCAACGGCGACACGGCGAACAAGATCGGGACCTACGCGCTCGCCGTGCTGGCCCGGCACCACGGCGTCCCGTTCATCGTCGCGGCGCCCTCGAGCACCATCGACCCGGAGGCCGCGACGGGACGGGCGATCCCGATCGAGGAGCGGGCGCGCGACGAGGTCGCGGGCCCGGAGGGCCGCCGCAGCGTCCCCGCGGCGAGCGAGGTCGCGAACCCCGCCTTCGACGTCACCCCGGCCGCGCTCCTGACGGCGATCGTGACGGAGCAGGCGGCGCACCGGGAGCCGTTCGCACTCGGCGGGGTGCGGCCGCGATGACGACGATCAGGGCGGCGTTCGCGAGCATGGGGGAGGCGGAGGTCGCGCGCCTCGAGGCCGCCGGGCTGGGACCCGACTGGCTCGAGGGCCTCGTCGCCCGGCGGCTGCGCGGCGCGGACGACGACGCCGACCTGATCCGCGGCGACGTGCGCCGCCTCGGCGCCGGCGAGCTGCCCGCGGCGCCCGAGCGCGGGAGCGTCGAGTGGAGGCGCCTGCGGAGGGTCGGGGTCGAGCTCCTGCGCGACGGCAAGGTCGCGTTCTGCGTGCTCGCCGGCGGCATGGCGACCAGGATGGGCGGGGTGGTCAAGGCGCTCGTCGAGGTCCTGCCCGGCCGGACGTTCCTCGACCTGCGGCTCGCCGAGATGGAGCGGATCGAGGCGTTCGCCGGGAAGGCTCCGCCCCTCTGGTTGATGACGAGCGGCGCCACCGACGCGCCGATCCGCGCCGTCGTCGCCGAGCGGGGACGCCTCGGCGCCGTCGACACCTTCCGCCAGTACGAGTCGGTCCGGCTCGACCCGTCCGGCCGGCCGTTCCTCGACGCCGAGGGGCACCCGAGCGCGCACGCGACCGGCCACGGCGATCTCCCGCAGGCACTGGACGAGTCGGGCCTCCTGCGAACGTTCGTCGACCACGGCGGGCGGTACGTCGTGATCGCGAACCTGGACAACGTGGGGGCGTCGATCGACCCCGCTCTCCTCGCCCACCACGTCCAGAGCGGCAGGGAGCTCACGGTCGAGCTGGTCGACAAGCGGCCGGGCGACCGGGGCGGCATCCCGCTCGCGGTGGACGGCCGGGCGATGATCGTCGAGGAGTTCCGGCTCCCTCCCGGCTTCGACCCCGCGTCCGTCCCCTACTTCAACACCAACACCCTGACCGTGGACGCGGAGGCCCTCGCGGGCTCGGTGGGTTTCGACTGGACCTGGTGCCTGGCGAGGAAGACCGTCGACGACCGTCCGGTGGTCCAGTTCGAGCGCCTGCTCGGCGAGCTCGCCCGCGGCCTCGAGAGCGGCTTCGTGGTCGTTCCCCGCGACGGCGACCGGTCCCGGTTCCTGCCCGTCAAGGACCTCGACGAGCTCCACCGGATCCGGCCGGCCGTGACGGCGCGCGTCGCCGCGCTCGCCGAGACCTGAGCCCGGCCCCTCGCCCGGCCCTGGGCGGCCCCTCGGCCGACGGCGCGCCCGGTGGAGGGACCTACTCGCCGCCCGTGTAGAACGAGGAGCTCGAGGCGGCGGGCGGACCCGCGTCGAGGAGCGCCGGCACCGTCCGGAACGTGTACCCCTCGCCGCGGAGGCGAGCGACGAGCAGCGGCACGGCCGCGAGCGTCGCGGTGCGATTCCCGCCGCCGTCGTGGAGCAGGACGATCGAGCCCGGATGGACGCCCGAGACGACGTTCCTGACGATCTGCGGGGTCGGGATCCCCCGCCAGTCCTCGGAGTCGACGTCCCAGAGGGTGGCCACGAGTCGGCGGCTCCGCAGGTACGAGTTGACCTTCCGCGACGTCGAGCCGTAGGGCGGCCGGAGGAGGGTCGGCCAGCGGCCGGTGGCCCGGAAGATGGCCGTCGAGGCGTCGGAGACCTGGGAGCGGAGGAGCTTCTTCTTCTGCCGCCCGAGGTCGACATGCCCCCAGGTGTGGTTGCCGACGACGTTGCCGAACCGGTTCTCCCGCGCGACGACGTCCGGGAAGTCCTCGATCTGGCGCCCGATCACGAAGAACGTGGCGGGCACCCCCAGGTCCTTCAGCTCCGCCACGAGCTGGGCCGTGTACTCGGACGGGCCGTCGTCGAACGTCAGGGCGACGACCTTCGATGCCGTCGTCGCGTGCCGGACGGCCGCGTCCGCCGGGATCGCCCCGAGGACGACCGGTGAGAGCTCCCAGTCGCTCGGCTTCGGCTGCGCCTTCACGTAGGCGTCGGCTGCGGCCGTCGCCTCGTTCTGGAGGACGTTGCCGCCCGCGGCCGCCGTCGGCGTCGCCGGCGGGGCGCTCCTCGCGGTGCCGCCGCCGCCGTGCGAGGCGAGCCCGGACGCGATCGCCCAGCCGCTCGCGAGGACGGCGGCGAGGACGAGGACGACGGCGCCGAGGCGGGCACGGCCCCGGTGACGGGCGACCGCCCGCGCCTGGCGGGCGCGGCGCTCCTCGGCGCGGGCGACGCTCTCGGCGGCCCTGGTCTCGTCGGTCGGGGCGGAGTTCCAGTCCATGGCGTCAGACACGGTCTCCCACGCGTTCGCGGGGGCTGCGCGAACTCCTCGGCGCGGATCGTCTGCCGGGCGAGCCGATCGCGCGAAATCCACGATAACGCACCGGGTCGCGTGCGCGAACGGCGCGGATGCGCGTTCCGCCGATGACCACGATGGCTCCGTGGTCGCGCTCCTCGACGGGCTCCTGCCGGGTTGCTGCGTGGTCTGCCGGCGCGCCGGCCGGCCCTGCTGCGATGCCTGCCGGAGAGCGCTCCAGCGGATCGTCGGCCCCCTGTGCGCGCGCTGCGGCGCGCCGACCGTTCACCCCGTCCGGAGCTGCCGAAGCTGCACGGCCCCCCGCCCGCCGTTCGCGACCGCGCGCTCCGCGGTCCTCCTGGACGGGCCGGCGCGGCGGTTGATCGGCGGCTGGAAGGACCGCGGGCTCGGGCGGCTGGCCGGGACGATCGCGGAGGTCGTCGCGGAGGTCGTCCCCGCTCCGCGCTGCGACCGCCTCTGCCCCGTGCCCGCGCTCCCGGATCGATCCCGCGCCCGCGGCGTGGATGGCCCGATGGACCTCGCGCGCCTGCTGGCGCGCGGCTGGGGCCTGCCGCCGCCCGAGCCCCTGCTGGTCCGCACCTCCCTTGCGCGCCAGCGGGGGGCCCGGCGGGCGCAGCGACGGCTCCAGGGGCGGCGGATGGTCGCCGCGCGCGAGCCGACGAGCGGCGTGGTGGTGCTCGTCGACGACGTCCTGACCACGGGCGCGACGGCCGGTGCCTGCGCCCGGGCGCTCGTCTCGGCCGGGGCCGACGCCGTCCACGTCGTCACGTTCGCCCGGGCCGCGGAGGGGGTGCTACCGTCGGCGCGATGCGCAGGCTCGCCACCGTCTCGGCGGCCGTCCTGGCGTTCGTGATCGCGGTCTGGCTCGTCGCCGTCACCTTCGGCAAGGGCTACGTGGACGACTCCGCCTCGCGCAAGCTGACCCGGGACCTCGACGGACCGGCGAAGGTCCGGATCGGCAACGGCTACTCGCCGGGCCTCCTGCTCGGCCACCTCGGCGAGGTCCGGATCACGGCGGGCCCGCTGGTCCGCGACGACGTCCGTCTCGAGTCCCTGCACGCGACGGTCCACGACGCGTCCGTCTCCCCGACGCAGGTCCTCTCGAGCGCCCCCACCATGCGCTTCTCGGGGATCGACGGGACCGCCCTGATCAGTGCGAGGGAGCTGCGGCGGCTGCTCCGGCAGGCCCTCGCCGCGCGCGGGATCCCGGGCGGGGCCGGGGCCAGCGTCCGGGGCACCGGGGCCGCCGCCCGGATCGTCGTCGGGGGCGCCTCCCGTCCGCTTGCGGTCGGTGTCGAGTCGGGGGGGATCGTCCGCGCCGTCGCCGACCTCGGGGCGTTCGCGATCTCCGTGGCGATCCGGACCGGCCCGCTCCCGTACGGCCTCTCCCTGCGCTCGGCCCGGGTGGTCGCCGGCGGCGCCTCGCTCGGGGTCGCGCGCCCCGCGGGCTCGACGAGCCTCGGGGGCGGCTGAGCCGCCCCGCCGCCCGCCGGCCGGCGCCTCGGCCTCCCGGGCCGCCCGCGGATCGTCGGGCTACGGCCGGAGGGCGTACGGACCCCGGGCGGCGAGCTCCGCGACGATCGCGGGGTCGAGCTCCGGGGCGCCGGCCACGTCGAGGAGCGCGGCGGAGCGCTCGACCGCGTAGGCGGCGTCGAGCGCGCCGATCAGGTGGGTCCCCGTCGTGACGAGGCCGTGGTGGCGGATCGCGCAGGCCCGGACGCCGTCCCGGGCCATCGCGGCCGCGGCGGCGTCGCCCAGCAGGTCGTAGTCGGCCAGGTAGGGGATGACCGGGACGGCGCCGCCGGCGGCCATCGCCTGGTCGGCGGCGAGGACGGGGAGCCGCTCCCGCAGGAGGGCCCCGCGCATCCCCGCCGTGCCGTGGGTGACCCCGACGGCGTCGGCCCCCTCGCGAACGGCGGCCAGGTGGAGGGGCAGCTCGATCGAGGGGGCGGGGCCGGCGAGGTGGCTCCCGTCCTCCAGCCGGATCTCGGCGACGCCCTCCGCGTTCGCCTCCATCCCCGCCATCCCGGCGCCCGTGATGTGGAGCACGCCGTTGCCGCGGTCGACGACCGAGAGCGAGCCGGCGGTGCCCGAGACGAGGCCGTCGCGGGCGAGCGCCCGGTAGCCGACGGCGACGAGCCTCTTGATGACGGTCTCCATGGCCGCGAGCGTACCGACGATCCGCGATCGGGGCGTGCTCGCACCGGCCCGAGCCGCCACGCGCGGCGGTGCCGACGGCCGGGAAGCGGCGGGGCGGAGGCGGGGGCCGGTCCGCCGAACGGGTCCGCCGACGCGGTACGATCAGGCGGGCACAACGAGCGAAAGGATGCACCGATGAAGGTCGACGTGCATGGCCGGAACCTCCCCGTCACCGCACCGCTTCGCGAGTACGTCCTCACGAAGATGGAGCGGGTCGCGCGCTTCCTGACGCCCGAGTGCCGCGCCGACGTGGAGCTCTGGGTGGAGCGCAATCCGCGGATCGCCGACTCCCAGACCGTCGAGGGGACGATCCACTGCCGCGGCGGCGAGACGATCCGCGTCCGTCACTCGGCCCCCGACATGTACGCGGCCGTGGACGGGACGATCGACCGGTTGCGCCGCCAGGCCTCCGACCACCACGACCGGCGCCTCGCCGGGCGCCCGCACCACGCGGCTCGCGCCACCGCGGCGACGATGGAGCCGGCCGACGACGAGCGCACCCTGCCCGCGGGCGGCTAGCGCCGCGAGCTGAGCCAGGCGTCGATGGCCGAGCGGACGGCGATCGGCGCATCGCCGCGGGCCGCCAGGAGCTCGTCGAGGTGGCCGGCGCGCTCGCCCGCCCGGAGGACGGCGAGGGCCAGCCGCGGCTCGGGTCCCGCGACCCAGCGGAGCGCGGTCGGCCGCCACGCCGACCAGGCGTCGCGCAGGGCGACGACGAGGAACCCGCGCTCGAGCGCGGCGTAGGACCCGTCGGAGAGGTCGCGCCGGAGCGAATCGACGAGGGCGGCGGCGGCCAGCACGGGCAGCTCGTGGAGGAGTGGGGCGGCGGCCAGGGAGGGCACGTGCCCCGCCTCGTCGCCGCTCACCGGCAGGCACCGCCGGACGACGCGGCGCACCGTCTCCTCGTCGCCATCGGCGACCAGCGCGAGCTGGGTCGCGGCGTGCCAGAGGAGCACGGGCGCGCTGGACCCCAGGAGCCGATCGCCGACGGTGCGCGCGATCACGGTCGAGGGCACGTCGCCAAGGCTGTCGACGGCGAGCTCGGAGATCCACTCCTCCGCCGCCTGCGCCCGCGCCTCCCCGAACGGCAGCCCCTCGGTGGCCAGGCAGAGCGCGTCGACCAGCCGCTCGAGGCCGCCGAGGTCGATCAGCGGCACGTCCCAGGTGGTCGCCGAGAAGGCGTCGTCGCCGAGGAGGGTGCGGTCCAGCCAGTCGACGATCGGATCGACCTCGCCGCGGAGCATCGCCTCCAGCGCCCGGCGTCCGCCGGCCGTCCGGAGGAGGATCCGCTCGCCCGGCCGGAGCACCCGGTCCGGGAGCTCCTCGGGATCGACGGCGGCGATCGCGGCGAGGATGGGGCGCCGGACGGCGAGCCCGAAGAGACGCCGCGCGAGGGTCGCGTCCGGCGTCTCGAGCGCGGCCCGGACGACGGCGAGGAGCGCGTCCTCGGGATCGGGGCTGCGGCTGCCGAAGACCGCCTCGAGCATCGCGAGGCCGATCGGGGCGTCGCCCGCGTCGGTCTGGAGCCAGACGTCGATGGCGACCGCGGCCTCCCGCCGCGTGATCTCCCCGGCCCGGTAGGCCTCGACCAGGCTGAGAGCGTCAGCCGTGTCCACGACCGGCCGTCTGGAAGCCCCGAACCGCCATCCCCCGCAAGCGTACGCGCCTGCCTGGCGGGGAGCGCCGCCACGGCCGGGGAGCGGCCGGCCGGGGTCGGGGCGGCTGGTACCCTTGACTCCATGGCCGACCTCATGCAGCGGGTCCTCCGCCTCGGCGAAGGACGCAAGCTCAAGGACCTCGAGCGGGCGACGCGGGACGTCAACCGCCTCGAGGACGAGCTCGCCGAGCTGGGCGACGAGGAGTTCGCCGCGCGCTTCGACGCCCTGCGGCAGCGGGTCCGCTCGGCGATCGCCGAGGACGGGGCGAAGCCCGACGAGGCGCTCGAGCCGGTGACCGCCGAGGCCTTCGCGATCGTCCGCGAGGCCGGCTGGCGGACGCTCGAGATGCGCCACTTCGACGTCCAGATCATGGGCGGGTTCGCGCTCCACTACGGATGGATCGCCGAGATGCGCACGGGCGAGGGCAAGACGCTGACGGCGACGCTCGCCGTGGCGCTGAACTCGCTGACCGGCCGCGGCGTCCACGTCGTCACCGTCAACGACTACCTCGCCCAGCGCGACGCCGAGTGGATGGGCCCGATCTACCGCTTCCTCGGGAATCTCGGTCGGCGTCATCTGGTCGCAGATGGACCAGGAGGAGCGCCGCCTCGCCTACCAGGCGGACGTCACCTACGGGACGAACTCGGAGTTCGGCTTCGACTACCTGCGCGACAACCTCGCGGTCGAGCTCGAGGGCTGCGTCCAGCGCGGGCACCCGTTCGCGATCGTCGACGAGGTCGACTCGATCCTGATCGACGAGGCGCGGACGCCGCTCATCATCTCCGGCCAGCCGGAGGAGGCGCCGCAGACGTACTACGAGTTCGCCCGGATCGCCAAGCGGCTGAAGACGGGGACCGACTACGAGGTCGACGAGAAGCGCAAGACGGTCGCGCCGAGCGAGGAGGCGGTCCACAAGGTCGAGCGCTGGCTCGGGATCGACAACCTCTACGCGCCGGGCAACGGGCAGGTGGTCAACCACCTGATCCAGGCGCTGAAGGCCGAATCGCTCTTCCACCGGGACGTCGAGTACGTCGTGCAGGCGGGCGAGGTCAAGATCGTCGACGAGTTCACCGGCCGGATCATGGAGGGTCGGCGCTGGTCCGAGGGCCTCCATCAGGCGGTCGAGGCGAAGGAGGGCGTGCGGATCGAGGCGGAGAACGTGACCGTCGCGACCGTCACGATCCAGAACTACTTCCGGATGTACGAGAAGCTCGCCGGGATGACGGGCACCGCGGCCACCGAGGCGACCAGTTCGCCGAGATCTACAAGCTCGAGGTCTGCCAGATCCCGCCGAACGTCCCCGTCATCCGGGACGACGCCAACGACGTCGTCTTCAAGACGCAGGAGGAGAAGTTCGCCGCCGTCGCCGACGACGTCGCGGAGCGGCACGCCGCCGGCCAGCCCGTGCTCGTGGGAACGATCTCGGTCGAGATCTCGGAGTACCTGTCGGGGCTCCTGACCGCGCGCGGCATCCCGCACAACGTGCTGAACGCCAAGCAGCACGAGCGCGAGGCCGCGATCATCGAGGACGCGGGGCAGCCCGGGACCGTCACCATCGCCACGAACATGGCCGGCCGCGGCGTCGACATCAAGCTGGGCCCCGGCGTCGTCGACGTGGGCGGCCTCTACGTACTCGGCACCGAGCGGCACGAGAGCCGGCGCATCGACAACCAGCTGCGCGGCCGCTCCGGGCGCCAGGGCGACCCCGGCGAGACCCGCTTCTACATCTCGGCCGAGGACGAGGTCGTCCGGCTCTTCGCCGGCGACCGGATGTTCAAGATCCTCGACCGCTTCGGGCCGACCGACGGCGAGCCGCTGGACTCGAAGATGCTGACGCGATCCATCGAGGGCGCCCAGCGCCGGGTGGAGGAGCGGAACTTCGAGATCCGCAAGAACGTCCTCAAGTACGACGACGTGCTGAACAAGCAGCGCGAGGTCGTCTACGCCGAGCGCCGGCGCGTCCTCGAGGGCGAGGACATCTCGCCGCTCGTCGAGGAGTGGATCGACGAGGCCGTCGAGGCGGTCATCGCGGACCACACGGAGTCCGACTTCGCCGGCGACTGGGACCTGCCCGGCCTGATCGTCGGGCTCAACGCCCTCTACCCCGTGCCGTTCACGGCCGAGGACCTCGGCGATCCCTCGACCGTGGACCGCGACGACCTGCTCGACCGCGCGACGGCGGAGGCCCAGCTGGCCTACGAGGAGCGCGAGCGGTCGTTCACGGAGCGCCTGCGCGCGCTCGGCGCCGAGGACGACGAGGAGGGCAACGAGCCGGGCTGGGACATCATGCGCCGGGCCGAGCGGTACTTCCTGCTCGACTCGATCGACCATCACTGGCGCGAGCACCTCGACAACATGGAGTACCTCCGCGACGGCATCCACCTGCGCGGCCTCGCCCAGAAGGACCCGCTCGTCGAGTACCGGACCGAGGGGCACGCGATGTTCCTGGCGATGATGCGAGACGTCCGCGAGCAGGTGATCCGCAACGTCTTCCACTTCGACATGGAGCTGCAGGCGCCGGACGACGCGGCCGAGCAGCTCGAGCGCCACGAGGACGACGACCTCGTGGCCGTCCACCAGGAGGCCCAGCCGGTCGGCGGCGGCCTCCAGGTCGAGGACCCGGCCGACGGACGCGCGCCGGCCCTCGACACGACCGGGATGAACCGCCAGGAGCGACGCGCGGCGGAGCGTCGGGCGGAGAAGGAGCGGCGGGCGCGGGAGCGGAGCCGGAGTGCCTGAGGAGGCCGCTTCGACCGGCACCGCCGACACGGCCGACCTGCCGACCGCGATCGAGGAGTTGAGGGCCCGCCTGGTGTGGGTCCGTGAGTACCTTTGACCCCGCTTCCCTGAAGCTGGAGGTCGCGGAGCTCGACCGGAGGATGCTCGAACCCGGCTTCTGGGACGACGCCCGGACCGCCGGGCGCGTGTCCTCGGAGCGGTCGGCCAAGGCGCGCAACCTGGAGATGGTCGAGCGGCTGGAGGAGGAGGTCGCCGAGCTTCCCGAGATGCTCGAGCTGGCCACCGACGAGCCGGAGATCGAGGCCGAGCTCGTCGAGTCGGTGGGACGGGCCTCGGCCGAGATCGGCCGCCTCCAGGAGGCGGCGCTCTTCACCGGCGAGTACGACGCGGGTCCTGCGGTCGTGACGATCTCGGCCGGGGCCGGCGGGACCGACGCGCAGGACTGGACGGAGATGCTCCTGCGGATGTACCTGCGCTGGGCGGAGCGGCGGGGCTTCAAGACGTCGCTCCTCGAGGCGACGGAGGGCGAGGAGGCCGGCCTGAAGTCCGTCACCTTCGCGGTCGAGGGGGAGAACGCCTACGGGGTCATGGACGCCGAGAAGGGCGTCCACCGGCTCGTCCGGCTCTCCCCGTTCGACTCCGCGCACCGTCGCCACACCGCCTTCGCGCGGCTCGACGCCGCGCCCTACATCGCGGACGGGGACCTCGACGTCGAGATCGACGAGAAGGACCTCCGGATCGACACCTACCGGGCCTCCGGCGCCGGCGGGCAGCACGTCAACAAGACCGACTCGGCCGTCCGGATCACGCACCTGCCGACCGGGCTCGTCGTCCAGTGCCAGAACGAGCGCTCCCAGACCCAGAACCGGGAGACGGCGATGCGGGTGCTCAAGAGCCGCCTCCTCGAGCTCGAGCTGCGAAAGCGCGAGGCGGAGCTCGCCAAGCAGCGCGGCGAGGTCTCCGACATCAGCTTCGGCAGCCAGATCCGCAGCTACGTGCTGCATCCGTACACGATGGTCAACGACCATCGCACCGGCCTCAAGATCGGCAACGCCCAGGGCGTGCTGGACGGCGATCTGGATCCCTTCGTGCAGCAGTTCCTGCTCCAACGGGCGGCGAAGAGCGAGTAGCGGGAGCGCTGCCCGCGTCACCCGGCGCGGACCTGTACAACGAGGAGGGTGACCCCCCTTCATCGCCCGCGGCGGCGCGGCCGGCCGCCCTCCGCCCCGACGGGATCCGCCGGCCCCGGGGCGCGGCCCGTCGTGGCCCGTCGGTCCGGGTCGTCGCGGCCCGTCGGCGCTCGGCAACCCGCGGCGGCGGCCGTCGGCGCGGGCGCCGGGCCGGTCTCGCCCTCGGCCGGCGAACCGGCGATCCTTCCGGCGCGAACCGGCGTTGATGGAATCCGCGAGTCCCGCCCGGGCGCCCTTCGTCGTCCCCGACAGCATCCTTTCGCCATGACCGACCCCCGTCCCCACCTCCACGTCCGCGGCGACGCGGACGCCGATGCCGTCGTCCTCGTCCTCCACGGCGGCCGCAGCCAGAGCCGATCCGCCGTCCCGCCGGGGGCGCTCGCGGTCCTCCGGATGCGCCCGTTCGCGCAGCGCATCTGGAGCGTCGGGCGCGGGCGGATCGCCGTCGCCAGCCTGCGCTTCGCCGTGCGCGGCTGGAACGGCGCCGACGCCTCGCCCGTGGCCGACACCCGGTGGGCCCTCGACCAGCTGGCGGCGCGCTTCGACTCGGGCCCGATCGGCCTCGTCGGGCACTCGATGGGGGGCCGGGCGGCGTTGCGGGCCGCGGGGCATCCGCGGGTCGAGAGCGTCGTCGGGCTGGCGCCGTGGCTCGGCGCAGGCGAGCCGATCGCGCAGCTCCGCGATCGGCGGATCCTCCTGGCCCACGGCAGCCGCGACCGCACGACCTCCGCCGAGGCCACGGCGGCCTACGCCGACGCGCTGCGGCGCTCGGGCATCGCGGCGAGCTTCGTCGAGATCCCGGGCGACGGCCACGGGATGCTCCGGCGCGCGCGCCTCTGGCACGATCTGGCGGCCGGCTTCCTGGCCGCGACCCTGCTCGACCCCGACCCCACGACCCGCCTGCCGGTCGCGAACCTCCTCCGGCCCCTCCTGGCCGGCGCCGGCCGCGTCACCGCCTGATCGCATGCCGGGGAGCGACACCGAGCCCACGGGACGGCGGCGCATCGCCGTGATCGGCAGCGGGGTCAGCGGGCTGACCGCGGCCCACGTGCTGCGGCGGGCCGCCGACGTGACGCTCTTCGAGGCCGACGACCGGCTCGGCGGCCACGCGCACACGCGCGACCGGGTGGACGGGACCGGGCGCGTCCTCGCGGTCGACTCGGGCTTCATCGTCCACAACGAGCGCACGTACCCGGAGCTCCTCCGCCTGTTCGCGGAGCTCGGGGTGGCGACGCAGCCGACCGAGATGTCGATGTCGATCCGCTGCGGCGGCTGCGGGCTCGAGTACGCCGGGTCGAAGGGGTTCGCGGGCCTCTTCCCCAGCGCGCGGAACGCGACCCGGCCGCGGTACCTCGGCCTCCTCGCGCAGGTCCTGCGCTTCCACCGCCGCGCGCGAGCGGCCCTGGCGGATCCGACCCCCGTGGGGCGCGACGAGACGATGACGGCCTTCCTCGCCCGCGGGCGCTTCGGGCCGTACTTCGTCTCCCACTTCGTGACGCCGCTCGTCTCCGCCGTCTGGTCCTGCGCGCCGTCCGAGGCCGGCGCGTATCCGGCCCGCTACCTCTTCCAGTTCCTCGCGAACCACGGGATGCTCGGCGTCCGCGGAGCGCCCGAGTGGCGGACCGTCGTCGGTGGCTCCCGGACCTACGTGGAGAAGGCCGCGGCCGGGCTCCCCGACGTGCGCGTCGCCACGCCCGTGCGATCGCTGGAGCGGACGGCGGAAGGCCTCCTCCTGCGGACGGCGGCCGGCGCGATCGACCGCTTCGACGCGGCCGTGATCGCCACGCATCCGGACCAGGCGCTGGAGCTCCTCGCCGAGCCGAGCCCCGACCAGGTGCGGATCCTGGGCGCGATCGGGTACTCGACGAACCCGACGATCCTGCATTCGGACGCCGCCGTCCTCCCGCGCGCCCGCCGCGCGCACGCGTCCTGGAACTACTACCTCCCCGACTGCGACGCGTCCGCCGCGTCCGTCAACGTGACGTACGACATGAACCGGCTCCAGCGGCTGCCCTCGGAGACGCGCTACCTCGTGACGCTCAACGACGCCGGCGCGATCGCCGAGGACGCCGTGCTCGAGCGGATCACCTACCACCATCCCCTGTACACGCCCGCCTCCGTCGGCGCCCAGGCCGAGCTGCCGACGCTCAACGACGGGCGGCTGGCCTTCGCCGGGGCCTACCACGGCTGGGGCTTCCACGAGGACGGCTGCCGGTCCGGCGTCGCCGCCGCCGCGAGCCTCGGGGTGACCTGGTGAAGCCCGTCCGCTACGACGTCGAGATCACCCACCGGCGGCGGGATCCCATCGCCTACGGCTTCAACGCGCACGCGATCACCTGGCTGATCGACCTGGACGAGGTGCCGGCGCTGCCGCGCCCCTGGCGCTGGGTCGCCGGCTTCGAGAGCCGGGATCACCTCGGGTGCGGTGAGCGCTCGCTCCGGGACAACCTCGACGCGTTCCTCGCCGAGGGCGGCGTCGAGCGGCCTGACCGCGTCCTGATGCTGGCCGGGCCCCGGGTGCTCGGTTACGTCTTCAACCCGCTCACGGTCTTCTACTGCTTCGCGCCCGACGGCTCGCTGACGCACGCGGTCGCCGAGGTCCGCAACACCTACGGGGGGCGCCACAGCTACCTCGTCCGGCTCGACGGCGACGGCCGGGCGACGGTGGACAAGGCCTTCTTCGTCTCGCCGTTCTACAGCGTCGACGGCACCTACGCGATGCGCCTGCCGGCGCCCGGGGCGGACGTCCTCGTCTCGATCACGCTGCGCCGCGAGGGCGAGCGGCCGTTCGTCGCCGTCCTCCGCGGGCCCCGCCTGGGCGGCGCCTCGCTCTGGAGCACGCTGCGCACCCCGCTCGCGTCCCGTGCCGTGATGGCCGGCATCCGCCGCCACGGCCTCACCCTGTACCTGAGGGGCCTGCGCCCGCGGCCCCGACCGGCCACCACGAAGGAGGGCCTCGGTTGACCACGATCCCCGCACCGGAGCTCTCGATCGACCGCCTGCGCTGGCCCGACGTCGTCCGCACTGGCCGGAACCCGGTCCGCCGGGCGGTGGCCGAGCTCCTGCTCCGGCGCGCCATCGCCCGCCTGCCCCTCCGCGTCACGACGAGCACGGGCGGGCAGCTGGGCGCCGGCGGCTCGGGCGCGCCGCACCTGCACCTGCGGCGGCCCGACGTCTTCTTCCAGCGCCTGGGCGTCGGCGGCCTGATCGGGTTCGGCGAGGCCTACATGGCCGGCGACTGGGAGTCCGAGGACCTCGCCGACGTCCTGACGGTGCTCGCGAGCAACGTCGCGACCCTGATCCCGAAGCCGCTGCAGCGGCTCCGCGACGCCGTCCTGACGGTACGGCCCGGCAGCCTGGACAACTCCGTCGAGGGCGCGCGGGCGAACATCCAGCGCCACTACGACCTCTCGAACGAGCTCTTCGCGACGTTCCTCGACCCGTCGCTGACGTACTCCTCGGCCCTCTTCGAGGCGGATCCGGCCGCGTCGTCCGAGTCGCTCGAGACGGCCCAGCACCGCAAGATCGATCGGCTCCTCGACCTCGCCGACGTCCGCCCGGGCACGCGGGTGCTCGAGATCGGCACCGGCTGGGGCGAGCTCGCGATCCGGGCGGCGGCGCGCGGGGCGGAGGTCACGAGCGTCACGATCTCGCTCGAGCAGGCCCGTCTGGCCCGCGAGCGGATCGCCCGCGCGGGCCACGCGGCGCGGGCCGAGGTGCGGCTGCAGGACTACCGCGAGGTGAGCGGCGAGTTCGATGCCGTGATCTCCGTCGAGATGATCGAGGCGGTCGGCGCCAACCGCTGGCCCGAGTACTTCGCCGCGCTCGACCGGCTCCTCGCCCCCGGCGGCCGGGTCGCGCTCCAGGCGATCACGATGCCGCACGACCGGATGCTCCAGACGGTCAACACCTACACCTGGATCGTCAAGTACATCTTTCCCGGTGGCCACCTCCCGTCGGTGAGGGCGATCCGCGAGCAGGTCGCCGCGACGCCGCTCCGGATCACCTCGGAGCTCGCGTTCGGCCGGCACTACGCCGAGACCCTCCGGCGCTGGCGCGCGACGTTCGAGGAACGCGCCGCCGAGGTGGGGGAGCTCGGCTTCGACGAGGTCTTCCGGCGGATGTGGTCGCTGTACCTCGCCTACTCGGAGGCCGGCTTCCGCTCCGGCTACCTCGACGTCGTCCAGTTCGGCCTGGCGAAGCCCGACGCCGCGGCGAGCCCGTCGGGTGCCTGAGCCGGCGTGCGGCCCGGCCTCCGGGCGGTGAGCGGCTTCGACGGCGACGCCTTCCTGGCGGCGTTGCCGTGGACGATCGGCGCCGTCGTCGTCGTGCTCGCCGCCGCGTTCGCCGCCTCCCGGCTGGTGGGGCGCGTCAACGTCGTCGACACCGCGTGGGGCCTCTGCTTCGTCGCCGTGGCCCTCGTCGCCTTCGCCTGCTCCGACGGCCACGGCGACACGGCGCGGCGTCGGCTCCTGCTCGTCCTGCCCGTCGTCTGGGGCATCCGCCTCGCCGTCCACCTCGGCCGCCGGGCCGCGGGCAGGGGAGAGGATCCCCGGTACGCCGAGCTGATCGCCGGCCGCGGTCCCCTCTTCGTCCTGGCGGCGGTCTTCGGCCTCCAGGGTGCGCTCGCCCTGCTCGTCTCCGCCCCGCTCCAGGTCGGAGCCTACGAGCGGGGCGGCCTGACCCCCGTCGCCTGGGCCGGCGTCGTCGTCTGGGTGGTCGGGCTCACCTTCGAGGCCGTCGGCGACGCGCAGAAGACGCGGTTCCTCGCCGATCCCGCCAATCGAGGCGCCATCCTCGATCGCGGCCTCTGGCGGTACACGCGGCACCCCAACTACTTCGGCGACGCCTGCGTGTGGGTCGGCATCTTCCTCGTCGCGGCCGATCGGTGGCCCGGCGTCCTCACGGCGGCCTCGCCGATCGTGATGGTCTACCTGCTCGCCTTCGGCTCCGGCAAGCGGGTCACGGAGCGGCGGATGGCCGGCCGGGCCGGGTGGTCCGAGTACGCACGCCGAACGTCCGGGTTCCTGCCCCTGCCCCCGCGTCGCGGCTGAGCCCGGGCGGGCCGCTCGGCGACCGGGCCGGCAGGAGAGTCCGGCGCCTCGGCGAAGCCTCCGGCATGGCCGTGCGCTCCGGTTCCCGTTTGCCCGTTCCCGGCCGCCTCGATACCCTGGGAGGCGGCCCCACGGGGCTCATCCGATGCTGAAGCGTGAGAACACCACGCCGTCCCGCCGTGAGGCGAGGCGGCCGGACCCCCTTCCCGCCGACGCTCCGCCGACCGGCTCGACGCGCGGACCGCTGGCCGGCGGCGCCGTCGTGGTCACCGACGAGGAGCGCCTCGAGCAGGAGGCCGCCGATCGTCGGCGCCGCCGGGCCGAGGCCCTGCGCGCCCTCCAGCCGAGCACCGGCGAGCTCCGGCCGCCGAAGGCGGCCGCCCAGGCGATCATCCTCTTCGATCACGTGACGAAGATCTATCCCGGCGAGGTCGTCGGCCTGCGCGAGGTGACCCTCCAGATCGACCAGGGCGAGTGGGTCTTCCTCGTCGGGCCCTCCGGGTCGGGCAAGTCGACGTTCGTGAAGCTGCTGCTTAAGGAGATCGACGCCACCCGGGGGCAGGTGATCGTCGGCGGACGCTCGGTCACGAAGCTCAAGCGCAAGCAGGTGCCGCTCCTCCGGCGCAACATCGGCTGCGTCTTCCAGGACTTCAAGCTGCTGCCGGGTCGATCGGTCTACGACAACGTGGCGTACACGCTCGAGGTGCAGGGCCGGAGCCGGCACGAGATCGAGGAGAAGGTCCCCGAGATCATCTCCCTCGTGGGGCTCGAGGACAAGGTCGACAAGCTCCCGCACGAGCTCTCCGGCGGTCAGCAGCAGCGCGTCTCGATCGCCCGCGCCTTCGTCAACCACCCGCCGCTCCTGATCTGCGACGAGCCGACCGGCAACCTCGATCCCGAGACCTCGATCGGGATCATGCAGCTCCTCTACCGGATCAATCGGACCGGCACCACGATCGTGATGGCCACGCACGACCGGGAGATGGTGGACACGATGCGCCGGCGCGTGATCGCGCTGGAGGACGGCCGGCTCGTTCGCGACGACCGCCGAGGGGGCTACGTTGTCGAGCGTTGAGGACGTCGCCCTCGACGAGGAGATGGGCTCCGGCGAGATCCCGCCGCGGCATCGGGCGCGCGAGGAGGCGCGCTGGAAGTTCTTCCTCTCGGAGGCGGGCCGCTCGCTCCGCGCCAACTTCTCGACCACCGCGGCCGCCATCGTCACGGTCCTGATCGTCCTCTACCTGTTCGGGCTCGGGGTCGCGCTCGGCTCCTACGTCTACAACGAGACCCAGCGGATCGCGGGCGACCTGACGGTCAAGGTCTTCCTCGCCAGCGACGCCTCGAAGGCCGAGAAGGCGGATCTCCGCGCGAGGCTCGTGGCCGACGCGCGCGTCCAGCCGGGGTCCGTCAAGTTCATCGACTCGGCGCAGGCGTTCGCGATCGCCCGCAAGAAGCTCGGCGACAACGTCAACCTCGTGGACCGGAACGCCTTCCCGGAGGAGTTCGACGTCAAGGCCCGTTCCTCGTCGCAGACGCCGAACATCGCCAAGTCGCTGAAGGGCCTGCCGGGGCTCGCCCGCTCTGATCCGGCCAACGACCTCCCGAATCCTGACTACGGCGGCGCCAAGGCCGACAAGCTCCTGAAGACCGTCGGCGTGATCGAGGCGCTGATCGTCGGCGTCACCCTGATCCTCGGCATCGCCGCCGTGCTCCTGATCGGCAACACGATCCGCCTCTCGATCTTCGCGCGGCGACGCGAGGTGGAGGTGATGAAGCTCGTCGGCGCGACGAACTGGTTCGTCCGCTGGCCGTTCATCCTCGAGGGCGTGATCTGCGGGGCGCTCGGCGGGCTCCTCTCGATCGCCCTCCTCCTCGGCTCCGTCCGGCTCGTGGTCGACCAGACGACGCTCGGCTCCGGCTCGAGCGGCGCCCACGCGTGGTCGAGCTGGCTGATCGGCGGGCTCATGCTCGCCGCCGGCATCGGGCTCGGCGCGATCGGGTCCGGGGTCACGATCCGCCGCTTCCTGAAGATCTGATCGCGCCGCGAGCGAGCGCTCCCTGACCCCCCTCCTGGCCTGCACGATCGAGCGCCAGGGCCGCTTCTCGGTCGCCCGCCCCTACTTCGACCACGGCGTGCCGTGGGGGCTGGCTCGCGGCGGCCCGGCCTACGAGGTCGGGGACCTCGTCGGCGTCCTCGCGGGCGACGGGGCCCGGCGCGCCCGCGTCGTCGAGCGGTACGGACGCCCGGGCGACGTCATGGCCACGATGGCGGCCTACGCGGCCGAGGTCGGCCTGGCGCGGGCCTTCCCCGCCGGGGCGCTCCGCGAGGCCCGCGCGCTTCCGGCGGACCCGGGGCCGGCCGAGGCGCACCGCCGCGACCTGACGGCCACGGCGCCCGTCACGATCGATCCGGTCGGCGCGCGCGACCACGACGACGCCGTCGAGGTCGCGCGGACGCCGGAGGGCTTCCGCGCCCTCATCCACATCGCCGATGTCGCCGCGCTCGTGCCCGCCGGCTCCGAGCTCGACCGCGAGGCGCGGGAGCGGCTCTTCTCCGCCTACCTCCCGGGCCGCGTCGATCCGATGCTGCCGCCGGAGCTCTCCTCGCTGGCGGCTTCGCTCCTGCCGGGTCGGCCCCGCGACGCCGTGACCGTCGAGAGCACCTTCGACGCCGCGGGAGGCGTCCGGGGGAGCTCCGTCTACCGCTCCCGGATCGTGGTCCGCCGGCGCCTCACGTACGACGAGGCCGAGTCCGAGCTGCAGGCGGGACCCGGCCCCCTCGCCGATGCCGAGGCCCTCTGCGACCTGCTCCGGACCCGCCGCCTCGCCCGCGGCGCGCTGGCGCTGCAGCGTCCCGAGCTCGTCCTCGTGATCGACGGCGAGCGTGTCGCCTCCGGCCGGATGGACGCGGAGCCGCGTGCCCACGCGGTCGTCGAGGAGCTGATGCTCCACGCGAACGTCGTCGTCGCGGAGCGCCTGGCCGCCAGCGGGGCGATCCCCCTCCGGGTCCACGAGCCGCCGGACCCGGCGGCCGTCGAGCGCCTCTACGCCCAGCTCGCCGACCTGCGGGTGCCCACGGCGCCGCTTCCGGAGGTCCTGTCCAGCCGGCAGGCGATGCGGGCCGTCGCGGAGGCGGCGCGCTCGATCCTCGTCCACACCGCGCACCGCGGCGGCCGGGAGCCGTTCTCGATGCTCGTCCTGCGCTCCCTGATGCAGGCCCGCTACGACGTCAGTCCGCTCGGCCACGCCGGCCTCGCCGCACCCCTCTACACCCACTTCACGTCGCCGATCCGCCGCTACCCGGATCTCCTCGTCCACCGCGCGCTCGCCGACTCCCTCGCCGGGCGGGACCCGCGCCGGGATCCCGAGCTGGACGCCGTCTGCGCGGAGGCCTCCGACCGGGAGCGGCTGATCGCGCGGTTCGAGCGGCAGGCGCAACGGATCTCGGTCGCCCACCTGGTGCACGAACGGCTCCACGCGGGTGAGCTCGGGGCCCACCACGGCGAGGTGACGGGCGTGACGGCCGCCGGCCTCTTCGTGCGCTTCGAGGCGGCGGCGGAGGGGTACCTGCCGGCCCGCCGGCTCCCGCGCGACTGGTACGACCCCTCGCCCCTGCAGACGGCGCTCGTGGGGCGCTCGAGCGGTCACCGGATCGCGCTCGGCGACCGCCTCGACGTCGTCGTCGACCTCGTCGAGCCCCCGCTCGGCCGGATCACGCTCGACCTGGCCTAGCGTTCGGCGCTCGTCTGGCCATCCGTCAGCCCGACTCGGCTCGCAACCGGTAGAGGACGTGGCGGCGGAGGCGGTGACCCTGCGGCAGGAGCGGGTGGTCGAAGTCGTCGGCGGGGTCGTGGGTCATCTCCAGGCGGCGCATCAAGGCCTCGGAGCGGACGTTCGTCGTGGCGGTGAAGCTGACGACCTCGGCGAGACCGGCGCGACCGAAGCCGTCGGCGAGCGCGGCGCGGGCGGCCTCCGCCGCGAGGCCGCGCCCCCAGGCGGCGAACGCCAGCCGCCAGCCGATCTCGACGGCGGGCATGAACGGCGCGTCGAAGGCGGGCACGGCGAGGCCGGTGAAGCCGACGAACGTGTTCCCGTCTCGCAACTCGAGGGCCCAGAGGCCGAACCCGTCCTCGTCGAACGCCCGCTCCATCCGCTCGACGCGAGCGTCGCTCGTCGCCCGGTCGAGCAGCGCGGGGTGGTGCTCCATGACCCGCGGATCCGCGTTCATCGCGGCGAACGGCTCCAGGTCGGACGGCAGCCAGCGACGCAGCCGGAGGCGTTCGGTCGTGAGGACGGAGGCCGATCTCATGGCCGTGCCCGGCGCGCGGCGCGACGCGACGCCTCGACGGCCGAACGGGCCGGGCAGGCGGCGAGATGGTCGTCGACGAGCCCCGCCGCCTGCATCAGGGCGTAGGCCGTCGTCGGACCCACGAAGCGGACGCCGAGGCGCCGGAGCTCGCCGGCCAGCGCCCGAGACTCCGCCGTCACCGCCGGCACGTCGGCGGGCGAGACCGGCGCCGGCCGCTCCGGGGGAGCGAACGACCAGACGAGCGCGGCGAAGTCCCCGCCCGCCTCCTCGAGGGCGAGCACCGCCTGCGCGTTTCGGACGGCGGCGTCGATCTTGGCGCGGTTCCGGACGATCCCCGGGTCGGCGAGCAGCCGCTCGACGTCGTCGGCTCCGAACCCGGCGACGAGGGCGGGGTCGAACCCCCCGAACGCCCGGCGGAACGCCTCTCGCTTGCGCAGGATCGTGATCCAGGCGAGACCCGACTGGAAGGACTCCAGGCAGAGGCGCTCGTAGAGGCCGTTCCGGCTGGTGACCGGCCGACCCCACTCCTCGTCGTGGTAGGCCTCGTACAGAGGATCGCCGTCCCCGAAGCAGCGATGCACGGGGGGAGCGTACCGTCGCGACCCGTGCTGGCGGCCGACGAGGGCCGGGAGCGACGAGGGCGAGACGTCGAGGCGGGCGGCGGCTGGCCCGGAAGCGTCACCGACGGCCCGCTCGTCTCGCATACTCCACGGCGGTGAACGCGTTCCGCAAGCCGCTCGTGCTGCTCGTCGAGGACGACGAGGTGATCCGCGCGGCGACCTCGCGCTCCCTGGAACGAGACGGCTTCGCGGTCGTGACGTCCTCCACGGGTCCGGACGGGCTCGTCGAGTTCCAGCGATCACGCCCCGCGGTCGCGGTCCTCGACGTGATGCTGCCCGGCCTCGACGGCGTCGAGTTGTGCCGCGAGATCCGGCGGACCTCGCAGGTCCCCGTCGTCTTCCTCTCGGCCCGGACGGACGCGATCGACATCGTCCTCGGCCTCGAGGCGGGCGCCGACGACTACGTGACGAAGCCGTTCGACCCCGCGGTCCTGGCCGCGCGCCTCCGTGCCGCCCTCCGGCGCTCGGGGACGTCCGCCGAGGCCGACGTGGACCAGTCGTCGTTCGGGTCGGTGACGATCGACCATCGCGGCCGCGAGGTGACGCGCGACGGGGAGGAGGTCCGGCTGACCCCGACCGAGTACCGCCTCCTGGACGAGCTGGCGCGCAACGCCGGCCTCGTCCTCGACCGCTCGACGCTTCTCGACCGGGTGTGGGGCTACGGCTGGGCCGGCGACGGGCGGCTCGTCGACGTCCACGTGCAGCGGCTGCGGGCGAAGATCGAGGACGACCCGACGCGGCCGACGCTCGTCCAGACCGTGCGCGGCGTGGGCTACAAGCTCGTCCGCCCGTAGCCTCGCCCGCGGCCCGCGGCCGGGTGGACCGGGACGGCGCGATACTTCCGGCATGTCCCTCCGGATCCGGCTGGCGGCATCGATCGCGCTGATCACGGCCCTGGTCGTCGCCGGAGCCGGGTACGCGATCTACGCGCGGGAGCAGGCGGAGCGGCTCCAGACGGCGCGCCAGACGGCGGCCGATCAGGTCCGCCTCGCCGCCCTCGTCTACACCCGGCTCGGCGACCTGCGGGCCGTCACCTCGCAGGCCAGGGTCGAGGTATCGGCGAGCTCCCGGACCCGTGACCCGGAGATCCCGGCCGCGCTCCGGGACGCGTCCGCCAACGGTCACGTCTGGACGACGCTCGCCTCCGTCAACGGCAGCCCGACGATCGTCGCCGTCGCGCCGATCGGCGGGGGCAAGCGGGTGTACGTCCTCGACTCGTACGCGAAGGACCTCGCCGCGATCCGGGACCTGCGGCGGACGATCATCTCCTTCGGTCTGATCGCGTCGCTCGCCGGAGCGCTCCTCGGGGCCTTCGCCTCGACGCTCCTCGCCCGCCCGATCCGCCGCTCGGTGGCGCTCGCCCGCCGCCTGGCCGACGGCGACCTGCAGGCCCGGCTGCGGCCCCGGGGACGCGACGAGATCGCCATGCTCGGACGGGCGCTGGACGAGATGGCGGCCTCCCTGCAGGCCAAGGTCCGCCAGCTCGACGACGCCGCGACGCGCGAGCGCCGCTTCTCCGCCGACGTGGCGCACGAGCTGCGGACGCCGCTGACGGGGCTCGTCGCCGCGGCCTCCCTGCTCGACGACTCGGAGCCGGCGACGATGGTGCAGGATCGCGCGCGGGCGCTCGCCCACCTGGTCGAGGACCTGCTCGAGGTGATGCGGCTCGACTCCGGCGCGGAGGCCGTGCTGACGGACCGCTTCGACCTCGTCCGGCTCGTGCGCGCGACCATCGCGCAGCGCGCGCCCGGTGCGCGCCTCGTCGCGCCGTCGCAGGTCTTCGTGGAGACGGACCCGAGGCGGGTCGAGCGGATCGTCGCGAACCTCCTCGACAACGCACGGCGGCACGGCCGCGAGCCGATCACCGTCACCGTCGCGGAGGACGGCAGCGTCGTCGTCCACGATCGCGGCTCCGGCTTCGGCGCCTTCCTCCAGCACGCGGGAGAGCGCTTCGCGCTCGCCCGCCCGGAGCGGGGAGGAGGCAGCGGGCTCGGGCTGGCGATCGCCCAGGGCCAGGCGAACGTGATCGGCGCGCGGATGGTGATGGAGGACGCCGGCGGTGCCCGCGTCACGCTCCGCCTCCCACGCGCGCCGGAGCTCGCCTCGTGAGGCGGCTCTGGGTGCTCCTGGCCCTGCTTGCGAGCTGCGCGGCCTGCGGCGGGCCGGCGACGGGCCCGCGGGACGAGGGGCTCGTCAAGCCCGACGACGCGATCGCGGCGGCCGACGGCCCGGTCCGCTCCCGCACGGTCCGCGTGTTCTTCCTCCAGTACGGCAAGCCCGCGAGCGTCACGCGGCGGATCGCCGGCGGAAGTGAACGGGAGACGCTGCTGCAGACCCTGGCCGCGCTCCTCAAGGGGCCGACGAAGGCCGAGCGGAGCCAGGGGTACTACTCGCCGATCGACACGTCGACCCAGCTCCTCGACGTCGAGACCGACGACTTCAACGACGCGACGACCAACTTCACCGAGCCGTTCAACATGGGGACCTCGAACAAGCCCGACGAGGTGCCGCTGAAGGTCGCGATCGTCGCCAAGACGCTCGGCGGACTCGGCATCCGCGGCACCACCGTGCAGGTCACCGGATCGACCATCCCGATCTCCGACCGCCCGGGGAACCAGCGGACCGAGGTGGACGCGGACCAGGTCGACCACTACCTGGCCGCCGACCAGTACGCCACCTTCACGTGCAACGCCTCGTCGCAGGCGGCCAAGGGCTCGCCGCGCCTCGTCCTCGCGACCCCGAAGAACCTGAGCCGGGTGACCGACCGCACCGTCCAGTTCTCCGGCCGCGTCACGGGCGCGGCGACCGTCCTCACGATCGAGCTCTCGCTCGCGCGGAACGCCGTCCGGATCCGACTCGGGAAGCTGAGCCGGACCTGCGACGGCTCCTTCTCCGGCTCGATCCTCGCCCCCCTCGGGGTGACGGGCGAGATCGTCTTCCGCGCCTCCGCGGCCGGCAGCGACGGCAAGCGTCCGACCAGCCGCCGCCGGACCCTCGACCTCGATCCGGCCGCCCTCCGCTAGAGCGCGCCGAGGCGCGAGGCGCCGCGCGCGCCGCCACCCCGGACGCCCGCCGACGGTCGGGCCGAGCGTGGCCACCGGTACCCTGTGGCCCCCATGGCGACCGGCGGAGAGAAGCTCATCGCGTCCAACCGGCGCGCCTACCACGAGTACTCGATCCTCGAGCGGTTCGAGGCCGGCCTCGCCCTGCTCGGCACCGAGGTGAAGTCGCTCCGCGAGGGCCACGCCTCCCTGGGCGACGCCTACGGCCAGGTCCGGGACGGCTCCCTCTGGCTCGTCAACGCCTCGATCGAGCCCTACCGGCAGGCCGCCGTCGACGCCCACGAGCCGCGCCGCGACCGACGGCTGCTGCTCCACCGGCGGGAGATCGAGCGGATCGCCAAGCGGACCGAGGAACGGGGCCTGACGCTCGTCCCGCTTCGCCTCTACTTCAAGGATGGCCGGGCCAAGGTCGAGGTCGGCCTCGGGCGGGGCAAGGACGTGCGGGACCAGCGGCAGGCGACGCGCGAGCGGGAGGCGAGGCGGGAGATCGAACGCGCGACGAAGGAGCGGGGACGGGAGTGATGCCGTTGAGCGGCGTCGAGGCGCCGACGATCGCGCAGGCCCAGGAGGTCCGCCTCGGCCCCCGGATCCTCTCCGTCCTCCTGGCGCTCCTCGCCGCCTTCAGCCTCGTCTCCGCGCTCACCCCTCCCCTCCACCGTCGCGCCCACCTGCTCGACCCGATCGTCCCGACGACGGTCTCCCGAGGGGCTTCGGCCATCGTCGCCGCGCTCTCCCTGGTGCTGCTCGTCGCCGCCCTGGGCCTGCGCCGGCGCAAGCACCGCGCCTGGGTCGTCGCCGTCTCCATCCTCGCCGTCAACGCCGTCCTCCACCTCGTCAAGGGGCTCGACGTCGACGAGTCGATCCTCTCGCTCGCCCTGCTCGTCGCGCTCGTCCGGACGCGGGCCCAGTTCCACGTCGAATCGGACCCGGAGACGACGACCCGGTTCGCGTGGCACGCGACCGGTGCGGTCGGGGTCGGGATCCTCGCCGGCTTCGCCGCCAACCTGGTTCAGCCCCTGGCGGTGGGTCGCGGCTACCCGGGCCTCGGGTCGACGCTGGTGGAGACCCTCGGCGACCTCATCGGCGACGGACCCGACCGGCTGGTCGGCGACGGCTCGCACGTGATCGCGAACGCGCTCGTCGTCTGGACCGTCCTCTCGGTGCTCTGGCTGGCGTTCCTCTTCGTCCGTCCCCGCCGGCAGTTCGTCCGCCAGCGCTCCCGCGATCGGGCCGAAGCGCGCGGGATCGTCGCGCGCGAGGGCAGCGGCTCGCTGGACTACTTCGCCCTGCGGCGCGACAAGGACTACTTCTTCGATGCCCGCCGCGAGGCCTTCGTCGCCTACCGGGTCACGGCGGGGCTGGCCGTGCTCTCGGGCGATCCGATCGGCCCCCCCGAGGCGGCGGAGCGCGCCGTCGCCGAGTTCGTCGCATTCGCCTGGCGCCACGGCTGGCGGGTCGTCGGGCTCGGGCTCCGCGAGCGGTACCTCCCGGCGTTCCACGCCGCCGGCCTGCAGACGATCTACGTCGGCGACGAGGCGGTGATCGACACCGCGGCCTTCTCGCTCGAGGGCCGGGCGATCCGCAAGACGCGCCAGTCCGTCAACCGCCTGCGCCGGGCGGGCTACTCGGTGGAGGTGCGCACGCGCGCCGGCATCGACGACGAGCTGCGGCACCAGCTCGACGACGTCTCCCGCGCCTGGCTCGGCGGGCACCCGGATCGCGGCTTCTCGATGGCGATGGACGACATCTGGAGCGCGGAGCACGCCGGCTGCACCTTCGCGATCGCCCGCGACGGTGAGGGCGTCCCGGCGGGCTTCATCCACCTCGTTCCGGTCGACCGCGGGCGCGGGCTCTCGCTCTCGGCCATGCGGCGGCTCCCGGGCACGCCGAACGGCCTGATGGAGTTCACGATCTGCGAGCTCATCGCCTGGGGCCGGGGGAACAGCGTCGCGACGATCTCGCTCAACTTCAACGCGTTCGGCAGCATCCTCCGCGCCAGCGAGGACGGCCACGAGCTGCCGCAGTGGCAGCGAGCCCTCGCCTTCGCCCTGACGAAGGCGGACCGCTACTTCCAGGTCAACCGCCTGCTGCGCTTCAACCAGAAGTTCGCGCCGGGGTGGATGCCGCGCTACGCCGTCTTCGAGCGGCGGGCCGATCTCCCGTCCGCCGCGATCGTGCTCCTGACGCTGGAGGCGCTGATCGAGGTGCCGCGTCCGATCCGCGCGCTCGGCCGCCGCGACCGTGCCGGCCACCGCAGGGCCGCCGCGGCCACCTGACCTCCGCCGGGTGCGGTATCCTGAGAGTGCACATGGGGGCGACCAGGCTTCGACGGGGTCGTTTTCAGGGGCAGGTTGCAAGCCGAGGACGTCGGTTGGCCTCGTTAATCATCCGGCACACTGAAACTGCGAAGTCCGATACGGATCTCGCGTTCGCCGCGTAGTCTGAGACTCACTCGGTGAATCGTCGCTCCAGCCTCGGCCCGTGGGCTGGATGTCGGCGTCAATCAACGGGCTCGTCGGCCGAGGGAGCGTGCGCGCCCGGAGTCGAGACCACAAAGACGCCTGGTCCGTCGGTAGCACGCCCTCGCGGCGGCCGCCGGACGAGAACATCGCGAGGGCTACGCTTGTAGACGCCTGTCTCGGGCGGCTGCGGACGCGGGTTCGATTCCCGCCGCCTCCATCGAGCTCCGGCCGGGCCCCGCGAGGGGCTTCCGGACACCGAAGGCCCCGCCCCGGCGGGGCCTTCGGCGTGGGTGCCGACGCACGCGCGCCCGTGCGCACGTCCTCAACGGAGGACGTTGACGGCCCTCGACGCGACGATCGCCACGGTGAGGAAGGACGCCAGGCACTGGACGGCCATCAGGAGCTTGGGGGTCCGGCCGAGCGGGAGGGTGTCGGTCGGCGAGAACGCGGTGGCGTTCGTGATCGCGAGGTAGAGGTAGTCGGCGAATCGGGGCGCCCAGCCCGGGGCGATCAGCTCCGGCGAGGTCATCTCGGGGAAGGCGAAGGAGGGCGCCGGCTGGGGAGGGTTCGTCCGCGCCTCCGGCCCTCCGCGGTCGAGCTCCCAGTACCACAGCGCGAAGACCGCGATGTTCGTCACCCAGATCGTCGCGCCGGCCCGGAGGAGCGCATGGCCGCCCAGCTCGTGGTTGCCGGCGAGCAGCCGCTCGAGCGTGAGCGCCAGCGAGGCGGTGTTGGCGGCCGTCACGAGGGCGACCAGGCCGATCGAGACGAGGCGACGAAGAGGAGCCTGGGCGTGGTGGCGGTACGGGGTGGAGACCGCGAGCGTGGCGAGCAGGGCGACCTCGAGCCCGGGGACGAGGTAGCGACCGCCGAGCGTGAGCGGGCCCGGCAGGGTCGCGGTCAGGATCGCGATCGCGAGGATCGTCACCTGCGCCTCCCAGAACGGCTCGACCGCGCCGAGCTCGGGATGGGTCGCTCGGAACCGCATGCCCGGAAGGTTCGGCCTCGCCGGCCCAGCCCCTCGCACCTGTGTCCCGCAAAGGCGGCCGGGCGTCGTCGGAGCCCCGGAAAATGCCCCGAACGGGGACTCGCGGGTGGCCCGTCCGCCGGGCACACTGGCCGCGGACTCCCCGATGGACGACGACGCTCACCACCTCCCGGACGATCTCGCCTCCCTCCCACGAGCGGAGCGCATCGAGCGCTGGGCCGCGGTCGAGGCGCGCTTCGCCGACATCGAGGCCGACCTCTTCGCCGCGCAGATGATCGCCGCGACCTCGCCCCTGTCGCAGCTGATCGCGCTCGACGCCGAGCGCCGCCTGCACTCCCGGCGTCTGGAGGAGCTCTTCGGCGAGCCGAGGGCGCTCCGCCTCCTCACCGGGACCGACGCGGCCGTCGACCCCGTCGCGGGGCTCCTGGTCGCCGCCATCCGCGGCAGCGTGGTCCGCGCGGCCGCGCTCGAGATCGAGCTCGCCGCCGACGCGTAGTCCGCGCCCGGCGCGGCGATCCGCTACTCCTTCCCGCCGATGCCGGACCTGAAGCCCGTCCAGCGCGACGTCCGGCTGCTCGCCGGGACGCTCGGCACGGTGCTCGTCGAGCAGCGATCGCAGGAGCTCCTCGACGACGTCGAGAACCTGCGCCTGCTCTCCCGCCAGGCGCGCCGCGACGGCTCGGAGCGGTCGCGCGCCGCGCTCACCGCCGCCGTCCGCTCGCTCGATCTCGACCGGCGCGGCGAGTGCGTCCGGGCCTTCTCGCTCTACTTCAACCTGGCCAACACCGCCGAGCAGCACCACCGGATCCGCCGGCGCCGGATCAAGGCCCGGAACGCCCCCGAGGACGAGTCCATCGCCGGGGTCGTCGAGCGGCTCCGGGCATCCGGCGTGGACGACGAGGCGATCTCCACGGTCGCCGCGGGCGTCGGGCTCGAGCTCGTGCTGACCGCGCACCCCACGGAGGCCTCACGGCGGACGGCGCTCCAGAGCCAGCTCCGGATCGCCGACCTGCTGGACGCCCTCGACCGGGCCCGGGCGGACGCACCCCGGTCCGTCAGTCGGATCGAGGACGAGATCGCCGCGGAGATCACGCTGCAGTGGCAGTCGGACGAGGTCCGGGACGTCCGGCCACGGGTCTCCGACGAGGTGCGGCAGGGCCTCTGGTTCTTCGAGCAGAGCCTCGTCGAGGCGGGAACGGCCCTCCTGGAGCGCTGGTGGGCCGAGCTTCCGGGGACGCCGATCCCGCTCCGCTTCGGGACCTGGATCGGCGGCGACCAGGACGGCAACCCGAACGCGAGGCCCGAGCACGTCACCGACGCCCTCGCCCGCGCGCGGCTGCTCGCGCTCCGGCTCTACCGGGAGGAGGTCCGCCTCCTCGTCCGCTCGCTCGGCGTCTCGAGCCGGATCGCCGGGGTCTCCGAGGAGCTCCTCGCCTCCATCCTCGCCGACGAGGAGGAGATCCCATGGGCCGCGGAGCAGACGGCGGGGATCAACGACGCCGAGCCCTACCGGCGCAAGCTGACCGCGATGCACCGCCGGCTGGACTCGGAGCTCGTCGGCCGCGACGAGCCGACGTACGCATCCGCCGCCGCGTTCCGGCGGGACCTGGCGCTGATCGACGCGAGCCTGCGCGCGCACCGCGGCGCCCGGATCGCCGACGGCCGGCTGGCCCGCCTCCGCCGGCGGGCGGCGCTCTTCGGCTTCCACGTCGCGAAGCTCGACATCCGCCTCCACGCCGACCAGGTCCGCTCGCCGGACCACGGCGTGCGGGCCACGCTCGCGACGGCGCGCGCCGCGCAGGAGCGCCACGGGGTCGAGGCGCTCGACACGCTCATCCTCTCCGGCACGGAGGGGGCCGCCGACGTGATCGCCGGCCTGGAGGCGGCCGCGGAGGCCGGGCTCGAGGCCGCCGTCGTCCCGCTCTTCGAGACGATCCGCGATCTCGAGGCCGCGCCGCGGATCGTCGGCGAGCTGCTCGACGCGCCGGCGTTCCGCGACCGCGTCCAGCGCGACGGGCGGATGACGGTCATGGTCGGCTACTCCGACTCCGGCAAGGACGGCGGGATCCTGGCCGCGCAGTGGGCGATCTACCGCGCGCAGCGCGCGCTCGCCCGGCTCGCCGCCGAGCGCGGGGTCGATCTCGTGATCTTCCACGGCCGCGGCGGCTCGACCGGCCGCGGAGGCGGGCCGACCCACCAGGCGATCCTGGCTCAGCCCCCGGGCCATCCGCCCTCCCGGCTCGAGATCACCGAGCAGGGCGAGACGATCAACTTCAAGTACGGGATCCCGGAGCTGGCGCTGGCCAACCTGGAGTCCGCGCTCGCCGCGGCCCTCCTCGCCGGCTTCCCCGCGATCGCGGGCTCCGATCCACCCCAGGGCCCCGAGGCGGTCGCGGAGGTGCTGACGCCCCTCGCCGCGACCGCGGAGGCGGCGTACCGGGCGCTCGTCCACGACGATCCGGCGTTCCTGGCGTTCTTCCAGGCCTACACGCCGATCGACGAGCTGTCGCTCCTGGCGATCGGCTCCCGGCCGGCCCGGCGGCCCGGGGCGGTCGAGAGCCTGGGCTCGCTGCGGGCGATCCCCTGGGTCTTCGCGTGGATGCAGACCCGGATGATCCTGCCGGCCTGGTACGGCGTCGGGACCGCGCTCGAGCCGCTCGCCGTCTCCCGCGACGGGCGCGGCGTCCTGCGCGAGCTCTACGACAGCTGGGCGTTCTTCCGCACGCTCGTGGACAACCTGGAGATGACGCTCGCCAAGTCGAGCCCCGAGATCGCCCGCCTCTACCTCGATCTGGTGCCGGAGTCGCCCGACCGCGGGCGCATCTGGCGGCTGCTGAGCGACGAGCACCGGCGGACCGTGCAGGCGGTCCTCGCCGTGCTCGACCAGCGACGCCTCCTGGAGCGCCAGCGCACGCTCGCCCGGACCATCGAGCTCCGCAATCCGTACGTCGATCCGATCAACGCGCTCCAGGTCGAGCTCCTGCAGCGGTTCCGGGATCCGGAGGCCTCGGAGGAGGAGCGGAACGCGATCCGGCGGCCGCTCGCCCGGACGATCGCCGGCATCGCCGCCGCGCTCCGCAACACCGGCTGAGCCTGCCTCGCCCGCCGGAGGTGCCGAGGGGTCGCCGGCGGCGATCCCGCTACCATCCGCCTCGGACCTCGCCCTCCTGGACCCACGGCCCGCCGGCTGGCGACGTCGCGGCGGTCCGGACCACGCGAAAGCGCCCCCGGTCATGACCGAGCACGAACGACAGGACACGCCTCCGCCGCGGCCGCCGCTGGACGTCCGCACCCTCGTCATCGCGAGCCTGGCGAGCGTCATCGGCGCGCTCGTCGTGACCCGGCTCGGCTACGCCGGCAAGCTCGCGGGAGCGGCGCTCGCCCCGATCGTCGTCCTGCTCGTGACCGAGTTCGGCCATCGATCCTCCAGCAAGCTCGAGGAGACCGCCGAGAAGGTCGCCCCGGTCGTGATCCGGCATCGACGGACCGGCCCCGAGGGGACCGAGGAGCTGCCGACGATCCGGATCGGGCCGGACGAGCCGGCGGGAGCCGAGGATCTGCCCACGGTCCGCATCGATCCGGACCCGAGCGCGGCGACCGGCGTGCGTCGGCCGCCCGAGATCGCCGAGCCGCCGGGGGCTCCGGAGCCGGAACCGGGGCCGCGGCCGGCGGCGGAGCCGCCGCCGACGCCGGACGCCGCCGGGGAGACGCTGCGGATCCCGCCGTCCGCCGGCCCGGCGGGCGTCGGGACGGGCCGGCCGTACACCGTCCACGCCGCCACGCGCGTCCGGCCCTCGACCCGGACCCGGCTGATCGCCGTGCTCGCGGCCGCCGCCTGCGGGCTCGGGATCTCCATCGTCGCGCTGACGCTCCTCTCGACGGCCTCGGGCGGGCACGTCCGGCTCGGAACCGCCATCCAGAACGCCC
The DNA here is from genome assembly GCA_963800515.1 of uncultured Thermoleophilia bacterium. Lineage (GTDB taxonomy): Bacteria > Actinomycetota > Thermoleophilia > Gaiellales > F1-60-MAGs149 > CAWDBC01. The sequence goes on from CAWDBC010000009.1 coordinate 136,256, forward strand.
AGACGCACCACAAGAAGAAGGCGAAGTCGCCGGCTCCGGCCTCCACCGTCACCACCTCGGGAACCTCGAGCACCGTCACCCGCACGACGAGCGCCTCCACCGCGAGCACGACCGTGACCACGGCGACGGCGCCGGCGACGACCGCGTCCTCGACCTCCACGCAGACGACCCCCGCGTCCACGCTCACCGCGTCCACGGCGACGGCGCCGGCGACGACGAGCCAGCCGCCCCCGCCGACGACCGCGCCCGCTCCTCCCGCGAGCACGCCGCCCGCGACGACGCCCGCCCCGGGGCCGAACGTCACCACCGGCGGCTGAGGCCGTCTCCGACCCTGTAGCCTTTCCCGGGTGAGCCCCTATGGCTTCATGCCGCCCGGGGAGTCGCGGTTCGGCGAGGTCTCGGCCGAGTACGAGGCCTTCCGCGTCGGCTTCACGTCCGCGATCTGGGACCACCTCGCGCGGACGTGCGGGCTCGCGCCGGGCATCCGCGCCCTCGACCTGGGCTGCGGGACCGGGATCTCGACCGTCCCGCTGATCGAGTACGGGACGACCGTCGTCGGCGTCGACCCGGACCCGGGGATGCTGCGGATCGCCGATCGCAAGCTGGGCGGCAAGGCGGCGCTGATCGAGGCCCACGCCGAGGCGCTGCCGTTCGAGGACGAGTCCTTCGACCTCGTGCTGGCGGCGCAGGCGGCGCACTTCTTCACGGAGCCGGAGGCCACGCGCGAGGTCCGCCGCGTCCTCCGGATCGGCGGCTCGGCCGCCTACCTGTGGAAGTACCCGGCCCCCCACGAGCCCTACGTCTACCTCGTCGACGAGCTGATCGCCCAGCTCACGGGCGAGCAGGTGCGGACGGTCTACGGGGTCGGCACCGTGCCCGACCTCCTCGGCCCCGGCTTCTCCGAGTACCGCCGTGACGTCTTCGAGCAGCCCGTGCCGTACACCCACGACCGCTACGTCGGGTACGTCTCCTCCCGCGATCGCGTGCTCAAGCTCGCCGGCGACAAGCGCGACCTCCTGCTCGAGCTGGTCTCCGAGCGGCTCGAGCGCCTCCAGCCGGGCGGCGCGTTCGTGGAGTACAACCTGGTCTACGTCGTCTCGGCCAGGAGGATCGCGTGAATCCGCTGCGCCCTCCCGCGCACTGGGCCCGAGCGGAGCGAGCGGCGTACGCGCTCGGCCTCCTCTTCCTGATGGCCTTCGCGGCCGCCTTCGTGCTGGAGTTCCTGGTCGGCTACTGACCGGGCGTCAGAGCACGAGGGCGTAGAGAGGGATCTCCATCTCCTCGGCCGAGAGGCCGCCGTGCTGTCCGAGCAGGCTGTGGTGGTAGCCGGGCGGCTCGTCCCACCAGATCCCGGTCCCGGCGCCGGCGAGGACGAGGACGTCGCCGACCCGGGCGCGGAAGCGGTCGGAGACCGCGTCGCCGAAGAGCCCGCGGGCGATCGCCTCCGCCACGGGGAGGACGAGGGCCTCCGCGGGCAGGGACCGGCGCAGGCCGGCGACGACCGCGTCGACGCTCCCGGGCGCGACGTGCAGGAAGAGGTCGCGGCAGGACCCGCCGACGAGCGGGTTGCCCCGGGCATCGCGCCGGACGTGGCGCTCGAGCTCCGGCCACGCACGATTGACGTAGGCCACACGGTGGGGCGGCGTGTCCGCCATGCCGTGGTCGGTCGTGACCAGCACCAGCGTGTCGCCGGCCGCCCGCCGGGCGAGGGGGCGCAGCAGGTGGCGCTCGAGGGCGTCGAGGACGCGCCGCGCCTCCGCCTCGTAGGCGCCGGCGGTCGGGCCTCCCCGATGGCCGGCCGCGTCGATCGTCTCGAGGTAGAGGAAGGCGTAGTGGGGCCCGTCCGCGCCGGCCAGCGCGCGGGCGACGTTCTCCGCGCCCTCGGCGGGCTCGTCGTGGCCCACGACCCTCGCCCCCGCGGTCGCCACGGCGCTCAGGGGCGCGGCGGCGAAGATGCGCCGGTGATGCACCGTGGACCCGGCGCCGACGTCCCCGAGCCGCTCGTAGACCGTCCGCTGGCCGTCGGGGAGGAAGACGTCGGGCGCGAAGTCGGCCCGCCGGCTGCCGTTCCTCGGCACCGCCCGCTCGTACGGCAGCGGGCTCACGACCTCGTCGACGGACGGCTCGTACTGGAACCACTCGAAGAGCCCGGACTCGGCGCTTCGCAGGCCGGTGTGGATGGCCGCCACGTGCCCCGTGGTCGTCGACGGGAACATGCTCGTGAGCGTGGAGACGACGCCGGAGGAGAGGCGCTGGAGCGCCGGCTCGTCGGCGACGCGGCGACAGAGCCAGACCGGGAGCGCGTCCAGGTAGGCGAGGACGACGCGCCGGACGCCGGCGAGCGGGGGCAGGACGGTGGCGGGCAGCCGCCGTTGCGCCGCGCCGCCGAGGACGTGCTCGACGGTGCCGGGGAGGCCGTCGAAGCAGTAGGAGCCGTAGAGCGGCCAGGTCCGGCCGCCGTCGTCCCGGGCTCCGGCGACCGCGCGCCTGGACCGCTCGTCGATCATCGGACGACCGCGACCGGCGCGGGCTCGGGACGAGCGGCGTCGAGGGCGGCCCGGAGCCCGGGGACCGTCCACGGCTCGGCCACCGCCGCTCGCAGCCCGGTGGCGGCCGCCCCCCGGAGGGCGGACTCGGTCCCCAGGATCGACGAGATGATCCGCGTCGGCGACCAGGCGCTCGCCAGCACCCGCTGGCGGAGGACGGTGGAGATCGGGTCGGCGAGCCACGGGGCGAGCGGCGCGAACAGCCCGCCCAGCACGATCGCCTCGGGATCGAGGATGTTGACGACGGCCGAGAGCGCCGTCCCGAGCGCGCGGCCGGCCTCGTCGAGCGCCAGGAGCGTCTGGGCGTCCTGGCCCTCGGCCCGCGCGAGCAGGCTCGCGGCCGCCTCGGAGACGAGCAGGTGGGGACGGGCGATGCCGGCCCGCTCGAGCAGGCGGCCCTGGCTGACATAGGCCTCGAGGCACCCGCGGTTGCCGCACTCGCAGAGCGGCCCGTTCGGGTCGACCAGGATGTGGCCGATCTCGCCCGCGTGCCCGAACGCGCCGCGGACGAGCTCTCCCGCGACGATCACGCCGGCGCCCACGCCGGACTCGCCGCGGACGGCGACGAAGTTGCGGAGGGCGCGGCCGTGCCCCTCCCACTGCTCGGCGAGGGCCGCGAGGTTGGCGTCGTTGTCGGCGAGGATCGGGATCGGCGCGCCCGGCAGCCGGCGGGCGATCTCCTCGGTCAGCCGGACGTCCCGCCAGCCGAGATGCGGCGCCACGCGCACGATCCCGGTCGTCGCCTCGACGACGCCGATGGTGCTGATCGTGATCGCGGTCGGCGTCGCGCCCCGCTCCAGCACGGCCGCGACCGATCGCCGGGCGAGCGTGGCGATCGCGTCGAGGGCGGAGTCCCGGGTGACGGCTGCCGGAAGCGGCTCGCGATCTTCGAGCAGGACGGAGTAGGACAGGTCGAGCGCGAGGACCTGGAGGTCGTCGGCGCCGATCTGCAGGCCGATCCCGCAGACCGATCCCCGGCGGATCCCGACGAGCTGGGCCGGCCGGCCGACGTGGCCGGGGTTCTCGAACTCGGCGGACTCCTCGACGAGCCCCGCCTCCCCGAGCTCGCGGACGAGGCTCGAGACGGTCGTCTTGTTCAGGTTCGTCTCGGCCGCGATGGTCGCGCGGCTCCGCGCGCCGCGCTCCAGGAGGAGCCGGAGGACGAGGCTGAGGTTCTGGCGCCGGACGGAGTGCTGATCCGCCCGCGACGAGTCCTCGGACACGAATCGCCGACGGAGCTTGCGCCGGCGGTCGCCGTTCCGGCGGGCGTTCCCCCCAGCTGGCGCCGGCCCTCGAGAGCCTTCCACGGACGGAGCAATAGCACCGTCCGGCCCCCGACGGGACGGTTGTCCCCCCGCCCGCGTCCCCGCCTCGCCGCGATCAGCGGAGGATCGTCGGCCCCGGATAGGCGAGCCGCTGGAAGAGCACGTGGTCCTGCCACCGGCCCTCGATCTCGAGGTAGTTCGGCGCGTACCCGAACCGCTCGAAGCCGTTCTTCTCGAGGACGCGCTGGGAGGCCGTGTTCCAGGGCAGCGTGCCGGCCTCGACGCGGTGGAGCCCGCCCACCCGGAAGGCGTAGTCGCAGGCCTGACGCACGGCCTCGGTCGCCACGCCGGTCCCCGTCGCCTCCTCGTCGATCCAGTAGCCGAGGTTGCAGGAGCACCAGGCGCCGAGGACGGCGTTCGAGAGCGTCACCGTGCCGCAGGGGGCGCCGGCCCGCTCGACGACGAAGGCGTGCGCCGTGCCGCTCGCCCGCAGCCGGCGGATCCGGTCGCGCTGGCCGTCGGCGGTGAAGTAGGCGTCGGGGAGCAACGGGTTCCACGGACGCAGGTACTCGCGGTTCTTCTCGAGAAGGCCGGCGAGATCCTCCGCATGGGCCTCGACGAGCGGGACGATGGCGACCTGGAGCGACGTCTGCACGGACGGGAAACGTACAGCCCCGCCCCCGGTACTGTGGGCCCCATGGCCGGAGACCCCCTGGTGCTCGCCTCCCGATCTCCGCAGCGGCGGGCGATCCTCGCCCAGATCCGGCTCCCCTTCCAGACCGAGGACCCGGAGTACGAGGAGCACCCGCTCCCGTCGGCGTCGAGCGCGGAGGTCGTGCGGGAGCGCGCCCTGGGCAAGGCGCGATCAGTCGCCTCCCGCCTGCCCGGACGGCTCGTCCTCGGGGTCGACACCGAGGTCTCGCTCGAGGACGGCGCCGTCCTCGGCAAGCCTGGAGGACCCGCCCAGGCGTTCGCGATGCTGCGGATGCTCGCCGGCCGGATGCACCGCGTGCACTCGGGCCTCGCCCTCCTCGGGCCGGGGGTGGAGGACGTCTCGGTCGCCGTCACCGACGTCCACGTGCGCCCGCTCGGGGATCCGGAGCTCGCCGCCTACGTCGCGCTCGGCGAGTGGGAGGGGCGGGCGGGGGGCTACGCGATCCAGGGCGCCGGGGCGGCGCTCGTCCAGCGGATCGAGGGGTGCTACTGGAACGTCGTCGGACTGCCGGCCGCCCTCCTCGCGAGCCGCCTCGCCGCTCTCGACCGCTTGCCGCGTGGCCCGGGGGGCGACCGGTTCCCGGACGGCCAGTAGACTCATCCCGATGTTCTCCTGGTTCAACGGCTTCGGCGGGCGGGACATGGCCGTCGACCTGGGGACGGCGAACACCCTCGTCTACGTCCGCGGCCGCGGGATCGTCCTCTCCGAGCCGTCGGTGGTGGCGATCGACCAGCGGACCGGCGAGGTCCACGCGGTGGGTGTCGAGGCGAAGCGGATGCTGGGGCGCACGCCCGGCTCGATCTCCGCGATCCGGCCGCTCAAGGACGGCGTCATCGCCGACTTCGACGTCACCGAGGAGATGCTCCGCCACTTCATCCACAAGGTCCACCAGAACCGCTGGGCGCATCCCCGCGTCGTCGTCTGCGTCCCCTCGGGCGTGACGGGAGTCGAGAAGCGCGCGGTCGAGGAGGCCACCCTGTCGGCGGGCGCGCGCGAGGCCTACCTGATCGAGGAGCCGATGGCCGCCGCGATCGGCGCCGGCCTTCCCGTCTCCGACCCGACCGGCTCGATGGTCGTCGACATCGGCGGCGGGACCACGGAGGTCGCGGTGATCTCCCTCGGCGGGATCGTCGTCTCCCAGTCGATCCGGGTCGGCGGCGACGAGCTGGACGAGGCGATCGTCAAGTACGTGCAGCGGGAGTACAAGCTCCTGATCGGCTCCCAGACCGCCGAGGAGGTGAAGCTCGAGATCGGCTCCGCCGCGCCGCTCGGCGACGAGGTGCAGTGCGAGATCCGGGGCCGCGACCTCGTCACGGGCCTGCCGAAGACGTTGATCCTGGGCTCCGGCGAGGTGCGCGTCGCCCTCGAGGAGCCGCTGAACCAGATCATCGACGCCATCAAGTCGACCCTGGACAAGACGCCGCCGGAGCTCGCGTCCGACATCATGGACCGGGGGATCATGCTCGCCGGCGGCGGGGCGCTCCTCCACAAGCTGGACGAGCGCGTCCGCCACGAGACCGAGATGCCGGTCCACACGGCCGAGTCGCCGCTGACCTGCGTCGCCGTCGGCTCCGGCCGGAGCCTGGAGGAGTTCGACGTGCTGCAGCGCTCGGCCAACGGGACCCGCACGATCAAGCGTCGCCGCCGCTGACCCGGGAGGACGGATGACCGGGCCGAACGGTGAGGCGGCGCCCCGCTTCGGCCTCTGGGCGCCGATCTACGGGACCTGGGCCGGGCGGACCCATCCCGGCGAGTCGCTGGACGCCGGCTACGCGCGGAGCCGCGACCTCCTCCGCCGGGCCGAGGGCGCGGGCTTCACCTCGGTCCTCCTCGCCGAGCACATGGCCAACCCGTCGAGCCTCGAGCTGCCGGTCCTCGAGGCCTGGACCGCCGCCGCCGCCCTCGCCGCCGACACCGAGCGCATCGAGATCATCGCGGCCGTCAAGCCCCTGCTCTTCCACCCCGGCGTCTTGGCCAAGCTCGCCCTCGGGATCGACGACATCAGCGGCGGCCGGTTCGCGATCAACGTCGTCAGCGCCTGGTTCCGGCCCGAGATGGGCCGGCTGGGGATCGAGATGCCGGCGCACGACGAGCGCTACGCCTACACGGGCGAGTGGCTCGAGATCGTCCGCCGGCTCCTGCGGGGCGAGCTCGTCCACCACGAGGGCCCGCGCTTCCGGATCGACGGGCTGCAGCTCCGCCCGCGGTCCGTTCGACCTGGCGGTCCGCTCGTCTACTTCGGCGGCGAATCGGAGCCGGCGCGGAGCCTGGCCGCGCGCGCCGCCGACGTGTTCTTCCTCAACGGCCGGCCGCTCGCGGAGGCGATCGAGCTGATCGCGGACCTGCGCCGCCGACCGCGGCCGGGATCCGCCCTCCGCTACGGGCTCTCCGCCTTCGTCGTCGCCCGTGCGGACGCCGACGAGGCGCGGCAGGAGCTCGGCTACCTGCAGGCGCTCGCCGACGCCGACGACAAGAGCGCCGTCGCCGCCGGCACGGATCCCGCCGTCGCGATGGCCAAGGTCGGAGCGGGCGTGCCCCGGGTAGGGTCGAACGGCGGCACGCTGGCCGGCCTGGTCGGGAGCTACGACGAGGTCGCCGACCGCATCGCCGCCTTCGCCGAGGCCGGGATCGAGCTCTTCATGCTCCAGTTCCAGCCCCTGGAGGAGGAGACGGCCCGCTTCGGCGCCGAGATCGTCCCGCGGGTTCGCGCTCGGATCCGCCGCTGAGGCGGCTTGCCGCATATCCATGCATCTCTCCGTATAATGATGCAATGACGGCGACGGCGATCGAGACCTTCACCGTCGGCGTGGCCGGGGCGTCCGGCTACGGGGGAGCCGAGCTCGTCCGCCTCGTCGAGCTCCACCCGCACCTGCGGATGGAGACGGCGCAGGCGCGCTCCGACGGCTTCGACCCCCTGTCGCCCGAGGCCCTCGCGCGGTGCGACATCGCCTTCCTCGCCCTGCCGCACGGCGCCAGCACCGCCTTCGGCGAGGCACTCGTCGAGGCGGGCACGCCCGTCGTCGACCTCGGCTCGGACTTCCGGGTCGGCGGTTGGGCGTACGGCCTGCCCGAGCTCTTCCGCCACGAGCTCGCCGGCGCCCGCGCGATCGCCAACCCTGGGTGCTACGCGACCGCGGCGATCCTCGCCGTCGCCCCGCTCGCCGCCGCCGGGCTGATCGACGGGCCGCTGGCGATCGACGGCAAGTCCGGGGTCACGGGCGCAGGGCAGAGCCCCTCCGAACGGACCCACCTGCCGTCCCTCCACGGCGGGATCACGCCCTACCAGCCGACGGGGCACCGGCACATCGCCGAGATCGAGCAGTCGCTGCAACGCCTTGGCCACGCCGATCCGGTGACCTTCACGCCCCATCTCCTGCCGACGAGCCGCGGCCTCCTCTGCACCGCCTACGCCCGGCTCACGGACGCGGTCGCGCAGGACGAGCTCGACGCGCTCTACCGCGAGCGCTACCGGGACGAGCCCTTCGTCCGGCTCGAGGACGAGCCGTCGCCGCAGCGGCTGGCCGGGTCGAACTGCGTCGCCCTCCGGGTCGTGGCGGACGTGCGCACGCGCACGGCGATCTGCATCGCCGCGCTCGACAACCTCGTCAAGGGCGCGGCCGGGCAGGCGGTCCAGAACGCGAACCTGATGCTCGGGCTGCCCGAGGCGGTCGGGCTGCCGACGCGGGGGCTATGGCCCTAGGCGTCGTCCACCCCGGCGGCGTCCGAGCCGCCGGCGCGACGGGAGGGATCAAGGCGAGCGGGCGGCCGGACGTCGCCCTCGTCGTCTTCGACGAGCCCGTGGCCGCGGCCGCCCTCTTCACGCGCAACCGGATCGTGGCCGCGCCCGTCGTCCTCTCCCGGGCCCACCTGGAGCGGAGCGGCGGGCGGATCCGGGCGATCGTCGTCCAGAGCGGCAACGCGAACGCGGCGACCGGCGCCCGCGGGCTGGCGGACGCCCACGGGATGGCGGCGGCCGTCGCCGGCGCGCTGGAGGGGACGGCCCCGGAGCAGGTGCTCGTCTGCTCCACGGGGGTGATCGGCGTCCCGCTGCCGATGGACGCCGTCCGGCGCGGCATCGACCGGGCGGCCGCGTCGCTCGGCTCGGAGCCGTCCCACGGGGCGGCCGCGGCCGACGCCATCTGCACGACCGACGCCTTCCGCAAGACGGCCGAGGCGTGGCTCGGACTCGGGGGCGGCGCCGTCCGGATCGGCGGCATGGCCAAGGGAGCGGGGATGATCCGACCCGACCTCGGCACGATGATATGCGTTCTTACCACTGACCTCGTGGCGGAGCCCACCGCCCTCGACGCGCTCCTCCGGGATGCGGTCGAGGAGTCGTTCAACGCGATCTCGGTGGACGGCTGCTGCTCGACCAACGACACGATCATCCTCGTCGCCACCGGCCGATCCCGGATCGAGGCGGGCACGGAGAGCGCCCGCGCGATCGTCGCCGAGGGGCTCCGCGACGTCTGCCGGGAGCTTGCCGTCGCCATCGTCCGCGACGGCGAGGGAGCGAGACGGTATGCGCGCTGGTCAATCACCGGGGCCGCGACCGT
>CAWDBC010000010.1:0-68607 GCA_963800515.1 uncultured Thermoleophilia bacterium
GCGTCACAGGCGTTCACGATCGTCTCGACGTCCTTGCGACGCATCGCCTTGTGCAGGAGCCCGAGCTGCTTCTTCGCTCTCGCGTCACGCGCCTCGTAGCGGAACGCCTCCGGCAGGATCGGTAGGTCCTCGAACTTCCAGCGCTTGTACTTGGCGTCGTACTCGTCCGGATCGACCTGCTCCAGCAGGTGCCCCACGGCGAAGCCGACCACGTAGTCGTCGGACTCCAGGAACTCGCCCGACTTGGCGACGTCCCGGGAGGGCGGCCGCCACGTCGCGGGCGACGCTCGGCTTCTCGCAGATGATCAGTGACTTCGGCATGGCGTGCGGTGAACCTATCAGGAGCGGGGCCCGCGTCTGCACCACGGGTCTCCGCGGGCCGGGGGCGCCCTTCGGCTGCGGCAACGCCTCGCCCGGCAACGTATTCCCCCGTCCCGCGCCGGACGTCGTCGGCCGCCGCGCGCTCGCGCGCTAGGGTACGTGGAGGCGTCCGACCACCCGTCGCGACGACCGCCACCCCGCCAGCCGGTCGGTTTCCGGCACGCGGCCACCGACACGATGTCCGCCACAAAACCCGCGTCCACGCCACGAGTCCCGCCCGTCGAGGACGTGCAGCTGCCGGTGATCCCCGAGAAGCGCACGCTCCTCGACGTCGTCTCGGCGGGCATGTCCGTCGTCAAGGCCTTCCGGACGCACGGCCACCTCGCCGCCCGCCTGGACCCGCTCGGCCACGAGCCCAAGGGCGACCCCTCCCTCGATCCCGCCTACCTCGGCCTGACGGACGAGGAGATGGAGCAGGTCCCCGCCTCCGTCCTGCGGGTGCGGGTGCCCGGCGCGACGCTGAAGGACGTCGTGCACGAGATGCGCCGCAACTACTGCGGGACGATCGCCTACGAGATCGAGCACCTGTCGAGCCACGAGCAGCGCGTCTGGCTCCGGGGCAACATCGAGTCCCGCGCGTTCTGGGTCGAGTCGAGCCCCGAGGAGGACCGGAAGCTCCTGATCCGGCTGCTCCGCGTCGAGGGGCTCGAGCAGTACCTGAAGCGCCGCTTCCTCGGCGCCAAGCAGTTCTCCATCGAGGGCCTCGAGATGCAGGTCCTGATGGTCGACGAGGCGATCTCATCGCCGCGGCGGAGGGGATCGCGGAGACGGCGATCGGGATGGCGCACCGCGGCCGCCTGAACATGCTGGCCCACGTCCTGCGGCGCCCCTACGCGGCGATCATCGCGGAGTTCGACGCCGAGCTCGCGGCGAACATCCCCACCCAGGCGCCGGAAGGCGGCACCGGAGACGTCAAGTACCACTACGGGGCGAACCTGCGGCGGACGATCCTGACGCCCGACGGCGAGGAGCGCGAGATGCGGATCTCGCTGCTTCCGAACCCCTCCCACCTGGAGTTCGTCGACCCCGTCGTCGCCGGCCGCACGCGCGCCCTCCAGACCTCGAGCGCGCGTCCATCGACGATCGCGCTCGACGCGAAGGCCGCGCCTGGCCGTCATGATCCACGGCGACGCCGCCTTCTCCGGCGAGGGCGTCGTCGCCGAGACGCTGAACCTGCAGGCCCTCCCCGGCTACACCGTGGCGGCTCGCTGCACGTGATCGCCAACAACCAGGTCGGCTTCACCACCGATCCCGGCGACTCGCGCTCGACGTTCTACTCGTCGGACCTGGCCAAGGGCTTCGACTGCCCGATCATCCACGTCAACGCCGACGACCTGCGGGCCTGCCGGACCGCGATCCGGACCGCGATGGCCTTCCGCGCGCGCTTCCACCACGACGTCGTGATCGACCTCGTCGGCTACCGGCGCTGGGGGCACAACGAGGGGGACGAGCCCGCCTACACCCAGCCGCAGATGTACCGGCGGATCGCGACCACCCGTCGGCGGCCGAGATCCAGGCGCGGAAGCTGATCGACGCCGGGGTCGTGACGGAGGCGGACGTCGAGGAGATGCGCGGCCGCATCAAGGCGCGCCTCGAGGAGGCGCACGCCGAGCTGAAGCGCCCGCGGCCGCACCGCGAGCAGGAGCGGCGCCCCGACCCGCCCGCCGCCAGGACGACCGAGGTCGAGGCCGACGTGCTGCGGGCGATCAACGAGGAGCTCCTCGCCTATCCGCAGGGCTTCACGCCCCACCCGAAGCTCGCCGCGCAGCTCGAGCGCCGGCGCACGGCGATCGACGAGGGCAGGATCGACTGGGGCCTCGCGGAGGCCCTCGCCTTCGCCACCCTGCTGCGCGACGGGCACGATGATCCGGCTGACGGGCCAGGACACCGAGCGCGGCACCTTCTCCCACCGGCACGTCGTCCTCCACGACGTCGAGACGGCGACACCTACACGCCTCTCGCCAACCTCTCCGACGCGACCGGCGGCTTCGAGGTCCGCAACTCGCCGCTGACGGAGACCGGGACGCTCGCCTTCGAGTACGGCTACGCGACGACGAAGCCCGACGCGCTCGTCCTCTGGGAGGCGCAGTACGGCGACTTCGTCAACGTCGCCCAGGTGATCATCGACCAGTTCATCATGGCCGGCTGGACGAAGTGGGGCACGCGCAACCGCCTCACCCTGCTCCTCCCGCACGGTTACGAGGGCAACGGGCCCGAGCACTCCTCCGCGAGGCTCGAGCGGTTCCTCCAGTCGGCGGCGGAGGACAACGTCGCGATCGTCTACCCGACGACGCCGGCCCAGTACTTCCACCTGCTCCGCCTGCAGGCTCGCAGCCCGTCCGGCGACCGCTGGTCGTGATGACGCCGAAGGGGCTCCTGCGCGCGAAGGACTCGACCTCGACGATCGAGGAGCTCTCCGAGGGATCCTTCCGCCCGGTGCTCGAGGACCCGAAGGTGATCGAGTACCGGGAGGACATCTCCCGCGCGGTCGTCTGCACGGGCAAGCTCTACTACGACCTCGCCCGCTACGCCGAGCGGGACCTCGCCGACGAGACCGCGATCGTCCGCGTGGAGCGCCTCTACCGCTTCCCGACCGAGGAGCTCCGCGCGACGCTCGAGGCCTACCCGAACCTGCGCTCCGTGGTCTGGGCCCAGGAGGAGCCGATGAACATGGGCGCCTGGCGGTCGATCCGACACCGGCTGGCGGAGGCGACGCCGTTCGGGATCGAGTTCGAGTACGCCGGTCGCGAGTGGCGCGCGGCCACGGCCGAGGGCTACCCCCCGGCCCACGCCCGCGAGCAGGAGCGGATCGTCCGGCTCGCGCTCGGCCTGCCGCCGAAGGAGTAGCGAGCGGCCGACGCGGTCAGGCGGTCGCGATCGCCTCGGCGAGCTCGTAGAGGGTGCGCCCCCGGAGCACCAGGATCGCCTCCTCGACGCGCGTGTCGGCGCCGCGGAGCGCCTCGAGCGCCTGGCGGATGGCGTCGTCTCCCGGCCAGCCGTAGACGCCGGCCGAGATCAGCGGGAACGCCACGGTCGCGGCGCCGAGGCCGTCCGCCACCCGGAGGCTCTCGCGGTAGCAGGAGCGAAGGAGCTCCGATCGGTCCTCGCGGGTCGAGTACACCGGCCCGACGGTGTGGATCACCCACCGCGCGGGAGGCGCCCCGCGGTGGTGGCGACCGCCTGCCCGGTCGGGAGGCCGCCGCCGAGGGACGCCGCTCGGAGGGCGCGGCAGGCGGCCAGGATCTCGGGTCCGCCGGCGCGGTGGATCGCGCCGTCGACGCCACCGCCGCCGAGGAGCGAGGAGTTCGCCGCGTTGACGAGCGCGTCGGCGGGGCGCGCGGTGAGGTCGCCCTCCTCGATTCGGATCAGCACGGCGAGAGATGGTAGGAGGTCGGGCGGGACGAACCGGAACGGCCGCAGCCGCGAAGAAGGGGCACGAGAGACGAGGCGGGCGCTACCCGGCACCCGGCCGATCTCTCCCGTACGCTCCGTCCCCGCCGCGCGATGCGATCGAGCGCTCGTGGGGATCTCGTCCCGCCCTGCCCCGAAGGGGAGTCCAGTCATGTCCGAGCACGTCACCGTCGAGCTGATCGACCCCGGGACCGCGGTGCGCGAGGCACTCGACGAGTCCGCCTCGTCCTCCCGCTCCGCGTTCCTCGCCAAGGCCGTCGTCGCGGGCGGCACCCTCGCCGTCGGCGGCGTCCTGATCTCCGGCCTGCCGGGCCTCGCCTCGGCCGCTCCGTCGGCCAAGCACGACGCCGACATCCTGAACTTCGCGCTGACGCTCGAGTACCTCGAGGCGACCTTCTACAACGAGGCCGTCGCGTCGGGCAAGCTGAAGGGCGAGACGCTCGCGCTCGCCAAGACGATCGCCGCCCACGAGAACGCGCACGTCGCGTTCCTCAAGTCGGCGCTCGGAGCGAAGGCCGTCAAGAAGCCGACCTTCGACTTCAAGGGCACCACCAAGAGCCAGTCGAAGTTCCAGGCCACGTCGGTCGTGCTCGAGGACACCGGCGTCTCCGCCTACAACGGCCAGGGCGCGAACCTCACCAAGAAGACGCTCGGGGCAGCCGCCCAGATCGTCTCCGTCGAGGCGCGCCACGCCGCCTGGATCCGCAATCTCCTGCGGATGGAGCCGGCTCCCGCCGCCTTCGACACCCCTCTGACCAAGGCCAAGGTCCTCGCGGCCGTCACCAAGACCGGCTTCATCACCGCCTAGTTCGGCCGACCCCCTTTCGGAGGAAGCAATGTCCAACACACTCACACTCGAAGCGCTCGATCGCGACGGCGCGATCCGCGAGGGCGCCGAGGCGCTCTCGGGCCTCTCGCGCGGCTCGTTCCTGCGCCGCTCGGCGATCGCCGGCGGCGGCCTCCTCGGCGGCGGTGCCGCCCTCGCGATGCTCAGCCCGGGCGTCGCCGCCGCCGCCACCAAGGGCGACGTCGCGATCCTGAACTACGCGCTGACCCTCGAGTACCTCGAGACCGCGTTCTACCAGGAGGCGGTCGCGATGGGCGCCCTCAAGGGACGCGTCCGGCACCTCGCCAAGGTCGTCGCCGGCCACGAGGCCCAGCACGTCGCCGCGCTCAAGGGCGCGCTCGGCAAGGCCGCGGTCGCGAAGCCCACGTTCGACTTCAAGGGGACCACGAGCGACCAGGCCAAGTTCATGGCCACGGCCATGGTGCTCGAGGACACGGGCGTCGCCGCCTACAAGGGCCAGGCCGGCCTGATCAAGGACGACAAGATCCTGGCCGCCGCCCTCGCGATCCACTCCGTCGAGGCGCGCCACGCATCGTGGATCCGCGACCTCTCCGGCAAGCCCCCCGCCCCCACGGCCTTCGACCAGCCGCTCTCGATGAGCGCGGTGCTGAAGGCCGTCAAGGGCACCGGGTTCATCAGTGCCGCGCGATCGACGTCGAGCTCCAGCTCGCCGCAGTTCACGGGCTAGATCGGCATGGGAGGCGCGGCGAGCAAGCGGAACCTGGCTGGCCTGCTCGCCGCGCTCCTGCTCGTCGCGCTCCTGCTCGTCGGCGGCACGGCGGCCTGTGGCTCCTCCGGCTCCTCCGGCGAAGGCGCCGACCAGAGCGTCGCGATCCCGTCGACGCCGCTCCGCGATCCGGCGGCGACGGGCTCCGGCAGCTCCACCGACCGCTCGGCCGCGTCACCCTCGGGGGCGTCGAGCGACGCCGGGGGGACCGGAACGGCGAACCCGCTCACGGTGAAGGACGAGGCCGTCCACGTGGTCGGCGTCCCCGGGCGGCTGTGGGTCTGGGCCACGGTGGACCGGGCAGGAGCCGTCCGCCGCGAGCCTGCGCCGACGGCGCGCTCGATCGGCACCATCGCCACGACGACGCCCGAGGGCACCGCCGGCAACGTCCAGATCCTGGCGACGCAGACGGTGAAGGGTGCGATCTGGACGAAGGTCGCGTTCCCGTCTCTCCCGAACGGCGGCATCGGCTGGATCCCGCGCAGCACCCTCGGCCCCCTGCACCTCGTGGACACGCAGCTGACCATCGACCGCGAGCACCTCGTCGCCACCCTCCGTCGCGCCGGCAAGGTGGTCTTCATCGCCCCGGTCGGCGTCGGCCAGGCCGGGACGCCCACCCCCGCGGGCTCGTTCTTCATCCGCGACCAGCTCGCCGGCTTCTCCGGGTCGCCGGTCTACGGTCCGATCGCGTTCGGTACGAGCGCCCGCTCGGCGGTCCTGACGGACTGGCCCGCCGGGGGCTACATCGGCATCCACGGCACGAACGAGCCGCAGCTGATCCCGGGTCGCATCTCGCACGGCTGCGTCCGCTTCCGGAACGGCGACATCCTCCGGCTCGCGCGGCTGATGCCGGTCGGCTCGGCCGTGCGGATCGTCTGAGCCGGAGCCACCGCGTTGCGACTGCGACGGCGTCGGCGGTCGACCGTCCGGGGTTCGGGCGAGCGGGCCGGCTCGCTCGGCTAGCGGGCGCCGCGCTTCTCCGGCATCGCGAAGCCCGGAGGCGCGACGGCGGGAAGCTGCGTGGGCGCCTTGGGGACCGCAGGCGCCTTGTCTGAGGTCGTCGATGCCATCACGGAGATGGTATCAGGCGAGGCTGATCGTCCAGAACACGATCTCGAGGGCCAGGAAGACGCAGCTCGCCGAGAAGCGGTTCGAGAGGCGCTCGATCCCGTCGCGGTTCTCGTCGATGTAGGGCTGCATCCAGAGGACCGCTGCCCGGTACGCCTGAGCGACGTCGACGCCGCCGCTCCGGTCGCTCTCGGCGAGCAGGGGCGAGCCGGAGAAGGCGAAGGTGTAGCGGTGCGGGAGGAGCACCCAGATCGACGTGCCGACCACGAGGACGAACGCGACGAGCGCGAGGATCGACCAGGCGTCGAGCGAGCTCCCGCTCGTCTTCGCCCCCAGGAACGAGCCCGAGATCGATGCGGCGGCGAGCACCGTCCCCGCTCGCGCCCGCAGCCCCGACAGCGAGCGCTCCTGCTCGCCGAGCGTCTGCGTGCTGAACTCGTAGCTCAGCTGCTCGATCGAGTCCGCCATCCAGGGTGTATAGCGACGCGGCCGCCGGACCGGCCGATCGTCCGGCCATCCGCCCGAGCGGAGACGAGCGGCGAGGTTCGCGGAGGGCCCGGTGCGCGTCGGTCGTCCGCCCGGCGGACGCCGGCGGCATCGGTCCGGCCGGTACGATCCCGTCCGTGGAGGACGCACCGACGCTCGATCCCGCCTTCCTCGAGGAGTTGCGCGACGCCGTCGGCGGGCGCTGGGTCCTGACCGAGCCGGAAGCGCTCGCGACGTACGCCTGCGACGGCCTGACCAGCCATCGGATGCGGCCGGCGGCGGTTGCCCTCCCCGCGTCCACCGGGGAGGTGCAGGCGATCGTCCGCGCCTGCGCCCGCCACGGCGTCCCGTTCGTCGCCCGCGGGGCGCGGGACCGGGCTCTCCGGCGGCGCGCTCCCCGTCGCCGAGGGCATCGTCGTCGGCCTCGCGCGGATGCGCAGGATCCTCGCGATCGACGTCGACGACCGGACCGCGCGGGTCCAGCCGGGCGTCGTCAACCTCGACATCAGCCGCGCGGCGCAGCCGTCCGGCCTCGCCTACGCGCCCGATCCCTCGAGCCAGCTCGTCTGCACGATCGGCGGCAACGTCGCCGAGAACTCGGGCGGCGCGCACTGCCTCAAGTACGGGTTCACGGCGAACCACCTGCGCGCCGTCACCCTCGTCACGCCGGACGGGACGCTGGCGGAGGTGGGCGCAGCGACGCGGGACCTGCCCGGGCCGGATCTGATCGGCCTCGTCTGCGGCGGCGAGGGGACGCTCGGCATCGTCTGCGAGATCACGGTCGGCCTCGTCGAGGTCGCCGAGGCGGTCGAGACGCTCCTGATCGCCTTCGACTCGGACGAGGCCGCCGGCGAGACCGTCTCCAGGATCATCGCGCGGGGGATCGTCCCCGCCGCGATCGAGTACATGGACGCCCTGACGATCTCCGCCGTCACGGACATCGGCTACCCGGACTGCACCGCGCTCCTCCTCTGCGAGCTCGACGGCGCCGCCGAGGAGGTCGCCGACGTCTCGGCCCGGGTGCGGGAGATCGCCCTGGGGCTCGGGGCGACCGAGATCCGGACGGCCACGGACGCCGCCGAGCGGGCCGAGCTCTGGCGGGGCCGCAAGGGGGCCTTCGCGGCGATGGGCAGGCTCTCGCCGAGCTACTACACGCAGGACGGCGTGGTTCCCCGCTCGCAGCTGCCGACCGTCCTCGCGGGCATCGCCGCGCTCGCCGAGCGCTACCGGCTCCGGGTGGGCAACGTCTTCCACGCCGGCGACGGCAACCTGCACCCCCTGGTCCTCTTCGACCACAACGATCCCGACGAGCGCGAGCGCGCGGCCGCGCTCGCCGGCGCCATCCTCGACGTCTGCATCGAGGCGGGCGGATCGATCACCGGCGAGCACGGCGTCGGCGTCGACAAGGCCTGTCACATGCCCCGGATGTTCACCGGCAGCGACCTCGGCGTGATGGATCGCGTCCGGGCGGCCTTCGACCCGGCCGGGCTCGCCAACCCCGGCAAGCTCCTGCCCACGCCGCGGCTGTGCGGCGAGGTGCCCGGCTTCCACCGGGTCCACCCGGCGGAGCTCGCCGGGCTGGCGGCGCGGGTCTGACCGATGGCGATCGCGGGCGCCGACCTCAGCGACTTCCGCGCCGCCGTCGGCTCCGTCGAGGCGGCCGGTCCGGACGACGCCGTCGCCGGCGTGCCGGCTCGGCTCGTCGCGCGCCCGTCGAGCGCCGAGGAGGTCGCCGCCACGCTCGCCGAGGCGACGGCCCGCGGGCTCGGCGTCGTCCCCCGCGGCGGCGGCACGAAGCTCGGCTGGGGCGCCGGCCCGAGCGCGCCGACGTGCTCCTGGACACGACCGGAGTCGCCGGCGTCGTGGACGTCACGCCCGGCGACTTCGTCGCCGTCGTCCGCGGCGGGACCCGGCTCGCCGACCTCCAGGCGGCGCTCCGCGACGACGCGGGCCAGGGCCAGCGCCTGCCGCTCGACCCGCCCGGCGGCGCCGCCCAGACCATCGGCGGGATCGTCGCCACGGCGGCCGCCGGTCCCCTCCGGCATCGCTTCGGCTCGCCTCGCGACTCCGTGCTCGGCGTCCAGTTCGCCCTCGCCGACGGCACGCTCGCGCGCGCCGGCTCGCGCGTCGTCAAGAACGTCGCCGGCTACGACCTGGCGAAGCTCCTCTGCGGCTCCCTCGGCACCCTTGCCGTCATCTGCGAGCTGATCGTCAAGCTGAACCCGCTGCCGGAGCGCCGGCTGGCGCTGACGGCGACGGCGCCCGACGCCTCGCGCCTCGCCGACCTCGTCGACGCGGTCCGCGCGATGCGACTGCCGCTGGCCGTGCTCGAGGCCTCCCTGCCCGACCGCCGGATCGACGCCGTCGTCGAGTCGACGGCGACCGGCGCGGCGGCCATCGTCCGCCGGCTCCAGGCGGCGACGCCGCTCGAGCCCGCGGACGATGCCGCCGACCTTCCGGAGCCCGGCGGCTGCATCGCCCACGTGGGCTTTCCCACCGGCCGCCTCCGGGCGCTGCTCGCCGCGATCCCCGGCGACGCTCCGGCCCGGATCTCCGTCGGGGCGGGCGTGGCGGACATCGGGGTCCCCGTCGACCCGAGCGCCGTCTCCGCGCTCCGCACCGCGGTGGAGGCCCTGGGCGGCCACCTGACGCTGCGGGGGGCGCCGCCCGAGCTCGACGCGCTGGTGTTCGGGCGCTCCGATCCCGGCGCCGCGGCGCTCCTCGGCTCGATCAAGCGCCGGCTCGACCCGACGGGGACGCTCTCGCCGGGCCGTTTCGGGGGGTGGGTCGCGTGACGGACCTGATCGATCTCCTGGAGCCACCGCCGCCCGCCTCCTCGGGCGAGCCGCGCGGGGATGCCGCCGTCCGCGCCTTCGACGACGAGCATCCGCCGTCGCGTGCGCTCCTCGACGACTGCGTCCACTGCGGCTTCTGCCTGCCGGCGTGCCCGACGTACGGGCTGTGGGGCGAGGAGATGGACTCGCCGCGCGGCCGCATCCTCCTGATGGACCGCGCGGAGCGCGGCGAGATCGGGCTGACGGCGGAGACCGTCAGCCATCTGGACGCGTGCCTCGGCTGCATGGCCTGCGTGCCCGCCTGCCCGTCCGGCGTCCGCTACGACCGCCTGATCGAGGACGCCCGCCAGCAGGTGGAGCGCCGCTTCGAGCGTCCGCTCGGCGAGCGGCTCGCCCGCGAGGCCGCGTTCGCGCTGCTGCCGCACCCCCGGCTCCTCCGGGCCGCGGCGATCCCGCTCCGCCTCTACGAGCGATCGGGCGCGGCGGAGCGGATCCGCGCGGCCCGCCTCGTCGACCGGGTCGCACCGCGCCTCGGCCGGCTCGACCGCCTCGCGCCGCCGGCCCCGCCGCTCCGCCCCCGCCGCCCGGCGCTCTACACCCCGGCCCGCGGCGAGCGCCGCCTCCGCGTCGCCCTCGTCACCGGCTGCGTCCAGGACGCGTTCTTCTCCCACGTCAACGCCGACAGCGCCCGGGTGCTCGCCGCCTGGGGCTGCGACGTCGTCGCGACGCCGCGCCAGGGCTGCTGCGGCGCGCTGGAGCTCCATGCCGGCCGGCGCCGCCAGTCGCTCGCCCGGGCCCGGGAGCTGATCGAGCGCCTGGAGCGGATCGACGCCGACCGGATCGTGATCAACGCGGCCGGCTGCGGCTCGACCCTCAAGGAGTACGGCGAGCTCCTCGCCGACGACACGGCGTGGGCGGAGCGAGCCGCGGCGTTCTCCGCACGGGTGCGCGACGTCCACGAGCTGCTCGTGGAGCTCGGCGGCCCCCAGGTGGAGCTGCGCCCGGGCCCCCCGACCGTCGCCTACCACGATGCCTGCCACCTCGCCCACGCGCAGGGCGTCCGTGCCGAGCCCCGCGCGCTCCTCGCGGCGATCCCCGGCACGACGGTGGTCGAGGTGCCGAGGAACGGGACCTGCTGCGGGTCGGCGGGCGTCTACAACCTGTTCGAGCCGGAGGCGGCCGACGCCCTCGGCCGGCGGAAGGCCGAGGACGTGCGGGCCACCGGGGCGCGGGTGCTCGCCGCGGCGAACCCCGGCTGCCTGATCCAGATCGCGGCGTTCCTCGAGGACGCGAGCGTCGAGCTCCGCCACCCGATGGAGCTCCTGGCGGCGGCGCTGCCCCCGTCGTCCTGAGCCGCGCCGGCGAAGCGCTGACCCGTCGCCGTCTCCATCACGGCGGAGGGGGCGGCACGCGTTCCACGGCCTTCCAGGTCGCCGCGACCGCGCGGAAGCGCTCGGCCGCCTCGTGGCGGACGAGCACGTAGAGGCGGTCGCCTGCCGCGATCCGGGTCCCGCCGCGGGGCGGGATCGCCTCCGCGTCGCGGACCACGAGGTGGAGGAGGGCGTCCTCCGGCAGGCCGAGGTCGGCGACGCTCCGGCCCGCGATCCGATCCCCGTCGGCCACGTCGTAGACGACGATGTCGGCGCCCGTCACGTCCTCCGGCAGCCCGCGGACGTCGTAGCGGTCCTCGGGCTCGGGCACGTAGTCGGAGCGCCAGCGGCGGACGAGGCCGCGGAAGGCCTCGACGGTCCCGTGCGGCACGAGCACGAGGAGCGTGTCGCCCGCCTCGACGCGGGTGGAGCCGCGTGGCGGGATCGTCCTCCCGCCGCGGACGATCAGCTCGAGGAGGGCGTCGCCCGGCATCCCGAGCGAGCGGACGGGGAGGCCGACGATCGGGTCGGCGGCCCGCACCGCGACCTCCACCGTCTCGGCGCCGACCAGGCCGACGCGTGCGCCGACCGCCGGCTGGGGCGCGACCGGCTCGAAGTCGGTGCGCCAGCGGTGGATCAGGGCCCGGAACGCCACGGCCGCCTCGTGGCGGACGAGGACGAGCAGCCGGTCGCCGGATTCGATGATCGTGTCGCCGCGCGGCGGCAGCGCCTGGTCGCCGCGGGCGATGATGTTGACGAGCGCGTCCGCCGGCATCCCGAGGTCGCGGACCGCCAGGCCGACGATCGGGTCCGTCGGACGGACCAGGTACTCGACCGCCTCGGCGCCGAGGCGGTCGAGCGTGCCGGGATCGATCAGGGGCTCGGGGAGCGCCGCCTCGTCGGAGGTCACGCCGAGCCGCCGGGCGAGCGCCTCGACCGTCGTGCCCTGGGCGACGGCGGAGACGACGACGGCGAAGAAGACGATGTTGAAGAACTCGATGCTGTGCGGAAGGCGATCGATGACCGGGAAGGTCGCGAGGACGACGGGCGCGCCGCCGCGCAGCCCCGACCACGAGAGGACCGTCAGCTCCGGCAGAGAGAAGCGGGCGCCCAGCGTGCCGACGAGGGTCCCGAGCGGGCGGGCGATGAGCGTCAGGAAGAGCGCGACGAGGAGGCCCCGGAACGCCACGCCGGGGAGCTCCGACGGGAAGACGAGGAGGCCCAGCATGAGGAAGAGGACGAGCTGACCAACCCAGGCGAGCCCCTGGTGGAACGTCTCCATCAGCCGGCGGTCGGCGACCGGCGTCGAGGCGAGCATCAGGCCGGTCAGGAAGACGGCGAGGAACCCGGAGCCGTGCAGGGCCTGGGCGCCGCCGAAGGAGAGCGCGGCCGCCGCCATCGAGGCGACGGGGACGAGGCCGGCTGACGGGAGCTCGACGCGGGCGAGCGCGCGACGCGCCGCCACTCCGACGGCCAACCCGACGGCGGCCCCGATCGCGATCTCCGAGACGAAGAGGCCGGCGAAGTCGACGATCCCGTAGTCGGGGTGCCGGATCCACTCGACGAAGCCGAGGACGAGGAGGATCGCGACGGGGTCGTTCATGCCCGCCTCGCCCTCCAGCGTGCGGGCCAGGCGGCGCGGAAGGGACGACCCCCGGAGGATGGCGAACACGGCGGCGCCGTCCGTGGCCGCGACGATCGAGCCGAGGAGGAGCGCGTCCAGCGTCGGCAGGTCGAGGATCCAGCGGGCGAGCAGGCCCACGGTCATCGCCGAGACGAACGTGCCGACAGTCGCGAGGCCGATCGACGGCAGGAGCACCGGCCGGATCTCGCCCCAGCCGGAGGCGAGGCCGCCCTCGAACAGGATCAGGGCGAGGGCGACGATCCCGATGTCCCGCGCCAGCTCGTAGTCGGAGAACGCGATCCAACCGAGCCCGTCGGAGCCGATCGCCATCCCGACCGCGAGTAGGACGAGGAGGCTCGGCACCCGCAGGCGCCCGGCCAGCAGGGAGGCGAGGATGCCGGCCGAAAGGAGCGCGCCGGCGGCGAGGATGACGACCCCGGTGATGCGGTCAGTGTGACGTCCCCGCCCGCCGGACGATCGCCGCGCCTTCGGGCGACCGGAGCGGGCGTCCGGGGGACGTCCGTTCCGGGGGCATTTCCGCCCCGACAGGCCGGCGGTCCGCGACGTCCCACGATGGAGGGACGCCCCCTTGACGAAGGTCCGTCGGTGGCAGACGATGCGGGGTTCGCGGGAAGCCAAGGACGGGGGGAAACCATGAAGGGCACGCGCTGGGCGATCGCGGCGTTCGGGGCGGTCGCACTCGGCCTACCGCCGGCGGCGGCGGCGCAGACGGGGCCGGACGCGGCGCTCGGCAACGGCCTCGGCCGCCTGCTCGACACCGTCCCCTCCCCCCTGCGCGCCCGGGGCGTCCATCTCGACCCGAACCGGCTGGCGATCCGGGACGCCGACGGGCGGGTGCTCGTGGACCTCACCGCGCGAGAGGGCGTCGCCGTCGCCGGCCTGCGCAGGGCCGCCGAGGCGGTGGGGCTGAGGGTCACGGCCGTCGACGCCGCCGGCGGGACGATCGAGGGGTACATCGCGCTCGACCGGGTCCGCACCCTGGCCGGGCTGGAGGGCGCCGGCACCCTCGCGCAGAGCCTCAAGCCGGAGCTCCGCACCGGGTCCGTCACCTCCCAGGGCGTCGCCTTCGAGCGCGTCGATCGGCTGCCGTCGAGCGCCAACGGCGAGGGCATCACCGTCGCGGCGCTCTCCGACTCCTTCGACGGCGCGCAGACGACCCTCTTCGGCGACCCGCTGACGATCCACGCCGCCGACGACGTCAGGACCGGCGACCTGCCCGGCCCCGGCAACCCGGTCAACGCCCAGCCGGTCGTGGTCCTGACGGACGACACCTCCGGCTTCGCCTTCGACGAGGGCCGGGCGATGCTGCAGCTCGTCCACGACGTCGCGCCGAAGTCGAAGCTCTGCTTCGCCACGGCCGGCCCTGGTCTCGTGGCCTTCGCCGAGAACGTCCGCGCCCTCGCCGACAAGAAGGGGCGGTGCGGAGCGGACGTCCTGGTCGACGACGCGATCTTCTTCGACGAGCCGTTCTTCAGCGACTCCGTGCTGAGCGACGCGATCGACGACGTCTCCGCGAAGGGCGCGCACTACTTCAGCTCCGCCGGCAACGAGGGCGACGCGCAGAGCTGGGACGCGCCCGTCCGGCTCGTCGACCCCGAGCGGTACGCCGCGGCCGCCGGCCTCGACTTCAGCGGTGTCGACCCGGCCCTCTACGACGGCGGCGTCCAGGACATGGACCCTGGCCAGGGCACCGACATCGCCCAGACCATGCACGTCGGCCCGGGCGGCGGGCTCTTCGACCTCCAGTGGGACGATCCGGTCGACCTGAACGGGGCCAAGCTCGCCCCTCCGATCCTCTCGACCACGGGCGAGATCACCGCGGCGGCGCCGGAGGCGGACGTCCCGTTCACCACGACGACGAGCCAGGTCGGACGGATCTACCAGGTGAAGGTCGACGCCATCCCGTCCGGCACGACGGACCTGATCCTCGGCCTCGTGGATCCGAGCGGCAACCTCGTGCAGCAGGTCGACACCGGGTCGAGCCCCGAGCAGCTGGCCTTCACGGTCACCGAGGCGGGGACGTACACCCTCGTGGTCACCGGCTTCGACGGCGACGTCGGCGACTTCACGCTCACGGTCGCCGAGGTCCTCTCCCCGAGCCGGGTCACCACGGACTTCAACGTGCTGCTGTTCGACACGGACGGCACCTACCTGGGCGCCGTCGCCGACACCAACCCGCTCTCCGGCCGCCCGTCGGAGATCGCCGGCCTGGGCGGCCCCGGCGACGTCCAGCTGGTGATCGCGCGGGCGGGCACGGGCCCGTTCGGCGCGACGAGGCTGCGGAACGTCCTCTTCGACGACATGGGCTTCACCGAGTACAGCGATCCGCTGGCGCCGGCCGCCGTCGGTCACGTCACCGCGAGGTCGGCGATCGGCGTCGGAGCCTACGACCCGTTCAAGCCCTACCTGCCGGAGTACTTCACCTCGCCGGGCGGCGACCTGCCGATCATGTTCGACTCCGCGGGCGACCGCTATCCGTCGCCGTCGATCCGGCGGGTGCCCTCCGTCTCGGCCACCGACGGTGGGAACACGACGTTCTTCGTCGCCGACACCGTGCGCGACCCCGACACGTTCCCGAACTTCTTCGGGACCAGCGCGTCGGCCCCGCACGCCGCGGCGATCGCCGCCCTCGTGCTTCAGCGCGAGGGCGGCGGGACGTCGCTCTCGACCGAGGCCCTGCGCCGGCGCCTGGAGCGCTCGACGTTCGCGCACGACCTCGATCCCGACTACGCGGCGGGCTCCGCGCACCGGCTGAGGATCAGCGCGGCCGGGCCCCAGGGCGCCGAGGACGACTCCTTCCCGCCGAGCTCGATGATCGATCCCAGGTTCTTCCGGGTCGACTACTCGGGCAGGGTCCCGCTGCGGTCGATCGAGTTCGTGGGCGAGACCGCGAACCCGACCGGCTTCGGCGGCCCCGGGATCGTCTTCGACGACCGGCCGTTCGGCGGCGAGACGCCGTTCTCCGACGGCGGGTTCCCGTTCACGGTCGGCGCGACCTCCGGCGGCCTGAACCCCGCGGACGTCGGCGCGTCGTTCGCCGGCCAGACGGCGCCCGGGCAGTTCCGGCGCCTGATCCTGACGTTCGCAGGAAAGGGACTGGCCCGCGGTCGCGGGCTCGCGTTCGGGATCGATCGCGACGAGGCCCACACGGCGGCGGGCGACGCGCGCGAGGGGAACGGCGCCGACAGCCTCGGCGGGGCGACGTTCATCCCGCAGCGGATCCCCGAGCCGTTCGGGCTCGTCTTCATCGCCACCCGGACCGACGGCCGCCGGTTCGTCGGCGCGATCCGCAACCGGCTGGGCCACGGATGGACCCCCCTCGACGGCTACGGCGTCATCGACGCCGAGAAGGCCGTCGAGGGCGGTCGGCACCACTAGGGCCCGGCGCTCGAGGGGCCCGGCGTCGCGCGCCGGGCCCCTCCAGCCATGGCCGGTCGCGTCGAGCCTAGCGCCGGGTCACGGTCACGTTCGTCTGGACGGTCGTCTTGCCGCGCACGTTCGACGAGACGACGCCCGTGTCGACGACGGAGAGGCCGGTCGCGATCCCGCGGCCGGTGACCGTGTAGTCGACGGAGCCACCCGGAGCGCCGGGCGTCGAGGCGACCCGCAGGTCGCTCGTCGGGGCGGTGCCGAAGGGCAGCTGGGCGCCGGCCGTGCCCGGGGCGTTCTCGGCGCCGACCGTCAGCCCGGCCGCGGCGTCGGCGGGAGCCGCCGGCAGACGGGCCGGGTCGTACGTGTAGGTGATGTCCTCCGTCCCGTTGAGGCCGATCCAGAGCTGGAACGTCCGTGCCGACACGGGCTCCGGGCTGATCGTGTTCAGGTCCCACTGGACGACGAGCCAGTCGTTCGTGCCGTCCGTGAGGATGGCGTTCGTGATGCCCGGCGCGCCGTCGCCCGTGAGATCCGTCCAGAACGGCGCGAGCACGTTGTTCGGGGGCGACGGATCGGGCAGGTGCTGCGGGATGAACTGCGCCGAGTTGGCGCCTCCGGCGACCGCGTATCCGTCCGAGGTGACGCTCAGCGTCGTGTACGTCCGGCCGGCGTAGACGAACGAGGGCGTCGTCAGCGTGATCAGGTCCTCGTCGCCGACCGGCGTCGGCGCGATGTTGAACGGCGCCGCCGTCAGATCGTTGTACCCCGGGTCACCGTCCCCGCTCGTCGGGGCGATGCCCGGCGCTGCGTCCTGCCGCGGAGCGAGCGAACCCGTCCACTGCGCGGTGTTCCAGGCGATCGCCGTGGCTCCGCCCCCCGTGGCCCGGACCTTCAGCTTCGATCCGAGGTCGGTCGTCGCGGTCGCCGTCGTGGGCTCGAGCCCGGTGTTCTCGACGTGCACGGTGCAGGTCGTCGCGTTCGGGCCCGTGAAGATGCGGACGACGAGCGGCGAGCACGTCTGCGCGACGGCCGTCTCTCCCTGCGTCTTGTAGAAGGCCACCGGCAGGTGGAGCGCCGGGCCGGGCGTGAGCGCGTCGGGCCTGATCTCGACGGAGCCGAAGTACTGCCCCTCCGGGATCGCGTGCGCGGTGATGTGGATCCAGATCGTCCGGGAGCCGTACGCCGGCACGACGAAGCGGCTCGGCGTGACGAGGATCCGCGCGCCCGACGGTGCCGTCGTCGTGATCGAGAACCGCTGCGGGTAGTTCTTGACGCTCTTCAGCCGGCGGGCGGCCGTGATGCTGCCGGGGAAGACGGGCGCGTTGAAGGACGGTACGTTGAGATCGATCGCCGCCGAGTCGGGCTTCGTCGCCTGTGCGGCGTAGTTGGCCGCCGTCTCCGAGATGGTGAGGCCGGGCGAGCCCGCCTGGGTCAGGTCGATCCGACCGGCGCCGTCGTCGAACGGATCGGCGGGCGTCGTCGTGTCCTCCTTGACGACGTCCGTCGTGGCCGTCGTCATCAGCGCCGACTTGATCTGGCCCGGGCCCCAGTCGGGATGCAGCGCGGCGACGAGGATGGCGCCGCCGGCCACGTGCGGCGCCGCCATCGAGGTCCCGGCGATCGCCTGGAAGAACTGGCCGGGCGCGCCGCTGTCGACGTTGTCCGGCAGGGGCGTGTTGCCGGCGAGGATCTGGACGCCCGGGGCGGTCAGGTCGGGCTTGAGGAAGAGCCCGCCCGGCCCGCGGGAGGAGAAGGCGGCCATGACGTCGCCCTGGGCGGGCCGCTCGACGCCCTGGAGGAAGGTGGTGACGGCGTCCGGGTGCGCGGTCACGAAGGCGATGACCCTGTCACCCGCCGCCTTGTCCAGGTGGATGGTCGGCAGGAAGTGGTTGTCCGTCTCGACGTCCTCGGCGACGGGGTTGACGAGGACCATGCCCACCGCCCCGCCCTGGAGGACGTTGAACCCTTTCTGGATCCGGCCGACCGCGCCCGGGCCGCCCCGCAGGCAGATCACGACCTTGCCGGCGAACGTCCCGGCGAGGGCCTCCGTGGTGCAGTAGGGATCGTCGTAGGGGGCGGTGGCGCCGGCCAGGACGATCGGGGTGGGCACGGCGAGTCCGAGCCCGACCGAGACGCCCGAGGCCAACACGGACGCGTCGCCGGCGGTGACCGTGATCGTCGAGCCGAAGGAGCGGTTGAGCGTGGAGGCGCCGACGGTCGTGATCCACGGCGCCAGGTTGCCGGCCGTGGCGGGCGCCGGTCCGTCGTTGCCGGCCGAGGCCGAGACGAAGACGCCGGCGGCGTAGGCGTCGAGGAAGGCGAGATCGGTCGGATCGGTGTACGGGTTCTCGCCGCCGCCGCCGCCGATCGAGTAGTTGATCACGTCGACGCCGTCGAGGATCGCCTGCTGGATGCCGGCGTCGATGTCGGACGTGAAGCCACCGCTCGATCCGAGCACCTTGTAGGACGCGACCCACGCGCCCGGGGCGATGCCGCCGACGGGGCCGCGATCGACGCCGAAGAGGTCGGCGTGGTCGACGTGGTCGCCGGCGGCCGTCGTCGTCGTGTGCGTGCCGTGCCCCTCCGAGTCGCGGGCGCTCCGGTAGGTCGCGTCCCCCACGAGGAGGTTGTAGGTATCGAGGAAGGCCTGCCCGGAGATCACCTTGTGGTTGCAGGCGAACGGCTTCGTCGACGTGGACGTCGGATCGGGACCGAAGTCGCAGACCCGCGGCGTCCCGTCGAGCTTCGGCGGCGGCGCCGGCAGGTTGCCCTGGTCGGCCAGCATCGGGTTCTCAGGCCACACGCCCGTGTCGATGTCGCCGAAGAGGATCCCCTCGCCCGCGTTCGACGGATCGGAGTGCAGCTGCGCCCAGAGGACAGGGGAGCCGATGAACGTGTTGGACGCGTCGCTCGTCGCGTACCGGATCGAGTCGCGCTGGACGGCCACCACCCCCGGCGTCTTGAGGACGTCTGCGATCTCGTTTCCGGGCACGCGGGCCGAGATGCCGCCGTAGACGACGCGGAGGCTCCGGCCGAGCCGGAAGCCGGGGATCTGGCGGAGCGCCGCCACCGTCGACCCCTCCACCCGCCGCTGGTAGCGCCCGTAACGGCGCACCGCGCGAGCGGTCAGGGACAGACGCCGCCCCGTCACGGCCGGACTCGTCGCCCGGAGGCCCGCGACGCCGCCGCGGTACGAGGCGGTCGACGCGTAGTGCAGCTTGATCATCACGGCCACCGGCGCGGCGGTCGTCAGCTTCAGGAGCGCCGGATCCGTCCGGGCGTCGCTCGACGACGCCGCCGTCGGCGACGTCGCGATCACGTTCAGCCCCGACAGGCCGAGGGGGCCCAGCGCGGCGAACGCCGCCTGGGCTCCCGAGGCGGCGACGAGCGCCGCCACCGCCGCGAGCGCGCCGGTGCGCACCCTCGCGGCTCCGGAACGCGCGGTCTGCGCGGTCCCCCCCATGTCCTGCCTCCCGGTTCGAACCTCGGCCCGCCTCGACGTGCTCGCGGGCCCCGACTCCGGGAACGTAGACGACCGGAGGCGTCCCTGTCGCCCGAACGGTCGGACCACCCGTTCGGGGCGGTCGGCCAGGCGCGGGGCCCGCTCAGACGGGGCCCGCCGCCTGGAGGCGGCGGTAGCGGACGCTCTCGTTGATCGCGAGCAGGACCCACATCACGCAGGAGCCGACGCACCACTGGCAGATCGCGTCGATCACCGTCAGCTCGAGGACCGTCAGGTAGATCGAGAAGAGCGCGCCTCCGACCGCTACGAGCAGGCCGATCGTACGGACGTCCGGCCGGCTGGGGATCGCCAGGCCGAGCATGACGAGCGAGCCGATCGCCCCCAGCGTGGACACCCGGATCCCGCCGATCGCGGCGTACTTCGACTGCGCGACCGTCTCGCAGCCGTGGTTCAGGGCGCACGGGACGACCTCGCCCTTCCAGTGCAGGTAGGAGAGGTAGATGCCGATCCCGAGGGCGACGAGCGCGCAGGCGAGGGAGATCGCGCGATGGACGCGCTCGCTCACCGGCTAGCTCTTGAGCGCCGTGTCGATCGCGCTTTCGAGGCCGCTCACCGCGAGCGGGCTCGAGTGCTTGCCGGCCTTGTCGACCAGGACGGCCGTGGGCGTCCCGTTGATGCCGATCTTCTGACCGGCGGATGCCGCCGTCGCGATGTACGACTTCCCGCTGACCGACTTGCGGTCGGCGTCGAACCGGGTGAGGTCGAGGCCCGCGGCCTGGGCGATCGCATCGACGTAGCCGGGGTCGGCGTAGTCGTCGGCCTCGTCGCCCTGGTTCCGGTACCAGAGGAGGGCGAAGTCGAAGAGCTTGTTCTGCTTCTTGGCGGCCTCGAACGCGCCGACCGCGACCTCGTCGGAGGGGTTCTTGTTGTTCAGGTAGATCACCGGGTAGTACTCGAACTGGATCTTCACCTTGTCCTGCTTGACGTACTTCGTGACGATGTCGTTGAAGCCGTTCTGGCTGTAGTCGGCGCAGACCGGACAGAGGAGGTCCACGTACTCGATCACCGTCACCGGGGCGGAGGCCTGGCCCAGCGTGTTGCCCGACTGCGCGATGCCGCCGATCAGGCCGTCGACCGTCGCCTTGCCCGCGACGACGGCGGCGCCGGCGTCGGTCCCGGAGGTCGGCGTCGCGGTCGAGCCGGCCGCGGTCGTCCCGATCTTCGAGACGTCCTTCTTGCCGCTCCCGGAGAACGCCTGGGCCGCGGCGACGATCGCGATCACGAGGATGACGACGCCGATCCCGCCGTAGAGCAGGTAGCGGTTGCGCTCCGATCCGCCACGGGCGGCCGATCCTCCTGCCCGGCCGGACGTCCCCACGCTCGTCCCCTGACGCGCGGCCGCCGCGCGCCGGGCGCCGGCGACCTCGGGCGGCTTCTGGTTCGGTCTGCGCGGTGTCTTCGCCATCGAGTCGTCGCCCTCGTCGATCTCGTTCTCGTGACGGGCAGCCGGACGGCTGCCCTCCTCCCGTCGAACCCTAATCGAAGGAGGAACGCACCGAGCGACTCGCCGGCTCCCGCAACCGGCCCTGAACCCGGGCGCAACGCGGCCCGGCGAGCGGCCACGAGCGAGGCGGCGTCGCACCCCGCAGCGACCTCTATGCTCCGCGCGACCACGAGGATGACGATGACCGGACGAGACGCGGAGAGGGACATGGGGAACGGCCGCAGGCGGGTCGTGATCGAGCGCCCCGCTCCCACGGTCGACGGCGGCAGGTTCGCCGCCAAGCTCTCCCTCGGCGAGCGCTGCCGCGTCGAGGCCGACGTCTTCTGCGACGGGCATGACCATGTCGCCGCGATCCTCGGCTTCCGCCGGGCCGGCGAGGCGACATGGCGCGAGCTGACGATGGAGCCGCTCGGCTCCGACCGCTTCGCCGCCGCCTTCGAGCCCGACGCGGTCGGCCGCTGGGAGTACACCGTGTCCGGCTACGTCGACCACTACGACACCTGGCGGAGCGACCTGGCCAAGCGCGTCGAGGCCGGCCAGGACGTCGCGATCGACCTCCGCGGCGGAGGCCGGCTCGTCGCCGCCGCCGCCGGTCGCGCGCCCGCCGGCGAGCGCTCCGCGCTCGAGGCGCTGGCCGAGGCGCTCGAGGCCGCCGCGCCGGAGGCCGCCGCCCTCGTCCTCGACCCCGCCGGCCCGGGCGTGCTGCCCCTGCGCTACCCGGACCGCTCCGACGAATCGACGTTGCCGGCGCCGCTCCCGGTGGACGTCGATCGGACGCGCGCGCGCTTCTCCTCCTGGTACGAGTTCTTCCCGCGCTCACGCGCGACCGGCCCGGACGGCAGTCCGCCCGGCTCCGGCGATCAGGGCACCCTGCGGGCGGCGATCGACCGGCTCCCCTACGTCGCCTATCTCGGCTTCGACATCGTCTACCTGCCCGCCGATCCACCCGATCGGCATCCGCTCACCGCAAGGGCCGCGAACAACTCGGCGACGGCCGAGCCCGGCGACGTCGGCAGCCCGTGGGCCATCGGCGGCGGGCCGAGGGCGGCCACACTGGCGATCCACCCGACTGCTCGGCACCCACGACGACTTCGACGCGCTCGTCGCCGCGGCGCACGACCTCGGCCTCGAGGTCGGCGCTGGACATCGCGTTCCAGTGCGCGCCGGACCACCCCTGGGTGACGGAGCACCCGGACTGGTTCCAAGTCCGGCCCGACGGCACGATCCAGTACGCCGAGAACCCGCCGAAGCGCTACCAGGACATCTAGCCGCTCGAGTTCGAGACGGCCGGCTGGCAGGGCGCTGTGGGACGCGCTCGCCGACGTGATCCGCACCTGGATCGACCACGGGGTGCGCGATCTTCCGGGTCGACAACCCGCACACCAAGCCGTTCGCGTTCTGGGAGTGGTGCATCGCCGAGCTCCAGCGCCGACGCACCCCGACGTGATCTTCCTGGCCGAGGCGTTCACCCGGCCGAAGGTGATGTAGCGCCTCGCCAAGCTCGGGCTTCACCCAGTCGTACACCCACTTCCCTGGCGCTACGCGAAGTGGCAGCTTCGAGACGTACCTGCACGGAGCTGACGAGCGCGCCCGTCACGTCGACCACTTCCGGCCCGGCTTCTGGCCGAACACGCCCGACATCCTCACCGACGAGCTGCAGCAGGGCCGCGGCGGTGTTCGTCGCCCGCCTCGTGCTGGCGGCGACGCTGACCGCCAACTACGGGATCTACGGACCCGCGTTCGAGCTGATGCGAGCACGCAGCCGGCGTCCCCGGCAGCGAGGAGTACCTCGACTCCGAGAAGTACCAGCTGCGCAGTGGGACCTCGTCGCGGCCGGACTCGCTGGCGCCGGTGATCCGAACGCTCAACGAGGTCGCGCCGCGAGCCACCCCGCCCTGCAGCACGACCGCAGCCTGCGCTTCCACCGCAGCGACAACGAGCTTCTGTCGTCTACATCAAGACGACCGCCCCCGAGCGACCGACGGGTCGACGTCGATCCTCGTCGTCGTCAACATCGACACTGGAGCACGCAGGCCGGCATGGTCCACCTCGACCTCGCGGCGCTCGGGCTCGCCGACGGCGAGCCGTACGACGCTGCACGACCTGCTCGGCGGCGGCGCACTACACCTGGTGCGGCGATCCGTCCAACTACGTCGCGCTCGACCCTGGAGCTCACCCGCCCACGTGTTCCGCGATCACGCGGCCCGAGCGCGAGCGCGAATTCGACCGGGTTCTGACGTGGCGACCACGGACATCGCCGCCGCGCGCCGCGACGGGCCGCCAGCCGTCCGCCGCCGACTGGTACAAGGACGCGATCATCTACCAGCTGCACGTGCGCGTCGTTCTGCGACAGCGAACGGCGACGGCATCGGCGACTTCCGCGGGCTGACCTCCAAGCTCGACTACCTCGCAGGACCTCGGCGTCGACGGCGATCTGGCTCCTGCCGTTCTACCCGTCGCCGCTGCGCGACGACGGCTACGACATCGCCGACTACCGGACCGTCAACCCCGAGCTACGGCACGCTGGCCGACTTCAGGCGGTTCCTGCGCGAGGCGCACGCCCGCGGCCTGCGCGTGATCACCGAACTGGTGATCAACCACACCTCGGACCAGCACCCGTGGTTCCAGCGCGCCCGCCGCGCGCCCAGCCGGCAGCCGCGCGTCGCGACTTCTACGTGTGGAGCGACACGCCGGACAAGTACGCGCGACGCCCGGATCATCTTCATGGACATCGAGCACTCCAACTGGACGTGGGACCCCGTCGCCGGCGCCTACTACTGGCACCGCTTCTACTCGCCACCAGCCGGACCTCAACTTCGACAACCCCGACGGTGCACGCGGCGATCTTCGACGTCGCTCGACTACTGGCTCGACATGGGCGTCGACGGCCTGCGGCTGGACGCGATCCCGTACCTGTACGAGCGCGAGGGCACGAACTGCGAGAACCTGCCGGAGACGCACGCCGTTCCTGAAGGAGCTCCGCGCCCACATGGACGAGCAGTTCCCGGACCGGCATGCTGCTCGCCGAGGCCAACCAGTGGCCGGAGGACGCCGTCGAGTACTTCGGCAGGGAGCGGCGACGAGTGCCACATGGGCTTCCACTTCCCGCTGATGCCGCGGCATGTTCATGGCGGTCCAGCAGGAGGACCGCTTCCCGATCGTCGACATCCTCGAGCAGACGCCGGCCATCCCCGAGACGTGCCAGTGGGCGATCTTCCTGCGCAACCACGACGAGCTGACGCTCGAGATGGTCACCGACGAGGAGCGCGACTACATGTACCGGCGGTACGCCGAGGACCCGCGGGCGCGGATCAACCTCGGCATCCGCCGGCGCCTGGCGCCGCTGCTGCGGCAACGACCGGCGCACGATCGAGCTGATGAACGCGCTGCTCTTCTCGCTGCCCGGGCACGCCGGTCGTCTACTACGGCGACGAGATCGGGATGGGCGACAACATCTACCTGGGCGACCGCAACGGCGTGCGCACGCCGATGCAGTGGAGCGGCCGACCGCAACGCCGGCTTCTCGACGGCCGAATCCGCAGCGGCTCTATCCTGCCGGTGATCATCGACCCCGAGTACCACTACGCGGCGGTCAACGTCGAGACGCAGCAGGCGAACCCGAACTCGCTGCTGTGGTGGATGAAGCGGCTGATCGCGCTGCGCAAGCGGTTCACCGGCCTTCGGCCGCGGCGAGCTCGAGTTCCTCCTCCGCGAGAACCGCAAGGTGCTCGCCTTCCTGCGCACGCTACGAGGACGAGCGGATCCTCGTCGTCGCCAACCTCTCGCGCTTCGCGCAGTACGTCGAGCTCGACCTGTCGGCGCTTCGAGGGCATGGTCCCCGAGGAGCTGATCGGCCGCACGAGTTCCCCGCAGTCGGCGAGCTGCCCTACCTGCTGACGCTCGGCCCGCACGACTTCTACTGGTTCTCGCTCGACCCTGCCGGAGTCGCAGCGACCCGGGTGGCGGGGCAGCCACGACAACGACGACCTGCCGGAGATCGCCGTGCGCGGCGACTGGACGGGCGTCTTCAGCGGCAGCGCCCGGGTCGCGCTCGAGCGGCTGCTGCCGGCGTACATGGCGGACCGGCGCTGGTTCTCCGGGAAGGACAAGAAGCTCCGCGGCGTCTCCATCGTCGACACGGTCAGGCTGCCACGTCCCGGGCTCACGGCCGCGGCGGGCAAGCGGGAGGAGGCGGCCGGGGCGTTCGTCGTCCTCCGCACTCGAGTACGTGGATGGCGATCCCGAGACCTACGTGCTGCCGCTGACCGCGGGTCGAGCGGCACCTCGTCGGCGAGCCCAGCTGGGTGCCCCAGGGAACGATCGCGCGGCTCCGGACGGGCGACGCGGGAGCGGTTCCTGCACGATGCGACGGCGGATCCGGAGTTCTCCTCGTCCCTCCTCGCGTTCATGGCCCGTCGGCGGACGGCCGAGGGGGCGCACGGGACGCTGACCGGCGCGACGACCGCCCGCCTGACCCTGGGCTCCGACCCGGTGCGGGACGACCGCCTGCCGACCGCCACGTTCGGCGGCGAGCAGTCCAACAGCTCCACGATCTACGGCACGCGGTTCGTGCGAAGGTCTTCCGCCGGCTCGAGCCCGGCGAGAACCCGGACGTCGAGATCGGCTCCTACCTCACCGGCTCGGCGCGCTTCCCCCACACGCCGCGCGTCCTCGGCACGATCGACTACGCGCGCGGACGGGGCGCCGGCGGGAGGTGTCCACGCTCGCCGTGCTCCAGGACTTCGTGCCCAACGAGGGGGACGCCTGGGGCTACACGCTCGACGCCGCGCGCGCCGGCCTCGAGGAGGGCTGGCGCGCCGCGCGCCGCTGGCTCCCCCCGGCGGCCACGTCGTCGAGGCGGCCCGGCGCGGCCGACGCCCCCGCGGCGCCAGGACGTCCTCGGCAGCTACCTACGAGCGGTCCGGCTTCTCGGGCAGCGGACGGGCGAGCTGCACGTGGCGCTCGCCGGCGCGACGGAGCCCGCGCTCGCGCCCGAGGAGCTGTCGGCGCTCTACCGCGGGCGCTCTACCAGTCGATGCGCACGTCGCGCCCGGCGGACGTTCGCCGCGCTGCGCCGGTCCTACCGCGCCGGCGGCGCAGCGCATCCTCGACGCCGAGGCCGATGCGCTCGCCGTCTCTCGAGCTGCTGCGCGTGCACCCGGTGTCCGCCTACCGCGATGCGCGTCCACTCGGACTACCACCTCGGCCAGGTGCTCTGGACCGGCAAGGACTTCGTCGTCGTCGACTTCGAGGGGGAGCCGGCGCGGCCGATCGGCGAGCGGCGGATCAAGCGCCTGGCGATGGCCGACGTCGCGGGGATGCTGCGCTCCTTCCACTACGCCGCCTACACGGCGTACTTCGATCACGTGGGCGGCGGCGACCAGTTCGAGCACGGCTCACCCGCCGAGCGGGCGACCGCGACTTGGTACGACGGGTCGGCCGCGACCTTCCTCGCGTCCTACCTGGAGGCGTGCGGCGACCAGGTGTTCCTGCCGGAGTCCGAGGAGGAGCTCGGCCGGCTGATCGACGTCTTCCTGCTCGAGAAGGCGCTCTACGAGGTCACCTACGAGCTCGCGAACCGCCCCGACTGGCTGCCGATCCCGGTGCTCGGCGTGCGCGCGCTCCTGTCGTGACGGGTGAGGAGCTCCGCGAGGCCGCACGGAGCCGAGGCGTCGAGCTCTCCTACCAGGGCATCGGCGGCACGTGGCACGAGGCGTCCGACGCGTCCCTCGAGGCCGTCCTCGCCGTCCTCGATCCGGGGTACGAGGAGCGACGCGATCCGTGGACGACGCCGCCTCGGGCTCGCGTGATCGTCCTCTGGGACGGTGCCTGGACGGGCCCGATCGCCCATCTGGGGCACTGGGATCGGGTCGACTGGCGGCTCGTGGACGAGCGGGGCACCCTCACCGAGGGCTCGACGACCCGCACGATGGCGATCCTCTGGGACGGTCCCGGGGTCGGCGGCGGCGGCATCGAGGCCCCCGTCTCCGAGCTCGCTCCGGGCTGCTACTGGTTCGAGCGCCGGCTCGTCTCGGACGACGGGCCGGCGGAACGCGCCCGATGGGAGCGAATCCTCGTCATCTCTTCGCCCCGTCGCGCGCACGAGGAGCCCGGCCGGCGGTTCCTCGGGGTCTGGGCGCCCCTCGTCGCCCTCCGCGGCCCGGACGACTGGGGCACGGGCACCATCACCGACCTCGTCGCGCTCGGCGAGGCGATCGCCGACCACGGCGCCCGGATCGTCGGCACGCTGCCGCTCTACGCCGCCTTCTCCGAGCCCGGCCACTGCGAGGTCAGCCCCTACCAGCCGGTCTCCCGCCGCTTCTGGAACGAGCTCTACCTGACGCTCGCGGACCTTCCCGAGTGGCCCGCGATCGCCGAGGCCGCGGCCGCGACCGACGCGTCCGCCCTGACCGGGGAGCTGGCGGATCCGGCGGCGACCATGGCGGTCAAGCGGCCGCTCCTGGAGGCCGCCCTCGAGGCGATGGACGACGAGCGCGCGACGGCGTTCGCGGCCTACCGCGGCGAGCACCCGCTCGTCGACGAGTACGCCCGCTTCCGCGCCGGGGTCGAGACGCTCGGCTCCAGCTGGCACGCGTGGCCGGAGCCCGCACGCTGCGGCGACCTCTCCGCCGTCGACCTCCCGGCCAGGATCGTCGACTACCACGCCTACGTGCAGTGGTGCATGGCCGACCAGCTGGCCGCCATGCGGGAGCGCCTGGCCGCGCGGGGGCTCGTCACCTACCTCGACCTGCCGATCGGCGTCCACCCGGACGGGTTCGACGCGTGGCGCGAGCAGGAGCTCTTCGTCGACGGCATGTCGCTCGGAGCACCGCCCGACGCCCTCGCCAAGCAGGGCCAGGACTGGGGCTTCCGCCCCCGGCACCCGGAGCGCCTCCGCGAGACGGGCTACCTGTACCTCCGGGAGTGCTACCGCGAGCTGATGCGGTACGCGGGGGCGGTCAGGATCGACCACATCCTCGGACTGCACCGCCAGTTCTGGGTGCCCGAAGGCCTCGGCGGCGAGCACGGCGTCTACGTCAACGTGCCCACGGACGAGCTCTACGCGCTCCTCGTCGTCGAGTCCCATCGGGCGGGCGCGCTCCTCGTGGGCGAGGACCTGGGGAACGTGCCCGACGGGGTCCACGAGATGATGGACGAGCACGCGCTCGCCCGCTCGTTCGTGGCCCTCTTCTCGTTCCGCGACGACGAGGAGGTGCTCGCGCAGCCGCCGGCGAACACCCTGGCGACCCTGGACACGCACGACACGCCCACCCTCCGGGGCTTCCTGGAGAGCGGCGACATCGAGCTCCGGCGACGGCTCGGGATCAGCTCGGACGCCGACGCGGACGCCGAGCGCGCGGGCCGGCAGCGGCTCCGTTCGGCCCTGACGGCGTTCCTCGGCGACCGGGGCTTCCGCGGCCTCGAGGAGGACGATCCGCGGGCGATCGCCGACGCCCTCCTCGTGCGGCTCGCGTCCTCCCCCGCGGCGATCGTGCTCGCCGCCCTCGACGACCTGCTGGGCGTCGCCGAGCCGTTCAACGTGCCGGGGACGTCGACGGAGTATCCGAACTGGCGGCGGCGCTCCTCGCGCACCCTCGCGGAGATCGCCGATGACGAGCGGATTGCCTCGGTGCTCCGGCGGGCGGCCGAGGCGCGTCGGAGCGAGCGAGCCGACGCGGGACGTGCCGGCGCGCCGGCAGGCTGAAGCGCGCGGGTCGGCCGACGCCGGTCCGGGACCGCCGGGGCACTAACCGACCCGAGGAGACAGGCGCGGCGATCTCCGCCACAGTCCCGTCGGGCGCCGACCGGCGGCGCCCGATCCAGAACCGAGGGAGAACGACTCCGTGACGACCAGACCCCGCACCCGCGTATTCGCGCGGGCCCTGACCATCGCCTGCCTGACGGCCCCGGGGATCGGCGCGCTCGCGCCGGGAGCGGCGCCGGCGGCGACCCTCACGCGCGCTCCCGACGGCACCCTCGTCTACGTCGCCGCGCCCGGGACCGTCAGCCACGTGGACGTCCAGAGCATCGATCCGCCGACCGTGCAGTTCTACACCAGCGGCGATCCGATGACGATCTGGCCCTCCGGCTGCTCGCCGGACGACCTGTTCGGTCCCGAGGTCGTGACCTGCCCCGCGGCCCCGGCCGTCCGCGTCGACCTCGGCGACCGCGACGACATCGGCCGCGTCTCGGACACGGCGACCGCGCCCGTGACGATCGCCGGCGGCGACGGGGCGGACCTGCTCACGGGAAGCCCCAACCCCGACACGCTCGACGGCGGGCCCGGCGACGACACGATCGAGGCCG
The DNA here is from genome assembly GCA_963800515.1 of uncultured Thermoleophilia bacterium. Lineage (GTDB taxonomy): Bacteria > Actinomycetota > Thermoleophilia > Gaiellales > F1-60-MAGs149 > CAWDBC01. Next base: position 29,377 of record CAWDBC010000010.1, read on the forward strand.
GCGACGGCGCGGACACGCTCCTCGGAGGGGACGGCGCCGACGAGCTCTCGGGCATGGGCGGCGCCGACCATCTCGACGGCGGCGCCGGCGACGATCACCTGCATCCGGACGGGATGGAGGCTCCCGCGGCGGACGTGGTCGACGGCGGCCCGGGAATCGACACGCTCGACCTGGACTACACGAGCCGCTTCACGAGCGACCACCCGCCGGTGCTCCTGACGCTCGGCGGAGGCGCCGACGACGGGCGCCCCGGGGAGGGCGACGACGTGCACGGCGTCGAGCGGGTCGACCTGAACGTCGGCGGCCGCTTCGTCGGCACCGACGGCCCCGAGACGATCCGCCTGCACCAGGTCGGAGCCGCGAGCGAGCTGGACGGCCTCGGCGGCGACGACGTCCTGCAGGGCGGCGACGGCCCCGACCAGCTCGACGGCGGCCCGGGCGCCGACACGCTCGACGGCGGCTACGGCGACGACGTGATCGTCGGCGGACCCGGCCGCGACGCGATCTCCGCCGACCTCGCGGGCGGCGACTGCGGCCCCCTCTGGTGCAAGTTCCCGTACGGCAACGACGTCGTCCAGGCGCGCGACGGGGAGGTCGACTCGATCACCTGCGGCGCCGGGACCGACCGCGTGGTCGCCGACGCGTCCGACATCGTGTCCTCCGACTGCGAGACGGTCGACCGCGGCACGGCGACGACGCCGGGCGGGGCCAAGCCGAGCCTGGCCGCGGCGGGGTCCACGCGCCTGGGCAAGGCGCTCCGGAACGGGTTGGTGATCCGGCTCCGCGGCATGCGCGCGGGCACCGTGAAGGTCCAGGCGCGCCTCGGCCGGAAGGTCGTCGCGTCCGCCAGGGTCACGGTGGGGGCGAGGGGATCCGCGACCGTCCGGCTCCGCTTCGCCCGCTCGGCCCGCATCGCTCTCGCGAAGCGCGCGGCCGTCCGCCTGACCGTCAAGGCCGGCGGCGTCTCGCGGACGATCAGGCTCCGCCGCTCGGCGTCGCCCCGGGCTCGAACCTCACTCCAGGCGGTGGCGAAGACCACGCAGCAGGCGGGTGAGCACTGGTCCTGATGCTGCCCGGTCCCACCTCTGCCGGGTTGCGTTCCGGTGCGCTGCGGCGCACGTCTTCGATGTTCAGGAGAAGACCGCGACCAGGCCGGCCTGGAATGCCGGGGGGACGACGGCGCAGTGGGTGCAATCGATCGTCTGGTGAGATAGCTCGAGGCCCTCGTACTCACGGCTCTCGAGCCGGCCCAGGAGACTCTCGATGTTGTCGGCCACGTCCGAGTCCGACTCGTCCATCACGATGTGGAGCCGTACCGGCAGGGTGTCATGGTCGCGTGCGTACGTTGCCTCGTCGGCCATGTCCGCGCCGGACGAGGCGATGACGTACCGGCGGAAGACGTGCGGCTCCCGGAAGAGTGTGTAGAACGCGAACGTCCCTCCCATGGAGTGCCCGAGGAGCGCACGGTCGCGGGGGTCCGCCCGGTATTCGGACTCGATCAGCGGGACCAGCTCCTGGTGCAGGAATCTCCAGAAGGCCGGCGCCTGTCCCGCCAGAGCCGGAGTCGAGACAGGGAAGTGATGCTGGATGAACTCCTCGGCATCTGGATCTCGTTCAGGGAGGAAGTCCCGCAGCCGGCGGTGCATCACCTCGTGCAGGATCGTCGACAAAGATCCTTCCACCGGATACCCGATGCCCACGATGAAGGCGTCGGGAAGCTCGTTGCAGAACTCCACCCGGATGTTCATGGCGCGCACCATGTCCACGACCAGCCCGAAGTAGAGGTTGGCGTCCAGGACGTAGATGACCGGCCAGACTCGGTCGGCTCGTTCGTCGTAGTGGTAGGGCAACGCGACCGAGATCTGGTAGTCGCTGCCGGTGCCCGCAGAGTGCAGGATCCGGACCTCCGTCGCAGGCAGCACTGCTCCCGGTCGAGTCATGACCCCCCAAGTCGCATCGTGCAGATCGGTTCCCGCCGATAGCATCGCGCGGCCGTGTTCCTGCGTCAACGGCCACTCTGGATCGCCGATCGTCGGCTCGAGGTGAGGCGGCAGAGTCGCCTCGGCGGCGGTGGACCCGTGGGCGCCTTGACGCTCCTCGCGAGCGGCGGATAGACTCGCCCGGCCGGGCGGTCGCCCGGCCGAGCCGTCTTCCCCGCCATCCCGGGGGCCGGAGGCTCGCTCACGGGGGGAGGAGCAGCATGGCCCTGACGTACGAGGAGTACCTGCGCCGGGTGCCGAAGGTCGAGCTCCACTGCCACTTCGAGGGGACCGTCCGGCCGCAGACGTTCGCCGACCTCGCCCGCAAGCACGGCGTGGCGCTCCCGAGCGACGACCCGAGCCGGCTCTACGACTACGACTCGATCTACGAGTTCCTGAAGATCTTCGCGATGGTCTCGTCCACGCTGATCGACCGCGAGGACTTCGCCCGGGTGGCCTATCGAGTCGATCGAGGACGGCGTCGCCCTGGGCAACCTCAAGTACCGGGAGATGTTCTTCAACCCGACGCTGCACACGTCGCGCGGCGTGCCCTACGCCACCGTCGTGGACGGCCTCATCGACGGGATCCACCGGGCCGAGCAGGAGCTCGGGGTCCGCTGCCGGCTGATCGCCGACGTGTTCCGGCAGGACACGACGCAGGTCGCCGAGGACATGGTCGCGCGACGTCCTCGCGCACCGGCGCGACGAGCTGATCGGGCTCGGCATGGACGCCGCCGAGGCGCCCGATCCGCCGGAGAAGTTCACCGAGGCGTACCGGATCGCCGGCGAGGGCGGGCTGCGGCTGACGGCGCACGCCTGCGAGGAGGCGCCGGCCGCGGAACATCACGACGTGCCTCGACGTCCTCGGCTGCGAGCGGATCGACCACGGCTACTACATCCTCGGCGACCAGGCGGTGCTGCAGCGCTGCCGCGACGACGGCATCGTACTTCACGACGTGCCCGACGGCGACGGCGGTCTGCTACTTCACGGACGACTACAGCCAGCACCCGATCCGCCAGATGGTCGCCGAGGGGCTGCGGGTGATGATCAACTCCGACGACCCGACGATGTTCCACACGGACATCGGCACGGAGTTCGTCGAAGATGGCGACGGCGGCCGAGTGGGACACGGCGCGGATCCGCGAGCTCTGCCTGACCTCCGTCGACGGCTCCTGGCTGAGCGACGACGAGAAGCGAACGATGCGGACCGCGAGTTCGAGCGCGAGCTCGACGGGCTGGAGCAGGAGCTCCGGGCCTGAGCCGGCCGGCCTCGCGGTCGGCGAGGGACGGCGGCGGACGGCGACGGCAGGGAAACCCGTCGGCATTCGCGCCTCTCGGCGCCGGGGTGCTGTGCCTACACTGGAGGCGGGCCGAGGAAGAGCGCGGCAGGTGGGATGGAGATGCGGGCCACCGCGGGCGTCGAGAAGCGGACGCGGCAGGTCGGCGACCAGGCATTCGGAGGAGGAGAGACACGTGAAGCGAAGATCCAGCACCGCCTTCGGCGTCGCGGTCGCGGTGGGCCTCGGGGTCCTCGGCGCCGCGTGCGGCTCGACGTCGACGTCCAGCTCATCGACCGCGGCGGCCGGGAGCTCGAGCTCGATCGACACCGGCTCGGCGGCCACCACCGAGGCGACCGGCGCGAGCACCGCCGCCTCCTCGTCGGCGGCCTCGTCCGCTCCGATCAAGGCGGCGTGGATCTACGTCGGGCCGAAGAACGACGCCGGCTGGAGCCAGTCGCACGACGAGGGCCGCAAGTACGTCGGCGTCGAAGCTCGGCTCCAAGGTCGCAGACCACCTACAAGGAGAACGTGCCCGAGGGCCCGCAGGCCGCCCAGGTGATCGAGGACCTCGTCCGCGACGGCAACAAGATCATCTTCGCGACCTCCTTCGGCTACCAGGACGCGATGGTCGGCCGAAGCCAAGAAGTATCCGGACGTCAAGTTCGAGCAGGCGACGGGCACCAAGCTCGCGCCCAACCTCGGCGAGTACTACGGCGCCGGCGAGGACATCGATCTACCTCGCGGGATGGCCGCCGGAGCCGCGACCAAGTCCGGCCAGATCGGCTACGTCGCGCCTTCGCGATCCCCGAGGTCATCCGCGACATCAACGCGTTCGCGCTCGGCGTGCAGGCCGATCAACCCGAGCGCGACGGTCAAGGTCGTCTGGACGAACTCGTGGTTCGACGCCGGACAAGGAGAAGAAGGCCGCGCAGAGCCTCGCGTCGGCGGGCGCGGACGTGCTCGGCCAGAACGTCGACAGCCCGGCGACCGGCCAGGTCGCCGAGGGGCCAAGGTGCAGTGGGTCGGCTACGACTCGAAGCCATCAGGTTCGGCCCCAAGACCTGGCTGACGGCGCTGCGTCTACAACTGGGGCCCGTACTACCTGAAGCAGGTCCAGGCCGTCGTGAACGGCACGTGGAAGTCCGACTTCTACTACGGCTCGGTCAAGGACGGATTCACCACGATCGCGCCGTTCGGGCGTCGGTCTCGGCGGCCGAGCGAAGGCGAAGATCGACGGCGAAGACGGCGAGTCAAGGCCGGGACGTTCGACGTGTTCCGGGGCCCGATCACCGACCAGTCGGGCAAGGCTGAGGTCGCCGGGAACCAGAAGCCATCGGTCCGGCGACATCTACTCGGATCGACTGCTTCGTCAAGGGGATCGACGGCAGCCCGAAGGGATAGCGGGGTCGGGGCTCGGGCTGATGACGGGCGGCGGACCCGCGCGGGAGCACGCCTCCGGCCGTCCTCCTGCGCGGGATCACGAAGCGGTTTCCCGGGGTGCTCGCCAACGACGACGTCGACCTCGAGGTCGCGGCGGGCGAGGTCCACGCCCTGCTCGGCGAGAACGGCGCCGGCAAGTCGACGATCTCGAACGTGATGACCGGGCTCTACCGGCCGGACGCCGGCGAGCATGCGGATCGGCGGGCGTCGGGCGCGTCTTCGGGTCGCCGCGCGACGCGCTCGCCGCCGGGATCGGCATGGTCCACCAGCACTTCCGGCTCGTCGAGCCGTTCACCGTCGCCGAGAACGTCGTGCTCGGTCGACGCCGGGCCGCGGCGCGGCGCTGCTACCGCCGGCGGGGCGCGATCGAGCGCGAGGTCGCCGCGGTCGCCGAGCGCTACGGCCTGGCGGTCGACCCGCGGCGCGCGCGTCTGGCAGCTCTCGGTCGGCGAGCAGCAGCGGGTCGAGATCCTCAAGACGCTCTACCGCGACGCGCGGGTCCTGATCCTGGACGAGCCGACCGCCGTCCTCACCCCGCAGGAGGCCGAGCGGCTGTTCGCGCCATGCGGCGGATGACGGCCGAGGGCGAGACCGTCGTCTTCGTCACGCACAAGCTCGACGAGGTCATGGCGGTGGCCGACCGCGTCACGGTCCTGCGCGGCGGCCGGGCCGTCGGCGACCGTGCGCCGAGCGGGGCCACGCCCGGCCGGCTCGCCGCGGCTGATGGTCGGCCGCGAGGTCTCTGGCGAACGCCCGGCGCCCGTCACGGCGGCAGCGCGACGAGGCGGCGGACGTCGTCCTCGAGGGCGAGCGGCGCTGGCGCTCCGCGGGCGTCGCGCGCCCCGACCGCGATCTGCCGGCGCTCCACGACGTCTCGCTGAGCGTGCGTCGCCGGCGAGATCCTCGGCGTCGCCGGGCGTCGCCGGCAACGGCCAGCGGGAGCTGGCCGAGGCGATCGCGCGGCGCGCGGCGCCACCGCCGGGACGGTCGCGGTCGCCGGCCGGCGGGTCGCCTCGGGCGACCCGCGCGGCCGCGATCGCGCGCCGGGCGTCGCCCACGTGCCCGAGGACCGGATGCGCGACCGGCCTCGCGCCGAGCCTGCCGGTCGCCGAGAACCTCGTCCTGCGAGCTACCGCGGGCGAGCCGATGGCGCGGCCGCCGTTCGTGCGCGGGCGCGCGCCCGCGACCACGCCGCGGACGCGGTGATCGAGCGCGTACGACATCCGCGCGCCCGGCCCGCGGCCACCCCCGCGCGGCTGCTCTCGGGCGGCAACGCGCAGAAGGTGGTCGCTGGCCCGCGAGCTGGCGGGCGACGCCGGTCGTCGCTCGTCGCGGCCTCGCCGACGCGCGGGCTCGACATCGGCGCCGACCGAGACGGTCCACGGCATGCTCGCGCGAGCGGCCGCCGCCGGGCTCGGCGTGCTGCTGATCTCCGAGGACCTCGACGAGATGCTGCGCGCTCGCCGACCGGATCGCCGTCCTCTACGCACGGCGCGATCGTCGGCGAGCAGGCGGCGCCGGAGCGCGGACGACGGAGAGCTCGGGCTCCTGATGGCGGGCGACGGCGGAGCGCGCCGTGACTGCGCTTCGAGCGCCGGCTGACGACGCCGCCGTGCGCTCGTCCTTCGCCGTGCCGCGTCGGCTCGTCCTGATCGCGCTGCTCGTCCTCGCCGGGATCCTCCTGCCGTCGACGGGCGGCGACCCGCTCTCCGCCTACCGGCGGATCGTTCGACCGCGGCTTCGTCGGCCAGGGCGCGCTGTCCGAGCACGCTGATCTCGGCGACGCCGCTGATCTTCACGGGGCTCGCCGCGGCGGCCGCGTTCCGGATGCGGCCTGTGCAACATCGGCGGCGAGGGCCAGCTCTACATCGGCGCGATCGCCGGCGCTGCGGGCGCGGGGCTCGCCCTCGGCCGGCACGGCGCCGGGGCGGTGCTCGCGATCGCCGCGATGGTGCTCGCCGGGGTTCCTCGCCGGCGCGGTCTGGGCGGCGATCCCCGGCGTCCTCGCGCGCCTACCTCCGGCACCAACGAGATCATCGTCTCGCTGATGCTCAACTACGTCGCGCTGCTAGCTCGATCTACTACCTGATCTTCGGCTCGCCAGCTACTGGCGCGATACGACCTCGGCCACCGCCACGTCTTCCCGCAGGGCGGCCGCATGCTCGTGCCGGCGCGCCGTCTGGCCGCACCTCGACGCTGCAGCTCGGGAGCGCCATCGCCGTCCCGCTCGGCTGCCTCGGCGCGGATCGTCGTCGCGGCCGCTCATCTGGCTCCTGCTACACGCCGGACGCGCGCTCGGCTTCGCGATGCGGGTGATCGGCGCCTCGCCGCGGGCGCGGCGCGCGTACGCCGGGATGCGGCACCCGCCGGACGGTCGCTGGGCGCCCTGCGCGATCTCCGGCGGCGTCGCCGGGCTCGGCGGCGCGAGCCAGGTCGGCGACTTCAGCCACGTCCTCGACCCGAAGGGGCTGCAGGGCTCGGGTACGGCTACACGGGGATCGTCGTCGCCGCCCTGGCGCGCCTCAACCCGTTCGCCGCCGTCGTCGTCGCGATCGTCTTCGGCGGCCTCCACGAACGCCGGCTTCAGCCTCCAGGGCGCCGACTTCCCGGCCGGGCTCGTCGGGATGCTCCAGGGCGATGATCCTCTTCTCGCGCGCTCGGCGTCGAGGTCTTGGCGCGCTACCGGATCCGCTGGGCCTCCCGCGCGTCGTGCGACCGTCAGCCGTCGGACGGGGCCGGGCGGCATGAACAACACCATCCTCGTCGTGCTCCGCTCGCGGCCGCCGTGGCGTACGGCACGCCGCTCCTCTTCGCCGCGCTCGGCGAGCTCCTGGCCGAGCGCGCCGGCGTGCTCAACCTCGGGCGTGGAGGGGATGATGCTGATCGGCGCGGTCTCCGGCTTCTGGACGGTCAACCGGGTCGGCGGCGGCAGCGCGCCGTGCGCTCGCGACCGCGCTCGTGGTGGCGGCGCTCGTCGGCGCGGCGATCGCTGCTCATCCACGCGTTCCTCTCGGTCACGCTGCGCGCGAACCAGATCGTCTCCGGGCTCGCGCTGACGATCTTCGCCGGCGCAGACCGGGCTCTCGTCGTACCTCGGCGACGCCGGCTCCAGCTCGGCTCGAGCCCGGCCCGTCACACGTTCACGAGCGTCTTCCCGTCCTCCGCTCGACCGCACGCGCCGATCGTCGGGCCGATCCTCTTCGACCAGTCGCTCCTCGTCTACCTCTCCTGGATGCTCGTGGCGGTCGTCTTCCTGTACCTGACCCGGACGCGGCCCGGCCTCAACGCGCGGGCGGTCGGCGAGGCGCCGGGGGCGGCCGACGCGATCGGCGATCTCGGTCGTCCGGTACCGCTACGCGCACACGCCTGGCCGGGGGCGCGCTGGCGGGAATCGGCGGCGCGTGCTTCTCGATCTGCGATCACGCCGACCTGGGTCAACGGGATCACCGGGGGAGCGGGCTGGATCGCGATCGCCCTCGTCATCTTCGCGTTCTGGCGGCCCGAGCTGTGCCTCGTCGGCGCCTACGCTTCGGGGCCGCCCAGAGCCTCTCGCCCGTCCTCCAGGCCCGCGGCTACCACGTCTCGATCTACCTCACGGACGCCCTCCCGTACCTCCTCACGATCGCCGTCCTCGTGATCGTCTCGACCGCCGGGGCGCGGCGCCGGCTCGGCGCCCCCGCGGCACTCGGCGTGCCGTACGCGCGCGAGGAGCGCTGAGCCCTCCGTCCGGCCGACGCCGGCGCCGGGTTCCTCAGCAGACCCGGGCCACGCGACCGGTGTCGACGTCGTAGAGGAAGCCCCCGATCGCGCAGGCGCCGAGGTACGGCCAGGACCGCGCGCGCTGGACGTCGGTGCGCAGCGCCTCCTCCTGGTCGGCCGCCATCAGGAACGAGATGCTCCGGGTGTCGGGGCCACCCGCCGCACGCACGGCGTCGTGCACGTCCTCCTCGGTCCCGTCGGCCATGCGGCAGCGGGTGTGGGCGACCACCATGATGCGGTCGACGCCGAGCAGGTACCGGGCGAGGACGAGCGTCCGCAGGACGTCGTCGGTCACCCTCGCGCCCGCGTTCCGCAGGATCTTCGCGTCGCCGGGGGCGAGCCCGAGCATCGCGAGCGGCTCGATCCGCGAGTCCATGCAGGTGAGGATCGCGAGGCCCTTCGCCGCCCAGGCCTCGAGGCCGGCGAGCCGGAAGCCGGAGACGTAGCCGGCGTTCGCCTCCAGCACGTCCCCGAACGCGTCGTCGGGCACCATCGGGGAAACCTATCCAGGATCCGGCCGCTGCGTTCCCGTCGGCCGGCCCGGGTCGTTCCGCGCCACCGGGCGCGGATCGATCGAGCGGCGCCGCGCACGGTGCGGGTCCCCGGCCGGGGGAGCCGGGAGGGGCAGTAGGCTTGCGCCGGCAGGCACCTCCACCCACGGACGGCAGACCGACCATGACGAAAGCACCGAGCTCACCCCTGACCGACGACGACCTGCACTTCTTCAACGAGGGCACCCACACGTCCCTCGGCGAGGTGATGGGCGCGCGGCTCGGCGTCATGGACGGCGTCGCCGGCGTCCACTTCTCGGTCTGGGCGCCGGGCGCCAACCACGTCTCCGTGGTCGGCGACTGGAACGGCTGGTCACGAGGCGCCGACGCGCTCGCCCCGGTCGGGCGCAGCGGCATCTGGCACGGCTTCATCCGGGCCTGGCCCGGGGAGCGGTCTACAAGTTCCACGTCGGCGCACCGTCGGGCTTCGCCGTCGACAAGGCCGATCCCTACGCGCTCTTCGCCGAGCGACGCCCGCAGACGGCATCCATCGTCTGGGACCTGCGACTACGCCTGGTCGGACGGCGACTGGATGGCCGACCGCGGCGAGCGGAACGCCCTCGAGGCGCCCGATCTCCGTCTACGAGGTCCACCTCGGCTCCTGGAGGCGCGGCCGGACGAGGGCAACCGCCAGCTCACCTACCGCGAGCTGGCGCCGCGGCTGGTCGAGCACTGCCGCACGATGGGCTTCACGCACGTCGAGCTGCTGCCCGTGATGGAGCACCCGTTCGACGCCTCCTGGGGCTACCAGACGCCGGCTACTTCGCTCCGACCAGCCGCTTCGGCACGCCGCAGGAGTTCATGTGCCTGGTCGACACGCTGCACCAGCGCGGGCATCGGCGTCATCCTCGACTGGGTGCCCGTCGCACTTCCCGAGCGACGAGCACGGCCTCGGCTACTTCGACGGCACCCACCTCTACGAGCACGCCGATCCGCGCCAGGGCGTTCCACCCGGACTGGAGCAGCGCTGATCTTCAACTACGGCCGCGACGAGGTCCGCAACTTCCTGATCGCAACGCGCTGTACTGGCTGCGAGCAGTACCACGTCGACGGCCTGCGCGTCGACGCGGTCGCCTCGATGCTCTACCTCGACTACTCGCGCAAGGAGGGCGAGTGGATCCCGAACCGCTACGGCGGCCGCGAGAACCTCGAGGCGATCGCACTTCCTGCAGCAGCTGAACGACGAGCGTCTATGGCGAGCTATCCCGACGTGCAGACGATCGCCGAGGAGTCCACGGCCTGGCCGGCGGTGTCTCGCGCCCGACCTACGTCGGCGGCCTCGGCTTCGGCTAAGTGGGACATGGGCTGGATGCACGACACGCTGCACTACCTGCAGCGGGACCCGATCTACCGCGCGCTTCCACCACGACCGAGCTGACCTTCCGCATGCTCTACGCCTTCACCGAGAACTTCGTGCTGCCGCTCTCCCACGACGAGGTCGTCCACGGCAAGGGGTCGCTGCTCGCGCAAGATGCCGGGCGACGACTGGCAGAAGTTCGCCAACCTGCGGCTGCTGCTCGGCTACTATGTGGGCGCAGCCCGGGCAAGAAGCTGCTCTTCATGGGCGGCGAGTTCGGCCAGTGGCGACGAGTGGAAGCACGACGCGAGCCTCGACTGGCACCTGCTCGCTGCGAGCCCGCACACCGGGCGTCGCAGCGCCTCGGTCGCGCGAGCTGAACCGCTTCTACCGCGACCGAGCCCGCGCTGCACGAGCACGACTGCGACGGCCGCGGCTTCGAGTGGATCGACGGCTACGACGCCGACCACGGCGTGCGTCGCCTTCCTGCGGCGCGGCTCGCACGCCGAGCGACGTCGTGCTCGTCGTCGTGCAACTTCACGCCGGTCGCCGCCGCAACTATCGCCTCGGCGTGCCGCGCGCCGGGCTACTGGCGGGAGATCCTGAACAGCGACGCCGCCGACTACGGCGGCGTCGAGCGTCGGCAACCTGGCGGGGGCGCGGACTCCCAGCCGCACTGGTGCCCTGGCAGGGCCGAGCTCGCAGTCGCTGAGCCCTGACGCTGCCGCCGCTCGCGATGATCTCTGTCCGCTGGATCGTGCATGACGCTCTCGCGTCTGGCCGCGGCAAGCGCCTACCCGCGGGCGCGACCTGGGACGGCGAGGGCGTCAACTTCGCGCTCTTCTCGGAGCACGCCGACGGCGTCGAGCTCTGCCTGTTCGACCCTCCGGACGACGGCCGAGGTCGACAGCGTCATCGCCGCTGCGCGAGCGCACCGACCACGTGTGGCACTGCTATCTGCCCGAGTCGCGGCCCGGGCCAGCTCTACGGCTACCGCGTCCACGGCCCGTACGAGCCCGCGCACGGTCACCGCTTCAACCCGCACAAGCTGCTCATCGACCCGTACGCCAAGGCGGTCGCGGGCACCGTCCGCTGGACGACGCGCTCTTCGGCTACACGCGTCGGCGACCCGAGCGCCGACCTCTCCTTCGACGAGCGCGACAGCGCCGCCGGCGCATGCCGAAGTGCGTCGTCATCGACCCGGCGTTCACCTGGGGCGACGACCGGCCGCCCGCACACGCCGTGGCACAAGACGCGTCATCTACGAGGCGCACGTGCGGGGCTTCACCGAAGCTGCACCCCGAGGTGCCCGAGGAGCTGCGCGGCACATACGCCGGGCTCGGCCACCGACCCGGTCATCGAGTACCTGCGTCGCTCGGCGTGACGGCCGTCGAGCTGATGCCCGTGCACCAGTTCGTCGACGACAAGCATCCTGGTCGCAAGGCCTGACGAACTACTGGGGCTACAACTCGATCGGCTTCTTCGCGCCCGACGTCGCGCTACGCCGCCGACGGGACTCGGGCAGCAGGTGTACGAGTTCAAGACGATGGTGAAGACGCTGCACCGGCGGGCATCGAGGTGATCCTCGACGTCGTCTACAACCACACGGGCGAGGGCAACCAGCTCGGGCCGACGCTCTCGCTTCGCGGCATCGACAACGCCGCCTACTACCGGCTCGTGCCCGACAGCCGCGCTACTACATGGACTTCACCGGCACCGGCAACACGCTCAACATGCTGCACCCGCGCACGCTCCAGCTGATCATGGACTCGCTGCGCTACTGGGTGCTCGAGATGCACGTCGACGGCTTCCGCTTCGACCTCGCCGCCGGTGCTCGCGCGCGAGCTGTACGAGGTCGACCGCCTCGCCGTTCTTCGACATCATCCACCAGGACCCGGTGCTCTCGCAGGTGAAGCTCATCGCCGAGCCGTGGGACTCGGGCCGGGCGGCTACCAGGTCGGCAACTTCCCGGTCGGCTGGGCGGAGTGGAACGGCGAGTACCGCGACTCGTGCGGCAGTTTCTGGCGCGGCGACCGCGGGCAGTTGCCGCGAGCTCGCGTCGCCGGCTCACCGGGTCGAGCGACCTCTACGAGCGCGAGCGGCCGACGCCCGTACGCGAGCATCAACTTCGTCACCTGCCACGACGGCTTCACGCTGCGCGACCTCGTGAGCTACGACGAGAAGCACAACGAGGCGAACGGCGAGGGCAACCGCGACGGCCACAACGACAACCTCAGCTGGAACTGGGGCGTCGAAGGGCGAGACCGACGACCCCGCGGTGACGCCCTGCGCGCGCGCGCAGAAGCGCAACTTGCTCGCCACGCTGCTCTTCTCGCAGGGCGTGCCGATGCTCCTCGCCGGGCGACGAGATGGGGCGCACGCAGCGCGGCAACAACAACGCCTACTGCCAGGACAACGAGATTCGCTGGATCGACTGGGACCTGACGCGCCAGGCAGGCGACCTGCTCGAATTCACGCGCGCAGGCGCTCCGCGTCCTCCACGCGAACCCGGTGCTGCGGCGGCGGAGCTTCTTCACGGGCCGCCCGCTCGCGCGCGACGGGCGCAAGGACGTCGCCTGGCTGCGGCCGGACGGCGCAGGAGATGGGCGAGGGCGACTGGAGCGACGAGGGCGTCCTCGCCGTCGGCATGCTGATCTCCGGCGAGGCGACGGACGAGCTCGACGAGCGGGGCCGGCCGGACTCCGGCGACACGCTCTTCCTCCTCCTCAACGCGAGCACGGAGACCGTGGCCTTCACGCTCCCCCGGGTCGGCACCGGCGGCCGCTGGGTGGAGACGCTCTCGACGTCCCGCGACGGCGAGCGACCGGTGCGCGGCGCCCAGATCGAGGTCGTCGACCACTCGCTCGTCCTCCTCCGCTACTCGGCCGGTCAGCCGACCTCCGCCCGGCGGGCGACGATCCGCGACCGGCGCCCGGCGACGACGCGGCGCGAGCGGACGTAGGGGCGGATGGTGCGGCATGCTCCGGCCGGAGCCGACGGCCCCGGAGACCCGATCGAGGGGAAGAGAGATGAGCACGTTCGAGGAGCTCGACGCCCTCGGGCTCGGAGGAGCTGCACGACCGGGCCGTCCGCCACGCCGAGCGCCACCTGAACGCGAGGTTCTTCTGGGACCTGCTGGCGTTCGTGCCCGCGGCCGAGGCCGCGCGGGGCGAGGTCGCCGACGCCGACTCCGAGGTCGCCCATCCCTCCCAGCAGGTCGTCGAGGCGATCCGCAGCGATCCCGGGCTGACGGACGCGCTGCGGCCCGTCTACATCGACTACCTGCTCAAGCACCCCGACGCCTGATCCTCGACGGGCGTCGGCCGGCGGACGACGCTCGTCCGTCCGGCTCGTGCCTCCCGCGTTCCGTCGCGATCTGGTCCAATGCCCGGGTCTTCTCCGGAAGGATCCGCATGGCCAGCACGCCCGAGATCGCGCCCGGCCGCCTCGGTGCCGAGGAGCTCGCGCGCAACTTCTCCGATCTGCGGGAGCCGCTCGCGCCGAACGAGGCCCGGATCGAGGCCGAGCGCTGCCTCTTCTGCTTCGACGCGCCGTGCGTCACCGCCTGCCCGACGGGGATCGACGTGCCGCTCTTCATCCGCCAGATCGCGGGCGGCAACGCGGACGGGGCGGCGCGGACCATCCTCGACGAGAACATCCTCGGCGGGATGTGCGCCCGCGTGTGCCCCACGGAGACGCTCTGCGAGAGCGCGTGCGTGCGCGCGGCCGAGGACCGGCCGATCGAGATCGGCCTGCTCCAGCGCTACGCCACGGACCACCTGTTCGCGAGTGGCCGCCAGCTCTACGCACCCGGCCCGCCGAGCGGACATCGGGTCGCGGTCGTGGGCGCCGGCCCGGCCGGGCTCTCCTGCGCCCACCGGCTCGCCGTGCTCGGCCACGAGGTGACGATCTTCGAGGCGCGGCCCAAGGCCGGCGGGCTCAACGAGTACGGGATCGCGGCCTACAAGACGCCCGGCGGGTTCGCCCAGGAGGAGGTCGACTACGTCCTCGGCGTCGGCGGGATCGACGTCGAGCACGGCCGCCGGCTGGGGGAGGACCTCACGCTCGACGAGCTCCAGGCCGGCTTCGACGCCGTCTTCCTCGGCGTCGGGCTCGGCGGGGTCAACGCGCTCGGAATCGTCGACGACGCGCCCGAGGTGGGCAACGCGGTCGACTTCATCGCCGACCTCCGGCAGGCGGACGACCTCGCGACGCTCCCGATCGGGCGGCGGGTCGTCGTCGTCGGCGGCGGGATGACGGCGATCGACATGGGGAGCCAGGCCCGCCGCCTCGGCGCCGAGGAGGTGACGATCGTCTACCGGCGCGGCGCCGCCGAGATGGGGGCGAGCGGGTACGAGCAGCAGCTCGCGCAGACCGACGGGGTCCTGATCCGTCACTGGCTCCGCCCCCATGCCCTGCGGACGGAGGGAGGGCGGCTCGTCGGCGTCGAGCTCGAGCGCACCGCACCCGCGCCGGACGGGCTCGCCGGCACCGGCGAGATCGTCGAGATCGCCTGCGACCAGCTCTTCCGCGCGATCGGCCAGCGGCTCCTCCCCGACGAGGCCGGCCCGGGAGCCCTCGAGCTCGTGAACGGCCGCGTCCGGGTGGACGCGACGGGTGCGACCTCCCGGCCCGGCGTCTGGGCGGGCGGCGACTGCGTGGCCGGGGGCGAGGACCTGACCGTCCAGGCGGTGGAGGACGGCAAGCGCGCCGCCCACGCGATCGACGGCTACCTGCGGGGAGAGGACGGGCTGAGGTGGCGGACCTGACGACGACCTTCTGCGGGATCCGCTCCCCGAACCCGTTCTGGCTGGCCTCCGCGCCGCCCACGGACAAGCGGCTGAACGTCGAACGGGCCTACCGCGCCGGCTGGGGCGGCGTCGTCTGGAAGACGCTCGGCGAGGCGGGGCCCCCCGTCGTCAACGTCTCCGGTCCGCGCTACGGCGCGATCCACGGTCCGGATCGGCGCGTTCTCGGGTTCAACAACATCGAGCTGATCACCGACCGGGACCTCGAGCTGAACCTCGAGGAGATCGCCGCCGTCAAGCGCGACTGGCCGGACCGGGCCCTCGTCGTCTCGCTGATGGTCCCGTGCGACGAGGAGAGCTGGAGGGCGATCCTCGCCCGGGTCGCCGAGACGGGCGCCGACGGGGTCGAGCTGAACTTCGGCTGCCCCCACGGGATGTCCGAGCGCGGGATGGGCTCGGCGGTGGGCCAGGTCCGGAGTACGTGGAGATGGTCGTGCGCTGGTGCAAGGCGCACTGCGACTGCCGGTGATCGCGAAGCTGACGCCGAACGTCGCCGACATCCGGGCGCCGGCCGCTGCCGCCCGGCGCGGGGGCGCCGACGCCGTCTCGCTGATCAACACGGTCAACTCGCTGATGGGCGTGGACCTGGACGCGATGACGCCCTGGCCCGCCGTCGACGGCGCCGGCACCCACGGCGGCTACTGCGGGCCCGCCGTGCGCCCGATCGCGCTCAACATGGTCGCGGAGATCGCCCGCAGCCCGGAGACGGCGGGCCTGCCGATCTCCGGGATCGGGGGCATCGAGACCTGGCGGGACGCGGCCGAGTTCCTCGCCCTCGGCGCGGGCAACGTCCAGGTCTGCACGGCGACCATGGTCTACGGGTTCCGGATCATCGAGGAGCTGACCTCCGGCCTCTCCGACTGGATGGACGGCAAGGGCTACCGGGAGGTCGGCGAGATCGTCGGGCGGGCCGCCGCGCGGGTCACGGACTGGCAGCACCTCAACCTCGACTACGCCGTCAAGGCGCGGATCGACCAGGACCTCTGCATCAGCTGCGGGCGCTGCCACATCGTCTGCGAGGACACCTCGCACCAGGCGATCACGACGGAGCGCGACGGGATCCGGCGCTTCGAGGTGGACGACGCCGAGTGCGTCGGCTGCAACCTGTGCGCCCTCGTCTGCCCCGTCGAGGACTGCATCACGATGGTCCCGCTCGCGGCCGGCACGGTCGATCCCCGGACCGGGATCGTGGCCGGCGGCCACCGCACCTGGAAGGAGCATCCGAACAATCCCGGCAGCGTGCTCGCGCCGGTCGAGGGCCTCCGGTGACGAGGCTCGCCGTCGAGCCCGGGCGGGCGATCGCCGACCTGCGGCGGCTGGCCGAGCTGACGGGCGGCCCCGACGGCGCGCGCCGCGTCGCCTGGACGGACGAGTGGCTCACCGCGCGCCGGCTCCTGCGGGAGCGGCTGGAGGAGCTTCCGGTCGTCGTCGA
This sequence comes from uncultured Thermoleophilia bacterium, assembly GCA_963800515.1. Classification (GTDB taxonomy): domain Bacteria; phylum Actinomycetota; class Thermoleophilia; order Gaiellales; family F1-60-MAGs149; genus CAWDBC01. Next base: position 45,924 of record CAWDBC010000010.1, read on the forward strand.
GACGGACGAGGCCGGCAACACCTGGGCGCGCCTGGACGGCGCTCGCGCCGAGACGGTCGTGATCGGCTCGCACCTCGACTCGGTCCCGGCGGCGGCTGGCTCGACGGCGCCCTCGGCGTCATGGCGCGCCCTGGAGATGCTGCGCGCGCTCGCCGCCGCCGGAACGCCGGCCTGCACGGTGACGCTCGTCGACTGGGCCGACGAGGAGGGCGCCCGGTTCGGCCGCAGCCTGTTCGGCTCGAGCGCCTGCGCGGGCACCCTCGACCCCGGCGCCGTCGCCGGCCTCCGGGAGCCGCGAGGGGAGCGGCTCGAGGACGTCGTCGCCGCGCCACGGCGTGGTGCTCGGCCGCGGCCGGCGAGTCGGGGCGTCGCCTGGCGCGACGTCGCACGCCTACCTCGAGCTCCACATCGAGCAGGGCCCGGTGCTCGAGGGCCTGCGGCCTGCCCGTCGGCGTCGTGCTCGGCACCTTCGGCGTCGAGCGGAGCCGGCTCGTCTTCCGCGGCCAGGCCGCGCACGCCGGCTCGACGCCGATGGACCGCCGGCGCGACTCCTTCCTCGCGGCGGCGCGGTTCGCCCTCGCCGTCCGCGGGACGGCCGTCGAGCACGGGGGCGTCTGCACGGTCGGCAGCGTCGTCTGCGCTCCCGGCGTCGTGACGGCGATCCCGGGGACCACCGAGATCCTGCTCGACCAGCGTCACCTCGAGGGCGGGGCGCTCGCCGCGTATGCTCGCCGAGGCCCGGCGCCTCGCCGACGAGGCGGCGGCGGAGGAGGGCTGCACCGTCGACTGGAGCCCGCTCTGGCGGATCGAGCCGATCCCCTTCGACGCCGCGCTGATCGCGGCGCCCGCGCCGCCTGCCGGGAGGTGGCCGGCAGCGACCGCGCGCTTCCCTCCGGGCCGCTCCACGACGCCGCCGAGATGGCGCGGCTGCGTGCCGACGGTCATGCTCTTCTCCTCCTCCACGAACGGGATCAGCCACGCGAAGGAGGAGGACACGCCGGTGGAGCACCTGGAGCTGGCGATCCGGGCCTACGCCCGGACGGTCGAGGCCGCGGTCGAACGGGTCGCGGCGAGTGCGGAGGAGGAGCGTCGATGAGGAAGCTGATCCGGGGCGGGACCGTCGTCAACGCCACCCATGCGGTCGAGGCGGACGTCCTGATCGACGGCGAGACGGTGGCCGCGATCGGCGTCCTCCCGGAGGAGCCGGGCGGGGAGGTGATCGACGCGACGGGCTGCTTCGTGCTGCCGGGCGCGATCGACAACCACACCCACCTCTCGATGCCGTTCGGCGGGACCCGGAGCTCCGACGACTACGACACCGGCACCCAGGCGGCGGCGGCCGGGGGGACGACCTGCATCGTCGACTTCGCCCTGCAGGTCGAGCCGGGAGGCCTCGCGTCCTCCCTCGCGCAGTGGCAGGGACGGGCGGACGGCGCCGCCCACGTCGACTACGGCTTCCACATGGCGATCACCGCCGCCGACGACGCCACCATTCGCCGACATGGCGACGATGGTCGAGGCGGGGGTGACGAGCTTCAAGGTCTTCCTGGCCTACCCAACGTGCTGATGGTCACGGACGACCAGTTCCTCGCCGTCCTCGAGCGGGCGCGGGAGCTCGAGGCGCTGACGATGGTCCACTGCGAGAACGGGTTCGCGATCCAGCACCTCGTCGAGCGCGCCCTCGCGGCCGGCGACACGGAGCCGATCCACCACGCCCTGACCCGCCCGGAGACGCTCGAGGCGGAGGCGACCGCACGCGCCTACCGCCTGGCCGAGCTCGCCGGCGCGCCGCTCTTCGTCGTCCACGTCTCCTGCGCCGCGGCGGCGGCCGAGGTCGTCGCCGCGCGCGCCCGCGGGGTCGCCGCCTACGGCGAGACCTGCATCCAGTACCTGTTCAACTCGATCGACGACCTGCGCCGCCCCGAGTTCGTCGGCGCCCGCTACGTCTGCTCGCCCCCGCTGCGCGACCCGGCGAACCAGCCGGCGCTCTGGAGCGCGCTCCGCAACGACGAGCTGCAGATCGTCTCGACGGACCACTGTCCGTTCACCGACGAGCAGAAGCGCCTCGGGATCGACGACTTCTCGAAGATCCCGAACGGCCTCGCGGCGATCCAGCACCGCCTCCCGATGCTCTGGGAGCACGGGGTCCGCGAGGGACGGATCTCCCCGAGCCGGCTCGTCGACCTCGTCTCGACCGCGCCGGCGAAGATGTTCGGCCTCGGCCGCAAGGGGGCGATCGCGCCGGGGATGGACGCCGACATCGTCGTCTTCGATCCGGAGCGACGCCACGTCTTCTCGACCGAGACCTCGTTCATGAACGTCGACTACGACATCTACGAGGGCCAGGAGGTCGCCGGCTCGCCGCGGCTGACGCTCTCCCGGGGCACGGTCGTCTTCGACGACGGCCGGATCGTCACGGAGCCTGGCCACGGCCGCTACGTGCGCCGCGACCGCTTCGACGGGCGGCGGCTGTGACCGCCTCCGCCCGCGGCGCCGGGACGTACCTCCGCCGGCTCGGCCTCGTCGCCCTCGCCGTCTGCGCGGTCACCCTCGCCGCCGCTCCGGCTCCGGCCGGCGCGGCGGCCGACGCGGCGGCCGGCGCGTCCGGCGTCCTCCTGCGCTCGCCGAGCGGCAACATCGTCTGCGGGATCCACTTCCCGAACGCCTGGGTCGCCTCGAGCGGCCTCTTCTGCCAGACCTACCAGCCCGCCGCGAACGCGACCCTGACCGCACGCGGACGGGTGCGCACGTGCCACGGCAGCCGGTGCGTGGGCGATCCCGGCGACAATCCCGTGCGGACGCTCCGGTACGGGCGCCACCTCTCCCGCTACGGGTTCCGCTGCTCGTCCCGCCGCACCGGCATGACGTGCGTGCTGATCCGGACGGGCCACGGGTTCCGAATCGCGGTCGCGGGCATCCGGCGCGTCTGAGCGTTCGCCCGGCCGTCGCGGGATCGCGATCCGAGCAGTCAACGGAAAGGGGTGGAAGAGCGATGCGGACGCCACGGTGGAACGACGGCCGGCGGTTCGACGGGCGGGTGGCCGTGGTCACCGGGGCGGCAGGGACGCTCGGAGGCGCGATCGCCCGGGCGCTGGCCCGTGAGGGAGCGGCGGTGGCGGTCGGCTACCGCTCCTCGGTCGACGCCGCCGAACGGGTCGTCGCGGACATCGAGGCCGGCGGCGGACGCGGTCAGCTCGCTCCGCTCGACGTCACCGACCAGGACGCGGTCGACGCCTTCGTCGCCGACGTGCACGCACGTCACGGCCGGATCGACGTCCTCGTCAACGCCGCGGGACGACTCGACGCGGCCGACACGGTGCGGTTCGCCGAGCTCGACCCGGTCGCCGCGACGGCGCTCCTCGACGTCGACGTGATCGGCACGATGCGGATGTGCCACGCCGTCGCCCCCCACATGCGGGAGGCCGGTGGCGCGATGGTCAACTTCTCCTCGACGTACGGCAACGGCATCGACCCGGGGAACCCGATCAACTTCGTGCCCGTGACCTACTGCGCCGCGAAGGGCGCCGTGCGCGGCCTGACCGCGTCCCTGGCCCGCGACCTGGCCCCGAGCATCCGCGTCAACGCGCTCGCCCCGGGCCCGATCGCGGGCAACTGGGAGGACGAGTGGGGCATCTCGCCGGCGCAGGTCGAGCAGGCGATCGCGATGACGCCGCTCGGGCGCTTCGGCGTGCCCGAGGAGATCGCCGAGACCGCCCTCTTCCTGGCCTCCGACGGCGCCGGCTTCATCACCGGCCAGGTGATCCACGTCGACGGCGGCTGGGTGCTCGACGGCTGAGCCGAGCGCGCGGCCGAGACCGCCCACCGGGTGCCGCGGTCGACGGCGAGGACGGCCGCGGCGGCCGCGGCTCAGGCCACGGCGGCCGGGACCACGGCCTCGAACGCGACCCGCAGGCGGGCGACCATCTCCTCGAGCTCCGCCTCCGTCGCCACGAACGCCGGCGAGAGCTGGAGCGACGTCCCGAGCGAGCGCGTGATCAGCCCCTGGCTCCGCGCCTCGACGGCGATCCGGACGGCCAGGAGCGGATCCGTCGCGAGCGCCTCGGGCGCCACCTCGACGGCGGCCAGGAGGCCGGCGACCCGGATCTCGCCCGCGACCGGCGCGTCCGCGAACGCCTGCCGGACCATGGCGTGGAAGCGCGGCGAGACCTCGTCGACGCGCTGCACGAGGCCCTCCCGCTCGATGACGTCGAGGTTCGCGAGGCCCGCCGCGCAGGCCACCGGGTGGCCGCCGTACGTGTAGCCGTGGCGGAGCGGGGCGCGTCGTCGCCCTCCCAGAACGGCGCCGCGACCCGCTTCGACGCGACGACGGCGCCCTGCGGGACGTAGCCCGCTCGTGAGGCCCTTGGCGCAGGTCATCAGGTCGGGCGTGAACCCGTACCGCTGGCAGCCGAACCAGGTCCCGAGCCGGCCGAAGCCGCAGATCACCTCGTCGGAGATCAGGAGCACGTCGTGCGCCCGGCAGAGCCGCTCGACCTCCGGCCAGTAGCCCTCGGGCGGCGGGTAGATGCCGCCGGCGCCGACGACCGGCTCGCCGATGAAGGCGGCGATCGTCCCGGCCTCGGCCTCGAGGAGCGCCTCCAGCTCGGGGAGCGAGTCGTAGGCGACGCGCGTCGTCTCGGGGATCAGCTCGCCGTAGCCCTCGCGGTTCGCCTCGATCCCGCCGAGGCTCGTCCCGAACGCGTTCATCCCGTGGTAGCCGCGGGTCCGGGAGACGAGGGTCCGCTTCTCCGGGCGGCCGACCGCGTGCCAGTACCGGCGCGCCAGCTTGCCCGCCGTGTCGACGGCATCGGAGCCCCCGCCCGGCGTGAAGAAGATCGCGGCGCCCGGGAAGGGGGCGAGCCCGGCCAGCCGGTCGGCCAGGTCGAGGGCCGGCCGGTTCGCGTAGACGTCGAACGTGTGGAAGGCGGAGATCCGGCGCATCTGCGCGGCGACCGCCTCGGCGATCTCCTCGCGTCCGTGCCCGATGTCGGCGTACCAGAGCGAGGCCGTCCCGTCGAGGTACTCGCGGCCGTCCTCGTCCCAGACGCGCGCGCCGAGGCCGCGGGCGATCACGACCTCCTGGCCCCGCGTCGCCGCCATGTTCGTCATCCCGCGCCAGAGGCTCGTCATCGCGCCCCGACCTTTCTCGTCGTTGACCACTCGATCATCGATTCCCGTCCTCGCCGCCGGCGACGCCCACGAGGCCCGGCGCGTCGGCGAGCAGCCGCCGCGTGTAGTCGTTCCGCGGCGCCTCGAGGACGTCGGCCACCGTTCCGTCCTCGACGATCTCGCCGTTCCTCATCACCGCCACCCGCTGGGCGATCGAGCGCACGAGGGGCAGGTTGTGGGTGACGAAGAGCATCGCCAGCCCGAGATCGCGCTGGAGGGCGACGAGGAGGTTGACGATCGCGGCCTGGACGGACACGTCGAGCGCGCTCGTCACCTCGTCGCAGATCAGGACCTCGGGCTCGCAGATCAGGGCGCGGGCGATCGCGACCCGCTGGCGCTCGCCGCCGGAGAGCTCGTCCGGGTAGCGGTCGGCGTACAGCGGTCGAGAGCGAGACGCGGTCGAGCATCTCGTCCACCCGGCGCCGCGCCTCCGCCCCGGAGAGGTCGAGGAGGGCCAGCGGCCGCCCGACCGACTGGCCGACGGTCCGGCGCGGGTTGAGCGAGCCGTACGGGTTCTGGAAGACGTACTGGATCTTCCGCCGCTCCTGGCGGGAGCGGGCGGCGGTCGACCGCGCGAGGGGGGCGCCCCGCAGGCTGATCTCGCCGGTCCACTCGGCGTGGAGGCCGGCGATCGCGCGGGCGAGCGTCGTCTTGCCGCTGCCGGACTCGCCGACGAGCGCCAGGCACTCGCCCGCCGAGACGACGAGGCTGACGCCGCGGACGACGCGGGTCGGACCGTAGGCGGCGTCGACGCCGCTGACGGAGACGGCGTCGGAGCCCCGTTCCTCGGCCGCCGCCGCGCGTCCGGCGGCGGTGCCGGTGCCGAGGCCCGCCCGGACCTCGTCGGCCCGGATGCACCGGGCCGAGTGGCGGGCGCCGAGCGGCACGGGCTCCGGCAGGCCGTCCTCGCACGCGGGGAGGGCGACCGGACACCGCGGCCGGAACGGGCAGCCCACCGGTCGCAGCCCCGGCGACGGCGCCCGGCCCGGGATTCCGACGAGCGTCCGGGCGCTCTCGAGCCGCGGGATCGCGGCGATCAGCCGACGCGTGTACGGATGGCCGGCGGCGCGGAAGAGCTCCGCCGTCGGGCCCTCCTCGACGAGCCGGCCGGCGTACATGACGGCGACCCGGTCGGCCAGGCTCGCCACGACCGCGAGGTCGTGGGTCACGTACAGCGCGGCGGCGCCCTGGTGGCGGGTGACCGACCGGATCGTCTCGAGGACGTGCGCCTGCGTCGTCACGTCGAGGCCGGTCGTCGGCTCGTCGAGCACGACGACGGCGGGCCGGCAGGCGAAGGCCATCGCGATCCCGACGCGCTGCTGCTGTCCGCCGGAGAGCTCGTGGGGGAAGCGGCGGAGGAACGCCGGATCGTCCGGCAGCAGGACCTCGCGCATGACCTCGGCGATCCGCTCGCGCCGCGCCTGCGCGCCGTCGCCGACGTCGTGGACGGAGAGCGCCTCGACGAGCTGGGCGCCGATCCGGAGGGCGGGGTTGAGCGCGGCCGAGGGGTCCTGCGGGACGTAGGCGACGAGACGACCGCGGGCGTCGCGGCGGGCCGCCCGCGAGAGCGCGAGCATGTCGCGGTCGCCGATGCGGATCCGGCCGTGGGCGATCCGCGCGCCGCGCCGCTGGTGGCCGAGGATCGCGAGGCCCGTCGTCGTCTTCCCCGAGCCCGACTCGCCGACGAGGCCGAGGATCTCGCCGCGGGCGATCGTGAAGGAGACCCGGTCGACGATGTCGTGGCCGCTCCGGCCGACGTCGATCCGCAGGTCTCGACGGCGAGGGCGATCTCCTCCCGTGCGGCGGTCATCGCCGCTCGCCGCGATCGAGCCCGCCGGCCGCGCGCGCGAGGCCGTCGCCGATCAGGCCGGTGCCGACGGTCAGGAGCCCGATCGCGATGGCCGGCAGGAGCGAGCCCCAGGGCTGGAGCGTCAGCGCGTTCGCGTTCTCCTGGACCATCTTCCCCCAGTCGGCGGCGTTCGCGCTCGTCGAGAAGCCCAGGAACGCGAGGGCCGCGATCAGGCCGATCGCGTACGTCAGGCGGAGGGTCGCCTCGACGACGAGGGTGCCGACGACGTTCGGCAGGACCTCGAAGACGAGGATCCGGAAGTGGCCGTCGCCGATCGACCGCGCCGCCTCGATGAAGTCCCGCTCGACGACGGAGACGCCCGCGCCGCGCATCACGCGCGCCGTGCGCGGCATCGTCGTCGCGGCGACGGTGAGGACGATCAGCCACGGCTTCGGGCCGACGGTCGCCATCGCGATCAGCGCCAGGAGGATCTGGGGGAAGGCGAGGAGGAGGTCCGTGGTCCGCATCAGGACGTCGTCGAGCCGGCCCCGCGAGAGCGCCGCCGACAGCCCGACGAGGACGCCGACGCCGACCCCGAGGACGGTGGCGAGGAAGGAGAGGACGAGGATCGACCGGCCGCCGTCGAGGAAGCGCGACCAGACGTCCTGTCCGAGCCCGTCGGCGCCGAAGAGGAGCGAGCCGCCGGCCTTCTGGTACGGGGCGCCGACGAAGTCCTGGGGGCCGTGCGGGGCGAACCAGGGGCCCACGACCGCGATCCCGACGAAGACGCCGGCGATCGCGAGGCCGATCCGCGTCCGCCAGAGACGGAGGGCGCGCGGCACGATGCCCGGTGCGCGCCTCCGGGGGACCGGCGTCGCCAGGGGGGCGGGGACGGTGCTCACCGGATCCGCGTCCGCAGGCGCGGGGTGACGAGGATCGTCGCGATGTCGGCCACGAGGTTCGTGACGACGTAGACGGCGGCGATGATCATCGCGATCGCCTGCGCCGTCGGGAAGTCGCGGTTGACCACCGCGTCCCGCAGCGCGACGCCGATGCCCGAGTACGAGAACACGGACTCGACGACGATGACGCCCCCCGCGAGGTAGGCGAGGTTGAGCGCGATCACCTGGAACGTCGGGCCGAGCGCGTTCGGCAGGGCGTGGCGGAGCACGACCCGGGCTCCGGCACGCCCTTCAGCCGCGCCATCTCGACGTACTCGGACTCGAGGACCTCGATCATCGAGGCCCGCACGATCAGCGCGATGTTCGGCGTCACCGCGGCGACGAGCGTGGCGGCGGGAAGCCAGATCTTCGACATGTCGAAGTACGGGTCGGCGTCCGGGGGGATCATCGAAACGGCCGGGAAGGAAGCTTGAAGACGCTCGTCGCGAAGAGGGCGACGAGGAGGAGGCCGACGACGAACTCCGGGATCGAGGAGAGCCCACGCTGGAGGAACGACATCGACCTCGTCGAAGGGCCGTCGCGCCAGAGCGCGGAGAGCGAGCCGATCACGAGCGCCAGCGGGATCGAGATCGCCGCCGCCACGAGCACGAGGAAGGCGGAGTTGCCGAGGCGGGGCCCGAGGTCAGTCCCAGATCGGGCGCTGCGACGTCAGCGACCGGCCGAGGTCACCGTGGAGCAGCCCGCCGACCCAGTCGCGCGTACTGGACGATCGCCGGCCGGTCGAGGCCGAGCTCCTGGTCGATGCGGCGACCGCGGCCGGCGTCGCCGCCCGTCCCAGCCTCGCCCGGGCCGGATCGCCCGGCAGGATCTGCGTCGAGGCGAACGACGATCAGGGAGACCGCGGCGAGCGTCAGCACGCCGAGCAGCGTCCGGGACGGCGACGAAGCGCGCGATCCCGCTCGGACCCCGAGCGAGCCGCCGGCCGGGATCGTCGGCGGGCTCGCCAGGGGCTCGAGCCTGCTCGCCACTAGACGAAGGCCACGTCCGCGAAGTTCCGTCCGTAGGAGTCGAGGTTCAGGGTGCCGCGGTTCTTCTGGTAGCCCGTGACCTTGTTCGAGTACGCGTCGATGATGTTGTTGTTGAAGGAGATGATGTATCCGCCACCGTCGTACTCCTCCTGCTGCATCCGGTGGATGATGTCGGTGCGCTTCCCCTCGTCGGACTCGGCGAGCGCCTGCTTGTAGAGGCTGACGAAGTCGGATCCGGCGGGCGGCCAGTGGGTCGTGTTGAAGGGCGCGTTCGGCAGCGAGCCCTGGGCGACCTGCGGAAGGTAGAGCCGGGTGCCCCAGAAGTCGGGCGCGAACGTCCACTTCAGGTAGCCGTTGTTGAACGTCGTCGAGTCGAGGACCTTGACGTTGACGGAGACGCCGGCGCCCTTCGCCATCTGGGCGAAGACCTTGCACATCTCGTTCATCCCGGCCGCCTGCTCGTTCGTCGGCAGATCGATCTTCATGCCCTCGTAGCCGGCGGCCTTGAGGAGCGACTTCGCCTGGTCGAGGTCCTGGTGGCGCTGCGGCGCGTGGAGGAACGCCGGGTCGAACGCCGCGTAGAGGTCGTTCGCGACGCGGCCGTGGCCCGCGATCGCCTGCGCCAGCATCTGCGGCCGGTCGACGATCAGCCGGAACGCCTGACGGACGCGCACGTCGGTGAACGGCTTCTGGTCGACACGCATCCCGATCGGGAGCCAGCCGGCGCCGACGTTCTCGAAGAGCGTCAGCGACTTCTGGCCCGTGATCAGGCCCGTCTGCGGCGAACGGCACGTCGGCGAGGACGTCGATCTGGCCCGCGATCAGCGCGTTGATCCGGGCGCTGTCGTCGTCGATGTCGATGATGGTGACCTGGTCCAGGTACGGCTTGCCGGTCCTCCAGTAGTTCGCGAACCGCGAGTGCACCGACTGCTTGCCCGGCTGGAACGAGTCGAGCTTGAACGGGCCGGTGCCGATCTGGCCCTGGGCGGCGGACTTGCCGGTGCTCGTGTAGCCGTCGGGGACGATGCAGGCCGTGTACGACGCGAGCCCGTAGGGGATCGTGCCGTCCGGCTGGAGGAGGCCGATCCGCACGGTGAGGTCGTCGATCTTCTTCAGGTTCGCCGGGTCCACCGTCGTCACGCCCGTGCCGCCGTCGAGCGCGAGCTTCTTCGTGGTCAGCCGCTTCAGCGAGTAGATGACATCGTCGGCCCCGAGGCTCTTGCCGTTGTGGAACTCGACGCCCTGCCGGAGCTTGACGATGTAGCCGGTGGGGCCGTCCGGCTCCACCGATTCGGCGAGCGCGTCCGGCACGAGCTGGTAGTTGCGGTCGAACGTCAGGAGCGGCTCGAAGCCGGCCATCAGCCGCGCGGCGTCGGCCTTGGCGAGCGTGTTCTGACCATCGACGATGTCCTTGAGGCCGTTCCCGGCGATCCCCATCCGGAGGTTGCCGCCGTGCTTCAGCGCGCCGGCGGCCGCGGTCGACGCCGCCGCCGTGCTCGCCCCCGCCGTCGAGGCGACGCCGCCGGCGGCCGAGGTCGTCGCGGCGCCCGTCGCGGCGCCGCCGGAGGACGTGCTCGTCCCGCCGGAGCCGCAGCCGGCGAGGCCCACTCCGAGGGCGAGGCCTCCGGCTCCGAGAAGTGCGTCGCGGCGCGTGATCCTCGCCGCGGTGTCCCGTTCGTCTTCGACCGACACGACGTTCCTCTCCCACGCGCCCGGGGCGCGCATTCGGCGGTTCCGGTGGACTGCGACTGCGGTTTCGGGGTCGGGCCGCGGTCCGCCGCGGGCCCACTGCTCGACAGGGTACGGATCGCCCGCGCCGCACCGGGATCCCGACCCGGTACGGCGCGGTGAAGGTGCGGTGAACACCGGTCAATTGGTCACCACTTGAACGGCTGGGCCGTATAGTCGCAGCATGGACAGCGCATCGCAAGCCGTCGCGGACGTCCTCGACGGCGCCGATCTGCTGCTTCGCCGCTCGAGCACCGCGGAGCAGGCCGCCGACGCGGTCCGATCGCTGATCCTCCACCACTCGCTCGTTCCGGGCGCCCCGCTCCGGGAGACGCAGCTCGCCGGCGCACTCGGCATCTCCCGCAACACCATGCGCGAGGCGCTGCGCATGCTCGCGCGCGAGGGGCTCGTCGTCCAGAGCCGCCATCGCGTGGCGACCGTGGCGAGCCTCGACGCCGGGCGACGTCACGGACACCTACGCGCTCCGCCGGATCCTCGAGTTCGGCGCCGTCGACCTGATCGCCGCCCGCGCCGGCGCGGGCGCCCCGCTCGAGTTCGCGCCGATCCGCGGCCACGTCGCGGCCCTGCGCCGGATCGGCGACGCCGACTGGCACCTGATCATCGACGCCGACCTCGCCTTCCACACGGAGCTCGTCGCGCTGGCCGGGAGCCCACGACTCGACGTGGCCTACGCCCGGCTGGCCCGGGAGATCCGGCGCAGCATGTCCGTGACGACCCGCTCCCACCGGGATCGCCGCGAGCTCTACCAGGAGCACTCCGCGCTCCTCGGCCATCTCGAGGCGGGCAGCTACGCGGCGTTCAAGACGCTCCTCGGCAGCACGCTCGACGTTGGCGAGGGGGACATCCTCCGGGTGCTGCTCGGCGGCGAGGATCCGCCGCCGACGCCGGATCGGTTCGCCGACGACGAGGAGACGGTCCCGGCGCCATGACGATCGACGGCGCGTTCGTCGCCCCGGCCGCCGGCCGGCCTCCCGTCACGGCCGCGGAAGCGGCGGCCATCGCCCGCGAGCGCTTCGGCGTCTCCGGCCCCGTCGTCGAGCTCGGCAGCCAGCAGGACCGCAACTTCCGGATCGACGCCGCCGGGGGACGCCGCCTGCTGAAGCTCGTCACCGCGGGACCGCACGACCTCCAGCTCGAGGCGCAGGATGCCGCGCTCCGTCGGCTCCGGGAGCATGGCCTGATCGTCCCGCGAGCCGGTGCCGTCGCTCGCCGGGGCCGCGCTCGAGACGGTGACGCTCGGCGGCATGGAGGCCACGGCCCGCCTGCTGACCTTCCTCGAGGGGACGCCGCTGAACGCGTCGCGGTACCTGCCCGCCGAGACGATCCGCGCGCACGGGCGGCTGGCCGGGGAGGTCTGCCGCGCCCTCGCCGGGTTCGAGCATCCGGGCCTCGAGGCCGCGCTCCAGTGGAACCTCCGGCTGGCCGAGCCGGTCGTCTCGGCGTTCGCGCCGTCGGTCCGCAGCCCCGAGCTCCGGAGGCGGCTGCTCGCGGCCACCCGGGAGGCGTCCGCCCGCCTGGCCCCGCTCCGGGGGGACCTGCCGCTCCAGGCGATCCACGGCGACGTCACCGACTTCAACGTCGTCTGCTCGCCCGCGCCGGACGGGCGGCCCGCACCGGTCGGCGTGATCGACCTCGGCGACCTCTCCACCGGGTGGCGCGTCGCGGAGCTGGCCGTGACCTGCGCCTCGATCCTGCGCCACCTCGACGCGGACCCGCTCGGCTTCCTGCCGGCCGTGCGCGCCTTCGAGGAGATCGTCCCGCTCGCCGACGCGGAGCGCGCCGCGCTCTGGCCGCTCGTCGTCCTGCGAAGCGCGGTCCTCGTGGCGAGCGACGAGCAGCAGCTCTCGATCGACCCGGAGAACGCCTACGCGAGCGACGGCCTGGTCGAGGACCTGGCGACCTTCCGGGCCGCGACGAGCCTGCCGTGGGCGCTCGTCGAGGCGGCGGTCGGGCTGCGGTCCGGTCCCCTCCCGTGGTCGAGGTCGGCGCCGGGACCCTCACCCGCCCCGCTCCTGCCCTGGCTCGCCGCCGCCGACGTCGCGGTCCTCGACCTCTCGACGACGAGCGAGGCGCTGGACGGCGGGCGGTGGCAGGCGCCGTCCGTCGAGGACACGCTGTTCGCGGAGGCGGCTCGGGCCGCCGACGCCGTCGCCGCCCGCCACGGCGAGTTCCGCCTGACCCGGGCGGTTCCGGGCGCACGCGCCGCGCCGCCGACCTGCGCGCTCCACGCCGAGCTCCGGCTGCCGGCCGGCGCCACGCTGTGCGCGCCGGCCGCCGCCGTCGCGCGACACGTCGGGCCCGGACGGCCTCGTCCTCGCCTGCGGGGAGGTCGAGATCCACCTGCACGGCGTCCGGTCCTCGATCGGCGACGGCGCGACGGTCACGGCCGGGCAGGGGATCGGCGCCGTCCTGCCGTCCACGGCGGACGGCGCCGGAAGGATCCGCGTCCAGCTCTGCTGCGAGCCGGGCCTGGAGCCGCCGCCGTTCGCCCCGTCGACGACGGCGGACGCCTGGCTCCGGCTCTGCCCGGACCCCTCCCCCCTCCTCGGGTTCGACTGCGCGGCACCGGCGCCCGCGGCCGAACCGGTCCTGGAGCGGCGGGAGCGCGCCTTCGCGCGCGTCCAGGGCCACTACTACCGCGATCCGCCGCAGATCGAGCGCGGATTCCGGGAGCACCTCGCGCGACACGCGCGGGCGCGCCTACGTCGACATGGTCAACAACGTCACGCTCGTCGGCCACGGGCACCCGCGGCTGGCGCGGGCGAGCGCGCGCCAGTGGAGCCTCCTGAACACGAACTCGCGTTTCAACTACGGCGTGGTCGGCGACTTCTGCGAGCGGCTCGCCGCCCTCGCGCCCGGATGGCCTGGACACGGTGCTCCTCGTCAACAGCGGGACCGAGGCGACGGACCTCGCGCTCCGGGTCGCGATGGCGCACACCGGTCGGCCGGATCGTGATCGCCGTCCGCGAGGCCTACCACGGCTGGTCGATCGGGGCCGACGCCGTCTCGACCTCGATCGCCGACAACCCGCGGGCGCTCGAGACCCGGCCTTCCTGGGTCCGGCTGCTGGACGCGCCGAACGCCTACCGGGGGACGCATCGCGGCGCCGACGCCGCCGCCTACGCGGGCGAGGCCGTCGCCGCCATCACCGGATGGGCGGCGGCGGGCGACCCCCGCCGCGCTGATCGCCGAGGCCGTCTACGGGAACGCCGGCGGGGTCCTCCTGCCCGAGGGCTACCTCGCGGAGGTCTACGCCGCCGTCCGGGCCCACGGCGGCCTCTGCGTCGCCGACGAGGTCCAGGTCGGCTACGGCCGTCTCGGCCGCCACTTCTGGGGCTTCGAGCAGCAGGGCGTCGTGCCCGACGTGATCGCCGTCGCCAAGGCGATGGGCAACGGCCATCCGCTCGGGGCCGTCGATCACCCGGCGCGAGATCGCCGCGTCCCTCGCGGCGACCGGGAGCTTCTTCTCCTCGACCGGCGGCAGCCCGGTCAGCTGCCGGATCGGCCTGACCGTCCTCGACGTCCTCGAGGACGAGGGGTTGCAGGGGAACGCCACCGCCGTCGGCGATCACCTGCTCGCTCGCCTCGCCGCGCTCCAGGCCCGCCACCCGCTGATCGGGGCGATCCACGGGATGGGGCTCTACCTCGGCGTCGAGCTCGTGCGGGACCGCGACTCGCGGGAGCCGGCCACCGAGGAGGCCGCCGCGATCTGCGAGCGCTTCCTCGAGCTCGGCGTGATCGTCCAGCCCACCGGCGACCGCGCCAACGTGCTCAAGGTCAAGCCGCCACTCTGCCTGTCGCCGGCCAGCGCCGACGTCGTTCGTCGATCGGCTCGACGAGATCCTCACCGACGGCTGGTGACGGTCAGGCCGGTCGGTCACCGAGGGCCATCAGGCCCGCCGTCGCCGGAGCGAAGCCGCAGGCGTCGAGGTAGAAGGGGCGAAGGCTCTCGTCGAAGTCGACGTGCAGCCATTCGCATCCCGCCGCCTCCGCGCGCTCCCCGGCCAGCGCGACGATGCGTACGCCGATGCCCCGGTGCCGGGCTTCCTCCGCGACCATGACGTCCTGGATCCAGGCGTGGACGGCACCGTCCCAGATGACGTTGACGAAGCCGACGAGGGCCTCGCCTTCCCGCGCCACGACCCAGCCCAGGCTATGGCGTTCGACGAGGCGCTGCCAGTTCCACTCCTCCTCGTCGTAGACCGCCGTCGCGAATGCCTCCGCGTGGAGCCGGTTGAGCTCCGCGTTCCCGAAGGCCCCTCGCCACTCGGTCGTGACCGCCACCGGGCGAGATGGTATCCGCCGCGGCCGGGCCTGGACCTTCCGCCGAGCGGGCGGGGCGGCTCTACGGCAGCGACCAGTCGATCGGCTCCTGCCCCAGCCGCTCGAGTGCCGCGTTGGCCCGGCTGAACGGCCGCGAGCCGAAGAAGCCGCCGGCCGCGGCGAGCGGCGACGGGTGGACGGAGGCGATCGTCGGGTGCCGCCCGGGCAGTCCGCTCGCCAGGTCCTGGGCCTGCCGACCCCAGAGGATCCAGACGCATGGCTCGTCTCGCTCGGCGAGCGCGCGGACCGCCCGCCGCGTGATCGCCTCGGAGCCCTTGCCGCGATGGGATCCCGCCTGTCCCGCGCGGACCGTCAGCGCGGAGTTGAGGAGGAGGACCCCGCGCTCGGCCCACGGGGTCAGGTCGCCCGTCCGGGGCGCCGGGACGCCGCACGTCGGCGACGAGCTCGCGGAAGATGTTGCGGAGCGACGCCGGGATCGCCGCGCCGGGCGGGACGGAGAACGAGAGCCCCATCGCCTGGCCGGGGCCGTGATAGGGATCCTGTCCGAGGATGACGACGCGGACCGCGTCGAAGGGCGTCAGCTCGAACGCCCGCAGGATCGCCGGCCCCGGGGGGTAGGTCGTGTGGCCGCCGGAGCGCTCGGCGCGGAGGAAGTCGCCGTAGGCGGCGAGCTCCTCGGCGCAGGGGGCGAGCGCCTCCGCCCACCCGGCGCCGAGCCTCGGCGATCGCCGCGGCCGCCCTCGATCCGGTGTCCTGCACCCCGCCAGCGTATCCGTGCCCGTCGGCTATACCTCCCGGGATGACCGAGCGGCGCCCGGAGATCTGGCTGATCCGTCATGGCGAGACGGAGTGGAGCCGGACCCTCAAGCACACCGGGGTCACCGACGTGCCGCTGACCGAGGCGGGCGAGGCGGCCGCCGCCCGCTCGGCCCGGGCTCGCCGGGATCGCCTTCGACCTCGTCCTGACGAGCCCGCTCGCCCGCGCGCGCGAGACCGCCCGGCTCGCCGGGTTCCCCGACGCCGTTCCCGACCCGGACGCCCACGAGGTCGACTACGGCGACTACGAGGGCCTGACGACGACGACGATCCGCGAGACCGCGCCCGGCTGGACGGTCTGGTCGCACCCCACGCCCGGCGGCGAGACCCTCGAGGCGGTGGCCGCGCGCGCCGACCGCGTGATCGAGCGGCTGGCCGCGGTCCCGGAGCGCGCCCTGCTCGTCGCCCACGGGCACTTCCTGCGGATCCTGATCGCCCGCTGGATCGGGCTCGATCCCGCCGCCGGCCGCCTCTTCCTGTTCGAGACCTCCACGATCGCCGTGCTCTCCCACGAGCGCGAGACGCGGGCGCTCCGCAGCCTCGGCGTCACGCCGGGCTGAGACCGGCTCCGCGGCCGCTACGCCTCCACGCTCGACTCGACGCGCATCTCGGGGACGGCGGCGAGGGCGATCGAGACCGGGCAGGTCGTCTTCGCCTCCTCCGCGACCGTCGCGAACGCCTCGGCCGTGAGGTCGCCGCCGGCCTTCGCCCTGACCGTCAGCACGATCGTCGGGATCGGCTTCTCGGCCGTCGGATCGAACCTCACCGTCGAGGTCGTCGTGATCGACTCCGGGTCGTGGCCCGCCTCGGCGAGCAGGTGCGAGAGCTGCATCGAAAAGCAGGCCGCATGGGCGGCGGCGAGGAGCTCCTCGGGGGAGGTCTTGCCCTGCGCGGCCTGTGACCGCGAGGCCCAGCTGACGGGCAGCTCGCCGATCGCGCCGGTCTCACCGGAGACGACGCCCTTCCCCTTCTCGAGGCTCCCGGTCCAGACGGTCGTCGCGGCTCGTTCCTGAGCCATGCCTGCTCCTTCGGATCGTGGTGGCGTTCCGAGGGTGGTGCCCCGACGACCGGTCACGAAACGGGCCCACGTCGGCGAGAGGCCCCGGTGGCAGGCCCGGCATCGGGCCGGTGTGGGCCTCGAGGCCGGAGGATGACGGCGTGGCCCATAACTCCAACGGGTGAGCTGGGGGTAGCGCGGACGACCCTTCCGAGCGTACGCTCGCCAGGGGTCGAAGGCCTCACCACGACTGAAGGAGGCCCATCGTGGACGCGATCTGGATGCGTGGGGGAAGCAGGCGTGCGCTCCTCAGGGAGGGCGCGGTCGTCGGAACCGGAGCCGTTCTGGGCGGGCTCGTGCTCACCCGGGGCTCGGACACGACCGCGAACGCGGCGTCGAAGGCGTCGGAGCGGAAGGTCCTCACCTTCCTCCTGACCCTGGAGCGGCTGCAGGTCGCCTTCTACAAGCGGATGCTCGCCAAGCCGTACGCCACCGGCGAGCTCCGCCAGTACGCGGAGACCGTCCTCGCGCACGAGGTGGTGCACGCGGCGCAGCTGACCCGGCTTCTCGCCGGCGCGAAGCCGGCTTCCCCCTCGTTCGCGTTCGGGGGAGCCATCGCGAGCAAGGACGCGTTCCTGAAGGCCGCGATCGCCGTCGAGGACCTGGGCGCCGCCGCGTACGACGGGCAGATCCCGAATCTCGGCCGGAAGAGCCTGCTGGTGGCCGCGGAGATCGTCTCCGTCGAGTCGCGGCACGCGGCGTGGATCCGGGACATCGCGGGCAAGCCGCCCGCACCGGACGCCGTCGACGAGCCGGCGACCGTGCAGCAGGTGGACTCGAAGCTTCGCAGCCTCGGGATCTCGATCGGAGGGTCATGATGGCGGGACTCTGGGTTGATCAGTTCGATCGCGACGGCGCGGTGGAAGAGGCCTACGAGCGGCTTCCCGAGCCGACGCGGCGCGCGTTCCTCGCCGCACTGGCCGGCGCCACCGGCGTCATCGGGGTCGGGGTCCTGGCCGTCGGCCGGGCCGACGCCGCCGGGCTCACGAAGTCGGATCGCGCGATCCTGAACTTCGCGCTCACGCTCGAGTACCTGCAGGCCTCGTTCTACACGGAGGCCGAGCGGGCCGGGGCGCTCCGGGGCCCGGTGAAGGTGCAGGCCCGGGTGGTCGGAAGCCACGAGCGCGCCCACGTGGCGGCGCTCCAGGGCGTGCTGGGAGCATCGGCGACGCCGGAGCCGAGGTTCAACTTCAAGGGCGTCACCGAATCGCGCGCGGGGTTCGTGCGCACCGCAGTCGCGTTCGAGGACCTGGCGGTCGCTGCCTACAAGGCCCAGCTGCCGGCGCTCCACGCCCCCGGCGTCCTCGCCTCGGCGCTCGCGATCCACTCGGTGGAGGCCCGCCACGCCGCCTGGATCCGGCGGCTCGCGGGCGTCGTCCCGGCCTCGCAGGCGTTCGACAAGCCCGAGGGCGCGGCGGCCGTCGCCAAGGTCGTCGAGTCGACGCACTTCATCGTCTCCACGACGAGTCGCGCCAAGCCCCGGGTAACCGGGTGAGGCGACCCGTCCGACTCATGCTCGCGATGGGCGCCATGGCGGTCGTCGCCGGCGCCGTGGGGGTCGAGAGGACCTCGTCTCGCGTCACGACGCCGGCCCTCGAGGTCGCCGGCGGGATCGTCGACAGGACACCCGCCGGCCGGACCTCCCCCGGAGCGTCCAGGCCGCGGGCCCTGCGGCTCGAGGCCGGGAGCGTCGTCGCGCCGACGATCCGGATCGGCGCCACGGCTCCGCCGGAGGCGGTGACGGCGACGTGGGCGCCACTGCTGCGCCCGAGCAGCGTCTTCAGCGCTCCGAACGGGAACAGCCGGCGCCTGACGCGCCTGCCCACCCGGACGATCGACGGCACGGCCGAGATCGTGGAGGTGCTCTCCCGTGCCGTGCGCGGAGGCGTCTCGTGGGTGCGCGTGCGCTATCCCAGTCGCACGGGCACGCCGGGCTGGGTCGTGCGCACGGACCTCGGCGGCTACGTCCCGGTCGAGGCCCGGATCGTCGTCTCGACGGCGCGCCTGCAGCTCCGCGTGGTGCGCGCCGGCCGGACGATCTTCCACGCCCCGATCGGCATCGGGACGGCCACCAACCCCACGCCCCACGGAGACTTCTACATCGTCGATCGCCTCACCGCCTACGACGATCCCACCTTCGGGCCCGTCGCCTTCTCGACCAGCGCGCTCTCGGCCACCCTCACCGACTGGCCCGGCGGCGGGATCGTCGGGATCCACGGAACGGACCAGCCGGACCTGATCCCCGGTCGCGTCTCGCACGGCTGCATCCGCCTCCGGAATCCCGACGCCCTGACGCTGGCGCGCCTCGTCCCGGTCGGCACCCCGATCTCGGTCCGCTGATGCGCATCCGCCGACCCCTCTCGCTCCTCCTGACGCCGCTCGCTCTGCTCGGCGCGGCGGCGCCCGCGATCGCCGACCCCCTGCACCAGCCGAACCCGACGCCGCTCTGGCAGGCCCATCCGCTGGGCACGGAGCCGCTCGCGACGACGCCGGCTCGGACGACGACGACGGCAGGAGGCGCGGAGCCGCCCGCAACGGCTCCCCCGGCGCCGACGACCGGGGGTGGCGCCGCGACGTCGGCGGCGACGACCGGGGGCGGCGCCGCGACGCCGGCGCCGCCGACGAGCGGACCGACCAGGGCTCCCGCGGGCGCCCGGAAGGCGGCGAAGCCGGCGGCGGGAGGGGCCAGCGTCGTTCGGCCGCCGAAGGCCGCGAGCGCGTCCACGTGGGGGTGGGCCAGGTGGGCGTTCCTCGTCGTCGTGGCGGCCCTGGCGCTCGCCCCGCTGGTCCTCCTGGGGAGGCGCCGCGCGGGGGCGGTCGAGGCCGAGGCGGTCGAGCCGCAGAAGCGCTAGCCGCTCCGCCAGGCCGCGGAATCGCCCGCGGGCGGGGTCGATGGGCCCGAGCGTCGCCGGGCCTCGCGGCAGTCGGCGCCTGGCGTTCGGCGCCTTCGGGGACTGCTACTGCTTCGGCATGCTCGCCCACTCCCCCCTCCTCGAGCTCGCGCGCTCGCACACGAGTCCCGAGGACCGGCCGGGCGCGTTCCGGCGGAACGTCTCGACCTTCCGCGACGATCAGCTGGTGGCGGTCGCCGGCCGCTACCACCTGTACGTCTCCCTCGCCTGCCCCTGGGCCCAGCGCACGCTGATCGTGCGGGCGCTGAAGGGGCTCGAGCAGGCCGTGGGCGTGACCGTCGTCGATCCGATCCGCGACGAGCGGGGCTGGCGGTTCACGGACGACGCCGATCCGATCCTCGGCGCGACGTTCCTGTCGGAGCTCTACCGCAGGAGCGACCCGGGCTACCGGGGCCACGTCTCGGTGCCCGTGCTCTGGGATCGGGAGGAGGAGCGGATCGTGAACAACGAGTCGGCCGACGTGATCGTCCTCTTCGCCGAGGAGCTGGACGCGCTGGCGGAGCGCCCGGATCTCGACCTCTATCCCGCCCACCTGCGGCCCGAGATCGACGCGGTCGACGACTACGTGTACGACGCGGTCAACGACGGCGTCTACCGGTGCGGCTTCGCCGAGGCGCAGGAGGCGTACGAGGAGGCCTTCCGGGCGCTCTTCGAGGCGCTCGACGCCATCGACGCCCACCTCGCGGAGCGCCGCTACCTCGTCGGGGACGCGCTCACCCTCGCCGACGTCCGGCTCTACACGACCCTCGCCCGGTTCGATCCCGTCTACTACCTGCACTTCAAGGCGAACCGACGGCTGATCCGCGACTACGCCTCCCTCTCCGGCTACCTGCGCGACCTCTACCAGACGCCCGGCTTCGGCTCGACGACCGACTTCGCCACATCAAGCGGCACTACTACGGCACCCACCCGCAGCTGAACCCCGGCGGATCATCCCGCTCGGACCGGAGAGTCGACGCTCCGCACGACCGCGCGGCGCTCGCCGGCTGAACCCGCGGGGCCGCGAGGACGGCGGCGGCCGCTCGCTCCCGGCTCGGGCGCGGCCCGTCATACTTCTCCTCGTCCCGATCGCAACGAAGGAGCGCATCATCAGCACGAAGGAAGAGAAGATCGAGCTGGAGGGAGAGGTCATCGAGGCCTTCCCCAACGGCATGTTCAAGGTCAAGCTCGACAACGGGCACGAGACGCTCGGCTACACGGCGGGCAAGATGCGGCGCTTCCGCATCCGCATCCTCCCGGGCGACCGGATCAAGCTCGAGCTCTCGCCGTACGACCTCAACCGCGGCCGGATCACCTACCGCTTCCGCTAGCGGACGGCGACGGGCCTCCGACCCGTCGCGTCCGGAGGCCGGCGGCGCCGGTCGTCGGCCTGATCGGCGCGCTGAGGCTCGCGCGCGGCCGCGTCAGGCGAGAGCCCGATCGCCCGGCCCGACCACCCGGAGCCAGCGGTGGCCGTAGCCGTCGAGCGGCACCTCTGCCCTGCCGCGCTCGTCGACGGCGACGTCGTCGAGGCCGCCGAGGAGGTCGCCAAGGTGGGTGCCCTCGCCGACCCCCGGGATCGAGAGCGGCACCATGAGCGGATGCGGGGAGAGGTTGTGCACGGTGACGACGGCGGCATCCCCGGAGCGGGACGCGCTCGCCAGGACGGCGCCGTGCGGCTGGTCCAGCGGCCGCCAGTCGCCCCAACCGAGCTCCGGGCACTCGCGGTAGCGGCGGACGAGTCGGGTCAGGAACACAGGAGCGACTCCGGATCGCGCAGCTGCGCCTCGACGTTGACGTGCTCCGGCGCGAAGCCGCCGGTCGTCGGCGGGCGACGAGCCGCCTGGCGGCGGCGGTCGAGAATCCGCCGTTCCGTCCCGACGTCCACTGCATCGGCGTGCGCACGGCGCAGCGGTCCGCCACCGCGAGGTTCTCGCCCATGCCGATCTCCTCCCCGTAGAAGAGCACCGGCGTGCCCGGGAGGCAGAAGAGCAGGCTGTACACCATCCTGATCCGGCGCGGGTCGCCGTCGAGCATCGGCGGCAGGCGTCGGCGCAGGCCGCGGCCGTACAGCTGCATGTCCTCCTCGGGCCCGAAGGCCGCGAACACCTCGGCCCGCTCGGCCTCGCTCAGCTTGTCGAGCGTCAACTCGTCGTGGTTGCGCACGAAGGTCGCCCACTGGCTCGGCGGGCGAGAGGCGGCCGCGAGGCGATCGCTTCGACGAGCGGGCGCGCGTCCTGGCGGGCGAGGGCGAGGTACAGCCGCTGCATCGTGATGAAGTCGAACTGCATGGTCAGCTCGTCGCCGCCTCGCCGCCGAAGAAGTGAGCTGGTCCGGCGCGGCAGGTTGACCTCGCCCAGCAGCATGGCGTCGCCCGACCGCCGCGCCGAGGAATTCCCGCAGGTCGCGCAGGAAGACGTGCGGATCGGGCAGGCGGCTGACGGCCCGGCCGGCTGATGCCCGTCGTCGTCGAGCAGCGAAGGGAACCGCGTCGACCCGGAAGCCGGAGATGCCGAGCTCCGGCCAGAAGCCGATGATCCTGGCGATCTCGTCGCGCACGGTGGGGTTCGTCACGTTGAGGTCGGGCTCGGTGCCGGTAGAAGCGGTGCAGGTAGTACTGGCGGCGCCTTCTCGTCGTACTGCCGAGAGGCTGTTCTCCGTGCCGGGAACGCCACGCGGCCGCCGTGTCGCCGGCGGTCCTCGTCGCGCCAGACGTACCAGTCGCGGTACGGCGAATCCCGGCTCGATCGCGACGCCAGGAACCAGGGATGCTGGTTGGAGGTGTGGTTGACCACCAGGTCGACGATGACCCGGATGCCGCGGTCGCGGGCGGTGCGGACGAACTCGACGAAGTCGCCGAGACTGCCCAGCCGCGGGTCGACGGCGTAGTAGTCGGTGATGTCGTACCCGTCGTCGCGATCCGGGGTCGGGTAGAAGGGCATCAGCCAAGGCACGTGACGCCGAGGTTGGCGAGGTAGTCCACCCTCCGGCTGAGCCCG
>CAWDBC010000011.1:0-92840 GCA_963800515.1 uncultured Thermoleophilia bacterium
TTCATCCCGGATCCGGGAGGCGCTGCTCGTCGCGCTCCGCGGCGAGGCCGGCCCGGCCGCCCGCGAGCGCGCGTTCCGCCGCGGGTTCAGCCGGGAGACCATGGAGGACGTCCTCGGCGTGGAGGAGGAGTCCGGCTAGGCCGGGCGGTGGCGGCGGCCGGCGAGCCGGCTTCACCGCGCGCTCGGAGCCCGGTCGTGGGGCGGCGCGAGCGGGCACGTTCGACGACCGGCGGGCTCCACCCGTCCAAGAAAACCAGCGCCGGCCGCGCCGACAGAGACCGCGCCGGGGCAGCTGCCGGTCGCCGTTTCGCGCCGGACACGACCGGAACCGGAGGCGACGCGGCGGCGGGTGGACCGGAGGACGCGGCGGCGCGTGGCCGGACAGGCACGCGGACCCCCTTCTCCGCCCGCTCGGCTCCCCGCCCCCGCCTGCCCCGCTCCGGTGTCGACGGCGACGGCCGAGCCCGCACGGCGAGGCCCCATCCCCGAGCCCGTCGCGCGACCGGCGCCGAAGCGTGGCGCTACGCTAGCCGTTCGAGGCTCCACGTCCGTTCGCGCTTCCGGCGTGGTGCCGATCGCTTTCGCTGCCTGACCTCCGGCCGATTCGCCGGCAGCCACTTCACGTACAGCCGCGCCTCCGAAGGCCGGCGCAGGAGACCCGGTTTGCTCGCTCTCGTCGCCATCATCGCCGTCCTCGTCGGCGCCGGACTCGGCTATGTCGTCGCCACGCGCCGACGCGACGCGGCGGCCGAGGCGACGGCGAAGGAGGCGGAGCACCTCGTCGCGGCCGCCCGGCGGGAGGCCGACGGGATCCCGGCGCGAGGCGGAGCTCGAGTCGAAGTCGCGGATGCTGGAGATGCGCCAGGCGGCCGAGGCGGGGCTCGAGGAGCGCCGCCTCGAGCTCTCGCGCCTGGAGGAGCGGATCGATCAGCGAGAGCGGTCGATCGCCGGCCAGGAGGCGTCGCTCGCGCAGCGGACCGAGGGCTGGCCCAGCGCGACGAGGCGCTCGCCGGCCGGGAGGCCCGGCTGCACGAGGCCGAGGACGAGCGCACCCGGGAGCTCGAGCGGCTGTCCGGGATGACGAGCACGGAGGCGCGGGAGACGCTCCTCCGGGACGTCGAGAAGTCGACGCGTCACGAGGCCGCCCGGCTCGTGCGCCGGATCGAGGACGAGGCGAAGAACGAGTCCGAACCGCCGGGTGCGGACGATCATGTCGACCGTCCTTCAGCGCCTCGCGGCGAGCCACACGTCGACGACGACGGTGAGCTCCGTCGCCCTTCCCTCCGACGACCTCAAGGGCCGGATCATCGGCCGCGAGGGCCGCAACATCCGCGCGCTCGAGACGCTGACCGGCGTCGACGTCATCATCGACGACACCCCGGCGCCGTCATGCTCTCCGCGTTCGACGGGGTCCGGCGGGAGATCGCCCGGGTCACCCTCGAGAAGCTGCTGGAGGATGGCCGGATCCACCCGGCGCGGATCGAGGAGATGTACTACCAAGGCGAAGGCCGAGACGGAGGATCGGATCATCCAGGCCGGAGAGCAGGCGACGTTCGAGGCCGAACGTGCCCGGGCTCCACCCGGAGCTGATCAAGGTCCTCGGCCGTCTCAACTACCGCACCTCCTACGGCCAGAACGTCCTCAAGCACTCGCTCGAATGCGCCCACCTGGCGCGACGATGGCCGCCGAGCTCGGCGCCAACGAGAAGACGGCCCGCCGCGCCTCGCTCCTCCACGACATCGGCAAGGCCGTGACCCACGAGGTGGAGGGGTCGCACGCCGTGATCTCGGCGCAGCTCTGCCGCAAGTACGGCGAGTCGCCGGCGGTCTGCCACGCGATCGAGGCCCATCACTTCGACGTCGAGCCATCGACCGTCGAGGCGGTGCTCGTCCAGGCGGCCGACGCCATGAGCGCCGCGCGCCCGGGCGCCCGCGCGCGAGTCGCTGGAGAACTACGTCAAGCGCCTCGAGGCGCTCGAGACGATCGCCATGTCCAAGCCCGGCGTCGAGCGGTGCTACGCCATGCAGGCGGGCCGCGACGTGCGGGTGATGGTCAAGCCGACCCTCGTCGACGACGACAGCGCGACCCTGCTCGCCCAGGAGATCGCGCGGGAGATCGAGCAGAGCCTCGAGTATCCCGGCCAGATCAAGGTGACGGTGATCCGCGAGTCGCGGGCGAGCGAGTTCGCCCGGTAGGCGAACGCACCGGCCGGGCGGCGCGGACACGCGCCGGCGCGCCCAGCCCGTCCCGGTGAACGGCCGGCCGCCGGCGTCCGGCGCAGCCGGGGACGCGGCCGCCGTGACGGCGCCGGGGCTCCGGTACCCTGCTCCGGCGATGCACAGGCGCTACCACGTGACGACCTTCGGGTGCCAGATGAACGCGCACGACGCGGAGCGGATCCGGGGGATGCTCGAGGAGCGAGGGCTCGGCGAGGCGGTCAGCCAGGACGAGGCGGACCTGATCGTCTTCACCACCTGCACGATCCGGGAGAAGGCCGACGGACGCTTCGTGCAGCACCTGCTGCGGGCCGGGGCCCGCAAGGAGCGGCACCCGGGAACGAAGATCGCCGTCGGCGGCTGCTGGAGCGAGTCGGTCAAGGACCACCTCTTCGAGGCCTATCCGTTCGTCGACTTCGCGTTCGGGCCCGGAGCGATCCCGCGCCTCGGCGAGTGGGTCGCCGCGGGCGGCGAGACGCCCCGCGGGCACTTCTCGAGCTTCGACGACTTCGCGGGCGACCTGCCGACCGTCCGCGAGCGACCCCACCAGGCCTGGCTGCAGATCTCGATGGGCTGCAACTCGGTCTGCTCCTACTGCATCGTCCCCGCGGTCCGGGGCCGGGAGCGATCGCGACCCTTCGCAACGATCCTGGCCGACGCCGAGGCCCTGGCCGCGGACGGGGTCCGCGAGGTGACGCTCCTCGGCCAGAACGTCAACTCGTACGGACGGGACCTCCCGATCGAGGAGCGACGGAGCTTCGCCGAGCTCCTCCGCCGGCTCGACGCGGTGCCCGGGATCGAGCGGATCCGCTTCACGAGCCCCCACCCGAAGGACATGCGGGACGACGTCATCGCCGCGATGGCCGACTGTCCGGCGGTCTGCCGTCAGCTCCACCTCCCGCTCCAGTCCGGCTCCACGCGCATCCTCAAGCGGATGCGCCGGACGTACTCCCGCGAGCGCTACCTCGGCCTGGTCGATCGCCTCCGCGCGGCGATGCCGGAGATCGCCCTGACGACCGACATCATCGTCGGCTTCCCGGGGGAGACCGAGGAGGACTTCGCCGAGACCCTCGAGGTCGTCGACGCCGTCTCCTACGACCACGCCTTCACCTTCCTCTACTCCCCGAGGAGCGGGACGGAGGCCGCGGCGATGCCCGACCAGATCGCCGACGACGTCAAGCACGAACGGCTGACGCGGCTCGTCGAGCTGGTCCAGGCGCACGCGCGCCGACGCAACGAGGCGCTCGTCGGCTCCCGGGTCGAGGTCCTCGTCGAGGGCCCGTCGCGCACCGACGACGCGGTCTGGCGGGGGCGGACGGAGTCCGGCAAGACGGTGCTCTTCCCGCTCGCGGCGGGAGTCGGCGCCGGGGAGATCGTGCCCGTCGCGATCGAGTCCGCGACGTCGCAGACGCTCCGCGGCGCCCTCGCGGCCGCCGAGACGCTCGTTCCCGCCTGACCCCGGGTCGCCGTGCCGCGCGTCGTCGCGATCTTCGGCCCCACCGCCTCGGGCAAGAGCGCGCTCGCGCTGGCGATCGCGGAGAGGATCGGGGGCGAGATCGTCGCGGCCGACGCGATGCAGGCCTACGCGGGCCTGGACATCCTGACGAACGCGCCCACCCTCGAGGATCGGCAGCGGGTGCCGCACCACCTCGTCGGCGTCTGGCGGCTCGACGAGCGCGGGGGCGTCGGCGAGCACGCGCGGCTCGCGCACCGCGTCATCGACGACGTCGTGGACCGGGCGTCGACCCCGATCGTCGTCGGCGGCACCGGCCTCTACCTGCGGGCCGCCCTCGGCGGGCTGGCGCTTCCACCGGCTCCACCCGCGCCGCTTCGCGCGGCGATCGGTCGCCGGGTCGACGCGCTCGGTCCGGCCGCTGCGCACGCCGCGCTGCGCGGAACGGGATCCCGCGGCCGCCGGACGCATCCACCCCCACGACCGGCAACGGATCATCCGAGCGCTGGAGCTCGTGGAGCTCGGCTCGTCGCTCGCACCGGTCGAGGAGGGCGCCTTCTGGAGCGCGGAGACGCGCCACCCGACGACGCTCGTCGCCCTCCGGGTCCCGCGTCCGCTCCTCCACCGGCGGATCGAGGAGCGGACGCGGGCGATGTTCGCGCGGGGCGTCGTGGCCGAGGTGATGGGCGCCATCTCCGCGTGCGCTCCCTCGGAGACCGCGGCTCGCGCTCTCGGTCTCGACATCGTCGCGGCCGTGGGGGAGGGGCGCCTCGACGTGGAGGCGGCGATCGAGCTCCTGACGGCGCGGACGCGCCAGTACGCCAAGCGCCAGGAGACCTGGCTCCGCCGACTCCCGGGCCGCATCGACGTCGCGGTCGACGAGAGCGCCGAGCCGGAAGCCCTCGCCGACGCCGTCCTCGCGCGCCTCCGGTAGGGAGCGCGGAAAGGCCGTATCGTCCCGGCGTGAACGGCGAGCGGCTGACCGCGGTCCTGGACGACCTCGTCGGCAGCGGAGCCGTCCCGGGCCTGGCCGCCGCGGTGACGGATCGCACGGGGACGATCTACGAGCACGTCGCCGGTGCCGCAGACCGCGCGCGCAGCGCCGACGTCGCGGCCGGAAGCCGATTCCCGCTCGCCTCGTTGACGAAGCCCCTGGTCGCCACCGCCGCGCTCGCGGCGGTCGAGGAGGGGGTGATCGAGCTCGACGCGCCGCTGGCCCTCCACCTTCCCGGCGTCGCCGAGCAGGTGACGCTGCGGCGGGCGCTCAGCCACTCCTCTGGTCTGCCCGAGTCGGCAGGGCTCGGGATCGGCGAGGCGTCGTCCGCCGCCGACGTCCTCGCCCGCGCCGTCGCGGTGCCTCCCGTCCGCGGTCCGGAGGAGCGGCGCGTCTACTCGAACATCGGCTACGACCTCGTCGGCGGCGCCCTCGCCGCGGCGACCGGGCTCCCGATCTCCACCTACCTGGAGGAGGCCGTCCTGGAGCCGCTCGGAATGGTCGGCACCTCGCTCGGCGCCCGCCCCGACGACCCCGCGATCGCCTGGACGCAGCAACCCGGCCTGCTGGCCCCAGGGATCGCCCAGTTCACGAGCGCGACCTTCCGGCGCCTCGCGCTCCCGTCCTCGGGCGGCTTCGGCACCGCCCGCGACTACGCGAGCTTCCTCCGCTTCGTCCTTCGCGGCGGACTCGCCGACACGGGCGGGGCCCTCCTCGCTCCAGAAACGTTCGCGGAGCTCGTGACGAACCAGGGCGGCGAACTCGCCGGCGGCGTCGAGAGCTTCATGACCTGGGAGCGGGCGGACTGGGGGTGCGGCTTCGAGATCCGCGACGCCAAGGACCCCCACTGGACGGGCAGCGCCCTCACCCCGTCGGCCGTCACCCACTTCGGCGCCTCCGGCGCCCTCTGCTTCGCCGACCCGGAGCGAGGGGTCGGCGCCTGCGTGCTCGCCGGCCGCTCGACGTACAGTGGCTGGATGCTCCGAGCGGAGGCGTGGCCGGCGATCGCCGAGGCGGTGGTGGGATGAGCCGCCCCCGCCGCTACTGCGCGTGGTGCGCCGGCCCGCTCGGAGCCGCGGGACCCGCAGGGGGCGCAGACCTGCGAGCGGTGCGGCGAGAAGCTGTATCCGCACGCCGCCCCGTGCGTCGCCGTGCTCGTGCTCGACGCCGAGGATCGCGTCCTCCTCGCCCGGCGCGCGCACGACCCGGGGAAGGGCGGCTGGGACCTGCCGGGCGGCTTCGTCGACGAGGCCGAGGCACCGGAGGACGCCGTCCATCGGGAGCTGGCCGAGGAGACGGGCCTCGAGGTGCGGGTCGAGGCCTTCCTCGGGCACGTCGTCGATCGCTACGGCGAGGACGGCGACGAGACCCTGAACTGCGTCTACGTGACCCGCGTCGCCGGTGGGGAGCCCACTGCCGCCGACGACGTCGCCGAGCTCCGCTGGTTCGCTCTCGACGCCCTGCCGCCCGCGGACGAGGTGGCCTTCGCCAACACCCGGACGGCGCTCGACCGGCTGGCCGACCACCTCCGGGTCGGCGCGTAGCCTGGACCATCGTGGGCCGGGAGCGATGCGTGGCACTCGTGTCGACCACCGCTCGAGACGGGCTGCGCAGACCGATAGGAGACGCGATCGTCCCCGTCGGATCGGCACAGGG
The DNA here is from genome assembly GCA_963800515.1 of uncultured Thermoleophilia bacterium. GTDB lineage: Bacteria > Actinomycetota > Thermoleophilia > Gaiellales > F1-60-MAGs149 > CAWDBC01. Next base: position 6,320 of record CAWDBC010000011.1, read on the forward strand.
CGTGATCCGTGCCGGAGGGCGGGCCGGATGCGCGATCGAGCGGGATCGCGAGGCGCACCGCCTCGGCGGGAGGCAGAAGCGGCCGGACCGATGGGTGACGCCGTGCGTCGCCCATCGGCGGGGAGGGGGGAGCGGCCTCGCGGCGCCAGACGGGTCCGCTGGGGAGGCGAGCCCGCGTCGCCGGTCGGACGCACACGACGCACGGTGGATCAGGGCCTAGCACGCCGGTCGGACGGAGGACTCCCGCGGGTGGGCGCGAACCTCCTCGCACCGTGAGCTACTACGAGCCGAACATCGACGACGAGGACCGCACCGGCGCCTATCCGTTCGAGGAGGCGGGGCGGGACGACCACTTCGATCCCCACCTCGATCGTCACGAGTTCGAGCTCTGGGTGTCGGCCGGGATCGCCGATCTCGAGGAGCTCCTGGCGACGCACGCCGCGTTCGACGACTGGCGCGACACGATGCGCCGGCGCTACGGCGCGCCCGAGCCGGGCGAGCCCGGCTAGGCCCTCCCGGCGCCGGATGCGCCCCGCCGGCGCCGTGAGCGGCGGGTCGGCGCCGGACGGCGGCGCGGGGCCGTGTCGTTGCCTGCCCGCCCGGCCCGAACCCGGCGCTCGTGGAGCTCGGGCGAGGCCGAGCGCTGCCCGCCCGACGACGTCGTCGGCGCGGTCGGCGCCCAGCGGGTGCAGAACGCGCCGGCCCGGACGCCGCGGAAGGCGCGGTCGAGGGGATGGCCGCTCAGGTAGGCGGGCGGAGACGGTGCGGTTCGCCGCGGCGGAGGGCGCCAGGAGCGCCGGCTGCCTCCCCTGCCGGATGTGCACGGGCCGGCCCTCGATCGACACCGAGAAGGGTCCGAGGACGCGGACGTCCACGCGCCGGATCTAGCATCGACGGCCGTCGGCGACCGGGAGAGCGCCGGAGGGCGGTCGTCGCGCCCCGAGGCGAGGCCGCGAGCGGGCGGCCCGCCGGTGCCCGGTCGCTAGGATGGCCCGCCATGGCCGCGAGCGGATCCCGTTACCCCAGCCTCCCCTCGGAGCTCGATTCGACCGCCCTCGAGGAGCGGATCCTGGAGCTCTGGGACCGCGAGCAGACCTTCGAGCGCCGGCGCGAGGCCAGCCGGGGCGCCGAGGCGTGGAGCTTCGTCGACGGGCCGATCACCGCGAACAACCCGATGGGCGTGCACCACGCCTGGGGCCGGTCGCTGAAGGACCTCTACCAGCGCTTCCACGCCGCGCGGGGCTACGAGCTCCGCTACCAGAACGGGTTCGACTGCCAGGGCCTCTGGGTCGAGGTCGAGGTGGAGAAGGCCCTCGGCCTCAACTCGAAGCGGGAGATCGAGGAGTACGGCCTCGACCGCTTCGCCCGGGCCTGCCGGGACCGGGTGGCGACCTACTCGAGGCTCCAGGCCGAGCAGTCGAGGCGGCTCGGCCAGTGGATGGACTGGGAGCGGTCGTACTACACGATGACGGACCCGAACATCGAGTACATCTGGCACTTCCTGAAGGTGTGCAACGAGTCCGGCTGGCTCTACCGGGGCCATCGCCCGATGACCTGGTGCGCCCGCTGCGGCACCTCCCTGTCCCAGCACGAGGTGACGGCGACGGACTCCTACCGGGACCTCGAGCATCCCTCCCTCTACGTCGAGCTCCCGCTCGCCGACGCCGCCGACGGCGAGCGCCTGCTCGTCTGGACGACCACGCCCTGGACGTTGCCGGCGAACGTGGTCGCCGCCGTCCGGCCGGACGCGACGTACGCCGCCGTCCGCACCGAGCGCGGCCTCGCGTGGGTCATGGCGCGAGCGGGTGGAGGCCGCTCTTCGGCGCGGCCGCCGGAGGTCGAGCGGACGGCGCCGGGAAGCGCGCTCGTGGGGCGTCCGTACCACGCGCCGTTCGAGGAGCTCGAGGCCCAGGCCGGGATCGGCCACCGCGTCGTCGCCTGGGAGGACGTCGGGTCGGACGAGGGAACGGGGATCGTGCACATCGCTCCGGGCTGCGGAGCCGAGGACTTCGATCTCGGCCGCCGCGAGGGCATCGACGTCCTGATCCCGGTCGACGAGGCCGGCCTCTTCTACCCGGCCTACGGCTTCCTCGCCGGCCACTCGACGTCCGAGGCGCGGTCGCTCGTGACGGACGCCCTCCACGAGCGCGGCCTGCTCTTCCGCGCCGAGACCCTGCTCCACCGCTACCCCGTCTGCTGGCGGTGCGGGACCGAGCTCATCTTCCGCGTCGCCGACGAGTGGTTCATCTCCGTCGAGGGCGTCCGCGAGCGGATGATCGCCGCGGCCAGGACCGTCGAGTGGACGCCCGAGAGCCTGGGCAAGCGGATGGAGGACTGGCTGCGCAACATGGGCGACTGGTGCATCTCCCGCAAGCGCTACTGGGGATTGCCGCTGCCGTTCTACGAGACCGCGTCCGGGGAGCTGACGGTCGTCGGCTCGGTGGCGGAGCTCCGGGAGCGGGCCGTCGAGCCCTTCGACGACCTGCCGGAGCTCCACCGGCCGTGGATCGACGCGGTGCCGGATCCGGACCGACGGCGGCGAGGTCGCCGAGCGGGTGGCCGAGGTGGGCGACGCCTGGCTCGACGCCGGCATCGTTCCCTTCTCGACGCTCGGCTACCTGCGCGACGCGGTCGAGCCCGGTGGGTACGCGCGGGGGGCGGGGGAGGGGCTCACGCTCGCCGATCTGCCCGACCATGCCCACTGGGAGCGCTGGTTCCCGGCCGACTGGGTCTCCGAGATGCGCGAGCAGATCCGGCTCTGGTTCTACTCGCAGCTCTTCATGAGCGTCGTGCTCGTCGACCGCGCCCCCTACCGGCGGGTCCTCGGATACGAGAAGCTGCTCGACGAGGCCGGTCGCCCCATGCACAAGAGCTGGGGCAACGCGATCTGGTTCGACGACGCGATCGAGCGGATGGGCGCCGACGTCATGCGCTTCCTCTACGCCGGCCAGTCGCCGTCCCAGAACCTCAAGTTCGGCTACGGCCCCGCCAACGAGGTCAAGCGCGAGCTCCTGACGCTCTGGAACTCGCTCGGCTTCTTCGTCCGCTACGCCGCGATCGACGGGTACGAGCCGCGATGGGAGGAGGCGGATGCGGGGCCGCGGACGGCGACGCCGCTCGATCGCTGGCTCGCGGCGCGCGTGCAGGCGCTCGTCGCCGACGCCACCGACGCGCTCGAGCGCTACTGGTCGCCGGCCTACGTGCGGGCCATCCAGTCGTTCGTCGACGACCTCTCCAACTGGTACATCCGCGCCTCGCGGCAGCGCTTCTGGCGCTCGGAGGACGACGAGGACAAGCAGGCCGCCTTCTCGACGCTCTGGTACGCCCTCGTCGCGCTCGCGCGGGTCGCGGCGCCGGTGATGCCGTTCCTGACCGAGGAGTTGTGGCAGACCATCGTCCGGCCCGTCTGCGCGGACGCTCCGGACTCCGTGCACCTCGCCTCCTGGCCCGCCGTCGCCGACTCCCTGGCGGACCCCGAGCTCCTCGCGGCGATCGCCGACGTCCGGGCGGTGCTCGCGCTCGGCCGGGCGGCGCGGGCCCAGGGCGGGGCGAAGCTCCGGCAACCGCTCGCCGGCGTCGTCGTGGCGTCCCACGATCCGGAACGGCTCCGCCACGTGCGCGAGCACGCCGAGGAGATCGCCGCCGAGCTGAACGTGAAGTCGGTCTCCGTCGCGGAGTCCGTCGACGACGTCGTCGCGAGCGAGCTCGTGCCGAACTTCCGCGACGCTGGGACGGCGGATCGGCGGCGCCGTGCAGGAGGTCAAGCGCCTGCTCGCCGCCGGCGACTACACGCGCGGCGACGGGACCGTCAAGGTGGGCGAGTGGGAGCTCGCCGAGGATGAGTTCGAGGAGCGCTCCTCGGCGCCCGACGGCTTCGAGGTGGCGGCGGAGCGGCCGTTCGTCGTCGCGATCGACCACCGGCTGACGCCCGACCTCGTGGACGAGGGGATCGCGCGGGACCTGATCCGCGGCGTCCAGACGCTCCGCAAGGCGGAGGGCTTCGACGTCACGGACCGGATCCTCGTCACCTGGTCGGGCAACGCCGCCGCGGCCCGGGTGCTCGCCGCCCACGGCGAGCGGCTCGCTGCCGAGGTGCTCGCCGTCGGGATCGTCGACGGCGAGGCCGGAGACGGCGAGGCCCTGCGCTCGGGCGACGCCGAGCTCCAGGTCGTGCTCGCCCGCGCCTGACCGGCGCCCGGCGGCCGACCACCGCGCCGCCGACGGCTCAGGCCTCGGCGACCGCCGTGCACCCGATCGAGATCAGGAGGCCCCGCGGGAGCGGGACCTGCATCACCATCCGGGTCGGAGGGTCGCTCGGGAAGAACCCGGCGAAGAGCGCGTTCAGCTCGCCGAACGACGCGTGGTCGGCGACGAGCACCGTCGTCGCCACGACCAGGTCCGGCCGGCTGCCCGCAGCGCGGAGGACGAGGTCCAGGTTCGCGAACGCCTGCCGCGCCTGCTCACCGAACGACGGCCCGGCCACCTCTCCCGTGGCGGGGTCGATGCCCGGCTGACCGGACACGAACACGAAGCCTCCGGCCCGGACGGCCTGCGAGTACGGCCCGATTCCGGCGGGCAGGCCGGGCCCCCGTCACGACGTGACGTTCCATCGCTCCTCCTCGATCGATTCCGGCTCACTCCCGCACGCGGCCGGCGGCCGCGCGCAGCGCCTCGCCCCCACCGGCGGTGACGGCGGCGCCGTGGCTCGGAACGACCGCGACGACCCCCTCGGCGAGCCGCTCGAGGCGCGATGGGAGGTCCTGGCGGTACCACGTCTCCGCTCCCTGCTCGAACCAGTCGAGGGGGGCGACGGCGAGCGGCTCGGCATCCGCCGGGTCGCCGGCCCGGCGGCCGAGGACGGCGTCGCCGAGGACGAGCGTCGGCGTCGTCCCCTCGATCCGGACGGCCAGCTCGTCGACGGTCGGCGCGCCGAGCGGATGGAGGACGACGCCGTCGGCGATCGTGGTCTCCTCCGCCACGATCGTCGCGGCGTCGACGCGCTGCTCGGCCGCCTCGGGAGCGTAGAGCGCGCCGTCGTAGCGCTCGCGCAGGAGGCCGCAGGATCTCCGGTGCCAGGCCACGGTGCAGACGATCGAGACGGGGACCCGCCGCCGGTCGACGTCGCGGTCGAGGGCGGCGTAGAAGCGCTCGGCGTCCAGCGGGTCGATCGGGACGAGCGGATCGACGAGGACGATCGCGTCCGGACGCTCCGCGAAGACGGAGCGGACCTCCCGCTCCCAGCCGCCGGCCGCGTCCGTCCACTGGGGGTGGTCGGTCGTCCACGTCCAGAGGAGGGGGTCGATGCGCTTCACGTCGAGCATGGCGCGGATCCTACCGAGCCGCCGGACCGCCGCGGCCGCGCCGCCCGGCGCTCGTCCGGCCGACCTCCGCGATCGCGCGCGTGCGCGAGGACGTGGGGCGGGCGGCCCGATCGGGGGCGGGTCTGCCCGGCGCCGGCGCGGTCGCCCGACCGGGGCGCGCCCGGCTCAGCGAGCCGAGAGGGCGCGCCGGATCGGCCGCGGGAGGTTGAAGACGACGTCCTCGCCGACGACCTCGAGGACCTCGACCTGCGTCACGCCGCGGTCGGCGAACCAGTCGACGACACCCTCGACGAGGTGCTCGGGGGCGGAGGCGCCGGAGGTGATCCCCACCGTCTCCACGCCGTCCATCCATCCGGGGTCGATCCCGCCCGCATCCTCGATGAGGTGGCTGGAGGCGCCGTGGTCCCGGGCGACCTCGACGAGACGGCACGAGTTGGAGGAATTGCGCGATCCGATCACGAGCACCAGTTGGGCCTCGCGGGCGAGCTCCTTGACGGCGCGCTGCCGGTTCGAGGTCGCGTAGCAGATGTCTTCCTTGGCCGGCCGGTGGATCTCCGGGAACCGCTCGACGAGGGCGGCGATGATCGCGCGCGTCTCGTCGACCGAGAGGGTCGTCTGGGTCACGTAGGCGAGCTTCTCGCCCGGGGCCAGATCCGGCAGCTCGGCGACCTCGGCGACGGAGCCGACGAGCGTGATCGCGTCGGGCGCCTCGCCCATCGTCCCCACGACCTCCTCGTGGCCCTCGTGGCCGATGAGCACCATCCGGTAGCCGGCCGCATCGAACCGCTTCACCTCGTTGTGGACCTTGGTGACGAGCGGACAGGTGGCGTCGATCACGTTGAGCCGCCGGGCGGCCGAGTTCGCATAGACGACCGGGGCGCTGCCGTGGGCCGAGAGCACGACCGTCTCGCCCTCCGGGACGTTCTGCTCCGACTCGACGAAGACCGCGCCGCGGCTCGTCAGGTTGCGGACGACGTGGAGGTTGTGGACGATCTCCTTGCGGACGTACACCGGCTGGCCGTCGGCGAGGTCCAGCGCGTGCTCGACCGTCTGCACCGCCCGATCGACCCCCGCGCAGTACCCGCGCGGGGCGGCCAGGAGCAGGCGGGAGGGGGTCATGGAGACATGGTACCCCGGGGTGCGGGGACGGGCGGCGCGCCCGCGGAGCCGACAGCGCCTCGCCGCGCGCCCCCGTCGCCCGACCCGGGGCCCACGAGCGCGGCGGTTGGCCGTCGCCGGCGAGGAGCCGGGTAACGGCCGCCCGTCCGTCGCCGCTCGCCGGTACCCTGGACGCGTGACGATCACCGTGCTGCCGATCGCGACGGCCGTCCTCGCCGGGGTGCTCGCGGCGCGGATCGCCGGCTCGGCGATGCGCCGGTTCGCGCCGCAGAAGGTGTTCTGGGCGGTCGGCCTCGTGCTCTACGGCGTCGCGGCCGGGGCGGAGGCGTACGGGAGCGGGCTCGAGTGGACGCCGAACTGGTTCCGCGTCTACTACATCGCCGGGGGCTGCCTGACGGTGGCCTTCCTCGGCACCGGATCGGCGTGGCTCGGGCTGCCCCGGCCGTGGGCGGCCTTCGTCTCGGGCGCCCTCGCCGTGACGGTGGTCGGCGCGTTCGTCACCGTGGCCCTGGCGAACGTGGACCGGAGCCTCCTCGAACGCACGGTCCACGGACATCCCCCGGCGAGCGAGGCGATCGCCGGCACGGCGACGGCCTGGGCGATCGCCTGCAACTCGCTCGGCACCCTGCTCCTCGTCGGCGTCTCGATCGCCTCGATCGCCCGCGGCCGGCGGAGGAGGGCGAACGCCGGCATCCTCGCCGGAGTCGCGTTCGTGGCCGGCGCCGAGACGCTGGGTCGCTTCGGCTCCTACGGGCTCGTCTACGTCGGACAGATGGCCGGGATCGTGCTCCTCGCGGTCGGGTTCGAGCTGGGGAGCGTCCGCCTCCGCCGTCGCGACCCCTCGGCCGGCGGCCGGCGCGGCGATCTCGGCGCGGCGATCTTCGGCCCCCGCGGCTGAGGCGTTCGCGACGCGGGTCCGCCGCGTCAGTGCGAGTGGCGCATCGCCAGGGTCGAGCCGCCGTCGATGAACGGCCGGAAGCGCTCGGTGAACGCCTCGGGCATGCCCACGTCGCGGCACGCCTCGCGCATCAACGCGGCCCACCGCGCGCGAGCCTCCTCGGGGATGCGCAGGTGGTGGTGGGCGGCGAGCATCACGGCAAACCCGCCGCGCTCGTCGGTGTGCTCGGCGGGCCCGCCGAGGAGCTCGGTCAGCCAGAGCGCGAGCCGCTCGGCGTGGGGATCGCCAGGGTCGCGGAAGAACGGCGCGAGGATGGGATCCTCGAAGACGCGCGCGTAGAAGGCGGTGGCCAGGCGGTGGATGCCGACGCGGCCGCCGCCGAGCTCGTACAGGGAGGGCTCGCTCACATCGGGACGGTCAGATTCGAACTGACGACCTCATGCTCCCAAAGCACGCACGCTAACCAGACTGCGCCACGTCCCGGACGGGTGCAGCGTAGCGAAGCGCCCGGGCCGGCCGGGCGTCAGCGCCCGAAGAGATCGCCGATCCCGGCGGAGCCGCCGAGGCCCTCACGCGGCGACGTTCCGGGGAGGGCGGCGGCGACCCACTCGGCGAAGGCGTCCGGGTTGCGCGACTGCAGGAGGACCCGACCGGGCCCCGTGAAGTCGAAGACCCAGCCCTCGCCGCTCTTCATGCTCTGGAACGTGCGCCCGGCCACGGCACGTCGCATCAGGAACTGCATGTTGAGGTCGTAGGCGACGACGTGGCCGGTGTCGATCGTCACGACCTCGCCGGCGGCGAGCTCGAGGATGTCGCTCGCGCCGTAGATCGAGACGATCGCCTGCCCTTCGCCCGTCGCCCGGTAGCCGAAGCCGCCCTCGCCGCCGAAGAGGTTCGCCTTGCCGCCCCACTGGGTGTCGATCTCGACCGTGTCGGCGTTGCCGATCCAGCTGCCGCGGCGCAGGAAGAAGGGGCGCTCCGGCGTGATCTCGAGGGAGAGCACGTCGCCCGGCAGAACCCCGGCGAGGTCGACCCAGCCGCCCTCCCCGGGCGCGGTGTAGGTGGTCACGAAGAAGGACCCGCCCCCCAGCATCTTGCGCTTGAGGCCCTTCATGACGCCCCCGCCGGACTTCGCCTCGAGATCGACGCCGGCGGAGTGCGCGATCATCGCCCCGCCCTCGACCCGGACGGGCTCGTTGCCGGCGAGCAGGCAGCGGGCGACCGTGAACGACGGGTTGTGGCGGAGCTCGACCTGCATGGCTGGACCTCTCTTCTCGGTTCGGGCGTCGAGGGGGGACGGTAGCGAGCGGGAGGGATCGCCGCGAGCCCGGCCTACGATCTCGTCATGGAGCGGCCGTTCGAGCCCTTCGCCCTCGAGGCGTACTTCGAGGGGCGCGAGTTCTCGCTGCCCCACCAGGCCGGCGTCTCGGACGTCGAGCCGCTCGGCCTCGGCGAGCTCCTGGCGATGGCGAGCGAGGAGGAGCGCGACGCGTTCGAGCGGTCGTCCCTCGGCTACTCCGAGGTCGGCGGCTCCCTGCCACTGCGGACGGCGATCGCGGCCACCTACGACGGGTCGATCGGACCGGACGACGTCGTCGTCTGCACGGGCGGGCAGGAGGCGATCGCCGCGGTCACCGACGTCCTGGGCGGGCCCGGCAGGCGCGCCGTCGTGGTCACGCCGACCTACCAGTCGCTGCACGAGGGCCTGCGCCGCGGGCACGCGGACGTCGCCCTGCTCCCGCTCGACGACCGGGGCCGGGAGGGCTTCGCCCTCGACCACGAGACGCTGGCGCGAGCGCTGGCCGGCGCGTCCCTCCTCGTCGTCAACGCCCCGTCGAACCCGACCGGGTGGTCGCCGTCTCCCGGCGAGTGGTCGAGGATCGTCGAGCTGGCCGGCCGGGCGGGGGCCCGGGTCGTCGCCGACGAGGCCTACCGCGGCACCGAGCGGCGGGGAGCGATCCGCCCGGCCGCCTGCGAGTCCGCTGCCGACGCGGTGTCGATCGGCGTGGTCTCGAAGCTCCACGGCCTCGCCGGGCTCCGGATCGGCTGGGTGGCGAGCCGCGATCGGGAGCTGCTCCACCAGGTGCGCCTGCGCAAGCACTGGGCCTCCATCTGCTCGGCCTCGCCGAGCGAGTCCCTGGCCGCGATCGCCCTGCGGCGCCAGGACCGGCTCCGAGCGCGCGCGCTCACGCTTCTCGAGCGCGGGACCGCGGCGGCCGTCGAGGCCTTCGCCGGGAGCCGCGACGTCCTGCCCTGGCGCGCCCCCGAGGCGGGGACGACCGCCTTCCTCCGGTTCCCCGGCGAGTCCGGCGACGAGCTCGCCGACCGGGCGGCCGCCGACGGGATCCTCGTCCTGCCCGGCTCCGTGTTCGGGCCGGAGTGGTCGTCGTACGTGCGGATCGGCTTCGGCCGGGCCGGCTCGCCGGAGGCGCTCGGCCGCCTCGCGCGCCTCACCGCACCCGTTCGCGCTCCCTGAACGAGGTTATTTGTCCCCCGTTTGTGGGCTGTTGTTCCCACCCCCCTCACGAAGATGCCCGCGGGTGCCGATAGACGGAGACGATGCGAACTGCGACACTCACCCCCGCCCCTGCGCTCGACGAGTCGACGGAACCTCCGGCGGCACGGCCGGCCGTGTCCTCCGACGACGTCGACATCCTGAGGACGTACGTCCGTCAGGTCTCGCGCTCGCCGCTCCTGACCGCGAACGAGGAACGTGTCCTCGCCCGCCTCAAGGACGCCGGGGACCCCGTCGCGAAGCGGCGCCTGATCGAGTGCAACCTGCGCCTGGTGATCTCCCTGGCCAAGCGCTACCAGTCCAGCGGGGTGCCGCTGCTCGACCTCATCCAGGAGGGCAACATCGGCCTCATGCGGGCCGTCGAGAAGTTCGACCACTCCAAGGGCTTCAAGATGTCCACCTACGCGACCTGGTGGATCCGCCAGGCCATCACCCGCGCGATCGCCGATCAGGGCCGCACGATCCGCGTGCCGGCCCACGTCGTCGACCTCGTCCGGCGGATGCAGCGGGTGGATCGCGAGTGCGCCCAGAAGCTCGGCCGCGAGCCGACGATCGAGGAGCTGGCGAAGGAGCTCGACCTGCCGCAGGAGCGCGTGTCGGAGCTGCGACGGCTCGTCGTCGACCCGATCTCCCTGGAGACGCCGATCGGCGACGGCGAGTCCCGCTTCGCCGACGTGATCGAGGACCAGGCATCCGCCCAGCCGGACGCGGTCGTCTCCGAGAGGATGCGCGGTCGCGAGATGCGCCACGCCCTCGACACGCTGTCTCCTCGGATGCGGACCGTCGTCGACATGCGCTTCGGTCTGGGAGCGGACCACACGGTCTACTCCCTGGGCCAGGTGGGACGGACGATGTCCGTCACCCGCGAGCGTGCACGCCAGCTCGAGGTGTCGGCGCTCGCCGAGCTCGCGCAGGTCCGCCCGGACCTCGTCGAGTACCTCGCCGAGGCGTGCTGACCGACGGCCCGGAAGGGTCCGCACGGAGCTCGCGGAGAACGTAGACTGACGGCGTCTGCGGCAACGCGACGCTGGACGGGCGAGGCATGGCCCGGCACGGACCTGGCGTCGCCCGCCTCCGAGGAGGCATCCGTCGACGGCCGCCGATGTTGACCTCCGCGCCCGAACCTCGAGCCTCGAACGTGCCCGCGCCCCGGCGGCCGCGGCGACCCCCGCCGCGCCGGACGGTGCTGCGGCGACGGGTCTTCGCCGTGGGCCTGGTCGGCGCCGGGCTGCTGGCGGTGGTCGCCGCGATCCTCGCCCGGCCGTACGGCGCCCAGCTCCCGCCGGGAAGCGTCGTCGGCGGCGTCGCCGTCGGCGGGCAGGCGCCGGCCGACGCGGCGCGCACGCTCGCCCAGGCGACGTCGGGCATCGGCGGCCGCTCGATCGTCGTCGTGGTCGAGGGCACCCGCCTGCGCATCCGCCTGAAGGCGATCGGCGAGCGAGCCGACGTCGCCCCCGCGATCGAGCGGGCCCACCGCTCCAGCTCGCCGCTGATCCGTCTCGAGCGGCGTCTCGGCGTGGGGAGCCCCGCCCGCATCCCGCTCCGCTACCGCTACGACGCGCGGAAGCTCGAACGGGTCCTGACGCCACTGCGCACGCGGTACGAGAAGCGGATGCAGCCCGCGACGGTCGCCGTCACCGCCACTGCGGTCTCCGTCAAGCAGGGGACGCCGGGCGTGCAGATCGACCGCGCGGCGCTCGGCCGGGCGCTCGCCGACCCGCTCTCCGTCCACGGGCCCGTCGTGCTCGCCCTGCGCCGGGTGGATCCGAGCACGACGACCGCGAGCGCCGCGGCCGCGGCGGCTCGGGCGCGCACGCTCCTCGCGGGCCACTACTCGCTCGAGCTCGTCGGGACGCGGTACCCGCTGCCGCCGGCGGTGCTCCGGACGTCGCTCCAGTTCGTGCCCACTGGCAGCGTCGTCCGCCTCCGCGTCTCGCGCCCGGCGATCGGGCGCTACCTGGCCACGCTCTTCGGGCGGGCGGCCGCGGCGCCGGTGGACGCCAGCTTCGACGTCGACGCGACCGGCAAGGTCCACATCGTCCCCTCCGAGACCGGGCGGGTCGTCGACGCCGACGCGGTCGCCGCCTCCCTCGAGAGCCACCCGGAGCGAAGTGTGATCCCGGTCACGATCGCGCGCCAGGAGGCGCCCTTCTCGACGAAGGACGCCGAGGCCCTCGGGATCACCGACCTGGTCGGCTCGTTCACGACGCCGTTCGACCCGGGCCTGCCCCGGGTGACGAACATCCAGCGCGGGGCGGCCGCGGTCAACGGGACCATCGTCATGCCGCAGCAGACGTTCAGCCTCAACCGCGTGCTGGGTCAGCGGACCATCGAGAAGGGCTACGTGACCGCCCCGGAGATCGCCGAGGGCGAGCTCAAGGACTCCGTCGGTGGAGGCGTCTCCCAGATCGCGACGACGATCTACAACGCCGCCTTCTTCGCCGGCCTCCAGCTCGTCGCGCACACGCCGCACCAGTTCTGGATCTCCCGCTATCCGAAGGGACGGGAGGCCACCGTCTCCTGGGGCGGCCCCGAGCTCGTGTTCCGCAACCAGTGGAACGCGCCGCTCGTGGTGCTCGTCTCGACCACGGACTCGTCGATCACCGTCCGCATGTTCTCGCGGCTCCTCGACCGGCGGGTGACGACCGAGACCGGCGAGCCGACGGCGGTGCGGGCGGCGAAGGTGCGGCAGATCCCGAACCCGGCGCTCGCCCCCGGCGAGCGGCAGCTCGTGCAGGCCGGCGGCCAGGAGGGCTTCCACGTCACCTACTGGCGACGCGTCTTCCAGGGCACGCGGCAGCTCTCCTACGAGACCTTCGCCTGGACCTACATCCCGGAGGACACGATCTACGAGGTCGGCCCGACCCCGCCCCCGCCGCCCTCGTCGACGGGCAGCACCCAGACCGGGTCGACGACCGGGCAGCCACCGACCACGAGCGGCCCAGGAGCGACGGCCCCGACGTCGACCGGGGGGACGGCGACGCAGCCGCCCTCGTCGACGTCGAAGGCGACGTCCACGACGCCGCGCAGCACCGCGCCGCGGCCGACCGCGAGCCCGGCCCGCGGCGGCTAGGAGCCGGCGACGGGGGCGGGGCGGACGACCGTGGGCGCGGTCTCCGGCCGATCGCTCCGCGAGTCGTGCTGGAGCCGGTTCGTGATCGCCTTCTCGGCCGCTCGCTGCAGGGACTCGGACATCGACGGCGTGACGGTCCCCGTGGAGGCCAGCGCCTCGACCGAGAGCCGGCAGCCGACGGCGAGGGCCACCGCCGTGATCAGCTCGGAGGCGCGGTAGCCGACGACGGAGCCGCCGACGATGGTGCCGCTCTCGGGGTCGGTGACGAGCTTGATCACGCCGTCGGTGGCGTCGGCGATGACGGCGCGGGGATTCGCGCGCAGGTAGTGCTTCGTGACGTCGACGGGGACGCGGTGCTCGAGCGCCCTGCCCTCCGTCAGGCCGACGGTGGCGATCTCCGGCCGCGTGAAGACGGTCCACGGCACGTGCCCCAGCACCAGCGGCTCGGAGGCCGAGCCGAGGGCGTGGAGCGCGGCGTGGCGTCCCTGCATCGCCGCGGTCGAGGCGAGCATCATGCCGCCGGAGACGTCGCCGGCCGCGTAGACGCCGGGGACGCTCGACTGCCAGTGCTCGTCGACCACGATCGCGCCCCGCGCGTCGAGGTCGAGATCGAGCACCTCGAGGCCCATGTCGGCGGTGTTGGGGCGCATGCCCATGCAGACGGCGGCGTGGGAGCCCTCGAACGAACGCCCGTCCTCCGTCGTCACCAGGACGCCCGTCTCGGTCGTCTCGACGGCGTCGACGCGGGCGTTCATCTGGAGCTCCATGCCCCGCGACAGGAACGCCTCCTGGACGACCTCGGCGATGTCCGAGTCCTCCGCCGGCAGGATCTGGTCGCGGGCCGAGAGGAGCGTCACGCGGACGCCGCAGGAGAGGAAGAACTCCGCGTACTCGCACCCGGTCGGGCCGCCGCCGACGACGATCAGGTGCTCGGGCAGGGCGCGCAGCGAGAGGACGTCACGTGGGGTGAAGACGCGCTCGCCGTCGACGCGCGCGAAGGGCGGGCTCCACGGGTCCGCGCCCGTGGCGATCAGCAGGTGGTCGAAGCGGAGCTCGCGCTCGCCGTACGGCGTCTGGACGGCGACGGTGTCCTCGCCGGTGATCGTGCCCCGGCCGGTCACCACCTTCGCCTCCGTCGACTCCAGCCGGTCCCGGATGCCGCGACTCTGATGCGTGGCGACCCACCGGGCGTGGGCGACGGCCCGGAGGAGGTCGATGGTCGGATGGCTGTTCTCGACGTCCAGCCCGGTGGATCGCGCGCTCTCCACGGTGGCGAGGACGCTCGAGGTGTGGATCAGCGACTTCGACGGGATCGCGTCCGTCAGGGTGCAGTTGCCGCCGAGGCCGTGATCCTCGACGAGGGTGACGTCGGCCCCGAGGCTGGAGGCGGCGGTCGCCGCCGCGTAGCCGGCGGGTCCCGAGCCCAGGATGACGAATCGCATGGTCCGAGTCTAGCCCCGCGCCCGCCGCGGTCCGCCGGCAGCCGGGTGGGCCCGGGCCGGCGCCGGCGCCGGTCGGAGGAGCCTCGACCTCACGTCCGACGCGGCTCCGAGCGGCGGACGGACAGCACGGCGAGGAGCGAGAGGGCCGGGAGGCGCCAGGGGGCGAAACGGCGCCCGGCGCGGCCGCGGGGCCGGCCGGCGGCGATCGGCCAGGAGCGACCGGGTCGAACGGGAGGAGAGAACGGACCAGCGCGAGCGAGCGGAGAGGAGGGAGCCGACGGAGGCGAAGGAGCCGACGGAGAGGACGGAGGCCGCCGAGCCGATCGAGGCCACCGAGAGCACCGAGCCCACGGAGCCGATCGAGAGCAGGGATCCGCTGGAGGCGATCGAGAGGGTGGAGTCGGTGGAGGCGAGCGACCACCGCGAGCGGACGGAGCGGAGCGCGAGGGCGAGGGGTGGCATGGCCACAGGGTAGGCCGCGGCTCCGGCATAGTCAGGGCATGCGACCGACCGGCCTCGCGCTCCTGACCGCCGCCCTCGCGCTCCCCACGCTGCCGGGGGCCGCGGCCGCCGCGGCCGCCGGACCACGGATCGCCGGCTGTCCCGTCTTCCCTGCCGCCAGCGCGTGGAACCGGGACATCTCCCGCGCGCCCGTGGATCCCCGGGGCCGGCGCTGGCTCTCCGCGCTCTCCGGCAACCTCCACGCGGACTTCGGCTCCGGGCGGTACGGCGACTACGGGATCCCCGTCACGGTCGTCCCGGCCGCCCAGCCGCTCGTGCCCGTCGCCTTCACGGCGTACGGGAGCGAGTCGGATCCGGGCCCGTACCCCGTGCCCCCGGGGGCGCGCGTGGAGGGCGGTGGCGATCGTCACGTCCTCGTCGTCCAGCGCGGCGCCTGCCGCCTCTACGAGCTCTACGGCGCCGAGAGGCGCGGCCGCGGCTGGGCCGCCCAGGCGGGCGCCGTCTTCGACCTCCGCTCGACGCGACCGCGTCCGGCCGGCTGGACCAGCGCGGACGCCGCCGGGCTGCCCATCCTCCCCGGCCTGGCCCGTGCCGACGAGGCGGACGCCGGGGCGATCCGCCACGCCTTCCGCTTCACCGTCGCGCGGACGCAGCGCGCGTACGTCGCGCCGGCGCGCCACGACGCGTCGTCCTCGAGCGATCCCGGCCTGCCGCCGATGGGCATGCGGGTCCGGCTGAAGGCGTCCTTCCCGCTCCGTCGCTACCACGGCCAGGCCCTGGTGATCCTGCGCGCCCTGAAGCGGTACGGGATGATCCTCGCCGACAACGGCAGCGACTGGTACATCTCGGGGACGCCGGACCGCCGCTGGGCGGACGACGACCTCGACCAGCTCAAGCGCGTCCCCGGCTCCGCCTTCGAGGTCGTCCGCGCGGGCCGGCTCCGCCGCTCGTGACGGGAGGCGCCGCCGTCCGCGTCAGTCGAGCGGGCCGCGGGACGCGAGGTAGACCTCGCTGATCGCGGCGAGCACGGCGTCCTTCTCCGCGAGCACGCCCCCGCCGTCGAACGAGCGGGAAGCCACGCCGCGCTGGACGCGCTCGCAGACGGCGTTGTCCTGACCGGCGACGAGCTCGTTGAAGTCGACGACGGCGGTCGGGTCGAAGCCCGCCGCGGCCATCGTCTCCGGATGGAAGAGGTACTCCGCCTCGACGACGGTCTCCCGGGGAGACGTCGGCACGAGCCGCGTCGCGACGACGACGTTGCCCTCGACGTCGATCATCATGTTCGGGAAGACGCCGACGCCGTAGACGGAGCTCGCCTCCCGTTCCGTCAGCATCGGCAACGGCGGGATCTCGGCGCTGGCTCCGGTCGTGAGGCTCGCGCCGTCGGCGATCGAGACGCCGCCGTCCTCGCGCCCGGCCTCGAACACCCAGCCCTTCCTGTAGGCCGGCACGGCCTGGACGAGCTCGGGGTGGACGGAGGGGCAGTGCAGGCACTCCTGGTAGTTCTCGATCAGGATCTTCCAGTTGGCGGCGACCGCCGTGCGGGTCCGCACCGCCACCCGGAGCTCGCCGAGCCGGAAGCGCTCGAACGCGAGGGGCTCCTGGAACTGGGCGGCCAGCCAGTCCCGGAGGGACGGCGGATCCTCGCCCAGGCAGACGAAGAGGAAGCCGTCCCAGACGTCGACGGCGACCCGGCGGAGCGGGAGGGAGGCCCGGTCCACCTCGTCCGGAGCGACGTTCGGGGTCCCGATCAGCTCGCCCGCCAGCGAGTAGCTCCACGCGTGGTAGGGGCACTTGATGGCGTTCCGCAGGCGACCGGAGCCGACCTCGCAGAGCTCCGACCCGCGATGGCGGCAGACGTTGTAGAAGGCGCGGAGCGACCCCTCGCGGTCGCGGACGACGAGGATCGGCTCACCGACGACATCGGTCGAGAGGTACTCCCCGGGCCCGGCCACGGTCTCGGCCCGTCCGACGTAGAACCACTCGCGATGGAAGACCCGCTCCCGCTCGCGCTCGAACACCTCCGGCGCGTGGTAGTCGCGTCCCGGCAGCGTCCTCACGGTCCTCGTCACGGCCATTGCCTCGCCTCTCTCCCGGTCGGTCGGGGGGAGCCTCATTGAACCACAGGAGGTGAACGGCAACGGCGCGTTGCCTCTCCGGCGCCCGGTCGGCACCGCCCTCCCCGCCGGCGGTGGCTGGCTGCCCGCGTCAGGCTCCCGCGACCGGCGCGGGAGCTGACCCGAGCCCGGCCGGACCTCCGTTACGGTGACGGCATGGTCGAGTCGCCGTCTCCGCTCGACCCTCCTGACCTGCCGCTGCGGCCGACGGCCCGGCGCCTCGTCGCGCGCCTCGCGGCGCGGCGGCGGCTCTTCGTCACCGGTCTCGCCGCGACCGTCGGGGTGATGGCCGTGTCGATGGCGATCCCGGTCCTGATCCAGCAGGCCATCGACAAGGCCATCGTGCCGCGGGACGGCCACCGGCTCGTCGCCTACGCGCTCGCGATCCTCGCCCTCGCCGCCGCCAAGCTCGTGTTCGGCGCGATCCGGCGGACGGCGAGCTCGTACATCGGGATCGGCGTCGAGAACGACATGCGGGAGCTCCTCTTCGACGCGTTCCTCCGCCTGCCGCGGGCCTTCTACGACCGCCACGCGACGGGACAGGTCCTCTCGCGGGCGACGAACGATCTCTACCCGGTCCGCTACTTCATCGGCTGGGGGGTCCTGCAGTCCATCCAGAGCGTGCTGATGATCGTCGGCACGGTCACGATCCTCGCCTTCGTCGACCTGCAGCTGACCGCCCTGACGGCCCTCGTCTTCCCGCTCATCGCCCTCGTCGCCTACCAGTTCGCGCGGGTCGTGATCCCCATCTCGCGCCGCGTCCAGCAGCTCGTCGCCGACCTGACGGAGCTCGTCGACGAGGCGGTCGTCGGGATCGAGATGGTGCAGGCGTTCGGCCGGGACGCCGAGATCCGTCGGCGCTTCGGCGACCGGGCGAGGATCGTCCGCGACGCCAACCTCCGGGAGCGGCGGGTCGAGGCCGTGTACCTGCCGCCGCTCGTCTTCCTGCCCGCCGCGGCGATCGCCACCGTCCTCCTCGTCGGCGGCCGCGAGGCGATGGCCGGCGACCTCACGCTCGGCCAGATCGTGCTCTTCTCGACGCTCCTCCTCCAGCTCGCCTGGCCGCTGGAGGCGCTCGGCTGGATCCTCAACCTCGCCCAGCGGGCGATGGCGGCCGCGAGTCGCTCCTTCGCCTGGCTGGAGATCGCCGAGCCGCTGCCCGAGCCGGCCTCGCCCCGCCCCCTGCCGGAGGGGCGCGCCCCCGTCGAGCTCCAGGGCGTCCGCTTCTCCTACGGCGGGGAGGAGGTGCTGCGGGGAGTCGACCTCAGCCTGCGGCCCGGAGAGGTGGTCGCGGTCTGCGGCTCGACGGGAGCCGGCAAGTCGACGCTCCTCGGGCTCCTCTCGCGGCTCTACGACCCGACGGCCGGTCGGGTCACCCTGGGCGGGGTCGATCTCCGGGAGGCCCGCCTCGTCGACGTCCGGCACGCCGTCGGCATCGTCACGCAGCGCCCCGTCCTCTTCTCCCAGACGCTGCGCGAGAACATCGTGGCCGGCCGGCCCGACGTGCCGGAGCCGGCGTTCCTCGACGCCTGCCGGGTGGCCGGCGTCGCCCTCTTCGCCGACGACCTGCCCCACGGGTACGAGACGATCGTCGGGGAGCGGGGCGTCAACCTCTCCGGTGGCCAGCGTCAGCGGGTCGCCCTCGCCCGCGCGCTCGTCGCCGACCGGCCGATCCTCGTCCTCGACGACCCCATGTCCGCCGTCGACACGGAGACCGAGCGCCACCTCGTCGCCAACCTCGGCCCGGCCCTCGCCGGACGGACCGTGCTCGTCTCCACGCAGCGGCTCTCCACCCTGCGGTTGGTCGACCGGGTCGTCGTCCTCGAGGACGGACGGATCGTCCAGTCCGGGCCGCCCGCGCGGCTGATGGAGGAGGAGGGGGCGCTCCTCGACCTCTTCGGCGACGAGGCGCCGGTCCGTGTCGCCTAGGCAGCGCACGGGGATCGCCCGGCTCGTCGACTACGCCCGCGTGCCCCGACGGACGCTGGTCCTCGCCGGGACCGCCGCCGTGGCGGCGCCGCTCGCCAACGTCGCCGGGTTCCTGCTCGTCCGCGACGTCGTCGACAACGCGATCGGCCACCGGGATCGCGGCCGCCTGTACGCGGACGTCGGCGCCTACCTCGGCCTCCAGCTCCTCTTCATGGGCCTGCAGATCGCGCTGATCCTGATGCTGGCGACGATCGGCCAGACGATCCTGCTCGAGCTCCGCCAGCACATCTTCGAGCACTTCACCCGGCTCTCCCTGCGCTACTTCTCGGAGCAGCGCGCGGGCTGGGTGATCGCGCGGCTGACGAGCGACGTCGACGCGGTCGACGAGGTCCTCGGAGAGGGGTTGCAGATCGCGATCGGCTCGACCGTCACGATCGCGATCTCGCTGCTCGGCGTGTTCGTCCTCGACTGGCGCCTGGGCCTGACCGCCCTCCTCGTCCTGCCGTTCGCGATCCTGGCGTCCCGGACCTTCCAGGGGCGCGCCATCGTCGCCTTCGGCGAGGTCCGCAACCGGATCGCGGCGGTCACGGCCCACATCGCGGAGTCGATCGCCGGCATGACGATGATCCAGGCGTACGGCACCGAGGGCCGCGTCCGCGAGACCTTCCGCGGCCTCAACGACGAGAACCGCGCGGCCGCCAACCGGGCGCAGCGGCTGATGTCGATCTTCTTCCCCACGATCGACGCGATCGGGATCGTCGCGATCGTCGTCGTCCTCGCCGTCGGCGCCCGGCTCCACGACGGCGGAAGCCTCTCGATCGGCACCCTGATCGCCTGCATCGGGGCGCTCAACCTCCTCTTCCAGCCGCTCCAGGACCTCTCCGAGCTCTTCGGCCAGGTCCAGTCCGCCGACGCCGCCATGCGCAAGATCTCGACGGTGCTCGACGAGCCGATCGAGATCGCCTCGACGCCCGAGGCGGTCCGGATCGAGCGGGTCGACGGTGAGGTCCGGTTCGAGGACGTCCGGTTCGCCTACGGCGCACGCGAGGTCCTCCACGGCGTGGACTTCACGATCCCGGCGGGCACGGCACTGGCCCTCGTCGGGGAGTCGGGCGGCGGCAAGTCGACGCTCGCGAAGCTGTTGGCGCGGTTCTACGACCCGAGCGCCGGCCGGGTCCTCGTCGACGGCCACGATCTGCGGGCGGTGGAGCTCACTGGCTACCGGCGCCAGCTCGGCGTCGTCCTCCAGGATCCGTTCCTCTTCTCCGGGACGATCGGCTCCAACCTGCGCTTCGCCTGCCCGCAGGCGACCGACGAGGAGGTGGAGGCGGTCGCCCACGCGGTCGGAATCGATCGGATCGCCGCCCGGTTCGACGACGGGCTCGAGCATCGGGTCCGGGAGGGCGGGGTGAGCCTGTCGAGCGGCGAGCGTCAGCTGATCTCGATCGCGCGCGCCCTGCTCGCCGATCCCCGGGTCCTGATCCTCGACGAGGCGACCTCGACCATCGACCGGCCCACCGAGCGGATGGTCGAGCGAGCGCTCGACCGGCTGCTCGCGGGGCGCACCTCGCTGATCATCGCCCATCGGTTGTCGACCGTCCGGCGCGCGGAGGAGATCCTGGTCATCGACGAGGGACGGATCGTCGAGCGGGGGGACGAGGCCTCGCTCCTGGCGCGCGGCGGCCGCTTCGCCCGCCTCTCGGGACTGGATCCCGGCGCCGCCTCCATCGAGCCGACTCGCGGCGGGCGCCTCGCCGAGGCGACGCCCCGGTCCCCCGGCACGGCGTCCCCGTGAGGCCCACGGCTGCCGCGCGTCCCCCTGAAGCCGGCGGCGCCGGGGGGTCGCGCGACGCGGGGCGCCTCAGTACGCGCTGCCCGCCGCGACCGGGATCGCCTGGCCGCTGATCCCGCTCGCCGCGTCCGTGCACAGGAACGCGATCGGCGCGGCGATCTCCGCGGCCGAGAGCGCCGCCCCGCGCGGGTAGGAGGCGTCGCGCTCGCGCCAGACGTCCTCGACGCCGATCCCTCGTGCCTCGGCCTCGCGCGCCGCGGAGCGGTCGGCCATGTCGGTGTGCACCCACCCGGGGCAGATCGCGTTGCAGGTGATGCCGTAGGGACCGACGTCCTGGGCGATCGCGCGCATCAGGCCGATCACGCCGTGCTTCGAGGTCGTGTAGCCGATGTCGCGCGGCGAGCCGACGAGCCCGCTCGTCGAGGCGACCATCACGATCCGCCCCCAGCCGGCGGCGCGCATGTCGTGGCTCGCGGCCCGGGCGAGGAAGAAGGAGGCCTCGAGGTTGATCGCGAGCAGGCGGCGCCAGGCGTCCGTCGTCAGCTCGAAGATCGTCTCGTCGTAGGTCGAGCCGATGCTCGCGTTGGAGACGAGGATCTCGATCGGGCCGAGGCGCCGGCGGGTCTCGGCGACGACCTCGTCGCAGCCCGCCTCCGTCTCGAGGGAGGTCGCCGACCATTCGATCGGCGCCTCGGCCGCGAGCGACTCGAGCTCGGAGGCGGTCCGCGAGACGGCCATCACGCGGGCTCCCGCCCGGTGCAGCGCGAGCGCCGTCTCCCGCCCGATGCCGCGGCCGGCTCCGGTCACGAGGGCGACGCGTCCATCCACGCCGGCATGCTCGCACAGGGCGCGCCGTGCGGGGCGGAGGGCGACGACATCTGCAACCGTGGCGCCTCCCGATCGACGGCGATCCTGGAGGAGAGCACGTGAGCCGGCCCCTGCACCCGCGACCGCAGTTCACCCGAGCCCGGTGGACGGATCTCTGCGGATCCTGGGGGTTCGCGTACGACGACGGCGCCGTCGGCCGCGAGGAGCGATGGTTCGAGCGGGCCGACGTCTTCCCGCTCCGGATCGAGGTGCCGTACCCGCCCGAGTCGACCGCGAGCGGCATCGGCGACCGCTCGTTCCATCCCGTGGTCTGGTACCGCAGGGAGTTCGACGCCTCGACCGCGGGAGGAGAGCGGCTGCTCCTCCACTTCGGGGCCGTGGACTACCGGGCCGAGGTCTGGGTCAACGGGCGCTTCGTGGTCCGCCACGAGGGCGGCCACACGCCGTTCAGCGCCGACGTGACCGAGGCGCTCGAACCCGACGGCCCGCAGGTCCTCGTCGTGCGTGCCGAGGACCTGCCGACCGACGCCGAGCAGCCCCGGGGCAAGCAGGACCTGCACGAGGCGCCGCACAAGATCTGGTACCACCGGACCACCGGGATCTGGCAGCCGGTGTGGCTGGAGCCGTGCCGTCGAGCGCGGATCGGCCGCGTGCGCTTCGTCACCGACGTGGACCGCGGCGCGCTCGGCGCCCACGTCGACCTCGTAGGCGTGCCAGCCGGGCTGGCGCCTGCGGATCCGCGCGTCCCTCCGTGGCGAGCTGCTCGCCGAGGACACCTCCGCCGTCACGCCCGCGATCGCCACCGCGAGGTCTCGCCCGCGAGCTGATGCTCCCCCGGGCCGCGATGGGCCTCGACCGCGAGGACTGGCTCTGGTCGCCGGAGACGCCGAACCTGGTGGACGTGGCCGACTCGATCCTCCTCGACGGCGCGGGCGAGGCCGTCGACGAGGTCGAGAGCTACGTCGGCCTCCGGTCCGTGGGGACCTCGGCCAACCGGTTCACGCTCAACGGCCGGCCCTACCACCTGCGGATGGTCCTCGCCCAGAACTACTGGCCGGCGTCCCACCTGGCGGCGTCGGACGAGGAGCTCTGCGCCGCGAGGTCGAGCTGGTCAAGGAGCTGGGCTTCAACGGCGTCCGGATGCACCAGAAGGTGGAGGACCCGCGGTTCCTCTCCTGGTGCGACCGCCTGGGGCTCGCCGTCTGGGCCGAGCTCCCCGCGGCCTACGGCTGGTCGCCGACGGCCGTGGCGCGGAGCACCCGCGAGTGGCTCGAGGTGCTCGAGCGCGACGTCAGCGTGCCCTGCATCGTGACCTGGGTGCCGGTGAACGAGAGCTGGGGGGTGCCCGACCTGCAGCACGATCCCGCCCAGCGGGCCTGGGTCCGGGCGATGTACTCGCTGGCCAAGGCGCTGGACGGGACCCGGCCCGTCGTCGGCAACGACGGCTGGGAGCACGTCGTGACCGACCTGATCACCGTGCACGACTACGCCGGCGACGGCGCGACCCTGACCGAGCGGTACGGCAGCCTCGAGGCGGTCGCAGCGGTCGCTTGAGCGACGTCCAGCCGCAGCTACATCCGGTCGCTCCTGCCCGGGCCTCGCCGCCGCCGAGCAGCCGATCCTGCTCACCGAGTTCGGCGGGATCAGCTACGCCGGCTGGCGAGGACTTCTGGAACGGCTACGGCGCCGCGGACGACGAGGAGGACTTCCTCCGCCGCTACGGCGACCTGCTGGACGCCGCGCTCTCCAGCCGTGCCCTCGCCGGCTTCTGCTACACGCAGCTGACCGACACCGAGCAGGAGCGCAACGGCCTGCTCACCGCGGACCGGCGGCCGAAGGCGGACCTCGAGGCCCTCCGCACGGATCACCCGGCGCACCTCGGCCGCCGTGCCCGGCGACGCGATCCAGGCCCACCAGCTCGGCGAGACCGCCGACGCCCCCGACGCCTAGCCGCACGTCGCCACGGGCGACGACGGGGCCGCGGCCGGCGGTAGGCCGCGCACCGGCGGCTCCGCCGGGCCTGCGCGTACGATCGTCCCGATGCAGCCGGGCGCCATCCTCCTGGTCGGCGGCCGGTCGCGCCGGATGGGCCGGCCGAAGGCGCTCCTCGACTGGCACGGCGAGCCCCTCGTCGCGCGGGTCGCCCGCGTCCTTCTCCGCTCGACCGACGGAGGGCCGGTGGTGGCGGTCACGGCGCCCGGACAGGAGCTCCCTCCGCTGCCCGCCGGCGTCGAGGCGGTCGCCGATCCGATGGAGGGGGAGGGCCCCCTCCGCGGCCTCGCGGTCGGCCTCGGCGCCCTCGCCGGGCGTGCGGAGGTGGCGTTCGCCTCCTCGGTCGACGCGCCGCTCCTCCACGCCCGCTTCGTCGAGGCCGTCCTCGCGGGGCTCGACGACGTCGACGCCGCGGTCCCGGTCGCCCACGGCCACCGCCACCCGCTCGCCGCCGGCTATCGCGTTGCGCTCGCGCCCCGGCTCGAGGCGCTCCTCGGCGCCGGCGAGCGCCATCTCGGCGCCCTGTTCGCGCGAGTGGAGACGCGCTTCCTCGACGCTGGCACGCTCCTCGCGGTGCCCGGCCTCGCGGTGGCCGACCCGGAGCTCGACGCGCTCCGCAACGTGAACACGCCGGCCGACTACGAGGAGGTGCGCGGGCTCGCCGCGCCGGAGCTCGTGATCGAGGTCGACGAGGCGCTGCGACGCCGCGCGGCGGGTGACCGGACGACCGGACGAGCGCTCCGACTGGGTGACGCCGGTCGCGCTGGCCGGGCTGGCCCTCGACGGCTCGGTCGTCGCCGCCGTCAACGGCGCGCGGGTCGTCTCCGACCCCTGGTATCCGCTGGCCCGCGGCGACCGGGTGACGCTGTCGCCGGCGGATCCGGGCGACTGACCCGCGTCGTTACTCGGAGATCGCCTCGACGAGGTCGCCGATCTTGTCGTCGCTCAGGTTCCGCGCGACGTCGGCCTGGCTGACGATGCCGACGAGGTCATGGCCATCGATCACCGGCAGGCGCCGCACCTGGTGCTTCTTCATCGTCGCGAGCGCCTCGTCGACCGAGTCGTCCGCTCCGATCGTGACGGGCTTGCCCTCGGCGAACGAGTCGGCGCGCGTGGTCGACGGGTCGCCGCCCTCGGCGATGCACTTGATGACGATGTCGCGGTCGGTGAGCATGCCCTTGAGCCGGTCGTCGTCGCCGCAGATGGGCAGCGCGCCCACGTCGAGTTCCTTCATCTTGCGGGCCGCGTCGACGAGGGTCTCGCTCGCCTGGACGCACTCGGGGCCGCCACTCATGATCTCGCGGACGCTCGGCATCGGTGTCCCTCCTGGTTCGGCCGGCAGTTCTCTACCACTGAGGACCGCCGTGGAAACCCGTCCCTGGCTCGCCCTGCCGCGTCACCCGGTCAGGAGTAGCGCAGCTGCTCGTCCCAGTCCGCCGGGCGTCCCTCGGGGGTGAGGTCGAGGAGGTTCCAGAGCGGTTCGATCGTGCCGACGTGACGCGGGTCCTGTCCGGGCTCGGTCGGCGCGTAGAAGAGCTCGGAGCCCCAGAAGTGGCGGATCGCGGAGCCGTCGCGGTGGAAGACGTTCAGCATCGGCCGCTGCGCCCCGGAGGCCGTCTCGGCGTGGTAGTCACGGTTGAAGGTGGTGCCGGCCGACGACAGGAGGCGCTGGTGGCGCCAGCCGCGCTCGTCGGCGAAGGCGAGGATGCGCGGGAGCGGCGCCTTGGCGACGACCGCGAGCGAGAGGAGCGGGTCCGCGTGCACGGCCGCGCCATCGAGCTGGTCGAGCAACGAGACGCAGGAGGGACACGGCCCCTGCGCGAGGGGGAGGAGCGCGGTCTCGCCGTCCTCCGGCCCGGGCCGCTCGTCGCCGGGATCGCGCGGGAACATGAAGCTGTAGACGACGAGCGAGTCCCTGCCCGGCGCGAAGAGCTCGGAGAGCCTGACCACCGTCGTCCGGCCGTCCTCCAGGCGTCCCGCGAACGCGTAGTCCTCGGGGACGATCCCGCCCGGGGGGAGCTCGCGCCTCGCGGCGGCGACCGCCTCCGTCGCACGGCGAAGCTCGATCTCCTGCTCGAGCAGGCGCGACCGCGCCATCCGGTACTCCGCCGACTCGCCCGGAAACGTGATCTGCATCGCTCCTCCTCCTCGCTGCTCCCGCCGACAGCGTGAGGGTGGCAGAGATCGACCGGACGCCGGAGGCCAACGGCATCGAGCGGCGGAACGTGCCGGCGTGCCTCACGGAACCAGGCCGGTCCGTGGCCGGATGCGAAACGTCGCCGGGGCGACGAGCCCTAGGCGGCCCGGCGCCGAGCGGGCCGGCCCAGGTCGCCGCCGGCCGACGGGGCGTGGGGGAGATCGAGCGGGAACCCGCCGAGATCGGTCCCGGGCCCGCGGCCGACTTCGGCGTGCATCTCGATGCTCGTCTGCCGGATGGCGCGGACGAGCAGGGCCATCCCGTCGGGGTCGTACGTGCGGTCGCTCATCGTGTCATCACTCTCGTTGCCGGGGGTCGGGAAGCGGGTCATCCCCCCCGATATCGGCACGAACCGGGCGGACAGGTAGCCCGGCCGGGCGAAATACCCCGGACAGGGGAGCCGGAGCCTCCGGGCGGGGGGCGCCCGGCACGATCGGGGACCCCCGGCCGGCGGCACGCCGCTCTCGAAGAACCGGATCCGGCCAGGGAGGAGCTCGACGCTGCCGGGTACGAGCCGGCACGAGTGCACCCTGAACCGAGCGCGACGGCTCGGCCGTTCGAGGACGGGCTCCTCCCGCCGAGCGAGCGCACGGACTCGATGAGCTCGGACGAAGGCACTCCGTCGATCAGGTGAAGGCGGACGCCATCGATGCCAAGCTGCACGGCGTCCCCGAACGCCTGGACGATCAACGTGACGAACGGCATCTCCCAGCTCAGCATCTCCGGCGTCTGGCCGGCCGCCGGCCCGCACGCGACCTTCACCACCGCCGAGGACGCAATGCTCCATCTGAGCCTGGCCTCGTGACCGAGGCCAAACTGGTGGGCCTCGGGATCGTCGGCGCGGGCAACATCTCGAGCAGATACGTCGCCGGCCTCCGCCGCTTTCCCCAGCTGACGATCGTCGGCTGCGCGGATGCCGACCCCGACCGCGCCCGCGCGCTCGAGTCGGCGTCGGGCGTCCGGCGCTTCGACACGGTCGAGGATCTCCTCGCCTCGCCCGCGGTGGACATCGTGGTCAACATCACGACGCCGCTGGCCCACGCCGACGTCTCGCTCGCCGCGATCGCCGCCGGCAAGGACGTCTACGTCGAGAAGCCCCTCGCGGCGACCCTCGCCGACGCGCGGAAGGTCCTCGACGAGGCGGCCAGCGCCGGACGCCTCGTCGGCTGCGCGCCGGACACCTCGCTCGGAAGCGCGGTCCAGACGGCGCGGGCGGCCATCGACGAGGGGATCGTGGGGGAGCCCATCGGCGCCGCGTGCTTCGTCCCGCACACGCACCCCGAGGAATGGCACCCCGACCCGCGCTTCCTCTTCCAGCCCGGGGCGGGGCCGCTCCTCGACATGGGCCCGTACTACGTCACGGCCCTGGTCACCTGCCTGGGTCCGATCGCCGAGGTCGCCGGGATGGCGAGGATCGGGGGAACGCCGCGGATCGTGACGGCGCCGAACCGCCTCGTCGAGTCCTTCGAGGCGGAGGTGGCGACGCACGCGACAGCAGCCATACGGTTCGCGAGCGGCGTCGTCGGGACGATGCTCATGAGCTTCGACGTCTGGCACCAGGACTACCCGCACATCGAGATCTACGGCACGCGTGGGGCGCTCCGCCTTCCGAGCCCGAACTACTTCGACGGCGAGGTGGCCGTGCGGCTGAACGCCGAGAGCGAGTGGCGCCCCGTCCAGACGCGGATCGCTCCCTCGGCCGCCTACGACGGTGACGAGCAGGTACTCCGCGGAATGGGCGTCGCCGACCTCGCCGCAGCCAGGAACGGCCGCCCTCAGCGGGCGACCGGCGAGCTCGCCTACCACGTGCTCGAGGTGCTCGCGGCCGTCACGCAATCGTCCGACGAGCAACGGTTCGTCGCCGTCGACAGCTCCGTCGAGCGAACGCGGCCGCTCGATCCGAAGGCCGACGAGGCGTTGATGCCCTGGTCGCGAAGCGCCGACCGGTGAGGGCGACGAACGACGCTCGGTGATTCGAGGCGTCGACGCGCGTTCGCGGTCGACGCCATCGCGCTCTACGAGCCGGCCCCGCGGGAGTCTGTGCCGGCGCCGGCGGCGACGTTCGCGGAAGAGCTCGGATCGGGTGGGGGGGAGACGGTGACTGCTCGGCAGCTCGCCCCGGGTCGGACGGATCCGGGCCGGACGGGCGAGCGGCGCTGCGAGCATGACCGCCTCGACGCAGCGGGTGAACGTCAGCCGCGGCGGTCAGGGCGAGAAGGCGGCCCTCGGCCCGGGCGATCGGCCGCCCTCGGCCGACCCCTGGGGACGTGTTCGTCAGGGTCCCTTGACAACGCTCTCCCGTCAACGTATGTTGACGGGATGGATGATCTTCTCGCAACGCGCGAGCTCCTCTCGAGCCAACTGTCCCGGGCCATCGCCGCCGATCCCCTCGGTTCCCTCCGGACCATCGTGGAGCTCCAGCAGGACACCGACGAGCACCTTCGAGAAGCCGTGCGGAAGGCCGCGCTCAGCTCGTCGTGGAGGGAGATCGCCGGCGCGCTCGGCGTCTCGAAGCAGGCGGCCCACCAGCGGTTCAAGACCTACGCCAGGGACGTGGCGGCCGAGATCAGGACCGAGCATCGCGTCATGAAGCGTTCGCGCCGCGCCGGCGACGACGATCGGGCCGCGGCAGCGCAGGCCCGCCGGGACGAACTGGCGAACCAGCTGCGTACGGCCGCCAGGGCGCTCCGGGACGAGCAGTAGCAGGCTCGGGCCGTTCTCTCCGCGCCGCACGCGTCGCCGGCGCTGGGACGACGTGGGGGAGGGGAGTGGGGTGGCCCCACCTCACGGCGACGTCCGCGGGGTTCGCGCGCCCGCCTACGCCCCTGCGCGTTCGGCGTACACCCACGCCTGCGCGGTGGGGGTGATCCTCCGGTCGTAGCCGCCGAGGAGGAGCGCCTGCCCGTCGCCGAGGCTCGTGGCGGTGAGGAACAGGCGCTCGCCGCCGAGCGTGCCCGGCACGGCTGCGAAGTGGCGACGGCCGGGGTCGTAGAGCTCCGCGGTCGCAGCGCCGCCGGCGACGAGGACCTGGCCGTCGTCGAGCAGGACGAGGGACTGCGCGAGCTTGTAGCGCGCCTCGGCCATCTCGGCTCCCGCACGGAACCGGCCGGTGCGCGTATCGTAGAGCTCGGTCGACCGGTAGAGCACGGTTCCGTCCCGATCGGCGGAGCCGCCGGCGACCAGCACGGTCCCGTCGCGCAGGACGATCGCCGAGGTCTTGTAGCGCCGCGTCGTCATCCGCCCCGTGCGGGTGAACCGGCCCGAGGCCGGGTCGTAGAGCTCTGCGCTCGCGCAGACGGCGCCATCGTCGAGGCCGCCGAGGACGAGCACGCGCCCGTCCGGAAGCCGGACGGCGGCGTGCGCCCCACGCGCCTCGTTCATGGGGCCGGTCGGCGCGAACCGGTTGGTGCGTGGGTCGTAGAGCTCCGCCGTGCGCACGGTCTGCTCGTCCGACGTGAAGCCCCCCGCGACGAGGACGCGCCCGTCGGCCAGACGAATCGCCGTGAACCCGGCGCGCGGCGATCGCATCGTCGGTCCGGCAGAGAAGGAGCCGCGCTTCGGGTCGTAGAGCTCGCTTGTCGCGAGCACGCTCGGCGTCCCGCGCTCCAGGCCCCAGCCGCCGGCCAGGAGCACGCGACCGTCGGCGAGCAGCGTCGCGCTGTGGTCATCCCGCGACGTGAGCAGCGACCCGGTAGGCGTGAAGCGGCGCGCGAGGGGATCGAAGAGCTCTGCGGTGCGGCCGCCTCCTGCGCCCACGTCGCACCCCGCCTCGGTGCACCCGCCCGCAACGAGCACTCTCCCGTCCTCCAGCGCGGTCGCCGTCTGCACCGCCCGCGGCACCCTCATGGTGGCGATCGGCCTGATCCCGCCGGCGAGGGAACGGCGCGTCGGACCGGCGGGCGAGCCGACGGTCCCGACCTCGGTCGTTCCCGTCCCGCTGCCGTGGCCACACGCCGCCGCGAGCGCCGCGAGCGCCGTGACGGCGCCGAGCGCGATGGCGGCCCGTCTCCCCGACCATCCGCGCACCCATGCGGCGTGTCCCGATGGCGTCCGGGACCGACCGGGACCCGGCCTCGTCGACGTCAGCCCATCCCGTTCATGTCGTCGGTGGCCGTGTGGGGGCTGGTCGGGAGCGTCAGCCCGGGAAGACGGTCGGGTGCCGCGACGAACATGATCGCCAGCGCCAGCAGGACGGCCGCCGTGACCATGGTCACGCCACGACGCCACGGCAGGAGCTTCTCGAGGGCGATGAGTGCGGCGACGAGGGCCATCCACCTCAGGCTCATGACCCCGAGCGCGAAGAGGGACGCCATGAGCGCCCAGCAGCATCCCACGCACCAGCCGGCATGCCTGGCGCCCATCTGGACGGCGCCGA
This sequence comes from uncultured Thermoleophilia bacterium, assembly GCA_963800515.1. Lineage (GTDB taxonomy): Bacteria > Actinomycetota > Thermoleophilia > Gaiellales > F1-60-MAGs149 > CAWDBC01. The sequence continues at coordinate 36,380 of CAWDBC010000011.1, forward strand.
GGCGTCCGTCGCGCCAGTGTCCGAGCAGGAAGCCGACCGGGCTCTGGCACTTCGCGAGGCAGACGTGCTTCAGCGGCGTCAGCTCGTAGAGCGCGCTCACGGCCAGCACCCCGGCCGCGAACCAGCGCCCGCCGGCGCTCCACGCGAGCTCGCTCCCGAAGCTTCCGCGGCCCAGGTCGAAGACGCCGTACGCGGTGAGGCCCGCGCCGGCCCAGACGAGCAGGTAGCCGCCGGTGAAGAGCAGCGGGCGACTCGGCTCGCGCCGCCGGGTCATGCTCGCGTAGAGCGCGACGGTCGGCGACAGCGACGGGAACATCATCGCCGCCGTCATCAGCAGCCAGACGCCCGAGAACCAGCCGAGCGTTCCCAGGGCGGTGCCGGGTCCGCGGTCCATCCCGGCCATCCGGCCCGCCATCGACCACCAGGCGATCGCTGCTGCGGCGAGGAGCACGGCAACGAGGCCCACCCGAGCGCGAACGGCGGCGAACGCGGAGGCGAGCTCGCCTCGTTGGCGGCGGGAGCTCGCGAGGGCGCCCGGGGGCAGCTCGGGCCAGAGGTCCGGCGCGGGGGACATGGCTAGTCGGCGCCGTCCACGTCGTGCGCGTACGCGAACGTCGCCTCGTAGGCGCAGCGGCCCCGGAACGAGAACACCAGCGGGCCGGCCGCGACGTCGATCGTGCTGTCGGCGAGCTCGCGGCCTTCGCGATCGTGGCCCGGGATCTTGCAGGTCACCGGCTCCTGGTCGGCCACCGGCTCGCGGGCGGAGACCTCGACCGTGTCGCCCGCCCTGAACCAGCCGCGTCCCGGTGTGTGGTCGACCTCGATCCTGACCGGCTCGGTGGCGACGAGCTCCCCCGGCTTGAAGACCCACGGGAACTGCTTCGCCGGCGTACCGCCGAGACGACCGGTGAAGATGTCGGCCAGGGCCCGGCGCTGTGCCTCGTCGCCCCGCGCATCGACGAACAGGGCGTAGACCCACGGTGACCCAGGCTCATCGTCGTCGTAGCGGAACACCAGGACGACCCTCAGGCCGGCGAGGTCGACGTCGCCCGCCCGCCCGGTCTCGACCGACCAGGAGAGCGCGCCGAGGCACTCTCCGTAGGTCGACCGCCCTCCGGACCGCCCGCCGATCCGTCGACACGGGCAGATCGCCTCGCAGTTGCAGGCCTCGAGGTAGCTGCCGGAGATGTGCCACGGCACGACCTCGGTGGCGCGCAGCTCCGTTGCGTGCATTGGTCACCTCGCCCAACGTGTGGTCGACGCGAAAGAGGGAACGGCCGTCCCTTAGGGCCGCAGCGTATACGGCGACCCGGCCGCAGAGACGATGGAGGACGGCGGATGAGCTCACGGGGCTGCAGAGCTCCGTCCCCGCCGAGGCCGCCACCCCGCGCGCGGCGGTGTCGTCGACGAGGTGCGGCTCTGGCGGCATCCCGTCGTCCGGGGCAACGGGATGCCGCCATCGGGTTCAATGGAGAGTCGGTCGGTAGATGAGCTCCTGGGTGCGACCGTCGAGCGTGCGGTTCTCGATCAGCTCCAGGTCGAAGTCGGCCGCACCCTGGAAGATCGGATCCAGCCCGGTCTGCCCGGTGATGACGGGGAAGAGCGTCACCTGCACGCGGTCGACGAGGCCGGCGGCCATCAGCGCCCGGTTCATCGACAGGCTGCCGTGCGAGCGCAACGGCACGTCGGACTCCTCCTTGAGCCGGGCGACCACCTCGACGGCGTCACCGCTCAGGACGCTCGCGTTCGCCCAGTCGAGGGGTTCTTCCAGCGTGGTCGACACGACCGTTGCCGGCAGGCTCGTCATCCGGGTGACCCACGGGTCACGCACGTCGGACTCCTCGGTGCTCGAGGCCAGCATCTGCACGAAGAGCCGAAAGGTGTTGGCCCCGAAGACCATCCGCTGTTCCTCCTCGTACAGGGCGAGGCGGTGGTCGAGGAGCTCGGGGCCTTGCTTGCCCCAGTAGCCGGTCCAGTCGCCGCCGGCGGCGCCGTAGCCGTCGAGGCTCGAAAAGACGTCGTAGGTGTAGGTGGCGGCCATGTCGTTCTCCTCGCGAGCGTTGGTCGGTGGGGGTTCAGACGGGGAACCAGCGCGAGACTCATCGCCGCTCGAACACGCGCCGGAGGTGCGCGCACCGCCGGGCGCTGCAGCGTGCGTTGCCCGGGGCGGGTTCCAGCGCGGGCTCCTCCGCCCTTTTCGGCCGGCGGATCAGAGACGCAGCACCAGGCCGCGGACGACGGCAGGGTGGGACAGGAACGGGTGGTGGCCGGCGTCGAGCTCCACGACGCCACCCGCCCGACGCGCGAACCCTCGTTGCCGCTCGGAGGGGGTGCGCCGGTGCCGGGCCCAGACGAGGTAGCTCTCCCTCCCGGGGGATCGCCGGTCAGTGCTGCATCCGGGGATCCTTGGTCGGGTCGGCGTATGTCGGAGGGCAACCGTGGGCGACGGCTCTCGGGCGCAGCTCGTAATGCCACGGCTCGTTGCCGTAGATCTGGCACAGCCCGTACGCGGCGCCGTGCGCGGACAACCACGACGTGGCATCCGCTGGCCCGATGTCGACCGCGTCTCCCGACACGTGAGGAGACGTCGTGCCGGTGGCCACCCAGCGGGCGGCCTCCGCCTCTGAGCCGTACTTGGCGATCGCCTCGCGGCGTAGCTGTTCCTCGTACGCCGCGGAACGCCAGCCGCTGTTGACCACGAAGGTCACCCCGTCCCGCGCCGCATCGGTTGCGGCCCGGCGGAGCGCACCGAGAAGCGCCCGGTCCAGTTTGGCGACGCCGGGAACGTCGCCGGCGAAGACCGTCGTGCCGCCGGGGACGGCGCCGTCAGCCTCGCCGAGCGAACCCCGGCGCGCGCCGCGGAGGACGCGGATGGGCGGTGCGGGCGCCGAGGACGGGACTCCCTTGGGGACCCCCGTTGCGGACCGGGGCGCGGCCGGAGAGCGGGCGGGCCCCGAGGATCGGGACGCCGTGGGCGCCCGAGATGCCGTCGACGACGGCGACGCCGTCGTCTGGTAGCCGAGGGCTGCGGTGCTCGCCGCGATGACGACGAGCACGCCGCCGACCGTCCTGCGCATCCGTACCCGACGGGTCGATGGTCGCACTGGCTCACTGTGGGTCACGGCGCCAGTCTAGGAAGTGGGTTGTTGCCAGAACGTATGTGGTTTTCCATACGCCGACGATACGCCGACGGTGGTAGCATCGAGAGCATGCGTGTGTTGATCGTCGAGGACGAGCCCTATATGGCAGATGCCATCCGGCACGGCCTGCGGCTGGAGGCGATCGCCGCCGACATCGCCGGTGACGGTGTCACCGCTCTGAAACTGCTCGGCGCCAACGTCTACGACATCGCCGTCCTCGACCGCGACATCCCCGGGCCGTCCGGCGACGAGGTCGCCAAACGCATCGTCGCCTCCGGCAGCGGCATGCCGATACTCATGTTGACCGCTGCCGATCGTCTCGATGACAAGGCCACCGGATTCGAGCTCGGCGCCGACGATTACCTCACGAAGCCGTTCGCGCTGCAAGAACTCGTGCTGCGTCTTCGGGCGCTCGACCGCCGGCGTGCCCACAACAGGCCACCCGTGCGGGAGATCGCGGGCATCCGGCTGGATCCGTTCCGGCGGGAGGTCTACCGCGACGGTCGCTACGTCGCGTTGACGAGGAAGCAGTTCGCGGTGCTCGAAGTGCTCGTCACCGCCGAAGGCGGGGTCGTCAGCGCCGAGGAGCTGTTGGCGCGCGCGTGGGATGAGAACGCAGACCCTTTCACCAACGCCGCGCGGATCACGGTCTCGGGCCTTCGCAAGCGCCTCGGCGAACCGTGGATCATCGCCACTGTGGCCGGTGTCGGGTACCGCATCGACATGGACGCCCCGCCCGCCGGAGCGGACGGTGGTTAGAGCCCCCGGTCCAAGTGTCCGCCTCAAGCTCACCCTGAGCTACGCGGGCTTCCTTCTGCTCGCCGGCGTCTTGATGCTCGCGGCCGTCTGGGTGGTCGTCCTGCGCTACATCCCCGACGGCGCGATCGCCCATCTCCATCCCTCGTGGTGGTTCCTCGCCAACGACTCCGACCCCCTGCACGGCTTCGCCTCGGTCGCCGCCCTCGTGCTGGCGTTCCTGCTGGTCTTCGGCCTCCTGGGAGGGTGGATCCTGGCGGGCCACATGCTCTCCCCGTTGACGCGCATCACCGACGCCACGCGCAGCGCCGCGAACGGGTCGCTCTCCCACCGGATCCAGCTGCCGGGGCGCAGGGACGAGTTCCGTGAGCTCGCCGACAGCTTCGACGCCATGCTCGCGCGGCTCGAGGCACACGTCTCCGAACAGCGGCGGTTCGCGGCCAACGCCTCCCACGAGCTTCGCACCCCGCTGGCGATCACGCAGGCACTTCTCGAGGTCGCCCGCAACGACCAGAATCGCGACAACGACGAGCTCGTGAATCGCCTCCACGCTGTCAATACCAGAGCGATAGACCTCACCGATGCACTGCTTCTGCTCAGTCGCGCGGAGAAGCGCTCTTTCGCCCGAGAACACGTCGACCTGTCCCTGATGGCGGAAGAAGCCACCGAGACCCTCCTTCCCCTCGCCGAGAGGCGCGGCCTGACCATCGAGACCTCGGGTGAGGTGACGCCCACTATCGGCTCACACGCCCTCCTGCTGCAGTTGACGACGAACCTCGTTCAGAACGCGATCATCCACAACCTGCCGGACAAGGGCATCGTCTGGGTCACGACCGGCGTTCGCACCAGGAGTGTGGTGCTCACGGTCGAGAACACCGGCGACCCGCTCACGCCACAGGTGGTGTCCACGCTTGCGCAGCCATTTCGGCGCGGTACCGAACGCATTCGCACCGACCATGCCGGTGTGGGCCTCGGCCTGGCAATCGTCAAGAGCATCACGCGCGCACACGACGGAACCCTCACCCTCACCCCCCGGACCGCCGGTGGGCTCCGCGTCACCGTGCGACTCCCCGCCGCGCCACCGCTCGCTGGACGATGACGATCGTCCTCTTCCACTCGGCGCTCGGCCGTCGCCGGGTCGAGCATGATCTTGCGGCCGCGCTGCGCGACGATGGTCATGACGTCCTCGTTCCCGACCTCTACGATGGCACGACCGCTGAGACGCTCGAGGGCGGCCTCGCCCTGATGGACGCTGTCGGATGGTCGCGCATTCGATCCCGGGCGCGCGCTGCGGTGCGCGATCTGCCGGCGGACACCGTGCTGGCCGGGGTCTCGATGGGGGCCGGGGTCGTGTCGGAGATCTGGCGGGACCGGCCCGCCACGCTGACCGTCGTCCTCGTCCACGGGTACGCGGTCATCCCCGAGAATGTCGCGGCCGGCGCGCGCGCGGCCCTTCATGTCGCTGACGGCGATCGCTTCGCCCCCGCCGACGTCATCGAGGACTGGGAGGCGACGGCCGCTGCTCGCGGCATCGAGGCTCAGGTTCATCGCTATCCCCGCCTGGGCCACTTCTTCCTCGATCCGACCTCGGCTGACTACGACGAGACGGCGGCGAAGATGGTCCGGGAGCGCATCCGGACGTTCCTGCGCAGCGTCGATTGACGGAGGACGGCGCCGCGCATCCCGCGCGCGCCTTCTTCACGCGCGACGCCGCAAGGCCCTGAGACGAACGACGCGTCCAGCGCCGATGGTTGGCTGCTCGGCGTCCGCAGGGCGGCGGAACGGACGAGGTTCCCCGCGAGGCTCGCAGCTCGGAGGCGGAGCCCGGCAGATGTCAACGGCGGTGTCGCGTTCGCCCTCGCGGGCGCGGGCCCAGGATGAGACGGCGGTTCGGGCCGGACGAGGGACGTCGGTCCTAGGTCGCGTATTCGTCGAACTGCGGCAGATCGTCGGCGATCTCGAACCACGGCGCCTTCGAGCCGACGAAGATGTGCTCCGTCGGGCGGATGCTCGGGGCATCGGCGAGCGACCCCATCGCCACGTGGACGAACGCGCCGTCGCGCACGACGCTGTAGAGGAAGGAGTGGCACGTCTCGCAGCGTGCGTCGTGCGCCTCGGCATCGCCATACGTCGCGACCGCGTCTTCTCCCTTCGTGAGCGCGAGCTTCGTCCGCTCGATGCCGGCGAACGACTTGAACGCGGTGCCGGTCATCGCGCGGCAGGCCGAGCAGTGACAGTTGGCGGCATAGAGGAACTCGTCGGCGACCTCGTACTCCACGGCGCCACAGGCGCACCGCCCGGTGAGGGACCGACCTGACGCCGCCGACGCGGAGGTCGCCCGGTCGGCCGAGGCGGTGTGGTCGAGGATCCCGCGAGCGATCGCCTCCGAGTCGGAACGATCGACCCCGTGACCGGCGTCCTCGAGCCGAAGCAGCGACGCCCCGGGGATCTCCTCGGCGAGCGCCTCGCCGTGCTCGAGCGGGAACATTGGATCGGCCGTGCCGTGGATCACCAGCGTGGGCACCGCGACCGAGGACAGAGAGGCATCGGAGGCACCGTCGTCTCGGAGCAGCTCGTGGTTCCGCGCCGCGCGAAAGTCCTGCGCGCGATCGACGTCGCGGCCGACGAGCTCCCGCGCCGCCGCCTCATCGAACGGGCGTCGACCTCCGGCGAGCAGTCGCGAGTAGGCCACGAGATAGTCGGTCACCGATTCCCTGTCGGACCAGTCGACCTCCGTCGAGGAGACGAACCGCCCGAACGCATCGGTGGGCGGTGGGAGTTCGCGATCGGTCGGGGCCGCGGGAGAGGTGCTGATGAGGACGAGCGAGAGAACCCGAACGCCGAACTCGAGCGCGAGCCGCTGCGCGAACGCGCCGCCGGCCGAGACGCCGACCACGTGCGCCGCCGACACGCCGTAGGCGTCGAGCACGCCGGCGGCGTCTCGGACCAGGTCGGCGCCCGTATAGGCAGGGCCGCCCGGCGTGGAGCTGACGGATCGGCCGGTGTCGCGGTGGTCGTAGCGGATCACGAACCGACCGCCGTCGGCGAGCATCCGGCAGAAGCCCTCGTCCCACCAGAGCATCGACGCGCCGATGCCCATGACGAGGAGGACCGGCGGGTCGGCCGGGTCGCCGAAGGACTCGGTGCAGACCTCCACGCCGTTCGCCCTGATCATCCGTTCAGCCACGTAGCCCTCCCTCTCTGACCGATCTGAAGCTTCCCGCCGACCCGACGACCCTCCACCATCAAGACCCGGGCGACGGCCGAGAGTCATCGGCGACGAGGATTCTCGGGGACGGCGGTTCGGAGCGTCCCACCGCGACGGCGCGGCCCGAGGCACTGGGTCGGCGTACTGCCGCGCGTCCTTCAGCGCGCCGGCGGTCAGGCGCTCGTCGCGTCGGAGACGCTGAGGCTGGCTTCCCGCCAGGCCTCGTCGCTGGCGGCGAGGCGGCTCAGCGAACGCCGGGCGAGCCGGACGGTCGGGTAGGAAGGGGTCATGGGTGCGGTTGTCAGGCGTAGACGGCGTGCCGTGCTGCGGCCGACATGGGCTTCCGCCTGCGGTTCAAGGATTGTCGCGGCGGATCGAGCCGGCGGCGCCCTGGGACCTCGCAGACTTCCGGGGATCCCGGCCGAATCGTTTCAACCCATAACCGTCCGTGGCCGGCACCTACATTCCGTCAGGGTTCGTCAGGTTCGGTCCAGCGGGTCGCGGACCGTTTCGGTATCGGTGTCCTCGGCCTTCGAGATCGCGCGGAAGGGATTGGGGGTGGTCCCACGTCCGGTCGGGAGTCGATGGGTCAGCAGTGGCGTAACCGCACGACGCAAGCACCTGTCGAGGCGTGCAAGCGCGCCCGGGACGGGCTAGGACGAGGACGCGGCGGGCCTCGGCGATCATCAGCGCTGGAGCGGATGCAGGAGCGGCCTGGAGGTACCGCGCGAACCTCTGCACTCACAATGATCGTGGCGTCGATCCGGTCCTTCCCGATCGGTGAGCCGCCGGTGGGGCGGGGACCTGCTTCCTGATGCCGAGGTCGAGCGTGAGGTCGACCTTGCGGACCACCCCAGGGCGGACGCGAACGCGTCCGGGTGTCAGATCTCGTTGCTGGCCGCGGAGCGGCACCGCGCGGACTCGATAGATCCCGGGCCGGAGGCCGACGCGATACATCCCGTTCCTCCGCGTGCGGATCACGGCGACGGTGCGTCCGTGGCGGAGGAAGAGCAGCTTGAGCCCGACGGCCGGCCGCGTGCAGGGCACGCCCACGCGACAGACGGCGTAGCCGGGCGAGATCAGTACCCGGCCGTGGAGACCCTGATCGGGTGCCGTCTCCGACGCGGCGGCGGGGATCGCCCTCGCCGTCGCGCCGGAGACGTTCGCCGCCAGCAGAAGGAATGCTCCCGCCCAGACGCGATGCCCCCTCCTGGGCACGACCGTCCTTACCTCAGGATCAGTCGGTAGACGCCGCGGCCGTGAGTGGCCGCGTAGAGGACCCGACGCCCCCGGAACGGGATCTTCGCCAGGGTGAGGCCGTAGACCGCAACCGGCGGCAGGTTGCTGGCGGCCGGCACCCAGGTTGTCGTGGCACGTCGGAGCACGTCGACGCCGAAGTCGGTCGCCACGTAGACGTCGCCCGTGCGAGAGTCGAGCCGGACGGCGGTGATCGGCTGGTCGCCGAGGTCGCCGCTGATGTTCGTCCAGGTGGCCCGGCCGGTGGACGGGTCGTACCGGACGTCGAAGACGTGACCCGTTGGCGTTCCGGCCGCCGACGCGTAGGCGTCGTATCCGGAGTAGGAGACGACCGCGTGGTTCGGGTCCCGGCCGTCCACGGAGATGCCGCTGACGAACCGCTGAGGCGACACGGGCGTAGCCGACTCTCCGTCGTCGATCCGGGTGAAGACCACGTCGTCCTCGCTGTGGAGCGTGACGCCCGCGCCGAGGGGATCGGTGAAGTCGGACTGGGCGCCGGTCGCGTCGGCGTTCTTCGTGATGAACACGCGCCCGCGGCGGGTCGAGGTCCAGAGGGTGCCCGTGTCGCTCGGCGCCCGGTCGGTCGCGGCGAGGTAGTCGCCGGCCCGCGTGGCGCCGTAGTCGGGTCCCGTCAGCGGACGGCCACCAGCGGGGGCATCGAGCGCCACCCAGTCGCCGCACGCGCCGGTGAAGAGCGCGTCCCCCTTCGGCCCTCCGTTGGTGTAGCAGTGGTTGTCGAGGAAGCTCGGGTCGCCGCCGCTGTCCTGTGTCCGCCAGATGTGCTCGAGACCGACGTAGGCGGTGCGGCTGACCCTCGGGTCGGCGAGGAAGGGCACGTAGAACGAGGCGGCCTCGTTGGAGAAGAGGAGCGGGTCCATGTACCAGTCCCACGTCGCCGGGTCGTTCCCGTGGAAGTTCACGTCGCCCTGCGGCCCGTAGTAGGTGTGGTAGCGGATGCTCGGGTTGCGGGCGTCGATGCCGGAGTTGCCGCCGTCGCCGGTGACGACGTCGCGCCAGGTTGGGCTGCCGGTGAACGCCTCGGTGGCGTTGTCCTGGGTGCCGCCGAGCAGATCGGAGAGCGGGTTTTGCGGGTCGACCGAGACGCTCTGGAACTGCAGCGTTCGCAGGCCCGCGTTGACGGGGATCAGGAGGCTCGGGACGGCGGAGAGCCAAGCGTGGCAGTCCGCGAGATCGGCGCCGGTGAGCCCGCGCGCGTCGCACTGCGACGAGGCGTCGCTGTAGGTGCCGCTCGTCCGGATGACTCCGCCGTCCGAGCCGACGAAGGCGATGTCGGGCGGTCGCAAAGGCGATGTCGTGGGTGTCCGGATGCTGGTCCTCGAAATCAGGTCGCGCGTCGCCGGTCATGTCCGTCCAGGCGACGCCGGCGTTGGTCGAGCGCACGACGGCGCGGCCGTCCGAGCGGTCCGGCCCGGCGTAGACCGGTAGCTCGCCGTACTGCATCGAGCCGCCGAGCCAGACCGTGTCCGGATGGCCCGGCGGCGAGGCAACCCACATGTCGTACGAGCACTGCGTCTCGCAGAAGTCGAACGAGCCGAAGCCCGGCTTGGTGGGATCGGGGCTCGAGAGGTTCTGCCAGCGTGGCGACGCCGTACGGGCGTCGTCGGTCCGCCACAGCTTCGAGGCGTCGACGAGGTTGCCGTCCGGGTCGAGAACCTCGTTCGAGCCCTCGGCCAGGTAGATGCGGGTGGCTCCGGTCGGGAGCTTCACGGCGGCGAGCTCGTAGCGGATGCCGAAGACGCCGCCCGTCGAGCCGTCATCGCCAGCCGAGACGAACGGCTGGTCGAAGGAGGCGCCGTTGTCGGACGAGCGGAAGAGTCCGTAGTCGTCATCGCCACGTACAGGGTGCTGGATCGGTAGGGTCGTACTGAACGTCGGTGACGCCGCCACGGAAGTAGTCGCCACCGTTCGGGCTTGTCGGCTCGACTGCATCCGAAGGCCGCAAGAGCGACGGATGGAACGTCGCGCCGCCGTCGGTCGACTCGTAGAGCCCGACCGCCGGCGCCGCGGGTGGCGTGAAGCGCCCGCCGTTGATGCTCGAGGCGCCGTGGCGCGCGACGTCCGTGCCGATGAAGAGGTGGCTGGGGTTGGAGGGATCGACGACCACGGCGCCGATGCTCCGGCCGTTCGATACGGCCGGGCTTCCGGGGACGACCGACCAATGGCGACCACTGTCGGTCGAGCGATAGAGGCCGACGCCCGCCTCGGAGTCGCTCGAACCGCTCTCCTCACCCGTGCCCGCATACAGCGTCCGGCCGCTCTGATCCGTCGGATCGACGAGCAGCGAGCCGATGGCCGTCGAGGGGATGTCGTCGCTGACGAACTGCCACTCGGGTTCGCGGCGAGGGCGTTTCCGATCGCCAGATGCCGCCGCCGGCGGCGGCGACGAAGAGCCGCACCTCGTCGCGTTGCACCGCGGGTTGGCTGCCAGGGCGGTAACGCGGCCCGACCACTGCGTCGGCCGCTTGAACGTCTGCGTGGCGAGCCTGTCGACGTTCAGCGTGAACGGACCGAGCTCCTGCCACGTGGACGTCCGGTGGTGGCGGCCGCGTACCCTCTCCGCCGCGACCTGAGAATGGCGGACCTGGGCGTTGCCGACGGCCGCAAACGGATAGGCGCGGTCGGCGTAGGCCTGAGCCTCCGGCGTGACGCCGCTCGCTCCGCCGGCATCGGGATCACCCGAGTGGCCGCCCTCCCGGCCGTTCCGCAGCACGAGGTCCGCGATGTGTCCTGAGACGAGCCGGGTCGGCAGGTGCGCGGAGCCCAGAGTGACGACGTCGCCGTCTGCATCCTTGTCCGCCACGTCGGCATCAGTCGCCGTCGTGTCCTCGGACGCCTGCGAGGCGCCGGTTCTGTCCGGGGCGCGGGCGCCCGACGTCACGCCGACGGCGACCGTCCGCGCATCGCGATGAGCCGGCTCCCTCTCGATCGCAAAGAGGGCGGTGGCTGTGCCGGCGACGACGACCAAGGCCGAGCCGGAGAGGACGAGCTTGCTCCGCATACCCACTCCCATTGGGGCGCTTCCGCGGGCGTCCGTACGCCCACGCAGAAGACCGAAGCTATAGCACCCATCGTGGTCGTCGCTCTTCCAACCAGGGACCGTCCCGGGGCGACCCAACCGTCATAACGATGATTATCATGCGTCGTTCGCGCAGCGACCCTCGTCCGCCGGGCGGCGGGATCGAGGCACCCCGGGTGTTGCGGGCGCGGTGGTCATGGGGCCCCTCCGCCCGACGAGGCGCCGTGCTCTCGAAGAGGCCGGCGATAAGGGGCACCGACGGGGCCCCTCGAGCCTTGATCACGCTGGCGGATTTCGGCAGGCCGATCCCGGAGGACTGAACCTCCCGGTCTCGATGTGGTCGGGGCGACCCTGGGGCCGGACCGGGCTGCTGCCCGGACGCGAAGGGAACCGGCGGCACTCAGGACGCGCGGCGGATCGCCTCGTCCATCGCCCCGAGCGGATCGACGACGACCTTGCCGTGACCCGGGGCGAGCGCCTTCGGCTCCAGGTGCCGGAGCGCCCGAGCGCTCTCCAGCGCGAGCGGCTTGTCCCAGGTGAAGAGCGCGGGGATGGGCACGGGGAGCGACACCTCGGCCGACGTCTTCAGCTTCCCGCCGAGCGTCGAGTAGGCGTCGCCGCAATAGAGCGTGCCGTCCCGCTCGTCCAGGAACGCCAGCTGGCCGGGCGAGTGGCCCTGTGCCGCGAACGCCCGGAGCGAGCCGACGGTGTCGCCGGGATGGATCGTCCGCGCCGGCGAGGTCCGCAACGTCGGGAAGCTGAGCTTGCGGATCGGCCTTGCCGGCTCGCCCGGGTCGAGCGAGCGATCGCCGGCGACGAGCCGGGCCTCACGGGCCGGGAAGATCACCTCGGCGTCGGGCAGCGCCGTCGCCAACGCGTCCAGGGAGCCGACGTGGTCGGAGTGGCCATGCGTGATCAGGAGGCGGACGATCGGCCGCGAGAGCGCTCGCGCGCGCGCCAGCACCGCCTTCGTGGAGCCGCGACGAGGGCGTCGATGAGGGTCAGGCCGTCGTCCTCGGGCACGAGGTAGGCGTTGACGAAGGCGAGCCGGGTGATCTGTTCCGCGGGGGGCATGCGGCGAACGGTCCGGGGCCCCGCCGGCGGATGGGTGCGGCTGCGCCGCATTCCGCCGCGCCCCGCCGTCTACCATCTGGCCCATGGTCGCGACCGTTCCGCCGCGCGAGCCGTCCGGCGAAGCGCCGCCCGGCCCCGCGCGCGCGTCTCGGTCATCGGCTGTGTCGCCTTCACGGCGTCCATCCTGCTCATGGTCGTCCTCATGGCGATCGTCCTCGCCCTCGTCGGCAGCGGGATCTACGGCCTCTTCCGCTGACGCCTCCCCGGCCCCTACCCGCCGATCCACCGGCGCGCGGCACGACCGGCGCGCACGCCGGACTCGATCGCACCGTCCATGAAGCCCGCCCATCCGTCGGCGAGATCACTCCCGGCGAGGGTGACGCGTCGCTCCGGCCGCTGCATCTCGGCGTGGAACCGGCTGTACCAGCCCGGCCGGTGGATCGCCCACGTGCCTCGGGCGAGCTCGTCGCCGAGCCAGTCGTGGGCCGTCGCCGCGACGGCCTCGTAGCCGGGGAGGATCGCCTCCAGCTGGGACTGCACGGCGACGAGGTCCGACGCGTCGCACGCCGCGGAGTCGCGGCCGAACCCGATCAGGAGCTGGGATCCGTCGTCGCCGAGGATCTCCGTCGCCAGGTACCCGAACGGGTGCCCCGGCCGGATCGTGTTCACGTCCACCTGATCGCCGCGCGCGCGGATGAAGATCTTGACGCCCCGCGACGCCTGGCCGAGCGCGATCGCCTCCCGTTTCGCCGGCGACAGCGGTGGATCGAAGGAGATCGCACCGAGGGTGTTCAGCGGCGCCGTCACGATCGCGCTCCGGGCGACGAACGTCTCCCCCGCCTCCGTCGTCACCTCGACGACGTCGCGCTCCTGCGTGACCGTGCGGACGACGGCGCCGAAGCGCCGCTCGACCGGCGCCTCCCCGGCGATGGCCTCGACGAGCGCGCGCGTCCCTCCGCGGATGGTCACCCGCCCTCCCGCGTACTGCGTGAGCTCGAGGCTGCCCCCGGCGAGCGCGTGCCAGCGAAGGACGCTCACGGCCCCGGCGTCGTCCAGGAACCCGTGGGCCAGGGACTCGAGCTCCGCCGTCAGCACCGCCCGCTCCTCGTCGTCGAGCTCGATCTCCTCCATGCGCCGGGCGATCGTGAGGCCGTCGAGACGAGCTAGGTCGGCAGCGCGGTAGAGCGGGTCGTGCGGCTGCGGGAGGACGCGGCCGACATCCGCGACGAACCGGTCCCAGCCGCGGCGGGCGATGGCGTCGCGCTCCGCGGCGGTGCCCGAGCGCAGCTCGTCCCCGACGTACCAGAGGGTCCGGTCGGCCGCGTCCGAGAGGCGAACGGCGAGGCCGTGGCGACGGATCTCCGACCACGTGTGCGGCTGATGCCAGTGCACCCAACCGCCCCCGTACTCGATCTCGGCGCCGCCCCACGGCGCCGTCCAGGTCCGCCCGCCGAGGCGGCTCCGGCCTTCGAGGAGGAGGGCGCGGCCGCCGTCGCGAGCGATCTCCCGCGCCGCCGCGACCCCGGCGAAGCCTCCGCCGACGACGATCGAGTCGAGGGTCGACCCCATCTCAGCCGTCCACCAGCAGGCTCTGGATCGGGCCGAGGAGCCGGGCGCTCCTCCGGGACACGCCGCGCAGCCGGACGAGCCTCTGCCGCATGGGGCCCCCGGCGCGCAACTCGTCGAGTCCGGCCTCGGCCCGGGGTCGCCAGCGCTCGTCGACGAGGACGTCGGGGTCGGCCTCGAGCGCGACGCGTCGCACTCCAGGTGCTCGCTCCACAGCCGCAGCCGCGTGGCCCGGGCGAGCTCCGCGTCGTCGGCGACGAGGTTCATCTCGGTGTCGTTGAAGAAGGAGTGCTCGTTGAGGTTCGCCGATCCGATCGTCAGCCAGCGATCGTCCACGATCCCGATCTTGGCGTGCACGTAGACGGGCTGCGGCGCGACGGGCCCAGCGAGTAGAGGGTGCAGGCGAGGAAGCGATGGCCGCGGGCGTCGGCGTCGGCGAGGATCCCGAGCTGGCCGCGGGTGTCGTCGCCCCCGTTGTTGGGGCGGGCCGGCAGGACCACGACCAGCCTGAACTGCGGCGTCGGCGGGCGGCGGAGCTTGTCGGCGAGGACTCCACGATCTCGGGTGACCAGAGGAACTGGTTCTCGAGGTAGACGAGCCGCTCGGCCGAGCGGAGGGCGCCGTGAGGCGCCCAGGATCGAGAAGTCGCCCGCCGGGATCCGGTCGTACACCCGTTCCGGGATCGTCCGCGCGACCTGGACGAGCGTCGACCCGCACGGAGCGAGTACCGGGGCCGGAGCGAGGCTCTCGCCGGTGACGGCGCGCCAGCGCAGGGCGAAGTGATCGGCGACGTCGGCCACGGCCGGTCCGCGCAGGAGGCAGGCGGCGTCGTGCCAGGAGATCCCGTCGCGGGAGCGGTGGGCGGAGTCGTCGAAGCGGTCACCCGCGAGGGTCGTCAGGTCGATCCCGCCGACGAACGCCAGCTCGTCGTCGACGATCACGAGCTTCTCGTGGTGGCAGTGGAGCGGGCGCTCGTGCGAATCGACCGCGAACCGCAGATTCCGCCGCCGCGGAAAGCGCGGGCGCACCGATCGGACGCGCCGGCGGTCGGGTGAGAAGAGCGGGACCGGCGCCCCGGCCCAGGCGAGCACGCGCACCTGGACGCGTCGCCCAGCGAGGCGAGGAGATCCACGAGCCCGGCGTCCCCGGGCTCGCGCGTCAGCGCGAAGGACGGCGTGAAGTACCAGCCCGCGATGTGGACGGAGCGTCGGGCCGCGCGGATCGCGCCGGCGATCCGCGGCAACGCGTCGGCCCCGTCGACCAGCACCTCGACCAGGTTGCCGGGGCGCGGCCCCGCTCCGGCCGAGGAGAACGCGCCGGGCGGCTCGGCGAGGGCCTCGCTCCAGCCGGCCCGGCGCAGGCGCCGGCGATGCCGGGCGGCCACCGCGCGCTCGAGCCCCTCGCCGATCGCTCCGTCGGCCGCGTCCAGGGCCCGGCCGAGAAGGTGCGCCGGGGAGCCGTCGGACACCCGGGCGCCTAACCGGCGGTGACGAGGATGACGGCGCTCCCCACCGTCCAGACCACGATCCCGCCGATGACGAGCGGCAGGACGGGGAGCGAGGTGAGCACGACGAGCAGGCCCTCCATCGCACCGACGGCGAGGCCGACGACGGCCGCCACCTCGATGAGCCAGGCCCGCTCGTCCTCGAGGCGGCCCACCGGGCGGCCTACCAGGGCTTGGCGGAGCCGAGCTTGAAGAGGAAGAGGAGCATCCCGAGGAGCCAACCGGACGACGAGATGACGACCGCGCGCCTGGCGATGGTGTCCCGCTCGCCCGCGAAGCAGAGGGCGACCAGCGACAGCGCGATCCCGAGCGTCCCGAGCTTCAGCGGCGTGTACAGGATCGCCGCCAGGCCGAGCACGATGCCGAGCGAGGCGAGGAGCGTGACGAGCACCTCGTACGGCGCCTCGCGCTGCATCGAGCCGCGGTTCTCGTACTCCGCCTGGGTGGCGTAGTCCTGCTCGACGAAGGGTCGCGGATCCGCGGGCGGAAGCTCGAATGAGGGTCCGTGGGCCATTGGCTGCGAGTGTAACCGCAAAGGGCCGTGTTTGCAGTCCGGGAGCCCTTCCGGAGGGTCCTTTGTGACCTTTGCTCCCATCTTGCCCGCATCCGGCGACGCGGATACGATCCGCATGCTGCGTGCAGGAACGCAGATCCCTGCAACCACGTCGGAAGGCACGATGAGAGTTCTAATCGTTGGCGGGACCGGGGCCGTGATCGGCCTGCTCCTCGGTCTCGGCATCGTCTCGCTCGACTTCCTGCCGCCCGTGGCGTCGACCCAGGGCGAGCGCGTGGACTTCCTCTGGAAGATGCTGATCCTGATCGCCGGAGGCATCTTCGGCCTCGTCACGGCGGTGCTCGTCTACAACATCCGCACGTTCCGCGGCGAGTACGGCGATGCGCGCGACGGCCCGCCGCAGCACGGGATCACCTGGCTCGAGCTGACCTGGACGGCCGTCCCCTTCCTGATCATCACCTCGATCGTCGCCGCCTCGTGGATCGTCCTCTCGCGCAACGACGCGGTCGCCTCGGATCGCCAGATCGTCGTCGTGCACGGCTTCCAGTACGACTGGGCCTACGACTACCCGGCCGATGGCGTCTACCGCTCGAACCAGCTCGTGCTCCCGGTCGGGCGCCACGTCGACCTGAAGATCGTCGCCGACGACCTGGCGGGCCAGGAGAACAGCGCGGTGATCCACTCCTTCTGGGTTCCGGCCTGGAGGCTCCAGATGGAGGCGACCCCGGGCCTCGTCGATGACCTGCCGGTGACCCCCAACCGGATCGGAACCTACGAGCTGATCTGCGCCTTCCTCTGCGGGACGGGCCACGGCTCGATGAACTCCGAGGTCAAGGGCAGTCCGGTGCAGAAGGTCAAGGTCGTCTCCGAGGCCGACTACCAGACGTGGCTCTCCACCGCGAAGAAGCAGTACGGCAAGAAGAGCCCGGACGATCCGCAGGCGAGCGGGAAGTCCCGTTTCGAGATCGCCAAGATCGAGGCCCAGGAGGCCGCCCGATGAGCGTGTTCGTCCGACCGACGCTGGGCCGTGCCCTGTGGATGACCCCGCTCGGAGCGGCCCTCGCGCTGATCGGGACGATCCTGGTGCGCCAGACGCTCGACATGACCCCGATCTGGGATCAGGAAGTGGTCCTGGTCCTGATGTGGATCGGCTCGTTCCTCGGCTTCCTGATCGGCATCGGCGGCTTCGACTACTGGTCGCGCTGGATGATCGGCTCGCCGACGAGGCCCGAGGACCACTCCCAGCACGGCGCCACGTCGTGGCGGAGCTACTTCGCGTTCAACACCGACCACAAGGTGATCGGGCTGCAGTACATCGGCACGACGCTGATCTTCTTCCTGATCGGCGGCCTCTTCGCCGAGGTCTTCCGCGCCCAACTGGCGCGCCCGAACTCGAACGTCGTCGACCCGGAGACCTACAACAGCCTGATGTCCCAGCACGCGGTGCTGATGATCTTCCTGTTCATCATCCCGATCTTCGCGGGCATCGGCAACTACGTGATCCCGCTGATGCTCGGCGCGGCGGACATGGCCTTCCCGCGACTCAATGCGGTGTCGTTCTGGATGCTGCCGTTCGCCGGCCTGACCTTCCTCGCCTCGTTCCTCTTCGGCTCGTTCGACACGGGCTGGACCGCCTATCCGCCCCTCGCCACGCTCGCGCCGCTCGGGCAGTCCCTGTTCTCGGTCGGCGTTCAGTTCGCCGGCGCGTCGTCGATCGCGACGGCGGTGAACTTCATCGTCACCATCATCACCATGCGCGCGCCCGGGATGACGTTCTTCCGGATGCCGCTCCTCGTGTGGGCCAACTTCACGACGTCGATGCTCGTGACGTTCGCCACGCCGTTCATCGCCGGCGCGCAGTTCATGTCGCTCTTCGACCGGGTCATGGGCACCCACTTCTTCGAACCCGACGCCGGTGGGGCGACGCTCGCCTATCAACACATCTTCTGGTTCTACAGCCACCCGGCGGTCTACATCATGATCCTGCCCGGCTTCGGGATCATCTCCGAGGTCATCGCCACCAACTCGCGAAAGCCGATCTTCGGCTACCGCGCGATCGCTTTCTCGACGGTCGGCATCGCCGTCCTCGGCTACTCCGTCTGGGCGCACCACATGTTCGTCTCCGGGATGCACTCCTGGCTCCGCGTCCCGATGATGATCTCGACCGCGTTGATCGCGGTGCCGACCGGGATCAAGATCTTCTCCTGGCTGGGAACGCTGTACCGCGGCGTGCTGCAGATGAACACCGCGATGCTGTTCGCGCTCGGCTTCATCTGGACGTTCGTGATCGGCGGCATCTCGGGCGTGATGATCGCCTCGGTCCCCTTCGACGTCTCGGTCTCCAATACCTACTTCATCGTCGCCCACTTCCACTACGTGCTCTACGGCGGCTCGGTGATGACGATCTGGCCGGCCTCTACTTCTGGTACCCGAAGGTCACCGGCCGGTTCATGGACGAGCGGTTGGGGAAGCTGCACTTCTGGGGCACGTTCATCTGCCTCAACGGCACCTTCATGCCAATGCACTGGCTCGGCCTCGAGGGGATGCCGAGGCGCGTGCCGACCTACGCGGCCAAGTTCCAGTTCTGGAACGAGGTGATCACGTTCTTCGCCTTCGGCCTCGGCGCCGTGACGCTGATCTTCTTCTACAACGCCATCCGCTCCTGGCGACACGGCCGGATCGCCGGGCCGAACCCTGGCGCTCGCTCACGCTCGAGTGGCTCGTCTCCTCCCCGCCGCCGACCTTCAACTTCGACGTCACGCCGCGCGTGGTCGGAGGTCCCTACCGGTACGGCGAGCCGGCGCCCGCCACGCCATCATCCCCGAGGCTCCTGCGGTCGTCCCGGCCCCTGAGCCGACGACCGTCTGACGAGCGGGATCGGAAAGAGCATCGTGGAGCACACGCAGAGACGGTCCCGGTCCACACGCCGCCGACGAACCATCCCTACAAGACCGGCCTCCCCCCGGTGGTCGTCGGCCTGATCTTCTTCCTCGGCTCGGAGCTCGCGCTCTTCGGCGCGTTCTTCATGTACTACGGGTACCAGCGCTTGCTCTCCGACCTGCCGTGGCCGACCACCGGCATCGAGATCCCCGCCGACTCGACGTCGATCAACACGCTGCTCCTGATCCTCTCGTCCTTCACCTGCGAGGCGGCTCTCCTGTCCCTCCTCCGGGAAGGCGCGGCGGCCTGACGGGGTGGCTGATCGCCACCTTCATCCTCGGCGCCGGCTTCCTCGGACTCCAGGTGCACGAGTACATCTCGATCGGCTTCACGCCGAAGTCGGGCCCCGTCGGCGCCGCCTTCTACTCGCTGACCGGGCTCCACGGCCTGCACGTCGCGATCGGCCTACTGCTCCTGCTCTTCTGCATCATCCGCTCGATCCGCGGACACTTCTCGCCCGACAACCACCCCGGGCTGCTGATCGCCAGCATCTACTGGCACTTCGTCGACATCGTGTGGGTCGTGCTCTTCTCCGTCGTCTATCTCCTCCCGACGCACGTCGGCTGACCGGGCCCCCGGCCGCGTCCGCTGAACGCGGGGCGAAACCGGGACGACGTTTGCTAGCTCGCCGTCCTCCAGGCGGGAGCCTTCGCAGAATGCTTCTTCGCGGCCGTCCACGGCGGGATCTTCGATGTGTGCTTGGCGCTCTGAGGGATCGTCTTGGCAGCGGCCTTCCACGGCGGGATCGTCTTGGCAGCGGCCTTCCACGGCGGGATCGTCTTGGCAGCGGCCTTCCACGGCGGGATCGTCTTGGCAGCGGCCTTCCACGGCGGGATCGTCTTGGCAGCGGCCTTCCACGGCGGGATCGTCTTGGCAGCGGCCTTCCACGGCGGGATCGTCTTGGCAGCGGCCTTCCACGGCGGGATCGTCTTGGCAGCGGCCTTCCACGGCGGGATCGTCTTGGCAGCGGCCTTCCACGGCGGATCGTCTTGGCAGCGGCCTTCCACGGCGGGATCGTCTTGGCAGCGGCCTTCCACGGCGGGATCGTCTTGGCAGCGGCCTTCCACGGCGGGATCGTCTTGGCAGCGGCCTTCCACGGCGGGATCGTCTTGGCAGCGGCCTTCCACGGCGGGATCGTCTTGGCAGCGGCCTTCCACGGCGGGATCGTCTTGGCAGCGGCCTTCCACGGCGGGATCGTCTTGGCAGCGGCCTTCCACGGCGGGATCGTCTTGGCAGCGGCCTTCCACGGCGGGATCGTCTTGGCAGCGGCCTTCCACGGCGGGATCGTCTTGGCAGCGGCCTTCCACGGCGGGATCGTCTTCGCAGCGGCCTTCCACGGCGGGATCGTCTTCGCAGCGGCCTTCCACGGCGGGATCGTCTTCGCAGCCGACTTCCACGGCGGGATCTTCGCCGTGACGTGGGTCGTCGCGGCCGACTTCCACGGGGGAATGTGGCTCGACTGGGTTGCGGCCGATGCCACACCCGGTACCATGATGATGGCGCCCGCTGCGATCGCGGCCATGCGCTTACTGATCGCCGACATGATGTCTCCCCGAGGTGGTGTCGTCGCGCGGAACCCGTGTGTTCCGCATCACGTTGATCCTAGGGCACCACGATCAATCCGGGGAATGTGGGCCTCACCGGCGTGGCGCGATCGCGCCTCACCCGCCTACCCTGAACAGTGGGTCAGAACGTCCTCACGCACCTGTTGCAGGTGCGTACCTACCCGATTCTGCCCAAACGGGAGGTGAAAGTTCCCCCTTGTGGGCTGTGAGAATGGGCGTACGGTCGAGGGTTGCCCGGCGGACGTCGAGGGCGTCGCCCAGGACCTGGACGACGATGCGGCGAGCGACCCGCGGGTCACCCGTGCGCTCGACCACCACGGACCACAGATCATCGAAGACGGCGGGGATCCGGACGGCCGCGACGGAGCGGACGAGCAGGTCGGAGCCATGGGAGCAGCCGAGCTCGCGCGCCGCGAGCGTCAGCAGGCACCCCTCCCCTCCCGCGCCCCAGTCGCCGCCGGTCAGGCTGTCGGGATCGCGGGCCAGGGCCCGATCGAGGGCGGACACGATCTCCTCGTCCAACGCATCCAGCTCACGGCGGAGCGCGCGCAGCGCGAGCTCCTCTCTGCGGTCGCGTTCGCTGGTCACGAGGCCATGCTAGCGCCCTCGGTGACGCGGGACGAGGAACGACGGGACGCGTGCGTCCGCGGTCGCGCATCGCTCGTAAGCTCCACCGTGCATGTGCGTGAGACAGCGATCGTGAGCTGCGACCTCGAGGCGCCGTCCAACGATCCGGACGAGGCTCTCGCAATCGACGTCCGGGACCTGCGCCACGCCTACGGACGGGTGCAGGCGGTGGCCGGGATCTCCTTCCAGGTGCTTCGGGGCGAGGTCTTCGCGCTCCTCGGACCGAACGGCGCCGGCAAGACGACGACGGTCGAGATCCTCGAGGGCTACCGGGCGGCCGACGCCGGCTCTATCTCGGTGCTCGGCTTCGACCCCTGGCGCGGCGGCTCCGCGTACCGCGAGCGCATCGGGATCGTCCTCCAGACGTCGGGCGTCTACCCGTACATGACCGGGCGGGAGGCGCTCGTCCTCCACGCCGGCTACTACCCCTCGCCGCGCGACCCGGCCGAGATCCTGGAGCTCGTCGGCCTGACCGAGCACGCGGGCGTGCTGGTGCGCAAGCTGTCCGGCGGCCAGCTGCGGCGGCTCGACGTCGCCCTGGCGCTCGTCGGCGGTCCGGACCTGATCTTCCTCGACGAGCCGACCACCGGCTTCGATCCGGCGGCGCGGCGCTCGTTCTGGCGCGTCCTCTCGCAGCTGGCGAGCGAGGGCACCACCATCCTCCTGACCACGCACTACATGGAGGAGGCCACGGCCCTCGCCGATCGCGTCGCCGTCGTCAGCCACGGACGGATCGTCGCGACGGGGCCGCCCGGGGCGCTCGCCTCGAGCGTGATGCAGACGACCCGGATCGCCTTCCGCCCTCCCCCGGGCGTCGACGAGGGCGACCTCGCCGCCGTGCTCGGCGTCCCGGTCGCGCGCGGCGAGGACCTGCTCCACGTCGACGTCGATCGGCCCACCGAGACGCTCTATGCCCTCACCTCCTGGGCCCGCGCGCGGGGGGTCGAGCTGGACGCGCTCCGTGTCGCGCCGCCGACGCTGGAGGACGCGTTCCTCGCCCTCACCGCGAGCCCGGAGCGGTCGTGAACGCGGCTCGCGCCGGACGCCAGGTCGCCGCCGAGCAGCGGCTCTACTGGCGGAACGTGTCCGCGGCCGTCTTCACGTTCGCCCTCCCGATCTTCCTGCTCGTCGTCTTCGGGACCGTCGGCCGCCATTCGAAGGTCGACGGGACGCCCTACCCCGACTTCTTCGTGCCGGGCATGCTCGGCATGGCGATCATCGTCACGACCTTCGCGGGCCTCGCGATCACCCTGACCGTCCGGCGCGACCGAGGCATCCTCAAACGCGTCCGCGGCACCCCGCTCCCGCCGGGGACGTACCTCGGCGCGCTGATCGCCTCGATCGTGCTCGTGCTCCTCCTCGAGGTCCTGATCGTCGTCGGCGTCGGCAGGCTCGCCTTCGGTGTGCGCCTGCCGGACAGCCTCGCGGGCCTGGTGCTCCTCGTCGTCGTCGGCGCCGCGAGCTGCTCCACGCTCGGCGTCGCGGTCACGCGGGCGGTCCCGAACGCCGAGGGCTCGTCGGCCATCGTGAACGCGTTCTACCTGCCCGTGCTCTTCCTCTCCGGGGCGTTCTTCCCCGTCAGCAAGCTGCCCCAGATCGTCGAGTGGGTCGCCGAGCTCCTGCCCATGACCCACGTCATCGCCTCGCTGCGCCGGCTGTTCGAGGGCCACGCTCTCGGCGGTGGCGACCTGGCCTGGCTGGCCGTGCCGATCGCGTGGGGCCTCCTCGGCGCGCTCGTCTCCTGGCGCACGTTCCGCTGGGAGCCGACCGGTGGCTGAGCCCATCCCCTCCTCGTCCCCCGCATTGGGGTCGGTGGGACCGCCCCCGCCCCGAACGTCACTGGCTGCCGACCTCTGGGAGCTGATGAAGCCCCGGATCATGCTGCTCCTCCTCGTCACCTGCGCGGGCGCGATGGTCTGGGCGGCGAAGGGCCTGCCCCGGCTGTCGGTCGGCGTCGCCGCGCTCGCCGGGCTGGCTCTCTCCTCGGGCGGGGCGAGCGCGATCAACCACGTCTACGACCGGGACATCGACCGGCTGATGGCGAGGACCCGGAACCGGCCGGTGGCGGCCGGCCGGGTCGAGCCGTGGCTCGGCCTGGCGCTCGGGATCGGCCTCAACGTCGCCGCCGGGATCGTCCTCTGGCGCTTCACGACCGGCCTCGCGGCGGTCCTCTGCCTCGGTGGCAGCGTCTTCTACGCGGTCGTCTACACGATGATCCTGAAGCGGCGGACGCCGCAGAACATCGTCATCGGAGGAGCGGCCGGCGCGATGCCGCCGCTCGTCGGCTGGGCGGCCGTCACGGGCCACGTCGCCTGGGCGCCCATCGTGATGTTCGTCGTGATCTTCCTCTGGACGCCCCCGCACTTCTGGGCGCTCGCGATCCTGGCCAAGGGCGAGTACGCGAAGGCCGGGGTGCCGATGCTGCCGGTGGTGCGCTCCGAGCGCTCGACGGCCATCCAGATCCTCGCCTACACCGTCGCCCTCGTCGCCTTCACGCTCGTGCCCGCGCTCACCGGCCTCCTCGGCCTGGTCTACCTCGTCGCCGCCGTGGCGCTCGGGGCGGTGTTCCTCCGCTACGCCGTCCGCCTCCTCCGGACG
The DNA here is from genome assembly GCA_963800515.1 of uncultured Thermoleophilia bacterium. Taxonomy (GTDB): domain Bacteria; phylum Actinomycetota; class Thermoleophilia; order Gaiellales; family F1-60-MAGs149; genus CAWDBC01. The sequence continues at coordinate 60,166 of CAWDBC010000011.1, forward strand.
TACTCGCGCGACGCCGCCCGGGCCACGTTCCTCTACTCCCTCGCCTACCTCGCCTTGATCTTCATCGCGATGGGCGCGGACCGGGCGGTCGGCGGCCTCTGAGCCCGACCGTCGGGCGTCGACCGACCGGTCGCGTCGCCGGCGCCGCCCGACGCGGCTCGTCGGGACCCCCGAACCCCCGACCGGCCGCGGGACCGAGGGCTAGGATGGCCCGATGACGGGGCTTCCCCTCGCCCTTTCGATGCCGGCCGCGCGGATCGCCGGCGCTCTCTCCCGGACCCTCCGTCGCGGGGCGGGAACCACGGTTCCCGGCAAGGTCCTGACGCAGCTGACGCCGGACGCCATCGCCCGGCTCGCGGAGCGGCTGCCGGACGGGATCGCGCTCGTCTCGGCGACGAACGGGAAGACGACGACGAGCGCGATGACGGCCCAGGTGCTGCGCGGCTCGCGGACGCTGGTCCGCAACGCCGGCGGCGCCAACCTCGTCTCCGGCGTCGCCTCCACCCTCCTCGCGGCGCCGAAGGGGACGCGCTTCGCCCTGCTCGAGGTCGACGAGTTCGCGCTGCCGGCCGTCGCGGCCGCGACCCGTCCCCGGTACATCGTGCTGGCCAACCTGTTCCGCGACCAGCTCGACCGGTACGGCGAGCTCGAGACCATCGGCGAGCGGTGGCGGGAGCTGGTGGCACGCCTCGACGACGCCACCCTGATCGTCGCCGGCGTCGACGATCCCGCGATCGAGCGGATCTCCGCGGGCCACCGGCGCCTGACCTTCGGCCTCGACGACCCCTCCGTCGGCCTCGGCGGGCTCGATCATGCGGCGGACTCCACGCGCTGCGTCCGCTGCGACGGGCCCTACGTGCACGACACGGTCTACCTGGGGCACCTCGGTGACTACCACTGCCTCCGCTGCGGCCACCGGCGCCCCGCGCTCGACCTGGCCGCGCGTGAGGTCGAGCAGCTGGGGCTCGACGGCTCGCGCTTCTCCATCGTCTACCGCGGCGAGCGCCGGCCGGTCGAGCTGGCGGTGCCGGGGATCTACAACGTCTACAACGCCGCGGCCGCGATCGCCCTCGCCGTCGCCTCGGGCGTCCCCCTCGCCGACGCCTGCCACCGCCTGGCGGGGTTCCGGGCGGCGTTCGGCCGCTTCGAGCGGATCGACGCCGGTGATCGCCGCTGCTACTTCCTGCTCGTCAAGAACCCGACCGGCGCCAACGAGGTGCTGCGGACGATCGCCTCCGTCCGCGAGGACGCCCCCGTCCTCCTGGCGCTGAACGACCGGATCGCCGACGGCCGTGACGTCTCCTGGATCTGGGACGTCGACTACGAGCGCCTCGCCGTCGGCGCCGGCGCGATCGTCTGCACGGGGACCCGGGCCGCCGACATGGCGCTGCGGCTCAAGTACGCGGGCGTCGACCGCGAGCGGATCGAGATCGAGCCGCGACTCGAGCGCGCCTTCGACCGGGTCGTCGACCTCGCCGGTCCCGCCGGCACGGCCTACGCCCTCCCGACCTACACGGCCATGCTCGACCTGCAGCGGCTCGCGGCGGCCCGCGGCCTGACGCGCCCCTACCAGGAGACGCTGCAGTGACTCCGATCCGGATCGTTCCGCTCTATCCCGACCTGCTCTCGATCTACGCCGATCGCGGCAACGTCCGGGTCCTCGAGCAGCGGGCCGGCTGGCACGGACTGGACGCCGTCGTCGCGCCGGTCGGTCTCGGCGAGCCGCTCGATCCCGGCCTGGCCGACGTCATCCTGATCGGCGGCGGCCAGGATCGCGACCAGTCGATCGTCGCGGAGGAGCTCGTTCGCCTCCGCCCCGCGATCGGCGAGGCGCTCGCCGAGGGCGCGGCCCTCCTCGCCGTCTGCGGCGGCTACCAGATGCTCGGCCACCGCTACCTGGGCCATCACGGTGACGACATCCCCGGCCTCGGCGTGGTCGACCTGGAGACGTTCGCCGGAGACACCCGGGTGATCGGCAACATCGCCATCGAGTGCGAGCTGGACGGGCGGACCCGCACGATCGTCGGCTTCGAGAACCACGCGGGCCGCACCGTCCTGGGCGACGTGGAGCCGCTCGGACGCGTCCTCGCCGGCGGCGGGAACACCGGCGGCTCGGGCTACGAGGGCTGTCGCTCCGGCCGCGTCCTCGGCACCTACATCCACGGTCCCCTGCTCCCGAAGAACCCGTGGATCGCGGACCTCCTGCTCTCCTGGGCGCTCGACCGGCGGGGCCTGCCGTCGTCACTGACCCCGCTCGACGACGACCTGGAGGAGCTCGCCGCGGCGGGCGCGATCGCGATCGCCCGGCGCGAGCGACGCAGCTGACCGCCCCCCGTCGACGACGGGCCGAACCTCGTTGACACAGGCCCGAGCGGCTGGTGTAGGGTTCCCTACGTGACGTTCGCGAGTCGCCACCGTCTGGTCCTCCTCTCGCTCTGCGCACTGCTCGTCGGCGTCATCGTGCTCCAGGCCCTGGACGGCGGCGTGTCCGATCCGACGGCCCAGGTTCGGCTCTCCCACGGGGCCGTCATCTTCAACAGCGGGCTCCTCGTCTTCCGGGAGGGACTCGAGTCGATCCTCGTCCTCGCGGCCATCGTGGCGAGCCTCCACGGCACGCGGGCGCGGCTGCGCAAGCCGATCGCCGTCGGCGCCGCGGCCGGGCTGGCCATGACCGCCGTGACGTGGGTCTCGTTCTCGCGCCTTCTCGACCTCGTCCGCCTCGATCCGCTCGACGTTCAGGCGGCGACCGGGCTCGTCGCCATCGTCGTCCTCGTGATCGTGATGAACTGGTTCTTCCACCGGGTCTACTGGACCGGCTGGATCTCCGCCCAGAACCGTCGCAAGAAGGGCCTGCTGGCCGGAGGCGCCGGCGGAACGAGGCTCTTCCTCGGCCTCGCCGTCCTCGGCTTCGCGAGCACGTACCGCGAGGGCTTCGAGATCGTCCTCTTCCTCCAGAACATGCGCCTGACCTACGGGGCCGGCACCGTCCTCGAGGGGGTCGCCATCGCGGGCGTCCTCGTGGCGGCCGTCGCCGCCGCGACCTTCCTCAACCACGCGCGGCTGCCGTACAAGCGGATGCTCGTCGTGACGGGCGTGATGCTCGGCGTCGTGCTCGTGGTCATGGTCGGCGAGCAGGTGCAGGAGATGCAGCAGGCCGGCTGGATCGGCACGACCGACCTCGGCGTCGGCTTCCCGCACTGGATCGGCACCTGGTTCGCGACCTTCCCGAACGTCGAGGGCCTCGTCGCCCAGGCGGGGGCCTCCGCGCTCGTCCTCGGCAGCTACTTCGTCGCGGAGGAGCTCCGGCTCCGCCGGCCGCACCGGATCGCGCTTCGCGACGCTGCCGCCGGCTCGCGCGACGCTGCCGCCGAGGCGCGCGAGCTGTCCGCGGCGCGCTAGGGCAGGCCCCGGACGCCCGGACGGGTACGCTGGCCGGGCATGCGGCTGATCGACCTCCACCACGTGGGCCGGGCGCGGGTGATCGGCTGCTGGGAGGTCGACGGCGTCCTGATCGATCCGGGCCCGGAGTCGTCCGTCACGACGCTCCTCGCGGCCCTGACCGCGCCCCCGCGCGCCCTGCTTCTGACGCACATCCACCTCGACCACGCGGGCGCCACCGGCGCGCTCGTCGCGCGCTGGCCGGATCTGCCCGTCTACGTCCACGAGCGGGGCGCCCCCCACCTGGTCGACCCGTCCCGGCTTCTCGCGAGCGCCGAGCGCCTGTACGGCGACCAGATGGACCACCTCTGGGGCCGCGTCCTTCCCGTCCCCGCCGAGCGGCTCGAGATCCTCTCCGGCGGGGAGCGGATCCTCGACTTCGAGGTCGCCTGCACCCCGGGCCACGCCTCCCACCACGTCTCGTTCCTCCACCGGCCGACGCGCCGCGCCTTCGTCGGCGACGCCGGCGGCGTGCGGACGCCGCCGTCCCCGCTCGTCGTCCCCCCCACCCCGCCCCCCGAGGTCGATCTCGAGGCCTGGGAAGACTCGCTGGGGCGGCTCGCCGCCTGGAGCCCCCGTTCGCTCGGGCTCACCCATTTCGGGTCGATCGAGGAGCCCGCGGCCCACCTCGCGCTCGTCGGTCGCCGCCTCCGGGAGGTCGCCGAGCGGGCCCGCACGCTCGACTCGGAGTCGTTCCAGGGCGTCCTGCGCGCCGAGATCGCCGCGGCTGCCGACGCCGAGACGGCGGCGGCGACCGTCCAGGCGATCCCTCCCGAGCAGCAGTACCTCGGCCTCGAGCGCTATTGGCGCAAGCGCGCGGAGGCGGCGGCTGGCACCGGCGCCGGTGGCCCGGACGCGCGGCCTCAGACCACGAAGTAGAGGCTCGCCGCGAGCCCGGCGAGGACGCAGTAGGCGGCGAACGGCGTCAGCCGGTTGGTCTCGAAGAAGCGCATCAGGAAGCGGATCGAGACGTACGCCGTCGCCGCGGCGCAGATCGCCCCGACCGCGGCAGGCCCCCGCACGCCGTCGCCCTGCGACCCGACGAGCGTGGGCAGCTTGAGCACGGCGGCCGCGCCGATGATCGGGGTGGCGAGGAGGAACGCGAAGCGCGCCGCGTCCTCGTTCGAGAGCCCGGCGAGCAGTCCGCCCCCCATCGAGGCCCCGGACCGGGAGATGCCCGGGACGAGGGCCAGGGCCTGGGCGGCCCCGATCCCGAACGCGGCGAGCCAGCCGACCCGCCGGCTGATCCTGACGTCCCCGGCGCGGCTGTCGTCGGACCGCTCGACGACCGGCGCCCGCCGGCGGAGCCGCTCGGCGCCGAGCAGGAGGAGGCCGTTGACGACGAGGAAGAACGCCGCCGATCGCGCCGAGGCGAAGAGGTCGTGGAGCGGGCTCTCGAGGAGCAGGCCGAGGAGCCCGGCGGGGATCGTCGCGACGACGATCAGCCAGCCGAGACGCGCGTCCGCGTCGTCGCCGATCCGGCGGGCCGCGAGCGAGCGCAGGAGGCCGCGGACGATCCGCACCCAGTCGCGCCAGAAGAACGCGAGCAGGACGAGCGCCGTCGCCAGGTGCGTCGCGACGAGGAAGGTGATGAAGAAGTCGTCGTTCTGGCGGATCTTCCAGCCGAGGAGCTTCGGCAGGATCACCGAGTGGCCGAGGCTCGAGACCGGGAAGAGCTCGGAGACCCCCTGGAGGAGCCCGATGACGACGGCCTGGGCGTAGGAGATGGGGTCGCTCACGCGCGGATCCTGGGAACGGTCGGAGGGTGGGAACGGAGGTCCGCTGGTCCGGTCAGCCGGCTGCTCAGCGTCTGGCGAGATCGTAGGGGCCGGGCCCCCGGGATCCCTCCCGACGGGACGCCGGGAGACGCGAGTCCGCTCCTCGGCGCCGGACGCGAGGCGCCGCCCCGGCGTCCGTCAGTGCGCCCAGACGCGACCGAGCGCCACGAAGGGATCGCCGCTCCGCCACCGTCCGAGATGACGCCCGATCGGCGGACGCAGGTCGATGTCGGCGATCTCGTCGCGTCCGAAGAGGCGGTGGTTCGTGACGGCGCCATCGCTCGAGGCGACGTGCTGGACGACGCCCTCGGCGACCTCCACCTCGTAGACGACGTGGAGGACGTGCTTGGCGACCCGGCCGAGCGACCGCGGGGCGATCGACTCCGCCAGGACCACGGGTGCGAGCACCCGGCAGGAGTCGATCCCGCACTCCTCGCGGAGCTCGCGGCAGAGGGCGTCCTCCATCGTCTCGCCGAGCTCCACCCCGCCTCCCGGCAGGAGCCAGTAGCCCCGCCCCGCCTTCTCCTGCCGGACGAGGAGCAGCCGGTCCTCGTGCTGGAGGAGCGCCGAGACGCGGGACGCGGGGGCCGATCACGGATCAGCCCCGGCCGGTCGACCCGTAGCCGGCGGCGCCGCGGGCCGTCGGGCCGAGCTCGGAGACCTCGACCAGCCGCACCGCCGGCAGCTCGACGATCACGAGCTGGGCGATCCGGTCCCCCACCGCGATCGCGAAGGGGAGCGACGGATCGGTGTTGAGCAGGCAGACCTCGAGCTCGCCCCGGTAGCCGGAGTCGACGAGCCCCGGAGCGTTGAGCACGGTGATCCCGTGATGGGCGGCGAGGCCTGACCGCGGCAGCACGAGGCCCGCGGTGCCGTCGGGCAGCTCGAGGGCCACGCCGGTCCGGATCCGCCGGCGCTCGCCGGGAGCGAGCTCGGCCGTCTCGATCGAGCGCAGGTCGAAGCCCGCGTCGCCGGGGTGGGCGGTGGTCGGCGTCGCCGCCCGCGGATCGAGGAGGACGAAGCCGACCGCGGGCACGCTAGTCCGCCGCGGCGGCCGCGGCAGCGGCGGCGAAGGTCCCGCCGTGGACCCGGAAGGCGCGGAGCCGGCTCGCCTCGGAGGCCGGGAGGTGGGCCCGGACGACGACCCCGTCTGCGGTCGCGAGCCGCTCGACCGGGGCGCCGAGGGCGTACAGCCGCGCCAGCACGCCGAGCTCGGTGTGCGGGACGAGGAGCTCGAGCTCCTGGAACCGGCTCGCGAAGTGCTCGGCGATCTCCTCCTCGAGCCCGGGGATGCCGTCGCCCGTGTGCGCCGAGACCAGGATCGCCGAGGGCTCGACGGTCTGCAGCTCCTCCCGCTCCTCCTCGGTCAGCCGATCGATCTTGTTGGCGACGAGCATCCGCGGCAGGTCGTCGGCGCCGATCTGGCGGAGGACCCTCTCGACCGCCTCCATCTGCGCCCGTCGCTCCGCGTCCTCGGCGGAGGCGTCGACGACGTGGAGGAGGAGGTCGCAGCGCAGCGTCTCCTCGAGGGTCGAGGCGAAGGCGTCGACGAGCTGGTGCGGCAGCTTGCGGAGGAAGCCGACGGTGTCCGTCAGCGTGTAGGCCCGCCCGTTCCACTCGTAGGCGCGGGTCGTCGAGTCGAGGGTCTCGAACAGGCGGTCGGCCGACGAGACGCCGGCGCCCGTCAGCCGGTTGAGGAGGCTGGACTTGCCGACGTTCGTGTACCCGACCAGGGCGACCGCCGGGGCCTCCGACCGCGACCGCTCCTTCCGCTGCGTCTCGCGATGGCGCTCGGACTCGCGGAGCCGCTTCTTGAGCAACCCGACCCGGTCGCGGGCGAGGCGCCGGTCCGTCTCCAGCTGGGACTCGCCCGGTCCGCGGGTGCCGACCCCGCCGCCGAGGCGCTCGAGGTGCTTCCACATGCCCCGCATCCGCTGGAGGTTGTACTCCAGCTGCGCCAGCTCGACCTGGAGCTTGCCCTCGGCGGTGTGGGCGTGGTCGGCGAAGATGTCGAGGATCACCGCCGTCCGGTCGACGACGCGCATCTGGGTTGCGTCCTCGAGCGCCCGCTGCTGCGTCGGCTGGAGCTCGTCGTCGCAGACGACCACCTCCGCGCTCGTGTCGGCGACGCGCTCCTTCAACTCGTCGATCTTGCCGGGGCCGAGGTACGTGCGCTGGTGCGGGCGCTCGCGCTTCTGGGTCAGCGTCCCGACCGTCTCGACGCCCGCCGTCCGCAGGAGCTCGCGCATCTCGTCGAGCTCGCTCGCCCCGTCGCGCCCGCGGGGCAGCGCCGCGATCACGAAGCCGCGCTCCGGCTCGCTGTCCCGGACGACGTGGAAGCGGTCCGGCTCGTCGCCCCGTTCGGCCGCTCGGTCGATCGTCCCCATCCTGGAGAGAGTATGGCGGCTCGCCGCCGGGAGGTCGATCGGGCCCCTGGCCGTCCTCCCCACCCCGGAGGGCGGCTGGGCCTAGAGCACGGATGCGAGCCGGGCCATCGCCTCGGCGAGGCGATCGTCCGGCACGGTCAGGGCGAGGCGGACGTGGCCCTCGCCTCCCGCGCCGTAGGCGGCCCCGGGGAGGACGACGACGGCCGCCCGCTCGAGCGCGAGGTCGGCGAACCGGAGCGACGCCCCCGGCCGGGGACCCTCCGGCACCGGCAGCCAGACGTACATGGCGCCCCGCGGGCGGACGACGGGCGATCCGGCCGCCTCGAGGGCGTCGCAGACGATCGCGGCGCGCCGCTCGTAGAGCGCCGAGAGCTCCCGCCGCTCCGCCTCCGGCCGGCCCAGGAGGTGGATCGCGGCCCGCTGGAGCGCGACGAACATCCCGGCGTCGACGTGGGTGCGCATGCGCGTGTACCGCTCGAGGATCCCGGCGTTGCCGACGCAGAAGGCGACCCGCCAGCCCGGCGCGCTGTACGCCTTGGACAGGGACAGGATCTCGACGCCGACCTCGCGCGCACCGGGAGTCTGGAGGAAGCTCGGAGCCGTGTAGTCGCCCCAGGTGATCTCCGAGTACGCGTTGTCGTGGCAGACCGGGACGTCGTGGCGGTCGGCGAAGGCGACGATCCGCTCGAACAGGTCGTCCTCGACCACGGCGCCCGTCGGATTGTTCGGGTAGCCGAGCGTCAGGAGCCGCGCCCGCTCCGCCACGCGGGGCGGGACGGCCGCCAGGTCGGGCTGGAACGCGAGCTCGGGGAGGAGCGGCAGCGAGACCGGCTCGGCGCCGGCGAGGATCGCCCCGGAGGCGTAGACGGGGTAACCGGGATCGGCGATGAGCGAGACGTCGCCGGGGTCGAGCGAGGCGAGGGCGAGGTGGGCGATCCCCTCCTTCGCCCCGAGGAGCGGCAGCACCTCGCGCTCGGGATCGAGACGGACGCCGAAGCGCGCCTCGTAGAACGCGGCGACCGCCTCCCGCAGCTCGGCGAGGCCCCGGTTCGACGGGTAGTGGGCGACGTCCGTCCGCTGGACGGCGGCGGCCAGGAACGCGCGCGCCTCCGCCGGCGGAGGCAGGTCCGGATCGCCGACGCCGAGGGAGATCACGTCGATCCCGCGCGCCCGGGCCTCCGCGACACGGGCCGCGAGCTGCTGGGCGATGTAGGTGGGAAGCGTCTGCGTCCTCCGCGCGCCCGGGTAGCTGACCGGCATCAGCCGGCCGCTTCGAGCCGGCCGAGCAGGTCGTCGGCGAGCTCGATCGTCGCGATCCGCTCGGCGCCTCCGGTCATCCGCACGGCCAGGCTGGCGCGATCGACGTCGACGGTGACGACCCCGCCCGGCAGCTCCACCTCGACCGGGCTCTCGGCCTGCCCGGAGAGGACCGCCACGACGCCGGCGGCGCAGGCACCGGTCCCGCAGGCCCTCGTCTCGCCCACTCCTCGCTCCCAGACCCGCAGCTCCACGTGATGGCGGTCGCGGACGCGCATGACCTCCACGTTCGTCCGCTCCGGGAACCAGGCGTGATGCTCGAGGATGGGTCCCTCGACCTCCAGCGGGAACGCCCGCGGGTCGTCGACGCTGATCACGACGTGCGGGTTGCCGAGCGAGACGAAGCGGTGGGGGTAGGGGAAGGGCTCGGAGGTCGGCCGGTACTGCGCGCCGTCGAGCCGCGCCGGCGTCATCTCGACGGCGACCCGCTCGTCGGCGATCGTGCCGACGAGGAGGCCCGCCGCGGTCCGGAGCCGGATCGGGCGGCCGTCCTCCGGCGCGCGGCGCTCGGCCAGGTAGCGCATGACCATCCGGGTGCCGTTCCCGCAGGCCTCGGAGGGCGAGCCGTCCGGGTTCGTGATCGCCATCGCGGCGTCGGCGTCGGCGGTCGGGGAGAGCTCGAGGACGCCGTCGGCGCCGATCCCGGTGCGCGGATCGCAGAGGAGCGCCGCCCGTGCGGGCGTCAGCGGCCAGGGCAGCGCGCCCCGCTCCACGATCAGGTAGGCGTTGCCCGCTCCCTGCCACTTCTCGATCGTCGACGTCATGGGGGCTCCGAGGTGAGGTAGCGCTCGAGCACCCGCTCGCATTCCTCGAGCGCCTCGATCGTGACGTACTCCCCGGTCTGGTGGGCCTGCGAGGGGTCGCCCGGGCCGTAGTTGAAGGCCGGCACGCCCCACTCGATCAGGGTGGCGACGTCGGTCCACGCCTGCTTCGGGCGGATCTCGGCCCCGGAGAGCTCGGCGAACCGCCGCACCTCGGGGCTCGACGCGTAGGGAAGGGCCGCCGGGCTGGCGTCGAGCCAGGTGACCTCGGCTTCGGCGCCGGCGAGCGACTCGACCTCCGCCCGGGCGGCGTCGAGGGACCGGCCGGGGGCGACGCGGACGTTGACGGCGAGGCGGAGCTCGTCCGGCACGACGTTCCGGGCGACGCCGCCGTGGGCCGTCGTCACCGTCACGACGTCCGCGAACTCGAGCCCGTCGACGGAGACGAAGTCGGGCGCGCGCGCGGCGAACCGGGCGAGCGCCGGGACGCCGCGGACGATCGCGTTCTCGCCCTCCCAGGGGCGGGCGGAGTGGGCGCCGCGGCCGCGGAAGACGACGTCGGCGTTCATCGTCCCCACCGCGCCGAGGTGGATCGTCCCGCCCGTCGGCTCCAGCACCACTCCCACCCGCGGGCGGCCGAGGAGCCGGGCGTCGCGGAGGACCGCGTGGATGCCGTTGTCGGCGTTCGGGCCCTCCTCGCGGTCGTAGAAGAGCCAGGCGATCGGGCGATCGGCCGCGGCCAGGCGCTCGGCGAGCGTCAGCATCACGGCCACGCCCCCCTTCATGTCCGCCGCGCCGCGGCCGACGATACGGTCCGCCTGCCGGGACGCCTCGCCGCCGGACCAGTTCGGGACCGTGTCCAGGTGCCCGACGAGGACGACGCCGTCCCCCTCGCCCGTCCGGGCGACGACGGCGTTGCCGAGCCGCTCGTGACGGAGGCCGAGCCCGGCGATCCGGTCCTCGACGAGCCCCGCGAGGGCCGCCTCCTCGCCGTACTCCGAGGGTGTGGCGACGAGCGCCTCGCAGACGTCGGCGACGGTGCCGGTGAGGAGCGTCATCCGTTGGCGTGGAGGGCCGCGTTCAGCCCGGCCCAGCCCGCTCCTCCCGACGGCAGCGCCTCGACCCCGCCGGACTGCGAGTTGCGGCGGAAGAGCAGGTCCGAGGCGCCCGAGAGCTCGGCCGCCTTGCGGACCTCGCCGTCGGGCAGCCGGACCTTCGTGCCCGCCGTCAGGTAGAGCCCCGCCTCGACCGTGCAGCGGTCCCCGAGCGAGATCCCGACGCCCGCGTTGGCGCCGACGAGGCAGTCCGCGCCGAGCGAGATGACCTCCGTGCCGCCGCCGGAGAGCGTGCCCATGATCGAGGCGCCGCCGCCCACGTCGGAGCGCTCGCCGACGACCACCCCGGCGGAGATCCGGCCCTCCACCATCGACGCCCCGAGCGTGCCGGCGTTGTAGTTGACGAACCCCTCGTGCATCACGGTCGTGCCCTCCGCGAGGTGGGCGCCGAGGCGGACCCGGTCGGCGTCGGCGATCCGCACGCCCGTCGGCACGACGTAGTCGGTCATTCGCGGGAACTTGTCGACGCCGCGCACCTCGACGAGCTGGCCCCGGCCGACGAGGGCCAGCCGGGCGGCCTCGAAGGTGCGCGGGTCGAAGGCGCCGTGGTTCGTCCAGACGACGTTCGGTAGGACGGCGAAGATGCCGTCGAGGTTGATCGTGCGCGGGCGGACCCTGCGGCTCGACAGGAGGTGGAGGCGCAGGTAGGCGTCGCTGACGTCGGCGGGGGCGTCCTCGAGGCTCTCGAGGAAGCAGGCGACGAGGACGCGGCGGCCGAGGTCGGCCGTCGGGATCCCCTCCAGGAAGCCGCGGTTGGGATGAGCGTCCGCGGGGCCCGGCACCTGGTGAAGGAGGTCGAGCATCTCCGTCACGGCTGCGGAGCCGATCCGGAACGTGCCCCAGGCGGAGCCGTTCCCGAGGACCGATCGCGCGACGTCCGCCGAGATCGCCGCAGTGCCCAGGTTCGGCAGGGGGAACCAGGTGTCGAGCAGCTGATCGGTGGCCGTGCGCCCGTCCTCGGCCAGGGCCGGGGTGGCCAGCCCGAAGCCCCAGGCGGCGGGCTCGCGGTGTCCCTCCCGCGCGCGGAGGGCGTCGAGCATCGGCTGCAGGTCCGTCATCGCGCTGAGGGTACCGGCCGCCCCTACCGCGCGCCTCCGGTCGCCGTGCCGGCCTCGCCGGCGAGGCGCTGGGCGAACCAGACGGGGATCACCGAGAGCAGCACGAGCAGCAGGGCGGCGACGTTGACGAGCGGCGCGTTGGCCGGCCGGAAGAGGTTGGAGAAGATCCAGATCGGCACGGTGACCTGCCCTCCGGCCGTGAAGTTCGTGACGACGATCTCGTCGAACGACAGGGCGAACGCGAGCAGCCCGCCCGCCAGGAGCGCGGAGCGCAGGAGCGGGAAGGTGACGTACCGGAACGTCTGCCAAGGGTCGCCGCCGAGGTCCGCCGAGGCCTCCTCGAGGCTCGGCGCCGTGCGCCGCAGGCGGGCGACGACGTTGTTGTAGACGACGACGATGCAGAAGGTCGAATGCGCGACGACGATCGTCCAGAGCGCCAGCGAGACACCGAGGACCTCGGTGAACGAGGCGTTGAGGGCGACGCCGGTGACGATCCCGGGCAGCGCGATCGGCAGCACGACGAGGAGCGAGATCGCATCGCGGCCGAAGAAGCGGTGGCGGTGGACGCCGAGCGACGCGAGCGTGCCGAGGACGAGGGCGATCGCCGTCGCCGCCACCGCGACCTCGACCGAGGTGACGATCGCGTCGCGGAGGCCGGAGTTGGAGGCCGCGCGGCGCACCCACTGCAGCGTGAACGAGTCGATCGGCCAGACGCCGCGACGATCGGCGTTGAAGGCCTGGAGCGCGATCACGACGAGCGGCGCGTAGACGAAGAGGAGGACGAGGCCGGTGACGAGCCGGAGGACGCGCCGGAGGCCGGGGGTGCGGTACATCAGATCGCCTCGAAGGCGCCCGAGCGGCGGGCCGCGAGCAGGTAGACGACCATGATCGCGACGGGCACGAGGGAGAGCGCGGCGCCGAGCGGCAGCAGGCCCGCGTTCGTCACGTCCGAGTAGACGACGTTGCCGAGGAACTGCGTCTTCGCGCCGACGAGCGAGACCGCGATGTAGTCGCCGAGCGACAGCGAGAACGTGAAGATGGAGCCGGCGACGACGGCGGGCCAGGCGAGCGGCAGGATCACCTTGCGGAACGTGATCAGGGAGCGGCCGCCAAGGTCGGCCGACGCCTCGACGAGCGTGTCGGGGATCCGCTCGAGGCCCGCGTAGATCGGCAGCACCATGTACGGGAGCCAGAGGTAGGAGAGGACGAGCCAGGTCGCCGTCAGCCCGAACCCTGGCCCGTCCCAGCCGACCGGCCCGAACGCCCACTGCAGGAAGCCCGAGGCGCCGAGCATGTTGCGCCACGCGTAGACCTTGACGAGGTAGCTGGCCCAGAGCGGCAGGAGGATCGAGACGGCGATCGCGTTCCGCGTCCGCCGCGAGGCGACCTTCGCCATGTAGAAGGCGACCGGGAACGCGACGATCGCGTCGGCGACCGTCACGCTCGCCGCGGTCAGCACCGTGCGCAGGGTCACGGCCCGGTACAGGTGACCGGAGACGACGTCCCGCAGGTTCGAGAGGCTGAAGCCGTGCTGGACGTTGCCGGAGAGCTCGTCGATCCGCCAGAAGGCGGCGACGAGGAGGACGGCGAGGGAGCCGAGATAGATGACGACGAGCCAGCCGAGCGGACCGGCGAGCAGCAGGCCGACCTGCAGGCGCCGCCGCCCGTGCAGGGCGCGGGCGAGGCGCCGCGAGCCCGTGGCCCGCGGCGCCTCGACAGGTTCGGATGCGGCGCCCACTCCGCTCTAGCCCTTGACGTCCTGCCAGGCCTGGACCCACTTGGTGAAGGGCACGCACTTCTTGCCGCGGGAGTCGCCGCAGTCCGACTGCGGCACGCTCCAGAACGCGATCCGCTTCAGGTAGGCCTCGTCCTGCGCGTGGAACGTGCCGCACTCGGCCTTCGCATCCGCCGAGACGCCGCACGCCGCGACGTTGGCGGGCGCCTCGCCGAAGTACGAGGCGACCTGCGCCTGGACGTCCGGCGAGGTGATCCAGTCGATCCACTTGTAGGCGCAGTTCGGGTGCTTCGCCTTCGAGGAGACCATCCAGTTGTCCGACCAGCCCGTGGAGCCCTCGCTCGGCAGCTCCGTCGAGATCGGCGTGGGCGTCTTGTCGGAGAGGAGGAGGTTCGCGATCACCTGCCAGGTCGAGCCGACGGTCGAGTTGCCCTGGGCGAACGAGCTCTGCGACTTGGCGTAGTCGGACCAGTACTCGCCGACCCACGCCTTCTGCTGCTTGGCGAGGGCCACGGCCGCGTCGAACTGGGCCTGGTCGAGCTCGTACGGGTTCGTGATCTTCAGCGCCGGCTGGTGCGCGCGGAGGTAGACGGCGGCGTCGGCGAGCGTCGTCCAGTCGTCGTACATCGTGACCTTGCCCTTGTAGGGCGCCGCCTTCGCCGGATCCCAGACGACGTTCCAGCTCGCCGGGCCGGGGTCACCTTCTTCGTGTTCCACATCAGGAGGTTCGCGCCCCAGCCGTGCGGGACGCCGTAGATCTTGCCGTCGAGCGAGTTATTCGCCTGGGCCTTCAACGGGGCGAAGATCGTCCCGTAGTTCTTGAGCAGGGAGACGTTGATCGGCGCGACGTCCTTCGGAGGCCATCAGGCGCTGGCTCGCGTTGCCGGACGCCGAGACGCTGTCGTACTGGCCGGTCTTCATCAGCGTCACCATCTCGTCGGACGTGCCGGCGACCTTCACCGTCGTCTTGCAGCCCGTGGCCTTCTCGAACGGGCCGACCCAGTTCACCTTGGGATCGTTCGAGCCGTTCTCCGCGTACCCGGCCCAGGCGATCAGCGACAGGGCGCCCTCGCCCGGCCCGATCGACTTCAGCTCCTTGCCCTTCGAGCTCGAGCCGCCGCAGGCCGACGGCGACGAGCGCGACCCCCATGGCGGCGGCCGCCAGCCCGAGCGCAGGTCCATCTCTCCTCATGCTTCGTCCCTTCCTCGCTGTTTCCCGGACTCCCCGACCCGGAGGTTGTGCCGGCGCTCCCAGCCGAGCGTGACCTCCCGGCCGCGCTGGCGCGAGCGCCTCCATCGACGAGCCCTCGGCGTTCTGCTCGGCGACGACGAGCTCGCCGCCCGTCTCCAGGGCGACGTGGTAGCGGGTCTCCGACCCGAGGTAGACGACCGAGTCGATCCGGCCGTCGGCGACGCACGTCCCGGCATCCGGGCGGACGGCGCCGCGGTCGTGGATCCGGATCTTCTCGGGGCGGACGCCGAAGGTCCCCTCCTCCCCCACCACCGTCCGCGCGGCCTCGCCGCTCGAGGAGGTTCGAGGTCCCGACGAAGCCCGCCACGAAGGCGGTCGGCGGGATGCTCGTAGACGTCGGCGGGCGTGCCGACCTGCTCGATCCGCCCCGCGTTGAAGACGGCGATCCGATCGGACATCGTGAGCGCCTCCGACTGGTCGTGCGTCACGTAGACGAAGGTGATCCCGACGTCGCGCTGGATCCGCTTCAGCTCCAGCTGCAACTCCTCGCGGAGCTTCAGGTCGAGCGCGCCGAGCGGCTCGTCCAGGAGGAGGACGCGCGGTCGGTTGACGAGGGCGCGGGCGAGGGCGACCCGCTGGCGCTGACCGCCGGAGAGCTGCGACGGCTTGCGGCCCTCGAAGCCCCCGAGGCGGACCTCGGCGAGCGCCGCCCGCACGCGCTCGGCGCGCTCCGCCCGCCCGACCCGCTTGACGAGCAGGCCGTAGCCGACGTTCTGCCCGACCGTCATGTGCGGGAAGAGGGCGTAGTCCTGGAAGACGGTGTTGACGTCGCGGTCGTACGCCGGCGGTCCCGAGACGTCCTCGCCGTGCAGCTCGACGGTGCCCGTGGTCGGGGCCTCGAAGCCGGCGATCATCCGCAGCGTCGTCGTCTTGCCCGAACCCGAGGGGCCGAGCATGGAGAAGAACTCGCCGTCGGCCAGGTCGAGGTCGATCCCGTCGACGGCGACGACGTCGCCGTAGCGCTTGGAGACACCTCGCAGCCGGACCGCAGACGCGCCGTCGACCAACCGTCCCCCCGCCTCCTCGACGTCGCCGCCGAAGGAGCGGCCGCCGGAGACTATAGACCGCCGTCCCGGCCGCCCGGGCCCGTCGCGCGCCGCAGTGGCGTGCGCACCGCCCGTCAGGCAGCCGCGGCGGCGGAGATCGCGTCGAGTACGCGCTCGGCGTCCCCGCGTCCGGGAACGCCGATCCGGACCCGCGCGGCGTCGCCGAAGACCGCGAGGCCGCGCACGACGACGCCCTGCTCGGCGAGCCGGGCGACGAGCCCGGGCGGGTCCGGCGGCCGGCAGGTGACGAAGTTGGCGGCCGAGGGGTAGGGATCGAGGCCCAGCTGCGCGAGGTGGCCGGCGAGCCGTGCGCGCACCTCGGCGTTCTCGTCGACCCGGCGGGCGATCTCGTCGCCGTCCGCGAGCGAGGCCAGCGCGGCCGCCTGCGCCACCGCGCTCGTCTCGAAGGTCTCCTGGCAGGCGCGGACGGCGCCGGCGATCGCGACCGGCATGATCCCGTACCCGATCCGCATCCCGGCGAGGCCGTAGATCTTGGAGAACGTCCGCAGGCTGACGAGCGGCAGGCCCTCGCGAAGGAGCTCGATGGCCGTCCGGCGGGGCGGCGCGTACTCGTCGTAGGCCTCGTCCACGACCACGAGGGCGTGCTCGCCGGCGTCGCGGGCGAACCGCTCCAGGCCGCGGAGGACGACGTGTCCGGTGGGGTTCGCCGGCGTGGCGAGGAAGACGACGCGGGCGTCGGCGGCCGCGGCCGCGAGGCCGTCGAGGTCGTCGGCGCCATCGGGGCCCACCGGCACGGGGATCCCCTCCCCGCCGAGGTTCGTGGCGGTGAACAGGTAGGAGGGGAAGCCGGGCCAGGAGTAGGCGACCGCCTCGCCCGGGGAGAGGGTCGCCCGCAGGACCGCCGCCATCACCCCGTTCGCGCCGGGCCCGAGCACGATCATCTCCGGGTCCACTCCGGCCCGCTCGGCGAGGGCGCGCCGGAGCGCGCCGCCGGACGCCTCGGGGTACCGGTTGAGGCCGGCGGCCGCGCGCTCGATCGCGGCGAGCGCGGAGGCGGTCGGCCCGTACGGCCCCTCGTTCAGGTCGAGCCGCAGCGCGTGGGCGGCCGGCGCTCCCGCCTCGAACGAGCGGCGGGTGCCGCGGAGATGGCCGCGAAGGTACTCCGTGGGATCGACGGTCCTGGGCACGGCGCTCAGTATGTGCCGAAACGACCCCAGACGCGCTCGGCATCGTCGAGCCGACGCCCGGCGGTCTGCGGATTGCGCTCGAGGAGCGTCAGCGCCAGGAGCTCGATCATGAAGACGGCGGAGATCGCGGTCGGCACGCGCCGGGCTTCCTCGCCCGACGGGCAGAGGAGGAGCACCTCCGCCGAGGCCGCTCCGGGCGCGGCGGCGGAGTCGGTGACGAGGACGACCGGCGCCCCACGCTCGTGGAAGTAGTCGAGGACCTCGGACGTCAGCTTCGCGTAGCGCTGGAAGGTGAAGGCGACCAGGCGATCCTCCGGGCCGATGTCGAGCAGGTGATCGGCGAGGGCGGATTCGCCCGACTCCACGCGGGCGACGTTCGGGAGCATCGGGTTGAGCAGGAAGTAGGCGTACTCGGCGAGCGTGGCCGACTTGCGCTGGCCGAAGACGTGGATCCAGCCCTCGCCGGAGTCGAGGATCGATGCCGCCCGGTCGATCGCCGCGGCGCCCGTGGCCTCGACCGCCCGGGCCAGGTCCGCCGTGGCGGCGACCCGGAGCCGCTCCGCGAGCGTCTCGGCGCCCTCCTGCGCCGGGGCGCCGGGGGCCGCCTCCGCGCGGTCACCGTCGAGCTGGGCCCGGGCGGCGTCGACGAGAGCGTCGCGCAGGCCCCCGAAGCCGCCGAGCCCGAGCCGGGCGCCGAAGCGCACGACCGCCGCCTTGGAGACGCCGACCTTGCGGGCGAGCGACTCGGCCGACTCGAACGACGCCTGCGCGGGATCGGCGAGCAGGAACTCGGCGATCAGCCGGTCGTTCGGGGAGAGGTCATCCAGGCGGCTGGCGATCAGGGACGTGACGTCACGCGCCGGTGCCATGCCGTCGAGGGTACCGCAGGCGCCTTCCCGCCCCGCCCCCGGCGTCCGGAAGGACGGCGGATGGCCGCGGTCCGCCCGGACACGGCGGATGGACGCGGTCCGCCCGACCCCGCCCTAGACGGGCCGCGCGGCGTCGGGCCGGATCTCGAGCACGTCGGCCCGCGGCGTCGCCGCCGCGCCCGACGCCGGATTGATCGCCCGC
Source organism: uncultured Thermoleophilia bacterium (assembly GCA_963800515.1). GTDB lineage: Bacteria > Actinomycetota > Thermoleophilia > Gaiellales > F1-60-MAGs149 > CAWDBC01. The sequence continues at coordinate 78,272 of CAWDBC010000011.1, forward strand.
GAGATCCGTCGACGGAGCCGCAGGGCGGGTCGCTCGACGAGGTGCCAGGAGAGCGCGGCGAGGACGACGATGATCGGGTAGGAGAGCGCGCAGACCTTCCAGGCGCGGATGTCCGGCGAGAAGACGTGCGCCGCCCACTGCTCGATGGGGAAGGCGTAGATGTAGATGCCGTAGCTGAAGTCCCCGAACCGGCTGAACCGGGGCACTCGCAGGTGCGGCTGGTAGGCCAGCCAGAGGATCAGGTAGGGGCCGACCACGGCCGCGGTGTCCGGGAACGAGAGCGGGTGCCCCTTCCAGCCGGCGAGGGCGAGCAGCGCGGTCGCGAGGAGCGCGAGCCGTCCGTCGAGGGGCACGCGGTCGCGGATGAGGTAGAGCAGGACCCCGGCTCCGAAGAAGCGGAAGAGGTCGCCGGAGTAGGCGAGCCAGTGCTGGAGGAACGCGGAGTGGCCGATCCAGAGCTCCGGATACCAGGCCAGGATCACGAGGGCGGCGACCGTCCACGGCCGGAGCCGGCGCGTGATCCCGAGGACGAGGACGACGACGTAGAAGATCATCTCGTAGACGAGCGTCCACAGCGACCCGTTGACCGCGTTCCCCCACGGGTTCCCGGTGTCGAGGACGCCCGGGAGGCTCCACTGCTTGGCCGCGTAGACGACGCCCCAGAAGATGTAGGAGTAGGTCGTCCGGTCGGTCAGGTAGTCGCCGATCGGCAGCGTCGTCAGCAGTGGTCCGTAGACGAGGGCCGTCAGCGTCACCACCACGACCAGCCCGGGGAGGATCCGCAGCGAACGGGCGAGGGCGTAGTCGCGGGCCGAGCGGGAGCGCTCGAAGCTGGCGGCGACGAGGAATCCGGAGAGCACGAAGAAGATCCAGACGGCCGCGCTTCCGAGCGTCGCCGTCTTCGTCAGGCGCGCGAGCGGATCGAACCGGTCCGAGCCGTAGGACAGCGGATAGGAGTGCGACAGGACGACCATCGAGGCGGCGCCGAACCGGAGGATGTCCAGGTTGTTCTCCCGTCCGTGCGCCTCGTGGCCGAGGGTCCGCTCTCCTTCGGGTCGCGGCAACCGCGGCGCTTCGCCGTCCTCGGCGGGACCTCGCCGCCACCGCCGCCCCTGGAGGTGGCTCCGATCGCTCTCCGCCCTCGCCATCTCGCGCCAACGATAGGCCCGAGGCTCCGGAACCCGGGAAGCGGCTCGGGCGGCCGACCCCTACGGATCCTTGACCGACGGCCGCGCGCATGCGAACATACGTTCGTGTCAGCCCCGTCCCGCGAGGAGGCCCGGATGCTCGTGCAGTTGAGCCACGAAGACGTGACCGCGATCGGACGCGGCGCGACGGTACGCGCCCGTACGACCAGCGGCTGGACCGTGGTCCTCCACGGGGGCGACGTCCCCGAGCACGCGTTGCACGAGCTGCGGATCCGGCGCCGGACGGTGCTGCGGACCTCCGGCGAGCCCCTCGTGCTCGTCGCGCCGTGGCTCGCGTGAGCCGGCGCGTCGCGACCGCCGCCGGACGCGGTCCGCCGGGAGGCGGTGCGCCTCGGCGGTCGGCGCCTCGTTAGCCTTGCCGGATGCCCCGCCTGTTCTCCGGCATCCAGCCCACCGGTCGCAAGCACATCGGCAACCTGATCGGTGCGATCCGGCAGTGGGTCGGCTACCAGGAGGAGGGCTACGACGGGATCTACTGCGTCGTCGACCTCCACTCCATGGCCACGGCGTACGAGGCGGACGAGATGCGCGGCGCGACGCTCGAGCTCGCCGCGCTGATCCTCGCCGCGGGCGTCGATCCCGAGCGTTCGACGCTCTTCGTCCAGAGCCACATCCCGGAGCACAGCGAGCTCGCGTGGATGCTCGGCTGCGTCACCTCCATGGGCGAGCTCCGGCGGATGACCCAGTTCAAGGACAAGGCGGAGGCGCAGGAGTTCGTCCCGGTCGGGATCTTCACCTACCCGGTGCTCCAGGCCGCCGACATCGTCCTCTACGACGCGGAGCTCGTTCCCGTCGGAGACGACCAGCGCCAGCACCTGGAGCTCGCCCGGGACGTCGCCGCCCGCTTCAACCGGCGCTTCGGCGAGACCTTCACGCTGCCGCGGGCGATCACGCCGAAGGCGGGCGCGCGCCTCGTCGATCTGCAGGAGCCCACGCGGAAGATGTCGACGTCCCAGTCCTCGGAGGCCGGGACCCTCTACGCGGTGGACACCGAGAAGGCGACCCGCAAGAAGATCATGGGCGCCGTCACCGACTCGGGCGCGGAGGTCCGCGCCGGCAAGGACAAGCCCGGCATCACCGGCCTGCTCGAGCTCCACTCGGCGCTCTCGGGAGCGACGATCGCGGAGCTGGAGGAGCGCTTCGCGGATGCCGGCTACGGGGCGTTCAAGCGCGCCGTCGCCGACGTGGTCGTCGAGTACCTCGAGCCGATCTGGACCCGGCACGCCGAGCTGATGGCCGACCCGCCCGAGCTCCAGCGCCTGCTCGAGCGGGGTGCCGAGCGGGCGCGCGGCCCTCGCCGTCCCGAAGATGGATCAGGTCCGGGGCCGCGTCGGCCTCGTCCCGGCGCCGCGCTGAGCCGTGCCGGCGCCCTCCGCCGGCGCGGCCGCGTCACGCGGGGCGCGGAGGGTCGCGTGGGGTCGTGAAGGCGATCGTCGCCGGCGCGCCCTCGAACCTGCCGTAGGCGCGCGCCCGCCGCCCGAGGGCGTCCCGGGCCGTCGCGCCGAGCTGGTGGAACGGCTCGACGGTGACGGTCACGCCGTCGGGGCTCGACGAGCGGCGCCAGGTGCCGGCGACGCGGCCGGCGACGACGACGATCCGCGAGAAGATCCCGTTCGCCGAAGGGTTGACCGCCCCCTGGCGCTCCCGGTCGAGCATCAGGTCGCGGTCGCGGTAGCCGAGCAGGTACTCCTCGTACGGCGGGAGCAGGGCCGGCGGCGCGAGCGCCGGGACCGGCCGCTCGGCCGCCGCACCGTCAACCAGGCCTCCCGCCCCTCGATCTCGGTGCGGGCCAGCCGGTCGGCGACCGACGCGATGCCCGCCCGCGCGTCGGCGACCGTCAGGCCCGTCCACCAGACGAGGTCGCGCAGGCCCGCCGGGCCGTGGCCGGCGAAGTAGCGGAGGCAGAGGCGGGCAAGGGCCTCCTCGCGCGAGGGTGCGTCGCCGGCCGGCACCCATCGCGTCGAGCAGGACGACGGCCGGCTGCTTTCCGAGATGGGGGCCGAAGCAGATCACCTGCTCGAGCGCGAGCCGTTGCAGGAGGTGGATCCCCCGCTGCCCCGCGGGCGAGCAGCCGGCATCCGCGAGGGCCGCGAAGAGCGCGGTCCGTGTCAGCGAGCCCGCCTCCTCGAGGGCGCGGACGACGACCCGCCGGGCCGTCCGCTCGTCCTCCTCGCCGATCCCGAGCTGGCGGCGCCGTCCCGCTCCGGCCGCGATGACGCGCCCCCCGAGCAGGCCGAGCAGCCAGCGGACGTCCTCGGCGCAGACGAAGTGGAGGGTTCCCCGCATCGGCCAGGTGCGGACGATCCGGCCGTCGGCGATCGCCCGCTCGACCTCCGCCCGGTCCGCTCCTCCGGTGCGGACGCCGACCGCCCACAATCCGCCCGCGTGGTCCTGGGCCTGGACCGCGGCCAGCCGACGGACGACCTCGACCGGCGTCGCCCGCCCGGCGCCGATCCCCTGCGCGTCGAGGCGGCGGGCGAGCACCTCGCGCGGCCGCATCGGCGCCAGATCGAGGGGACCGGCGGCGGGCGCCCGGGTCACCGCGCGGACTCCCGGCCGGGCTTCCAGACGGCGCCCGAGATCCGGGCGACCGTCGTCGGCGCCAGCGCCGCGACGACGCCGACCGCGCGCCAGGCGCGGGGGATCGTCACCTCCGTGCGGTCGTGGTCGTAGGCGTTGAGGATCGCCCGGGCGCACGCGTCGTCCGTCAGCACGACCCGGCGGAGGAGGGGTGAGCGGAGGAGCGACGACTGCGGGAAGCCGGGCGTCGAGACCGGCCCCGGGTTGACCGTGAGGACCCGCACGCCGCTCTTCCGGCCGGCGGCGGCGAGAGCGCGCGAGTACGCGAGCGCCGCGTGCTTGGACGCGGCGTAGGGGGCCGACCCGGGCACCGTCACCGTCCCGGCGACCGAGACGACGTTGACCACCCGTCCGGACGCCCGTTCCAGCGCCGGCCAGAACGCCCGGGTGATGCGCACGAGCCCGAGGTAGTTGACGTCGATCACGCGCCTCGCCGTTTCCACGTCCGCCTCGAGGACACCGGCGCGCCCCGCGACCCCGGCGCACTCGACGAGCAGGTCGAGCCGGTCGGAGATCGCCGCCACCTCGCCGGCGAGCCCGCGCACGGACTCGTCGTCGGTGACGTCGCAGGCGACGCCCCGCACGTCTCCGGCCACCTGGGTGAGCCCGGCGATCGCCTGACGCAGTCGATCCTCGCTCCGCCCGACGAGGACGAGCCGGTAGCCGCGCCGCCCGAGGATCCGCGCCAGGGCGAGGCCGATCCCCGAGCTGCCGCCGGTGATCACGGCGAGCGGGCGCGCGCTGGCGGACATCCGCGGCAGCCTATCGGGCTCCCGGGCCCGGGAGCGGGTCGGGCTCCGTCGGGGGGCCGCTCCGGGTCCGCGCCGCCGCGAGGTCCGGAAACCGCCTCCGTACACTGGCGTCGATGCAGGAGGAGCGGGAGGCGCGGCGGGTCGAGCTGGTGGTCTCGAACCGGACGATCCTGCGGCTCCTGGCGATCGCGGCCGCATTCGTGACCCTGCTCTACGTCTGCTACCTCGTGCGCGAGGTCCTGCTCCTCGGCCTGATCTCCCTCTTCCTCGCGCTGATCCTGAACCCCGCCGTGACGGCGCTCGAGCGGCGCCTCGGATGGAAGCGGCAACCCGCCGTGCTGACGGTCTACCTCTCGGTCACCGTCGTCGTGGTCGGCTTCGTCGCCGCCGTCCTGACGCCGCTCATCCGCGAGCTCACCCACTTCCTCGACCATCTCCCGGACTACGTCGACCAGCTGGAGCGCTCGCAGCTGTTCCGCGACGCCGACCGCCGGTACAAGATCCTCGACCAGGTGCGGACGAACGCCAAGCGCCTGTCCAGCGAGGCGCCGAACGTCGGGACCGGCCTGCTCGGGATCGCCGGCAAGATCGTGACCGCGGTCATCGGCGCCGTCACGATCTTCTTCCTCACGCTCTTCCTCCTCCTCGAGCTGCCGCGGATCGCGCGATCGCTGCACCAGCTCCTGCCCCCCGAGAAGGCGGACCGGGCGGAGCGGATCGCCCTCGAGGTCAACACGACGGTCGCCCGGTACGCGGCCGGCGCCCTCGTGATCGCGACCATCGCGGGGGTCGTGACGTGGACGACGCTCACCCTCCTCGGGGTCCCGTTCGCGATCGTGCTCGCGCTCCTCGTCGCCTTCTTCGACCTGATCCCGCTCGTCGGCGCGACAGTGGGCGCGATCCTCGCGGTCGCCGTCGCCTTCACCCACTCGACCTCGGCCGGGGTCACGATGCTCGTCGTCCACCTCGTCTACCAGCAGGTCGAGAACCACGTCCTGCAGCCGATGGTCGGCGCGGCGCTCCGTCGACGTCTCCCCCGTCGTCGTGATCCTCTCCGTGCTCGCCGGGGCGACCCTCCTCGGCGTCCTCGGCGCCCTCCTCGCGATCCCGATCGCGGGCTCGATCCAGGTGGCCCTCTCCGAGACGATCGAGGAGCGCCGTCGCACGATCGCGGAGCGGCGAGCGGCCCTGCTGGCCGCCGGTCGGGATCCGCCGGCCCCCGAGCCGTCCGGCTAGGGCGGCGGCTCAGGCCCCGCCCGCCGGGGCGGGCCTGCGGCCCCGCCGGACCCCCCAGGCGATCGTCCCGGCGGCGAGCACCAGCACCCCGCCGACGAGCGACCGCAGCGGGAGGCTCGCGGCCAGGAGCAGGCAGCCGCCGAGCCCGAGGAGGGGCAGGCCGCGGGGCAGCGGGTGCTCGCCGGGTCCGAGGGTGAGGGCCGACGCGTTGGCGATCGCGTAGTAGACGAGGACGCCGGCGGAGGAGAAGCCGATCGCCCCCCGCAGGTCGACGGCGGCGAGGAGGACGACGACGACGGCGCCGACGGCCGCCTCCGCCCGCTGCGGAACCCCGAAGCGGCCGGAGACGGCGTCGAGGAGCCCGGGCAGGTGCCGATCGCGAGCCATCGCGAACGTGGTCCGCGAGACGCCGAGGAGGAGCGCGAGCAGCGAGCCGAGCGTGGCGGCGGCCGCGCCGACCTGCACGAGCGGAGCGGCGGCGTGGAGGCGGCCGGCCTCGACGGCGGCTCGCAGGGGGGCGGCCGCCGAGGCGAGCCTCGACGGGCCGAGGACGGCGAGCGCGGCGACCGCGACCGCGGCGTAGAGGGCGAGCACGATCCCGAGGGCGACCGGGATCGCCCGCGGGATCGTGCGGGCGGGGTCGCGCACCTCCTCGCCGAGGGTCGCGATGCGCGCATAGCCGGCGAACGCGAAGAAGAGGAGGCCCGCCGCCTGGAGGATCCCGTGGACGCTCGCGCCGGCGCGCAGCCCGAGGCGCCCGGCGTCGGCGGAGCCGCCGGCGAGGCAGGCGACGAGCACGACCACGAGCGACGCGAGGACGACGACGACGAGGATCCGGGTCAGCGACGCCGACCGCTGCACGCCGAGGGCGTTGAGGGCCGTCAGGGCCGCGACGGCCGCGATCGCGGCGAGCCGGGCGTGGCCGGGGGCCGCGTACGCGCCGAAGGTGAGGGCGATCGCCGCGCAGCTCGCCGTCTTGCCGACGACGAAGCTCCACCCGGCCAGGTAGCCCCAGAAGGGGCCGAGTCGCCGGCGTCCGTAGACGTAGGTGCCGCCCGACTCGGGGTACAGGGCGGCGAGCCGGGACGACGACAGGGCGTTCAGGTAGGCGACGACGCGCCGCGACGAGAGCCCCAGCAGGAGGCCGGAGCCGGCCGCGCGGGCGGCCGGGCCGAAGGCGGCGAAGACGCCGGCGCCGATCATCGACCCCAGGCCGAGGACGACCGCGTCGAGGAGCCCCAGCTGCCGCCGCAGCGCCGGCGTCGATGACGTGGTCGCGGACACGGCGTCCGGAGGATCGCACGGAGCCGTCCCGGCCCGATGGCTCCGCCGGCGAGGCCTCGCCGCCCTCTACCCGCACCCACGCCGTCGAGACCAACGGACCATCGCTCGCCTTCGCCACCGACGTCGCCATCGCCCTCCGCAGAGCCCCCCACCCCCCACCCCCCAAGCATCCTCGGCCCCCGAGCGCTGAGAGGCGACGAGGAGGCGGCCGGGGGACTTGAACGCGAACATACGTTCGCCTACACTGGATCCGTGCTCGTCGCCCTCCAGCTTCCCCGCTTCGCCTTCGACGTCACCGCGGCCCGGCTCGACCTGCGGCGGCCCGGGATCACGGCGGCGATCGCTCCCGAACCGGGCGGCGGAACGCTCGTCGGCCAACCCTCGCGGGCGGCCGAGATCGCCGGCGTCCGCACCGGCATGCGGCTGACCGAGGCGCTCGCCCTCTGCCCGGGGCTCGCGCTCCTGCCGCCCGATCCCCTGGCCGTCGAGCAGGCGGCCGAGACGCTCGTCCGCCGCGTCGAGGACCTGGGGATGCCGGTCGAGCCGATCGCCCCGGGCCACCTCCTCGCCGACGCGTCGCCGGTGCTGCGGCTCTACCGCGGTCTCGACCGGGTCATCGACCGGCTGCAGCTGGCCGGAGGCGGACGGGCGCGGCTCGGCGCCGCCCCGACCCGGTTCGCGGCGCTCGCCGCCGCCCGGCGCGCCCGGCCCCGGCGCTCCCTCGTCTGGCGTGACGAGGGGGAGGCGCTCGGCGCGCGCCTCGCGCCGCTGCCGGTCGACGTCCTCGTCGCCGACGCCGGCGTCGATCCCGCCATCGTCGAGATCTTCCGCTCGCTCGGCCTCCGCTCGCTCGGCGACGTGGCCGCGGTGGGGCGCGTCCGGCTCCGCGACCGCTTCGGACCGGCCGGCGCGCGCATCTCCGACCTCGTCACGGGCCAGGACATCGAGCCGCTCCGTCCGCGGCCCCTGCCCCAGACGCTCGTCGAGCGGATCGAGCTCGCCGAGCCGGCGACGACGGAGCAGATGCTCCGTCGCTCCTTCGATCTCCTGCTCGAGCGGCTCCTCGCCCACCCGCATCGCCGGGCGCGCCAGCCGCGGACGCTCGTGCTGGGCGGGCGGCTCGTGGGCGGCGGCTCCTGGAGCTCGTCGATCACCCTGCGGGAGCCCTCGGCCGATCCCGCCCTGCTCCGCACCGCGCTGCACGCCCGGGTGCAGGAGATTCCGGCACCGGCGATCGACCTCTCGCTGGAGCTGCGCGGGCTCGCCCGCGGCGACCTGCAGCTGCCGCTCGTGCGGGCGGAGGGAGCAGCGCGGCGCGCCCGCCTGGACGCGGCCGTGCGCCAGGTCCGCTCGACGCTCGGCGAGCGCGCCGCGCTCCGCGTCGTCGAGGTCGATGCGGAGAGCCGCCTGCCGGAGCGCCGGTTCGGCCTGGCGCCGCGATGAGCGGGCCGCCGGAGCGTCGTCGACGGACCGGCGCGCGGGAAGCGGCGGCTCCGGCCTCCTCCCCCATGCCATCCCCCTCCCCCACCTCCTCCACCAGCTCCGCCGCGGCCTCCTCCGCCGATCGCCGTTCCGCCTCCCGGTCGCCGCGGACGCCGCGGCCGCCGTCGAACCCCGGGGCCACGACACGCATCCTCGGCGGCCTGGCCGAGCCGCGACCGGCGCAGGTCGCCGCGACGGGCGAGGGCCTGCCGGCCCGTGTCGACGGCCGTCCGGTCGAGACGGTCCGCGAGACGTGGCAGATCGAGGAGGGCTGGTGGACCGCCTCCCCGATCCGCCGCCGCTACCACGAGGTGGTGCTCGCGGGGGGGCGACTCCTGACGCTCTACGAGGACCTCGTCGACGGCACCTGGCACAGCCAGCGCGGCAGCTGATCCGTGGCCGCCTCGTCGCCCTACGTCGAGCTGCATGCGCACTCGGCGTACTCGTTCCTCGACGGCGCCTCCGAGCCGGAGGAGCTCCTCTCCCGGGCGAGCGATCTCGGCCACGACACGCTGGCGCTGACGGATCACGACAACGTCTGCGGAGGGCTCGTCTTCGCCCACGCGGCGCGGGCGGCCGGGATCCGCCCGATCGCCGGCTGCGAGCTCTCCTGCGCCGATGCGCACGGACGCTTCCACGTGACGCTCCTCGTCGAGTCGCGGGCGGGCTGGTCCAATCTCTGCCGGCTGCTCACGCTCGCCCACGCGGGGACCCGCGACGCGCGGGGCGGGGCGCTGCCCCCGCTCGCCGCCTTCTCCGACCTGCTCGAGCACGCCGAGGGCCTTCACTGCCTCACCGGCTGCCCCCGCCACGGCGCCCTCTCGGCACCCCTCGCGGAGGGCCGCGCCGACGTCGCCGCCGAACGGGGCCGGCGGCTCGCCGAGGCGTTCCCCGGTCGCGTCCGGGTCGAGCTCTCGCGGCCGCGGCTCCGCGGGGACCGGCTGCGCCTGCGGGCGGAAGTCGCGCTCGCCCGCAGCCTGGGGCTGCCCGTCGTCGCCACGAACGACGTCCACGCCCACGACAGGAGCCGGGGCGCGCTCCAGGACGCCCTCGTCGCGATCCGGCTCGGTCGCTCCCTCGACGCCTGCGAGGCCGAACGGCGGGGAAATCGCGAGCACGTGCTGAAGACCCCGGTGGAGATGGCGGCCCTCTTCGCCGACCTGCCGGAGGCGATCGCGGAGACGCGGGTGGTGGCCGAGCGCTGCACCTTCGACCTGACCCGGGACCTCGGCTACCAGCCGCCCGCGCGGACGGCCGACCCCGATCGGGAGCTCGCCGCCCTCTGCCAGGCCCGCTTCGCCGAGCGCTTCCCGGACGGCTCCCCCCACGCGGCCGAGGCGGCGCGGCGCCTGCACGAGGAGCTCTCGCTGATCCGCCACCACCGACTCTCCGGCTTCTTCCTCCTGCACATCGAGGTGCTCGAGATCGCGCGCGAGGTGGCGCTCGAGATCCGGGGGGCCGACTCGCCGCGGATGCTCCTGCCGCCCGGGCGCGGCCGCGGCTCCAGCGTCGGCTCGATCGTCTGCTACCTCGTCGGGCTCTCCCACGTCGATCCGGTCCAGGCCGAGCTCTCGCTCGGCCGCTTCCTCAACCGCGAGCTCGCCTCCGTCCCCGACATCGACCTCGACTTCCCCCGCGACATCCGCGAGCAGCTGATCCTCCGCGTCCACGAGCGCTTCGGCTCCGGGCACGCCGCCCTCGTCGGGGCCTTCGCGACCTACCGGGCGCGCGGGGCGATCCGCGAGCTCGGCAAGGCGCTCGGCCTTCCGGCCGCCGACATCACGCGGCTCGCCGCCGCCTCCGACGGCTGGAGCGCGGCCGCGGTCGAGGACGAGATGCAGCGACTGCCGAGCCTGCAGTCCCGCCTCGGCGATCTGCGCTTCCGTGCGCTCGCCCACCTGGCGCGGCAGATCGCCGGCCTCCCCCGCCACCTCTCCCAGCATCCCGGGGGGATGATCATCTCCGACCGGCTGCTCTCGGAGCTGGTGCCGCTCCAGCCGGCCGCGATGGCCGGCCGCACGATCTGCCAGTGGGACAAGGACTCCGTCTCCGACGCCGGCTTCCTCAAGATCGACCTGCTCGGCCTCGGGATGCTGTCGGCCGTCGAGGAGTGCGTGCTCGAGATCGCCCGCACGAGCGGCGAGCGGGTCGACCTCTCCCGCGTACCGCTCGACGATCCGGGCGTCTACGAGGAGATCCAGGCGGCGGACACGGTCGGCGTCTTCCAGATCGAATCGCGCGCGCAGATGCAGATGCTCCTGCGCACCCAGCCGCGCTGCCTCGACGACCTCGTGGTCGAGGTGGCCCTCGTCCGTCCGGGGCCGATCCAGGGCGGCGCCGTGCACCCGTACATCCAGCGGCTCCAGGCCACGCGCGACGATCCCGCCTTCCCGATCCCCTACGACCACCCCCTGCTCGCCGAGCCGCTTGCCGAGACGCTGGGGGTGATCGTCTTCCAGGACCAGGTGCTCACGGTCGCCCAGGCGCTCGCCGGCTTCAGCGCCGGCCAGGCGGAGTCGCTGCGGCGGGCGATGTCGCGCCGTCGCTCCCGGACCGCCATGGAGGCCCAGTGGCGGGCCTTCCGAGACGGCGCGCTCGGCCGCGGCGTCCCCGAGCACACGGCGGCGCTCGTCTTCGAGAAGATCCTCGCCTTCTCCGCCTTCGGCTTCCCCAAGGCCCACGCCGCGGCCTTCGGCCTGCTCGCCTACCAGAGCGCATGGCTCCGCCGTCACCATCCGGCCGCGTTCCTCTGCGCGCTCCTCAACGCCCAGCCGATGGGGTTCTACCCGCCGGCCTCCCTCGTCCGCGACGCCGAGCACCGCGGCGTGCGCATCCTCCCCGTCTCGATCTCCCGGTCGGCCGCCCCGTGCCGGCTCGAGCGCCTCGACGACGGCGCGCTCGCCGTGCGGGTCGGGTTCGCCTGCATCTCCGGCCTGGGCGAGGAGCAGGCGGAGGAGATCGTGCGCGAGCGAGCCGCGCAAGGCCCCTACCGCAGCGTCCGCGAGCTCGCGACCCGCCTCGACGCCCCGCTCGACGTGCTCGAGCAGGTGGTCCGATCCGGCGCCTGCGACGAGCTCGGAGAGCGCCGGCGCCTGCTCTGGGAGCTCGGGCTCGCGATCCGCTCGCGCCCGGCCGGAGGCGGCGGTCGCCAGCTCGCGTTCGACCTCGAGGTGGGCGATGCGCCGCCCCTGCCGGAGCCGTCGCAGTGGGAGCTCATCGTCTCGGACTTCGCGACCACCGGCCTGACGACCCGCGAGCATCCGATCGCCCTCGTGCGCCGGCGACTCGACGGCATCGTCTCGAGCCGTGACCTGGCGACGCTGCCCACGGGCGCCCGGGTGGCCCTGCCCGGGCTGGCGATCGCCCGTCAGCGGCCCCAGTCCGCCAACGGCATCGTCTTCCTGCTCCTCGAGGACGAGCACGGACTCGTCAACCTGATCGTCTTCCCGAGCGTCTACGAGGCGCACCGCCTGCTCGTCCGGACGGAGCCCCTGCTGCTGGCGGAGGGGACGCTCGAGCGCCGCGACCGCAACATCAACGTCATCGTCGAGTCGCTCTCCCCCCTCGACACGCCCGCCCGACCGGCCGTCCGCCGCAACGTCGACCGCGACGACCCACCGTCCCTGCAGGACCTCCGGGCCGTCGCGCCGGCGCCCTCGAGCTTCGGCCAGGGGCGCCGCCGGTGAGCGGCCGCGTTCCCCGGGTCGGATCGGCTATACCGACGGCCGCCATGTCGAGGACGACGCGATCGGAGGCCCCGCGCCCGTGACGACCCCCATCCCCGCGGAGGTCGCCGTCCTCGCCGAGGACATGAACATCTCGCTTCCGCCCTCCCCGACCTCGGAGCGGGTCCTCACCGATCGCTACGCCATCTGGCTCGGCGCGTTCGACCATCCGGCGCTGACCGTGGTCCAGCGCCTCCGCCTCGGCGACGCCGATCCCGCGGCCGTCGTCGCGGAGGTGCGCGCGGAGATCGGCCGGCGCGGACGCCGCTCCTGCACGTGGGAGGTCGGCTCCTCGGCCACGCCCGCCGACCTCGCCGAACGGCTCCTCGCCCTCGGGCTCGAGCCGTGGGAGGAGCCCGAGGCGACCGGGATGGTCCTCCTGGGCGAGCCCGAGTGGGAGACGCCGGGCGTGGCGACCCGCGTCGCGGAGGGCATCGAGGACCATCGCGCCGCCGCCCGGATCCTCGCCGACGCCTTCGAGCCGGGAGGCAACGCGGACGAGGCGTTCACCGAGTCCCGGGCGACCGAGTCGCTGCGCAACCAGGCCGAGGGCCGCTCCACGGTCTACCTCGCGGAGATCGACGGAGAGATCGCCGCGGCGGCGACCGGATGGCCGACTCCCGCCGCGACGGTCCTCGGCGGCGCGGCGACGCGAGAAGCCTTCCGGGGACGTGGCGCCTACCGGGCGCTGATCGCCCGCCGGGCCGAGGACGCCCGCGCCCACGGCCAGCAGGCGCTCGTGGTCCAGGCCGGCGCGATGTCGCGCCCGATCCTGGGACGGCTCGGCTTCGTCGAGAGCTGCCGGATCCGGATCCTGGTCGACCGGTTCTGAGCGGGCGCTCGGCCTCCCATCGCTCGAACCGGGAAGCACGAGCTCCGACCGCGGCGCGATCACGGCAACGGCGGATCCCTGGGCCGCGCCCAGGCCTCGTCGAGGAGCGACGCCGAAGAGCCTGCGCGGCCCGCCCGCCGTCGGACGCGCCGATCGCGCCCGACCGCGGCTGTATCGTGAGCCGATGCGCGGGATGGTGCGTCGGGCGGTCGGCTGCGCGATCGTCCTGACGTCGCTCACCCCGGCGGCTCCGGTCGGCGCCGCGACGCCCGTCGGCGCGGTCGTCGACGGGACGGTCGCGGCGATCGCCCGCTCCGGCAGCACGATCTATCTCGGCGGGCGGTTCACGAGCATCGGCCCGAACACCGGCGGGCTCGTCTCGACGGACGACGCAGGCGTCCGCCAGCCCTCCTTCCCGGCGGTCGCCGGCCGCATCTACACGGTGGTCCGGGACCCGCGGGGCGGCTGGTTCGTCGGCGGCGACTTCTCGTCGATCGGCGGGCAGGCGAAGGCGAACCTGGCGCGCCTGCGGCGGGACGGGCAGGTCGACGATCTCTGGACCGCCGACACGGACGCTCCGGTGCTCGCCCTGGCGACGAGCGGCTCCCGCCTCTACGTCGGCGGAGGGTTCTCGCGGCATCGGCGGCGCGCGGCATCTCGCGATCGCCGCTCTCCGGCGCCGCACCGGCCGCCTCGCGACGGCGTTCACGGGCAGCGCCGCCGGCTACGTCTACACGATCCTGCCCTCCGGCGGTCGGCTCTACCTCGGTGGGTCCTTCAGCCGCCTCGACGGAGCGCCCCGGCCCTACCTCGGCGCCCTCGTCGCGGGCACCGGCCGGCTGGCCCCCTTCGCACCCGGGCCGAACCGACCCTTCTCGGCCCTCCTGCCTTCGGATCGTCCGTGATCACCGGCGGCTCCTTCAGCCGCGTCGGCGGCGCGGTCCGGAGCCGGTTGGCGCTGATCGGGCCGACCGGGCGGCTCGCCCGCTGGGGGTGCCGCTGAACGGCGACGTCAAGGCGCCCTTCCGGCTCCGGGACGGCCGGATCGCGGTCGGCGGCCAGTTCAGCCGCGTCGGCCGGCGGCACCGGCCGGGGCTCGCGCTCCTGCGCGCGAGGACGGGGATCGCCACGCCGTTCCGGACGCGGCTCGACGGCGACGTCTACGCGCTCTCGGCGGCCGGAACGGACCTCTACGTCGGCGGCGCGTTCGCCCGGATCGGCGGCCAGCTCCGGGGGAACGCGGCGAGGATCTCGCCGACGGGCGTCGTCCGCGCCTGGTCGCCGGGGGCGAACGGTCCCGTGACGACGATCTCCGCGCGCAGCCACGGGGCGATCCTCGGCGGCGCCTTCACCTCGATCGGAGGCGCCGAGCGCCGCAACCTGGCGGCGATCGACGCGACCACGGGCGCCGCCTTGCCCTGGGCGCCGGCGACGAACGGGCCGGTCTCGGCGATCGCCCTCGCCGGCCCC
>CAWDBC010000012.1:0-93505 GCA_963800515.1 uncultured Thermoleophilia bacterium
TCGTCCGGGAGGTCGCCGCGATCCAGCCGATCACCCTCGTCAACAACCTCAACCCGTACCGGCTGATGGGGCAGCGGACCGCCGCCTGGGAGATCGTCGACGAACTCGGCGACGGACCGGACTGGCTCGTCCTGCCGGTCGGCAACGCCGGGAACATCACCGCCTACTGGGACGGCTTCTGCGCGGCCGCCGAGGCCGGCGCGACCGCGACCTTGCCGCGGCTCCTCGGCTGTCAGGCGACGGGCTCGGCGGCGATCGTCGAGGGGATCAAGATAGGCCGTCCGCAGACCGTGGCGAGCGCGATCCGGATCGGGGCTCCCGTCCGCCGGGCCGAGGCGGAGCGGGCGCGGGCGAGGATCGCGGGGCGCCTTCCGCGCGGTCACGGACGAGGAGATCCTGGGCGCCTACGCGCTCGTCGCCTCGTCGGAGGGCGTCTTCTGCGAGCCGTCGAGCGCGACCACCGTGGCGGCGCTCGCCCGCGCCGTCGACGAGGGCCAGGTGGAGCGCGGCGGGCGGGTGGTCTGCGTCCTCACCGGCAACGGCCTCAAGGACCCCGAGTCGGCGGTCGCCCTCGCCGGCGAGGCGACGGTGATCCCGGCCTCCCTGGACGCCCTCGTCGAGATCGTCACGGCCTCGGCCGTCCCCGCCTGAGCCGGAGTGGGGACCTCCGTCGCCGGCGGCGCGATCGCCGCGCTGGCCTCGGGCGTCTCGTCGCTCGCCTCGAGCCGGTCGTCCAAGGGGATCGGGGCGACGTGCGTCCTCGGTTGGGTGATGCTGATCGGCCTCGTGGTCGCGGTGCCCGCCGTCCTCGTCAAGGGCAGCCCGGGCAGCCTGTCCGGCACCGACGTGCTCCTCCTCCTCGGCGCGGCGGCCGGCTCGATCGGCGGCCTGCTGGCCGACTACCGGGCGCTCCGGGTCGGGCGCGTGGCCATCGTCCAGCCGATCGTCGCCTGCGAGGGCGCCGCGGCGGCCGTCTTCGGCCTGCTCCACGGCGACGCGCTGTCCGCCCTCCAGCTCGTCATCCTGGCGGCGATCATGGTCGGCATCGTCGCCGCCTCGCGGGTGCCCCAGGCAGCGGACGCCGTCCCGGCCGCCGGCCGGCACGATCGCGAGGCGGTGCTCCTGGCCATCGCCTCGGCGGTGCTCTTCGGCGGCTCGCTCTTCTGCATCGGCGTCGTCGGCATCCGCGTCAGCACCGGGTGGATCCTCCTCGCCGTGCGGTCGATCGGCGTGGCCACGGTCGCCCTGCCGCTCCTCGTCCGCGGCCGCCTGCGACTGACCCGCCCGGCGATGCCGCTCGTCCTGGCGTCCGGACTCCTCGAGGTGACGGGCCTCGTCGCCTTCGCCTGGGGCGCGAAGGAGCACATCGCCGTGACCGCCGTCGTCGGCTCCCAGTTCGCGGTCGTCGGCGTGGTCGGCGGCGTGCTCCTGTTCGGCGAGCGGATCACGCGATCCAGACGTTCGGCGTCGTCGTGACCCTCGTCGCCGTGAGCGTGCTCGCGGCGGTCGGCGGCGGCTCCTAGCGGTCGGTCCCTCCCGGCTCGAGGACGCCGGAGAGGTCGCGGCGCGTGGCCGCGACCGGCGCCGACGGGTCGCCGAGGGCGGCGCGCGCATCGGCGACGGCGGTCCTGCCGCCGCAGACGTGCTCGACCGCGCGGCGGAGGCCGAGTTGGCCGACGAAGAGGTCCACGGCCGGGCCGGCAGGGGGCTGGCGACGGCGACGACGGTGCCGCCGCACCGCTGCCCGGATCTGCGCGTTGAGGGCGGCGTCCGTGCGCAGGAGGACCGGCGCGTGCGCCTCGTAGAAGCGGACGAGCTCCTGGCGCCAGTTGGCCGCACCGGTTCCGGCCCAGCGGTCCAGCGCGTCGACGGCCTCGGCCAGATCGTCCGGGAGAGCGCCGGCGTCGAGCGGCGCGACGCGCTCGAAGCGGCGGGCCAGGTAGGCGGCCGCCTCGCCGAAGACGCCGCGCGCGTCCCCCAGCGCCCCGTCGAGCACGACGAGGGCGGGAGGGGGCGAGGGGGCGGCCACGGCTGGGCAATCTACCGCTCCGGCCGGCCCCGGCGCCTCGCCTGGTAGCATCGAACAGGTGTACGGCTCGGCGTCCAGCGAAGCCCTGATCGAGGGCCTGAACCCCGAGCAGCGGCAGGCCGTGGAGACGGTCTCCGGCCCGCTCCTCGTGCTCGCCGGGGCGGGCTGGGGAAGACGCGGGTGCTCACGAACCGGGTCGCGAACTTCGTGCTCCACCACGACGTCGCCCCGTACGAGATCCTCGCGATCACCTTCACCAACCGCGCGGCGAGGGAGATGGTCGACCGGGTCGCCCGGATCCTCGGCAACCGCGCCCGCCACGCCTGGGTGATGACGTTCCACGCCGCCTGCGCGCGGATCCTCCGCCGCGAGGCCGAGCACCTCGGCTACCGCTCCTCGTTCTCGATCTACGACGCCGCCGACCAGGTCCGCCTCGTCCGCGACGTGCTGGAGACGGAGCTGAACCTCGACACCAAGCGCTACCCGCCGCGCGGGATCCACGAGCGGATCTCGTCGGCCAAGAACCGCCACTGCGGGCCCGAGGCGTTCGCCAAGGAGGCGGCCGGGTTCTTCGACGAGACGGTCGCGAAGGTGTACGCCGGCTACCAGCGCCGGCTCGTCCAGGCCGGGGCGATGGACTTCGACGACCTGCTCTACAACGCCGTGACCCTGCTCGAGGACGTGCCCGACGTGCGATCGCGCTGGCAGCGGCGGTTCCAGCACGTGATGGTGGACGAGTACCAGGACACGAACCACGCGCAGTACCGGATCGTGCGCGCGCTCGCGGCGGAGCATCAGAACGTCTGCGTCGTCGGCGATCCGGATCAGTCCATCTACTCCTGGCGCGGCGCCGACGTCCGCAACATCCTCGACTTCGGCCGCGACTTCCCGGGCGGCGAGGTGATCCGGCTGGAGCAGAACTACCGCTCGACGCAGCGGATCCTGGACGGCGCCAACGGCGTGATCGAGAAGAACCGGGAGCGTCAGCCGAAGCGGCTCTGGAGCGCCCTCGGCGACGGCGAGCCGGTCCGCGTGGTCGAGGCGGCGGACGAGAACGCGGAGGCGCGGTACGTCTGCGGGCGGATCAACG
Source organism: uncultured Thermoleophilia bacterium (assembly GCA_963800515.1). Lineage (GTDB taxonomy): Bacteria > Actinomycetota > Thermoleophilia > Gaiellales > F1-60-MAGs149 > CAWDBC01. The sequence continues at coordinate 3,120 of CAWDBC010000012.1, forward strand.
ACGAGCTCGAGCGGGGCGGCTCGGCCTCCGACGTCGCCGTCTTCTACCGGACGCACGCCCAGTCCCGCGCCCTCGAGGACGGCCTCCGGCGGCTCGACATCGCCTACCGCGTGATCGGCGGCTCGCGCTTCTACGACCGCGCCGAGATCAAGGACGCCCTCGCCTACCTCCAGGTCGTCGCCAATCCCGCCGACGACGTGGCGGTCCGCCGCATCCTCAACTCGCCGCGGCGTGGCATCGGCTCCAGTTCGGAGCAGCGGCTCGCCGAGTACGCGCAGGCGGTCGGAGAGCCGTTCACCGAGGCCCTGCGCCAGGCCGACGGGCTGCTGTCCGCCGCCCCGGGACGGCGGGCGCTGGAGTTCTCCCAGCTCCTGGAGCAGTGGCGCCTCGTGGGGGACGGCGACGGCGTCGGCGCCCTGCTCGACCGGATCCTCGACGACTCCGGGTATCGGGACGCGCTCCGCGAGGAGCGCACCGTCGAGGCCCGGGGGCGGCTGGAGAACCTCAAGGAGCTCGTCGGCGTGGCGCGCGAGTACGACCTGCGGGCCCGGATCGTGGCCGAGGACACCCGAGAGCTCGATGCGGCGGCGGCGGGGGCGGTACCCGACGAGGAGGAGCCGATCGCGCCAGGGCTCGCGGCCTTCCTGCAGGAGATGTCGCTGCAGACGTCGGCCGACGAGGTGGACGACGATCGGCGCGGGCAGGCGACGCTGATGACGATCCACAACGCGAGGGGCTCGAGTTCCCCACCGTGTTCATGATCGGGATGGAGGACAACGTCTTCCCCCACATCCGCTCCCTCGAGGAGCAGAACGTGGAGGAGGAGCGACGCCTCTGCTACGTCGGGATGACGCGGGCGGAGCGGTCGCTGACGATGGTCTACTGCCGCGAGCGCACGCTCTACGGGCACACGTCGGCCAATCCGCCGAGCATGTTCCTGGCCGAGATCCCGATCGGGCTGGTCGTCCACGAGCGCCTCGCCGGCCGACGCCTCCAGACGTACTCCTCCGGCGCCATCCAGGCGGCCCGGGCGCGGGCGGGCGCCCTCTCCCTCGCGTCGGGTCAGCGGCCGGCACCGGCGGTCGGCGTGCGCCGTCGCGAGGACATCCCGCAGCTGGCGACGGGGGACACGGTCCGCCACCGGGCGTGGGGGGAGGGGATCGTGATCGGCGTGGCGAGCGCCGAGGAGGTCGTCGTCCGCTTCCCCGAGCAGGGGGAGAAGCGACTGCACGTGGCCTACGCGCCGATCGAGAAGGTCTGACGTCCGCCATCCCCCGGCGCGCGGCTCGCGGCCGGCGTCGCACCCGGATCGGCCGCGCCCTGGGCCATCGCGCTGCGCGCCTAGGGGACGAACGGCAGGAAACGACCGCGGACCCGCTCGCGGTAGGCGGCGTAGGCGGGGAAGCGCTCGGTGAGCAGCCGCTCCTCGAGCCGCGTCTTCCGCCACCAGAGGAGCCCGAGAGCGACCACGCCGATGAGGCCCGCGACGCCGAGCGGGAGCGAGACGCCGGCGAAGAAGAGCAGGCCGCCGCCGTAGAGCGGATGGCGGACGAGGCGGAACGGGCCCGACGTGACCATCCGGCCGTCGGCCCGCGGCGGCGGGAACGGCGTGAACGAGCGCCCGAGCGCCCGGGAGCCCGTCGCGACGACGCGAGGCCCGCGGCGGCGACGGCGAGCCCGGCGCCGCGCGCCGGGGGCGAGTCGATCCGCACCGGAAGCAGCCAGCCGATCGCGACCGTCGCCATCAGGCCGAACGGCGCGGCCACGAAGCCGACGCCTGGACGGCCCTCCCGCGTCTCCGGGCCCATCGCCGCAGGCTACTCGGACCGGGGTGGACCTCCGTCGGCGCCCTGCCCGCATGCCCGTGTCGGACCGACGCTCGAAATCTTTACAGCCTGACGGGATCCAGTCCCCCGAACGGGGCCTATCCGTCCCCCTCGTTCGGGTGTCTGCTGGGCGATGAGAGTTCGGCTGCGACGACGAAGGGTGAGTCTCGATGCGTGTTCGGTGTCTGGTAGGGCTGGCTGCGGCCGGCGTGGCCGCTCTGCCGGCGTCGGCGGCGGCCGCGACCGCCCGCCTAGAGCTCTCGGCGCCGGCGCGGGTCGCCGCAGGTGAGGCGTTCAGGGTCGACGTCCGGGCGCCCGCGGGCGTTCGGGTCGGGGCGTTTGCGGCGAGCGTCGGCTACGCGCACGGCGCGGCGTCGATCTCGGCTGCGCTGCCCCTGGTCCGCGGCGGCTTCCCGGTCGGCGGCGAGGGCGGCCGGGTCGGCTTCTACGGCGCCTCCGGGGTCGCGCCGCGCTCGGGGCGGGTCGGCGTGATCAGCTTCGAGCCGTCGCGGGGCGGCGTCTTCCGGGTCCGGATCGCGCGGGCGACGCTGTACGACCCGGCCGGACGAGTGGTGGCGCGGGTGCGGCCGACGACGCTGACGGTGCGGGTCGGCACCGACGCCACGGTCCTGAGCGGTCGGGCCCCGAGCCTCGTCGAGGGGTCGGGCGCGGCGGGTCCGTTGCTGGCCGCGGCGGGCGCGCCATCGTCGTCGGATGGCCGGGCGGGCATCGCGGCGGCGTTCTTCGCCCGCGGCCAGGTCGGCATGGGCGAGGTCCAGGCGCTGGTGGCGCGGGCCGCGTCCCGGCCGGCGGTCACCCGGCGGCTGTCGGCGGCGACGGCGACGTGGACCGTGACGACGACGGCCGACCTCGCGGACGCGGCACCGGGGAACGGCATCTGCGCGACGGCGGCCGGCTCCTGCTCGCTGCGGGCGGCGGTGACCGAGGCGAACGCGCACGTCGGGCCGGACCTGATCGGGTTCAACGTCGCCGCGACGAGCGGAGGGTTCGCCGTCTTCCAGCTGACGGCCGGCGGCCCGCTGGCGCTGACCGACTCCACCGGCGGGACGACGATCGACGGCTACACCGAGCCAGGCTCGTCGCCGAACACCGACGGGACGCTCTCGAACGCAAGGAACCTGATCTATCTCGACTCGGCGGGGAGCGCCGGCGGAGCCTACAACCCGCGGTTCGTCCTCTCGGGCGGCGCCAACGTCTTCCGCGGGCTCGCCTTCTCGACCCGCGGCACCGCGATCGACGTCGAGGCGGGCGGCAACCGCAACCGGATCGTCGGCAACTGGTTCGGCTTCACGACGACCGGCGCCAACATGGGGAGCGGCGACCTCGCGATCGTCCTCGACAGCACGAGCGGCAACGTCATCGGCCTGCCGACCGCGGCCGACCGGAACGTCTTCGGCAACTTCAGCCGCGCCACCCACAGCGAGGGCTACACGACGACGAACACGGTCCAGAACAACCTGGTCGGGATCACCCCGGCGGGAGCGCCGAGCACGATCGGCTGTGCCGGCTTCGACTGGAACTCGGGCGCGCACTCCAACCAGATCGGCGGCCTGGCGGCGAATCAGGGCAACCACTTCGCCAACACCGGGTGCGCCGGGATCGAGCTGTCCCACGGGTACACCGGCAGCGGCGCGGCGCCCGGCGGCGACGACCGCTGGAACAACGAGTACAACACGATCCAGGGCAACACGTTCGGCCTCGACGCCTTCGGCCGCTACCGGCGGCGCCTACCTGTCCGCCGGCTCGAACGACGACCAGGCGAGCCTCCACGTTCCGGACACGCTCTACAAGGCCGACTGCCTGAACATCTACGACCATTCCCCCTCGAACCTCGTCGAGGGCAACCGCTGCATGCCCCGGCGGGCCGGCTTCTCGACCGGCCTCATCTCCACCCCGAGACCTTCCGCGGCAACGTGATCGGCGTCGACAGCGCCGGCGCCGCCCCGCGGACCTACGACTTCGGGATCGTCCTGCGCCGCTCGGCCCAGTTCGACGCCGTGACCGGCAACACGATCGCCGGGGCCGCCGTCGGCGTCACCGTCCAGTCGGTCGGCGCCTACTCGAACACGATCCAGGGCAACCACTACTCGGCCATCGGCAACCTCCTGATCGACCTCGACAACGGCAGCGGCGTCCTCGGCACCCCGCTCCCGAACGATCCGGGCGACGCGGACACCGGCGCCAACCGCAAGCAGAACTTCCCGCCGGTCACCCAGCTCTCCACGTCGAGCATCAGCGGCACGAGCTCCGCCTACGGCGCGACCGTCGAGGTCTACCAGCAGAACGCGCAGACCGGCTCGATCGACCCGGTCGCCGTCACCACCGTGCCCACGAGCGGCGTGTGGGCCATCTCCGGGCTCGGGCTCACCCCCGGCCAGCGGATCTGGGCCGCCAGACCTCCACCCTCGGCGACACGAGCGAGGCTCCGCTGGCCGGCGTCGTCCCGCCCGCGCCCGTGCCGCTGGCGGGCTCGAACCCGCCATCCGCCCGCGCGTCGCCCCGCCCTCGCCGCAGGCGATCGCCGTCGCGACGGCGGCGCTGAAGAAGGCGCTCGCCGGCTCCTGCCCCCGGTTCACGATCCGCCTGCTCCTGAAGCGGCACGTCTGCTCGGCGATCTTCAGGGCGCCGGCCGCCGGCCGGATCACGATCACCTGGACCATCCGGACCGTGTCGGCGACCCGCCGCCACGTCGTCAGGAACGTCGGGATCGCCCGGGGCGCGCACGCCGTCAGGCGGGCCGGCAAGGTCCTCGTCGGTGTGCGCCTGAGCTCGGACGGCCGCACGCTGCTGCGCCGCGCGCATCGCTCGGTGATCGTCACGAAGCGGGCCTCGTTCAGGAACGCCGCGGGCAACGTCTTCAGCCGATCCCAGCGGGTCCGCCTCCGGAGGTGAGGCGGGGCGGGGCCTCCGCCGCTCCCTTCCCTCCGCGCTCCGTCCTCTACGGTGCCGGGATGGCGAACGGAGCGCCCGAGGTCCTCGTCGAGGACGTCTTCCTGGCCGTCCGGGACGGCTGTCTCCTCCATGCGCGCGTCTGGAGGCCGGCCGCCGCGGGCCCGCTGCCGGCGATCCTCGAGGCCAATCCCTACGGCGAGCAGCCGGACGACGGCCCACGCCACCGCTGGCTGGCCGCGAACGGGTACGTCGGGGTCCGCCTGGACCTCCGCGGCAGCCACGGCTCGGCGGGCGTCCCCGAGGACGAGTACGCGCCGGGCGAGCAGGACGACATCGCCGACGTTCTGGCCGCACTCGCCACCGAGCCGTGGTGCGACGGCCGGTTCGGCATGATCGGCGTCTCCTGGTCGGGGTTCAACGCCCTGCAGATGGCCGCGTACGGACCGCCCGGACTCGGCGCGGTGGTCTCGATCTGCTCGACGGACGACCGCTACGCCGACGACGTCCACTACCTCGGCGGCTGCGTGCTGGCGAGCGAGATGCTGACCTGGTCGACGGTCATGCTCTCGATCCACGCCACGCCGCCCGACCGCGAGTTGGTCGGCGAGGCCTGGCTCGAGCGGTGGCGGGAGCGACTGGAGGGTCAGCCGCACCTGATCGAGACGTGGCTCGCGCACCAGCGTCGGGACGCGTACTGGAGCCACGGCTCCGTTGGCGACGACGCGGGGGCGGTGCGGATCCCGGTCCTCATGGTCGGCGGCTGGGAGGACGGCTACGGTCGCGGCGCGTTGCGGGCCACCGCCGCCATCGACCGGGCGTGGGGGCTGGTCGGCCCGTGGGCGCACTGCTGGCCGCACCAGGGGGAGCCGGGGCCGGCGATCGCGTTCATGTCCGAGCTGCGACGCTGGTTCGACCGCTGGCTCAAGGACGACGCGAACGGGTACGACGAGGAGCCGCGCCTCCGCGCCTATCTCCGCGACCCGCGTCCGCCGTTGCCCTACCCGGCCGAGGAGCCGGGCCGCTGGGTCGGCGTTCCGCGGTGGCGCGACGACCTGCCGACGACGAGGATCCGGCTGGAGGGCGACATGCTCGGGCTCCCGGCGGTGGGATCCGCCGTCTCCTTCCGCGGTCAGGAGAGCGCGGGCCTGGAGACGCCGGTCTTCTGCCCGTACGGCGCGGCGCGCGACGTGGCCGGCGATCAGCGGGGCGAGGACGGCCGCTGGCTGTCGTTCACGACGGAGCCGTTGCCCCGGGCGCTCGATCTGCTCGGGATGCCCGCCGTCGAGCTCGACGTCTCCGCCGATCGACCCCGCGCGGTCCTCGGCGTCCGGCTCTGCCACGTCCTGCCCGACGGGGCGTCCCGGCTCCTCTGCGTCGGCGCGCTCAACCTCACGCACCGCGACGGGCACGACGCCCCGCGGCCGATCCGGCCGGGCGAGCGGATGCGCGTGCGCGTGGGCCTGCGGGCCGTCGGCCAGCACGTTCCCGCGGGCGATCGCCTGCGACTCGCGGTGAGCCCGACGTTCTGGCCATGGCTCTGGCCGTCCCCGGAGGCCGTCGAGCTGACCGTCCACCTCGACGGCGAGAACCACCTCGAGCTGCCCGTGCTCCCGGCGGGCCGCGCCGTCGACCTGGCCTTCGCCGGGAGCGACCTGCCGGCCGGCAGCGGGGATGAGGACGCCGTGCACCGCGGCTACCGCCGGATCGAGGCCGATCTCGGAACCGGCCGCTGGGGCCTCGTCAACGACCTCGGCGGGTGGGTGGGCGGAGACGACGACGCGAGCGGCTACCGCGAGCGACTCGAGATCGTCGAGGGCGACCCCCTCTCCGCGCGGATCGCCTGCTCCGGACAGGCGAGCTGGCCGCGCGACGGGGCGATGGCGCAGGTGCACGTGGAGACGGCGATGCGGGCGACCCCGGCCTCGTTCGTCGTCGACGGCCGGCTGGTGGCCCGCCTCGGCGGCACGATCGTCCACGAGCGTCCGCTGTGCTGGGAGACGCCGCGCGACCACGTGTGACGGGACGCACGGGTCCGAGCGCGCCGCCGGAAGCGCCGCCATCGTCCGACGTCGGAATCCGCCCGCGAAGGGCGCCGCCGGAACGGCGCGCCGGGACGTACCCGGCCGGCGCGACTCGGTGCCGCCGCCGCTCGAGCGAACGTCGTGGCCGCGGCGGCGGGTCGGAGCACCCCACGGCCTCCTCGTGGTCGATCCTTCCGGTCGATGACCTCGTTCGGCCAGTTCGCGTTGCTCGTGGTGCTTCTGGTGCCGATGGCGGTCGACACCTTCGTCGTCTCGGCTGCCCTCGGTCTCGCCGGCCTTCCCCGCGCGGTGCGGCTGAGGACGAGCGTCATCCTAGCGTGCTTCGAGGCGGCCATGCCGATCGTCGGGGTGCTCGTCGGCCGCGGTGCTGGTGCCTTCGTCGGCCACGTCGGCGGCTATGCCGCAGCGGCGGTGATCGGCCTCGTCGGCGCCGTCCTCCTTCGGTCCGGTGGTGTCGAGGAGCGAGAGCACGAACGGCTCCGGCTTCTCGCCCGCGCGCGGGGGCCTGCTGTCCTCTACCTGGGAATCGCCGTCAGCGCCGACGAGCTCGCGATCGGACTCGGCCTCGGCCTCCTGCATCTCTCGCTGCCGGCCGCGGTCGCCTTCATCGGCGTCCAGGCCTTCGCCGCCAGCCAGGCAGGGCTCCTGATCGGCGCGCGCATCGGCGAGGACGTAGGGGAGCGAGCGGAGCGTCTGGCCGGCGCCCTGCTCATCGGCGTCGCGGCCGTCCTCCTCGTGGTCCGGTTGACCGGGCATGAAGCGTGAATGCGTGCTCGCCGGAGCGCAGCCTCGTCCGGAGCGGGGCGGACGCCGCGAGACGGAAGAGCCGAGGCTCCCGCTCTCGCCGGCGCCTCGGCTCCTTCGTCAGGTGGGCGGTACTGGGCTCGAACCAGTGACCCCCAGCTTGTCGAGCTGGTGCTCTACCAACTGAGCTAACCGCCCTCGGGCCCGTGGAATGTAGCGAAGCGGCGGAACGGTCGGGGAGGCCGAACGGCGGGCGCGGGAGGAGGTGGAGCCGGCTCTTCCTCCAGTCGACGGTTGACCTCGGAACCGTGAAACTCCAGTGGAGGCTCCGGTCCGCTCCTTGCGGGCGAAGCAATGCGTACATACAATGTGCGGAAGGTGGCGGAGGCGACCCACGATCCCCCTGCGCTCGCGCGAACCGGCTTCGCGCTGTGGAACGCCGCCCTCCGCTGGCAGCGGGAGCTGACGGCGGCGCTCGCGCCGGTCGCCCTCACCCCCGTTCAGTATGCGCTCCTCTCATCCGCGCTGGCCTACGATCGCGCGCACCGTCGCCCGCCGAGCCAGGTGATCCTCGCCCAGGAGGCGGGCACCGACACGATGATGACGTCGCAGGTCCTGCGAGCGCTGGAGCAGCGCGGGCTGATCGTCCGTGGGGTCGATCCGGCCGACCGGCGGGCCCGCCGGATCGTCCTCACGGCCGCCGGAACCGACACCGTCGCGAGCGCCTCGCCGCTCGTCGACGCCCTGGAGGAGCGCCACTTCGCTCCGGACGGTCAGGGCACCGCCGACCTCCGGCGGGTGCTCGAGACCCTGCGCGACGCCTCCTGACCTCCCCTACGGTAGCGAGGTGAGCTCCGACCTGGCCCTCCTCGCCGAGTCCCTGGCCCTCCTCGCCGAGTCCCTGGCCCGCGAGGCCGGCGCGACGCTCCTGCGCTTCTCCGTCGCCGGCGTCTCCGCGATCGAGACGAAGTCGAGCGCGACCGACATGGTCTCCGAGGCCGACCGCAGCGCCGAGGCGCTGATCGTCAGCCGGCTCGCCAGCGAGCGCGCCGACGACGGCGTCGTGGGGGAGGAGGGCGCCGATCGGCCCTCGCGATCGGGGATCACCTGGGTCGTCGATCCCCTCGACGGCACCACGAACTTCCTCTACGGCTACCCGAGCTGGTGCGTCTCCATCGCCTGCCGGGATGCGGACGGCTACCTGGCGGCCGCGATCTACGACCCGCTCCGCGACGAGCTCTATCGCGCGGCCCGGGGGCGGGGGGCGACGCGGAACGGCCTGCCGATCGCCGTCTCGGCCGTCGCGACCCTCGACCAGGCGCTCGTCTCGACGGGCTTCAGCTACGCGGCGGAGGGTCGCCGGCGCCAGGCCGTCGCCGCCCTCGAGGTGATCCCGCGGGTCCGCGACATCCGGCGCGGCGGCTCGGCGGCCCTCGACCTCGCCTGGGTCGCCTCCGGCCGCCTTGACGGGTTCTACGAGCTCGGCCTGAACGAGTGGGACCGCGCCGCCGGGATGATGCTCGTCGCCGAGGCCGGAGGCGTGGCGGGGCTCTTCCCGTCCCCGTTCGAGCCGCCGCTCGTCGTCGCCTCCGGGCCACGCCTCCACGACGCCCTGTCGGCGCTCGTCCGCGCCGCGACGGACGCCGCGTAGACTGTAGGGGCGGGGATGCGCGTGCATCCCGGGCCCGATGCAGGGCCGGCAATGCTCGCAGGTGCGCCCGTCGGTGCGTGGAGGATGAGCGTTGTCGCTTCTCCCGAACGACCGAAAGGCAACCGCGCCCGTGCGCTTCATCGATTTCGACCTCTCCGAGCCGCTGATGCGAGCGCTCGAGGATCTGGGCTACGAGACCCCGACCCCGATCCAGACCGGCACGATCACCTACCTGCTCGAGGACAAGGACGTCGTCGGCCAGGCGCAGACCGGCACCGGCAAGACGGCGGCGTTCATGCTGCCGATCCTCGATCGCGTCGACCCGGAGTCCTCCGACCTGCAGGCGCTCGTGCTCTGCCCGACGCGGGAGCTGGCGATCCAGGTCGCCGACGCCGGCCGCGGGTTCGCCAAGTACCTGGACGGGGTCGAGGTGGTGCCGGTCTACGGCGGCGCCCCGATCCGCGAGCAGATGGAGCGCCTGTCGCGCGGTCCGCAGGTCGTCGTCGGGACCCCCGGCCGGGTGCTCGACCTTCTCGGGCGAGGCCGCCTGATCCTCTCCGACACGCGGATGGTCGTCCTCGACGAGGCCGACGAGATGCTCTCGATGGGCTTCATCGACGACATCCGCGACATCCTCAAGCGGACGCCGTGGGGCAAGCAGACGGCGCTCTTCTCGGCGACGATGCCCGAGCCGATCCGCCGGCTCGCCGAAGAGGAGCTGCACGCGCCCGAGCTCGTCGTGGTGACGCCGGAGCGCCCGACGCTCGAGAAGATCGAGCAGTTCCTCGTCCACGTCGAGCCCCGGGCCCGGCTCGACCGCCTGGAGGAGGTCCTGCGGGCCGAGCGGCCGTCGTGCGCCATCCTCTTCGCGCGCACGAAGATCGGCGCCTCCCGGCTCACCGACGAGCTCGCCGCGCGCGGCCACCGCGTCCGCCAGCTCCACGGCGACATGACCCAGGGCCAGCGCGACTCGGTGATGATCGCGTTCCGCGACGGCAGGGTGCCGCTGCTCGTCGCGACGGACGTCGCGTCCCGCGGGCTCGACGTCTCCCACGTCACGCACGTGATCAACGTCGAGCTGCCCGACGAGCCGGAGGTCTACATCCACCGGATCGGCCGGACCGGCCGGGCCGAGCAGGAGGGCCGCGCGATCTCCTTCGTCTCGAAGAAGGAGGAGCGCAAGCTGGAGGCGATCCTCGCCCTGATCCGGATGTCGATCCCCGAGTGGGCCCCTCCGGGCGCCGTGGCGGGGAGCCCGTCAGACGGGGATGTCGTCGCCGACGAGGAGCCGGCCGGGGACGAGCGCGCCTCCCGGCAGCGCTCGCGCAAGCCGCCGCGGCCCGCGACGGGCGGACCCGACGGAGCGAGGCTCTACATCGGTGCGGGACGCACGCACCGCGTGCGGACCCGGGAGATCCGCGAGCTGCTGACGGGCAATCCGGAGCCCGGCGACGGCGAGGATCCGATCCGCGCGATCGACGTCCGGGGGACGTTCTCGTTCGTCACGGCCGAGCCCGCCTTCGCCGAGGCGGTGCTCGCCTCCGACGAGCCCCGGGAGATCAAGGGGCGGAGGGTTCGGGTCGAGGCGGCGAACCCCGCCTGAGTTGACCGAGCCGATCGGCGGCCGGTGGGCAGCGACGGGCGCCGGCCGCGGTCACGGCCCTGGCGCCGGTCGGGACGACGGCTCGAGCAGGTAGACGGCGGCCGTGGCGAGGAGGTTCGGACGCCACCCGGCCGCGACCCGGGCGACGCGCCCACCGCGGGACAGCAGCAGGCGGCGGATCACCCGCACGTCGAGCCCGCGGGCCAGGTCCTCGAAGTCGCGGAGCGTGCACGGATGGATGTTCGGCGTCTCGTGCCAGGCATAGGGCAGCGAGCCGCCGAGCGGCATCCGCCCCCGGACGGCGAGCTCGCCCCGGTGGTGCCAGTGGCCGAGGTTCGGGAGGGACACGATCGCTCGCCGGGCGATCCGCCGCATCTCGCCGAGGACGAACGCCGGCCGCTCCGTCGCCTGCAGCGTCAGGGAGAGGATCGCGAGGTCGAAGACGCCGTCGCCGATCCGCTCCAGCTCCGGCTCGAGCTCGCCCTGGATCACCGGCACGCCGCGGGCCAGGCAGGCGTGGAAGCCCTCGCTCGAGCGCTCGATGCCGTACCCCGTGCAGCGGTGCCCGCCGATCAGCCGGCCGAGCAGTGCGCCGTCGCCGCAGCCGAGGTCGAGCACGTGCGAGCCGGCGTCGACGAGCCCGGCGAGGAGGTCGAGATCCGGCCGCATCAGCGCGCCGGCGAGGCGAGGTGATCGAGGAAGCCAGCGATCGTGCGGTGGTACTCCGGCACCTCGAGGAGGAACGAGTCGTGGCCGTGCGGCGCCGAGATCTCCCGGAACGTGACGGGCAGACGCGCCGCCTGCAGCGTGTCGACGATCTCCCGGGCGTGCTCGGTGGAGAAGCGCCAGTCCGAGTCGAACGAGAGGACGAGGAAGCGGGCGTCCGCCGCGGCCAGGCGAGCGGACGTCGCGAGCGGATCCCCGAACGGGTCGAAGTAGTCCATCACCCGCGTCAGGTAGAGGTAGGTGTTCGCGTCGAACCGGTCGACGAACGACTCCCCCTGGTGGCGGAGGTAGCTCTCGACGGCGAAGTCGATCTCGAAGCCCCGGCCGGGCTGGTCGCCGTCCTGGACCCGGCGGCCGAACTTCTCGCGCATCGCCTCCTCCGAGAGGTAGGTGATATGGCCGACCATGCGCGCGAGCGCCAGGCCGCGATCGGGCCGGACGCCGGCGACGGCGTAGTCGCCGCCGGCGAAGTCGGGGTCGCGCATGATCGCCTCGCGGGCCACGGCGGAGAAGGCGATGTTCTGGGCGGAGAGACGGGCCGAGGCGGCGATCACGATCGCCCCGTCGAGCTCGCCGGGGTGGTCGAGCGCCCACTGCAGGACCTGCATCCCGCCGAGCGAGCCGCCGATCGCCGCGCGGAGGCGGCCGACCCCGAGATGGCGGACGAGCGCCCGGTGGACGGCGACGAGGTCGGGGACGGAGAGGAGGGGGAAGCGCAGGCCGTAGGGTCGGCCGGTGGCGGGGTCGGTCGACCCCGGACCCGTCGTCCCCTGGCAGCCGCCGAGGATGTTCGAGCAGACGACGTAGAGGCGGTCCGTGTCGAGTGGGCGCCCCGGGCCGATCAGGTTGTCCCACCAGCCGCGCCGCCGGGGATCGCCGTGGTGGCCCGCCGCGTGGGCGTCCCCGGTCAGCGCGTGGCAGACGTACACGGCGTTCGAGCCCCGGGCGTCCAGCGTGCCGTAGGTCTCGTACGCGACCTCGACGGGCGCGAGCCGGACGCCGGAGTCGAGACGGAGCGGATCGTCCCGATCGAACAGGACGACCCGCTCCGTCGCGACCGCTCCGAGGCCCGGCGTCAGGCGTGGACCGCCTCGCGCGCCCCGGCGAGGGCCTGGTCGAGGTCCGCCGTCAGGTCGTCGACGTGCTCGATCCCGACCGAGAGGCGCACGAGGTCCTGGGTCACGCCGGCGACCTCCAGCTCGCCGTCGTTCAGCTGGGAGTGGGTGGTGGAGGCGGGATGGATCGCGAGCGACTTCGCGTCGCCGATGTTGGCCAGGTGCGAGAAGAGGCGCAGGCCGTCGATCAGGCGCCGGCCGGCCTCGCGTCCGCCCTTGACCCCGAAGGTCACGAGCGCGCCCGCGCCGCCGGTCAGGACGCGGGAGGCGACCTCGTGGTCGGGGGAGCTCTCGAGGCCCGGGTAGGACACCCAGTCGACGGCGTCGTGCTCCTCCAGATGGCGCGCGACGGCGAGCGCGTTCTCGGAGTGGCGCTCCATCCGCAGCGGCAGCGTCTCGATCCCCTGGAGGAACAGGAAGGCGTTGAACGGCGAGAGCGCGGCTCCCATGTTGCGGAGGCAGACGGTGCGCGCCCGGCCGATGTACGCCGCCGGGCCGAGGGCGTCCGCCCAGACGACGCCGTGGTACGACGGGTCCGGCTTCGTCAGGCCCGGGAAGCGGTCGCCGTTGGCGACCCAGTCGAAGCTGCCGGCGTCGACGAGGAGGCCGCCGATGGAGGTGCCGTGGCCGCCGATGAACTTCGTCGCCGAGTGGACGACGACGTCCGCCCCGAGCGAGAAGGGCCGGCAGAGGATGGGCGTCGGGACGGTGTTGTCGACGATCAGCGGCAGGCCGTGGGCGTGCGCCGCCACGGCCCACGCCTCGATGTCGACGACGTTCAGTCGCGGGTTGCCGATCGTCTCCACGAAGACGAGGCGCGTCTTTCCGTCGACGTGCTCGGCGAGGGCCTCCGGGGTGTCCGGATCGACGAACCGGACCTCGATCCCGTACTGGGGGAGCGTGTGGGCGAACAGGTTGTACGTGCCGCCGTAGAGGGTGGAGACGGAGACGATGTTGTCGCCGGCCCGGCTGACGTTGAGCACCGAGTAGAGGACGGCGGCCTGCCCGGAGGCGAGGGCGAGCGCCGCGATGCCGCCTTCGAGCGCGGCGATCCGCTCCTCCAGCACGTTGGAGGTCGGGTTCATGATGCGCGTGTAGATGTTGCCCGGGACGGCGAGGGCGAAGAGATCCTGGGCGTGCTGGGCGTCGTCGAAGACGTAGGACGTCGTCTGGTAGATCGGGACGGCCCGCGCGTTCGTGGTCGGATCCGGCGTCTGGCCGCTGTGGAGCGCCATCGTCTCCGGCCGCTGAGGCTGCTGCTTATCGTCGGGCATTGGCGCTCCTTATGGATTTGGCCGAGAAGGTACCCGATCCCCGGCGGGCGCGATAGAGGCTGCGGCGCGGCCGCCGGGCGCCTGCCCGGCTCAGGACAGGCTGGGCGTCGCCCGTCGCAGGAACCGGCGGACGACGAGCGGCGCCGGGAAGCCGAGGAGCCCGAGCGCGCCGACGGCGAAGACGGCGCCGAGGACGGCGAGGAGGACCTCCGGCACGCCCATCGAGGTGACGGCGAAGAAGGAGCGCAGCGTCGGTGCGGAGAGCGCCAGGATGAGGCCCGCGAGCAGCGCGGCCATCAGCACGATGACGCCGCTCGCCCGGACCCGGGACTGCGCCATCGCCTCGTCCTCGAGGAGCAGGACGAGGTAGAGCCCCGTCAGGACCAGCACGAGGAGGGAGACGGAGCGGGCGTCGGCGATCGTGCGGTGCGGCAGCGACTTCGTCGCCCCGTAGCTCGCGAGGACCGCGAGCGCGGAGACGACCCCCGCCGGGATCGAGAAGCGGAGGAGGTCGCGGACGAACGAGGTCTCCGAGGGGTCCTCACCGGTGTTCGGCGCGAGGGCGAGGGCGAAGGCGGGGATGCCGACGGTGAAGAGGGCGGCGAGCGACAGGTGGCGCGGCAGCAGCGGATAGGCGGCGCCCGCCACGCCGACCGTCAGGATCAGGGTGGCCGCGAAGGCGGACTTGACCACGAAGAGCTTGGCGACCCGGCGGATGTTGGCGAGGATCCGCCGGCCCTCGCGGATGCCCGACGGGATGGCCGAGAAGTCCCCCTCGAGCAGGACGATGTCGGCCGAGCCGCGCGCGATCGGCGAGCCGTGGCCGAACGAGATCGCGACCTGGGCCCGCTTCATCGCCGGCACGTCGTTGACGCCGTCGCCGACCATCGCGACGAAGCGGCCGCGGGAGCGGAGGGCCTCGACGAGCGCCCGCTTGTCCTCGGGCGTGACGCGGCCGAACACGGCCACCCGCTCGGCGACGTCGGCCAGGGCCTCGGGATCCGTGGGCAGGTCGGCTCCGGCGATCGCCGACGTGTTCGAGAACCCGGCCGCCCGCGCGACGGCCTCGACCGTCGCCGGCGCGTCGCCGGAGAGGATCTTCACGTCCACGCCCTGGTCCTCGAGGAACGCGACGACGCTCGCCGCCTCGGGCCGCATCCGCTCCTCGAGCACCGCGAGCCCGAGCGGCCGGAAGCCGTCGGGCGGGTCGGCGCTCTCGGCGTCGGCCTCGACGACCGGCAGCCCGCGAGCCCGTCCGAAGACGAGCACGCGCTGGCGGGTCGCCTGGCGGCGGGCGATCTCCTCGCCGAACCCGCCCGCGCCGAGCGCCTCGGGCGCGCCGAGCACGATCGTGTCCCCGTCGCTGAACGACACCCCCGACCACTTCCAGGCCGAGGAGAAGGGGACCTCCGCGACGAGGTGCTCGCGGCCCGCGTTGCCGAGGGCGGCCTCGATCGCGTCGGAGGTCGCGGACCGGACGGACCCGGCGCTCGCCATCCGGGCGAGGGTGGCCCGCGCGTCCGTCTCGGCCTCGGCGGTCGCCGGGACGACGTCGACGAGCTCGAGCGAGCCGTCGGTCAGCGTCCCCGTCTTGTCGAGGCAGACCGTGTCGAGCGACGCGAGCGCCTCCACCGACGCGAGCCGCTGGACCAGGGCGCCGGAGCGCCCGAGCCGGAGCGCGCCGGCCGCGAACGTGACGGAGGTCAGGAGGACGAGCCCCTCGGGGACGATCGAGATCAACCCGGCGGTCGCCGTCTGAGCGGCCTCGCGGAAGCTCGTGCCGTGGACGTACAGGGCGCCGATGAGGATGCAGCCGAGCGGCACCATCACGAACAGGCAGAGGCGGAGCAGCCGGTTGATCTCGAGCTGGAGCGGGGAGAGGTCCTGCTTCTCCGTCTGGGCCTCGGCCGTCACCCGCGCCGCGAAGCTCTCCTCGCCGACCACCGTGACGCGATAGACCCCGACCCCGGACGAGCAGAAGGAGCCGGAGAGGATCTCGTCGCCCGCCGACTTGTGCACGGGGTTCGCCTCGCCGGTCAGCACGGACTCGTCGATCGAGAGGCCCTTCGACTGGACGACCTCGCCGTCGGCCACCACCTGATCGCCGGGCTGCAGGTCGATCACGTCGTCGGGCACGACGTCCTCCGGCGCCAGCTGGCGCACCTCGCCGTCGCGCCGGACTCGGGCCCGCGGGGCGACGAGGAGGGCGAGCTTGTCGAGCTTGCGCTTCGCCCGGATCTCCTGGGCGACGCCGATCAGCGTGTTGATCGCGATCACGACCGCGAAGATCGCGTCGTGCCACGCCTGCGCGGCGGCGATCAGGATCAGGAAGGCGAGAGTGATCCCGTTGACCAGGGTGAACGTGTTCGCGCGGACGATCTGCCGGCCGCTGCGCGACGCCGACGACGCTCGGCGCTCGCCGAGGCGGGCCGCCCGCTCGGCGGCCTGCGCGGTCGTCAGGCCGCGGGCCTCCTGAACGGTCGTGCTCACCTGCGACACGGTACCGGCGTTCGCCCGGGCGTCCTCGTGGAGGTCGCCGGCGGGCGGACGGCGGTCCGAGCCGGTCCGCTAGCCTCATCGGGCCATGCGCGTGACGCTCCCCGACGGCAACCTCCTCGACCTCCCCGACGGCGCCTCGGGGCTCGACGCGGCGACCGCGATCGGGCAGCGACTGGGGCAGGCCACGGCGGGCGTCCTCGTCAACGGCGCGCTCCGGGACCTCCGTGCGCCCCTCGCCGACGGCGACGAGATCTCCGTCGTCCGCGTCGGCGACGAGGCGGCGCTGCCGATCCTCCGCCACTCCACGGCCCACGTCCTCGCCGAGGCGGTGCAGCACCTCTATCCCGGCGTCAAGGTGACGATCGGGCCGGCGATCGACGCCGGCTTCTACTACGACTTCGAGTTCCCGGAGCCGATCTCGGACGAGGACCTGCCGCGGATCGAGGCCGAGATGCGCCGGATCGTGACCTCCGGAAGGCATCCGTACACGCGGAGGGAGGTGTCGCGCGAGGAGGCGCGGAGGCACTTCGAGGACCTCGGCGAGGGCTACAAGGTCGAGTTGATCGACGGGCTGCCGGAGGACGAGCCGATCACCTTCTACGAGCAGGACGGCTTCGTCGACCTCTGCCGCGGGCCGCACCTGCAGGACACGCGGCCGATCCGCGCCTTCCGGCTGACCTCCCTGGCCGGCGCGTACTGGCGCGGCGACGCCTCGCGCCCGCAGCTGACGCGCATCTACGGGACGGCCTTCTTCGACGAGGACGCGCTGCAGGCGCACCTCGAGCGGATCGAGGAGGCGAAGCGCCGTGACCACCGCCGCCTCGGCCCGCAGCTCGGCCTCTTCACCATGCACCGGGAGGCGCAGGGCGCGCCGTTCTGGCACCCGGACGGGCTCCTCGTCTGGAACGCGCTCCTCGACCACTGGCGCCGGGAGAACCGCGCCCGCGGCTACCGCGAGGTGAAGACGCCGATCATCTTCTCCGACGAGCTCTGGAAGACCTCGGGCCACTGGGCGAACTACCAGGAGCACATGTTCCTGACGTCCGACGACGAGCACTCGCTCGCGGTCAAGCCGATGAACTGCCCCGGCCACTGCGTCCTCTACCGGAGCGAGCGGCGGAGCTACCGCGACCTGCCGGTCCGGATGAACGAGGCCGGGCTCGTCCACCGCAACGAGCCGTCCGGGACCCTGCACGGCCTGATGCGCGTCCGCCACATCACGCAGGACGACGCCCACATCTTCTGCGCCGAGGACCAGATCGAGGCCGAGGTGGCGGCGGCGCTCCGGTTCGCGATCGCCCTCTACGACCTGTTCGAGATGCCCTACCGGCTCGAGCTCTCGACCCGGCCGGAGAAGCGGATCGGGACGGACGACCTGTGGGACCGGGCCGAGGGCGCGCTCCGGGCGGTCCTCGACGCCTCGGGCCTCGACTACGCGGTCAACGAGGGCGACGGGGCGTTCTACGGGCCGAAGATCGACGCCCACGTGACGGACGCGCTCGGCCGCTCCTGGCAGACCGGCACCTTCCAGCTCGACTACAACATGCCGGCCCGGTTCGGCCTCACCTACACCGGCGCCGACGACGCCGAGCATCAGCCCGTGCTGATCCACCGTGCGATGCTCGGCTCGTTCGAGCGGTTCCTGGGGATCCTGATCGAGCACTTCGCCGGCGCCTGGCCGCTCTGGCTGGCTCCGGTCCAGGCGCAGATCCTCCCGATCGCCGACCGCCACCTCGGCTACGCGAACGACGTCGCGTCCCGCCTCGAGGCCGCCGGCCTGCGCACGCGCGTGGACGGCCGATCGGAGTCCGTCGGTCGCAAGATCCGCGACGCCGAGGCCGATCGCCGCCCCGTCATGCTCGTCGTCGGCGACGCCGAGGAGGCGGCGGGCACGGTCGCCGTGCGCCGCCTCGGCCGGCGCGACCTCGGCGTCCAGTCGCTCGCCGACGTCATCGCCGGGCTGGGCGAGGAGGTCGACCTCCGCCTCGTGACCGGGTAGCGCTCGGTCACACTCCGCCCGGCATGGCCATCAAGGGACTCATCCTCTCCGGCGGCAAGGGAACCCGGTTGCGGCCCATCACGCACACGCGGGCGAAGCAGCTCGTGCCGGTCGCCGGCAAGCCGGTCCTCTTCTACGGCATCGAGGCGATGCGCGAGGCGGGGATCACCGACATCGGGATCATCGTCGGCGACACGGAGGAGGAGATCCGCGCCGGCGTCGGCGACGGCAGCCGGTTCGACGTGCGGATCACGTACATCCCGCAGTCCGCGCCGCTCGGCCTGGCCCACGCCGTGCTGACGGCCGAGCCGTTCCTCGGCGACACGCCGTTCTGCATGTACCTCGGCGACAACCTCCTCCGCGACGGCGTGCGCGCGTTCGTCGAGGCGTTCCAGGCGGGCGGGGCGGAGGCGATGATCCTCCTGCAGCCGGTCGAGGACCCGCAGAGCTACGGGATCGCCGAGCTCGACGCGGACGGCCGGGTCCGCCGCCTGGTCGAGAAGCCCCGGGAGCCGCAGTCGAACCTCGCCCTCGTCGGCTGCTACCTCTTCCGCTCCTCCATCTTCGAGCAGGCCCGGGCGCTCCAGCCGTCCTGGCGCGGCGAGCTCGAGATCACCGACGCCATCCAGGGGCTGATCGACGCCGGGTACGAGGTCGAGTCGCACATCGTGCACGGCTGGTGGAAGGACACCGGCCGCCTCGACGACATCCTGGAGGCGAACCGGCTGATCCTCGACACGATCGAGCGGTCGATCACCGGCACCTACGGCGACGACGTCCGGATCGACGGCCGCGTCGTCGTCGAGGCCGGGGTCCGGCTCGAGCGCTGCCACATCCGCGGCCCGGTGGTGGTCGGCCCCGACGTCTCGATCGCGGACGCGTACATCGGTCCCTACACCGCGATCTCGCACGGGGTCGAGATCTCCCACGCCGAGATCGAGCACTCGATCATCCTCGAGCACGCGAAGATCCTCGATCTCGGGGCGCGCGTCGAGGACTCGCTGATCGGCGAGGCCTGCGTGGTCACGCGGTCGACCCTGCGGCCGGCCGCCCACCGGCTGATGATCGGCGACGGCTCGCGGATCGAGGTGCTCTGACGGTGCCGGAGATCGACGACGCGACCTGTCCGATCGAGGGCGTGAAGGTCGTGCCCCTGCGCTCGGTGGGTGACGACCGCGGCTGGTTCCTCGAGCTCCGGCGCGAGAGCTGGTTCCGCGAGCTCGGCGGCAAGCCGAGCCGGCAGACGAACATCGTCCGCTCGCGGCGCGGCGTGATCCGCGGGCTCCACTACCACGAGCTCGGCCAGGACGACCTCTTCTTCTGCGTCGAGGGGATGGTCCGGGTGGTGCTCTTCGATCGCCGGCCGGGATCGGCGACCGAGGGCGCCGCCTGGAGCTACGACATCGGCGAGGCGAACCCCGCCGGCGTCTACATCCCCGGGACGATCGCGCACGGTTACGAGGCGCTGACCGACTGCCTCTTCGTCTACAACGTCACCCACGAGTACGACCCGGCCCAGCCGGACGAGCACAACTTCCCGTGGTCGGACGAGCGCGTCCGCCACCTCTGGCAGACCGACGAGCCGATCCTCTCGGCCCGTGACCTCGTGCGCCGGGAACCGGCCGATCCGGGGGACCGCCATGCCTGACGAGACGGCGCGGCCGGCGGTCCGCGCGCTCGTCACGGGGGCCGGGGGGCAGGTTGGACGGGCGCTCTGCCAGGCCCTCGGCGAGCGGGGGCGACGAGGTGGTCGGGCTTCCCCGCTCCGCCCTCGACGTGACCGACGAGCAGGCGGTCGTGGCCGCCGTCCGGGAGGCCCGCCCGGACGTCGTCTTCCACTGCGCGGCCTGGACCGACGTCGACGCCGCCGAGGACGACGAGGCCGGCGCCCTCCGCGTCAACGGCGACGGGACGGGCAACGTGGCGCGCGCCGCGGCCGGGGTCGGGGCGCCCGTCGTCGCCTACTCCACGGACTACGTGTTCGACGGCGAGCTCGTCGAGGGCTACGTCGAATCCTCGCCGACCCGGCCGATCTCCGCCTACGGGCGGACGAAGCTCGCCGGCGAGGAGCAGGCGCTCGCGTCCGGCGGCGCCGCCTACGTCGTCCGGACGTCCTGGGTCTTCGAGGAGGAGGGGCGGAACTTCGTCCGGCTGATGTACGACCTCGCCTCGACCCGCGAGGTGATCGCGGCCGCCGACGACCAGTGGGGCTCGCCCACGTACGCGGGCCACCTGGCGGCGGCCTCGCTCGAGCTCCTCGAGCGGGGGGCGGCACCCGGCGTCTACCACCTGGGCGGCGGCGGCGGCTGCTCCCGCTTCGAGCTCGCCTCCACGATCGTCCGGCTGGCGAACCTCGACTGCCGCGTCGAGCGGGCGAAGCGGGAGGACTTCCCGGCCCGTGCCCCGCGGCCGATGGCGACGGTCCTCCGGACCGAACGCGCGGACTGCCCGCTCCTGCCACCGTGGCGCGACGGAGTCGCGTCCTGCCTCGAAGGGTTCGCCCCCCGATGACCGATCGCGCGCTCTCCCGCATCCTCGTCACCGGCGGCGCCGGGTTCATCGGCTGCCACCTCGTCCGGCACCTGCTCGACCGCGGCTACGGGGTCACCAATCTCGACGCGCTGACCTACGCCGGCCGCCCGGAGAACCTCGCCGACGTGGAGGACGCACCCGGCTACCGCTTCGTCCACGGCGACATCCGCGACGCGCCGACGGTTTCGAAGGCGGCCGCCGACGCCGACGCGATCGTCAACGTCGCCGCCGAGACGCACGTCGACCGCTCGATCGAGGGCGGCGACGAGTTCCTGACGACGAACGTCCTCGGGGTCAAGCGCCTGCTCGACGAGGCGCGGCGCCGCGAGCTCCGCTTCGTCCAGGTGTCGACCGACGAGGTCTACGGGGACGTCGAGGCGCCCCGCCGCTCCCTGGAGGGCGACCCGCTCCACGGCTCGAGCCCGTACTCGGCGTCCAAGGCGGCCGCCGACCTCCTCGTCTTCTCGTACGTCCGGACCTACGGCCTCGACGCCTCGGTCACGCGGGGGTCGAACACGTACGGGCCGCGCCAGTTCCCCGAGAAGCTGATCCCCCTCTTCATCACCAACCTGCTCGACGGCAAGAAGGTCCCCGTCTACGGCGACGGCCTGCAGAGCCGCGAGATGCTCTGGGTCGGCGACCACGTCCAGGGGATCCGGGTGGCGCTCGAACAGGGCGCCGCGGGCGAGGCGTACAACGTCGGCGCCGAGCACGAGGTACCGAACATCGAGACGACGCGGAGCATCCTCGCCGCTCTCGGCAAGGACGAGTCGTCGATCGAGCACGTGGCCGACCGCCCAGGCCACGACCGCCGGTACGCGATCGACTGCTCGAAGCTCCGCGCGCTCGGCTGGGAGCGGGAGGTCGCGTTCGAGGACGGCCTGGCCCGAACGATCGCCTGGTTCCGGGACAACCGGGCGTGGTGGGAGGCGATCCGCGCAGGCTCCGACTACCAGAGCTACCACGCCCGCACCTACGCCGGCCGGTAGGGCCGAGCGCGGAGGCCGTGCCCCGCGGGCGAGCGTCGGCATGCTGTACGGCTCGATCGGCGCTGCCCGAGACGTTCCGCACGACGGGCGGGCGAGCCGCTCGGGCCGCACGTGGAGAGAGGCGATCGGCGGACGGCCGAATTCCGGATCGTCGCCGACATCGGCCCGATCCGGGGGCCTGCTATTCTTCCCTGGTCAAGTAGGCGCGGTCACCCGCCCTCACCAGCCGCCGTCTCGGCGCGCCTGGTCTCCTCCATCGATCTGCGTCCCGGGCGGGCATCGCCCTCCGGGCCTTCGACGGACCGGGTGGTCGCCGCCGATTCCCCGCACATCCGTAGGAGGACACGCACTGAACATGGAAATCCGCTCTTGAGGCCCCGTCGAGGCCCCGAACGGCTCCCCGAGGAGCCGCGGACCCGGGTCAACGAGGCGATCCGCGTGCCGCAGGTCCGGCTGATCGGCGCCGACGGCGAGCAGATCGGGATCAAGAGCCGCGACGAGGCGCTCGAGTACGCCTGGAACCTGAACCTGGACCTCGTCGAGGTCGCACCGGACGCGCGTCCGCCGGTCTGCCGGGTGATGGACCACTCCAAGTACAAGTACGAGCAGGAGCAGAAGGCGAAGCTCGCGCGGCGCCATCAGAACGTGATCGTCATCAAGGAGATCAAGCTCCGGCCCAAGGTCGGCCAGCACGACTACGAGACGAAGCGCGGTCACGTCATCCGCTTCCTCAAGAACCGGGACAAGGTCAAGGTGACGATCATGTTCCGGGGCCGCGAGACCACCCACCCGGAGAGGGGCCAGATGCTCCTCCTCCGGCTCGCCGAGGACGTCAAGGACCTGGCCACCATCGAGGCGCAGCCGCTCCTCGACGGGCGGAACATGACGATGCTGCTCGCTCCGGTCCGCAAGGCGGAGACGGACGAGCCCGAGATCGAGCCGGTCGAGGTGCCCAAGCCCGTGCCGCGACAGCGCCGGCAGGCCCGACTGGGGGCGCGTGACGGCGGCGCCGCAACCGCCGTCGCGGAGCCCGAGAGTCGTCCGGCCACCACGCCGGATGCCGGTGGCGAGCCCCCGGAATCGATCGAGGCCGACGAGGCGCACGCCGGCGGCGCCGTCCCGATCGAACCAGCCGCTCCAGCTGCTCCAGCGACGGCGACCGCCACGACCGCTCCGGACCCGGCAGCCACCCCGCCGACGGCGCCGAAGCCCAGGGCGAGCCGCGCGCGGAAGCGCGAGGCGGCGCCCGTCCCGACCACGACGACCGAAGCCGAATCGCCGACCACCCCGGCGTAGGCTGCACCCGAAGAACGAAGAAGGCGACATGCCCAAGGTGAAGACCCACTCGTCCGCGAAGAAGCGGATGAAGATCACGGCGAGCGGCAAGATCAAGCGCCGGCAGGCGATGGAGGCCCATCTGCGCGGCAAGATGAGCCCCAAGCGCCGGCGCAAGCTGTCGCAGGACCAGCCCCTCGCCAAGGCCGACCACAAGTCGGCCCTCCGCCTTCTGGGCAAGCGCTGAGCTAGAGGAGACTGAAGACACATGCCTCGCGTCAAGCGATCCGTCCACGCGCACAAGAAGCGCCGCGTCGTCCTCGAGCAGGCCTCCGGCTACTGGGGCCTCAAGTCCAAGGTCTACCGGAGGGCCAAGGAGCAGGTCCTCAAGTCGGGCAACTACGCCTTCCGGGACCGGCGGGTCCGCAAGCGGGACTTCCGGAAGCTGTGGATCATCCGGATCAACGCTGCCGCCCGCCAGCACGACCTCTCCTACTCCCAGTTCATGCACGGCCTCAAGCAGGCGGAGATCGCCGTCGACCGCAAGGTCCTCGCGGACATCGCCGTCCACGACGCCGTCGCCTTCGAGGCCCTCGCCGGCGCCGCCAAGCAGGCTCTCGCGAAGGCCTGACCGCGCGCCCGGCCAAGGACGGCCGTGCCGGACCAGCGGCGGTCCCGCTCTCCCCGGAGGCGGGATGGCCGGCCCGGTCGCGGGCCGTGAACGCAACGATGCTGAGACCCGAGTTCCCGATCGTCACCGAGCGCCTGCTGCTCCGCCCGTTCCTCGAGGAGGACGCGGACGCCCTGGCCGCGATCCACGCGCACCCGTCGGTCGTCCGCTACCTCTACACGGACGTGATGACCGCGGAGGACGCGCTCGACGCCGTACGGCATCGCTCCGGGGCCACCGCCCTCGAGGCCGAGGGCGACCAGTTCGGGGTCGCGATGATCCTCGCCGACGGCGGCGCGTTCATCGGTGACGTGAGCCTCGTCTATCGCAGCGAACAGAACGGGCTCGCCGAGATCGGCTTCGTCACCGACCCCGCGTACCGGGGGCGCGGCCTCGCGACGGAGGCCGCTGGGGCGGTCCTCGACCTCGCCTTCGAGAACCTCGATCTGCACCGGGTGATCGGGCGCTGCGACGCCCGGAACCTCGCCTCGGCACGCCTGCTCGCCCGCCTCGGCCTCCGCCAGGAGGCCCACTTCGTGGAGAACGAGTTCGTCAAGGGCGAATGGACGGACGAGCTCGTGTTCGCGATCCTGCGGAGCGAATGGAGCGCCGGGCGCCGAGCCGCCGGCCCGCCGTGATCGAGAGCCGGCAGAACGAGCGCTTGAAGCGCGCCCGCTCGCTGGCGCGCCGGCGCGCCCGGCAGCTGAGCGGCCTCTTCCTCGCCGAGGGCGAGGACCTCGTCGCCGCCGCCCTCGCCTCGGGGCAGCGACCGGTGGATCTCTTCCTGCGCGCCGGGGCGGCGCTCCCGCCGTCCCTCGTCGTCCTCGCCGAGAGCGCCACGCCGGTACGCGCCGACCTGCTCGACGAGCTGGCGTCCGTCCGGCAGGGGTCCGACGTGATCGGCGTCTACCGCCGGACGGAGCTTCCGGCGGAGCGCTCGGGGGCGGCCGGCCCCACGCTGGCCCTGGCCGGTCTCGCCGATCCCGGGAACGTCGGCACGCTCGTGCGCTCGGCCGCGGCCTTCGGCGCGCGCGAGGTGGTCCTCGGGCCGGGCTGTGCGGATCCGCTCGGCCCCCGGGCGGTCCGCGCCTCGATGGGCGGCATCTTCGCCGTCCCACTCCGGCCGGTGGACGACCTCGCGCGCGCGCTCGCCGGCGGACGGGTCGTCGCGCTCGACGGCGCCGCCTCCGTCAGCCTGCTCGACGTCGACCTCTCGCCGCCGCTGACCATCGTCGTCGGCGCGGAGCGGGCGGGGGTTCCGGGGGAGGTGCTCGCCCGCGCCGAGGTCGCCGCGATCCCCCAGAGCGGGTCCGTCGAGTCGCTGAACGCCGGCTCCGCCGGGACGATCGCCCTCTGGGAGGCGGCACGGCGCCGCCGCGCCCGAGCGCCCGCGGATCCGCGTTCTAGAATGCTATTCTAGAACGATGACCACTCCACGCGCCGATGGCTTCCGCATGCCGATCCGCTCCTGCCCCCACGAGCGCACGTTGATGGCCTGGCCCGTCCGTGACGACCTCTTCGGCGGGCACGAGGAGCGGGCACGGGCCGAGTGGGCGGCGGTCGCCCGCACGATCGCCCGCTTCGAGCCCCTGACCATGATCGTCACCCCGGAGGCCGCATCCGTCGCCCGCGATCACCGCGGTCCCGGGATCGAGCTCCTCGAGCTGCCGATCGACGACGGCTGGATCCGCGACTCGGGCCGATCGGCGTCGTCGACGGCGCCGGCAGAGGTCGCGATGACGCAGTTCGGCTTCAACGCCTGGGGCGGCAAGTCACGCCTGGGACAAGGACGCGGCCGTCGCCGGCCGGTCGCCGAGCGCCTGGGCGGCTGCGCAGCTACGTCGCGCCGATCATCGCCGAGGGCGGAGGGATCGCCACCGACGGCGAGGGCACCATCATCACCACCGAGTCGGTGCTCCTGAACCCCAACCGCAACCCGGGAACCTCGAAGGAGGAGGTCGGAGGCCGTCCTCCGCGACTACCTGGGCGTCGAGAAGGTGATCTGGCTGCCGCACGGCCTGGCCGAGGACATGGGCCGAGCTGGCACCGACGGCCACTCGGACAACATCGTCCAGTTCGTCCGGCCGGGCCAGATCCTGCTCTCCAGGGCATCCCCGACCGGAACAACCCGAACTGGGAGCTGATGCGGGTCAACCGGTCGATGCTCGAGGGGATGACCGACGCCGCCGGACGTAAGCTCGAGATCGTCGAGATGCCCTGCCTGCCCTCACGCGAGCCGATCGACGGCAAGCGCTCGCCGCCCCGTACACGAACTTCTACCCGGTCAACGGCGGGATCATCGCGCCGTGCTGGACGACCCGACGGACGAGACGGCCACGGCTCCTCGCGCGAGCTCTTCCCGGACCGCGAGGTCGTCGCCGTGCCGACCCACCTGCAGGCGTACCTGGGCGGCGGCATCGGGCTGCGTAACCCAGCAGATGCCCGCCGGGCCGCCCGTCCGCTGAGGCAGGGTGCGACTGCTGCCGCAAGAGCAGGATCGGCTCCTCGTCTTCCTCGCGGGGGAGCTGGCACGCGGCGCCAGGGCGCGGGGCCTTCGCCTGAGCCGGCCGAGGCGGTCGCGCTGATCTCCGACGAGGTGATGGAGGCTGGCGCGCGACGGCCGGTCGTACGCGCGAGGTCGAGCGCCGCGCCTACGGCGTTCTCGGCCCGCCGACGTGCTCGACGGGGTGGACGAGCTGGTCGACGCACGATCGAGCTCGAGCCGCTCTTCGCCGACGGCCACCGGCTGATCGTCCTCTCTCGCCGGTGCGCGCCGACGGCGCCGCCGCCGGTCGCAGAGGCCAGCCGCGACGAGCCGAGTGGCTGGCGAGCCGGCGCTCGCGCTCGAGTCGTGAACACGGCGCGCCGTGCCGGTCGGCGGTGACCTCGCACTTCCACTTCTTCGAGACCAACCGCGCGCTGCGAGTTCGACCGCCGGCGGGCGTGGGGGATGCGCCTCGCGATCGCGCCGGGGGTGAAGGTCGTGTTCGCGCCCGGGAGCGGCCGCCGCCGGGCTGGTGCCGTTCGGCGGCGCGCGCATCGATCCGCGGGCACGGCGGCCTGGTGGACGGCCCGCTGGACGCGCCCGGCGCGCTGGAGGCGGCGCTCGCGCTGGCTCGCGAGCGGGGGTACGCCGATGCCGGAAGCTGGCCGGTCCGCCTGGGCGACAGCGGCCTCTGGTGACGCCCGAGCGCGACGATGTGCTCGGCGCCCGACGAGATCGTGCCCGGCTGGGGCGGCACGCAGCGCGACGGCCTGGGCGTGCGGGCGGAGCGCGGCGGCGTGGAGGTCGCCGTGGTCGGCGGGCTGCATCCTCGATCCCGTGCTGGGCATGCGACGCGCGGCGCTCGGGGTCCGCGGCGGGCGCGATCGTCGCGATCGGCCGGGCCGGCAACCCCGACACGATGGACGGCATCGACGTCGTGCTCGACATCGCAGACCGCGATCGTCGATGCGCGCGGGCATGATCGTCACGCCCGGCGTGGTGGACTCCCACGTGCACTGGCTCTCGCCCCAGGTGGCCGAGACGGCGCTCGCGGGTCGGTCACCACGGTGGTCTCCAGGACTGGGGCCCGATCTGGAACCTCGGCGCCAACCCCGCCGAGGGCGCTGCGCACGGCGTGGGCGGCGATGGAGACCGTGCCCATCAACTTCTCCTTGCTGGTGCGCGCCTCGTCGTCGCGGCCCGAGGGCGTCGAGCAGTCGCTGCGCGCCGGCGGCGGCGGCCTGAAGATCCACGAGGACGTCGGCGCCGGCCCCGAGCAGATGCGCTGCGCGCTCGACGTCGCCGACCGCCAGGACGTCCAGCTCGCGATCCACACCGACGGCCTCAACGAGAGCCTCTCGGTCGCCGACACGCTGACCGCGTTCGGCGACCGGGTCGTCCACGCCTTCCACATCGAGGGCGTCGGCGGCGGCCACGCGCCCGACCTGCTCGAGCTCGCCGGGCGTGAGCGCATCCTGACCTCCTCGACGACGCCGACCATCCCCTTCGCGGTCGGCACCGAGGCCGAGCACCGCGCCATGGTCGCGGCCGTCCACCTGCTCGACCCGTGGCGCTCGCCGGGCGACGCCGCGATCCTCCACCAGCGCGTCCGCGGCTGGACGATGGCCGCCGAGATCGGTCCTGCACGACCTCGGCGTCGTGCCGATCCTGAGCTCCGACTCCCAAGGGATGGGCCGGATCGGCGAGGTCGTCCGCCGCGCCTTCCAGTGCGCCGACGCGATGAAGGGGCAGCCGTCGGCGGACTCCGGGCTCTCCGACGACGAGCGCGTCCTCCGCTACCTGGCGAAGGTGACGATCAACCCTGCCCGCGTCCACGGCGTCGGCGACTACGTCGGCTCGCTCGAGATCGGCAAGCTCGCCGACGTCGTGCTCTGGGACCCGAGCCTCTTCGCCGTCAAGCCGGAGCTCGTCCTCAAGGCCGGCTTCCCCGTCTACGGGGCGTCCGGAGACGGCAACGCGACGACGATGCTGACCCAGCCGGTCCGGGTCGCGGGCCAGGTCGGTGCCTTCGGCGGTGCCCCGGCGATCCTCTCGGCCGCGTTCCTCGCCCGGAGCGCGCTCGACGCCGAGCTGCCGACCCGGCGGGCGCGCCTCGCCGTCGCGGGGTGCCGCGAGGTGACGGCGAGCTCGATGGTCCGGAACGACCGGCTCGGCGAGGTCGTCGTCGATCCCACCCGACAGCGGGTCACGTTGGACGGCGAGCCGATCCGCGCCGAGCCCGTCGGTGCCGTCGCGTTCTCGGGCACCTACCTGCTGGGCTGACGGGCCTCCGGCGCCGCGAGCGCCTCGATCCCGGCGACCGCGAGCTCGACCGCGGCGGGCCGCGCGATCCCGGCCGTCCCGGCGATCAGGTCCATCGCGATCCCGTCGAGCAGGTAGCAGGCCTGCCTGGCGGCCCGCGACCGGCGCCCGCGATCCTCGATCGCGCTCAGAAGCCCCTCCAGGTCCGCACGCCACAGGTCCGAGAGGCCGTCCAGCGCGGCCGCCTCGGCCGGATCGGCCGGCGGCCGGGCGAGGAGCTGGGCCCAGAGGTTCCAGCGCGGATCCCGGCTCCCTGCGGGCAGGTAGAGGTCGACGAACCAGCGCAGCGCCCCCGGGCCCGTCGGCTGCTCGCGCAGCCGCGCCTGGCGGGTCGCCGCGAGGTCGTGCTCGCTCCACGTGAGCGTCTCGGTGAGGATCCGGTCCTTGCTGCCGAAGTAGTAGAGCATGTGACCCGGGCTCATCCCGGCCCGGGTCGCGATGTCCGCGAGGGTCAGGTCCTCGACGCCGGTCTCGGCGATCGCCGCGACCGACGCCTCCAGCACCCGCCGTCGCCGAGCCTCACCGCGCGCGGAGCCCATGCGCTCCACCCTACCGCCGAGCGAGGTGGGGCCGGGCGGAGCCGTCGGGCCCGGCGGAGCCGTTGGGCAGGCGCGAGGCGATCCAGACCGAGTCGCCCGGGCGATCGCGGAACGGGGTCCGGTCGAAGTCGGCGAAGGCGGCGACGACCTCGAAGCCCGCCGCGCCGAGGAGCTCGGGCCAGCGGCGTCCGGGGAGCCAGGCGAGGTCCATCGTGGTCGAGCGGCCCCGGAAGGACACGTCGAGGAGCAGGCGGCGACGCTCCCGGTCCCAGTGGGCGCGCTCCCGCACCCCCGACTCCCGCTCGATCCAGCGATCGTGGGTGGTGCGGATGTCGGAGGCGGTCGGCTCGAACACGTCGAACACGAGGAGGCCGCCCGGCGAGAGCGCGCCGGCGATCGTGCGGAGCAGGGACAGCCGGGCCGCGTCGTCGGGCAGGTGCAGGAAGACGCGGAAGGGCGCGAGGACGCGATCGGTCGGCGGCAGGCGCTCGAGCGCCAGGAGATCGGCCAGGACGAGCTCGATCCGGTCCTCGACGCCAGCCGTCCGCGCGCCTGCGGCGAGCCGGTCGAGCATCGCCGGTGAGAGGTCGTAGGCGCGCACCTCGTGGCCGGCGCGGGCGAGCGGCAGGGCGATCCGACCCGTGCCCGCGCCGAGCTCGACGATCGGGCCCGCGGCGCCGGCGCACGCCTCGACGTAGAACGCGACGTCCTCCGTCACCTCCGCGCACCAGACGTCGTAGACGCCCGCGATCGCCTCGTACGGGCCGCCCGACACGCGCGGATCCTAGGCCACGGAAGCGGGCGCCGCCGCCGCTCGTCGGCGACCGTCGTCTCGCCCACCGCCGGCTTCCTAGACTGCTCCGGAGATGGGCATCGACTTCGAGAGGATCGCCGCCGAGGGGCGAGAGGCCATCGGGCGCACGGCGACGTCGGCGGAGCTGGAGGAGGCGCGGGTCGCCATCCTCGGCCGCTCGGCGCCGCTGACGCTGGCGCTCCGCGGGGTCGGCTCGCTGCCGCCGGAGGAGCGCGGCGCGGCGGGCAAGGCGCTGAACGACGTGCGGCGAGCGCTCGAGGCCGAGCTCGCCGCCCGCGCCGCCGTCCTCGCCGACGAGGAGCTCGAGGCCCGCCTCGCGAGCGACGCCGTGGACGTCACCCTGCCCGGAAGGCCGCTCGGCGAGGGGCGCCTCCACCTCCTCACCGCCGTCCGGCGCGAGATCGAGGACGTCTTCCTCGGCCTCGGCTACGCGATCGCCGAGGGGCCCGAGGTCGAGACCGAGTACTACAACTTCACCGCCCTGAACACGCCGCCTGGGCACCCGTCGCGGGGCGACCAGGACACGATCTGGATCACCGACACGGTGTGCCTGCGGACCCAGACCTCCCCGGTGCAAGTGCGGGCGATGGAGGCGCAGCCGCCGCCGCTCTACGCCATCGCGCCCGGGCGGTGCTACCGGCGGGACACGCCGGACGCGACCCACTCAGCGGGGTTCCATCAGATCGAGGGCATCGCCGTCGACGAGGGCCTGACCCTCGCCGACCTCAAGGGGACGCTCGAGCACTTCGCCGAGGCCCTCTTCGGGGCGGGCCGACCGACGCGCCTCCGCGGCCACTTCTTCCCGTTCACGGAACCGTCCGTCGAGCTCGACGTCGCCTGCTTCCTCTGCGACGGTCGCGGCTGCCGGGTCTGCAAGCAGACGGGGTGGATCGAGCTCCTCGGCGCCGGGATGATCGACCCGAACGTGCTCGCGTTCGTCCCGGGCTATGACCCGGAGCGGTACTCGGGCTTCGCCTTCGGGCTCGGGATCGAGCGGACGGCCATGCTGCGCCACGGGATCGAGGACATCCGGCTCCTCTACGGCAACGACGTCCGCCTCCTGGAGCAGTTCGCCGCGTGAGGATCCCCCTGTCATGGCTGCGCGACTACGTCGACGTCGACGCGTCGCCCGAGGAGATCGCCGAGCGCCTCGTCTTCTCCGGCACGGAGGTCGAGGCGATCGAGCGGCTCGGCGCCCCCGACGTCGACGGCAACCGCGACCTCTACCGGGTCGGCCGGGTCGTCGACTTCGTCCAGCACCCGAACGCCGACCGTCTGCGGCTCTGCCGCGTCGACGTGGGGGAGGCGGATCCGCGGCAGATCGTCTGCGGGGCGGCCAACTTCGCCGTCGGCGACACGGTCGCCGTCGTGCTGCCCGGCGCCCGCCTCCCCGGCTCCGGCGAGCGGCTGAAGCGGGCGAAGCTGCGGGGCGAGGTCTCGGACGGGATGATGCTCTCGGAGCGGGAGCTGCAGATCTCCGACGAGCACGCGGGGATCCTCACGCTGCCCGAGGAGGTGGGGGAGCCGGGGATGCCGCTCGACGAGCTCTTCGCCCTCTCCGAGACGGTCCTCGTGCTGGCGCTGACCTCGAACCGCGGCGACTGCCAGTCGATCCACGGCGTCGCCCGTGAGGTGGCGACGGTGTTCCGCGCGGAGCTGCGACCGCTCCCCGACGCGCTGCCGCCGGCCACCGGCGACGGCGAGGCGTCGGAAACGGTCGCCGTCAGGATCGACGCACCCGACCGCTGCGCTCGGTTCACCGCCCGCGTCCTCCAGGACGTGCGGGTCGGCGACGCGCCGCTGCGGATGCGCCAGCGGCTCGCCGCGGCGGGGATGCGGCCGATCTCGAACGTCGTCGACATCACCAACTACGTGATGCTCGCCTCGGGCCAGCCGCTGCACGCCTACGACGCGCGGAGGATCCGCGGCGGCCTGCTCGCCGTCCGCCGGGCTCGTGCTGACGAGCGGCTGACGACCCTGGACGGTCGCGACCGGAGGCTCGACCCCTCCATGCTCGTGATCGCCGATGCCGAGGGGCCGAACGGGCTGGCCGGGATCATGGGGGGCGAGCTCTCCGAGATCGCTCCCGACACGAGCACGCTCGTCCTCGAGGCGGCGAACTTCGAGCGGACCGGCATCCTCCGCACGAGCCAAGACCTCGGCCTGCGGAGCGAGGCGTCGGCGCGCTTCGAGAAGGGCGTGGACCCCGAGCTGGCGGCGCCGGCCTCCGCCTGGGCGACCGCGCTCCTCGTGGAGCACGCGGGTGCGCGGCTCGTTCCCGGCTTCCTCGACGCACGCGCCGTGACCGCCGACCGGCAGCGCCTGACGCTCCGGCCCGCCCGGGTCGGCGAGGTGCTGGGCGTCGAGGTGGAGGCGTCGGAGAGCGTGCGCATCCTCGACGCGCTGGGCTTCGAGCCGCGCCAGGAGGCGGAAGAGATCCACGTCCGGGTCCCGGGCCAGCGGCGGGACGACGTGACGCGGGAGATCGACCTCGTCGAGGAGGTGGGCCGGGTGGTCGGCTTCCAGACGATCCCCTCGCGGATGCCGCGGCTCGTCGGCCAGGGCCGGCTGACCCCGGCCCAGAGCCTCCTCCGGCGGACCGCCGACCAGCTGGCCGGACTGGGCCTCCAGGAGGCGGTGACCACGAGCTTCGCGCCGGCCGACGCAGCCGACCGCTACGGGCTGGCGGCGGACGATCCCCGGCGGGCGGTCCTCCGGCCGCGCAATCCCCTCTCCGCCGAGTACGCCGACCTGCGGACGACGATCGTCCCGCACCTGCTGAGGTGCTGGCCGCCAATCAGGCGCGCGGCCGCCGTGACCTCTCGGTCTTCGAGATCGCCCGCACGTACCGCCCCGTTCCCGGCCGGGAGCTCCCCGACGAGCCGACGACGCTCGCGATCTGCCTCAGCGGACGCCTCGGCGGGTCGGCGTGGATCGGCGAGGGCCCACCGGCCGACATCTTCCTCGTCCGCGGGCTCCTCGACCGTCTCGGCAGCCGGCTCGGCGTGTCCTTCGCCTACGCGCGCCTCGAGCCGGCGACCGCGACGCACCTGCACCCCGGTCGCGCGGCCCGCGTGCTCGTCGCCGGCGAGGTGGTCGGCGAGCTCGGAGAGCTCCACCCGCGGGTCGCGGAGCGCTTCGACCTCGATCTCGGTCGGATCGCCGTCTGCGAGCTCGACCTCGGCCGCGTGCTCGACCGCGCCGAGCCGTTGACGACGGCACGGGCGGTGCCCGACCAGCCGCCGGTGCGCCAGGACATCGCCGTCGTGCTGCCGAGGACGGTCATCGCAGCGGACGTCGTCTCCGCCGCTCTCGAGGCCGGCGTCCCGCTCCTCGTCGACGCCCGGGTCTTCGACGTCTATCGGGATCCCGAACGGCTCGGCCCCGACCGCGTCTCCCTGGCGCTCCGCCTCACCTTCCAGGATCCCCATCGCACGCTCACCGAGGACGAGGCGTCGGCGGTGCGCGACCTCGTGGTCGTCCGCCTCCGCGACCGCTTCGACGCGGAGCTTCGCGCCTAGACGAGACGCCGCGCGACGATGCCGTAGGCGCGGAGGGCGGGCGCCGAGGTGCGCGCGAGCGCCCCGGCGAGGACAGGGGAGTCGATCGTCCAGCGCATGCGCCGGAGGAGCCAGCGGTCGTCGCGGACGCGGCGCGACTGGATCAGGGCCCGCTCGCGCCGCAGGCGGCCGCCCGCGCGCAGGAGGTCGGCGTAGGCGGCGAGCTTCTCCCGGACGAATCCCTGGCGGACGGCGGAGACGAGGATCGCCAGCTCCGTCGCGACGAGGAGCGGGGCGAGGACGAGGAGCGTCCGCCCGCGATACACGGTGAGGACGATCGTGGTGCGGTTGCGCTCCAGGTAGCGCCACTTCGCCGGCTTCTCGAACGCGTAGTCGTGGAGCACGCGCGCGTCCGGAACGAAGAGGACGTCCGCTCCCGCGAGTCCGGCCCGGAGGCACAGGTCCGTGTCCTCGCAGTAGAGGAAGAACGCGTCCCGGAAGCCGCCGAGATCCTCCCAGGCCGTGCGCCGGACGGCGAAGCCGGCGCCCGAGATGGCGAGGGCGAGACGGGCCGGTCCCCGCTCCGCCGGTTCGCCGAGGCGACCGGCCCAGGAGAGGCAGGTCGGGTGCACGGGGTTCTCGCCGGCGTTCGTCGTGACGCCGTCCTCGAGCAGGATCTGCGCTCCGGCGATCGCCGCGTTCGGATGGCGCTCGAGGGCGGCGAGCAGCTCCTCGACGCATCGACCGTCGACCCGCGCGTCCGGGTTGACGAAGAGGAGGATCTCGCCGGTCGCCTCCCGGGCGCCGTCGTTGCAGCCGCCGGCGAACCCACGGTTCTCCGTCGATGCGATCCCGCGGACCTCCACGCCGGCGCGGTCGAGCGCCGCCAGCGAGTCGCGGCCGGCGCCGTTGTCGACGACGACGATCTCGTCGACGGGCCGGGTTCCCGCGCGAAGCGAACGCGCGAGGCCCGGGAGCGACTCACCGTGGTGGAAGGCGACGAGCACGGCGGAGACGCGCACGGAGCGAGAGCCTAGAGGAGTGCCGTCGTCGCCGGGTCTTGTGCCGCGGCCGGGCGGGCGGTGGCTAGCCCCGGACGAACCGCGCGCCGCCGGGGAGCGCGTGCAGCACCTGGGGTGGGACGGCCCGCAGGAGGAGCGCCGCGAGGATGTAGATGGCCATCCCGGCCGGCAGCCCGATCCAGGCGGAGAGGCCCGCGACGAGCGGGAGGATGCCGAGGGCGAAGGCGACGGCCACCCGCGCGGCGAACCGCGGGCTCGGCAACAGCGCGGGATCATGGAGTCGCAGGGCGAGCGCGGCCCCGGCGACGACGGTGATCTCGCCGAGGATCGTCGCCGCCGCCGTTCCGGTGGCGCCATCGGCACGGCCGAGCACGACGCAGCCCACCGCGACGACGACGGCAGCCGAGGCGGAGACCGTCGTCAGCGCGCGATAGCGGCCGAGGGCCAGGAGCGTGTAGCTCCAGGAGTAGACGAGGAAGGAGGTGGCGAGGGCGACACCGAGCAGCCGGAGCGGCGCGATCGCTCCGTGCTCGCCCGGCTTGCCGTGGGCGAGGACGGTGGTCGCGATCGGGGCGGCCAGGATCACGGCGAGCGCGAGAGGGGCGCCGGTCGCGAGCGAGGCGTCGAACGACGTCTGGAGGGCGGAGGACAGCCGCACCCGATCGGCGAGCGCGCTCGCGATCACGGGGAAGACGGCGCCGACGAGGATGGCGGGGATCGCGGTCAGCGCCTCGATGGCGCGGAAGGCGATCGCGTACGAGTCCGCGTTCGCCGGCGACACGAGGTCGATCAGCCAGGCCCCGAGCCGGAAGTAGACGACGCCCGCGGCCGCCGCGACCGCGAACGGCAGCGAGGCGACGAGGAACGTCCGCCACCCGCGTCCGGCGAGGTCCGGCGTCGCCCTCGTCGCCGGGGCGACCGCCCACATCGCCGCGATCGCGACGATCCCGGCGATCAGCTGCACGGAGAAGTAGGGCAGGAGGCCCGTGTCGGCGACGTAGAAGACGGCGATCAGCGCCGTCCCGCTGATCCCGCGCACGAGGTCGATGGCGGCGAGGACGCCGAGGTTCAACGTCGTCTGGAGCGGCACCGACATCGTCTGCTGGATCATCAGGAGCGCCTGCCCGCCGGCGGCGAGCACGGCGCCCAGCACGAGCGAGCCGCTCTGCTTCGAGACGGCGGCGACGAGCGCGACGACGAGGATCGCCGGCGTGAGCAGGGCGACGCGGATCCCGAGGAGGTCGCGGAGGATCTGGCGGCGTCCGTCCGGCTCCCCGTGGATGTACTCCCGCGCGCCGAGCTGCTGGAGTCCTCCATCGGCGAGCGTCAGCGTGATCACGGCGAGCGCGGAGAGGGAGATGAAGAGCCCGTAGCGGGAATCGCCAGCCGAGGCGCCGAGTCGTCGGATCATCAGGATCGCCCCGGCGAGATTGGCGGCGAGGTTGATGACGGTCGCGGCGATGCGCAGGAGACCGCCGCGCACGACCCGCCCGCCCGCCTCCGGCGCCGCGAGGATCTCCCGCGGATCGGTGAGGGCGGCGCGCTCCTCGGCCTCCCCCCGCATCGTCGCAGCCTACCGGTCGGACCCGGCCGCGCCGGTAGCATCCTCGCGTGTCCGAGCCTCGTATCGCCGTGGTGATCGTCGCCTACCGCTCGCGCGACGACGTGCTCGAGGCGCTCGCCCACGTGGAGCGCCAGACGCTCCGACCGGCGCGGACGATCGTGGTCGAGAACGACGGCGGGGACGGCACGGCGGCGGCCGTCCGCGCGGCCTTTCCGGCGGTGGACGTGATGGAGGCCGGCGAGAACCTCGGCTTCGCGGCGGGCAACAATCGCGCCATCGAACGCTGCGGCGACTGCCAGTGGGTCGCGCTGCTCAACCCCGACGCGTTCCCGGAGCCGGACTGGCTCGCGGCGCTCCACGCCGCAGCCGACCGCAATCCCGGGGTTCTCCTTCTTCGGCTCGCGGCTGATCGACGCCGCGGATCCCGGGCGGATCGACGGGACGGGCGACGCGTACCACGTCTCCGGCTTCGCGTGGCGTCGCGGGCACGGTCGGCGGGTCGAGGAGGTGGACGACGCCGAGCACGAGGTGTTCGCGCCGTGCGCCGCCGCGGCCATGTACCGCCGCGACGCCCTGGAGCGGGCGGGAGGCTTCGACGAGCGGTACTTCTGCTACTTCGAGGACGTCGACTTGGCGTTCCGCCTCCGGCTCGCCGGCCACCGGTGCCTGTCGGTCCCGTCGAGCGTGGTCCGCCATCGCGGCTCGTCGTCGACGGGGCGCGAGAGCCCGTTCACCCTCTACCACTCCCACCGCAACCTCGTCTGGACCTGGGCACGAGACATGCCCGCGTCGCTCGCCCTGGTCTATGCCCCGCAGTTCGTCGCCGCCACGGGGCTCGCCGTCGGCTGGTACGCCACGAGGGGTCAGCTGGTGACGATCCTCCGGGCGAAGCGGGACGGATTCCGCGAGCTCCCCCGATTGCTCCGCGAGCGGCGGCCGCTGCACAGGGATCGCCGCGTCTCCCGCCGAGCATTGCTCGCCGAGATGGAACGTGGGAGGAGCGGCTACACCACCGCGGCCGGACGCGCCCGAGGATCCCTCGAGGCCGCCGGAGCGGCGCCGGGGCCGTCCGGGAGCGGTTGATACCATGACCGGAATGGACCGGCCGCGGGTGCTCTGCGTGGTGCCTGCGCTCAACGAGGCCGACTCCATCGTCGAGGTCGTCGAGGGGCTCACAGGGCACGGATTCGACGTGCTCGTCGTCGACGACGGGTCGCTGGACGCCACCGCCGCGCTCGCCGAGGCCGCGGGAGCGCGGGTGGCGAAGATGCCGTTCAACGTCGGCATCGGCGGGGCTGTGCAGACGGGCTATGTCGCGGCCCAACTCGGGGGCTACGACGTGGCCGTCCAGGTCGATGGCGACGGCCAACACCCGGTCGACCAGGTCGATCTGCTGGTCCGCACGCTGATCGAACGCGGCCACGATCTCGTGGTCGGATCGCGCTTCGTCGAGGCCACCGCGTACCGGCCTTCCCGGATGCGCGGGGTCGGCATCGGCTTCCTCAAGCTCCTCCTCGCCCGCATGAGCGACGCGCCCCTGACGGACACCACGAGCGGCTTCCGGGCCGCCGGGCGGCGAGGGATCGCGCTCTTCGCCCGCGCGTACCCGGCGGACTACCCCGAGGTGGAATCGCTCGTCGTCGCCACGCGGGCGGGATTGACGGTGAGCGAGGTCTCCGTGCACATGCGGGAGCGCCAGGCCGGTCGCTCCTCCATCACGCCGTTGCGGTCGGCCTACTACATGATCAAGGTCTCGCTGGCGGTCCTGATGGTGATGATGCGCCGCCCGGAGCGGGTGCTCGGAGAGTGAGCCGATCCGAACTCATCTCGCTGATCGCGGCGCTCGGGCTCCTCGTCCTCGTTCTCGAGCTCGTCCGCCGCCGTCGCCTCCAGGAGCGCTACTCCCTCGGCTGGCTCGCGTCAGCCATCGTGCTCCTCGTCTTCGCGGCCATCCCACCGCTGACCGCGTTCACGGCGAACCTCCTCGGCATCAGGACGCCGGTGAACTTCGTCTTCCTGGTCGCTTTCATCGCGACCGTCGGGGTTCTGCTCCACTTCTCGACGGTCATCTCTCGTCTGGTGGACCGCTCGATCCACCTCGCGCAACACGTTGCGCTCCTCGAGGAGCGATGCGAGCGGCTCGAAGGCGAGGTGCGGCGGCTGTCGCTAGAAGGCACACAGGAGAGCCACGACGCATCAGCGATTTCAAGGTTCGCGGAGCCATCGGGGTGACGTCAGATCGGATCCACCCAGTCGAGGGCTTCGACGGCTTGGCCACAGTTCTCGACACGGATCGACGGGCCAGGGACGGGTACCTGCGCCGGCCGACCAGCGCTTGCCGTGTACCGCTGCCCCCCGACGCATAAATATGAGGTGGGACCCGGGCCGCCGACTCTCTCGAGTGAGAAAGCTTGAGCGTACGATGTTTGACCTGGAACAGGACTGCGCAGCGAAACTGTGTGCACGCCGGAGCGCAGGCTAATCTCAGGGCCTATCAACGGAGAGTGGATCTGGCCGCCAGAGAGAGCGAATGTGGTGCCGTCAACAGTTAGGCGAGCTCCGAAGAAAAGGCCAACCAATGCGACGCGAAATTTGCCTCCCTCCTGAATTGGCAGAGAGAAGCGGAGAGAGCCGCTACCTCCGCCCGAAGGAACGACGATGTTGCGATCCGCCTCCCAAGAATGCCACGTGTCTCCCAAAGGTTGGAATTGCACGAACGGTACGTACCGGCTATCGGGATCTAGTACCCCGAGTAGCACGTGCCGAGACCTACCTGTCGCGAAAACACGCGAATCTCCAGGATTCAACCTCGCGGAACCTATTTCTCCTCCTCGCTCGGCGGCTATCGGATAGCGAGTCGGGGCCTCACCACCAACGACAGAGTACAAGCGGACCGTGCCGAAGTCTCCCTCTGGTCGGTAGGGAGGCGGAGGAATAGACAGCCCGCCAAGCGCCGGGGTAATGATCGAGGTTGGGTTCGTCTGCGCCGAGGAAATGGAGTCAGAGTCCGGAACTGCACCCGGCGCGAGAGAAGTCCTCACGCTAGCGGGGGACGCCCCGGGGACGGGAAGGTACGACCAGATGCTTGTGTCTGCCAATACCAAGAACGAACCGCCCCTGCGCGCGACGGCGGCAGCTGCATGAGGTAAATCAGTGCGAATGATCGGAGGCGGAATACTGGCGCTCCTCGCTTCCTTGAGATCGGACCAAAGCGACGAGGCAATCCACACCGCCAGGATGCTGAGGGCAAGGCCGGCCCGAGCGGGCCTCAAGGGCAGGCGAGATGATGAACGCCCAGGATGTAAGCCGGCAATGGCTTCGGCCCCCACGAAGATGGAGGCGATTAGGTAAACGGACGCAACTTGATAGGTCTTCGCCACGTAGTAGGGACCCTGTGTAGCCCGGACATAAAGTACGGCGAACAGCGGACCCGAGAAGGCGACCCAAAGGTCCCAGTAGCCCTTCCTTGCCGTCTGTACGCCGGCAGTCACGATCAGCAGAACTGCAGCGGCTATGCCCAGGCGCGTCATGCCTGCGGCGACGGACGCTCCGAGTATGGTGCGACCGGCTCGTTCGTAGTCAAGGCGGTAGTCTGCGGCGATCCAGGAGCCGAAAGCGACTTCGTAGTGGAGCGGGTGAAGGAGGTTCCCGAGGTCCGTGGCGCCCCCGACCTGGCCGACGCCGCCGCCAGTCGGTCGGTAGACCGACGAAAAGTATCGCCATGATGCAGCGGCAACCGGTGCTACGAGCAGAAAGATGCCGCCGGAAATTCCGGCTATCGCTTGCATGGTCGCGCTTCGGTGGGAAAAGGAGAGCGCACGCAGGGCAGGCGACGCCCGAAACGTCCGAATAAGGCCGAGCAACGCCGGTGCGACGATGAAGACACCAACGCTAAACGAATAAACGGCAACTGAGGCACCGATGGCGATCCCGGCTGCGAACCCGAGGCGGAAGCTGGGTCGCCTCGCCGTCTCTACGAGGAGTGCGATCGCTGACAGGATTAGAACCGTCGCCGTCATCGACGGTAGGTACCCTTGGGCGGCGTATCCGCTCTGTAGGAAGCTTCCTGCCGCGAGCGCACCACCGAGCACTGCGGCCGTTTCAGATGAGCCAGATCTGCGGACGAGCCAGTAGGCCGGACAGGCGGCGAAGGCGACAAGAAGAGCCAATGTTGGTGAATACGCTCGCTGGATGTCAGGCAGAGGCGCCAGCATGATCGCCAGCAGTTCGTGTGAGCCGACCGGGTAGCCCGCCCTAGGCTGCGCGAGGGCGAAGTCCCAGCCGACGCCAGAAACGGACGGTCTGCCAGCGGCAATCCACTCAGCAACGAGACCGTGTACTACCTGGTCATTGACCTGTGAATAACCTAATATTCCTCGAGTCGGTACGTGAAGCCAGGGAAGGCATAAGAGAGCGAAGCCTCCTGCGGCGGATAGGACTGGTAACAGCGCATCTCTGAGGTGGCCCAGGGCGAACCGACGTCCGCTCCGCGTGCCGGCGAGGTCGAGGAGCCCGAGGAGACCCACAGCTAGAGCCGCCCCGGGCAAGACCCATCCGTGTCCGCCAAAACGGTCGACGCACTCGGCTGCAAAGATTAACGCCGAGAGTCCTAAGGGCGCCGTGAGCGCGATGCCGGCGGAGTCTACGAGCCCAAGGCGATGCCCCAATGCCGCCCCGCCTAGGATCGCCGGCACAACCAAGAGCACGATCGCCCAGGCGAGGACTTCGAACACCGGCGCAGTCTACGAGGCTCGCCCGCCGCTACCATCGACACCGATGCGGATCCTGCATCTCTGCCAGGGTTACCCTCCGGCCAGGGGCGGGTCGGAGACGTTGATGGCGGAGGTGTCCCGTCGACTCGCCGCAGACCACGGACACGAGGTCTCGGTCTCGACGTCGACGGCGTACACGACTCGCCCGTTCCGACAGCGCGGCGACTCGCTGATGGCGCCCGGCGAGTCCATGATCGACGACGTCCGCGTACGCCGGCATCACGCGGACCCGCGCCTGTCGCTGGCCCTTCGACGCGTGCAGCATCGTGCGTATCGACTCCGGTTACCGGGATCCGGGGTGCTGCGCACTGTCTATGACGGGCCGGTGTCGTCCGCGATGGCGGCGGACGCGCTCAGGCGGCCGGCCGACGTCATCGGCGCGACCTCGTTTCCGCTGCTCCACATGCATTACGCAACATGGGCGGGCAGGGTGCGCGGGGTTCCGGTCGCGCTGTGGGGAGCCGCCCACCCAGAGGACGGTTGGGGGTTCGACCGGGGGGTCCTCCGGCGTGCGTTGCGCGCCTGCGACGCCTACATCTGCAACACGAGCTACGAGCGCGAATGGGCGATCGCAGCCGGCGGCCGTCCTGAGCGGATGCACGTCATCCCCCCTGGCGTGGACATGGCCGCGGTCTCGACGGGCGGCGGGTCCGCGTTCCGCGACGCGGCCGGGATCGACCGCGACGCGGTCGTGGTCGGCTACGTGGGTCAGATGGGACATCACAAGGGCGTCGACGACCTCATCGCCGCGATCGAGCTCCTGTGGGAGGAAGAGCCGGACGTCCATCTCCTGCTCGCCGGCGGGTCGACCGATCTCGTCCCCGTCCTGCTCGCCCAGATCGCCGAGCTGCCCCCGGGACGCCGGTCCCAGGTCCACACCCGGTTCGACTTCCCGGCGGCCGAGAAGCCGGCGATCCTGGACGCGCTCGACATCTTCGCTTCGCCCTCGGGGTACGAGTCGTTCGGGTTGACCTTCTGCGAGGCGTGGGCGAACGGCGTCCCCGTCGTCGGCTGCCGCCAGGGCGCGATCCCCGCAGTCGTCGACGACGGCGAGAACGGGATCCTCGTCGGGTACCGCAACCCGGACGAGCTGGCCGGCGCCCTGCGTGAGCTCTTCGCGTCGCCGGGCCTTCGTCGGCGCCTGGGCGAGGCCGGACGCCGAAAGACGGCCTCCGACTACACCTGGGAGCAGACGGCGTCCTCCGTCGACGCCCTCTACCGCGAGCTCGTGGCGTCCGCGTGAACGTTCGCGACCTGGCCGCCGGTTGGCGGATCGGAAGGGACTCGGCCGGTCCACTCCTGCGGGGTCCCCGAGGGACGTTGCGGATGGACGAGACCGTCGTCCGCGCTCTCACCGGTCGCGATCACGGCGACAACTCCTCTGTTCGCCGAGGTCCTGGAGCGCGTGCTCGCCCGGACGGGGGCGCTCGGCTCCGAGGCACTGGAGGCCTCCGAGCCATCCCGACCCGCCACGCCCGGGGAGGGGCCTCTCGTCTCCATCGTCATCCCGAACGTCGACGGCGTCTCCATGCTCGAACCGTGCCTGGCATCGATCGCCGCGCAGGGCTACCGGCGGCTGGAGACCCTCGTCGTCGATGGGGGATCCACCGACACGAGCGTCGCTGTCGCCGGCGAACGGGGCGCCCACGTCCTCAACCTTCCGCGGGGCACCGACTTCTCGAGCGCTTGCAACGCCGGGGTCGATGCAACATCCGGCGATCACGTGCTCCTCCTGAACAACGACACGCGACTGGCGCCGGATGCGGTCGCCCAGCTGGTCCGGCTCGCCGATCGGGACGTGGCGGCCGTCTGTGCGATGACCCGGCGCGCCGACCTGCCGGGCATCGTCGAGAGCCTGGGCAACGTGTACGGGCACGGAGGCTTCGGCGCCGGACGGTTCGCCGGCTTCGCCGACCTGGGCCAGTTCGCCGCGGAGCCGGAGCTCTTCTCGGCCGCGTTCACCGCCGTCTTGATCTCGCGTCGGGCCTGGCACGCCATCGGCCCACTCGACCCGATCTACGGCTTCTACTACGAGGACGTCGACTGGTCGATGCGCGCGAGGATCGCCCAGTGGCGCATCCTGCCGGCGCCGCACGCCCTCGTCTGGCACGAGGGGTCGGCGTCGACCACGAAGGCGCCGAGCCGGGTGAAGCTGACCTACGTCACCCGCAACCGCCTGGTGATGACCCAGAAGGTCCTGCGGGCTCGCACGGCCCAGTCGTTCCTTCGGGCGTTCGTCAAGGAGGACCTCAAGTCCACCGTCAGGGCGGTCCAGCACCGGGACGCCGAACGCCTCCGAGTCGTCGCCCACGCCTGGGCCGGTGCCGCCGCCCGGATCCCCCACGTGCTCGGGGAGCGGCTGCGCCTGGCCGACCACCACCGCGTCGACATGGGCCGGCTCTTCGCCAACCAGAACGGCCCGGCGCTGATGTCCGGCGAGTATCCGCTCGTGGACGCTCCCGCCCTCCGCGGGTACTACATGAAGGCACTGTCGAACCTGGGACTTCTCAGCGGCGGAGCGTGAGCTGGACGCGGAGCGTCTCCTCGGACCGCTCGCGCAGCCCGTCCAGCCCTGACCGATCGAGGATCGTCCACGGGAGGAGCTCCAGCACGTTCTGCATCAGCCAGTCCAGGTCCCCGACCGCTGACCGGGCGAGCTCGATGACGATCACCGCCAGGCCGCCGGGCCTGATCACGCGGTTGACCTCGCGCATCGCCCGCGGCCAGTCGAGATCGCCGCCCGGGTGCGCGACGACGACGGCGTCGAGGGCTCCGTCGGGGTGGGGGAGGTGTTCGAGCTCGGAGCCGTGGGCGATCAGCGGGTCGTCGGCCGCGACCGGCCCGAGGGTCCACGCCCGACCGACGCCGGCGGCGAGGAACCGTACGGCGCTCGCCGCGGCCGTCGTTCCGGCGAGCACCTCCACGCCCGGCGCGACGAGCCCGGCCGCCTCGACCAGCCCGACGACGGAAGCGACCTCGACGGTGCCCAGGTCTGTGACCTCGGCGGCGATCCCGAAGCGGCGGGCGACGTCCTCGAGGGCCGGGTCCTCGAGGTCGGCGACCGTCAGGACCCGGGTCTGGGGAAGGGTGAGCGACGACGACCGCGCGGGCTCGGCCGGGGAGCGGCGCGCGGGAGCATCGCCGAGCCGCCACGCGCCGGGGAGGATGGTGGCGCCGGCTCGCTCGCGGAACTCGCCCGCATGGACGCGGAGCCGGTACCACTGCTCGTGCCGGTCGTACGTCCGGATCCCGTTCTCGTCGTATAGGGTCGGCGTGACGTAGTACGTCCCCGGGGTCAGCAGGACGCGGTCGATCGCCCAGTCGAAGCTGATCGGCCCGGGTCCCAGCCGTCCGGTGGCGAGCGCGCCGGTGCGCGTGGACGAGACGGCGACGACGACGCCGTCGTGGCGCTCCAGCACGATCTCGCAGACCGGGTCGGCGACCTCCTGGGTCGCCTCGGCGTGCACGGAGATGGTCAGCGCCTCGCCGTTGTGGAAGACCTCGCGCTCCGCGCCGTCGGCGCCGGCGAAGGAGAGCGCCGTGAGCGAGAGCGGGGCGTCCTCCTCGCGTTCATGCGCGGCGACCTGGGGGCCGAGAGCGGCGACCTCGGTTCGGGCCCGGGCCTCGTCCGCCTCGTTGACCGAGTCGACGTAGCGGCGGATCACGTGGTGGGGCAGCGAGTCGATGACGATCTCGCCGTGGTTCAGCCAGATCGCGCGGTCGCAGAAGGACTCGACGGACCCCACGTCGTGCGTGACCAGGATGATGGTCTTGCCCGCGTCGCGGAACTCCAGCATCCGGTCGAGGCAGCGCGCCTGGAAGGACTGGTCGCCGACCGCCAGGACCTCGTCGACGAGGAGGACGTCCGGGTCGACGTTGATCGCGATCGAGAAGCCCAGGCGCGCGTACATCCCGCTCGAGTAGGTCTTCACCGGGTTCCGTGCGAACCGCTCGAGCTCCGCGAAGCGGATGATCTCGT
The DNA here is from genome assembly GCA_963800515.1 of uncultured Thermoleophilia bacterium. Taxonomy (GTDB): domain Bacteria; phylum Actinomycetota; class Thermoleophilia; order Gaiellales; family F1-60-MAGs149; genus CAWDBC01. Next base: position 47,975 of record CAWDBC010000012.1, read on the forward strand.
CGACGCGCCCTTCGAGGTCCTCGCGGGGCACCCCGTAGATCGCGCCGGACAGGAAGATGTTCTCGATCGCCGAGTACTCCGGATGGAAGCCGGCGCCCACCTCGAGGAGGGCGGCGATGCGCCCCGTCACCTCGATCGTTCCCGCGTCCGGCTCGAGGATCCGCGCCATGCACTTCAGGAGCGTCGACTTGCCCGAGCCGTTGCGCCCGATGATCCCGAGCACCTCGCCGGTGGGGACGTCGAACGAGACTCCTTTGAGGGCCTCGAACTCCTCGTAGACGGCGCGGCGGCCGCGGACGATCGTGGCCTTCAGGCTCGTCTCCTTCTGGGTGAAGAGGCGGAAGTGCTTGTGCACGTCGCGGACCGCCACCGCGATCGCCGGATCCTCCTCCGTGGACCGGGGCGAGGGGCGGCGGACGATGCTGCTCACAGCTCCTCCGCGATGTTGCTCTGGAGGCGGATGAAGACCCAGTAGCCGCCGATGAAGCCGACCAGGCCGATCACCAGGCAGGCGAGGAGCCGGGTGGCCGGCGGCACCTGGATCTCGTAGAGGACGTCGCGGTAGCTCTCGATGAACGGGATCACGAAGTTGAACTGCAGGAGGTGCCGGAGGAGCGGGCTGCCGGTCGTTCAGCGTTCCCGTCGCCCAGACGATCGGGGTCAGGAAGAACCAGGCGGAGAGGATGATCCCGATCAGGAACTCGATGTCCCGGAAGTAGACGACGAGGCCCGCGAGGACCATCGTCATCCCGGCCGTCAGCAGGAAGAAGAGGGCCGTCACGAAGACGAGCGCCACGAACCCGGGGAGGGTAAGCCCGATCACGAAGATCGAGAACGGGACGAGGACGGCGAGCGCGATCCCCATGTTGACGAGGCTCGCGACCACGGCCGAGAGGGGCAGCACCTCGCGGGGGAAGTAGACCTTCTTGACGAGGCCGGAGGCGCCGAGGATGGACATCGTGCCGATCGCCAGGCTGCCCTGGAAGAAGGTCCAGGCGAGGAACGAGGGCATGAAGAAGAACGCGTAGGCGTGCGCACCGGTCTTCGTCATCGGCGCCGGGTTGCGGAGGATCACCGAGAAGGCCACCGAGTAGACGACCATGTTCAGCAACGGGTTCAGGAGCGACCAGACGATGCCGAAGATCGACCCCTTGTACCGGGCGTTGAGGTCACGGGCGATGAACGTCCGCAGGAGCTCACGGTGCTCGTACAGCTCGCGCAGGCGTGCGATCACCGCGGCAGGATAGGTGGAGCCCCTCGGGCGGCGGGACCGACGGACGAGCGGGTACGATCGCCCGCGTGTCGCGGGTCGTGCTCTTCGCTCCGGACGATCCGCCGGCGCCCGGCGCCCTGGCGGCCGGCCCCGGCATCCGCTACGCCGAGATGGCCGCCGAGCTCCGCCGGGGGGGCCTGGACGTCGTCCTCCTCGCCCCGAACGCGTCAGCCGGTGCCGACGGCGCGTGGTCGGGACGCGACGTCCGCGGCCTCTGTCGGGGAGCGGACGCGGTCCTCGTCGGGCAGGGGCACGTGCAGCTCGGCGCCGATCTGGCGCGGCTGCTTCCCCCGGACCTCCCGCTGGTCGTCGACGCCTACGCTCCGCTCCTCGTCGAGAACCTCGCCCTCGTCCACGACCGCCACGACGTCGAGGAGTTCGAGCGCCTCCGGCGGCCGGCGATCGCGCTCCTCGGCCGCGGAGACCTCTTCCTCGTCGCCAACCCGCGCCAGCGCCTCTACACGCTCGGCCTCCTGTCCGCGATCGGCCGGCTGAACCCGCTCACCTACGAGGCGCCGCCGCTCCTGACGGTCGGCTACGGCGTCCCCGAGAGCCCCCCGGCGATCCCGGAGCTCGACGTCCGCCGCGGCGTCGCCCCCCCGGGGACGCCCCTCGCCATGTGGTACGGCGGGGTCTACCCCTGGTTCGACGCGACGACGGCGGTCCGGGGTTCGCCCAGGCCCTGGAGGCGGTGCCGGAAGCGCGCCTGGTGATCGTCGGCGGCAAGCACCCCCGTGCCCACGCGCCCCGCAGGAGCTCGAGCGGGCGCTGGCCGAGGCAGTGGCCCTCGGGATCGGCGATCGGGTGCTCGAAGCCCCGTGGCTGCCGTACGAGGACCGGACGGCGTGGTACGCCGCCGTCGAGTGCGCGATCTGCCTGCACCATCCGGGACCCGAGACGGAGCTGGCGCACCGGACGCGGCTCCTCGACCTGGTCTGGGGCGGGGTGCCGCTCATCGCCTCCCGCGGCGACGCCGTCGGTGGTTGGGCCGAGGGCGGCGGAGCGGCGATCTGCGTCGAGCCCGGCGACGCCGAGGGCGCCGGAGCCGCCCTGGCGCGCTTCCTCGGCGACCCCGAGGCGCGCCGCGCGGCGCGGGCCGCGGCGCGATCGCTCGCCTCCACGATCGCCTGGCCGCAGGTGCTGTCCCCGCTCCTCGACTGGCTGCGGTCGCCGCGCATCGCCGCCGACCGCTTCGATGCCGGCGTCACCTGGCTGACCGTCGCCGGCGACGTCGCCCGCCTGCTCCGCGGGCGGAAGGAGCGCGTCGGCGGCTAGAGGACTCCGGCCGACAGATGGCCTTCGGAGCACGTCGCGCTGAACCGGACGCGGTCGTCGTCGGTCGCCATCGTCGAGATCCAGCCGTCGGCGTACGGGGCGGCGCAGACCGGGCAGTGGCGGACCGGGATGCCGGCGGCCACGCAGCTCGGGCAGCGGAGCGGGACGACGCGGCGCCGGACGCGCACGCCGGAGACGATCTCCTCGACGAGCGTCGTGTGGGGAGCCAACGCACCGGCGCAGCCGACGCAGTACCGCCGCTCGGTGGCGAGCTGGATGCCGCAGCGGATGTCCGCCTCCACCGTGGAGAGGCCATCGGCGTCGACGTCGAGGGTCTCCACCCGGCCGTCGATCGAGAGCACGGCGCGATCGTCGCCGACGCGCCCGAACCGGATCGTGGCCGCGGCGAAGAGACGGGAGTCCACCGCGGCGTCGGCGCCCGGGACGTCGAGCTCGACGTGCTGGCTGTCGAGGTCCCGGGCGGAGTGGCCCCGCGCCCAGGCTGAGAGATGGATGAAGTGACGGGCGCCATGGCCCTGGATCTGGAAGACCAGGCCGTCCTGATCGCCCGCCGTCGCCGGGTACCAGACGAGCCGGGCGCCCGAGAGGGCGACTTCGTCGCCGTCGATCCGGAGGTAGGAGCTCAGAGGAGGGGGCCCTGCGTGCTGACCTGCGCCGCGGCGGTCACCACGCGCAGGAATTCGAGCTCGCCGGAAATCGCGGCATTGTCGAGGCGTCCCAGCAGGGACCGGACGAGTTGAGCAGACGCCCCGTACCCGTGGGTATGGGCGACGCGGAACCGGAACACCCCCGTCCGCCACGTGGCGCCGTGCCACGGATTGGCGGAGCAGAGCAGGAGGCCGGCCTCCTCACCGCGCTCGGTGTCGTCGATGCGCACCTCCGCCGCGACGTAGGACCAGTCGTCGTCCTCGTCGGCGATCAGCGCATCCCACTGGTCCCGGAGCTTCGTCATCCGGAACGAAGTGTAGGGCGGCGTGACGGGCCCGGCAGAGGGTGGTCAGGCACTCGCCGCCTCGCGGAGGAAGGGATGCCGTTCCAGGAGATAGGCCCAGTTCGGCGTGGTGTCGAGATTGACGCCGCTGAGCATGGAGCCGTGCCCCACGCGGTAGCGCCCGAGGATGTTCGGGACGAGGGTCGCGTGTCGTCCCTCGTCCACGAAGCGGCACCAGAGGTCGAAGTCCTCCCAGCCGAAGGCGCCGACCTGGTAGCCCCCGCCCTCCAGGACGACGGCACGGCGGAAGAGGGCCATCGCGTCGATGTAGTTGCCGAAGACGAAGCGCTGCGGATCCCACGCCAGGTGGGAGCGCACGCCGCTGGCGCCGACCGCCGAATGCACCTCGAGGATCGAGTAGGCAGCGGCGGCCTCGGGATCGCGGTCGAGCGCAGCAGCCAGCTCCTCGAGGCAGCGCGGATAGATCTCGTTGTCGGCATCGAGGACGAAGACGTAGGGCGCACGGGCGAGCTCGAAGCCGAGGTTCCGGGCCGCCGGGAGCCCCTCGTTGGCTCCTCGCCGGTAGAGCGTGGCGTCCAGCCACGGGCAGGCGCGGAGCGTCTCCTCGGCCACCGTCGCGGAGCCATCGGTGGACGCGTCGTCGACGACGACGAGCTCCACCTCCCGCAGGGTCTGGCGGGCGACGCTCCTGATCGCGTCGGCGACGAACGACTCGTAGTTGTAGAGCGAGAGGACGACCGTGGCCCTCGGCGCCTCCGCGCGCTCGCCGAAGCGGAGCCTCTCGTCGCGCCGCTCCGGTCCGGCCGAGGCCTGCCCGAGCAGGGCCACCTGTCGCTGGAGTGCGCGCGACCTGGGACGTCAGCCGCTGCAGGGCGCTCTGCGTCAACTCGGTCGCCCCGTGCGCGGCCGAGAGCATGGCCGGCCCCACCGGGCGGCGGGAGATCGGCTTCCGCGTCACCGACGTCGGAAGCCGGGGGCCGGCCGGCAGCGGGCGCGCCGCGGCTTCTTCCGTGGCGGCCGCGAGCGCGTCCGCCGTGGCCTCGAGCGGAAGCTCGCCGGTGAGCGTCCGGTAGGCCGAGCTCCGGATCGCCTCCGCCTCCGCGGGATGGGAGAGGACGTGCTCCAGCACGTGTCCGAGACTTCCGAGCGGCGCCTCCAGGTAGTCGCGGCCGGCCCGGAACGGCGACGCGTCGATCACGGGCTCGGTGACCAGCACCGCGCCGTTGGCGAAGGCGGAGACGGCGCGGTGCCACTCGAAGTAGTGGTTGTCGTCGCGGTGCAGGTTGAGCAGGATCGCGGTCCGCGAGAGCTCCTCGCGCATGGCGGGGGGCAGCATCACGCCGGGAGCACCGGGACGCTGCGGGCCGTCCCCGGGAACGATGTGGAGCCTCGCGTTCCGGCGGGCGAGGACCGGTGCCAGCCGGGCGAGCGCCCGGGAGCGCCGTTCGTTCTCGCCGACGAAGAGGCCGACGTCGATGGGCCGGCGGCCGTCGCCGGCCTGGACGATCCCAGCCGGGGTCGAAGCCGAACGGCACGGGCAGGGCACGACACCCCGCCGCCTCGGCCTGCTCGAGGCCGCTCCGGTTGAAGTCGATCGTCACGGCGGCGCGCCGGGCGAGGGCCAACGCCTCCTCGAACCAGGGCGAGCCGGGCTGCTCGGCGAGCACGACGATGGTCCGGGCGAGGTGCATCTCCGTCGCGTGCGAGTCCGGATGGGTGAGCGCCTGGAACTCGTGCGTCGTCAGGTAGACGACGTCCTCGGCCGGAGCGGGGAAGTGGTCGAGCACGAGCTCCGTCTCGATCCCGCGGAGTCGCGCCGCCTCGGCGAAGAGATCGAGGATGTCGAAGTAGAAGGCGTTCTGGAGGCTCGCGGCGACCAGGATGAGCTTGCGGGGAAGGCGGCGGCTCAACGCGATCGACCGAGCACGCGGCGAATCGGCGCCGTCAGCATCCAGCTCCGGGACCCGAGGACGCCGGCGAGCTGGCGATCGGAGGCGTCGGCGAGCCGCATCGAGGTCTCCGCCAGCGCCCGGTGGGCCGAGGCGAGCTCGAGCCGGGTGGCGTGGAGCTCGCGGCGCTGGTCCTCCAGCCGCTGCCGGAGCGGAGCCTGCTCCTCCGCGAGGCCGACGATCTGCCGCCGCGCGTCCGACAGGGCGGTCGTCAAGAGCGCCGTTCTCGGCGCGGAGCCGGTCGATCGTCCGCGCCGCCTCGGTTCCCGCTCCGCGATCGATCTGCGCCACGTCCGCCGCCTCCTCCTCGTCGTTCACGACGATCCGAGCGTGCGCAGCGCAGCGGAGGCCGTCGTCAGCGCCGCCATCGTGTCCTGCTGGGCACGCGCCAGTTCGTCGTAGTCTCGAGTGAGGCGGGCATTGGCCTCCCGCAGGACCTCGACCTCGGCCGTGCAGGCTGCGAGCACCGCCTCCAGGTCCAGGAAGCGGTGGCCCAGGTCGTCGTGGAGCGCCGTGAGCTCGTCCTTCTCCCGGGCGACACCGGAGGCGGCACGGAGCCAGCCGGCGTAGTCCGCGACGAGCCGACCGCCGGGCTCGAAGAGGCCGCTCGGGGTGGCCGCTCGATCCGGCTCCGCCTTCCGGCGTCGCACCCGGCACGCGCGCGAGCGCGACGAGGAATCGCGGCTCGCCGGCGTCGCCCTCGAGGCGGCTCACCTCCAGGCCGGCCGGATCCGGATCGCCGAGCAGGGACATCCCGAGGATCCGCTGCGGGATCACTGCCTGGACCTCGAAGTCTCCGAGGAGCGCCCGCAGCGCGGCCTCGTCGAGCTCGACGCGGTGGAAGGGGTTGACGGCCTTGGCGGCGTCGGGAGCGCCGGCGACGTTCGGCGTGGAGACGACGAGGAGGCCGCCGGGTGCGAGCACCCGCCGGAACTCGGCGACCGCTCGCTCCGGTTCGTCGACGTGCTCGATGGTCTCGAAGGAGACGACGGCCTCGAAGCTCCCGTCGGGGAACGGCAGCGCCGTGACGTCGCCCGCCTGGAAGTCGATGCCCGGATAGCGGCTGCGGGCGTGGGCGACCACCCCTTCATCGCGCTCGACGCCGGTGACGCGGGCGGCGACCTCGGCGAGGATCCGGGCCCCGAACCCCTCCCCGGAGGCGGCGTCGAGGACGGACCGGCCACGAACGACCCGGGCGGCGTACCGGTATCGATGCTGATGCTCGAGCTCGATCTGCACGCCGCCGTGGCCCGGAACGTATCGCTCGCCGGTCCACGCGAGCCTCGTTGCGTCCGCGGCCATGGCTGGGAAGGATCGCACGGCGGACGACGGGCGTGCGACGCGGCCGACCGGCCCCCGCCTGGTACCTTCTGTCTCTGTCGCGGCCCCGCGCATCCGGCCGCATCACCACCAAGGAGAACCTGATGGCCGAGACCGTGGCCGTCGACGAGAGCACCCTGCCCGACGTGGAGACGGCCCGCCGCCTCTACCGCGCGATGGTCCTGATCCGCCGCTTCGAGGAGCGCACCGAGGAGCAGTACACCCGCGCCCGCATCGGCGGCTACTGCCACCTCGCGATCGGCGAGGAAGCGGCCAACGTCGGGGCGATCGACGTGCTGAGAGAGTCGGACTACCTGTTCGCCAGCTACCGGGACCACGGCGCCGCCCTCGCCATCGGCTCCGAGCCCCACGCCGTGATGGCCGAGCTGATGGGCAAGGCCTCGGGCGTCGCCGGCGGCTACGGCGGATCGATGCACCTCCTGGACGTGGATCGCAACTTCCTCGGGGGCTGGGGCATCGTGGGCGCCCATCTCGTGATCGCCGTCGGCGCCGCGCTGGCGCTCGACTACACCGGGTCCGACGGGATCGTGCTGTGCCAGCTGGGCGACGGCGCCACGAACACCGGCGCGTTCCACGAGGCGCTCAACCTGGCGTCGATCTGGAGCCTGCCGATCATCTTCCAGATCACGAACAACCTCTACGGCATGGGCACCTCGGTCGCCCAGGCGTCGGCCGAGCCCGAGCTCTACAAGCGCGCCGCGGCCTACCGGATGCGCGGCGAGCGCGTGGACGGCAACGACGTGCTCGCCGTGCGGGCGATGACCGCCGAGCTCGCGACGCTCGCCCGTGAGGAGCGCAAGCCGTCCCTGCTCGAGACGATGACCTACCGGTTCCGCGGCCACTCCGTCGCCGACGCCGGCAAGCTCTACCGGACCGCCGGCGAGATCGCCGAGGCGAAGGAGCACGACCCGATCCTGCGCTTCGGCGCCTACCTCGACGACGCCGGGCTGCTCCCGGTGGACGAGCAGACCGCGATCCGCAAGGAGGTCGACGACGAGGTCAAGGCCGCCGTCCGCAAGGCCGCGGCCGACCCCGCGCCGGAGGCGGACGAGCTCTACCGCAACGTCTACGGTGATCGCGACACCGCCGCGCAGTTCGCCCGGATGGACCAGGCCGGCCCCTTCGGCGAGCGGAAGGAGACGCGCGGATGGCGACGGTGACGTACCGCGAGGCGCTCCGCCGGGCGCTCGACGAGGAGCTCGCCCGGGACGAGCGGGTCTTCCTGATGGGCGAGGAGATCGGTCGGTTCGAGGGCTCCTACAAGGTGACGGCCGGCCTCTGGAAGAAGTACGGGGCCAAGCGCGTCCGCGAGACGCCGATCTCGGAGGAGGGGTTCGTCGGCGCCGGGATCGGCGCGGCGATGCTCGGCCTGCGCCCCGTGATCGAGATCATGACGATCAACTTCATCCTGCCGGCGATGGACATGGTCATCAACCACGCCGCGAAGATCTCCCAGATGTTCGGCGGCAAGCTCCAGGTGCCGCTCGTCATCCGCACGCCGGCGGGGGCCGGAGCCCAGCTCACCGCCCAGCACTCCCAGAGCTTCGAGGTCTGGTTCGCCTCCTGTCCCGGGCTCAAGGTGGTCGCCCCCTCGAACCCCGCCGACGCCTACGGGCTCCTGAAGTCCGCCATCCGCGATGACGACCCGGTCCTCTTCATCGAGAACCTCGTGCTCTACAACGCCTCCGGCGAGATCGCCTCGGAGGACGACGGGGAGGACCACCTGGTGCCGATCGGCCGCGCCAAGGTCGTGCGGGAGGGGGCCGACCTGACGATCGTCGCCCACAGCTATACGGTGCGCCGGGCGCTCAGCGTGGCCGACCGGCTCGCCGCGGCGGGCATCGAGGTCGAGGTCGTGGATCTGCGCTCCCTGCGCCCGCTCGACGTCGATACGGTCGTCGAATCGGTGCGCAAGACGAGCAGGTGCCTGGTCGCCGAGGAGGGCTGGGCGACGTACGGCGTCGGTGCCGAGGTCGCGGCCCGCGTGCAGTACGCGTGCTTCGACGACATGGATGCGCCCGTGGAGCGGGTGGGCGGGGCCGAGGTGTCGATGCCGTACGCCAAGCCGCTGGAGCTGGCGGCATTGCCCGTCGAGGACAAGATCGAGGCCGCTGCCATGGATCTCCTGGCGAAGTGCGGCCTCGTCGGAGCGAGGTAGGAGTCAGGGTGGCAGAGGAGCTCGTGATGCCGCGGCTCTCCGACACGATGGAGTCGGGGACGGTCTCGCGGTGGTTGAAGGGCGAGGGCGACTCGTTCGTCACCGGCGACGTGCTGGCGGAGATCGAGACGGACAAGGCCGTCATGGAGCTCTCGGCCTACGACGACGGCGTGTTGCTGAAGATCCTCGTCGGCGACGGGGAGTCCGCGGACCTCGGGGCGCCGATCGCCATGGTCGGCGAGGACGGAGGTGAGGCGTCGGACGCCTCGGAGAGCGAGGCCGGGTCCGGGTCAGCGGAGCAGGACGGGCCGGCACCCGAGGCGGAGGCACCCGAGGCGGAGGCCGATTCGTACGCCGGCGGCGAGGCCACCTCCGACGAGGATGAGGCGGCTGCGGAGGACCGAGGCTCCGAGGGCGGGTCCGAGGAGGACGGGTCCGAGGAGGATGGGGGCGGCGGCGAGACGGCGGCGGAGGCTCCTGGCGACGACGCGGAGACGCCCAAGGCGGCACCGGCCGCGGGAGCGTCGAGGACGGGCCTGAAGGCGAGCCCCATCGCCCGGCGCATGGCGCTCGACGCGGACGTCGACCTCCGCTCACTGGCGGGCAAGGGGTCGGGCCCGGAGGGCCGGATCGTCAAAGCGGACGTGGAGCGCCTGATCGAGGAGGCCGCCGACGGAGCGAAGAAGGACGGCGCGACCGAGGCGCCCGACGACGCGCCGGCGCCGAAGCGGCGCGCCGAGAAGTCCTCGGGAAAGGACGCCCCGACGGAGGAGGCACCGAAGCGGGCTGGGGAGAGGGCGAGCTCGTCAAGCCGAGCCGGATGCTCCAGACCGTCGCCCGGCGCATGCAGCAGTCGAAGCAGACGGCGCCGCACTTCTATCTCGAGACCGCCGTCGACATGACGAACGCGCTCGCCGCACGGCGACAGGTGAACGCCGCCTTCTCAGGCGCGGTCAAGGTGTCCGTCAACGACCTGATGCTCCGCGCCGCCGGGCTGGCCCTCCTGGAGCATCCGCAGTTCCACCGCTCGTGGACGGACGAGGGGATCGTCCAGCACCGGACGCCGAACGTCGGCATGGCCGTCGCCCTCGAGGACGGGCTGATCGTCCCCGTCGTCCGGGACATCGCCTCGAAGTCACTGCGCGCGATCTCGGAGGAGACGAAGGATCTCGCGTCCCGCGCCCGCGAGGGTCGGCTGAAGCAGAGCGAGATCGAGGGCGGGACGTTCACGGTCTCCAACCTCGGCATGTTCGGGATCACCCGCTTCAACGGGATCATCAACCTGCCGGAGCCCGGCATCCTCTCCGTCGCAGCGACCGTCGACACGCCGGTCGTGGTCGACGGCGAGGTCGTCGTCCGGCCGATGCTCGCCCTCTCGCTCTCGGTCGACCATCGGGCCGCCTCCGGCGCCGACGGGGCGCGGTTCCTGGCCACGGTCAAGCGGATCCTGGAGAGCGGGGCCGGCATCCTCGCCTGACGGGCGACCGCCGGTCCGGCTCCGCGACCCGAGGAAGCGAAATGAATCTCGCCGACATCATGTACACCGAGGTCCTCTGGGTGACGCCGGAGACGAAGCTCCACGACGCCGCCCACCGGCTCGTCGACGGCGACCGCGGGGCGGCCTGCGTCGCCAGGGAGGGAACCGAGGAGCTCGTGGGGATCATCTCCGAGCGGGACCTCCTCCGGGCGTTCGCCCTCGGCACCCCGCACGACTCCCCGGTGGCCGAGTCGATGACCCGGCACGTCCTGACGGCGGGGCCGGAGAAGACGATCCCCGAGGCGCTCGCGATCATGATCGACGGCCGCTTCCGTCATCTGCCTGTGGTGGACGGCGGCCGCGTCGTCGGGATCGTCTCGATCCGCGACCTGCTCGCGTGGTCGCAGTGGCGCGTAGGCCACGCGGCCGAGACGGAGGACGACCTCGATCCGGCCGAGCTCCTGGCGACCATCCATCGGATGCGCACGGGGGCCGGCTAGGGGCGCCGGCGCCGACCGCTCCAGCTGGTGATCGCCGGCCTCGTCGGGTGCGGAGGTCCGGCGCGACGATCAACCCACGGGTTGTGGATCCCGCGCGGGCGTGCGCGACCGGCGTCGGAGCAGGCGGTTGGGCCTGGCCACGGCGGACCCCGACGAATCCCGCGAGGATCAGGCAGGACGCGACGGAGGTCACCATCCCCCAGCGTACGGATCGCGGTTCGTACCGCAGGACGACCTCGTGCGCGCCCGCCGGGACGCGGACCACGCGGAAGATGTCGTCGCCGCGCGCGACCGTCGCGTCGCGGCCGTCGATGGAGGCGTGCCAGCCGTTGAACCACGCGTCGCGCACGACGAGCAGTCCAGGCGTCGTCGCCCGGACCTCGATCCGGAGGCTCTCCGCACCTCGCCGTTCGATGGTGGCGGTACCGGCTGGCCGGGGCGCGTCGCTGCTCCCGGCGGCGCAACGCACGCCGAGCCGGCCCTCCTCGTCGCCGACGAGCGACACCGCTCTCGGCCTCGTCGGGGCCGCGACGAAGTCGGCGAGCTCGTCGGTCCCGGGAGGGAGTGCCCGGCAGGCCGCCTCCAGTTCGACGCGGGGAGCGGGTTGAAGGACCGGGAGGATGGCGCCGTCGGACGACGAGTACGTCGGAGGACCGAAGAGGCCGCTGCTCTCGAGGGCGGCAACCTGTTTCCCATCGGGTGGGACCACCACGGCGGTGATGGATAGACGCGCGAGGAGATCCGGTCGGAACGATCCGACCAGGAAGCCGGTCGAATAGGACGTCGGGATGGGCGTTCGCTCGACCGAGGCGAGCGGCTCACCGCCGAGGACCCGCAGGACCTCCACCTGGCGCACGGGCGGCAGGCTCTCGTACCCGCCGACGTTCGGGAGGCCGTAGATCAGCGTCGTCGACGCCGGCAGCGAGGGCGCGACCGCGAGGATCCGCTCCTCGCCGCGGTTCGCCTCGAGCGCCCGGACGAGCGGCGTCGCCGGGACGACCGCGTCCGGCGCGGCCGACTGCGTGGGCAGGACCTCACGGGCGAGGCGCAGGTCCTGGACGGCGATGACGGCGATCGCGAGGGCGATCAGGGCGAGGACCGATCGGCCGCGCCACGTCGCCGTCGTCCCGTACCGGCAGAGCAACGCGTCCGCCCCGCAGGCGGCCAGGATCACGAGGCCGAAGAGGAAGACGAACGCCAGTCGCGCCAGGGGGCGGAAGTTGTCGAACCCCGGCAGCAGGCGGTACGGGAGCCACGCGAGCGGCGTCCCGACCATCACGAGCAGTCCAACGGCGGCGAGCGCGAGGCCGAGGCCGCTCAACGCCGAACGGCGGCCGACGGCGAGGAGCGCCAGTAGCACCGTCGGGGTGCCCGCGAACAGCATGACGTGGTACGGGCTGTGGAGGAAGCCGGCGTGCAGGTCGACGCTGGGAGGCACGACGATGGACCAGAGGACGCGGGCCGGCACGCGGCCGTCCACCAGCCCCTGGTAGGACAGCGGAACGCGGGCGGTCGCGCGGACCAGCTCGAGCGTGGGCAGGATCTGCACGGCGGCCATGCCGAGGCCGACGGCGAATGCGCCACCCAGGAGCAGGGCACGCACGACGAGGTCGCCGGGGGAGAGCGGCGCGCGTCGACGTGCCACAGCGAGCCCCGTCAGGCCGAAGAGCAGGGCGACGAGGAGGGCGATCTCCCAGTAGAGGATGCTGCCCCCGAGGACGGACGCCGTCGTGCAGAGGCTGAGGACGACTGCTGCGAGAGCACTTCGCGCCACGCTGATCCGCCAGGCGGCGAGCACGAGGAGCGGGAGCAGGGCCCCGGTCGACCCGAACGCCTCGAGCCCCAGCCAGGTGATGAAGAAGCTGTTGGTCATCCAGGCCACTCCGCCGAGGAGGGCGGCGAGCCGCCGCAGGCCGAACGCGACGAACATGGCGTAGGCGGCGATCCCCGCGATGAAGACGTGGATGGCGATCAGGCCGTCATGAACCCGCAGCGGCGTGACGAGAGCGGCGAGGAGAAGGCGCGGGGGATAGAGAAACCCGTTCTGGCCGTTCGCGAAGAACGGCGTCCCCATGAACTCGTCCGGGTTCCACAGCGGCAGGCGGTGCGCCCGTACCGCATCCGACATGAACGTCTGCCACGGGAAGTACGAGTAGAACTGGTCGTAGTGGATGATGAGGCCGCCCTGACCCACGGCGGGGGGATAGCCGGACCAGGGCGGGAGCAGGGACTGGAGTCGCTGGGCCTCGGAGAACGTCTCGCCACCGAGCACCGGGGCCACCAGCGCGAGAGAGACCGCCAGGAGCACCGCGATCGCGGGCGAGTGCCGACGCGCCGCCGTCACACTCCCGCTCCAGGGCCCAGGCGCCCGCCGGACCCTGGCGAGGGAGCGGCGGGATAGGGACCCCGCCCCGCCGGCGGAGGGCGACGTCCCTCAGGGCCCGCAGTTGGGCGGGGATCAACCGGCGACGGCTGTCGCGGAGGTACCCGAGCGTCCACGCCAGGGTCCAGCCCCACGCCCGCACGGCTGCCCGGCGGCCACGGTACCGATCGACGATGCGGATCCGGTTCCGCGTGAAGTAGTACGCCCACGTCGCGCCGTCGGTGCCGCCGGAGGCGAGTCCGCCCGCGTGATGGACGGTCACGTCCGAGACGGCGAGGTCGACACCGGCCGCCCGCGCTCGCAGGCACCAGTCGACGTCCTCGTAGTAGAGGAAGAGGCTGGGATCGAAGGGCCCGACCAGCCTCCAGGCGTCCCGATGGATGGCGATGGTCGCGGCGGTCAGGAAGTCTCGTCCACCGGCCTGGTGGTAGCCGAATCCGTGACGCCAGTCGATCGAGCCGCCGGAGAACGCATCGCGTGCGTCGTCGGCGGTGCTGGTCGGAGCCACGACACGGTTCGGCTCCGCCTCCTCGACCAGCCGCGCGATCGCCTCCGGAGGAAACGCGACGTCATCGTTGGCGATGACGACCACGAGGGCGCCCGCGGCGAGCGCGCGCTCGACGCCGACGTTCGCGCCCTCGGCGAAGCCGAGGTTCTCGGGGCAGCGGATCAGCGTCATCCACGGACTCGGCACGTAGTCGGCGAGGTCCTCGCCCGGCTCGTTGGCCACGACGATCAGCGAACGTCGGCTCCGAGGATCGCTCAGCGCTTCGACCCGTCCCAGGAGCTGCCGTCCGGGCCGGTAGGCGACCACGACGACCGACGCGACCGGCGGCGTCGGCGGGCCGGCCTCTCGAACTCGGACCGACGCTCGACGCCCCTCCTCCGGTCGGCGTCCGTCGGGCGCTCCGTGGGCGGAATCTCCGTCGGTCATGCAGCGAGGCATCGTAGGTGGCGCCCCTCGCGGCTCGAACGATCCCGCGTGTCGTCCCACCCGTTCGGCACACTCCCCGCCATGGCGGCCCCCGCAGCCCACCCGGACGGGCATCGGGGCGGACGGACGGTCGTCGTCAGCGGCGAGGCCGCCTCCGGACGGCCGGCGGGCCCAGCGCTCCGCGCGCGAGGGCTGGCGGCCGGGCTCGTCGCCCAGGGCGTCGAAGCGGAGCTGCGTGACCTGACCCTCGGGCCTCGGGCCGCGATCGATGGCGCCGACGTGGTCGTCGTCAACCTGTCGGTCGCCGTCCGCGCTCCGCGGCTCCTCGCGGCCCCGTACGTGGTCGTCGACGCCGCCGGGCCCTTTCTCGTCGAGAGCCTCTGGGTCAACGCGGATCGCGCCCCGCCGGTTCGCCGCGGCATCCTGGTCCACGAGGCGGACGGCGTCGCCCGCGTCCTGTCCGCTGCCGACCTCGTCCTCGTCGCGCAGGAAGCCCAGCGATCGCTCGTCCTCGGCCTGCTGCTGGGACGCGGGCTGCTCCGCCCCGAGTTGATCGACGGCGACCCGGGTCTCGAGCGTCTCGTCGCGGTGGTTCCGTTCGCGGCCGAGCCGACCGACCCGGGCCGGGAGGGCCGCCGATCGGGCGAGCAGTCCGACCTCGCCCTCGTCTGGCCGGGCGGCCTCTGGGACTGGCTCGACCCGGTGACCCTCGTCGACGCCGTGGCGGTCGCCCGAGGCCGAGGCGCGGACGTGACGCTGGAGCTCTGGGGGACGCGGAGCCCGGATCCCGAGGCGCCGGCACCGCGGGTCGCCGAGCGCATCCGGCGGCAGGTCGACGCGCTCGGTCTCGGGGGCTCCGTGACGTTCGTCGACTGGGTTCCGTACGACGAGGTCCCGACGAGGCTCGCCGGGTTCGACGTGGCGGTGACCCTGGACCCGGGGGGAGTGGAAGCCCGGTTCGCCTACCGGACGAGGCTCCTCCAGGCGCTGGCGTGCGGCGTGCCGACGCTGGCGACCGCCGGCGAGGCCGTGGCGGAGCGCGCGGCGGCGGCGGGTAGCGGCTGGACGGCCGCACCCGGGGACGCCGAGGGAGTCGCCGAGCTCCTCGTCGCTCTCGCTCACGATCGGGGGCGCCTCGAGCAGGCCCGGCAGAGGGCGATCGACCAGCGCCGGAGCATGGGATACGAGCGGGTCGTCGGCCCGCTCGCGGCGTTCTGCCGCGAGCCGCGGCGGCAGCGACCGGGATCTTCGCCGGACGAGGTCAGGCGCTGGTTCGGCAGCGTGTTGCGCACGGCCCGGCGGCGGACGTCCCGATAGAATCCGACCATCTCGGCCGCCTCGGCCCGGCCCTCCAGCTCACCCCAAGGAGCACGTAGAACCAATGGACGTCGACCTCGCAGTGCTCGGGTCCGGGCCGGGCGGCTACCCGGCGGCGATCCGCGCCAGCCAGCTCGGCCTCTCCGTCGCCGTCGTCGAGCAGGGGGCGATCGGCGGGACCTGCCTGAACGTCGGCTGCATCCCGACGAAGGCGATGGTGCAGACCGCGCACGGGATCCGTGACGCGACGGAGCACTTCGCCCAGCTCGGGATCAACGTCTCGGCGCCCGAGATCGACTTCGGTCAGGTCCAGAAGAACAAGGACGAGATCGTCAAGAAGCTCGTCGGCGGCGTCGCCGGTCTCCTGAAGGCGAACGGGATCGCCGTCGTCGCCGGACGCGGACGGTTCACGGACCCGCACACCATCGAGGTGGAGGGTGCCGAGTCCGTCACCTTCAAGCACGCGATCATCGCCTCCGGCTCGTCGCCGCTGCGGCCGCCGGTCGAGGGGATCGACAACGAGCGGTGCGTCGACTCGACCGGCCTGCTCGCCGTGACCGAGATCCCGAAGCGCCTGACCGTCATCGGCGGCGGCGTCATCGGGTGCGAGTTCGCCTCCATCTTCTCGCGCCTCGGAACCGAGGTCACGATCGTCGAGTTCCTCGACCACATCATCCCGATGGCGGACCAGGACTGCATCCGGGGCCTCGAGCGCGCCTTCAAGCAGCGCGGGATCACGGTCCACGTCTCGGCCAAGGCGACGCAGGTCGAGGACGTCGAGGGAGGCGTGCGGCTGACGTTCGAGAAGGGCGGCGAGGCGCAGAGCGTCGAATCCGATCTGATCCTCGTCTCCACCGGCCGCGGTCCGAACACCGCCGACCTGGGGCTCGAGACGATCGGCGTCGAGTTCGACCCGAAGAAGGGGATCGCCGCGGACGAGACGCGCAAGACGACCGTCGACCACATCTACGCCGTCGGCGACTGCGCCGGCTACTGGCAGCTGGCGCACACCGCCTTCCGCGAGGGCGAGGTCGCCGCGGAGAACGTCGCCGGGCATCCCGCGGTCGTCTCCGGACCGGTGCCGTCGTGCATCTACACCGAGCCCGAGGTGGCCGGGGTCGGCCTCACCCAGGCCCAGGCGGAGGAGCGCTACGGCGCCGAGAACCTGCAGATCGGGGTCGCGCCCTTCGCCGCGATCGCGCGCGCGGCCATGCACGGCGACAAGATCGGGTTCGTGAAGACGATCGCCGAGACGAAGTACGGCGAGCTCGTCGGCGTCCACACCTTCGGCACCGACGCCACGGAGCTGATCAACGGCGGCCTCGTCGGGATCAGCGCCGAGTCGACGATCGACACCATCGCCGACGGCATGGCCGCCCACCCGACGCTCGCCGAGGCCCTCAAGGAGGCGGCGCTCGTCGCTCTCGAGCGGCCGATCCACCTGCCGCCGAAGCGCAAGCGCGCCGCCTCGGGGACCCGGTAGGCGTGCGGGCACGCCACCTGCTCCTGCCGACGCTGCGAGACGCGCCGGCGGATGCGCAGGCGCTCTCCCACAAGCTGCTCGTCCGCGCCGGCTTCATCCGTCAGTTGGGCGCCGGCCTCTGGACCTACCTCCCGCTCGGCTGGCAGACGCAGCTGCGGATCACGAACGTGATCCGCGAGGAGATGGACGCGATCGGCTGCCAGGAGATGCTGATGCCGGTCCTCCTGCCGGCCGAGTACTGGAAGCGCTCCGGCCGGTACGTCCACGCGGAGGTCTTCAAGCTGAAGGACCGCAGGGGCGCCGACATGAACCTCGCGATGACGCACGAGGAGATCGTCGCCGTCCACGCGGCCGCCGAGATCAAGAGCTATCGCGAGCTGCCGCAGAGCTGGTACCACATCCAGACGAAGGAGCGCGACGAGCCCCGGCCCCAGGGCGGGGTCCTCCGCGTCCGCGAGTTCGTGATGAAGGACTCCTACACCCTGGACCGCGACGCCGCCGGGCTCGACGAGGCGTACGACAAGCAGGCGGGCGCGTACGACCGGATCTTCCAGCGCGTCGGCCTCGACGTGCTCAGGGTCGACTCGGACGTCGGGATGATGGGCGGCACCAAGGCCGA
Source organism: uncultured Thermoleophilia bacterium (assembly GCA_963800515.1). Taxonomy (GTDB): domain Bacteria; phylum Actinomycetota; class Thermoleophilia; order Gaiellales; family F1-60-MAGs149; genus CAWDBC01. The sequence continues at coordinate 65,657 of CAWDBC010000012.1, forward strand.
CGAGTACATGGTCCTCTCGGAGGCCGGCGAGGATCGGGTGGCCGTGTGTCCGCGGTGCGACTACGCCGCGAACGTCGAGCTCGCGGTCTCCGTGCCGGCGCGGCCGGATTTTCCGCCCGAGGCGCCGCCCGAAGACGTCGCGACGCCGGGCGTGCACACGATCGAGGAGCTGGCGTCCTTCCTCGGGATCGATCCGCGGACGACGATGAAGGCCGTTCTGGTGGTTCCCGAGGATGAGCGCGGCGGCGTGGTCCTGGCCGTCGTTCGCGGCGACCACCGCGTGCACGAGCTGAAGCTGCGGACCGTTCTCGGCGCCGGATTCCGCGCCGCGACGCCCGAGGAGATCCAGGCGGTCTTCGGCGCCGAGCCCGGCTCGATCGGCGCCCGGGGCATCCGCGAGGGCGCCCTCCGCAACCTGGTCGTCGATCCGGTGCTCACCGACGGCGCGTACGTGGCCGGGGCCAACCGCACCGGCTGGCACACGAGGAACGTGCGCTTCGGCCGCGACTTCACGGGCGAGGTCGCGGACATCCGGTTCGCCGAGGCCGGGGAGGGGTGCCCGTCGTGCGGCGCCCCCCTCGAGATCAGGCCGGCGATCGAGGTCGGCAACATCTTCAAGATCGGCACGATCTGGTCCGAGAAGTTCGGGGCGACCTACCTCGACGAGGCCGGCCGCGAGCACCCGATCTGGATGGGCAGCTACGGGATCGGCCCCGCCCGCGTGATGGCGGCGATCGTCGAGCAGCACGGCGAGGAGAAGACCGGGATCGCCTGGCCCGTCGCGGTCGCCCCCTACGACGTCTGGATCACCCCGATCGGCGATCCGCAGCTCGCGTTCGCGGGCGACCTCGAGGCCGAGCTCGAGGCCCGTGGCCTCCGCGTCTGCGTCGACGACCGCGAGCTCTCGCCCGGCGTCCGCTTCAAGGACGCCGACCTGATCGGTGCTCCGCTCCGGATCACCGTGGGCCGCGGCTTCGCCGGCGGGGAGGTCGAGCTGCGGAGACGGGCGAGCGGGGAGACGACGACGCTCGCCGCCGACGTCGAGACGGTCGCCGAGGCCGTCACGGAGGCGCGCTCCGGGCTCTTCGCGGCCGCTCTGTAAAGCTCACCGGCGATGGCTGTCCCCGCCCGCGAGATCCCCGCGAACGATTTCGCCGCCCTCTGGCGCGAGATCGGCGCCGACGTCATCGAGGCCGTCGAGCGCGTGGGGGAGAGCGGGTGGCTCATCCTCGGCCGTGAGGTCGAGCAGTTCGAGCGCGAGCTCGCGGATGGTGGGGGGTCGGCACGTCGTCGGCTGCGCGAGCGGCCTCGACGCGCATCGAGATCGCGCTCGCGCGTGCGGGATCCGCGCCGGGCGACCGCGGGTCTGACGACGCCGCTCTCCGCGTTCGCGACGGCGCTCGCGATCATCCGCGCGGGCGCACAGCCCGGTCTTCTGCGACGTGGACGAGTCGGGCCTGCTCGATCTCGACCCGCTGCGCCGGCGTCGTCGCGGAGGACCCGTCGATCCGCGCGATCCTGCCGGTCCACCTGTACGGCCATGCGCAGGACCTCGACGCGCTCGAGGCGATCGGCGCCGCCCGGGGCGTGGTCGTGATCGAGGACTGCGCGCAGGCGGTCGGCGCGCGCAGCCAGCGGCCGCGCCGTCGGCACGGTCGGCGATCGCGGCGCCACGAGCTTCTACCCGACGAAGAACCTCGGCGCCCTCGGCGACGGCGGCGCGGTGCGTCGACCCGTGACGCGCGCTCGCCGCGCGCGCGCGCGTCCTGCGCGACTACGGCCAGAGCGCAAGTACGTCCACGATCGGCTCGGCCTCAACAGCCGCCTCGACGAGCTGCAGGCGGCCGTGCTGCGCGACGGCGCTCCTCCCGCGCTGGCGGGCTGGACCGCACGTCGCCGCGTGACGCGTCGCCAGCGCTACGGCGCCGAGATCGACTCGCGCCGGCTCACCCTGCCGCCGGTCCCCCCGGGGTCGGACTCCGTCTGGCACCTGTTCCCGGTCGCTCGTCGAACGCGCCCGTGAGACGACTTCCGCGCCCATCTGCGCGCGCGCGGCATCGGCAGCGCGGCGTGCACTATCCCGTGCTGATGTCGGACCAGCGCGCCCTCGCGAGGCGTCGCCGGAGCCGCCGACGTCAGCGGCGGCGCTGCCGATCGCCGCGGCGGTTCGCCGCGTCACGAGGTCTCGCTGCCGATCTGCACCCTTACCTCGACGACGACGAGGTCGACCGGGTGATCGCGCGTGCAACGCGTGGCGTGGCTGACCGCGTGTTCTCGCTCGTCGTCCCCGTCTACGGGAACGCGGGCAACGATCCCGCTGCTGCTCGAGGCCGTCGCCGGCTCGACGCGTCGCTCGACCATCCAGCTCGAGGCGGTGTTCGTCGTCGACGCGCAGCCCCGACGCTCCCACGACCTGCTCGCCGCGCGGCTGCCGCCGGCGCGCGACTTCGCCTGGAGGCTCGCTGCTGCTCTCGCGGAACTTCGGGTCGTTCAACGCGATCCGGGCGGGGCTCGAGCACGGGACGGGGCCGTACTTCGCCGTCATGGCCGCCGACCTCCAGGAGCCGCCCGAGCTCGCGCTCGAGTTCTTCCGCGCTGCTCGGCAGCGGCACGGCCGACGTCGTCGTCGGGCACGCGCCGGACGCGCTCGGATCCGTCGCTCGCGCGGTCGGCGTCGACGGCTCTTCTGGGGCGTTCTACCGCCGGTTCGTGCAGCCGGAGATGCCGGCGGGCGGGGTCGACATGTTCGGGTGCAACGCAGGTTCCGCGATCAGCTGCTCGGCGCTTCCGCGAGTCGAACAGCTCGCTCGTCGGGACTGCATCTTCTGGCTCGGGTTCCGCCGCGCCGAGGTCCCGTACGACCGCCGCCCGCGGGAGCACGGTGAGAGCGCCTGGACGTTCAAGCGGAAGCTCCGGTATCTCGCGGACTCCGTCTTCTCGTTCACCGATTTCCCGATCCGCCTGCTCGACGCTCGCGGGCGTCCTCGGGCATCTTCGCCTCGGTCGTCGTCTCCGTCAGCGTGATCGTCGCGCCGGTCGGCCGGCTGGATCCACGTCCCGGGTACGCCGCGACGGTGCTCGTGATCTCGTTCCTCGGCGCGCTCAACTGCTTCGGGCTGGGCGTCATCGGCTCGTACGTCTGGCGCGCGTACGAGAACACGAAGGGACGGCCGCAGGTGATCGTGATGCAGGAGCGGAGCGGAGGGCGAACGGCGGCATGAGCGCGTTCGTCCACCCGATGGGCATCTGCGAGTCGACTCGGTCGGCGCGGGGACGACCGTCTGGGCCTTCGCCCACGTCCTGCCCGGGCGCGCGTGATCGGCGCCGACTGCAACATCTGCGACAGCGTCTTCGTCGAGGGCGACGTCGTCGTCGGCGACCGGGTGACGGTGAAGTGCGGGGTGCAGCTGTGGGACGGGCGTGCGCGCTCGAGGACGACGTCTTCATCGGGCCGAACGCGACGTTCACCAACGACATGCGTTCCCGCGCAGCAAGCAGCACCCGCCGCGCTACTCGCTCACGGTGATCCGCGCGGGGCGCTCGATCGGCGCCAACGCGACGATCCTTCCCGGGCTCGAGGTGGGCGAGGCGCGATGGTCGGGGCCGGTGCGGTCGTCACGCGGGGCGTCCCTCCGCACGCGAAGGTCGTGGGGCAACCCCGCGCGCGATCGTCGGCTACGTGACGGAAGCGCTGCACGAGCGACCGCCGAGCGGCGCCGGTGCCCGAGAGCGAGGCGAGCCGGTTCCGCGCGGCGGTCGAGGGGGTGACCCTGCACCGCCTCCCCGTCGCCCGCGATCTCCGCGGCAGCCTCGCGGCGGTGACTTCGCGACCGACGATCCCGTTCCCGCGTCGCGGCGATTCTTCATGGTCTACGACGTCCCCGCTCACGAGGTCCGCGGCGAGCACGCCCACCGTACCTGCGACCAGTTCCTCGTCTGCGTCGCCGGCTCGTGTCGACGGTCGTCGCCGATGACGGCGAACGGCGCGAGGAGTTCGCCCTCGACCGCCCTACGTCGGCCTGCTACCTGCCGGCGATGGTCTGGGGCACCAGTACCGCTACTCGCGGACGCGGTCGCTGGTGGTGTTTGCGTCTGAGCCGTACGACCCGGCGGACTACATCCGCGACCTACGACGAGTTCCTCCGTCTCGTCGGGATCGACGCCTCCGGGGCGTAGGTCGCATGCGCCTCGCCCTCCTCGTCACGATCTACGCGGCGATCAACGTCACGGGCCTTCTCCTCCTGCGCCGTGGGATGTCGGACGCGAACTCGTTGACGGGCGCAGTCGGAGAGCCCCGGGCCGTCCTGGGCGCCGCGCTCTATGCGACCAGCTTCCTGATCTTCATCGCCTCGCTTCGCTACTACCCCGTGACGGTGGTGGTGCCTCTCTTCACGGGGACGGTCTTCTCCCTCTGTTCGGCCCTCCTCGCGTGGTGGATCCTCGGGGAGCACCTCGGTCCCCGCACGATCATCGGGATCGCCGCGGTTGGACTTCGGGATCCTGATCGTCCCCAAATGAGCGGGGGCGCCGGCCCTGCGGCGGCCCGAACCGGTTCCGGCTCCGTGGCCTCCGCCTCCTGCAGGGCACGAGGCCGTTCTCCGGCGCCGCTCGCTCCTCGTCGGACATGATGGCGCGAGCCACTCAGCTCCGGCGCCCGCGCGCCCTCGAGAGGCGGCTCAAGATTCGGGGACGCCCTCGGAGCCCTCGTGGTCGCCCTCCTCGGGCTCGCCTGGTTCAATCCGCTCTTCCGCGGCTACTCGTTCTCGACATCGACGGCGCCTACCAGACGGTGCTCTACCCGTAGGGCCGGATCGGTTCCGAGCCTCGGTCCGCCCCTCTCTTTCCGCAGTCGGACTACGCCTGAGGGCGGATATCCGGCGCTGCAGACGATGCACGAGGCCCTGCGGGCCGGACACGTCCCGACCTGGAGCCAGGCCAACTTCGGTGGCGTGCCCGTCCTCGGCGGATTCTTCTTCGGCACCGTCTTCTACCCGGTGCGCCTGGTTTCCGCCTTCCTGCTCGCCCCGGACTGGTCGCACGACGCCTACGTGACCTTCCACGTGCTCGTCGCCGGGGTCGGGTTCTACCTCCTCGCGCGCCGGCTCGGGGGGAGCTCGATCGCGTCGATGATCGGCGGCCTGAGCTGGATGCTCGCACCCGCCTGGTTCGCGTTCTCGCCGTTCGAGGCGCCGGCGGTCCTCGGCGCCTGGGTGCCCCTGCTCCTGCTTGCCGCCGACTCCCTCGCCCGCCGGGTGACGCCCCCAAGGATCGCGGTCTTCGGCCTCCTCTCGGGCGTCGCCATCCTCGCGCTGCAGGTCCAGTACGGGGTCTACCTCGTCGCGGTCGCCGCCCTCTGGACGCTCGTCGCGGCCGATGGCCCGGCCCGGGGCCGAACCGGGTCTCCGGCGGCACGGACAGCGCCTTCTGGCGGTGATCGGCGGCTCGATCCTGGGCTTCGCGATCGCCGGCCCGGTCCTCCTCGTCACGGTGAAGCTCCTCGGCGGGTCGAACCGCACGGCGTTGCCCCTGTCCTACCTCGAGGGCACCGCGGCCATGGGCCGCTACCAGTGGCTCTCCTTCCTCTGGACGAACGTCGGGTCGCCACCGACGCCGGCGAACATCTGGACCTCGACGTACCTCGGGCTCGCCGGAGGCATCCTCTTCCTGGTCGGCGCCGGCCTGGGACGGGGGCGTGCGTGGCGGGCCTGCCTGTCGATCGTCGTCCTCGGCGTCCTCCTGCTCTCGGGCACCCCGGTGACGACCGCCGCCTACCACCTCGTGCCGGGCTTCTCCTCCATCGATCCCCTCGGCCGGCTGCTTCCGCTCGTCGTCGCGCCTGCCCTCCTCCTCGCCGTCCTCGGCTTCGACGCCGTGGCCGCCCGGGTGACCGCGCGGTTGAGCCGGCGAGGCGATCGTCGTTCGGCGTACGCGCTCGTGGTCGCCGTGGGGCTCCTGGTCGGCACGGCGCAGTTCTGGCAGCTCGCCACCCTCGATCGCTCGTTGACTCCGGGCTTCGAGCCGCGGGAGGCGCTCTACCGGTTTCCCCCGACGCCGGCGATCCAGGCGATCCACGACGCCGCCCCGGTCGGCGACGGACGCCAGCAACGACTCGCCACCGTCGCCACGAAGACGGCCATCGTCATGTTCGCCGACGAGCCGAACGTCTTCCACATCGACAGCTTCGGTGGATACGAGAACGTCGTCCCGCGACGCACGATGGCCCTGGTCCGGTTCGCCCAGGGGGAGACGGCCGCCGCCTCCGGGTCGAAGGTCACCGGATCGTTCCGCGGCGGGCTGCTCGCCGAGACCGCACGCTGGGCGCTGCTTCCGCGCCTCGGCGTGACGACGTTCTTCACCCCGCCGCAGTACGCGACCAACGCGTCGATGAAGCAGGGCCTCGCCCTCAGCGGAGCGCGTCTCGCCTACGCCGGGCCGGACGGCGCCGTGTTCGCGGTGCCCGGCGCGACGCCGAGGGCGTTCCTCGTCGGGTCCTCGGTCGTGGCCGACGGGCCCCGCGCGCTCGATCTCCTCGCCTCGCAGAACTTCGACCCCCGGACGTCGGTGATCCTCGAGCACCGGCGCCCGGACGCCCCGTCGAGCGGTGCCATGACGGGCCGCGTCGCGATCGCGCCGGTGGACGGGAATCGCCGGCGCTTCACGGTCGAGGCCGACCGAGCGGGGTATCTCGTGATGCTCGATGCCTACGCGGACGGGTGGACGGCCCGGGTCAACGGCAGGAGGACGCCCGTCGAGGTGGCCGACACCGCCTTCCGGGCCGTCTCCGTCCCGGCGGGGCGGAGCGTGGTCACGCTCTCCTACGCCCCGCCCGGCCTCAGGAACGGCCTCTTCCTCGCCGTGGGCGGCCTGGCGTCGGCCGCCGTCCTCCTCGCCTGGCCCTTCCTCGTCGCGCGCGCACGACGCCGCCGAGCCGGCGTGACGACGGGGCGAGCCGAGGCCGTCGCCTAGGAGCAGTCCCGCAGCTGGAGGATCACCGCGCCGCTTCGGGCGGCGAGGAGCCTCCTTCGCCGCGGTGGCGCCTGACCGACCCGACACGGGCGGGCCGACCCCACCCGGAACCGGCGCCTCACCCGGCCGGCGGTATAGTGCCCCGGTCACGGGGCGTGGCGCAGTCTGGTAGCGCACTCGGCTGGGGGCCGAGTGGTCGGAGGTTCAAATCCTCTCGCCCCGACCTCACCGGCCGGCGCGCTGCCAGGGACGGAGCGGCACGGCGCGGGGCCTCTGCGTCAGCCGGCGGCCGCCGGAACCCGGCGGGAGCGCGCCGGACGCAGGCGCCGGCGCAGCGCCAGGCTCCTCGCCTCGACGAGGTGCCATGACGCGATGGCGCAGAGGACGATCAGCGGGTAGCTGAGGACGGCGATCTGCCAGGCCCGGACGCCGGGCCCGATCGCCTTGGCGCAGGCCTGCTGGATCGGGAAGGCGAAGATGTAGATCCCGTAGCTGAAGTCGCCGTAGCGCGCGAAGTGGGGGAAGCGCAGCTTCCTGGTGTACCCGGCGTAGAGGACGAGGTAGGGCCCGACGACCGCGAATGCCTCGTTGAAGCCGAGCGGGGCGTGCTCGACGGCGGCCAGGACGAGCAGGCCGAGGCAGAGCGCCGCCGCACGGCCGCTCATCGGGATCCGGTCGCGCCACAGGTAGAGCAGCATCCCGGCGGCGAAGTAGCGGAAGAGGTCGGTGAACTGCGGACCGAAGTGGAAGGGCGTGACGTCGCCGTCCACGCCGTAGACGTGCGGATACCAGCTGGCGACGAGCAGCAGCGACGACGAACCAGGGCCGCAGGCGGCGCGCCAGCCCGAGCACCAGCACGAGGACGTAGCAGACGAGCTCGTAGGGGATGGTCCAGAGCGAGGCGTTCACCGTCCGCGGATACGGCACGCCCGACTCGAGCACGCCCGGCAGGCCGAGATCGTGCATCGGCCAGATCGGCGTCCACACGATCGAGGCGTAGACGCGCGACGAACGCAGATAGGACCCGAGGTCGAGCGTCGTCAGGAGCGGGCCGTAGACGAGGGCGGTGAGGACGCAGACGACGAGAAGCGCCGGGAAGATGCGAAGGACGCGCGCCAGCACGAAGTCGCCGGCGTCCCTCGATCGCTCGAAGCTCGCCGTGATCAGGAAGCCCGAGACCACGAAGAAGACCATCACGGCGAGTCGGCCGGAGGTCGTCGTGCCGGTGACCCGGTAGAGCGGCTCCCACCGGTCGGATCCGTAGGCGGTCGGGTACGCGTGGGCCAGTACGACGAGCGAGGCGGCCGCGAACCGGATCAGGTCGAGGTTGTTCTCCCGCCCCGACGCGAGCTCGCCGAGCGTCGTCGACGAGCCGGACCGCTCTCCGCCCCCGGCCGGCGGCGCCGGCGGTGTTCCCGGGCCGCCCTCGGAGCGCGGACGCGTGGCGGCGGCCGACTTCACCGCCCGAGTATATGAGCGGCGGCGGCCGGGCCGGACGGCGCTCGCCGTATCCTGCGGCCGTGGCGGTGCGGCAACCGGAGCTCACGCGGGGAGGGCGGACGCTCCGCAACGTGCCGAACGTCCTGACCGCGCTCCGCCTCGCGGTCGTGCCGGTCTTCGCCGGCCTCCTCTACCGCGCCGACCACGGCCATTCGATCCTCGCCGGCATCCTGTTCTGCGCGGCGGCGGCGACCGACTGGGTCGACGGGCGGATGGCGCGCGCCCTCCACGTGGAGTCCCGCTTCGGCCGTCTCGTCGACCCGCTCGCCGACCGGCTCCTGATCGCCACGGCCGTGATTCTCCTCTGGAGGGCCGACCGGATCGACCTGGTCGCGGTGATCGTCGTCCTCGGCCGCGACCTGCTCCTGCTCGCCGGCCTCAGCGTCGCGGCCGCCGAGAAGGGCTACGAGCTGTCGGTCGTCTACCTCGGCAAGCTCGCCACCTTCGTGATCATGGCGGCCCTCGCCCTGATCATCCTCACCCGCCGCGGCACGGACCTGCCGGTCCTCGCGCTCTACCTCGGGGTCGCCCTCTCGGTCGGAGCCGCCGTCATCTACGTGGCGACCCTCCGCCGGCGCCTGCGGGACTCCAGCCCGCCCGAGGCGGCCTGACCCGCCCTCCGTGCGTCCTGGCGGCGGCTTCCGGCCCCGCCCGCCGGATGCCCGGCGGCCGAGGGGCCGCGGAACGCGTTCCGTCCCGAGGATGACGACTTCATCACAGAACCCTCAACACGTAGTCGACATTGAGGGATGGAGGCGTATACTGGGAACGTGGAGGGCGACGCGCAGCCGATCGATCCGGCTCACCTGACCGAGGAGCAGCTCACCGCCGAGTTCCGGGATCTCCGCGCTCGGCGAGCTGGCGATCTCGTACGATCGCCGCCTCATCCACGGCCGGATCGACGTGGTGCGGGCCGAGATCTCGAACCGCATCGCGGCGACCGGCACGCGGAGCGACTCGCTCGAGGCGATGATCGAGCGACTGTCCTCGGCGCTCGCCCACTCGGGGCCCCCGGATATCGAGGGCGAGCTCGCTCGGCTCGGGGCGACCGCGGCTCCGGACGTCGAGACGCGGTTCCCGCGCCTCGAGTCGGAGCTCCCCGACCTCGCGGAGGCGACGGAGGAGGAGCTCGCGGGCGTCGTCCTCGCCCTCGGCCGCCGCGAGCGCCAGATCTCCGCCCAGCGCCAGGAGATCCTCCGCCGGCTCGACCTCGTGCGGGCCGAGCGTGTCGTGCGCTTCCAGAGCGCCTACGCGGACGCGGGAGAGGCCTAGCCGTGTACTGCGGCGAGTGCGGCTACCTGAACAAGGAGGGCGCCCACTACTGCGCCCGCTGCGGGACGCTGATCGACACCGGGGAGGCCGTCGGCGAGTCGACGGAGATGCTGACCCCGGAGGACCACGGCGCCCCCGACGGCGGCGACGAGCCGCACCAGCACGAGTCGCCCGTCCTCGTCGTCAAGTTCGGTGGTGGCCGGCAGGGCGAGCACCTGCCCCTCCGCGGCGAGAAGGAGACGATCGGCCGCCACCCCGGCTCCTCGCTCTTCCTCGACGACGTCACCGTCTCCCGCAACCACGCGGTCATCGAGCGCACGGGAGGAGCCCACGAGATCGCGGACCTCGCCTCGCTGAACGGCACCTACGTCAACCGTCAGCGGATCGAGCGCGCGCGGCTGCGGGACGGCGACGAAGTGCAGATCGGCAAGTTCAAGCTGACGTACCTGGAGCCCTGAGATGACCGACGCTGGACCCGTCCAAGCCTCGTTTCCCGGGAGCGACCTGCTCGGACGTCCCGCCGCCGGTGCGCAGACCCTGACCATCGGCGCCCTCTGCCGCGAGCTGCAGGGCGAGTTCCCCGACATCTCGATCTCCAAGATCCGCTACCTGGAGGATCAGAAGCTCCTCCAGCCGCGGCGCACCCCCTCCGGCTACCGGCTCTACTCGGACACCGACGCCGAACGGCTGCGGACCGTCCTCCGCCTCCAGCGGGACGAGTTCCTGCCGCTGCGGGTGATCCGCCAGGAGCTCGAGCGCGGGACGGCGGCGGACCTGGACGGCCGCCGGCCGGACCGCCGTCGCCGGAGCCAGCCACCCGACGAGACGGCCGTCTTCGACCGCACCGCCGTCCTCGAGGCCACGGGGGCCGACGAGGAGTTCCTGCGCGAGCTCGTCGACTACGGGATCGTCAAGCCCGCGGCCGACGGCACGTTCAGCCGCGGCGACGCCGAGATCGTCCAGGTCTGCGCCACCTTCTCCGAGTACGGCCTGGGTCCCCGCCACGTCCGGCAGCTCCAGTCGCTCGTCGATCGCTCCGCCGGCCTCCTGCAGGGGGTGGTGGCGCCCGCGCTCCGCTCGGGCAACCCGCAGCGGCGCGAGCAGGGGCTCGTCGACCTCCGCGTGCTCGCCCAGGCGGCCGCTGACCTGACCGAGCGGATGCTCGTCCGGGACCTCTCCCGCTAGCGTCCCCGACGCGCCGGGTGGGGCGGCGCCCGGCCCGGCTTCTAGACTGCCGCCGTGGCCGAGATCGACCTCCGCACCTACATCCGGGACATCCCCGACTTCCCCCGGCCGGGCATCGTCTTCAGGGACATCATGCCGCTGCTCGCCGCGCCCGAGGCGCTCCGCGCCGCCGTCGACGGCCTCGTCGCGTTCGCCCGCCCGCTGCGCCCGGACCTCGTCGTCGGTGCCGAGGCGCGCGGGTTCATGCTCGGCGCCGCGATCGCCCTCGAGCTCGGCTGCGGGTTCGCGGCCGCCCGCAAGCCCGGGAAGCTCCCCTTCACCACGGTCTCGGCGACGTACGCCCTGGAGTACGGGACCGACTCGCTCCAGATGCACATCGACGCCGTCCGGCCCGACATGCGCGTCCTGATCCACGACGACCTCCTCGCGACCGGCGGGACGGCGAAGGCCAAGGTCGACCTCGTCGAGCAGCTCGGGGGCGTCGTCGTCGGCGCTGCGTTCCTGGTCGAGCTGACGTTCCTCGGCGGCCGCTCCGCCCTCGGGGACATCCCGGTCGGGAGCCTCGTCCCGTACGACAGCGAGTAGGCCGAGCGGTCATCACGCGGTCTTATGGACTGCGCGATCGATGCTTATGACGTGCAGGACCCGCCCGCGGTAGACTGGGAGCGTGTCCACCGTGCCGCGCCTTCCGACCCGCGACGAGGTCGCGGCGCTCGGGCGCGAGTTCGAGGGCGCGGATCCGAGCCGGATCCTCCGGTTCGCCTCCGACCGCTTCGGCGAGCGCATCGTCCTCACCTGCTCCTGGCAGCGCCAGTCCAGCGTGCTCGTCCACCTCGTCGCGGCGAACGACCTGCCCGTCCGCATCGTGGAGCTCGACACCGGCCTCTTCTTCCCCGAGACGACCGCGACCCGCGACGCCCTGGTCCGCCGCTACGGCGTCGAGGTCGAGACGATCGCTCCGCTCCGCTCCGTGGAGGAGCAGGAGCTGGACGAGGGGCCGGCGCTCTGGACGAGGGAGCCGGATCGCTGCTGCGCGCTGCGCAAGGTGGAGCCGCTGGACCGCGCCCTGGCCGGCATGGAGGCCTGGATCACCGGGATCCGGCGGGAGCAGTCACCGACCCGGGCGGGCGCGATGCCGTTCGAGTGGGACGAGGGCCGCGCCATGGTCAAGGTCCAGCCGCTCGTCTCGCTGACTCGGGCGGACGTCGATGCCCTGATCGAGGAGCACTCGATCCCGTTCAACCCGCTGCACCTCCAGGGCTACCCCTCGATCGGCTGCATGCCCTGCACGCGGGCGGTCCGCCCCGGCGAGGACGAGCGCGCGGGTCGCTGGTCCGGCACCGCCAAGACCGAGTGCGGGCTGCACACCCCGAGGTCCGCCGTCCCGGCGTAGCGCGCGAGCGGCGGGATCCGGATTCCGGCCCGGCGTCGCCCGGGCGGGGGACTGACGATCCGAGGCGAGGACCGCTCGCGTATCCTTCCCCGTGGTGCAGAACGGTCGAACCGACGCACAGGGAGGCCGCGTCCTCCGCTCGGCGATCCGGGCCCTGGAGGCGCGCGGGGAGGCCCCGCTCCATCGCTCGAGGACCGAGATCGACGCCCAGGCCGCCCGTCTCGGGATCCGCCTGCCCACGGGGCTGACCGCGCTCCTCGAGCACTTCGGCAACGGGTGCTCGGGCCGTGGCGGCGGTCAGACCGTGCTCTCGCCGGAGGAGCTGGGGTACCTGGCGGCTCTCGACGGCGTCGACGAGCCGGTCGCCGTCGCTCCCGGCACGAAGGTCAGCCCGGCCGACGTCGTCGCGTTCACGGACGAGGAGCTCGACGGGTCCGTCTGGTGCCTGCTGGCGGACGGCCACGACCCGGCGGCCGTCGGCCGGTTCGTCCCCCGCTGGGAGAGCCCGGCGATCGTCGACCTGATGTCGTCCTTCGACGCCTGGCTCGAGCTGCTCGCCGACGTCGACGGCGAGCTCGTGTCGCACCGCACCTCCTCGAGAGCGGATGACGGGGATCGAACCCGCACCATCAGCTTGGAAGGCTGAGGCTCTACCATTGAGCTACATCCGCGAGCTGGCCGACAGTGTACCGACCGGACCCGGCCGGATCGGGGACGGCGATGAGTGAGGGTCCGGCGAGCGTGGGTCCCGTGCTCGTCGCCGGCGCGACGGGCTTCGTCGGCGCCCGCGTCGTGGCGGCGCTGGCCGGCAGCCGGAGACGTGCGGGCGCTCGTTCGCGCTTCCGCGCGGTACGAGGCGCCGCCCGGAGTGGAGGTGGTGGAGGGCGACCTCCGCGACCGGGCCTCCCTCGACCGGGCCTGCGGCGGCTGCTCGGCGGTCGTCTCGGCCGCCGCGGTGACGGGCGAGAAGAAGCCCCCGCCGGGCGGCTACGACGCGATCAACGTCGACGGCATCGCGAACCTCGCGCGGGCCGCGGCGGCCGCGGGCGTGGACCGGATCGTCCACTTCAGCGGGCTGGATGGCGCCGGCGACGACGCCGGGCCGTACCTCCGCGGGCGCCGCGCCGGTGAGGATGCGCTGGAACGGGCGGGCGCGCCGTGGACGATCCTCCGGCCGTCCATCCAGTTCGGCCCGCACGCGCCGTTCTTCGCGGCGATGGCCGACCTCGTCCGCAAGCCGCTCACTCCGGTCGCCGGCGACGGATCCGTCCGGCTGCAGCCGATCCACGTCGACGACGCGGCCCGGTGCGCGGTCGCGACCCTCGACGAGCCCGGACACGCGAACCGGGAGCTCCAGCTGGGCGGTCCCGACGTCTTCTCCCTCGACGAGATCCTCGACCTGATCGGCGACGCGCTCGGCCGCGGCCGCGTCCGCAAGGTCCACGTCCCGATGGGCCTCGTCGCCATGAACGCGCGGCTCCTGCAGTTCCTGCCCCGGCCGCCGGTCAGGCCCGCGGCGATCGAGCTCCTCTCCTTCGACAACGTCGCGAACTCGACGGCGGTGGTCGAGCAGGAGTTCGGCTTCCGTCCTCGCGACCTGCGTGGGCACCTGTCCGCCCACGGACTCGAGCTCTGAGCCGGGCGATGATCCGCAGGGACCGCCGATCCCGCCCGACTCCCGTGGTCGCGTCGTGAGTCCGCGGCCGCCCCGGCTGAGCGACGACGAGCTCGCGGCCGCCCTGCCGGCGCTCCCCGCCTGGAGCCATGCGGAGGGGCGGCTGCACCGGCGAATCGAGCGCCCGGGCTTCGTCGAGGCCTTCGCCCTGATGACGTCGATCGCGCTCGTCGCCGAGCGGCTCGACCACCACCCCGACTGGTCGAACGCGTGGAACGTCGTCGAGATCACCCTGACGACCCACTCGGCCGGTGGGCTGACGGCTCTGGACCTGGAGCTGGCCCGGCGGATCGACGAGCTCGCCGGCTGATCAGCCGTCCGCCGCCTCGAGCGCGCGGGCGGTGCGATCGGCGAGGCCGAGGCGAAGGGCCAGGAGCAGGGGGAGGCAGACGATCGCGGCGATCGCGAATGCGGCCGACTGGCCGAACCCGCTCGCCAGGGAGCCGGCCAGGAACGCCGAGGCCGTGAATCCGGCCGCCCAGGTCGCGCCGAGGAGGCCCGAGACGACGACGTGCGGGACGTGGACGGCGTCCGCCCCGGACGTGGCGAGCGGGAACATCGAGGCTCCGACGACCGCGAAGATCGGGCTGCCGACGACGAGGACGGCGAAGTCGGTCGAGACGCCCGGGGAGAGCGCGAGCAGCACCGGTATCGTCAGGGCGCAGAGGGCCGCCATCGTCGCGACCCGCCCCGCCCCGACGGCGTCCACGCGGCGGCCCGCCAGCGGCCCGACCGCCGCGCCGAGCAACGCCCCGATCCCGACCGCGAGGGCGATCGCGCCGGTCGAGCGTCCGTGGTGGCCGAGGTCCAGGGGAACGAGCACGTCGACGGCGCCGAAGGCGACGGTGTCGATGAGGGTCACGGCGAGCGCCCCGCGCACCAGGCCGTTCCCCGCGGCCCGCCGCACGGAGGCGAGCACGGGCGGGGGGTCGAGCATCGGCAGGCCGGCGGGTGCCAGGACGTTCAACGCGACGGCCGCCGCGCCGACGCCGGCGACGCCGAGAAACGCCGGCGCGAAGCCGATCCAGGCCGCGATCGCGCCGACTCCCGGACCGACGACCGAGCCCGTGGCCAGCATGCCCATGACGATCCCGGACTCCCGGCCGCGGCGCGCCGGGGGCGCGTTGTGCGTGACCCAGGCCATCGACCCCGCCCAGACGGTGCCGCTCGCCACCCCCTGGGCGAAGCGCGCCCCGATCAGCACGACCGCGTTCGGGGCGAGCGCGAAGCAGACGGTCGCGAGGGTCATGAGGACGCTCGAGGCGAGCGTGATCCGCCGGCCGCCGAGGCGCGGCAGGAGGGGGATGCAGGAGAGGGAGACGAACGGGGTCGCCAGCGGGTAGCTCGCCAGCAGGATCGCCGTGCCCAGCGTGCCGAGCCCGAAGCGCTCCTGGTAGCGCGGCAGCAACGGCAGGATCGCGAGGTAGAGCGTCGCGTCGAGGAACATCATCAACCCGACGGCGTGCGTGATCCGCCGGTAGGACGCCACGTCGGCAGACTATGGGCGAGCCGGGGTCCGGGCGGCCAGGCGGACGGCCCGGGACGCTCCTCGGTGCCGCGGGCCCGCCGATCGCCGCCGTTCGAGGGCTCGGGTCACGCGCACCCCGTACGCCCCTGGGTGGTGGTCAGGCGTTCGCGGCGAGCACCTCGCCGACCGGCCGCGGCCGGGCGATGTGGTAGCCCTGGGCGTAGTCGACCCCCTCCTCGCGGAGCAGGTCGCTCGTCTGCTGGTCCGCGACGAACTCGGCGACCGTCTTCTTGCCCATCCCCCTCGCGATCGTGACGATGGCGCCGACGATCAGCTGGTCGGTCGGGCTGTCGCTGAGGCCGCGGACGAAGTCGCCGTCGATCTTGATGTAGTCGAACGGGAGGTTCTTGAGGTAGTAGAAGGAGGCGAAGCCGGCGCCGAAGTCGTCCAGCGCGAACTGGCAGCCCCGTTCGTGGAGACGACTCGTGAGCGTCAGGGCGGCCTGGAAGTTGCCGATCGCCGCCGTCTCCGTGAGCTCGAAGACGAGCCGCGACGGATCGATCCCGCTCTCGTCGAGGGTGCGGTCGATGTGCGCCGACAGCGCCGGGTCGCCGATCGAGCGACCGGACAGGTTGACGGAGAGCGTCGTTCCTCGACCCGCCCGGTCCTCCTCCTCGATCAACGCGACGGCCTGCGAGACGACCCAGCAGTCGATCGCGGTGATCAGCCCGAATCGCTCGGCGGCGTAGAGGAAGGAGTTCGGCTCGATCAGGTCCGTCGCTCCCTCGGCCTGCATGCGGATCAGCAGCTCGTAGTGGTCGACCCGCTGGGCGGCCAGGTCCCAGATCGGCTGGCAGTAGAGGACGAACTGATCGTTCTTGAGCGCCTGCCGGAGGTCGTTCGCCTCCTTGACGCGGAGGGAGTGCGCGGGCTCGTCGCCGGACGTGAAGACGACGTAGCGATCACGGCCGCCCTGCTTGGCGGCGTACATCGCCGCGTCGGCGAGCGCCATCAGCTCGACGTCGGTGAGGTGGTCGAAGAGCGCCACGCCGATCGACGCCGTGACCGCAGCCCGTTCCTTCCCGAGGGCCGACACGTGACCCCGGACGAGCCCGAGCATCGTCGAGGCGACGTGCTCGGCCTGTTCGCGATCCACGCTCGGCAGCAGCAGCGCGAACTCGTCGCCGCTCAGCCGCGCGACCACGTCGGTGACCCGGCTGCGGCCGCGCATCGCCGCGGAGAGGCTGCGGAGCAGCTCGTCGCCCACCGCGTGGCCGAACCGGTCGTTGACGGCCTTGAAGCCGTCGAGGTCCATCATCAGCACCGCGCCGCCCTGCGCGAACCGCTGCTGGCGGGCGAGCTCCCGGTCGAGCTCCTGCTGGAAGCGGTGACGGTTGAAGAGGCCGGTCAGGTAGTCGTGGTCGAGCAGGTACTCGAGGCGCCCCTCGAGCTCGCGCGGCTCGGACAGGTCCTGGACCTGGTAGACGAAGGAGACCGGGGGCGAATTGCCGTCGTGGGAGATCGTCAGCTGCGTCCAGATCGTCGAGCCGTCCGCGTGGGTGAGCCGCACCTGGGTCGTCGAGAAGGCCTCGCTGCCGGTCGACAGGCTCTCGTAGTCCCGGGCGTGGAGGTTGCGGTCCCCGGACTCGATCAGCTCGTCGATCCGGCGAGCCGTCAGCTGGTCGCTCGTGTAGCCGGTCATCGACGCGAGGGCGTCGTTGACGAGCACGATCTCGCCGCCCTGTCGGACGATCGCCATCCCGACCGGCGAGGCGGTGAACGCGGTCCGGAAGAGCGCGCCGACCCTCGCCAGCTCGTCCTCGTCCGCCATCGCATCGGTGAAGGGCGTCAGCCACGCCGTCGTCGCCCGGGCCTCCTCGCTCTCGCCCCGCTCCTGTTCCTCAGCCACGTCTGCCTCTTTCGTCTGGAGCCCCGCGCTCTGCCGGGGGAAGCGGGGGCCAGGCCTCCCGGAGCGCGGTGACGGTTCGTGCCTTCTGCATCTCACCCACTCGAGGCATCACTCGAATGCGGGACGTACAGAGCGTACACCTCCCGGTCCGGGTGGAGGATCGGAAGCGACCCTCGCTTCCGGCGACGCGGCGCCCCGACGGCTCGGATCCGGCCTCGTCGACGTGATGCGCCCGGCCGAGGAGGCGAGCTCCGTCACGGGCCACGCAGGGCGCCGAGGACGGGGACGCCGAGGGCGCCGGCACCGTGTTTTCGGCGCGCGGCCCCGTATCGTTGACCGCGAGCGACAGATCGATCCCCGCCGCCGAAGGAGTCCCTGCTGCCATGACCCAGACCACCTGTCACATGTCCATCTCGCTGGACGGCTTCGCGGCCGGTCCCGACCAGGACCGCGAGCATCCGCTCGGCGTCGGCGGCATGGAGGTCCACCGCTGGCATCTCGGCGACATCACCGACCCGGCGGACATCACCGCGCGCGACTGGCTGCTGCGTCCCCGCGGCGCCTACGTCATGGGCCGCAACATGTTCGGCCCGATTCGCGGCGGCTGGGACGAGGACTGGCGCGGCTGGTGGGGCGACGAGCCGCCCTACCACGCGCCGGTCTTCGTCCTCACCCATCACGCGCGCGACCCGATCGAGATGGCGGGCGGCACGACCTTCCACTTCGTCACCGACGGCTTCGACGCCGCCTTCGAGCAGGCCACGGCCGTCGCCGAAGGTCGCGGCGTCGACATCGCCGGCGGCGCCTCGACGGTGCGCCAGGCGCTCCTCGCCGGCGTCATCGACGAGCTCGTCATCGACATCGCCCCGGTGCTGCTCGGCGCGGGCGAGCGCCTGTTCGACGACGTCGGCGATCCGCGCCTGGTGCCCGTCGAGGCACTGCACTCGCCCCACGCCACGCACATCCGCTACCGCGTCGAGCGGTGAGCTCGACGGGTCGAGGCGGTCGACCGGCCCGCATCCGAAGAAGCGCCTGCACTCGCGCATGCGCCTGGCAGGAATCGAACCTGCGACCAAGGGATTAGAAGTCCCCCGCTCTATCCGCTGAGCTACAGGCGCCTGCGGCGCACGATAGCTACGTGGCTGCGCCGCGGGGCTTCTCGCGCTTGTGGATCCGGTCGGCGACCTCCTCGCGGCGGGCGAGGTGGGGCTCGGCGTCGGACGCGGACAGGGCGGCGGCCATCAGGGTCTCCTGACTCGAGATCGGCTCCTCGCCCGGAGGCGTCTGGACCCGACGCCAGGCCCCGTCCGCCTCGAGCCGCCACGCGCCCGTCGTGTCCATCAGCTCGATCGCGAGGATGTCGGAGACCTGCTGCTGGAGCAGGGGATCCTCGACGGGTGCGATCGCCTCGATCCGGCTGTCGAGGTTGCGCGGCATCATGTCGGCCGAGCCGATGAACGTGCTCGTGGCCCGCGCGGTCTCGAAGCGGAAGATCCGGCTGTGCTCGAGGAACCGGCCGAGGATCGAGCGGACGTGGATGTTGTCCGAGAGGCCCGGCCACGCCGGGCCGGAGGCAGCAGATCCCGCGGATCACGAGGTCGACCCGGACCCCGGCGCGCGACGCACCGTAGAGCGCGTCGATGATCGGCCGGTCGACGAGCGCGTTCATCTTCATCACGATCCGGGCGGGCTCCTCGGGCGTGTGCTCGGAGACGGCCCGGCGGATCTCGGCGAGGATCCGCTCGCGGACGCCGAGCGGGGCGACGAGGAGCTTGCGGAACCGGCGCGGCCGGGCGAAGCCGGTCAGCTGGTTGAAGAGGTCGGAGACGTCGGCGGTGATCTGCTCGTCGCAGGTGAAGAGGCCGAGGTCGGTGTACAGGCGGGCGGTCGCCGGGTGGTAGTTGCCGGTCCCGATGTGCACGTACCGGCGCGTCTGGTCGTCCTCGCGGCGGACGATCAGGGCGAGCTTGCAGTGCGTCTTCAGCCCGACCATGCCGTGGACCACGTGCACGCCGGCCCGCTCCAGGCCGCGCGCCCAGCGGATGTTCTTCTCCTCGTCGAAGCGCGCCTTCACCTCGACCATGACGACCGCCTGCTTGCCGCGCTCCGCGGCCCGGGCGAGCGCCGGCACGATCGGCGAGTCGCCGCTCGTGCGGTAGATCGTGTGCTTGATCGCCAGGACGTTCGGGTCGTCCACGGCCTGCTCGATGAAGCGCTCGACCGACGTCTCGAACGAGTCGTATGGGTGGTGGACGAGGATGTCCCCGCCGCGGATCGCGGCGAACACGTCGACGACTCGTCCTCGTCGTCCGGGCGCAGGCGCTCGAGCGTCCGCGGCGTCCAGGGGGGGTAGCGAAGCTCCGGCCGGTCGATGCGAGGCGAGCGGCGTCAGGTCGGCCAGGTCGAGGATCCCGCGGATCGGGTAGACGTTGTCGGCCTCGACGCCGAGCGCGCGGATCAGGAGGCTCCGCATGGCGTCCGACATCCGCTCGTCGACCTCGAGCCGGACGACGGCTCCGAACCGGCGCTGCGAGAGCTCCTTCTCGACCGCGTCGAGCAGGTCGTCCTGGTCCTCGGAGACCTCGAAGTCGGCGTCGCGGGTGACCCGGAACGCCGCCTGGCCGTCGACCTGCATGCCGGGGAAGAGCGACGCCGATGTTGTCCGCGATCACGTCCTCGAGGGCCACGTAGCGGCGGCCGCGCTCGAGGGCGAGGAAGCGCGGCAGGACCTCCGGGACCTTGACGCGCGCGAAGCGGCGCTCCGACGTCTGCGGGTCGCGGACCATCACCCCGAGGGAGAGCGAGAGGTTCGAGATGTACGGGAACGGCCGGCCGGGGCCCACGGCGAGCGGCGTCAGCACCGGGAAGATCCGCTCCCGGAACCACTCCGCGAGCTGCTCGCGCTCCTCGGCCGTGCAGCTCCTCGAGCGGAAGGAGGCGGATCTCCTCGCGGGCGAGGTGCGGCAGGATCTCGTCGTAGAGCGTCCGCTCGACGGCGCTGCCGAGGGTGCGGACCCGATCCGAGATGCGCGCGATCGTCCGGCGCGCGAGGGTCGCCGTCGGAGGGCGCCGAGCCGTCGTGCAGGTGGTCGAGGAGGCCGGCCACCCGGACCATGAAGAACTCGTCCAGGTTGTTCGCGTAGATCGCGCAGAACTTCAGCCGCTCGAGGAGGGGGGTCGCCGGGTCCTCGGCGAGCTGGAGGACCCGTTCGTTGAAGTCGAGCCAGGAGAGCTCGCGGTTGATGAAGCGGTCGGCGGGCAGGGCCTCCCCGTCCGGCTCGATACGGGGGACGGGCCGCGGCTCCGTCGCCGTCATGCGGTCACCCGAGCGCTCGCGATCAGGCGCAACTGCTCCGGGCGCAGCAGCCAGCGCAACTCGCACGCTCCGGGGCGCAGGCTCGCGACCTGGATCCGGGCGACTCCGCTCTTCGGCATCTTGACGAGGGCGCCGGTCAGGTAGGTGACGAGGCCGGAGAGGTCCGGCTCGTGCCCGCAGAGGACGACGACCCCGTCGGCCGGCAGGCCCTCGACGACCGACGCGAAGTCGCTCGCGTCGAAGCCGGGGCGGAGGCGGCGCTCCTGACGGACCTCGACGTCGAGCGCCGCGGCGACGACGGAGGCCGTCTCCACGCAGCGCCGGTACGGGCTCGTCAGGATCTCGGTGGGGCGGACGTTCATCTGCACGAGCGCCCTCGACGCCAGGCGGGCCTCGTCCTGGCCCCGGCCGGTCAGCCGGCGGGAGGCGTCGTCCGCTGCGTCGGGCTCGGCCGAGGCGTGACGGATCAGATAGACCTGCACGTGTCGAGTGTAACCACCCTCGAAAAGGGCAGGGTCCGGCCCCCGCATCGCGTCACCAGATGTTCACGCGACGCGCACCGTGCCGGACCCCATCGGGGGCCCGTTCGGGATGACGATGGCGGTGCCTCCATCGGGGGGGCATCCGACATGAGGAGCATCTCTGTGCAGAACGTCACGACTCGGGCCCGTCTCGGCGGGCTCGCCGCCGTGGGGGCGCTCGCCCTCACCGCGGCCGCCTGCGGCGGCTCGTCGAGCTCGTCGAGCTCGTCGAACTCGTCCGGCTCGTCCGCGAGCGCCGCCGCGTCCGGCAGCGGGACCGCGTCGTCGGGCCTGACCGGATCGGGGAGCACGTTCCAGCTGCCGATCGTGACCAAGTGGGCCGGCGACTTCGCGGCGGCGGACGGGCATCAAGGTCAACTACCAGGGCGTCGGCTCGGGCGCGGGCATCCTCGCGTTCACCGGCAAGACCGTCAACTTCGGCGGCACCGACGCGCCGATGAAGGACACCGAGATCGCCGCGGCCGACAAGGCCGGCGGCCCGGTGATCCACGTCCCGATCGTCCTCGGCTCCGAGCCGATCATCTACAACCTCCCCGGCGTCCCGAAGCTCCAGCTCGACGGCCCGACGCTCGCGAGCATCTACCTCGGCAAGATCACGAAGTGGTCCGACCCGGCGATCGCCGCCCTCAACACGGGGGCCAAGCTGCCGGACACCGACATCACGGTCGTCCATCGCTCGGACTCCTCCGGCACGAGCTTCGTCTTCACGGGCTACCTGTCGGCCGTCTCGCCGGACTGGAAGTCCCAGGTCGGCCAGGACAAGGAGCCGCAGTGGCCGGTGGGCGAGGGCGCCGAGAAGAACGACGGCGTCGCCGCCCAGGTGAAGGGCACGGTCGGCGCCATCGGCTACGTCGAGCTCGCCTACGCGCTCCAGAACAAGATCCCGTTCGCCGCGCTGAAGAACAAGGCCGGCGAGTTCGTCCTGCCGTCCCTCGCCTCGACGACCGCGGCCGGGACCGGCGCGCAGTACCCCGCCGACCTGCGGTTCCGCGTTGCTCGACTCCGCGACCAAGGGCGCCTACCCGATCGTCACCGCGACCTGGCAGGTCGTCTGGAAGGACCCGTCGAAGGCGGGCCTCTCCTCGACGACGGCCGCCAACCTGAAGAAGTTCCTGCTCTGGGAGCTCTCCGACGGCCAGAAGTCGGCGGCGGCACTCAACTTCGCGCCCCTGCCCGCGGACCTCGACAAGCTCGCGACCGATGCCGTGAACGGCATCTCCGGGTGACGTGGACCGGATCCCGCCCTGGATGACGACCGCCCCCGGCGCCTGCGGAGACCCGCAGGCGCCGGAGCGCCGCGACGGTCGTCGCTACCGGCGCCTCGAGCGAGCGGCTCTTCCCCTCGCCCGGAGGCACCACCCGTGACCGGAGACATCCCGTGAGCAGCACCGACGTCGCGGAGCCGAGAACCGGCTCCGGTGGCGCATCCGCCCGGCCCGCCCTCGGGCGGTCCAGGGGACGGCGGATCGGCGACCCGACCTTCCGCATCCTCGTCACCGGGCTCGCCGCTGCGACGCTGGCGATCCTGGCGCTCCTGATCGTCACGACGACGCGCACCGCCTGGCCCGTCCTCTCGAAGGATCCGGTCGGGTTCGTCACGGGACGGACGTGGGCGCCGGGCCTCGGCAGGTACGGCGCCCTCCCGTTCATCTCGGGCACCGTCGCCTCGAGCCTCCTGGCCGTCCTCTTCGCCGTGCCCGTCTCGATCGCGATCGCGGTCTACCTCGTCGAGATCGCGCCGCGTGGCGTGCGGCGCCCCCTGACGTACGCCGTCGACCTGCTCGCCGCCGTGCCGTCCGTCGTCTACGGGCTCTGGGGCTTCCTCGTGATGATCCCGTTCCTCGTCAAGCACGTCTATCCGTTCCTCTCGAACCGCCTGTCGTTCATTCCGCTCCTCGACCACGCGGTGGGCTCCGGCCGGAACGTCCTGTCGGCCGGGCTCGTGCTCGCGCTGATGATCGTGCCGATCATCACGGCGGTCTCGCGCGAGGCGATCTCCCTCGTGCCCCGCGGCCAGATGGACGCCGCCCTCGGACTCGGCGCGACGCGGGGTGAGGCGATCCGGACGGCCGTCCTGCCCTACGCCCGCTCCGGGATCATCGGTGGCGTCGTGCTCGGCCTCGGTCGCGCGATGGGCGAGACGATCGCCGTCCTCCTGACCATCGGCTCCGGCACGAAGGTCGTCGACTCGCTCCTCTCCCAGGGCCAGTCCATGGCCGGCGCGATCGCGAGTCAGTTCGGAGAGGCCTCGGGCACGCGCAAGGACGCGCTGATCGCGATCGGCGTCCTCCTCTTCGCGATCACCATCTGCGTCAACCTCGTCGCCCAGATCTTCGTGCGGCGAGCCGCGAGGGGGCACGCATGAGCAGCATCCAGCCGGAGCTCGGGCTCGGGCCGAGCCGCGTCTCGGGTCGGCGCCGGCGATCGGAGCGGCTGACGAACGTCCTCCTGCCGGCGGCCGTCGCGGTCGCCCTCGTCCCGCTCGGGATCATCATCTTCTTCCTCGTCAAGAACGGCTTCTCGAACCTCTCGCTCGGGTTCCTCACGAAGACGCCGCCGTTCGACCAGTCGCAGACAGGGCGGCGGCTACTGGACGGGCATCAAGGGCACGCTGAAGCTGATCGTGATGTCGACGATCCTCGCCGTCCCGCTCGGGATCGGGACCGCGGTCTACCTGAACGAGTACGGCCGCGCATCCAGGTTCGCCGGTGCGGTGCGATTCGTCACCGACCTGATCGCCGGCGTGCCGTCCGTCTTCATGGGCGTCTTCGTCTTCGCGCTGCTCGTCGACGGCCACGGCTACGCCGCCTGGAAGGGCGCCGTCGCCCTCGCCATCCTGATGCTCCCGATCATCGCGCGGACCTCGGAGGAGGTCCTGAAGCTCGTCCCGGAGGACCTGCGGGCGGCATCCCTCGCCCTCGGCGTGCCCCGGTGGCGAACGGTCACGGGCGTCATCCTGCCGGCCGCGTCCTCGGGCCTCGTGACCGGCGTCATGCTCGCGGTCGCCCGGGCAGCGGGCGAGACCGCGCCGCTCCTCTTCACCTCGTTCGGCTCCAACTTCGTCACGGGCTGGACCCAGGTCGGCGGCCCGGACCGGCGCTTCCCCTGCTGATCTTCTCCGACGCGGGCTCGGCCTACGACTCGGCCCGCCAGCGGGCCTGGGCCGGCGCCCTCGTCCTGATCGCCCTCGTGCTCGTCCTCACCATCCTCGCCCGCCTCATCGCCTCGCGTGGGGCCAAGGTCGAGCGTGCCTGACCAGGAGTCGACATCCATGCCCGATCCCGTCACCACCCCCGTCCGCCGTCTCGCGCCGGTCCCGGTCGCGGCCGAGGCGGAGAAGGCCACGTCGGCTCCCCTCTCCCGTGACATCGTGTTCGCCGCCAGGGGCCTCGCCGTGAGCTACGGCGGCCATCGCGCCCGTCTCCCGTCGACATGGAGGTCGCGGGCGAACTGCGTGACCGCCTTCATCGGCCCGTCCGGGTGCGGCAAGTCGACCCTCCTGCGCGCCTTCAACCGGATGAACGACCTGATCCCGGGCGGCCGCGTCGACGGCACGTGCTCGCCTACCACGGGACGGACCTCTACGGCCCGGCATCGATCCCGTCGACGTGCGCGACCCGGATCGGCATGGTCTTCCAGAAGCCGAACCCGTTCCCGAAGTCGATCTACGACAACATCGCCTTCGGGCCGCGGATCCTCGGGCTGAAGAAGACCTCGACGACCGGGTCCAGCAGGCCCTGGAGTCGGCCGCGCTCTGGGACGAGGTCAAGGACCGGCTGAAGGAGTCGGCGTACGGCCTCTCGGGCGGCCAGCAGCAGCGCCTCTGCATCGCCCGCGCGCTCGCCGTCGACCCCGAGGTCCTGCTCATGGACGAGCCGCCTCGGCGCTCGATCCGATCGCGACCCGAAGGTCGAGGACCTGATGGTCGCGCTCAAGCAGGACTACACGGTCATCGTCGTCACGCACAACATGCAGCAGGCCGCCCGCGTCGCCGACATGACGGCGTTCTTCTGGTCGATGTCCGGCCGGACGGCCGGCGCTCCGGCGTCCTCGTGGAGTACGACGAGACCTCGACCCTGTTCACGAATCCCGCCGACCCCCGGACCGAGGGGTACATCACGGGCCGCTTCGGATGATCACCCAGCCCGCCAGCGGACGCGGCATCTTCGACGAGGGGCTCGGGCAGCTCGAGGCCGAGATCCAGGAGCAGGCGGCGTCGGTCATCCGTGCCATCCGCGGCGCGCGGGCCGCCGTCCTCTCCGGCGACCCGGAGCACGCGCCCGACGTGGCGGCGCTCCGCCGCGCCTGCCGCGAGTCGATGCGCCGCGTCCGGGCCGCCTCGGAGCTCCTGCTCGCGCGCCAGACGCCGGTGGCGACGGATCTCCGCCTCGTCCTCGGCGTCCTCGAGATCAACCGCCACCTGGACCGCATGGCCCGGAACGCCGAGCGGATCGTCGAGTACTCCGTGATCTTGGACGTCGTGATCGACGCCGAGTTCCGGCGGCGCCTGGCCGAGGCCGCCGGGATCGGCGAACGGATGGTGGAGACCGCCTTCCGCGCACTCGCCGAACGCGACCTCGCGCTGGCTCTTGACGTCGCCGACGCGAACCGGAGCGTGGCGGCGTACGGGGAGGAGGCCTTCGAGCACCTCGTCGGGATCGGCTCCGACCCGGAGCTCCTCGCCTCCGCGCTGCGGGCGATCCACGCGGTGCGGGCGGTGGAGCGGATCGGCGACCACGCGGTCGCCGTCGCCGACGAGATCGCCTACGTGATCACCGGCGTCCACCGGGAGCTCTCCCGCCTCGAGCCGCCGCCGGACGCGGACTGAGCCGACCCGAGGCCCGTCCGAGCGATGCTTCCGGCGCTACGCGTCGACGGTGCCGCAGAATCGCAGCGCCGCGATGGCGATCGCCTGAGCGACCTCCACGAGGTCGTCGACCGGGACATGCTCGTCGACGGCGTGCGCCCAGTCGACGTCCCGGGGCCCGAACATGATCGACGGCGTCCCGCCGAGGCGACGAAGGTCGCCCCGTCGAACCAGGAGTCGAGGCCCCCGAGGCGCACCGGGCGCTCCAGGTCGCGCAGCGCGTCGCCGAGGGCGACGACGATCGGCGCGTCGCTCGCGACCTCGCTCGGGTTGACGCCGGTGTGCCACCGGAAGACGGGAGGGTGCGCTCGAGCCAGGGGTCGCCGTCGCACCAGGCGCGGATCGACGCTTCGACCTCACGCGTGACGGCCGCCGCCCAGCCGTCCGCGTCCGCCTGCTGGGGAAGGTAGAGGACGGCCAGCGTGAGCTGCACCTCCGGCGGGATCGTGACGAACCAACCGGCCGAGTTGAAGGTCGAGACGACGGCGTCCGGGATCGACAGGAGCGGGTGCCGGAGGTCGCGCCGCCGTGCCCAGTCGTCGCGCAGGCGGCGCACGCCCTCGAGGAAGATCGCGCCCTTCTCGATCGCGTTGACGGCGCCGCCGTCGGTCCAGTGGGCATGGCCGATCTCGACGTGGCCCGCGCGACCGGGAACGGTGACGTCGGCGTAGACCGAGCCCCGGCAGGCCGGCCAGATCTCGAGCCGCGACGGCTCGGGCACGATCGCCGCGTCGGCGCGCACCCCGTGGCGGGCGCAGGCGAGGCCGCCGATGCCCGACGACTCCTCGTCGGTGTTCGTGCAGATCACCAGGTCGCCGGCGAGGACGCCCTCGCGGGCGAGGGTCTCGGCCGCCACGACCATCGAGGCGATCCCTCCCTTCATGTCGCAGCTGCCGCGACCGTAGAGCTCGCCGCCCCGCATCTCCGGCTCGAACGGCGGCGACGACCACGCCGCCTGCGGCTCGGCGGCGACCACGTCGATGTGGCCGTTCAGCAGGAGGGAGCGCCCCTTGCCGGCGCCTCGCAGGCGGGCGGCGAGCTGCGGCCGGCCGGCGAAGCCCGTCGGGACCGAGGGCGTGAGTGGATGGTCGGCGATCTCCTCGGCGGTCGGCTCCCAGATGTCGACCGTCGCTCCGGCGGCTCGCAGGCGCTCACCCAGGAGGGCCTGCAGGTCGGCCTCCCGTCGCGCCGGCTCCTCGGCGCGACCACGAGCGGTGGTGTCGAGCCGGATCAGGTCGGACGCGAGGGCGACGAGGTCGTCGCGGCGGTCGGCGAGGAGGCCGGCGACCCGGGCTTCGAGATCCGTCAGCATCGCCGGAGTATCTCCGGCCGCTCGCGCCATCACGCCCCGTCCCGAGCGCCCACCGGCGGGTGCCCTGCCGTCGCCGGATCCGAGGCCGAACCCGTTCTCGAACCCGTCCGGTGGGCTCGCCCCGGTGCGGAGACGCGAGTGGCCGCTCCCGCGGCTCAGGCGGCGTCGGCGATCAGCACGGCGGCCAGCCGGTAGCCGACGCCGTAGTGCGTGTGCACGTACTCGTGCGTGGGGCTCCGCTGGTCGACCTTCTCGCGGATGCGCCGGATGCAGGCGTCGACCGTGCGGTCCCGGTGGCGGTGGGGGATGCCCCAGACGCGCTGCTGGAGCTCGTCGCGGGACATCGCGCGGCCCGACTGGCGGGCCAGCGTCAGGAGCAGGCGGAACTCGGTCGGGGTCAGCTGCGCGTTCACCCAGGCCGAATCCGGATCGTGGACGGCCGTG
>CAWDBC010000013.1:0-86807 GCA_963800515.1 uncultured Thermoleophilia bacterium
AACGCCGCGAGCGTCGACTCGTACCCGTGATCCGGACCTGCGAGCTTCGTGGTGACGACCACCTCCTCGCGCGGCACGCCGGCGTCGGCGATCCCGCGCCCGACTCCGGCCTCGTTGCCGTACATCGCGGCCGTGTCGACCAGGCGGTAGCCGAGCTCCATCGCCGTCCGGATCGCCGCGCGCGCCTCGTCGTCCGAGAGCGGCCAGGTGCCGACGCCGAGGCGCGGCAGGAGGCGTCCGTCGGCGAGCGTCAGGGTGGGCGCGAGAGCCACGGCGATCCGTCCGTTCGGTTCGAGGGCGAGGGAGGGCGGGGGACGGTAGCGCGCCCGGGCCCGGTCGCGGGCCGAGCGGGCGCGGAATGCCGCTCCGGAGCGAGCGTTGCCGCAGCGAGACCGGCTCGATCGGGCCGGCGCCGAGGCGAGGAGCGAGCGATGACGGTGCGCGCGATCGGGATCAATCACGTCGCCCTGGAGGTCGGCGACGTCGACGAGGCGCTCGCCTGGTACGGATCCTTCCTCCGCTTCGAGCTGCGCGGCCGCAGCGGCGGCGGCGCCTGGATCGACCTCGGCGACCAGTTCCTGGCCCTCAGCGAGGGCCGCCGCCAGGATCCCGACGATGCGCGCCACTGGGGCCTCGTCGTGGAGGACAAGACGGCGCTACGGGACGAGCTCGGCGCGCTCGGCATCCCGGCGTCCACCGGGCGCATGCTGCGGGTCACCGATCCCTGGGGCAACATCGCGGAGATCGTCGACTACCGCGAGGTCCAGTTCGCGAAGATCGCGCCGGTGCTCGCCGCCCTCGGCGTCCCCGACCTGGTCAAGACGCCCGAGGCGATTGCGGAGCTCGCGGCCCGGGGGATCGAGCTCCCCGCCTGACCTCCCGATCAGCCGTCGGACCGAATCCGCCTCCCGGAGGCGCCGGAGGGGCGCCTGCCGAGCACCCAGACGAGGAGCGAGGCGAGGGCGAAGCCGGCGAAGAGCACGGCCGCGATCGCGGCCACGCCGCCGTACCCGTGGACGCGCGGATCGATGAACGGGTAGGGATACCAGTCGGCGAGCGGGCCGCGGGCGAGCGTGTACGCCCCCCAGACGACCGGGAACGCGAGCCAGAGCGCGATCAGCCGCGGGTGGAGGCGCGTCCGGGGAGGGTCGATCAGCCAGTCGACGACGAGGACCGCCGGCAGGATCGTGTGGAGGACCGTGTCCACCCACGGGAGGGTCAGCTGGAGGTCCTCCTGGATGTCGGCGAGCAGGAGCGCGAAGACGATGCCGGTGATCGCCAGGTAGAGGGTCGCGGCGCCCCTCAGGGCCTCGACGACCGCCGAGGGCGGCCGGCGGGCGACGACCGCGCTCACGGTCAGCGTGGCGATCGCCAGCAGGTTGGAGTCGATCGTGAAGAAGCTGAAGAAGTTGACGGGCCGGAATCGCGACCCGGACGACAGGTGGTGGAGCTGGGCGGCGATCGCGACCAGGGCGAGCGCCGCGAAGGCGAGGCGCGGCACGACGAGGAGGCTCGCCCACCCGGAGGGACGAGCGAGCGCCGGCGCGCTAGACGTGGTCGGAGACCTCCCAGAGGTTGACTCCGGCGTCCGTCGCGTGCCGGTCGATGTCCGCGAGCTCCTCGGCGGAGAACGACGTGTTCTCGAGCGCGCCGAGGCTGTCCTCGAGCTGACGGACGCTCGAGACGCCGATCAGGGTCGAGGTGATCCGGGGATCGCGCCGGGTCCAGGCGAGCGCCATCTGGGCCAGGGTCTGGCCCCGCCCCTCGGCGATCGCGTTGAGGGCGCGGAGCTTCGAGACCGTCTGCTCGGTCAGCCACTCGCGGGAGAGGGAGTCGTCGCGGCTGGCCCGCGATCCCTCGGGGATCCCGTCGAGGTACTTGCTCGTCAGCATGCCCTGGGCGAGCGCGGTGAAGACGATCGCGCCGACCCCCTCCTCCTCGAGGGTGTCGAGCAGCTCCGACTCGATCCAGCGATTGAGCATCGAGTAGGAGGGCTGGTGGATCAGGAGCGGCGTCCCGAGGTCGCGCAGGATGGCGGCCGCCTCCCTCGTCCGCTCCGGCGAGTACGAGGAGATGCCGACGTAGAGCGCCTTGCCCTGGTGGACGGCGCTCGCGAGCGCGCCCATGGTCTCCTCGAGCGGGGTCTCGGGGTCCACGCGGTGCGAGTAGAAGATGTCCACGTAGTCCAGGCCGAGGCGATCCAGGCTCTGGTCGAGGGACGCGAGCAGGTACTTGCGGGAGCCGAGGTCGCCGTACGGCCCCGGCCACATGTCCCATCCGGCCTTCGTCGAGATGACGAGCTCGTCCCGGAAGGGGTGCAGGTCCTTCTCGAGGATGCGGCCGAAGGTCTCCTCGGCCGATCCGTAGGGCACGCCGTAGTTGTTGGCGAGGTCGAAGTGCGTGACGCCGAGGTCGAAGGCCCGGCGGACGATGGCCCGGCTCGTCGCCAGCGGCCGCTCGGCGCCGAAGTTGTGCCAGAGGCCGAGCGACAGAGCGGGCAGCTTCAGCCCGCTGCGGCCGCAGCGGACGTAGGGCATCGACTCGTACCGGTCGGCGGCGGGAGCGAAGGGCGATTCCGGCCCGGGCTCCACGTCGGCCCTCTGCGTCTCTGTCATCCCCGCATTCTGCCCGTCCTCCACCGACCGGCTCGCGGTTCGGGCCCGGTCGGCGCTCAGGCCGGGGCGGAGGAGCTCGCCGGTCGCGTCCGCTCGCCGGCGCCGGCGGGGCCGCCAAGGGGCTCGGGGAGGGGCCAGACGACGCGCGTCAGGGCCTCCACCACCCGTTCGTCGAACTGGCTTCCGGAGAGCGCCCGGCACTCGGCGATCGCGCGGGCGACCGAGAGCGGCTCCTGGTACGGCCGCCCGGACGTCATCACGTCGAAGGCGTCGACGACGCCGAGGATCCTCGAGCCCTCGGGGATCTCGGCGTCCGCGGCCTGGTGAGGGTAGCCGCGTCCGTCGCAGCGCTCGTGGTGGTGCAGGATCCACCGCGTCTGCTCCGCCGTGAGGATGCCCGTGAGCATCTCGGCGCCGGCCGCGGGGTGTCGCATCACGAGGTCGAACTCGGCGTCGCTGAGGGGGCCGGGCTTGGCGAGGATGCGATCCGGGACCACGGCCTTGCCGACGTCGTGGAGCCGGGCCGCCTGCGCGAGGTCCCGCGCGCGCACCGGCGGCCAGCCCAGCTCGAGGGCGACCGCGAACGCCATCGCGGCGACCCGCTCGGAGTGGAGGGCGCTCTCCTCCTGGACGGCGTCGAGCTCGCGGACCATGGAATGCAGCTCGCCCAGGGAGCGCCGCGCGGCCGGGCCGCCCTCCGGGGCCGGCTCCGCGGGTTCCTCGACCGGGTCGCCCGCGAGTTCATGCGATGAGAACGCCTCGTCCACGGGGGACGGCGTGAGGTCCGGCGCGGCGGGAGCGGGCATGGTGGCCTCCCCCCGGATCCGGCGGCGAACGGCGGCCTGTAGCCTGGCGAAGGTCGGGCCCTGCATTCGCACCTCCCTCAGACAGGGGATGGTAGCGGAGATCCCGCCGGAGCGCGTCGCGTCAGGGGCGGTCCGCGACGCCGAGGGCCTTCTCGTCCGTGGGCGCCGCGATCGCGCGGAAGCTGACCGCGGCGAGGAGGCCGAGGGGGATCGGCGGCAGGAACGTGAGGAAGCGGTAGACCAGGACCGCGGCGACGACCTTGTCCTGGGAGCCACCGAAGCCGACGAGCGCGCCGGTCAGGCCGAGCTCCACGACGCCGAGGCCACCCGGGGTCAGCGGGACCGCCGAGAGCAGCCGGACGAGGGACCAGGCCGCGAAGGACTCGAGGACGGACACCGACCCGCCGTCGATCCCGACGGCCCGCAGGCAGACGAGGAGGACGAACCAGACCGTCAGGTGCCCGGCGAGCGTGGCCAGCGTGAGCTGCGGCCACCGGCTCGCGATGACGTCCTTCGAGCCGGCGCGGAAGCGACTCAGCCGCTCGCCCTGGTCCTCGACGGGCGGACGGCGGACGAGCCGGAGGACCACGTTGGCCACGCGCGTGGCCAGGCGCCCGATCCTGCGGGCGCCGCGGTCGCTGCGGAGCGCGATCGCGAGCGCCGTGATCGCCGGGACGAGGATCGCCGCGCCCACCAGCCCCGCCTCCCGGAGGAGGTCGTTGGACTCGCCCTCTCCGGCGAGGAGGACCACGGCGGCGATCGGGAAGAGGACGTTCACGAACTGGTTCCAGACGCTGAAGAGGATCACGGCCAGCGCCGTCCGCGCCGTGTCGTAGCCGCGGCTGCGGAGGATCCGGAAGGTGAACGCGATGCCGATGGCGTCCCCGCCGGGTGCGACGTTGGCGATCGCGGTCGAGGCGAGGGCGACCCGGAGCGCGGAGAGGAACGAGAGGCCCGGGAGCGCCGCCATCCACGGCGGCCCGAAGGTCAGGACGTTGAGGATCGCCGCCCCGCCGAGCGCGGCGAGCCACCAGCCGGAGAGGCCGGAGATGACGTCGAGCACGGCTCCGTAGTCGGCGATCCGGGGGAGCACGACGACGAAGATCGCGACGACCGCGGCGAGGCCGAGGAGTCGCAGGCCATGCCGACGGAGGTAGCGCCCTACGCGACGGTGCCCCCCGCCGCTCGTCGCACTCGAGGCCGCCGGCTCCACGGGTCGGACTCTACGCCCCGGGCCTCCGCCGCCCGCCCCGGACGTCGCTGCCTCCCGTCAACGGGCGTCCGCGGAGCGGACGGAGGCGGCGGCAACGAGCGCGGGAGGCCGGTCACCGTCAGCCCTCGGACACCCGCTCCGCTCCCGCGTAGACGTTGACCCCGCCGCGGCGCGCGAACCCGCAGAGGGTGATCCCGCGTTCGGCGGCGAGGGCGATCGCCAGCGAGGTCGGCGCCCCGACCCCGACGAGGACGGGCACGCCCGCCAGCGCAGCCTTCTGCACGAGCTCGAACGCGAGCCTGCCGCTGACGCAGACGAGGTGCCCGGAGAGCGGGAGACGCTCCCGGAGGAGGCAGTGTCCGACCAGCTTGTCGAGCGCGTTGTGGCGGCCCACGTCCTCGCGGACGAGCAGGAGCGAGCCGTCGGCGGCGAAGAGCCCGGCGGCGTGGAGGCCGCCGGTCCGCTCGAACGCCGGCTGGCGGAGCCGATCGGGCAGCGAGGCGAGGAGGGAGCGCGGGACGATGGGGCCGCCGACCACCGGCCGGGAGACGACGGCGACCTGCTCGATCGCCCCCTTCCCGCAGACGCCGCACGACGAGGTCGTGTAGAAGCGGCGCTCCCCGGGGTCGCGGACGAGGGGACCCGTCACCTCGATGGTGTTGGCGGCGAGGTCCGCCGTCAGGGTCGCGCGGTGCGGGACGGTGATCAGGCCCTCGCCGAACAGGAAGCCGAGGGCGAGCTCCTCGTCGTGGCCCGGGGTCCGCATGGTGACGGCGAGCGGGGACCCGTCGACCCGGATCTCCAGGGGCTCCTCGACCGCGACCTCGTCCCGGCGGCCGTCCCGGACGACCACGGCGACCATGCGGGGCGAGAACCCGTCGTCGGCCGAGCTCATCATCTCTCCCTCCGGATCTCCCCGGCGCCGACCGCTCGCCGGCCCTGGCGCCCGGGGAACGGGCGCCGGCCGGCCGTCTCCGCGGGTGCCGCCGGGCATCGGTCGGACCCTACCGGGTTTCGGCGACACCGGCCGTGGCCCCGCCGAACGCTGCCCGCGCCCGCCGGCCGGGCCCCCGGCCGGAGGTTTGGCGTCCCGGCAGCGGGGCGACGTCCCGTGGATGCCGAAGCTCCAGATCATCATCGCCAGCACCCGGCCCGGACGCGTCGGGCCGGCCGTCGCGCGCTGGTTCGCCGAACGCGCGGTCGCGCAGGGCGCCTTCGAGGTGGAGCTGGTGGACCTGGCGGAGCGGGCACTGCCCCTGCTGGACGAGCCGAACCACCCGGCGACCGGCATCTACACGAAGCAGCACACGAAGGACTGGTCGGCGACGATCGCCGCGGGCGACGCCTATGCGTTCGTCATGCCCGAGTACAACAACAGCTTCAACGCGGCACTGAAGAACGCCATCGACTACCTGAACAAGGAGTGGAAGGACAAGGCCTGCGGCGTGGTGAGCTACGGGGGCGTGTCGGGAGGAACGCGCGCGGTCGTCGCGCTGCGGGCGGTGCTCGTGCCCCTGTCGCTCCACTGCGTCGGCCCGGCGGTCAACATCCCGTTCGTCCGGACGCTGCTCGGCGAGGACGGCGCCCTGCAGGCCAACGAGGTGATGGACAAGGCCGCCGACGCGCTCGTCACGGAGATCGCGCGCGTGGACGGCGCGCTGCGCACGCTCCGCGCCTGACGGAGGCCCCGCCGCCCGTGCGTGCGGGCGCCGATGCGGGACGAACGGGAAATCGCGCATAATGGGCGTTCCGAGGTTCGCCCGTTACGAGAGCCGTGTCCGTCCTCCGCCAGCCGCTGCCGATCGACGACGTCGAGTTGATCGGCGGCCACCCCGCGGTCGACCTGGTCAACACCGTCGCCTGGCGCTCGGTCCCCGAACGGCGGCTCGACCGCCTCGCATCCGCCCGCGACCTCGCCGTCCTCGCGCGCCGGACGGGCGTCGCCGGCTCCCTTCCCCCCGCGGCGGTGGAGGACGGCGACGATGCGCTCGCCCGCGCGGTCGAGCTGCGCGAGGTGCTCCACCCGTGGTTCACCGCCCGTGCACGGGGCCGCGAGGTGGACGAGGAGACCCGGCGCGCCGCCGCCGGCCCGCTCCGGGCCGCGCTCGGCCGCGCGGTGCCGGCCCGCGGCGGGCGCCTCCGCTGGTCGGTCGAGGTCCGCGGGATCGACGACGTGCCGGCCGCCCTGGCACTCGCCGCCTGCGAGCTCCTCCAGTCCGACGAGCTCGAGCGGATCAGCGAGTGCGAGCGGGAGGGCTGTGGCTGGCTCTTCCTCGACCGCAGCCGCAACCACTCGCGGCGCTGGTGCAGCTCCGAGGACTGCGGCAACGTGGTCCGCGCGCGCCGGCACTATGCGCGCCGGCGGGACGCCGCCGGGGCCTGACGGTCAGCGCGGCGGCATCGCCGCGAACGTTGCGTCGATCTCCTCGAGGAGGAGAAGCGTCGAGCGGACGCCCGCCTCGAGGTACTCCTCGCCCTCGGCGGCGCTCGATCCCCGGGCGTCACCCCAGGTGCCCGAGTGCGTGGCCCGATGCACCGAGCCGGGCGTCGAGAAGAAGAAGGCGGTGTGGACGGCGCCCGGATTGCGCACCCTGGACGGCGGGAACGGCGGCAGCTCGCGGTTCAGGTGGTCCGTGTCGACGAGGCCCTCGTCGATCCGCATCACGCCCGACGTCTCGGCCCGGTTGGCGTGGAGGCCCGCCTCGCCGCCCTGCCAGCGAGCGTGCTCGTCCTCCGTCAGCGCGTCCCAGTAGTTGACCGGGAACGCGCGCACGCCGTCGCCCATCCGCTCCGCCGCGGTCGCGCAGGCGTGGGCGATCGCGTACGTGTTGTCGTAGTGGCCGTTGAGGAAGACGATCCGCCGCATGCCCATCGTCGCGAAGGACGCGCAGAGGTCCTCGACGACCGCGCAGAACGTGGCGAGGCGCAGGTGGACGACGCCCCGGAAGCCGACGTGGGGATAGGAGAGCGCGTACGGCAGGGGCGGCGCGACCACCGCGCCGAGCCGCTCGGCCACGCGGCGCGCGACCTCGCCGGCGAGCAGCGTGTCGGTCGCGAGCGGCGAATGCGGCCCGTGCTGCTCGGTCGCCCCCACCGGCACCAGGACGGTGTCGCCCCCGTCGGTGACGAAGGCGTCGATCTCCCGCTCCGTGAGCTCACCGAGCACGACGGTCCTGCGCTTCATGTCCTCGTTCCTCTCCCGACGCCGGTTGCCGGCGCCACTCTAGCCGTCTAGACGGGCCGGAGGCTCGTCCGGCTCGCGCCGCCCCGCCAACGCTGCCCGAGCACGGCGTGTAGCATCGGACGCGTGGAGCAGAGCTTCATCCCGCGCTACCACGAGATCGAGCGGGCGCTCCAGGAGCGGATCGAGCACCTCGAGCCGGGCGATCTCCTGCCCTCGGACACGGAGCTCTGCCTGGAGTTCGGCGTCTCGCGGATGACGGCGCGCAACGCGATGCAGCGGCTGGCGCAGGCGGGCCTCGTCCACCGGGTCCCCGGTCGGGGGACCTTCGTCGCTCGCTCGCTGGCGCACCGGCAGGCGTCGAGCCTGCTCTCGTTCACCCGGGAGATGGAGCGGCGGAAGCGCGTGCCGACGAGCCGGGTCGTCGCGAGCGGCCTGCGGCCCGCGACGCAGGTCGAGCGCTCGGCGATGCGCCTTCCGGCGGGCGCCGAGGTGTTCGGCCTGCGCCGGCTGCGGCTGGCCGACGGGCAGCCGATCGTGCTCGAGTCGGCCGCCCTCCGGGCGGACTGCGCGCCCGCGCTCGCCGGCGTCGACCTGGAGGCCGGGTCGCTGCACGCGGCCCTGGCCGTGGCCGGCATCCGCCTCGTACGCGGCCGCGCGACGGTCCGGACGGAGGGGGCGAACGACGAGGACGCGGCCCTGCTCGAGGTGCCGGTCGCCTCGCCCCTGCTGATCGAGCGGCGGGTGATCGTCGACCAGCGCGGGCGACCGATCGAACGGACCGAGTCCCGCTACGCGGGCGATCGCTACGCCCTCGACGTGGACTTCGACGTCGAAGGGGGCCAGACGTCAGCGGGGACCCGCCGGCGGCCGAGGGCCCGCGGCGCTCGCTCGTATCCCGGTTGACGGCCCGGGCCGTCGCGGTAACCATCTAGTCGTCTAGAGGGCTACCGGGGGAGGGGCGGCGGTGCGGGGAACGGACGAGATCGGAGCGGCCGTCGTCGGCACCGGCTTCATCGGCGTCGTCCACGTCGAGGCGCTGCGCCGGATCGGCGTGCAGGTCCGCGGCGTCGTCGGCTCGAGCGCCGAGCGCGGGCGGCAACGAGCCGCGGAGATCGGCGCGCCCGCCTTCGCGTCGCTCGAGGAGGCGCTGGCCGACGACGGCGTCGACGTCGTCCACGTGACCTCGCCGAACCACCTCCACCACCCCCAGGTCACGGCTGTCCTCGCCGCCGGCAAGCACGTGGTCTGCGAGAAGCCGCTGGCCCTGACCTCGGCCGAGACGGCGGACCTCCTCGGCCTGGCCGAGGCGTCGGGGCTGATCCATGCGGTGAACTTCAACATCCGCTTCTACCCGATCTGCCAGCACGTCCGGGGACTCGTCGCCGACGGCGCCCTCGGCACGGTCCGGATGGTCACCGGCGCCTACCTCCAGGACTGGCTCCTCGAGGAGGACGACTGGAACTGGCGGCTCCAGCCCGAGCAGGGCGGCGCCCTGCGCGCCGTCGGCGACATCGGCTCGCACTGGCTCGACCTGACGCAGCACGTGACCGGCCTGGAGCTCGAGGCGGTGATGGCCGAGCTGACGACGTTCCTCCCGGTCCGTCACGCGCCGACCGGGCCGGTGGAGACGTTCTCGAGGTCCCGGGCCGCGGAGACGAGGGAGGAGCCCGTCGCCACCGAGGACACGGCCTCGATCCTGCTCCGCTTCCGCGGCGGGGCGCGGGGCAGCGTCACGATCTCGCAGATCAGCGCCGGCCGCAAGAACGCCATCGGATTCCAGGTCGACGGCGCGGAGAGCGCGGCCGCCTGGAACGGCGAGCGGCCGGGCGAGCTCTGGATCGGTCACCGGGGACGGCCGAGCGAGCTCTTCCTGTCCGATCCGGCGGCGAACCTCGGCGCCCCGGTCGCCCGGCTGCCGGCCGGACACGCGGAGGGCTTCGCCGACACGTTCGCGGCGATGTACCGCGGCCGTCTACGCCGACGTCGCCGCCGGCCGGCCCGCCGCCGACCCGGCCTACGCGACGTTCGCCGACGGGCACCGCGAGGCCGTGATCGGCGACGCCATCGCGGCGAGCGCCCGCGAGGGGCGCTGGATCCGGATCGACGAGCAGGAGGGAGCGCGATGAAGCTCGGTCTCTTGACGGCGGCGTTCGACGGGCAGTCGCTCGGCGAGGTCGCCGCCTGGGCGTCGCGGCAACGGCTTCGAGGCCCTCGAGATCGCCTGCTGGCCCGCCGCCGGCGCCGAGCGCCGCCGCTACTCCGGCGTCTGCCACATCGACGTGGCGGCCCTGGACGAGCGTGGCGCGGAGGAGGTCCGCACGCTCCTCGCGTCCCACGACCTCGAGCTCTCGGCTCTCGCCTACTACCCGAACAACCTCGACCCGGACCCCGCCGTCCGGTCGGCCGCGAACGAGCACCTGCGCCGCGTCATCGATGCGGCGGCGCTCCTCGGCGTCTCGACGGTGGGCACGTTCATCGGCCGCGACCAGCACCGCTCGGACGAGGAGAGCCTCGCCGACGCCGCCGCCGTCTGGCCGGCCGCTGCTCGAGCACGCCGGCGAGCGCGGCGTCCGGATCGCGATCGAGAACTGCCCGATGATCTTCTCCGGCGACGAGTGGCCGGGAGGGCGGAACCTGGCCGCCACCCCGTACCTGTGGCGTGAGCTCTTCCGGATCCTGCCGTACTCGAACCTCGGCCTCAACCTCGATCCCTCGCACCTGATCTGGCAGATGATCGACCCGGCCCAGGTCGTCCGCGACTTCCGGGAGCGGATCTTCCACGTGCACGCCAAGGACCTCGAGATCGACCGCGCCGGCCTCCAGGATCGCGGGATCCTCTCGCTCGGCGTCGGCTGGCAGATCCCCCGCCTCCCCGGCCTCGGCGAGGTCCGCTGGGATCGATTCCTGAGCGCGCTCCTCGGCGTCGGCTACGACGGCGTCGTCTCGATCGAGCACGAGGATCGTGCCTTCGAGGGCGATCTCGAGCTCGTCCGGCGCGGCTTCCTGCTCGCCCGCAACGTCCTCCGACCCTACCTGGTGTGAACATGTCTGCCTCCTCGCTCCCGACCTCGACTCCCACGGTCGCGGACCTCACCTACGAGGACGTGGCCGGCACGATCGACCACTCGCTCCTCCGTCCGGAGCTGACCGACGACGACATCGAGGCGGGCTGCGCGCTCGCCGCCCGCTACGCCGTCGTCTCGGTCTGCGTCCGTCCCGCCGACGTCGCCCGCGCCCGGGCCCTCCTCGACGGGACGCGGGTGGCCGTGGGGACCGTGATCGGATTCCCGCACGGCAGCTCCGCGACGGCGACGAAGGTCTTCGAGGCCGAGGCGGCGATCGCCGACGGCGCCACGGAGCTCGACATGGTGATCGCGATCGGCGCGCTCCGGAGCGGCCGCGACGAGGACGTGCGGAACGAGATCGCCGAGCTCGCGTCCCTCGCCCACGGCTCCGGGGCGCTCCTCAAGGTGATCCTCGAGAACGCCTACCTGACCGACGACGAGAAGGTCCGGGGGTGCAGGCTCGTGGAGGCGGCGGGCGGCGACTACGTGAAGACGTCCACGGGATTCGCTCCGACCGGCGCCACGCACGACGACCTCGCGCTGATGCGGCGCTCGGTGTCGCCCACGATCGGCGTCAAGGCGGCCGGCGGCGTGCGGACCCTCGACGCGCTCCTCGCCGTGATGGGCCTCGGCGTTACGCGCATCGGCGCGACGGCGACGGCGAAGATCCTCGACGACTTCCGCTCGCGGAAGGGGGACGAGGGGTGAGGGGCCGCCGCCGCTTTGTTACGCTCGTCGGTCCGCTAGTGGTCTAGAGCGGGTGAGGGTGGAGATCATCGAAGAGCGGAGCACAGGGGCGTCGCTCCAGGCGACCCGGCGGGAGGGCTCGTCCTGGCTCGACCACGCGCGCGCGGTGCTCGACCGGATCGAGGCGACGCAGGGCGACGCGATCGAGGCGGCCGGCGCCCTCTGCGCCGAGGCGATCGGCTCCGGCGGGCTCGTCCACCTGTTCGGCTCCGGGCACTCGCGGATCCCGGTGGAGGAGATGTTCCCGCGCTACGGCTCCTACCCGGGCTTCAACCCGATCGTCGAGCTCTCGATGACGTTCCACACCCAGGTCGTCGGCGCCAACGGCCAGCGGCAGGCGATGTTCATCGAGCGGGTGCCCGGGCTGGCGGCGACGATCCTCCGCAACTTCCGGTTCGGACCGGCGGACGCGATGATCGTCTTCTCCGCGAGCGGCCTCTCCGCGGTGCCCGTAGAGATGGCGCTCGGCGCGCGCGGAGCGGGGGCTTCCCGTGATCGCGGTCACGTCGGTCGCCCAGTCGCTCGCCGGACCGATCGACCCCCGGGTGGGCGCCCGGCTCCTCGACGCGGCGGACATCGTGATCGATCTCTGCACCCCGGTCGGGGACGCGATGTGCGGATCGACGGCCTCGTGACCCCCGTCGGGCCGGGCTCGACCCTCGCCGACGTGGCGATCGTCAACACCCTGAAGGTCCGCGTCGCCGAGCTCCTCGTCGAGCGGGGCGCGATGCCGCCGGTGCTGACGAGCGGGAGCCTCGTGGGGGCCGAGGAGTCCGCGCGGCTCTTCGACGCTGCCTACGATGAGCACGCGCGGCGGATCTCGCGGGTCTACGCCGGAGAGGAGGCGACCGGGAGCTGAGGGAGAAGGAGTCCAGAAGCGCGCGGCGGACGTCGGAGGGTCGTCCTATCCGGAAACCAGGAAAGATGAGCAGGAGGAGTCGATGGAAGCACGGAAGGCACACGTGAGCGCACGCTGGCTCGTCGTCGGAGGGCTCGCCGCCCTCACGACGGCGGCGACGGCGTGCGGAGGATCGAGCTCGAGCTCGAGCGCGAGCTCGGCCGCGGCGGGGGCCGGATCGTCGGCGTCGTCGGCGGCCTCGAGCGCTGCGAGCGGAGCGTCGAGCGCCGCGAGCGGGGCGTCGAGCGCCGCCTCGAGCGCCGCGTCGAACGGCAAGAAGTACGTGGTCGGCGTCTCGAACACGCTCGCAGGGCAACGGCTGGCGCGAGGAGATGATCTGCTCGATCAAGGCGCAGGCGAAGGCCTCGGGCCAGGTCTCGAAGCTGATCGTCGCCAACCAGACCGAGCGGCGCCGCAGCAGATCGCGGACATCCGCAACCTGATCTCGGCCGGCGCCAACGTCGATCATCGTCAACCCGTCGAACCCGGCGGCGCTCGATGCCGTGATCAAGCAGGCGACGGCGAAGGGGATCACCGTCGTCGCGGTCGACCAGGGCGGTCAACGAGCCGAGCGCCTACAACGTGCACGAACGACCAGGTACCAGTACGGCAAGCTCGGCGCCGAGTGGCTCTTCAAGAAGCTCAACGGCAACGGCAACGTGGTCGAGATGCGCGGCGCCGCCGGCGCCCGGCCGACACCGACCGGCACAACGGCTTCAAGGACGCCCTCAAGGCGTACCCGAACATCAAGGTCGTCAAGTCCGTCTTCACGGGCTGGGCGCTCGCGACCGGCGGCGAAGCAGATCCAGGACATCCTCAACTCCGGCACGAAGGTCGACGGCGTCTGGACATCCGGCATCGACTCGAGCGTCGTCGACGCGTTCAAGACCGCCGGCAAGCCGCTACGTGCCGATCGTCGGCGCCGACAACAACGGGTTCGTCAAGCAGCTGATCGACACCAAGGGGCTCGTCGGGCGCCGCCGTCACGAACCCGCCGCCCGTCGGCGGGGCCGGGCTCGCGCTCGCCCTGAAGGTGAAGAACGGCCGATCAGGTGCCGCAGACCGTGAAGCTGACGCCCGAGGTCTGGGACCAGTCGGACCCGGCCAAGCTGAAGTCCGTCTACGACCCGAAGCTCGACCCGTTCTACGCCGTCGCCACGAGTCAAGCCGTGGACGACCTACACGAAGGCCGACCTGATCGGCTGCCAGGGGCCGTGAGCCACTGCGTCGGGGGGATCCGGGGAACCGGGTCGCCCCGACGGCACGTCTCCGCTGCGGGATTCTTCCGGGAGGATCGTTGACCGATCAGCTGCTCGAGGCACGCGGGCTCGCCAAGAGCTACGGCGCGGTCGTGGCGCTGTCGCTCGGCCGACCTCTCGATCTGCCGCGGCGAGATCCACGCCCTGATGGGCGCCAACGGCGCCGGCAAGTCGACGCTCGTGAAGATGCTGACCGGGGCGATCCGCCCGGACGCCGGGACGATCCTCGTCGGCGGCGAGGAGCGGACGGTGCCGTCCCCGGCGGCGGCCCGCCGGGCGGGCTCGTCTCCGTCTACCAGGACCCGGCGCTGGTGCCGGACCTGACGGTCGCTCCAGAACCTCCGCCTCACCGGGACGCCGATCGATGCGTTCCGCGACTGGCTCCGCTTCATGGACTTCGAGCGGGCGGACCTCGTCGAGCCAGGCCCGCGACCTGCCGCTGCCCACGCTGCGCATCCTCGACCTGGCGCGCGCGCTCGCCGCCGAGCCCGACGTCCTGCTGCTCGACGAGATCACCGCGGCGCTGCCGGCCGACCTGGCCGAGCGGGTCTTCGCCGTGGCCCGCGAGCTGGAGTCGCGGGATCGCGCCGTGATCTTCATCTCCCACCGCCTCGCCGAGGTCGTCCGCCCTCTGCGACCGCGCGACCGTGCTGCGCGACGGCGTCACCGTCGGCGTCGTCGATCCGGCCCGGGGCAGC
This sequence comes from uncultured Thermoleophilia bacterium, assembly GCA_963800515.1. Classification (GTDB taxonomy): domain Bacteria; phylum Actinomycetota; class Thermoleophilia; order Gaiellales; family F1-60-MAGs149; genus CAWDBC01. Next base: position 14,486 of record CAWDBC010000013.1, read on the forward strand.
GAGGAGCGGATCGTCAGCTCATGCTCGGGGCCGACGGCGAAGGAGGTCGGCGCCGCCGCGGGATGCGCCGGAGCGCCGCCGACGCGCCCGGCGCGGACGCCGAGCACGTCCTCGAGGTCCGCGGCCTGCTCCGCCGGGACCGACCTCGCCGAGGTCAGCTTCGCGCTCCGCGCCGGCGAGGTCCTCGGCGTCGCGGCGCTCGAGGGCCAGGGCCAGGACGCGCTCTTCGAGTGCCTCGCCGGCGCGCGGCGGGCCGACGCGGGCGAGATCGTGGTCCGCGGCCGGGCGCGGACGTTCCGCGCACCCGGCCGACGCGATCCGCGCCGGCGTCGTGCTCGTTCCCGCCGATCGCCTGCAGGCGCTGCTCCCGCAGCGGCCGGTGCGCGAGAACATCGCCGCGCCGCTCTACCGCAGCGTGCGCAGCTGGGGGCCGATCAAGCTGCGGGCCGAGCGGAGACGCGTCGACGCGGCGATCCAGCGGCTGCAGATCGACACGCGGGCCGCGCGCCAGGTCGCGCCGGCTCTCCGGCGGCAACCAGCAGAAGGTGACGATCGCCCGCTGGCTCGCGGCCGGCTTCGAGACGATCCTCTGCTTCGACCCGACGCGCGGCATCGACGTCGGCACGAAGCGGCAGATCTACGCGCTGCTCCGCGAGCTGGCGGAGGCCGGCGACCGCCGTCCTGCTCTTCACCTCCGAGCTGCCGGAGATCCAGCTCGTCTGCGACCGCGCCGTCGTGCTCTTCGGGGGCGAGGTCGTCGACGAGCTGGCGGGCGCGAGGCCGACGAGGCGACGCTGCTGCGGGCCGCCCACGGCTTGCCGCGCTCCGTGATCGAGGCGGCGGTGATCTGATGGCGGCCGTCGCGCCCGCGGTCCGGGGTCGGAGCGGCGCCACGGCGTTCCTGCGCGACGCACGCCTGGGCGCGTCGGCGTCTACCTCCTGCTCGTCGCCCTGCTCGTGCTCGCCCGCGGCGTCCACTCGAGCTTCGGGTCCTACGACATCCAGTCGCTGGCCCTCGGCGCGCTGCCGCTCGCCTTCGCCGCCGTCGCCCAGACGGTCGTCGTCATCGCCGGCGGCATCGACCTCTCGATCGGCGCCCAGATGGCGGTCTGCGAACGTCGTGGCCGCCCGCTCGATGGAGACGGCGAGCTTCGGCACCCGCGCCATCGCCGTCGCGTCTCGTCGCCGGGGCGCTTCGGCGGGGCGCTGAACGGCGTGCTCGTGACGCTCTCGCGCGTGCCCGACATCATCGTCACGCTGGCGACGTGCTTCGTCTGGGCCGGGGTCGCGCTCTCGTCCTCGGCCGCCGGGCGGCGGCGCGCCCGCGGACCTTCACCGCGATCGCGGCGCGGGCAGACGATCTCCGCCTGGATCCCGAACGGGCTGATCGTGCTCGTCGTCTGCCTCGCCGTCGTCTGGGTCCCGCTGCGCCGCACCCGCCTCGGGCTCGCGATCTACGCGATCGGCAGCGACCGGACCGCCGCCTTCCTCAGCGGCGTCGACGTCGGGCCGGACGCGGATCGCCGCCTACGTCGTGGCCGGCGTCTTCGCGGCCCTGGGCGGCCTCGCCCTGACCGCGACCACGGGCATCGGCGAGCCCGCTCGCCGGCACCTGTACACGCTCCTCGGCGTCGCCGGCGGTCGTGCTCGGCGGCGTCGCCTGGCCGGCGGCCGGGGCGGCCTGATGGGCCCGGTCGCTCGCGGCCTTCGTGCTGATCCTGGTGCACCGATCCTCATCTTCCTGGGCGTCGACTCGAACTACTCGCCAGGTGATCCAGGGCGACGCTCATGGTGCGTCGTCGTGATGGCCGGCGGGCTCGCCGCCCTGCGGAGGGAGCGGCCGTGAGCGCCGTCGACCGCAGCCGGGCAGAAGCCGTCGGCCGCGCCGCCTCCGGGCGCTCCTCGTGGAGCGGCCGATCGTCGTCCTCGGCGTGCTCCTCGTCGTCCTGGTCGCGCTGACGAGATCGACCAGCCGGGCGCCGTCAACACCGGCTGACCTCCGGACGACGCTGCAGGTCGCCGCGACCCTCGCGATCCTCGCGGCCGGCCAGACCCTCGTCATGCTGACCGGCGGGATCGACCTCTCGGTGGCGACACGGCGACCGCCGCCGCGTACGTCATCGTCGGCCAACGGCGCCGCGTGGCGCCTTCACGGCGGTCGTCGCTCGGCCTCGCGGTCGGCCTCGTGATCGGCGTCGTCAACGGCTTCGGCGTCGCCATCTGCCGCGTGCAGCCGCTGATCATGACGCTCGGCATGAGCGCGATCACGATCGGCTCGCTGACGGTCTACAGCCAGCAGGGCGTCAGCGGGGCCCCGGTGGTCCCCGACGTCGTCCACAGCCTCGGCTCCGGCACGTTCCTCGGCGGCGATCCCCGACGACCTGCTCGTGTGGCTGCCGCTCGCGCGTGCTGATCGTCTCGGGCTGCGCTCGAGCGGCTTCGGGCGCATGCTCTACGCCGTCGGCGACAACCCCGAGGCGTGCCGGCTCGCCGGGGTTCGCGTCTGGCAGGTGCAGTTCGCGACCTACGTCCTCTGCGGGTTCCTCTGCGGCCTCGCCGGGCTGATCCTCGTCGGCTACACGAACGCGGCCGACCTCCAGATCGGCGACTCGTACCTGCTGCCCTCGGTCGCGGCCGTCGTGATCGGCGGCACCTCGATCTTCGGCGGGCTCGGCGGCTACACCGGCACGATCATGGGCGCGCTGATCCTGACGGTGCTCGGGACCCTGCTGACGCTCCTGAACGCGGCCGAGTCGCTCCGCCAGATCCTCTACGGCGTTGATCATCCTGCTCCTGGCCTGGGCCTACACGCGGGTGACCGGCAGCGCGGACGGCTAGGCGCGCGGCGCGACGGCAGGAACGCCCGGCACCGCCTCGACGCCGACGAGCGCGGCGCCGACCGCCCCGGCCCAGACGCCGAGCTCGGCGGGGACGATCCGGAGGCGGGAGACGTCGGTGACGCGCACGCGTTGCCGGATCTCCTCGAGTGCCGGCGCCAGGAGGAGCTCCCCGGCGCCCGCGATGCCGCCGCCGATGATGATCCGCTCCGGCGTCACCATGACCACGGCGTTGGCGAGGCCCACGCCCAGTCGCCGGCCCACCTCACGGAGCGCGCCCGGACGTCCTCGTCGCCGGCGAGCGCGGCCGCCACGGCCTCCTCGACGGTGGCCGTCCCGCAGGCCGCGGCGATCGCGCCCGACGAGCAGTACGCCTCGAGGCAGCCGTTGTTGCCGCACCCGCAGGGCGGCCCGTGTGGATCGAGGGTCTGGTGGCCGATCTCCCCGGCGGTGCCGTCGAGGCCGAGGTGCACGCGGCCCCCGACGACGATCCCGCCCCCGACCCCGGTCCCGAGGGCGAGGCAGACGAGGGTCTCGCAGCCGCGACCCGCGCCGCAGCGCAGCTCGGCGAGGGTGCAGGCGCGGACGTCGTTGATCAGGACCGCCGGCGCGCCCGCCGCGGCGCCGACGGGGGCGGCGACCTCGACGCCCGCCCAGTCCCCGGGCAGGTTGGGGAGGAAGCGGGTCCGGCCCGTGGCCGCCTCGTAGAGGCCGGGGACGCCTACGCCGACGGTGCCTGGGACACCATGCGCGGAGACGACGTCCCGGGCCAGCGAGCAGAGGCTCGCGACCACGCCGTCCGGGCCCGCGGTGCGCGGGGTCGGGCGCTGTCCGCGGGCGACAGGCTCAAGCCCGCCGTCGGGGGCGACCTGGAGGAGCGTCCACTTCACGCTCGACCCCCCGAGGTCGATCCCGAGCGCCCTCACCGCGCCGTCCAGCCGCCGTCGACCGGGAGCACGACCCCCGTGGCGAACCGGGCGCCGCTTCCGGCGAGGTAGGCCACCGCCGCGGCGACGTCCTCCGGTCGGCCAGGTGCCGCGGTCAACGGCTGCAACCCGGCGATCCGGGCGAGGATGTCCGGATCCTCCTGGGCCCGCCGGCTCATCGGGGTGGCGATCAGCCCCGGGCAGACGACGTTGACGGCGATCCCGTCGACCGCGTAGGCGACGGCCATCGACCGGGTGAGGGCGACGATCGCGCCCTTGGCGGCGGCGTAGGCGTGGGTCTGGAACGCCTCGTCGCCGCCGACGAGGGCGAGCACGCTCGAGACGTTGACGATGGCCCCGCCCGCCCCCTGGGCGAGCAGCGCCCGCACCTCGGCCCGGGCGCAGCGGAAGAGCGTCCCGAGGTTCGCCTCGAGCGTCCACGCGTACCCCTCGTCGGTGCACGCGTGGATCGGCCCGTCGCCGTGGCTCCGGCCGCTCCCTCCCGCCGTGTTGACGGCGACGTCGAGCCGGCCGTAGCGCTCGAGGCAGGCGGCGACCGCGCGGTCGGCCGCGGAGGGATCCGCCAGGTCGGCGACGAGCCCGGGCAGCCCGGGTGCCTCGGTGGCGTCGACCCCGAAGACGTGGGCGCCGGCGCGGGCGAGCTCGCGGACGACCGCGCCGCCGATCGCGCCGGCGGCGCCGGTGACGAGCGCGACCCGCCCCTCCAGGGCGCCGCTCACGGGGTCGCCTCGAGCGCGGCGGCGGCGCAGCCGGCGTCGGTGACGAGAACGTCGACGATGCCGGTCCGGAGGACCGCGGCGATGGCCTCCTCCTTGCCCGCGCCGCCGGCCACCGCGATCACCCGCGCGCGACGGAGCACGGGCAGCGCGAGCGCGATCGTCCGCTCCTCGAGGCCGGACTCGACGATCCGGCCGGCCTGGTCGAACGGGTAGAGCAGGAGGTCGCCGACGGCGCCCCGCCGCCGCAGGGCGGCCAGGGAGCGGGCGTCGAGGAACCCGGAGCGGACGAGCGCCGAGCGGCCGCCGGCCCCGAGCGCCCCGACGCCGACGAGGACGGTCGTCACCTCGTCGAAGCGGGCGATCGTCGGTCGGACGACGGGGTTCGCGAGCAGCGCGTCGCGGCCCGCGCGGTCGTGGACGAGGGCGGGCGCCGGGAGTCGTCTCGCGGTCGCCCCGAGCCGGGCGGCGAGGAGGGTCGCCGCCTCGTCGGGCCCGCTGCCCGGCGCGAGGCCCGCGACCCCGCCGCAGGCCTGGACGACCTCGCCGCCGAGGTGGAGCCCGTCGGGCAGCCGCCCGACCACGGCGAGGAGCGTCGAGCCCCAGCCGATGGCGATCGTCTCCCCCGCGACGAGGAGGTGCGGGAGCCAGGCCGCAGCGGCCCGGGCGAGGTCGTCGGGATCGTCGGTCGCGACGACCACCGCCGAGCGGATGCCGGCCGCCTCCCGCAGGCGCCGGGCGAGCTGGTCGGCGACGGGGACGGGCTCGTCGATCTCGAAGCGGACGACACCCGTGCGGACCGCCTGGTCGAGCAGGCGGGCGACCCGGAAGCGCGAGAGGCCGAGCTCGCCGGCGATCTCGCTCTTCGTCTGCCGGGCGACGTAGTAGCGCCGCGCGACGTGCGCGAGCACCTGGCGATCGTCGGCGAGGGTGCTCATCTGGCTATCGTACTGCTCGGATGAGTGGCTCGATGGTGCGCACGGTGCTCGGAGACGTTCCCGCCGCGGAGCTCGGACCCTGCGACGCCCACGAGCACCTCTTCCTGCGCTCGCCGCTCCTGCCGGGCGAGGAGCTCGCCGACCGGGACCTCGCGGCGGCCGAGGCGTCGCTCCTCGCCGCCGCCGGCGCGGCGAGCGTCGTCGACTGGACGCCGATCGGCCTCGGCCGCGACCCGGTGGGCCTGGCGGAGGTCGCGCGACGTTCCGGGCTGCACGTCGTCGCTGCGACCGGGTTCCACCGCGAGGCCCACTACCCCCGGGGGCACTGGGCGTGGCGCGAGCCCGTCGAGGAGCTCCGCGCCCTCGTCGCCGCCGACCTCGCCGACGGGATCGACGCCAACGACTGCTGCGGGCCGCGCGAGCGCCGGACCGAGGTGCGGGCGGGCGTCGTCAAGGTCGGCGCCGGCTACTGGCAGGCGTCGCCGCTCGAGCGCAAGCTGATCGAGGCCGCCGCCTCCGCCGCCGTCGCCGCCGGAGTCCCGGTCTGCGGCCACTCCGAGCACGGGACCTTCGCCCTCGAGCTCGTCGACCTCCTGCTCGGACACGGCGCGGCCGCCGACGCCATCGTCGTCGCGCACCTCGACCGCAACCCGGACGCGGGCCTCCACCGCGCGGTGGCCGAGACGGGCGTCTTCCTCCAGTACGACGGCCCCGGCCGGGCGAAGTACCACCCGGACGCGACGATCCTCTCCCTGATCGAGGCCGTCGCGAGCGCCGGTCACGGCGATCAGCTGCTCCTCGGCGGCGACACGCCCCGTCGCTCCCACCTCGTCTCGGCCGGCGGCGGCCCGGGGATGGCCTATCCGTTCGCCACCTTCCTGCCGCGGCTCCGGCGGGAGCTCGGCGACGCCCTCGCCGACCGGATCGCCGTCGCCAACCCGGCGCGCGCGTTCGCGCTGCGAGCGGCCGCGTGACGGGCCCCGCGGAGTTCGACGTCGTCGTGGTCGGCGGCGGCTCGGCCGGCTCGACCGCGGCGATCGCCGCCGCCCGGGCCGGGGCCCGGACCCTCCTCGTCGACCGGATGGGATTCCTCGGCGGGACGTCGACCGCCGTCCTCGACACCTTCTACGCGTTCTACACGCCCGGCGCCGAGCCCCGGAAGGTCGTCAGCGGGATCGCCGACGAGGTCGTCGCGGGCCTGCGGAACGAGGATGCCTGCTTCGAGCGGCCGAACACCTACGGCGCGGGCACGGGGATCACCTACGACCCGGAGGTGCTGAAGCGCGTGTGGGAGGCGCTGGTCTCCGGGAGCGGGGCCCGGATCCTCCTCCACTCCTTCCTCCATGGCGCCCGCAGCGTCGACGGCGGAGGCGTCGAGCTCTCGCTCCACACGAAGGGCGGCGAGCGGACCGTGCGGGCGGCGGTGGCGGTCGACGCGAGCGGCGACGGCGATCTCGCGACCCTGGCCGGCGCCGGCTTCGAGGGTCCCGGCGAGGGCGGGCCGGTGCAGAGCCTCTCGACCGTGTTCCGGATGGCCAACGTGGACGTCGCGACGGCCGAGGCGGTGCCCAAGGCCGAGCTCTGGCGGCGCATGCGGGAGGGGGCGGCGTCGGGCCGGTACCGGCTGCCGCGCCTCGAGGGATCGGTCCACCGGACCCCGCAGGCCGGGGTGATGATGGCCCTGATGACGCGGATGGCCGGCGTCGACGCGACCGATCCGGAGGCCCTGACCGACGCGGAGCTCGAGGGGCGGCGCCAGTGCCACGAGTACTTCCGCTTCCTCCGCGACAACGTCCCCGGCTACGAGCGCGCGGTGCTCGTCTCGACGAGCCCGGCGATCGGGGTGCGCGAGAGCAGGCGGATCCTCGGCGATCATCGGCTGACCGCGGACGAGTGCCTGAGCGCGACGAGCTTCCCCGACCAGATCGCCCGTTGCGGCGCCCCGATCGAGGACCACCACGCCGGCTCGGACACCCGCTGGGCCTACGTCCGGGACGGCGGCACCTACGGCATCCCCTACGGGTGCCTGTTGCCGAGGGCCCTCGAGTCCGTGCTCGTCGCCGGGCGCTGCTTCTCGGCCACGCACGACGCCCACGCGTCGGCGCGGAGCATGGCGACCTGCATGGCGATGGGTCAGGCCGCCGGGACGGCGGCCGCGCTGGCCGTCGGGGAGGGCACGACGCCGCGGGCGCTCGGCGCCCGCCGCGTCCGGGCCGCCCTGGTCGAGGCCGGAGCCGACGTCGGATGAGCACCGGCCGGCCGGGTCGCCGACCAGGGACGGCCTCCCAGCGAGAGAGCGGACAACGAGCGAAGGAGAACGGGCGAATGGCGAACGGACATGCGGTGACGATGCTGGGAACGGGCCTGATCGGCCTCTTCTACACCCAGACCCTCCACGCCGGGCGGAGCCGGGACCGCGTCGGCTGCATCTACTCGCGCTCGGAGGAGCGGGCGAGGACGTTCGCCGAGGCGAACGACGTGCCGGCCTGGAGCACGGACCTCGCCGAGGCGATCACCTCCCCCGACACCGACGCCGTGGTCGTCGCCCTGCCGAACGACCTGCACGAGGAGGCGGTCGCGCTCGCCGCCTCCGCCGGCAAGCCGGTGCTCTGCACCAAGCCGCTCGGACGAACGGCCGCGGAGGCCCGTCGGATGCTCGACGCCGTCGAGCGGGCCGGCGTGTTCGGCGGCTACCTCGAGGACCTCTGCTACACGCCGAAGACGCTGAAGGCGCTCTCGTCCGTCGAGGACGGCGCGATCGGGCGCGTGATGTGGGTGCGGTCGCGCGAGACCCATCCGGGTCCCCACAGCGCCTGGTTCTGGGATGCCGCCCAGGCGGGCGGCGGCTGCATCGTCGATCTCGGCTGCCACTGCATCGAGATCATCCGCTCGTTCGTCGGCAAGGGGGATCGGCCCCTCGAGGTCATGTGCTGGGCCGACACCCTCGTGCACCCGATCGAGGCGGAGGACAACGGGATCGCCCTGATCCGCTTCGAGTCCGGCGCGATCGGCCAGTTCGAGGTGAGCTGGACGTTCCGCGGCGGCATGGACCTGCGCGACGAGGTGGCCGGCACCGAGGGCACGATCTGGCTCAACCACTTCCTCCGCACCGGCTTCGAGATGTTCACGTCGGGTGCGGGCGAGGGCTACGTCGCCGAGAAGGCCGAGTCGAGCTCCGGCTGGCAGTTCCCGGTCGGCGACGAGGTCTCCGAGCTCGGCTACGTCGACATGTTCGCCGACATGTTCGACGCGATCGACGCCGGCCGCGCGCCGCGGGAGAGCTTCTACGACGGCTACGTCGTGAACGAGATCATGGATGCCTGCTTCCGCTCCGCGCGCTCGAAGCAGTGGGAGCCGATCACGATCGACGGCTGGCGGGGCGGGACGGCCGAGCCGATCCGCAAGGCCGAGACCCGGTTCGAGGGGCAGGTCGTGATCAAGGAGGAGAAGCTGCCCGACGGCCGCCGCAAGCTGATCCTCAAGGACCCCGGCACGGGAGCCTTCACGGATCGCGTCGTCGCCGGCGCCTGACGCGTCCCGGCGGGGGTGGGCCCGACCGGCCCGCCCCGCGGCCGTCAGCCGACGAGGAGTCGCGTCGCCGCCGTCACGAGGATGGCGACCACCACCGCGAGGATGCTCGGGGCGCGGCTGGAGCGCACGAGGAGGGCGGCGGCGAGGCCGGCGGCGACGGGGGCGTTCGCGTCCCGCCAGCGCTCGCCCGCGAGGTCGGAGACGACGAGCCCGGCGAGGAGCGCCGGGGCGAGCAGGGCGATCACGTTGGTCGACCAGGCGGGGAGGGGCCGGTCGCCGATCACGGCGGGGCCGAGGGACTTGATCGTCGCGCAGACCGCGGCGACGGCGGCGATCGCGATCCAGATCGTCGTCATGCCGGCGTCCGCGCGGGCTGACGGAGGCCGAGGAGGGCGGCGGCCGTGCAGCAGAGGATCGCGACCCCGACCGGGGCGACCAGCACGATCACGCCCGCGATCGCCGCGCCGCACGCCACGGCCGGCCACGACCCGCGCCGGACCCGCAGCTCGTCCCAGAGGAGCATCAGGTAGAACGCCGGGAAGGCCGCGTCGAGGCCGAGCCGGTCGATCATGTGCGGGCTCGGGCCGAGGACGGCGCCGATGGCCGTTCCGAGGACCCAGGCCGGGAACTGGGCGAGGGTGGAGCCGATGAGCCGCTCGCGGTCGAAGCGCCCGCCGCCGCTCGCCGCCATCACGAACGAGGCGTCGACCACCGCCTGTCCCTCGACCGCCCGCCGGAGGCGCCCGCCGCGGAGGCTGCCCGCGATGGCCACGCCCATCGGCAGGAAGCGCGCGTTGATCAGGCTCGCCGCCGTGATCGCCGTGATCAGGCCGCCCCCGCCGCCGAGAGCCGTCAGCATCGCGAACTGGGCGGAGCCGGAGAAGACGACGAGCGAGGCGACGATCGGCGCCAGCCAACCCCAGCCCTCGGCGCGGCTGACGGCGCCGAAGGCGACGCCGAGGAGGAGGGTGGGGACGGCGAGCCCGAGCCCCGCGCGGAACCCGTCCTGGAAGCGCCGGCGGGCGGAGGCCTCCGGTGGAGCGGCGTCCAGCGGCAGCGACCGGCTCGTCACGCGGGGATCATAACGCCTCAGATCGTTCTAGACCATTAGACGCCGCGGAGGTCGCTCCTCCCGCCGAAAGCGGCGCGACGGCCGCCGCTACGCTGCCCGCCGTGAACGGGCCCGGGACGTCGTGCTGCGCCTCGGGCTGATCGGGCTCGGCTGGATCGGCCGCACCCATGCGGCCACTATCGGCGAGCTGGCCGGGGCCGAGCTCGTCGCCACGGCGGACCCGGTCGCGGACGGCGCCACCCACCGCGACTGGCGCGCGCTCCTCGGAGAGGAGCTCGACGCCGTCCTCGTCTGCACGCCTCCCGACCTGCATCGCGAGCCGACGCTGGCCGCCCTCGACCGGGGGCTCCCCGTCTACCTCGAGAAGCCGATCGCCCACGACCGCGCGGACGCCCGGGCGATCGTCGCGGCGGCGGAGGCGCCGGGGGCTCGCTGCGTCGTCGGCTACCAGTACCGCGCGCTCTCCTTCCTCGACGACCTGCCCCGAGATGCGACCGTCGTCCTCGGCGTGGGGCTGTCCGAGACGATGGATCGTCCGTGGCTCGGCGACCGGAGCCGCGGCGGCAGCTTCATCCTCGAGCGGGCGAGTCACCTGATCGACCTCATCCGCGTCGTCGCCGGCTCGGTCGAGCGGATCGTCGCCGTCGAGCGCGAGGCGACGCTGGCGCTGACCCTGGAGCTCGCCTCCGGCGCCCTGGCGTCGATCGTCGTCGGCCGCTCCGGCCGGGGACCCGGCTGGCGGCTCGAGCTCGTCGGCCCGGCGGGCGCCACGGTCGTGCGGCTGGACGACCCCGCCTCCGCCTCCGGTCCGGCCCTCCGGGTCGACGACGAGGACGGGCCGCTCCTCGGACGTGCCCTCGGCCTCTTCTGCCGGGCGGTCGGAAGCGGCGATCGGCCGGCCCCCCTCTGCTCGTCGGCGGACGCGCTGGAGACGCTCGAGGTGGCGCTCGCCGCCGAGCGCTCGCGTCTCTCCGGGCGGATGGAGGCGGTCGGGCGGTAGGGTCGTCTCGACGTGCTCGCGGACGCCCCGGGCGGCTCGCGTTCCCGGTGCGGCAGGCGAGAGGCGACGAACGCGTCCGGCCCGGCGGCGAGCAGCCGGCTGCCCGGCGCCTACCGCCCGAGCCGGGTCCGCTTGGTCCGGGTGAAGACGTTGCCGGAGCGGTTCTTGAAGGACGCCTTCTTCGTCACGACGATCGGCGGGTGCGCGTGCCGCAGCAGCCGGCGTCCGGTCGTCGTCAACCGGATCCGGATCAGGACCTTGCCGCGGCGCTTCAGCGCCTTGGCGCCCCGGGCGACGCCGACCCTGCGCGCGGGGTGGCCTCGGCGCGCGGGCCTGGTCTGGACCGTCCAGGTGATCGCGATCCGGCCGGCGCTCGGCGCCTTGAAGAGGGTCGAGCAGCCGCCCCGCTCGAGGAGCAGGCGGACCGTGAACCGCGGACAGGAACCGGCGAGCGCCTTCTTCAACGCCGCCCTGGCGACCGCGATCGTCTGCGCCGAGGCGGGGGAGGGCCGCGTCGTGGGCGGCGGTATGGGCTCCGATCCGATCACCCCGGCGAACGGGGCCTCGCTGGTGTCGCCGAAGGTCGAGGTCTGGGCCGCCCAGACGCGCTGGCCGGGGGCGAGCGCGAGGTGCGGGATGGTCCAGATCCCGGTGGTGGGGACGGCGGTGGTGCCGATCGGGTCGATCGAGCCGCTCGTCGGGTTCTGGGCGTAGACCTCGACGGTCGCGCCGTAGGCGGAGCTCGTGCCGCTGATCGCCGTCGTGGAGAGCAGGGTGACCGGCGGCGCGTTCTGCTTGCGGTTGGCGCCCGTGTCGGCATCGCCGGGATCGTTCGGCAGGGGCGTGCCGAGCTGGTTGTCGCCGTTGTCGAGGTCGATCAGGAGGTTGCCGATCCCGGCGTAGTGGTTGCCCTGGATCGTGTTCGAGTAGGCGCCGAGGGATTCGACGGTGACGCCGACGGCGGCGCCGGCGATCGCGTTGCCGGTGACCGCGTCGAACTGGGCCGAGCGGCGGAGGACGATGCCGAAGTCGTAGGTGCGGGGGACCAGACCGGCGCTGTCGGTGCCGATGGCGTTGCCGCGGAACGTCTCCTGGGTGGAGGCGATGCCGGTCGAGAAGCCGGCCCGCTGGGGCATGCAGCGGTTGCCCTCGACGAGGTTCGACGGCGAGTGGTCGTAGACGTTGACGCAGTCGGCCTTGTAGAGGTCGTCGGCCACGGACGTGGTCGCCCGGTTGTCGTCCACGCCGGCCGACAGGTAGGCGCCGCCGGCGTAGCGGCCGTACGCGTCGAGGCCGAAGGTGTTGCCCTGGATCGCGTTCGCCTCGTTGTTCCAACGATCCTCGCCGCCGGGCGGGGCGCCCGCGCCCGTGTAGCCGTGGGAGAGTTCGACGGCGGTGCAGCCGGTGGCGGCGAAGTGGTTGCCCTGGCCGGCCGCCAGGCCCCCGATCTGGTTCGAGTGCGCGCCGGCGTTCCAGTCCGTCCCCGCGCACTGGAGCGGACCCGGGGCGCCGTTCGGCCCGATCCCGATCAGGTTCCCCTGGATCGTGTTCCTCGTCGTATAGCCCTCGCTGTGGGTGGCGCGGCTGAAGTTGCCGAAGACGTTGCGGTCTCCGGGCGCCGGCGAGCCGATGAGGTTGCCGCTCGTGCTGTCGAGGACGATCGCGTAGTCGCCGCTCGCCGCCGCCGCTCCGGCCGTCGTGAACCCGAACCAGTTGCCGACGATCCGGTTGTTGTTGCCTCCGGCCTCGACGTCGATCGCCGCACCCCGGGTCGTGAACGCGAGCCCGGTGAAGACGTTGGCACCGCCCGAGAGGACGAACCGGGCGTGGCCGCCGGCCGAGTCGATGGTGATCAGGTTCCTTGCGTTCGAGAGCACCGGGTCGGTGTTCGGCGCCGAGCCGGGCTCGCTGTAGCCGTCGATCGTCGTCCCGCCGGTCGAGTCGGTGAGCGCCAGCGAGCCGCCGTTGGTCAGCTGGAAGACCGCCGTCGCGCCCGACGGCGCGACGTTGAACCGGATCACGTCCGATCCGTGGTGCGCGTTCGCCTCGGTCACCGCCGCCCGCAGGGAGCAGGAGCCCGTCGACGTGCGACAGGACCCGTCTCCGGGATGCGCGTCCGGCAGGTCGGCCGTCGTGCTGACCGTCCAGGTCGCCGTCGCCGACAGGCGGCGGGAGACGGCGGGCGCGGCCGCCGCGGTGGCCGCCCGTGCGGCGAGCGCCTGGACCTCGCCCATCCCGACCTGCCCGCGGGCGAAGAACGCCGCCGCGATGCCCGCCCGGCCGTGCGACCACGATGGCGCGCCCGCCGCCGCCAGCAACGGATCGGCCGTGCCTCTGCCCACGGCCAGGCTCGGCGCCCGACCGGCCAGCAGCGTCCGGTTCGCGCCGACCCGCACGGTCAGCGTCGTCGGCCGCGCCCGCGCCACGACCCGCCCCTCCGGGTCGTACAGCGTCGCTCGCGCGATCCGGAACCGGAACACGCCGCTTCGGGCCGGCTCGACGCTGATCACCCCGAGCGGACCCGACCGCGGAGCGACGCCCGAGGCGCCGTAGAAGCCGACCCGGCCGTCCTCCCCGCCGACCGGAAAGCCGCCGCGGACGAGCGGCAGCGCTGCGGAGATCGACGTGGCTCCCTGCGCGTAGCCGAGGCTCGCCGCGAAGGCCCCCACCCGCAGTCCGGCTGGTGCCCGCACCTCGATCGCGAAGGACTCACCCGCCGCGGCCCGCCCAGGGGCCGTGAGCTCCAGACGCGCCGACGCCGCCACCGCGCCCGGGGCTGGCAGCGCAGCCACACCGGCGGCAGCCAGCCCGCCCAAGCACCGAACACGCATCGCGTCGCCCTCTCCCGCCGTTGGTAGCCGCGCACGCAATAGTGAACCCCATACGGGGGAAAAGTGCAATCACGCCACGGCCAAACGGGGGAGGCGAGGGCCGAGCGTGCGCGCTCGCGCTCGACGACGCCTCAGGCGGCGGCGACCGCCTCCGGATCCGAGACCACGACCTCCGCGTCGGGATCCACCCGGAGCACCCGCAGCGCCTCCGGCGCCAGGTGCAGCGAGACCGGTGTGCCCTCGGTCAGGCCGGTGCCGCCGTCGTTCTGGGCGACCGCCTTCACCAGCTCGCCACCGACCAGGCGCACCCGGACCTCCTCGAAGCTGCCGAGGAAGACGGCGTGCTCGACCATGCCCGGGAAGGCGGTTCGTCGCCGGCCGCGCCGTGCGGCTCGACCCGGACCCGCTCGGGGCGGATCATCAGCCGCACCTCGCCCGTGCAGTCGGTCTGGCCGCTCGTGGCCCGGAGCGTTCGCTCGCCGACGCGCACGACGCACCCCTCGCCCTCGCGCCCGGCGACGGTGCCGGCGATCAGGTTGGAGACGCCGAGGAAGTCGGCGACGAAGAGCGTCTCCGGCTCCTCGTACATCGTCGGGCGGCGGTCCGGCCTGCTCGACCCGGCCGCGCGCTCATCACCGCGATCCGGTCGGACATCGTCAGCGCCTCCTCCTGGTCGTGCGTGACGAAGACGAACGTGATCCCGAGCTCGCTTCTGGAGCGCCTTCAGCTCGACCTGCAGGTCCTTGCGCAGCCGGGCGTCGAGGGCGCCGAGCGGCTCGTCGAGGAGGAGGACCCGGGGCCGCAGGACGAGCGCGCGGGCGAGAGCCACGCGCTGCTGCTGGCCGCCGGAGAGCTGCCCGGCTTGCGCTTGCCGAAGCCGGCGAGGCGCACGAGCCCGAGGGCCTCGCGCGACCTGCTTCGCGCGCTCCGCCTTGCGTCAGCTTCTTGTACTTGAGGCCGAAGGCGACGTTGTCGGCCACCGCAGGTGCGGGAAGAGCGCGTAGCTCTGGAACACGGTGTTGACGTTGCGCCGGTGCGGCGGGGTCTGGGCGACGTCGGTGCCGTCGAGCAGGATCCGGCCGCTGCGTCGGCCGCTCGAAGCCGGCGATCATGCGCAGGGTCGTCGTCTTGCCGCAGCCCGAGGGGCCGAGCAGCGTGAAGAACTCGCCCGGCGGCATGTGGAGGTCGATCCCGTCGACGGCGGCGACCTCGTCGAAGCGCTTGACGAGGGACTCGAGCTGGACCTCTCCGAGCGTCGGTGTCTCGTCCTGGCTCACGTCACACTCCCAGATCTGCGATGGCGTCGGTGGTGCTCGAGCCGGCGAAGCGCCGGTAGACCAGGTAGGTCAGCGTGAGGGTCGCCATCGTGATCACGAGCGCGATCGTCGCGAGCGCGTTCAGGGCGGGCGTCGGGGCGGCCCGGGCCGACGAGTAGAGGAGCATCGAGCACGGTCTGCGTCCCGGCGCCGCCCGACAGGTACTGGGTGACGACGAAGTCGTCGATCGAGAGCGCGAAGACGATCGCCGCGCTCGCGAGGATCGCCGGCATCAGGAGCGGCAACAGGATCCGGACGACCCGGTCGCGGGGCGGCGCTCCGAGGTCGGCCGCCGCCTGCTCGTACTCGGGGCCGATCGAGACGAGCCGGCCGCGGACGATGACGACGACGTAGGACAGCGAGAACGTGACCTGGCCGATCGCCTGCGACGTCGTTCCGAGGCCCGATCGTCGGCAGGATCTGGAGGAAGAAGAGCAGGAGCGACGACCCCCATCACGATCTCGGGCGTGACCAGCGGCAGGAGCATCATCACGTTGACCGGGCCGCTGCCCCGCCCGCGCCAGCGCTGCAGGCCGAGGGCGAGCGTCGACCCCGAGCGGCACGCGAGAGCGACGACGCAGATCAGCCCGAGGAACAGCGTGTGCGGAGCGCGTTCTGGTAGTCGGGGTTGTGCAGACGCTGAGGTTCGGATCGCCCGTAGAACCAGCGGAGCGAGAAGCCCTGCCAGTCGCTGAGCGAGCGCCCGTAGTTGAACGAGAAGAGCGATCGCGATCAGGACCGGGCAGGACCGTCCAGATGAGGTAGAGGCCGATGATCACCGGCAGGAAGCGCGGCCGGCCCCAGGGATTCCGCAGCCAGGCGGTCATCGTGCGCCGTCACCTCGTCGCCGGCGCGCCGCGTCTGTCCGCAGGTAGTAGAGCATCAGGAAGAGCAGGAGCACGGAGAGGATGATCGTGAGCATCGCGCCGACCGTCTTCTGCGGAGCCCTGGCGGACGAACAGGTCGATCTGGTTGCCGAACATGTTGGTCCGGGGCGAGGCCGAGATCAGGTCGGCGGTGTAGTAGTCGCCGAACATCGGCAGCGCGATCAGGACCGTCCCCGAGAGGAGGCCCGGGACGGACATCGGGAGCGTGACCCGCAGGAACGCCGAGAGCGGGTTGCCGCCGAGGTCCCGGGCCGCCTCGATCTGCCGCTGGTCGATCCGGTCGAGCGCCGCGTAGAGCGGCAGGAGGAGGAACGGGATGTAGCCGTAGACGAGGGCCAGCGACGACCGAGGAGGGCTGCCCGTCGAGCCAGCCGCCGCCGGGCGACAGCAGGTGCAGCTGGCGGAAGAGCCACTCGATCCCGGTGTCGTGGAGGAACGTCGCGCCCCAGCCGCCCGGCGAGAGGAGGTTGATCCAGGCCAGCATCCGCATCAGGTAGTTGATCCAGAACGGCAGCACGAGGCCGACGAGGAGGGCACCGCGCCAGCGGCCGCTGTGGCGCGCCGTGTAGTAGGCGACGGGATAGCCGACGAGGATCGAGAGGACGATCGCGATCGCCACATAGAGGATGGTCCGCAGGAGGACCTTGAGGAACGCGCCGTTGTGCCAGAAGTTGCGGAGCGTCTCGATCGCGTAGCCGACGTTCCAGTCGAGGGGGTTCCAGAACGGGATCGGCTGGGCGACCGTGTTCTGGTTGCCGAGCGCCACGCAGACGACGGCGTACATCGCGACGAGGAAGAAGAGCGAGAGCCAGGCGACCCCCGGGATCGCCAGGAGCCGCCAGGTCCACCGGGACTCCACCCCTCAGCCCGCCTTGAACGCCGACCAGGCGTCCTGCCAGAGCTTGTCGCCGCTCGCCGTGAGCGCCAGGAGCTCCTGGTTGTTCGAGAACTGCTCCGGCGAGAGGACCGCCGTGGAGAGCGACTTCGGGATCAGCCCCTGCTTGACGAGGGTGGCGCCGTCGATGGTGTTCTGCGGCGGCGTGTAGCCGACGAAGTCGGTGAAGTTGGCGTACGCGTTCTTCTCGTCGAGCATGAAGTTGATGAACGCGTGGGCGAGCGCGGGGCGGGGCGACGACTTCGTGATCATGAACATGTCGTTCTGGAAGACGCCGTTCTTCTCGGGGCCCCAGAACGACATCACCGACGGCTTGACGCCCTTCGGCATGTAGTAGAGGGCGGCGCCGACCGCGTCGCCCGACCAGCAGTGGTGGAGCCAGGACTTGGCCTGAGGAACGGTCTGGTACTCGGTGATGTCGACCTTCACGTCGCAGATCCCGACGAGCTGGGTCAGGTCCTTGCCCGCCTTCGCCACGAGCTTCGGGTCCTCGGTGTTCAGGTCGGGGCGCACGCCCGTGCGCATGGCGTCGCGCTGCATGGGCATCGACAGGCGAGTCGCGGTCGTCGTCGAGGATGCCGACCTTGCCGCGCCAGGGCTTGCGACTCCCAGAAGATGTCCCAGGGCACCTTCATCCCGGCGATGTCCTCGCGGATCTTGTCGTTCCGCCAGAGGATGCCGTCGAGCCAGACGACGTACGGGATCGTGTAGCGCGACCCCAGGTCGTACCAGGGATCCTGGAGGACCGGCCAGACGTTCTTCAGGTTCGTCAGGTAGGAGTGGTTGAGCGGCGGCAGCAGGCGCTGCGAGATGAAGCCGGCAGCACGCTCGCCGCAGAGCCCGATGACGACGTCGAACGCCACCTGGCCCGAGGACGAGCTTGGCGAGCGCCTCGTCGCTCGAGTTGTAGGTCGCGACCTGCACCTTGCAGCCGTACTGCTTCTCGAACTTCTTGACGAGGCCGGGGAAGATGTAGTCGGCGTAGTTGTAGACCCGGAGCGTCCCGCCCTCGGGCTTGACGGCCGTCGGGGATCGGCTGGTTGTCGTCGAGGATCGCCCAGGTGACGCTGTTGTCGGGCCGCGGGAGCGGCAGCGCCGCCGGGCCGAGCGGCTTGGCCACCACGAACGAGGCGGCCTGGGCGCTCTCGCCACCGCCGTTGTCGCAGGCGCCGACGGGCGTCGTCGTGTATCGGCGCAGCCGGCTGAGCGCGCCCAGCGCGCCGCGCGCCGAGCGCGACGCCCCGCCGCGCCCTGGAGGAGCCTGCGCCGCGGAACTCCGATCCCGAGGGCGTCCGTGGGCCGATTCCGCACGTCGATGGCTCATGTCAAGGTGCGCGCGCGCCCGGCCATCGGCCTCCGGCCGGTGGACGACCGACGCGGAACCAGTCGCGCCCGGACCCTCGTCGAGGACGACGCAGGCGTCGAGGCGCGCCCGCCGCGGCGACGCGCGCAGCGGGTTGACCTCGATCTCGGCGAGCTCGGGCAGGCCGCACAGCGATGTCGCCGAGCGCCACGGCGACCCGCGCCACCGCATCGACGTCGACCGCGGGGGCGCCCCGCGCTCCGGCGAGCAGCGGCGCCGCGCGCAGCCCGCGCAGCAGGCCGGGCGACGTGCTCCGGGGTCGGCCGGCGCGAGCGCGACCGCGACGTCGTCGAGCACCTCGGCGAGGACCCGCCCGCGCCGACGAGGATGACCGGGCCGAGCAGCGGGTCGCGGCTGGGCGCCGACGATCAGGTCGAGACCCGGCGCGGCCATCCGCTCGACGAAGACCCCGTCGCGCCGCCTCGCCGCCCGCGGCCGGTCAGGCGCGCGGCCGCGGCCTCGGCGTCGTCGGCGGGCGCGACGCCGAGCACCACGCCGCCCGGCATCGGTCTTGTGCAGCAGCGTCGGGGCTGACGAGCTTGAGCACGAGCCGCCCGCCGAGCGCCCGCGCGGCCGGCGGCTCGGCCTCGGCCGGGCTCGCGGCCAGGCCGCCCTCGGCGAGGGCGATGCCGCAGGCGGCGACGAGCGCCCGGCGCCTCGACGTAGCCCGGCCGCGGCCGAGACCACGGCGGGCGGCGCCGCGGCGGCGCGGGCGGCGACGGGGCGCCACGCGCGCGCGGCAGGCGCGCGAGGGCCGCGACGGCCGCGTCCAGCCGCGGGTAGACGGGCACGCCGGCGGCGCGCAGGGCCGGGATGCCCGGCACGGGGCGGTGCAGGTGCATCGTGTGCACGAGCAGCGGCTTGCCGGCGGCCGCAGCGGCGCGCGCCAGGCGCTGGCCGGCCGTCGGCCTCCTCAGGGCCCGAGGGCGTGGGTCGTTGTCCCCGTAGCCGCCGAAGTAGCCGGTCAGCAGCAGCGACTCGATCGGCGGGGTCGGCCAGCAGCCCCTCGCCGATGCGGGCGAAGGAGTGCACGTCGCGCTCGCCGGCGCCGGCCAGGTCGAGCGGGTTGCCGCGCGATGCCGGTCGGGATCTCGCGCGCACGAGGCTGGCGACCGTCGCCGCGCGATGGGGCGCGGCAGCTCCAGCCCGGCGTCGATCAGCAGGTCGGCCGCGATCGCCGGTTGCCGCCGCCGTCGGACATGACGGCCACCCGCCGGCCGCCGACCGCCGCGGGCGTGCACGAGCGCCGCGGCCGCGTCGGCCAGCTCGCCCATCGAGCGCACGAGCCGCGCGCCGGCGTCGCGCAGCGCGGCCTCGAGCACGCGCCAGGGCGCGGCCAGCGCGCCCGTGTGCGAGGCCGCGGCGCCGCGCCGGCCTGCCGAGCGGCCGGCGGCGAGCACGAGCACCGGCTTGCGCGCGGCACCGGCGCACCGCGTCGATCAGCCGCGGCCCTCGCGCAGTGTCCTCGACGTAGCAGCCGGCGACGAGGTCGCGCTCGTGCTCCGCGGTCGATGGCCAGCACGTCGGCGACGCTCACGTCGCTCGCGTTGCCCAGCGAGGCGAGCCGGCTGAAGCCGAGCCCGTGCTTCTGCAGCAGGCCGCCGAGCTCGATGGCCAGGTTGCCGCTCTGGGCCACGAAGGCCACCGGCCCGGGCGCGAGCGTCATGCCGATGCGCGTTCAGGCTTCGCGGCCGCCTCGTAGACGCCCATGCAGTTCGGCCCGACCAGCAGCCCGCCCGCCGGCTGCACGCGCTCGGACGAGCCGCCGCTGCGCCTCGCGCCCCCGCTCGCCGGTCTCGGCGAAGCCGGCCGCGACGGCCACGAAGGCGCGCGACGCCGGCCGCGAGACCCTCCTCGACGGCGCCTTCGGTCGCGCGCGCCGGGATCGCGAGCACCGCGAGGTCGCAGCCGGGCGGCACGTCGCGCAGGCTCGCGTGCACGGGACGGCCGTCGATCTCGCCGCCGCGCCGGTTGACGAGGTGCAGGTCGAAGCGCGCCTCGGGCTGCGACAGCGTCTGCACGAGCCAGGTGCCCCAGGCCATCGGGTCCGCGCTCGCGCCGACGACGGCGACGCCGCGTGGCTCGAACAGGGCTCGCAGGTCGCGGTCGCCGGCCGTCACGCGGGCAGAACGCTAGCGGGCGCGGGAGCCAGCATCGCCTCCACCCCCCGCCGCTCGAGCCCGCGCGCGACGATCAGGCGCTGGATCTCGCTCGTCCCCTCCCAGATGCGGTCGACGCGCAGCTCGCGCAGGAAGCGCTCCGCCACGTTGGTGCGCACGTAGCCGCGGCCGCCGAAGACCTGCACGCAGCGATCGGCGCAGCGGTAGGCGGCCTCCGACGCGAAGCAGCTTGGCGGCCGAGGCGCGGGCGTGCACGAGCTTCGGGTCGGCGCCCTCGTCGGCGAGCTGGGCGACGTCGTAGGTGAGCAGGCGCGCCGGCGGCGCAGTCGGCGGCGGAGTCGGCGAGCGGGAAGCTCACGCCCTGGTGGTCGAGGATGCGCTCGCCCGAACTGCCGCGTTCGATCGCCCAGGCGGTCGTCTCCGCGATCAGCCGCCGCATCGCGCCCGACGCAGCGGGCGGCGATGTGGATGCGCTCCTCGACGAACCACGCGTTCTGCTGCTCGCTGCCGCGGCCGATCATCTCCGGGCCGCCGACCACCGCGTCGGCGCCGGCGTCGGACGTCGAAGCGGATGGTCGGGATGACCGTGGGGATAGCTGTGCGTGAACGGCGGGTCGTCGACGAACTCGATGCCCTCGCTGCCGGCGTCGACGAAGAAGAGCGTCGGGCGGCGCTCGCCGTCGGCGCCGACGACGTCGACCATGACGACGAAGACGTGCGCGACGTCGCCCGAGGTGACGAACCACTTCTCCGTCCGGATCCGGTAGCCGTCGCCCTCGGGGACGGCCGTCCCCTCGATCGCCGAGGGATCCGAGCCGGCCTCGGCCTCGGTCACGGCGTAGGCGTCGTTGAGCGTGCCGGCGAGCGCGGCATCAGGTACCGCTCGATCTGCTCGGGCGTGCCCATCGAGAGGACGTTGTAGCCGCTCTCGGAGTGCCACCAGATGCCGTTGGTGTTGCGGCCGAGCTCCTCCTGGACGAGCGCCTGCTCGAGCACGCACCAGCCCTGGCCCCCGTGCTCCGCCGGGTGGTGGCCGCCGGTCAGGCCGAGGCGCCGCGCCGCCGCGGCGACCTCGGCCGCGACGCCCTCCGGCAGGCGGCCGTGGGCCCGCTCGGCCCGCTCCTCGAGGGGGATAGCCGTCTCGTCGACGAATCGGGCCGCGCGGCGCCGCAGGTCCTCCTGCGCGGCTGTCAGCGAGAGAGCCATGCGTCCTCCCGGCCGGCGAGCACGGCGAGGCGCCCGCCCTCCGACCGATCCGGCTCCCGCAACCCGGGCACGCCGGGCGCGAGCAGGTGCTGCTCGAGGAGCACCTGGGCGAGCCGGCGGCAGAGCGCCTCGTCCGCTCCCGCCCGGACGGCTGCCTCCAGGCGACGCCGGCAGTCGCGGAGGAACGCGAACCAGCGCTCGGGGTCGTCCTGGCCGATCAGCTCGTCGATCCGTTCGCGCTCCGCGCCGCCGGCCGGCGCCAGGAGCTCCATCAGCCCCGGGACCTCGCGCTCGACCTCGGGTGTGAGGAAGAGCCAGGCGGCCCGCTCGTCCGAACGGTGCCAGCGCCTCAGCCGGGGTCGATGCCGGGCACCGCGGCCCGCAGCTGCTCGTGGAAGTGGCGGACGCCGGCCTCGTTGACGTTGAGGACGCCCCGGTCGTAGGTGAGCGACTCGAGCCCCCGCTGGACGCCGTCGCAGAGCTCGACGTCCTCGTCCATCACGAGCGTGTTGATCGTCGTCGAGAGGCGGCGGACGAGGCGGTTGCGGAGCGACTCGCCGGCCGGCCGGTAGACGACGGAGACTGCGCGGGTGCGGCGAAGGCCGACCGGCTCGAGCGCCCAGGTGTCGATCGAGTCCGGATAGATGTCGAGGAACGTGGACGGCCACAGGTGGACGTAGGTCCACGCCCCGGCGAGCTCCGGCGGAAAGCCCGGCATCGGCGTCCGCAGGCGCTGGTAGACGCGCTCGCGGCGGTCGCGGGAGCGCTTCTCGCGAAAGGGCCCGTCGATCCACGTGTAGCGGGTGCCGGGCGTCGGCCTCGTAGCGCTTGTAGTCGAGGAGGCGGAGGAGCCCGGGGTGGCCGACCGGGATGTGGTAGCCCTCGAGGTAGTTGTCGGCGATGACCTTCCAGTTGTGATCGTACGTCGCCACCTGCGGCTCGGCGGGTACGAGCGCGGGAAGCGGGAGGCGGGCGAGTCGCTCCCCGAGGTCGCCGAAGTACGTCTCCAGCGGCTCCGTCTCCTCGTCGAGGCAGACGAAGACGAGCCCGGCGAGCTCGCCGACGCGGAAGCGCGGCAGGCGGACCGCGTCGCGGTCCAGGTCGTCGAAGCCACGGGCCTCGGGGACGGCGGCGAGCTGGCCGTCCTGGCGGTAGGTCCAGCCGTGGTACGGACAGCGCAGCACCTTGGGGCAGCTGCCGGCTCCGGCCAGGATCGTCGAGGCCCGGTGCCGGCAGACGTTGGAGAGCGCCCGCAGGACGCCGTCCGAGGCGCCGCGGAGGACCGCGACCGGCTCGCCGGCGATGCTCGTCGTCGCGAAGCTGCCGGGAGCCTCGACCTGCGAGGCGTGGCAGGCGAGCTGCCAGGCGCGCGCGAAGACCTCGCGCCGCTCGCGCTCGAGGATCCCGGGGTCCGTGTAGGCGCTGGCCGGGAGTGTCGTCGCCGGCCGGAGCCGCGTCGGGCTGGCGGTCATCCGATCACCCGATCCGCGCGCCGGCCGGCGCCGAGCACGGTGACGACCGAGTCGTGGAGGAGCGCCGCGGCCCGCCCGTGGTCCATCCCGCCGAGCACCACCTGCTGCGCGAGCCCGTCGAGCGTGGCGGCGAGGATGCGGGCGACGTCCTCGGTGTCCGCCGTCGAGACGATCGAGCCGTCGGCCTTGCCGGCGTCGATCTCGGCCGCCAGGAGCTGCAGCCACAGCTCGTAGGAGGCGAGGGCCGGTTCGCGCAGGAAGGGGTTGAACATCGCCGCGCGCCAGACCTCGATCGAGATGACCCAGGTCTCGTGGAAGGCCGGCGAGTCCTCGAGGTAGACCGCGAGCAGCGCCTCCAGCCGCTCGGCGCCGGTGGCGAGGCCCTCCATGGCGCGGGCGGCGAGCACGTCCGCGGTCGCGTCCGTCCGCTCGAAGGTCCGGGCGAGGAGGTCGTCCCTGGTCGCCACGTAGTAGTGGACCAGGGCCGTCGAGACGCCGGCCTCACGGGCCACGTCGGACATCCTGAGCGCGTCCACCCCCTCGCGGGCGATCACGCGCGCCGCGGCGTCGAGCAGATCATCGATGCGACTCGTCATCTCTCCCTCACCGTTTGACTGACTCGTCAGTCAAACCTCATACTAGCGCAGTGCAGCACGCCGACGTCGTCGTCCTCGGAGCGGGTCTCGCCGGCCTCGCGTGCGCCCGGGACCTCGTCGCGGCCGGCGCCGACGTCGTCCTTCTCGAGGCGCGGGAGGCGGTCGGCGGGCGCACGCCCCGGGTGGAGGTCGGGGGCAGGTCCGTCGACGGCGGGGGCGAGCTCGTCGGGCTCTTCATGGCGCCCATCGTGGAGCTCGCCGGCGAGCTCGGCCTGGAGCTCGAGGAATCGCAGACGGCGCTCCCCGGCGACACCGTCTACCTGGTGGACGGCCGCCGTGTGGCCGGTCAGGCCGACGACCTGATCGGCGCGAGCGGCCGCCGCTCCTACGAGGCCTACGAGCGACGGCTCGCGGAGCTGGCCGCCGGCTTCGACCCGGTGCGGCCGTGGGCGCACCCCGACGCGTCCGAGCTCGATGCGCTTTCGGTGGTCGATCACGCCCGTCGCCTCGGCGCCGACGACGCGGCGGTCGGGATGATCCGCCTGCACCACCTGTCGCTCTCGATCGACGCCCCCGAGCGGACGAGTGCGCTCGCGGAGGTCCGCAAGTACGCGGCCGGCGGCCGCTACGACTACGCCGCCTGGGAGTCGCACCGCGTCGCCGGCGGGACCTTCCAGCTCGCCGAGCGGATGGCGGACGGGCTCCACGACCGGATCCGCCTCGGCGCGCCCGTCACCCGGATCGCGCGCGTCCCGGGCGGCGTCCGGGTGCAGCTCGGAAGCGGCGCCCAGGTCGAAGCCGACGCCTGCGTCTCGACGATCCCCGGCGGAGTGCTGCACGGGGTCGTCCTCGAGGGGCTGTCCGAGCCGCGCCTCCGGGCGCTCCGCCGCCTCCGGCAGGCGCGGGCGGCGAAGGTCGTGGCGGTCTACGAGTCGTCCTTCTGGCGGCGGGCCGGCCTGACCGGGCTGTCCTACTCGGACGGCGTCGTCGGCTCGACCTGGGAGCAGCGTCCCGGGGTCCTCTCGGCGCTGGTGCCGCCGGAGCGGCTCGGCTACTTCGGGGCGATGAGCGACGAGCGCCGGCGCGCCGAGGCGCTCGACCACTTCGAGGCGCTCTTCGGGGACGAGGCGCGGACGCCGCTCGGGATGTGGATCCGGCTCTGGGGGGAGGAGCCGTACACCCGTGGCTACGTGACGCAGCACGGCCTCGGGGACCTGACGGCGATGGGCGACCTCCTCGCCGCCTCCGAGGGGCCGTTCCACGTCGCGGGGTCGGACTTCGCCCGGGTGGCCGGGTACATGACGGGAGCCGTGGAGACGGGCCGCGCGGCGGCCTCGAGGGTGCTCGCCGGGAGCTGACGCGGGCTGCCGTGGCGGCCCGCCGCCGGCGCCGCGTCACCCGCACGCTGGCCGGGGGCGCCCCTGCGGCGGTTGAGTCGCGCCGCAGCGGGGGACGATGCGTCCATGACCATCCTCTGGATCGTGATCATCGTCCTCATCGTCCTCTTCATCCTCGGCTACTTCGGCCGCGGCCGCATGGGGCGGTAGGCACGCCGCACCCGACCCGCGAGCCCCGGGGTCACGGTCGGGAAGGCTCGTTCGCCCCGGGTCGGGAAGAGGGCCGGTGGACCCGGGTGTGCCTTCGGTCCGGCGCGGAGACCAGACCCACGCGCGGTAGGCGACGAAGCGTCGGAGGTGCGGGAGGGTGTCGTCTGGATCGGACCCCGCGCGCCCAGGGCGTCATCGGCCCCGCCGAGGGCTGAGGTACGACGCCGGGGTGACGGGGACCGGCACCGCACAGGGTCGCCGTCTCCCCCGGGTCGGCGCGCGTCGGGGACGACGAGGCGGGCCGGCGGGGCGGCCGGTCTACGTGGCCGGCAGGGTGATCCGGACGAGTGCGCCGCCGCCGGGCGCGTTCTCGGCCGCCACGACGCCGCCGGCCGCCTCGACGGCCTGGCGGACGATCGCGAGGCCCAGGCCGGAGCCGGGCTTGGCGCGGGCGGAGGCGGCCCAGGTAGAAGCGCTCGAAGACGTGGGGGAGGTCCGTCTCCAGGAATCCGGACCCGTGGTCGCGCACCGTGAGGGTGCGGTCGCGAAGCCGGACCTCGACGCGGCCGCCCGGCGGCGACCAGGTGACGGCGTTGGCGAGGACGTTCGAGATCGCCCGCGCGATCCGCTCGGCGTCGACCGTGGCGACCGTCTCCTCCAGCTCGACGGCGAACGCGGGCGCGTCGGGGCGGCGCTCGAACCGGTCGACGAGGGCCCGGACGACGAGATCGACGCGCGTCTCGTCGATCTCCGCGGCCGGACGCGAGCCGCGGGCGAGCTCCACGACGTCGGCGACGAGGGCGGTCAGCTCGTCGAGCTCGGCGATGATGTCGGCGCGCAGCGCGTCGCGGTCCTCCGGCGGCAGGCGATCCGCCTGATCGAGGATCTGGACGTTCGCCCGCAGGCTCGCCAGCGGCGTCCGGAGCTCGTGGCTCGCGTCGGCGACGAGCTGGCGCTGGGACTCGACCGACCGCTCGAGGGCGCTCAGCGAGGCGTTGAAGCTGGCGGCGAGCCGCGCGAGCTCGTCGTCGCCGCTGACCTCCAGCCGGTGCGACAGGTCCGGATCCTCGACGATGGTCTCGGTCCGCGCCGTGAACCGCCGGATCGGCGCGAGCGCCGTCCGCGCGGCGAGGCCCCCGAGGAGGGCCGCCAGGAGGATCCCGCCGGCGCCCATCAGGGCCAGGGAGATCGAGAGCCGGTGCAGCGAGGAGTCGACCTCCGTCAGCGGACGGGCGACCTGGACCGCCCCCCGGACCCCGGATCCGACGGTCAGGATCCGCAGGTGGACGCGCCGCGTGACGCCGCTCTGGACGACGTTGCCGTAGGCGTCCCGGAAGGACCGACCGGCGCCACTCGCGGCGATCGACCGGGTGCGCGCGTCGACCGGAAGGGGCTGCTCTCCGGGCGGCCTGGAGACGACCCCGGTCTTGGAGATGGTCTGGAACGACCCGGAGGCGCCCCCGAAGGGCAGGCCGGGCGGGGAGTCGCCGGGTGCTCGGCCGTCGCCGTCGGGGATGCCGTCGTTCCGGCGGTTGGACGTGTCCTGGTAGACGCGGGCGCGCTCGTTCAGCGCGCTGTCGACCTGACCGCGCAGCTCCGACCGCGTGGAGGCGTAGACGGCGATCGCCAGGATCACCGTGACGACGGCGACCGCGAGGCTCGCGGCGGCGGCGAAGCGGGCCCGGAGGGTCATGGCTCGCGGAGGACGTACCCCACGCCGCGGACGGTGTGGAGGAGCTGGCGGGCGCCGGCCTCCGTCAGCTTGCGGCGGAGGTAGCCGATGTACACCCGCAGCCCGTTCGAGGCGGGGCCGAAGTCGTAGCCCCAGACCCGGTCGTAGATGAGGCTCGGCGGCAGCACCCGGCGCGGGTTCATCATGAAGAGCTCGAGCAGCTGGTACTCCGTGCGCGTCAGTTCGACGAACTGCTCGTCGACGAAGACGCCGTGACGGGCGGCGTCGAGCGTCAGCTCCTCGAACCGCGCGGTCCCCGGATCGCCGTCGCCGGACGTGCGGCGGAGGAGGGCGCGGAGGCGGGCCTGCAGCTCCCCCACGTCGAACGGCTTGACGAGGTAGTCGTCGGCCCCGGCGTCGAGGCCGCCGATCCGCGCGTCGACCGCGTCGCGCGCTGTCAGGATCAGGATCGGCAGTCGGTTGCCCTCCCGGCGCAGGGTCCGGCAGACCTCGAGTCCGTCGAGGTTGGGCATCCCGATGTCGAGCACGAGCGCGTCCGGAACGTCGGTGGTCACGCGGGCGAGGGCGTCGTAGCCGTCCTCGGCGGTGTAGACCTCGTAGCCACCGAGCATCAGGGCGCGGCGGAGCGCGTCGCGCACGGCCCGGTCGTCGTCGGCGACGAGGATTCTCATGCCGGGGATTCTGCGCGGGCGATGACGGCCGCGCGACCGGAGCAGTCGTCGTGCCCGCTCACGGAGCCCGAGACGGCCGTGCAGGCCGTCATGAACGGCCGCGCCCCGCCGTTCGTCCAGATGCCGGAGGGGCCGCGGGATCGTTCCCGCGCCGGCTCGAGCGACGGACGGGCCGGGTCGGGGACCGCGTGCATGACCTCACCATCCCCGACGCGCGTCGGCGCGGCGTGAGGGGCGGCTAAGACCGCCGTAAGAGGGCGCGGCCGGGCGCAGGAGGGGAGGCGGCTCGACGACCGACCGCATGCTAAACTGACGTTGACGTGAACGTCAGAATCTCTCCTCCGCCCCTCGCCGAGCCCTCGGCCGACGCCGGCCAGCAGTTCCGGATCGGCGAGTTCGCCCGACGGGCGGGCGCGACGCCCCGCCTCGTCCGGTACTACGAGGAGCTCGGCCTGCTCCCGGACGGCGGTCGCGCCGACGGCGAGCACCGCCTCTACGACGACGCGGCGGTCGAGCGCCTGCGCGAGCTCCTGCACGTGCGAGAGCTCCTCGGCCTGTCCCTCACGGAGCTCCGGGACTGGACCGAGGCCGAGCGCGCGCGGCGGGCGATCCGCGAGCGCTGGCGGTCCGGCGGCAGCGACTCCCCGGAGCGCGCGCGGCTGCTCGCCGACGCCACGGTCCACCTGGACCGGCAGCTCGCGCTCGTGCGGAGCCGCGCCGCGGCCCTCGAGCGCCTCGAGGCCGAGCTCGTGGAGCGTCGCGACGCGCGTCGCCGTCCTCGCCACCGCCACCGACGACACCGACCAGACGGATCCCGAAGCCCGATGACCTCACCCGACCGCTACAAGTGGATCGCCCTCTCGAACACGACCATCGGCATGCTGATGGCGACCATCAACTCGTCGATCGTGCTGATCGCCCTGCCGGACATCTTCCGCGGGATCCACCTGAACCCGCTGGCAGCCGGGCAACGCCAGCTACCTGCTGTGGATGATGATGGGCTTCATGGTCGTCGACCGCCGTGCTGGTGGTCAGCTTCGGGCGGATCGGCGACATGTACGGCCGGGTGCGGATGTTCAACCTCGGCTTCGCGGTCTTCACGCTCTGCTCCGTGCTGCTCTCGATCACGTGGATGCAGGGCTCCCACGGCGCGCTCGTGGCTGATCGCGATGGCGGATCGGCCAGGGCGTCGGCGGCGCGCTCCTGATGGCGCAACTCGATCGGCGATCCTGACCGACGCCTTCCCCCACGACGAGCGCGGGCTGGCGCTCGGGCATCAACGCCGTGGCCGCGATCGCCGGCTCCTTCATCGGGCCTGGTGCTGGGCGGCGTCCTCGGCGCCGGTCTCGTGGCGCCTCGTGTTCCTCGTCTCCGTGCCGGTCGGCCTGCTCGGCACCGCCTGGTCGTACTGGAAGCTCGAGGAGCGCGGCGAGCGGCGCCCGGCCAGGATCGACTGGTGGGGCAACCTCACCTTCGCCGCCGGGCTGGTCCTGGTGCTGGTGTCGATCACCGACGGCATCCAGCCCTACGGCGGCCACACGATGGGCTGGACGAACCCGAAGGTGCTCGCCGAGCTGGTCGATCGGGCTGGCCCTCCTGGTCGGCTGTTCGCCGTCGTCGAGCTGCGGGTCCCCGATCCGATGTTCCGGCTCGGCCTGTTCCGCATCCGGGCCTTCACCGCCGGCTGCATCGCGAGCCTCCTCGCGTCACTGGGTCGCGGCGGCCTGATGTTCATGCTGATCATCTGGCTGCAGGGGATCTGGCTGCCGCTGCACGGCTACAGCTTCGTCGACACGCCGCTCTGGGCCGGCATCTACATGCTGCCGCTGACCGTCGGCTTCCTGGTCGCCGGGCCGCGCGTCGGGCTACCTGTCCGACCGCTTCGGCGCACGCCCGTTCGCCACCGGCGGCATGCTCATCGCGGCCGGCGCTTCGTTCCTGCGCTCGAGCTGCTGCCGGTGGACTTCCGCTACGTCTGGTTCGCGGCCCTCCTGCTGCTCATCGGCCTGGCGATGGGCCTCTTCGCCTCGCCGAACCAGACGGGCATCATGAACAGCCTGCCGCCCAACCGCCGCGGCGTCGGCGCGGGCATGGCGGCCACGTTCCAGAACTCGGCGATGGTGCTCTCGATCGGGATCTTCTTCTCGCTGATGATCGTCGGCCTGGCGGCGCACGCTGCCGGGCGCACATGTACAGCGGCCTGACCGCGCAGGGCGTGCCGGACGCCGACGCGACGCGCATCTCGCACCTGCCGCCGGTGGGCGCTGCTGTTCGCGTCGTTCCTGGGCTACAACCCGATCAAGGAGCTGCTGGGGCCGCACGTGCTGCACCACCTCGCGGCCCAGCACGCGGCCAACCTGACCGGCCGCAGCTTCTTCCCGAAGCTCATCTCCAAGCCGTTCCAGCACGGCCTGCACGCGGCCTTCGACTTCGCGATCGTCGCCTGCCTGATCGCCGCGGCGGCCTCGTGGCTGCGCGGCGGCCACTACGTCCACGACCTCCACGCCGAGGATGCGACCGCGGTCGAGTCGATGGAGGGCGAGACCGCGCTCGACGTCGCGCCGGCCGAGCGGGTGCCGATCGGCCGCTGACCTCCGGCCGCTGACCGGGATGCGGTCGGGGCCGAGCGGCCGGTCAGGCCTGACGGGCCCCAGCGACGCGCCATAGTCCCTGCTCCGTCTCGCGGGCCGTCAGGCGGCGCATCACGGCCCAACCAGCGGCGGCGACGCCGACGCCGACCACGACGTCGAGCAGGTAGTGGTTGCCGGTGGCGATGACGGCCCACGTCATCAGGACCGGGTGGAGCCAGAGGAGCCACCCGAACCGGTGGCGCCGGAGCGCCCGGACGAGGGCGACCGCGACGAGGAGCGTCCAGCCGACGTGCATGCTCGGCATCGCGGCGTACGGGTTGAACCGGATCCCGTGCGCCGAGCCGGCGTCGTGACCTCGCATCCCGACGACGTCGACCATCCCGAGCTGCGGCACGAGCCGGGGCGGGGCGGTCGGGTAGACGGCGAAGACGACGGCCGCCAGGGCGAGCGACGCCATCATCGCGGTCCGGAGCTCCAGGTAGAGCGCGCGATCGGCGATCGCGAGCGCCACCCCGACGACGACGGCGGCGGGAAGGAAGGCGAGCTCGTAGTACTCCCCCAGGACGTCGAGCACGGCGTCGGCCGTGTGCGCCTGGACGAGGCGCTCGAGGTCGAGGCTCCAGAGCCGCCCCTCGAGGTCGTGGATGGCCGTCCCGTGGCGGTGGGCCGCGGCGGTCCCGCTCAGCGTCAGCCCTCGCACGACGAGGTAGCCGAGTAGAAGAGGATCCAGAGGCCGGCCTCCGCGACGAGGAAGCGCAGGAATCCGTCGCGTCCCTCCGCGAGGATCGAGCGGGCTCGACGCGACGCGCGGACGGCGGAGCCGGAGACCATTCTCCAGGGTGATAACCGGATGCGCGGTGCGGAAACCGGCCGCGTCGCCCGCGGCCGTGGGCGTCTACCGTATGGGCGGTGGACGACGGCGACATTCCGTCGGGCGAGCGCCCGGCGGGGGCGAGAGCCCCGATGCGGGCGCGAGCGGCCGCGTGGCGGGTGCCGCGGCGGACGCCGCGGATCGGCTCGATGCGGCGTCGGGCGGCGAGGACGCGACCCCTCCCGGGGAGGTCGTGGCCGGTGGAGCGACGGAGTCCGCCGGGATCGAGGAGCTCCCGCGCACGACGGCGGCCGCCGAGGTGCTCGAGCGGGAGGCCGAGAGCAACCGCGAGCTCCCCCAGGTCGATCCCGAGACGGAGGCGAGCGCCGGGCAGACGGCGCGGGCGGCGGCCGACCACGGCGGCCCGGCCGCCCACTCGACCCACGTCAAGAGCGGCGCGGCCGCGTTGACGCTCGGCGCCCTCGGCGTCGTCTTCGGCGACATCGGCACGAGCCCGCTCTACGCGCTGAAGGAGTGCGTTCGACGGACCCGGCGTCGCGCCGCGCACGACAACGTGCTCGGCGTCCTCTCGCTGATCTTCTGGGCGCTCATGATCGTCGTCACGTTCAAGTACGTCGCTTCGATCATGCGGCGCCGACAACGACGGCGAGGGCGGGATCCTCGCGCTGCTCGCGCTCGTGCTGCGGGCGCGCCCGCGCGCCGAAGAGCGTGCAAGTTCGGCCTGGTCGCCCTCGGCATCTTCGGCGCCGCCCTCTTCTACGGCGACGGGATGATCACCCCGGCGATCTCGGTGCTCTCCGCGGTGGAGGGGCTCGAAGGTGGCGGCGCCGTCGCTCGAGCACCTTCGTGCTCCCGATCGCGATCGCCATCCTCGCCATCCTCTTCATCGCCCAGCGCTGCGGCACCGGCGGCCGTGGGCGCGGCTCTTCGGTCCCGTGATGGCGCTCTGGTTCCTCTCGATCGCCGGCCTCGGCCTCCGCGAGATCGTCAAGGAGCCGAGCATCGTCCGCATCCTCTCGCCGTCGTACGCGGATCGAGTTCATCGCCCGCCAGCCGGGCACCGCCTTCATCGCCCTCGGCTCGGTCGTCCTCGCCGTCACCGGTGCCGAGGCGCTCTACGCGGACATGGGCCACTTCGGCCGCGCGGCCGATCCGCGCGCCTGGTTCGTGCTCGTGCTGCCCGGCGCTGGTGCTCAAGTACTTCGGCCAGGGCGCGCTGGTGCTGCGCGACCCCGCCGCGGTCGCGAACCCGTTCTTCGCGCTGGTCCCGCGGGCGCTGCCTGATCCCGATGGTCGTCCTCGCGACGTGCGGCGACGGTGATCGCGTCGCAGGCGCTGATCTCGGGGGCCTTCTCCTGACGCACCAGGCCGTGCAGCTCGGGTTCCTGCCGCGCCTCCGATCGTGCACACGTCGGCGCGCCAGAGGGCCAGGTCTACGTGCCCGTCGTCAACTGGGGCTCTTCGCGGCCGTCCTCGCCCTCGTCCTCGGCTTCCGCTCGTCGTCGAACCTCGCCTCCGCGTACGGGATCGCGGTGACGGGGACGATCGCGATCACATCGATCCTCTTCTTCGTCGTCGCCCACCTCCTCTTCCGGCGGCCGGTCTGGGTCGCCGTTTCCGGCGCCGTCGTGCTGCTCGTGGTCGACCTCGGCTTCTTCAGCGCCAACATCCCGAAGATCGCCCACGGCGGCTGGTTCCCGCTGGCGATCGCGACGATCGTGTTCACGACGCTGATGACCTGGCGCGCCGGGCGGATCCTCCTGCGCGACCGCATGATCGTGGACGAGGTCCCGATCTCCGAGTTCCTCGCCGACGTCGAGCGCCGGCAACTGGCGCGGGTGCCGGGGACGGCCGTCTTCCTGACGGCGACCGGGCCCGACGCCCCGCGCTCGCTGATCCAGAACGTCGAGCACAACCACGTCCTCCACGAGCGCGTCGTCCTCTTCACGATCAAGGTCGAGGGCCGTCCATCCGTTCCTGACGAGGAGCGCCTGCGCGTGACCGACCTCGCGCCCGGCGTCCTCCGGATCGAGGGCCACTACGGATTCCAGGACGTGTCCGACATCCCGGCGACGCTGCGGCTCGCCCAGGACGAGGGCGTCGACATCGACGCCGAGCACGCGTCCTACTTCATCAACCGGGTCTCGCTGACGACGGGCCGCGGCTCCGGCCTCGCCCGGTGGCGCAAGCGCCTCTTCCGCCTCCTCAACCTCAACGCGCGGGACGCGGCCGAGTACTTCCAGCTGCCGGCCGACCAGGTCGTGGAGATGGGCTCGCGCGTCGAGCTCTGAGGATGAGCGGACGACCTCGGAGGACGGCCGTCCCGAGGCCGGTGGCTCAGCGGAGGCGCTCGATCACGAGGTAGGCGGCCACGCGGTTCGGTCCTCCGGCGAGTGGGGTCACCGTGATCGGGCCGGCGCTGGCGTTGAAGACCGCGACGGTGCCGCCGAAATCGTCCGTCACGTCGACGATCGCCTCGCCGGCGATCTGGGTCGTACCGGTCGCCCGCCCGACGACGCTCCACGCCACCGTCTGGCCGTCGAGCGAGACCGCGATCTGCCCCGCCTCCGTGACCGAGGCCGAGAACGCGATCCGGTAGGTGCCCGTCGCCGAGAGCCTGAACTGGTACGGCGAGGTGCGGAAGATGCCGCCGTCGCTCGTCGGCCCGTCCTGGGGGAACCCGAGCAGGTTGCCGGGGGGTGTGACGCCCGCGTTGTCCGGCGGCGAGAGCGCGTAGAACTCCGCGTAGTCCGCGGGGCCTCGCGGCCCGGTCGGCCCGGTGGCGCCCGTGCCGCCGGCGGGACCGGTTGCTCCGGTGGGGCCGGTGGCGCCCGTGCTGCCGGCGGGACCGGTTGCTCCGGTGGGGCCGGTGGCGCCCGTGGCGCCCGTGCTGCCGGCGGGACCGGTTGCTCCGGCGGGGCCGGTTGCTCCGGTGGGGCCCGTGCTGCCGGTGGGGCCGATGTCGCCGGCCGGGCCCGTCGCTCCAGTGGGGCCGGTGTCGCCCGGGGGGCCGGTATCGCCCGTGGGGCCGGTCGATCCCGCGGGGCCGGCGGGTCCGGTGTCGCCGGTGGGGCCGGCGGGGCCCGTGGCCCCGCTGCCCGGGGGTCCGGCGGGGCCGGTCGCCCCGGCCGGGCCGCTCGCGCCGCTGGGGCCGATCGCGCCCGGAGCACCGGCCGAGCCGTCCGACCCCGTCGCTCCGCTGGCTCCGACGGCACCGACCGCGCCGGTGCTACCGGTGCGGCCTCGCGGGCCGACGGGGCCGCGGGCGCCTGTCGCTCCGCGGGCGTTCCACGAGATCTTGTGCTGCCCGGTGGGGCACGCTCGCCCCGCGGTCGTCAGGTTCAGCGTCCGGTAGTCGCTCGTCACGCAGGCGTACAGCTTCCCGGTGCCGGCGGCGGACGGGCCGTCGACGACGACGGCGTACGCCGATCCGCCCATCAGGAGGAAGAGCGCCGCGAAGGCCACCGCGTGGCGCTGGACGACGGCGAGGACTCTCGGCATCACGAACTCCCTGAAGGATGCGAACACGCGCAGGTCCGGCGCAGACGGGAACCACTCCGACCATACAGACCCCCTTGTCACCCCTCCGGGGGGTGCCGGGTCGGCCCGTGACGCCGCGGACGCGGGCTATCCGACGTCCGGCGCGTTCGCGGGCCCTCGGGCGCCGACGCTGGAGGCGGCGGAAATGCGGAACCCCCCGACGCCTTGACATCGTGGACTTAAAGATATATCGTTGAGACGTCTTGATAGTCAACGAAAGGAACAAGATGCATTCGCCAACGCGAACACACCGGTGCGGTCGCCATCCCGAGGGGCACCGCCGTCACGGTGGCTTCGGGCCCGGCTTCGAGGCCGGCTTCGGACCCGGCGGGCGCGGCTTCGGCCCGCGGCGCGGCCGCCGACCCCGCGGCGACGTCCGGGGCGCTGTCCTGCTCCTCCTCGCGGAGGAGCCCCGCAACGGCTACTCCATCATGCAGGAGATCGAGCAGCGCTCCGCCGGCGCCTGGCGGCCGAGCCCCGGCTCGGTCTACCCGCTCCTGCAGCAGCTCGAGGAGGCGGGGCTCGTCCGCTCCGTCGACCGGGACGGGCGCAGGCTGATCGAGCTGACCGACGAGGGCAAGGAGACGGTCGAGCGGGAGCGCGAGGCGCTCGGCGAGCCCTGGAAGCTCGCCGACGACGGCCCCTGGGCGCAGGTCCAGGAGGCGCGCTCCGCCTCGATGGGCGTCCTGCAGGCGGCGAGCGCCGTCTTCGGCCAGGGCGACGAGGCCCAGAAGGCCCGCGCGCTGGAGCTCCTCACCGAGACGCGGCGCGCCCTCTACGGCATCCTCGCCGGCTGAGGGATCCGTCCACCGGGCCCGGCTCGCCCTCTGGTCGAGCCGGGCCCCGCGGCGCTCAGACCCAGCGTCGGAGCCGGAAGAAGACGAGGATCCCGATCGCCGTCAGGACCTGGATCGCGACCCCGACGACGAACGCCTCCCGGCCGCCGATCAGGTGATCGGTGAGGTACGAGAAGTTCTGGCCGAAGAACCCGGTCAGGTAGCTGATGGGCAGGAACACCGTGGCGATCACGGTCAGCTGCTTCATCACCTGGTCGCGCCGGTTCCCGACCGTCGCGAGGTAGAGGTCCGCGGTCGAGGCGAGCAGGTCGCGATACGTGTCGACGAGATCGCCGAGGCGGATCAGGTGGTCGTAGACGTCGCGGAAGTACCGGGTCGTCTCCTCGGTGACGCCGGGGAGGGTCTCGACACCGGAGACGATCGCCGCGAAGAGGTCGCGTTGCGGGGAGATCACCTTGCGCAGGTGGACCAGGTCCCGCCGGATCTCGAAGACCCGGGCGAGCTGCTCGCTCGACGGCGACTCGAGGATCGCCGCCGAGATCTCGTCGATCGTGTCGTCGATCTCGCCGAGGGCCGGGAAGAAGCTGTCGACGAGGCTGTCGGAGATCCGGTAGAGCAGCATCCCGTCCGCCAGGTCGACGTCGCCCCGCCGGTGCGCCCGGTCGATCAGGCGGTCGAACGCCGGGCACCCGTCGTGGCGCACCGTCACGACGTAGTGCGGAGCGGTGAAGACGTGCACCTCCACGAGCCCGTCCTCGTCCGGCGAGGAGCCGTAGAGGACGAGGAACGAGTATCCCGGATAGTCCTCGAGCTTCGGCCGCTGGTCGAACACGGACGTGTCCTCGAGCGCCAGGGGGTGGAACCCGAAGGTCTCGCCGAGCCGCCGGATGTCCTCCTCGGACGGGCGGAGCACGTCCAGCCAGAAGTAGGAGCCCGTGGCGAGGCGCTCCTGGACCGCCGCGGCACCGTCCGACGTCGTCACGGCGCCGTGCCCGTCGACCAGCGCCCAGACGACGCCGGTGGCGTCCGCGTCGACGTGCTGAGCGGTCGCCGTCCGCGGAGGATCGGACTCGATCATCTCCGCATCCTATGTCCCCGAGCCCGGCCGCCCGGCTACGGGATGGGACGCTCCCGGGGAACTGCCTCGTCGTCGCCGTCGGAGGGCGGCGCGGCCGGTGTCGTGTCGGCGCCGTCGGACGGTGGCCCGCCGGTCCCGGCGGGGCCCGTCGCCCGAGGCACGGACGACCACCACCGGGTGCTCGCGGCCATCGGGCGCGGGGATCGGCGACGCCGGAGCCGGAGGCGCCTCGGCCTCGCCCGGTCCGGTCCCCGGCGGGCCGGGCGGAGGCCGCCCGGGGTCCTCGTCTCCGGTGCCGGGCCGACCCGTCGGATCGATCACGCCGCCGCTCCGATCGGGCGGCTCGCCGTTCCCGGCGGGCGCCTCGTCGCCCGAGGCGCGGACGACCACCACCGGGTGCTCGCGGCCATCGGGCGCGGGGATCGGCGACGCCGGAGCCGGAGCCGCCTCGGCCTCGCCCGGTCCGGTCCCCGGCGGGCCGGCCGGAGGCCGCCCGGGGTCCTCGTCTCGGGTACCGCGCCGACCCGTCGGGTCGATCACGCCGCTGCTCCGATCGGCCGGCCCGCCGGGCCTCG
This sequence comes from uncultured Thermoleophilia bacterium, assembly GCA_963800515.1. Taxonomy (GTDB): domain Bacteria; phylum Actinomycetota; class Thermoleophilia; order Gaiellales; family F1-60-MAGs149; genus CAWDBC01. Next base: position 51,537 of record CAWDBC010000013.1, read on the forward strand.
GCTCGGTCGTCCGGTCGGCTCCCGGCGCGCGCGGACGCTCGGCATCGCGAGCGGGATCGCGGGCCCCGTCGGAGGCGTCGGCGTCGGCGTCGTCGTCCGCGCGCCTCGGCTCTCCGGCCGCGCGGTCTTCGGCGCCCGCGGCGGCCTCGGCCGCCTCGGCGAAGGAGCGCGTCCCGGAGATCGTCGCGGGGGCATCGGTCCGATCGGCGGCCGCTCCTCGCCCGTTCTCGGCGGCCTCGTTCTCCGGGTCCTCCGTCGCCTCCCGGGCCTCGGCCTCGGCGTGCAGCTCGGCGAACGAGCGGGTCCCCGGGATCACGGCCGCCTCCTTCTCCTCCTGCTCCTCCTTCTGCTCCGCCTCCATCTCCTCGAACGACGTGCGCGGCCAGCGGCCGGCCTCGCCGAACGTCGAGATCAGCGAGGGGACGAGGAGCGTCCGGACGATGAACGCGTCGGCGAGCACGCCGACGGCGAGTCCGAACGCCAGCTCGCGGAAGGTCCCCACCTGGACGAGCGCCAGCAGGCCGAAGCTCGCCGCGAGCGCGAGGCCGGCGATGGTGACGGGGCCGGTGGTCGTCGACTGCCCGACCGCCAGGGCCTCCGCGAGCGGCCGCCGCTTCGCCTCCTGCCAGATCCGGCCGGTCACGAAGATCGTGTAGTCGGAGCCGAAGGCGAGGAGGAGCACGGCCACGACGAGGGGGACGTAGTAGACCACCTCGGGATGGTCGAGGCCGCGCTGGAGGAAGAGCTCCATCGCGCCGAGCGCGGTCGCGAGCCCGAGCGCGCTGGCGCCCAGGAGGTAGAGGGCGGCCAGGGGCGCCCGGAGGAAGAGCAGGATGAGGAGGAAGTTGGCGGCGAGGGCGACGACGGCGATCCGCACGAAGTCGCTCGACACGGCGTCGACGGTCTCCTTGGCGAGGGCGGTGTCCCCGCCGATGCTCACGCGCACGTCGGCGAGGCCGGATGCGGCGAGGAGGCTCGGCAGCTTCTGCTCGAGCGAGCCCACCGTCTGGATCCCGCTCGCGCCGAAGGGGTCGTCGGTGAGGATCACCGCCATCCGGGCCGCCGTGCCGTCCGAGCGGACGATCGCGCCGTCCGGGACGCCGGTCACGTTCTCCCGCGGCCCGATCACGCCCGCGACGCCGGGCTCGCGCTGGAGCAGGTCCTCCAGGTTCGAGAGCTGGGCGTGCTTCTGTCCGATCCCGGCCCCCTCCAGGATCAGCTCCGAGGGCGCGATCGCCCCCGGGCGATCGCCCTGCTCGCGGCGTCGGCCGCGCGGGCCGGCTCGGAGGAGGACGGCAGCGAGCGGATCAGCGAGAAGCCGAGGTGCATCCGGGGCGCCGCCGAGGCGACGTAGCCGAGGCAGGCGCAGATGATGACCGCGAGGAGGAACGCGCGGCCGCGGTGGGCGATCAGCCGGCTCGCGAGGGTGTGCCGCTCCGGATGGGGCGGATCGTCGCGGACGCCGCGCGGCCAGAAGAGGGCGCTGCCGAAGGTGGCGATGATCGCCGGCACGAGGGTGATGGAGACGAGGACGCCGACGATGACGGTGCCGGCGAGCGCGGGCCCGAGGGAGCGGAAGAACGGCAGGTGGGCGACCGCGAGCGTCGCCGTGGAGGCGGCGACGACGACGCCGGCCAGGAGGATCAGCGGGCCGGACTCCCGCACGGCGGCGGCGGCGGCCTCGCGGCGCTCGACCCCCTGCTCCAGGCGGCGCCGGGCCGAGGAGAGGAGGAAGATCGTGTAGTCGGTGACGATCCCGAGGAGGAGCACGAGCATCACCGGCTCGAGCTCCTCCGGGATCGGCCGGTCGAACCGCTGCCCCAGCCACTGCACCGCCCAGATCGCGGTGACGAAGGAGACCCCGACGGCGGCGAGCGCGGGCAGCGGGGCGAGGACGGAGCGGAAGTGGAGGCTGAGGATGAGCACGATCAGGACGATCGTGCCGGCGTCGATCAGCGTCAGCGCGTCCGAGATCTGCCGGAACTGCTCGAGGAGGGCGGGCGCCGCGCCGGTCACGCCGACGAGGCCGTCCTCCGGGCGGCCCGCGGTCGCCTTGGCGAAGGCGCGCGCGACGGACTCCTGCTGCTCGAGGGAGTACTTCTGCGGAAAGAAGAGATAGGTGACGGCCGTGGAGCGCGGCTCCCGGCTCCTCGGGATCACGTTCAGCTCGTTGACGAGCGGCAGCGCGTAGGCGAGCTCCGGGAACGGCCGGTCCTTCTTCGCGACGAGGTCGACGGACCGCTGCGCCACCCGCGCCCTGGCGTCCGTCGAGAGGCCGCCGGGCACCCGCTGGACCATCGCGATCTCGCTCAGGATCGGGGCCTGGAAGAGCTCGACCGAGCGCTGGCGGGCGAGGAGCGCCGGGGCGTTCGCCGGCACGAGGTTCCCGAACTCGTCCGACGAGGTCGCGGCCGGGGGGCCCGTGTAGTGATTGGCCGCGACGGCGATCGCGATCCAGGCGAGGATCACGACGTATCGCAGCCGTACGAGTATCACGTCCCGTCACCCATCGCCTCGCCAACGTACCCGTCGAGGGGGTCCGACGACACCTCGCGGAGCCCCGGCCGGGGCGCCGATTCGGCGAGGTGCGCTACAATCACATACACGGCACCGGTACCACCCCCGGCCGGAGCCGCGCGCCGGAATACCCCGGCGGGGCCATCGAGACGTTCCTCGAAGGGCCCGATTCTTCGATCTGGAGTCTCATGACCAGCACGTTCGCCGAGCTCGGCGTTCCCGCCGACCTGTGCACGGCCCTTGCGGAGCGCGGCATCACCGCCGCATTCCCCATCCAGGCCGCCACCCTCCCGGACGGCCTCGCCGGCCGCGACGTCTCCGGACGCGCGCCGACTGGCTCGGGCAAGACCATCGCCTTCGGGCTCGCCATGATCGCCCGGCTCGATCGGCGCGCCCGTCCGAAGCGCCCGAGGGGCCTCGTCCTCGTCCCCACCCGCGAGCTCGCCGACCAGGTGACGCGCGAGCTGCAGGCGCTCGGCGCGCCGCGGCAGGTGACGGTGGTCGCGGTCTACGGCGGCACCGGCTACCACATCCAGCGCAAGCTGCTCCGCCGCGGCACCGACGTGCTCGTGGCCTGCCCCGGCCGCCTCGAGGACCTGCTGGCGCAGGGCGACCTCGTGCTCTCCGACGTCGAGCTCGTCACCGTCGACGAGGCCGATCGGATGGCCGACATGGGCTTCCTGCCCGCCGTCCGGCGGATCCTCGACCTGACCTCGCCCGATCGGCAGACGCTCCTCTACTCGGCGACGCTCGACGGCGACGTGGACGTGCTCGTCCGCCGCTACCAGAAGGATCCGGTCCGGCACGAGGTGGAGCTCGATCTGGCCGGGACCGGCGACATCCGCCACGTCTTCCTCGCCGTGGACCGAGACGACCGCGTGGCGGTCACCGCCGACGTGGTGACGCGCCATCAGCCGGCCATCATCTTCACCCGCACGCGGCACGGGGCGGATCGCCTCGTCAAGCAGCTCGCCCGCGAAGGAGTGAGCGCCGTCCCGATCCACGGCAACCGGACGCAGCCGCAGCGGACGAAGGCGCTCGCCGCCTTCAGCTCCGGCGAGGCGACGGTGCTCGTCGCCACCGACGTCGCGGCCCGCGGCATCCACGTCGACGACGTCGCCTGCGTCGTCCACTACGACCCGCCGGCCGACGCCAAGGACTACGTCCACCGCTCCGGCCGCACCGGTCGCGCCGGCGCCGACGGCGCCGTCTACTCGCTCGTCGAGGAGTCGACCCGCGGTCAGGTCCGGACGATGATGCGCAAGCTCGGGATGGACCAGCAGATCGAACGCGCCGACGGGCGTCCCGCCGATCGGCCGGCCGCGCCGGCCCGCCGCTTCGATCGCTCGCCCCGGGGCGACCGGCTCGTCGCCGGAGCCGCCGCGCCCCGCTCCTCCGAGGGCCACGCCGCGACCGAGCCGCGGCGGGAGCCCGGTCGCCGGCCGGCCCGTCCGGCCGCCCATCCGGGCGACTGGCGGCCGCGCCCCAAGCCGGGCAAGGGCCGGCGCCGGACGGGCGAGCGCCCGAGCTGAGCGAACGGTCCTCGCGCCCACGGCGGTGCGAGGCGGTCCGGCGCCCGCTCTGGCGCGCGGGCCCGCGTCCAGCCTCGCGCACCGCGGCGCCGCACGCCCTCGCTCTCGGGTGCGCGCCGGTACTCCGCGCCCCAGACCGCATCGAGCGGGCTGGGGCGCGAAACGATCCCGCGGCCTCCGGCGTCGCCCCGAGGCGAGCGTCAGCGGCGCGCGTCCGCCGCGGCGATCGTCGCCCCGACGCCGAGGCCGTAGGCGAGATGGAACGCGAGATCCTGGGCGTGCTCGCCCGCGCTGAGCGTCTTCGCCGGCGGCGAGACGTCGACGCGGGGCAGGAGGTACTCCTCGAACGCCCACGCCAGGAGCCCGAAGATCGCGCCGTCGACGAGCGGCGACGGGTCGTCGCGGGATTCCTCGACCAGCGCGAAGACCGCGCCGAGCGTGATCCCGTAGCCGACGTGCACGACGTTCGTCGCGAACTCGATCTTGTCCGGGCCGAGCGGCCCCTGGCGGAGCACGCCCTCCCAGATCCTCCGGCCGACCTTCGCCGGAGACGGCGCGTCCTGCCACGGGTCGCGGTCCTCGCCGCCGCCGGCGCCGGCCGGAGCCGGCGAGGCCTTGGCGAGGCCCCGCTGCGCCGCGTCCATCGCCGCCATGCCGACGAGGCCGGCCGCCGCCCCGATCGCCACCGTGGTCAGCGGCCGCCGGCGCTTGCGCACCGGCTTCGAGAGCGCCGTCGGCGCGAGGGCCGTCAGCGCCCCGCCGACGTCGATCCCCGCCGCCTGCTCGGCGAGCCACGACCGCGCCTCCCCGGCGAGCGTCCGCGCCTGGTCGGCTCCCGCGCTCGCCGCGTCCGACGCGCGGCTCGCGGTCGCGGCGGCCGCCGCGCTGCCCGCCGCGGCGGCGCTCGCCTTGATCGCGTCCACGCGCTCGGCCGCGAGCGCCTGGACCTGCCGCCGCCGCCGGAAGAACCGCTTGCGGCGACGGCGACCCTCCTGCAGCGCCGCCTTACGCGCCTCGGCCGCCGAACGAACGGCCAGCCGGCGCGCGGCCTCGGCCTGCTTCTTCGCCACCTTGCGCCGCGATCGTGCCGATGTCCGGACGCGGCGCCGCCACCGACCGCCGACCTCCTCGGACCGCCCCAGGACCTCGGACTTGCCCGTCTGCGCCAGGTCGGCGATCGCTCCACTGCCCTTCTGGGCGAGCTCGGAGACGGCGTCGGCGGCGGCCGTGATCGGACGTTCGATCGTCGCGGTGACCCGGTCGGACAGCGATTCGCGTGTGCGCACGGCTGGAGGTCCCTTCTCGGCTTCGAGCCCGGTCGGTGCCGGGTCGCGGGCTTGAGGACGGCGAGCTATCCCGGCACGGTAGCCAACGCGCGGGCGAGGTCCGTCCACAGGTCCTCGACGTCCTCGAGGCCGACGGAGAAGCGGATCAACGTGTCGGGCGTCCCCCGGTCCGCCTCCTCGGGGTACCGGGCCCGGCGCTCGGCGAGCGACTGCACGCCACCGAGGCTCGTGGCGTGGAGGATCACGCGCAGGCTCTCGCAGACGCGCTCGGCGTCGGCGGCCTGGCCGGCGGTCTCGAACGAGATCATCGTGCCGAACCCGGAGAGGAGGCCCGAGGCGCGCTCGTGGCCGGGATCGGAGGCGAGCCCCGGGTAGCGCACGCGCGTGACCACGGGATGCTCGTCGAGCCGGGCGGCGAGGACGCCGGCGGTCGCCTGCTGCCGCTCGAGGCGGACGTGGAGCGTCCGCAGCCCGCGGAGCGCGAGGTACGACTCCAGGGCGCCGGGGATCGCGCCGGTGTTGGTCCTCCGGTACCGCAACCGCTCCAGACGGTCCGGATCGCGAGTCACGAGCACCCCCATCAGCAGGTCCTCGTGGCCGGAGATGATCTTCGTCGCCGAGTGCATGACCACGTCGGCTCCGTGGTCGAGCGGACGGACGAGGAGCGGCGAGGCGAAGGTCGAGTCGACGACGACGAGCGCGCCGGCCGCGCGACCGGCGCGGCAGAGCACCGGCAGGTCGGCGATCTCCATCGTCGGATTGACCGGCGACTCGATCCAGACGAGGTCGGCGCCGTCGATCGCCGCGACCACGGCGCCGGTGTCGCCGATGTCGACGAGCCGCAGCTCCATCCGGCCGAGCCGCGCCTGCTCGCCGAAGAGCTCGCCGACGCCGAAGTAGGGGCCCTTCGGGAGGACGGCCACGGTGCCGGTCGGCATCCCCTCGATGACGGCCGCCGCCGCCGCCAGGCCGGACGCGAACGCGAGCGCCTCCCCGCCCTCGAGACCCCCGAGCGCCGTCTCGAAGGCGACGATCGTGTCGGAGCCGGAGCGGGCGTAGTTCACCTCGCCGTTCGCCCGGTACGTCGAGGAGAGGACGACGGGGACGTTGACGGCCGCCCCGACCGCCTCGGGCGGACGGCCGAGATGGACGATGCGCGTGGCGGGTGCGAGGTCGGCGCCGGCCACGGCGGGAGCGAGGTCGGCGCCGGTCACGGCGGGAGCGAGGTCGGCGCTGGTCACGCAGGGAGCCTAGACGAGCCCGCCGGGCCGCCTGCGCGCAGGTCGGGCCGAGGTCGACCGGGCGCGCCTGCCGCATCCGGCGCCCCGTCCCGGCTGCGGGCGGGCGCCCCGCCTCGATCCCCTAGCGTCCACGCCGGTGTCGGGCTACGAGACGCAGCGACGGGAGCTCCGGCGGTTCTGGCTCGCCGAGGGCAGCCTCGCGGCGGTCGAATGGACGGACGGCCTCGCGGAGAGGATCGACCGCTGCGCGCGGCGCTTCGCCCTCCAGGTCGGAGAGCCGCTGCCGGGGGGCTCGCTGGCCATGGTCCTCGCCGCCACGACCCGGGCCGGCGCGCCGGTCGTGCTCAAGCTGAACCCTCCGCTCCCGGAGCTGGCCCTCGAGCCGGCGGCGCTCGCCGCCATGGGCGGGCGGGGCGCCGTGCGGATCCTCGATGCCGACCGATCCCTCGGCGGGCTCGTCCTCGAGCGGGCCGAGCCGGGCGGCTCGCTCGAGGCAGCGCTCCCCGTCCTGGAGGCGCTCGAGATCGCCGGGCGGGTCGCCGCGAGGACGCACGTCGAGCTCCCGCCAGGCCATCCGTTCCCGAGCGGATCCGTGTACCTCGCCCGGATCGCGATCGAGCTGCCGCTCCGCCACGTGTTCGCGGCGCGTGCGCTGCCGGCCGACGTGCTCGAGCTGACGCTCGACGCCTGCGCCCGTCTGGCCGAGCGGCGGGCCGGCATCGGGCTCGCCAACGAGGACCTCCACCTCGGGAACATCCTCGCCGGGGCGCGGGAGCCCTGGCTCCTGATCGACCCGAAGCCGTGGGCCGCCGAGCTCGCCTTCTCGGCGGGCTACCTCCTGCGCTCCGCCTGTGGGGGCCTTCCTCCGGGCGCCGTCGCCGAGGCGCTCGCCGTCGTCGCCAGTGCGCTCGGGGTCCCGTGGCAGCCGGTCCGGGACTGGGCGCTCGTCCGCGCGGCCGCCGGCGTCTACGAGCGCGGCGGCGGGCCCGATCCGGAGTCGGACCTCGCGCTCGCCGCCACGCTCAGCCGCCTGTGATCACGCTCTGGAGGTCCTGCGTCATCTTCTGGGCGAGCGTCCGCACCTTCGCGGCGTCTCCCGCCTCGGCGGCCGCCCGGATGTCGTTGACGTCCTGGTCGAGGCGCGACGCGCCCGCGTCGTTCGCCTTGTGGAGCTGGTCCTTGACGCCCGCGTAGTCGCGCTCCAGCTTGTCGGCGGCCGCCTTCACGTCGCCCTGGCCGAGGAGCAGGGCGAGGACGTCCTGGCCCACCGCCACCGCTGCCTGGCCGGCGCCCGAGTCGAGCGCCGAGGAGATCTGCGACGACTGCGCGGGGGACAGGGACGAGGCGACCTGGGAGAGCGCGGAGGAGGCGGAGGCCTGGAGGTCGCTCGTCGATCCGGAGGCCGCGGAGAGGGCGCTCTCGGCCTGGGCGACGACGGTCGAGCTCTGCGCGGAGGCGTCGGAGAGGGCGGAGGACGCGCTCGCCGAGACAGACGACGAGCTCGAGGAGGACGACTTGGAGGAGCTGCCACAGCCCGCGGCCAGGAGGGCGAGGGCGGTCACGGAGAGCACGGCGGCACGGGGGGTTCGCATGCGGGGCCTTTCGTTCGGTAGACCGATCCTACCGTTCCCGCGCGGCGATCCATCTACGCTCCCCGTCGTGACGGGGGTCTCCACCGACGAGGAGAGCCGGGCGGCGAAGGCGGTGCTCCGGGGGTCGCTCCGCGCGAACCGGCGCGCGCTCGCGCCGGCGAGCCTGGCCGCGGCAGGCCAGGCCCTCGCCGCCCACGCGCCGGTCCTGGCGCGAGGGAGCGTCGCGCTCTTCGTCTCCGCCGGGTCCGAGCCGCCGACGCTGCCCCTGATCGACGTCCTCGTCGACCTCGGCGTCCGCGTCCTCCTGCCCGTCCTGGAGGACGACTTGGACCTCGACTGGGCCGTCTACGACGGGGTCGACCGGCTCGTCGAGGGCCGGCGCGGGATCCTGGTCCCGGACGGGCCCCGGCTCGGTCGGAGCGCCGTCTCCTCGGCCGAGCTCGTCCTCGTCCCGGCGCTCGCCGTCGGCCGGGACGGGACCCGGCTCGGCCAGGGCGGCGGGAGCTACGACCGCGCGCTCGGCCGCACCGCGGCGCCGGCCATCGCCGTCGTCCACGACGACGAGGTGCTGGCGACCGTCCCGGTGGAGGCCCACGATCGCCGGGTCGGCGGGTTCGTGACGCCGGCCGAGGGCGTCGTGAGGATCGGCGAGGGCGGAGGTGCGTGGTGAGCGGAGGCCGGCGGCGGGTCGTGCTCGACACCGACCCGGGCCTCGACGACGCGTTCGCCTTCGCCTACGCCGCCCGCTCGGCCGAGATCGACCTCGTCGCGCTGACGACGGTGTTCGGCAACGTGCCCGTGGACGTCGCGACGGCGAACGCCCTCGACCTCCTGGAGATCGCGGGGACCTCCGGCGTGCCGGTCCACGCCGGCGCCGCGGGCCCACTCGACGGCCGCACTCCGGGCTACGCCCGTCACGTCCACGGCACGTACGGCCGCGGCTCCCTCGGGCCGGCGCGACCCGCCGGCCGCGCCAGCGGCACCCACGCCGCGGTCGCCCTCTGCGAGCTCGTCGCCGCCGAGCCGGGGGGAATCGACCTCGTGGCGGTGGGCCCCCTGACCAACGTGGCGCTGGCGGTCGCGCTCCGCCCGACGTTCGTCTCCGAGCTCCGCTCGCTGTCGATCCTGGCCGGGACCGGGCGCGCCCCCGGCAACATCACCCCGAGCGCTGAGGCGAACGCCGCCAACGACCCCGTCGCCCTCGCCGCGGTGCTCGCGGCGCCCGGCGAGACGACCCTCGTCACGCTCGACGCGACGATGCGCGTCGAGGTGGACGGCGGGATGGTCGGCCGCCTGACCGGATCGGACGATCCGCTCGCCCGGCACGTCGGCCGCCTGCTCGAGGACTACGCCGCCTTCTACGCGTCCGTCTTCGGGCGCCACATCTCCGTCCAGCACGACGCGACCGCACTCGCCGTCGGCCTCGGGCTGTGGCCGGCCACGGTGGCGCCGCGGGTGCGGGTCGAGGTCGAGACCGGATACGGCCCGGCCCGGGGCGCGGTCCTCGCCGACCTCCGCGGGGTCTACTCCGGATGGCCGGCCCAGGCCGAGGCGCACTGCACCGTCGTCCTCGACGTCGCCGAGGGCCTCGCCGAGCACATGGTCTCGACGATCGCCGGCTGACAGGCCGGCGCCGGGCCCGGGTCGGTCGCCCCGGCCGCTTCCGGCCGCCGGACCGAGGCCGGCGCGACCCGGCCGCCCGCCGGTGACGCGGGCGTCAGCGCGGCTCGGTGTGCAGGATCAGCTCGAGCACCTCCGGCACCTCGCGGTGGACGGCCACCTCCGCCTGCGACGCGCGCCGGTGCGCCTCCGCGACGGAGAGGACCTCCGGCAGGACGATCGTCGCGTAGGCCACCGCCCCCGCGTCGGTCAGGCGGAGCTCGACGGAGATCGGCGCCGTCCCCGTCGCCCCCTCGATCGCCGCGGCGACCCGGGCTGCCCGCGACCCGTCCTCGCCGCTCGAGAGGATCGCCTCGTCGAGGGGCTCGATGTGGGTCTGGACGCGCTTCGCCTCCGGCACCGCCCGCTCGATGGCCGCCTCGACCTGGCTCGCCACCTGGTGCGCCTCGGCGAGGGCCATGCTCCCGGCGAGCTTCATGTGGAGGGACACGTCGACCCCGCCGTCGACCTCGAGCACGAGCACGTTGTGGATCTCGCGGACGTTCGCCACGCCGAGCGCGGCGACGGTCGCCCGCTCGCGCGGCGACGCGCCCGCCTGCAGCGGCTCGACGTGGACGACGACGTCGGATCCCGGGATCAACTCCTCGACGATCTCCTCGACCCGGTCGGCGAGCGTGTGGCCGCGGACCAGCGCCGCCTCTGGGGCCACGCCGATCGTGACGTCCCCGATCACTGCCGAGCCGACCTCCCGGACCCGGACCCGGAGCAGGGCGGCGTCCGGCGCCCCCCGCTGGACGGCGGTGCGGATGAGCGCGGACCGCCGGGAGGAGGTCTCGTCCATCAGCGTGCCGACGTTGGACCGGACGAGGCGGACGGCGACCATGCCGGTGATCCCGGCGACGACGAGCGCGGCCCACGCGTCGGCCGCCGGATGGCCGCCGCGGACGAGCGCGATTCCCCCGAGGACGACGAGCGTCCCGCCGAAGTCGGAGAGGAAGTGCGCGGCGGACGCGCCGAGCGCCGCCGAGTGATGGCGCCTGGCGGCCCGGCGCGTGGTCACGGCGCGGGAGGCGTCGACGACGAGGACCACGCCGAGCACGGCGATCAGGCCAAGTGAGGCGTCGACGTGCGGAGGCGCGTCGGCCGTCAGCCGGGTGATCGCCTGCGACGCGATCACGCCCATCGAGACGAGGAGGAAGGACGCCTCGCCGAGCGCGGCGAGGTTCTCGGCCTTGCCGTGGCCGAAGGGATGCTCCGCGTCGGCCGGACGGTTCGCGATCCGCAGGGCGTAGAGGGTGGCGGCGGCGGCCACGGCGTCCGCCGTGGACTGGAGCCCCTCGGCGATCAGGCCGAGGCTGCCGGACGCGAACCCGAAGGCGAGCTTGAGGGCGACGAGGAAGACCGCCGCGGCGAACGCGTAGGCGGCCGTCCTCCACGCCTCGTCGCGCCCCATCCCCGCATTCTCGCCGAGTGCGCGGGCGCGCCGGTTGCGGGCGGCGACCCCGGCCGGGGATCGCCGGACGGCCGCGAGCGTGTCGATCCGTTTCGATCCCGTCCTCGCCGCTCCCGCGTCCGCTCGCCCGTGCTCGGCGCCGCCCGTCGACCCGTGCGGACAAGGCCGGGGTCGCCGCAGCCCGCTCGCACCGGACGACCCGCGAGGCGGCCGCGGTCCGGGGGATCGCTTCGCGCGCGGTGGGCGCGCTCCGACGCCCTGTGCGAACATACGTTCGCATGACGCATCCCGGGGCGCCGCTCACGATCTTCCGCCGCGCCGTCGCCGCCGGCGACGCGCAGACGGCGCTCGCCGTCGCCGGTGAGCTCGGCACCGTCGATCCGGCCGACGCCCTGGCGCTCGTCCTCGTCCTGCTCGACGAGATGCCGGACCGGTACCCGCTGGCCGCTGCCCGCTGGCACGCGCTCGCCGTCCGCTCGGCGGGCGGCGCCTCCCTGGCCGACGCCTCCGTCCTCCTGGCGGCGCTCCACGCCCTCGCCGATGCCGGGGCGCGGGAGGACGCCTGCGCCTCGATCGAGGCCTGGGCCGGGCGCTACGGCCTTCGCGGGGTCGACCGCGAGCTCGTCGCCTGGGCCGCCCGGCGCCGGCGCCGCTGAACGCCCATCGGGGTTGGCCGCCGGCGATCGCGGCTATACCCTCGCGCCATGAGGCTTCCCGATCGCGGTGACGCAAACGTCGAGGACACCTCCGGCCAGTCCGGCGGCGGCGGGTTCGGCGGCGGTCTCGGAGGCTTCCCGATCGGCCGGGCCGGCCTCGGCGGCGGCGGCATCCTGATCTTCGCCGTGATCGCCCTCCTCCAGGTCTTCGGCGGCGGTGGCGGAGGCGGGGTCGGCGGGGTGCTCAACCAGATCAACCAAGTGCAGCCCGGCGCCGCCGCTCCGCCGGTGGACGCGACCGAGCGGCAGTTCGCCATCAACGTCTTCGAGGACGTGCAGGCCACGTGGCAGCAGTCGTTCGCGGCGAGCGGTGAGACGTACAAGCCCGCAACGCTCCGGCTCTACTCGGACCAGGTGCAGACGTCCTGCGGCACCGGAGAGACGGCGATGGGGCCGTTCTACTGTCCGGGCGACTCCACCGTCTACCTCGACCTCAGCTTCATGAACGAGCTGGCGACGAAGTTCCACGCGCCCGGGCAGTTCGCGGAGGCCTACGTCGTCGCGCACGAGATGGGCCACCACGTCCAGAACCTGCTCGGACTGGAGGAGAAGATGCGCCAGCTGCAGGCTGACCACCCGGACGAGAAGCTCCAGTACTCCGTCCGCCTCGAGCTCCAGGCCGACTGCTTCGCCGGCGTCTGGGGCCACAGCGTCTACACCCAGCAGACCGCCGACCGGCAGCTGGGCGAGAACGAGATCCAGTCGGCGCTCACGGCCGCGGCCGCCGTCGGCGACGACACCCTGCAGAAGGAGACGCAGGGACGCGTCGTGCCGGACTCCTTCACGCACGGCACGTCGGCGCAGCGGCAGAAGTGGTTCAAGGCGGGCTTCGACTCCGGCGACACCACCTCCTGCGACACCTTCAAGGGCGACTACTCGAGCCTGTAGGCGGGCACGGTCGACGCCCGTCGGCGACTCGATCCGACGGGCCGGCGTCCGGGCCTGGGGGACGGGCTAGCGTTCGGCCCCGACCGCCAGGGGATCGGGGGGGCGGACCCAGACGGTCGAGCCCTCGCTGACCGCCAGGCTCTCGACCTGATCGCGCGTCAGGAGGACGTGGGTCAGCTCCTCGTTCCTGCGCAGGTTGGCGCGCACCTCGAAGCCGACGCGCTGCAGCCGCTCGACCGTCGCCTCGTGCGTTCCCGGCTCCGGCGCGGCGAACACGTCCACGTCGTGGGGGCGGACCAGCCGGCCGTGCAGCCGGGTCACCGGGCCCAGGAACTCCATGACGAAGTCGTTCGCCGGGTGGTCGTAGAGCTCCGTCGGGCTCCCCACCTGCTCGACGATCCCGTGGTTGATCACGACCAGCTCGTCGGCCACCTCGAGAGCCTCCTCCTGGTCGTGGGTGACGAAGATCGTCGTCACGTGGACCTCGTCGTGGAGCCGGCGGAGCCACTCCCGCAGCTCCTTGCGGACCTTGGCGTCGAGCGCCCCGAAGGGCTCGTCGAGGAGCAGGACCTTCGGCTCCGCGGCCAGCGCCCGGGCGAGGGCCATCCGCTGCCGCTGGCCCCCCGAGAGCTGGGCCGGCAGGCGATCGGCGAACTGGTCGAGGTGCACCAGCTCGAGCAGCTCGTGGACGCGGCGGTGGACCTCGGCCTTCGGGCGCTTGCGCACCTCGAGCCCGAAGGCGACGTTCTGAAGACCGTCAGGTGCTTGAACGCGGCGTAGTGCTGGAAGACGAAGCCGACGTCACGGCGTTGCGGGGCGAGCCGGGTGGCGTCGACGCCGTCGATGACCACGGTGCCGGCGTCGGCCTGCTCGAGGCCCGCGATGATGCGGAGCAGCGTCGACTTGCCGCCGCCGCTCGGTCCGAGGAGGGCGGTCAGCTGACCGCTGCGGACGTCGAGGCTGACGTCGTCGAGCGCGACGAAGTCGCCGAAGCGCTTGCTGACGTGGGTGGCTTCGATGCCCATCGTGATCTCTCTTCTCATGTCGTGCTCTTCGTGGGGTCGCAGGAGCGCGACGACGACGATGCTGGCGACCGCGATGGCGACCATCACGAACGCGACGGCGTAGGCCCCCGACTCGTCGAAGTCCTGGTAGCGCTGGGCGGCGAGCAGCGGCAGCGTCTGCGTCTGGCCGAGCGACGTTGCCGGCGACCACGCGGACGGCGCCGAACTCGCCGAGTGCACGGGCGAGGCTGAGGACGACGCCGTAGGCGAGCGCCCAGCGGATCCCCGGCAGCGTGATCCGCCGGAAGCGCTGGATCGGCGCCGGCGCCGAGGGAGCGCGCCGCCTGCTCCTGGTCGAGGCCGATCTCCTCGAGCACCGGCACCAGCTCGCGGACGACCAGCGGCAGCGAGACGAAGCACGGTCGCCAGGACATCCCGGGCAGTCGCGTAGATCACCTTCATGCCGAGGGCCTCGAGCGACGCCCCCGAACCAGCCCGTCGTCGCCGTAGACCAGGATCAGGGCGAGGCCGGCGATCACCGGCGACACCGACACCGGCAGGTCGATCAGCGCGTTGAGGAGCCGGCGGCCCCGGAACCGGTAGCGGGTGATCAGCAGCGACACCGCCACGCCGAAGACCGTGTTGACCACCACGGCCGCGATGCCGCGACCTCGAGCGAGAGCCCGACCGCGTGGACGGCCTCCGGCGAGGTCAGCGCGTCGAGGAAGGGGCCGAGGCCGTTGCTCGAACGTGCGCCACGACCATGACCGTCGAGCGGCAGCAGCACGAGCACGCACGATGTAGCCGACGGCGAGCAGCCGCAGCGGCCAGCGGGCGGCCGGCGAGCGGCCGGCTGCCGGCCCGGCGCGGGGCAGCCGGGGGCGAGCGCCGCGGACCGATCGTGGTCGGGGTCAGGGCATCAGCCACGACGTGCCGTCCGTCGCTGGACGACGCCGAGCCCGACGATCACGGCGAGAGCGACGACGAGCAGCACCGTCGCCACCGCGGCCGCGCCGGCCAGGTTGTCGCTCTCGATCTGGCCGAGCATCCGGGCCGACGCGACCTCGGTCGTTGAGCGGCAGGTTGCCCGAGATGAGCACGACGGAGCCGTACTCGCCCAGCGCCGCGGGCGAAGCGACAGCGCGGCGCCGGCGGCGATCGCGGGCGCGATGTTCGGCAGGATCAGCCGGCGGAAGACGTGAACCGGCTCGCGCCCAGCGAGGCGGCCGCCTCCTCGACGTCGCGGTCGAGCTCCTCCAGCACCGGCTGGACCGCCCGCACCACGAACGGCAGGGTGACGAAGAGCAGCGCCACGAAGATCGACCACCGGGTCTGGGCCAGGTTGACGCCGACGGGCTGCTCGGTGCCGTAGAGCGCGATCAGCACCAGTCCGGCCACGATCGTCGGCAGCGCGAACGGCACGTCGATGACGAGGCTCGAGCAGCCGCTGGCCCGAGAACCGGTCGCGCACCAGCACCCAGGCGACCAGGGTGCCCATGACGGTGTTGACCAGGGTGACGCCGGCGGCGCTGGCACGGTCAGCCGGAGGGCGGCGGCCACCGCGGGCTGGTCAGCGGCGTCGAAGAACCCGCCCAGCCGTCGCGTCGCGCGCGTGACCAGCACCGCGGCGAGCGGCAGCAGCACCAGCAGGCTCATCCAGAGCAGGGTCACGCCCGAGCCCGAGCCCGAGCCCGGCGCCCAGGCCGCAGCGACGCCGGGAGCGAGGCCCCGCCCGCCGGGCGGCCGCGGACCTGCCGGGGCCGGCCGGGGTCGGTCAGCGGTCGAGCGAGCTCACGAGCACCTTGCCGCTGGCGTCCTGGATCTTGGTCACGATGCCGGTCTTCTCGTCGAAGAACTTGCTGGAGACGGCCTTCCAGCCACCCAGCTCGGCGATGGTGACCAGCTTCTTGACCGCCGGGAACGGGTTCGCGGGATCGTTCGCGCCCTGTACCTCGCCGGGTCGACCGATGCGGCTCGACCGGCCGGAAGCCGTGCTTGGCGAAGATCTTCTGGCCGTCGGCGGACTCGACGTAGGTCAGGAACTTCTTCGCCTTCGGCGGCGCCTTGACGGTGACGGCGCCCGGGTTCTCGATCTTGAGGGTGGTGTCGGGCACGATGTAGTCGACGTCCTCATCGTTCTGCCGGGCGGCGATGGCCTCGTTCTCGTAGCGAGATCAGCACGTCACCGGTGCCGCTGGTGAACGCGCTGGTGGCCTCGCGGCCGCTGGCCGGCAGGCTGACGACGTTCTGGTAGTACTTCGTCAGGTAGCCGTCGCCTGCGGCCTCGGCGCCGCCGTCTGGCCGTGATCTGGGACCAGGCGGCGAGGACGTTCCAGCGCGCCGAGCCCGACGAGCCCGGGTTCGGCGTGACGATCTTGACGCCGGGCTTGACCAGGTCGGCCCAGCCGTGTGATGCGCTTGGGGTTGCCCTTGCGCACCACGATGACCACGACGGAGGTGCTACACGATGCCCTTGGTGGGGCCCGCGTCCCAGTCCTTGGCGACGAGGCCTTGTCGACCAGCTTGGTCATGTCGGAGGTCGAGGGAGAAGCCGACGTAGTCCGCCTGGCAGGCCGGCGATCACGGCGCGGGCCTGGTCGCCGCTGGCCCGTAGGAGGACTTCCACTTCGATGCCCTTGCCGTCGGCGTGCTTGGCGAAGCTCTGTCTGCAGGTCGTCGTAGGCGGGCTTGGGCACCGAGAACGCGACGAGGGACAGCTGGGAGCCGGAGGCGCTGCCGCCGCACGCGCTGAGAGCGGCCGTGGCGACGAGCCCGGCGGCGACCGCCACCGCCGTCGCCGCGCGCCGGAGGGACGGGTGAGATCTCTTCTGCATCGAGGCTGTCTCGCACTCTCTTATGTGGTGTATTTGCATGCCTTATGGCGGAAGGTAGCAAAGCCGGCTCGGAGGAAGGGCGGCAGGACCGCCGGGGACGCCTGAGGCGAGGCTGATCGGGGGGACGAGTGACGGCCGCCGGGCGGCGGAGGTCTGCCGGCGGCTCGTCGCCACCCGGGGCAGCCCCTCGCTCCCGGGCGGCGCCCGGGGAGGGCGCTCGTCGCCACCCCGGGCCGCCCCCGCGCTCCCGGGCGGCGCCCGGCGGGCTCGCGGAGGCGAGAATCCGGGTCATGGGCACGGATCGAGTCGACGTGGCGATCGTCGGCGGCGGCCACAACGGGCTCGTCGCGGCCGCCTACCTCGCGCGCGCGGGACACTCCGTCCGCGTCCTGGAGCGCCTCGACCACCCCGGGGGAGCCGCGGTCTCGGCGCAGGCCTTCCCCGGCGTCGACGCCCGCATCTCGCGCTACGCCTACCTCGTCAGCCTCCTCCCGGACCGCATCGTCCGCGAGCTCGGGCTCCGCTTCCGCACGCGCTCGCGCTCCGTCGCCTCGTACACGCCCGTGCGCCGCTCCGGTCGCGACACGGGCCTTCTCGTCGCCCGGGACGAGGCCGCGACCGGGGCGTCCTTCGCCGCCCTCACGGGCTCCGATCGCGCCCATCGCCAGTGGCTGGCGTTCCAGGCGCTCTGCGCCCAGGTCGCCGAGCGGGTCGCTCCCACCCTCCTCGATCCGCTCGTGGACCGGGCCGACCTCCGGGCGCGGTTCGCGGACGCGCCCGAGGCGTGGCGGGCGGTGTTCGAGCGGCCGCTGGGAGAGGTCGTCGAGGCGTCGCTCGACGACGACCTCGTGCGCGGCATCGTCCTCACCGACGGCCTGATCGGGACCTTCGCCGCCGCCCACGATCCCTCGCTCCTGCAGAACCGCTGCTTCCTGTACCACGTGATCGGCAACGGCACCGGCGAGTGGAGGATCCCGGTCGGCGGGATGGGCGCGCTGACCGACGCGCTGGTGCAGGCGGCCCGCACGGCCGGGGCGGGGATCGCCTGCGGATGCGAGGCGACGGCGATCGGCACGGACGGAGCGGGCGCGGAGGTGCGCTACCGGCAGGCGGGCGACGAGCGCGCGCTCGCCGCGCGGCTGGTCCTCTCGGGCGTCGCACCGCGGGTGCTCGACGTCCTGCGCGGTCGGGCGCCGGGCGAGGATCCGGAGGGCGCGCAGTTGAAGGTCAACCTGCTCCTGACCCGGCTCCCCCGGCTGCGCTCGGGCGTCGACCCCGCCGTCGCCTTCGCCGGGACGCTCCACGTGGACGAGGGGTACGACCAGCTGCAACGGGCGTACGACGAGGCGGCCGGCGGGCGGCTGCCGGGGACCGTCCCCGCCGAGGCCTACTGCCACACGCTGACCGACCGCTCGATCCTCGGCCGGGACCTGCGGGCCGGCGGTGCGCACACGCTGACGATCTTCGGGCTGCACGCCCCCGCACGACTCTTCGAGGAGGGCAACGCCCGCGCCCGGGAGGCGCTGCTCGCCCGGACCATCGCGGGCCTCGACGCCTATCTCGCCGAGCCGCTCGCCGACTGCGTGGCCACCGACGGGGAGGGGCGCCCGTGCGTCGAGGCCAGGTCGCCGCTCGACCTCGAGGCCGACCTCGGCCTTCCCCGGGGGCACATCTTCCACCGGGATCTGAGCTGGCCGTTCGCGGCCGGCGACGCCGAGGTCGGGACCTGGGGCGTGGAGACCGACGACGACGCGCTCCTGATCTGCGGATCGGGCGCGTCCCGGGGCGGCGCCGTCTCCGGGATCCCGGGGCACAACGCGGCCCGCTGCGCCCTCGGCCGCCTCGCCTGAGAGCCGGGTCCCCCGGCGGCCCCGCGGTTTGCCGGCCGCCGCTGACGGGAACGAACGGGCGCGTGGAGGGGTCGCGCTACCCCGATCAGCTCGATCCGCGGGCCAACCGGGACCGGGAGGGCACCGCGTGGCGCGCCTGGGCCCGCCGTTTCCTGCTCGCCGCCTTCGCGCTCGTCTCGGTCCTCGGGCTCCTCGACGTCTTCGGCCAGCAGCCGAGCACCGCCAGGGCGGGCGGACCGTCCGCCAACGTGGCGCTCCAGATGCCCGGCGCCGTCCGCGGGGGCCTGATCTTCCAGATGCGGGTCACCATCGAGGCGACGAAGCAGATCGACTCCCTCCGGCTGGTGATGGACCCGTCGCTGTACGACGGGATGACGTTCAACACGATGTTCCCGAGCGCCGTGGCGGAGACCGACCGGGAGGGCCGTCCCGTCTACCAGTACGGGACCCTGCCGAAGGGCTCGCGCTTCGTGGTCTGGTTCCAGCTCCAGGTGAACCCCACGAACATCGGACGCCGTGGCGCCACCGTCGAAGTCGACGACGGAACCACGCCCCTCGTCACCGTGCACCGCACCCTCACCGTCTTCCCCTAGGAGCCGCAGATGGACGTCGTCCTGCGCACGATCTTCGCCTTCGGCTTCCTGCTCCTCGTGACGCGGGTGGTCGGCAAGCGCGAGCTCGCCGACCTCCAGGCCTTCGACCTGATCCTCCTCGTCGTACTGGGCGATCTCGTCCAGCAGGGCGTCACGCAGGCCGACAACTCGCTGACCGGAGTCGTCCTCGTCTTCACGACGCTCGCGATCCTGATCGCCGCCACGTCCTACCTCAACTTCCGGTTCTCCGCCGTCCGCTCGGTGCTCGACGGCAACCCGGTCGTCCTGGTCGAGGACGGCGCCCCGATCCTGCGGAACCTGACGCGCGAGCGGATCACGGTCGGGGAGCTCGCCGCCGAGGCGCGGCTGCAGCAGATCTCGACCCTGGACGAGGTGCGCTTCGCCGTGCTCGAAACGAACGGCAAGATCTCCTTCATCCCGCGCTCTGGCAGCTGATCGCCGGCCAGCGCCCGCCCGTCAGGCACGGCTCGCCGGGAGTCCCGCCGGCCCGCCACCCCGGCGGCGGGTCGTCTCACGATGAGGCTCGAAACGGCGTGAAATCGCACTGACATTCCAGGGATTGCTACGGTGGGGCGATTGTCGGAAGCGTGGACCGTGCGTCGCGCGCGTCGCGCCGCCCGGCCACCGACCGGTCACCGGCGAGTCCCCCGGCTCGGGAGGTGTGGTGGGAGATCTCTTCATCGGCGATGCGCGGGTCGAGGGCCCGGCGGGCGCCCCCCGCTCCGCGCCGAGCCCGCCCTCCGGCCGGGCGACGCCGGCGACCCTGCGGCCGTCCCCGGCGATGCTCGAGCGCGTCGTCCGCCCGCGTCGTCGAGAATTCCGGCCAGGGAAGCGAGTGGAGGAGATCGAGGCATGACGGAGACCGCCGCCGGGGATGCGCCGGCACCACGAAGGACGCTCGCCGAGCTGCGGGCCAGCGACTGGGCCGGGGTCGAGCCGCTGATCTCCGTCCGCGACCTCTGGAAGGTGTTCGGCCCCCGGGCGGGCTCGATCCCGGGCTCGGACCACGCGACCCTCGATCGCGCCGGCCTGCTCGAGGCCACCGGGTGCGTGGCCGCCGTGCACGACGTGTCGTTCGACGTGCGACCCGGTGAGGTCTTCGTCGTGATGGGCCTCTCGGGCTCGGGGAAGTCGACGCTGATCCGCTGCCTGACCCGCCTGATCGATCCCACCGCCGGCCAGATCGAGGTCTGCGGGGTGTCCGTCACGGACTCCTCCGAAAAGGAGCTGCGCGAGCTCCGCCGGCACCGCGTGTCCATGGTCTTCCAGCACTTCGGCCTCCTCGCCCACCGCCGGGTCATCGACAACGCCGCCTTCGGCCTGGAGATCCAGGGGATGAAGAAGGAGGAGCGCCGGGAGCGCGCGGCGAAGACGCTCTCGCTGGTCGGCCTCGACGGGTTCCACGAGTACTACCCCGACCAGCTCTCCGGTGGCATGCAGCAGCGCGTCGGGCTCGCCCGCGCGTTCACCGTCGAGCCCGACGTCCTGCTCTTCGACGAGCCGTTCTCCGCGCTCGACCCGTTGATCCGGCGGGACATGCAGACCGAGGTGATCCGGCTCCAGGAGGACACCGGCAAGACGATGGTCTTCATCACGCACGACCTCCACGAGGCCCTGCGGCTCGGCGACAAGATCGCGATCATGCGCGACGGCCGGGTCGTGCAGACGGGGACCGGAGAGGAGCTCGTCTCCAACCCCGCCGACGAGTACGTCGCGAACTTCATCGCCGACGTGCCGAAGAGCACCGTCCTGACCGTCCGCTGGATCATGCGCGACCCCGTCGAGGGCGAGGACCTGACGGGGCCCGAGGTCCGGCCCGACGTCGTCGTCCGCGACATCGTGCCCATGGTCACGGAGTCGGAGAAGCCCGTGCGGGTGGTCGAGGAGGGCCGCACGATCGGCGTCACCGACCGCGTCGGCGTCCTGACGGCGATCGGAGGCAACTGACCGATGGCGGCCATCGCGGATCGGACGACGCCCGCCGTCGAGGTGCGCCGGCGAACGATCGGACGCGGGCCGCTGATCGCCCTCGTGATTCTCGGCTACCTCGTCGTCGGCCGGATCCTCGAGGGCAAGGCTCGCCCGCTGTGGCCGAAGGGCCTGACCTTCGACCTCGTGTCCCGGGGCGACCGGTTCAACAACTGGGTGACGGCGAACCAGGACACGAACGCCGTCTTCCTCTACTTCTTCAACTACATCAAGCTCTACCTCAAGGACCTCGCGGGCTGGGTCAACGACGGGTTCGCCGCGCTCCGCTGGCCCGGGGTGATCGCCGTCCTCGTGCTCCTCGCGCTGCGCTTCGCGAGCCGGTCGGCCGCGGCGATCGTGGCGGTGACGTGCGCCTCGTTCTGGCTCCTCGGGCTCTTCCCGTTCGCCGTCGAGACGCTGACCCTGATGCTCCTCTCGGTGTTCTTCGCCCTGCTCCTGGGCCTGCCGCTCGGGCTCCTCGCTGGGCGCTCGCCGTGGTTCCTCCGCGCCATCTCGCCGCTCCTCGACGCGATGCAGATCATTCCCGCCCTGGCCTACCTCGTCCCGCTGGCGATCCTCTTCGGCATCGGCGACCAGACAGGGATCGTCGCCACCGTCATCTTCGCGATGCCCGCCTGCATCCGGATCACGGCGCTCGGCGTTCGCGGCGTGACGCCGAACACGATCGAGGCGGCCCGGTCGACCGGCGCCTCCTCGGGGCAGGTCATGCGCAAGGTGCAGGTGCCGCTCGCCCTGCCGCAGATCCTCCTCGCCATCAACCAGACCGTCAACCTCGCCCTCGGCATGGTCGTGGTCGCCGTCCTCGTCGGGGCCGGCGGCCTCGGCGACAACGTCCAGGAGGGGCTCCAGAACCAATCGCTCGGCGAATCGCTGCGCGCGGGCCTCGTGATCGTCCTGATCGCGATCGCCCTCGACCGGTCACTGCAGGCCCTCGGCCAGCGTTATACGCCGGGCCCGCACAAGGTGCCGTCCGGCATCGGCTCGGGCCTCCTGCCGACCGGCGTCTGCGTCGCCGTGGTCGCCGTCGTCGCGCTCGTCGCCCGAAATCGCGGCTACGGGCTGACGCCGTCCCACGACATCGCGGCCCGCTGGGACGCCCGCTGGCAGATCATCCTCAACTACCTCGTCAGCCCGAGCCACTTCGTCTACCCGATCACCTCGAACATCTCCGACTTCCTGACGAAGCGGATCGCCGTCCCGCTCCAGTCGCTGATGCAGCTGACCCCGTGGTGGCTGACGATCGCCGTCTTCGTGGCGCTGGCCTACCTGATCGGCCGCAAGCTCTCGTCGATCGTCGTGCCGCTCGTCGCGTTCGTCGTGATCGGCGTCTGCGGCGTCTGGGTGGACGCGATGGACACGCTCTCGCAGGTGATCACCGCGACGGCGCTGACCGTCCTGATCGGGACGATCCTCGGGATCCTCGCCGCCGAGTACGGCTGGCTGCGCCGCGGCTTGAGCCCGCTGCTCGACACGATGCAGACGCTGCCGGGCCTCGTCTACCTCGTGCCCGTCGTCGCCCTCTTCGGAGTGGGGCTGATCTCGGGCCTGATCGCCGCCGTCGTCTACGCGCTGCCCGTCGTCGTCCGGCTCGTCACGCAGGGCATCCGCTCGGTGCCGGCTCCGCCGGTCGAGGCCGCCCGGTCGTTCGGGGCGACGAAGCGCGAGATCCTCTTCAAGGTGCAGCTGCCCCTCGCCCGGGACTCGATCATGCTCGCCGTCAACCAGGGCCTGATCCTCGTCCTCGCGATCATCACGCTGGCCGCTCTCGTGGGCGGCGGCGGGGCCCTCGGCAACAACGTGCTCGTCGGCCTCTCCCGCGGCGAGTTCGGCGTCGGGCTCGCGGCGTCGGTGGCGATCCTCGCCATGGGCATCGGGCTCGACCGGATCACGCAGAGTGCCGCCCGCCGCGAGAGGGCGACGGGTCGGTGACGTCAACGGCGGGCGGAGGAGCCCGGAAAACAGAGGAGGAAGTCGCATGAGGAGTTCCAGGACCACGATTCGGGCGGGCGCGTCGCTCGTGGGCGTGACCGCGCTCGCGATCGCCGCGGCCGCCTGCGGAGGCGCGAAGTCCGGCTCGAGCTCGGCGTCGAGCGCGGCCGCCTCGGGGTCGAGCGAGGCCTCGAGCGCCGTCAGCGAGGCCACGAGCGCGGCGTCGAGCGCGGCGAGCTCCGCCTCGGGTGCGGCGTCCGGCGGCACGCTCCAGAAGAGCGACGGCTCGACGACGATCAAGATCAACACGCAGTCGTGGGTCGGCTCGCAGGCCAACACGGCGGTCATCAGCTACGTGCTCCAGAACATGCTCGGCTACAAGGTCCAGGAGACGAAGGTCGCCGAGATCCCCGCCTGGAACGCGCTCTCGCAGGGTGAGACGGACCTCCTGCCCGAGGACTGGGGGCACACGCCGCAGTTCAACCAGTTCGTCAAGGGCTCGAAGACGGTGACCGACGCCGGCAAGGAGGGCATCGACGGGATCATCGGCTGGTACACGCCGAAGTACGTCGTCGACGCCCATCCGGAGATGGCGACCTGGGAGGGCCTGAAGAAGGATGCGGGCCTCTTCAAGACCGCGCAGACGGGCAGCAAGGGCATGCTCCTCGACGGGGCGGCCGACTTCGTGACGAACGACGAGGGCCTCGTCAAGAGCCTGAAGCTCGACATGAAGGTCGTCTACGCCGGCTCCGAGGCCGCCGAGATCACGCAGGTCCAGCAGGCCTACGCCCAGAAGAAGCCGATCATCTTCTACTGGTACGACCCGCAGTGGCTGAACTCGAAGCTCGACCTCGTCCACGTCAAGCTGCCGCCGCCGCAGCCGGAGTGCAACTCCGATCCGAAGACGGCGAGCTGCGACTACCCTCCGTACCCGCTTGAGAAGTACGTGTCGACGAAGGCCGTCAACGATCCCAAGAAGGCCTCCGCCGTCCAGTTCCTCAAGAACTGGACCTGGACGAGCGCCGACCAGGACGCCGTCGCGCTGATGATCGCCGACAAGCACATGAAGCCCGCCGACGCCGGCAAGGCGTGGGTGACCGCGAACATGGACAAGGTCAACGCCTGGCTCAAGGCCTGAACGCGCCTCTACGGCCCACCGGCTGGGCGGTCCGCTCCGTGCGGCCGTCCGGCCGGTGGGCCGGCGCTCCTCCCGCTTGCCCCGTCGGGCGGTGAGCCGCAGAATGCGTGAAATGTCAGGCGCGGCGGCTCCCGTCCGCCGGGAGAGGTTCGTCCAGTGGCCCAGAGAGTTGTGATCATCGGCGCCGGCATCGTCGGCTGCGCGATCGCCGACGAGCTGACCGAACGCGGCGTGACGGGCGTGACCGTCCTCGACCAGGGCCCGCTCCCCCTGACCGGCGGCTCCACCTCGCACGCGCCCGGGCTGGTCTTCCAGACGAACCCGTCGAAGATGCACACCGACCTCGCCCGCTACACGGTCGAGCGGCTGTGCGCGATGCCGTACGGCGACGACGGCGAGGCCTGCTTCTGGCAGACGGGCGGCCTCGAGATCGCGATCACGGACGCGCGCTGGGCGGAGCTCCATCGCCGGCACGGCCTCGCCGCGTCCTGGGGCGTCGACGGCTCGATCCTGTCGCCCGAGGAGTGCCGCGCGCTCTGGCCGCAGATCGGCGACGAGGTCGACCTCAAGGGGGGCTACCTCGTCCCGACCGACGGCGTCGCCCGTGCCGTCTGGGCCTGCGAGGAGATGACGCGGCGCGCCGAGGCCCGCGGGGCGACCTTCCGGGGGTCGACGGAGGTCACCGGCTTCGTCCGGGACGGCGGCGGTCGGGTCGTCGGGGTGGAGACGCCCGCCGGCCGCCTGGAGGCGGACCTCGTCGTGGTCGCCGCCGGGATGTGGGCGCCGAAGCTCGGCCGCCTGCTCGGCGTCTCGATCCCGCTCGTCCCCCTGCAGCACCTGTTCGCCTGGACGACCCCGCTCCCGTCGCTCGAGCGCTCGGCGGCGGAGACCGGCCGGGAGGCGACCCGCCCGATCCTCCGCCACCAGGATCGCGACCTCTACTACCGCGAGTTCGGCGATCGGCTCGGGATCGGCAGCTACGCCCACCAGCCGCTGCCGGTCGAGCCGGAGGCCATCCTGTCGCCGGACCAGGCGGTGGACCAGCCGTCCAAGATGGCGTTCACGCCGCCCGACTTCGCGTCCACCTGGGCGGAGACGCAGGCCCTCTTCCCGGAGGTCCGGCAGGCGGCGATCGACGAGGGGTTCAACGGGCTCTTCTCCTTCACGCCGGACAGCGCGCCCCTGATCGGCGAGCTGCCCGGTGCCGAGGGCGTGCTCTTCTCGGTCGCGGTCTGGGTCACCCACTCGCTGCGGGGTCGGCCGGTCGGTCGCGCAGCTGATCGTGGACGGCCGCTCGCAGATCGACCTGCACGAGGCCGACATCAACCGCTTCGAGCCGTTCGCCTCGACGCCCGCCTACAACCTGCGCCGCGGCGCCCAGAACTTCATCGAGGTCTACGACATCCTGCATCCGCTGCAGCCGATGGAGGAGCCGCGCCCGCTCCGGGTCGAGCCCGTTCTGGGCCCGGGAGAGGGAGCTCGGCGCCTACTTCCTGGAGGCCACCGGCTACGAGCGGCCCCACTGGTACGAGACGAACGCCCACCTGGTGGACGAGCACCCGCCGCCACCGCCGCGCGACGCCTGGGCGGCCCGCTACTGGAATCCGATCGCGGCCGCCGAGCACCTGCACGTCAGGGCGCACGCCGGGATCTTCGACATGACGGCGCTGAAGCGGATCCTCGTGCGTGGCGCCGGGGCGTTCCGGTTCCTGCAGGGGCTGACGACGAACAACCTGGACCGGCCGGTCGGCTCGGTGGTCTACACCCTCCTCCTCGACGACGCGGGCGGGATCCTCTCGGACCTGACGATCTGCCGCCTCGGCGAGGAGGAGTTCCAGATCGGGGCCAACGGCAACCTCGATCTCGCCCTGCTCTCGCGCCGCAAGCCCGACGACGGCTCCGTCTGGATCGACGACATCACGCCTGGCACCTGCTGTCTCGGCCTCTGGGGCCCCCGCGCCCGCGACGTGCTGGCGCGGCTCGCCGACCGCGACGTCTCCAACGAGGCCCTTGGCTACTTCAAGGCGCTCCGGCTCTCCGTCGCCGAGGTCCCGACGACGGCGATGCGGCTCTCCTACGTCGGCGAGCTCGGCTACGAGCTGTACACGACGGCCGACCTCGGCCAGCGGCTGTGGGACGTGATCGTGCGCGCGGGCGCCGAGGACCGGCTGATCCCGGCCGGTCGCGCCGCGTTCAACGGGATGCGCCTGGAGAAGGGCTACCGCTCGTGGGGCGCCGACATGACGCCGGAGCACGACCCGTTCGAGGCGGGGCTCGGCTTCGCCGTGCGCCTCGAGGCGCACGACTTCGTCGGCCGGGAGGCGCTCCTGGCCCTGGACCCCGAACGGCCCGAGCGCCGGCTCGTGGCCCTGCGCCTGACGGGCCACGGCGACACGGCGATGGGCAAGGAACCCGTCCTCGTCGACGGTCGCTACGCCGGCTACGTGACGAGCGCCGGCTACGGCTACTCGCTGGGCCACGGGATCGCCTACGCCTGGCTCCCGGCGGCCGCCGCGGACGCGGGCACCGAGGTCGAGATCCAGTACTTCGATCGCCGCCTTCCGGCCGTCGTCGCCGCCGAGCCGCTCTTCGACCCGAAGATGACGCGGCTTCGCGGGTAAGGGCCACCGTCCGCCATCGGCGTCCCCAGGATGGCCGACGCGGCGGCGACCCCGAACCTTCACCGAACACACGGCGCCGCAAACCGCCCTAGGCTGAAAGGAGAGCGCACCTCCACGCTCGCTCTCCTCCGAAGGAACCCATGATGCTCAGATCCGTCCGTCCGCGCGATGTCGCGGCCGTCCTCGCGGCTTCGCTCGGCGCGGTCGTCGTGGGGAGCGCCACGCCGGCCGAAGCGGCGACGCCGCCGATCACCTTCACGGTCAACACCACGAGCGACGCGGGCGATGCGGCTCCGGGGGACCACGTCTGCGCCACGGCGGCCGGCACCTGCTCGCTGCGGGCCGCCGTCGACGAGGGGAACCGGCACGCCGGACCCGACACCGTCGCCTTCGCGATCCCCGGCGGCGCCGGCCAGACGATCACGCTCACCGGCGGACGGATCTTCGTCTCGGCGCCCGACCTGACCATCGACGGGTACACCGAGCCCGGCGCCTCGGCGAATCGCGACCCGATCGTCTCGAACGCGAAGCCGGGCGTCAACATCGTCGGCAGCGGGCCGGAGGGCCTCGAGTCGATCTACGTCACGACCTCCGGGACGACGATCCGGGGGCTCGCGTTCCAGCGGATGAAGAACGCCGTGCGGATCACCGGGCCGAACGCGACCGCCACGACGGTGGCCGGCAACTTCTTCGGGGTCACCGCCGACGGGGCGAGCGTCAAGCTCTCCGGCGGGAAGTACGTCCTCATCGACGGCGGCGCCCACGGCAACCAGATCGGCCTGCCCACCGCGGCGGGACGAACGTCATGGTCAACGGCAAGGACGGGATCGACCTCGACTCGGCCGGCACCGACGCGAACGTGATCATGAACAACCTGATCGGCGTCTCCCCCGACGGCGAGCACGCCTGGGGGAACTGGGACAACGGCATCGACGTCAACTTCGGGCCCAAGGCGAACCAGATCGGCGGCCTCGGCGCGATGGAGCGCAACGTCATCAGCGGCAACATCAACGACGGCGTCGAGATCTCCCACGGCTGGAACCCGACCCTGCCGCCGCGCCAGGACGTCTCGCTGCCGTTCCAGTTGAACGGCAACCGGATCCTCGGCAACGTCATCGGCTTCCGTCCCGACGGCTCCTACGATCCCCTCTTCCGCGACGGGCTCTGCTACCCGGCCTGCGCGATCGACAACGGCCAGGGCATCAACATCATCGACGGGGCCAACGGGACCCTCGTCCAGGGCAACTGGATCACGGCCGTCAAGGCGGGCATCCAGCTGACGTCGCTCATCTCCACGGGCAACATCATCACGGGCAACCACATCGGCACCTCGCCCACGGGGCGCCTCGGGCCGATCGAGGGCTTCGCCGTCGTCATCCAGCAGCGGACGTCCGGCAACGTCGTCTCCGGCAACGCCATCGCCGGGGTCAAGGGCAGCGCGATCGTGATCGCCGACTCCGTGACCTACGACAACACGATCATCGGCAACAGCTTCGATCGCCTCGGCTCGCTGGCCCTCGACCTCTTCCCGACCGGAAAGGTGAACGTCAACGGGTTCAAGATCGCCGGGCACCAGCCGTCGCTCCGCTACCCCGTCTTCCGTTCGGTGACGCGAAGCCGCGTCCGTGGCAGCGCGCCGGCCGGGAGCACGGTGCAGATCTACACGAGCTTGAAGGGCCCCGGCTACTTCGGCAAGGCCCAGCGCTACCTGAAGACGGTCACCGCGACGTCGACGGGGGTCTTCGCCGCGCGGGTCAACCTCCGGCGGGGCCGGTGGGTGACGGCGCGGGCCACGGTCCCGGGGAACCTGAGCGAGTTCGGCCCGGCGGCGGTCGTCCGCGGCTCGCGTCCGACGGCGACGACGGGCCACATCCAGGCGTCCTGGGGCACCTGCCTCGGGCTCCGCGCGGGCAAGCTCCGAACGGGGCTCCGGCTCGCCATCGTCCGCTGCATCGCGCCGACGCCGCTCGCCTGGACACTGACCGCGCGCGGCGCCCTGCGCCTCGCACGGGTCGACCGCTGCGCGAAGCCCGAGGGCGGGCGGGCCCTCACCGGCGTCAAGGTCGCGCTCGCCGGTTGCGGTCGCGAAGCCGACGTCTGGAAGCTCACGAAGACCGGCCAGCTCCAGATCGGCCGCCTCTGCCTGGCGGCGCCGCACGGGACCAACCAGTCCGTCGTCCGCCTGCAGGCGTGCACCGACGCGCCGAACGAGATCTGGCCCTTCACGGACTGACCCACGCGCCGGCCGCCCTCGTCTGCTCCGCCCGGGGCGGAGGAGGGCGGCCGGTCGCCTCCTACCGTCGCGGTCGGTACGCCCCACGCCCTCGCGGCCAGCGGACGCCGCAGTCCGCGACGGCGCGCGCCGCCCCGACGGAGTCGCGCGCGGAAGCGCAGCCGGGCCGGCGGCTCTCGGGTGCGCCGCGCGGAGCCCGGGGGCCCCGGTGGCTCAGGCCGCGCAGGCGCCGGTGCGAGGATGCCGGTCTGGATGGTGCGGTAGACGCCGGTGCGGTCGGACCGCGTGAGATCGACGACCAGGCGGCGGCCGCAGTGGACCTCGAACACGCGCGAGGCCTGCCAGGTCCGGCCGTCGGGAAGGGTGATCGAGATCGGCTTGCGGCCGCTCCAGGCGATCGTCGTGGATCGTCAGGCCATAGGTCAGCGTGCGCCCCTCCTGGTTCGTGACGCCGACCGGGACCGTGACGCGGACGAGGTTGACCGACAGCTTCCCGTCGCGCCCGACGTTCGGGCTGTGCGCGAAGGCGAGCGCGGTGAAGGGCTGGCCGACGTCGCGCTGGGCACCGGGGAGCTCCCAGGCGATCAGCCCGAGCGGGCCGGCGACGGCGACCGCCGCCGCGATCGTCAGGAGGGGGCGAGCGACGAGCGGCCGGCGGATCGCCGCCCACGAGGGTCGCGGACGCGCGAGGCGCGGGCGGCGGTCGAGGAGGAGCGCGGAATCGAGGAGGGCGAGTGAGACGAGGGAGACGACCATCACGGACGATCGTTCCGTCATCCGGAGCCGGATGACCTCGAGGACCACGACCGACAGGGCGACCAGCGCGATGCTCGCGCAGACCCCCACGAGCAGCCGCTTGAAGAGGTTGGTCCAGCCGAGCCGAAGGCAGGCGAGGAGCCCCCAGCCGGGGGCGGGAGGACCGCGACCGTGCCGATCGCCGGCCGCAGCGGGCCGAGCGGGACGCCGATGGCCCCGGCCAGCGAGAGGAGGGTGACCACGATCAGGGCCTCGCAGCCCTGGCGCACGTACTCCGGGTCGACGGACCGGGGGGACGCCGCCGCCGCGGCGAGCGCCCGCCTCGCGGGAAGGCCGGCGATGCTCATCCGCCCACCCGCGTCGCGAACCGGTCGTCGTAGATCTGCATGTTGCCGTTGTCGTAGATCAACCCGAGCCGCGTCGCCTGGTTGAACTTGTCGAGGAGAGCGGCGGGGAAGGTCGGCTGGCCGTAGTCGACGTTGCCCCAGCCGGTGAGCTCGGCCTTGCCGAAGTAGCCGAGGTAGCGGGGCTTCAGGGTGGAGATCCGTCGGTCGACGACGAGGAAGCGGACCTTCTGGTTGTCGATGTAGAAGTTGAGCCCCTTCTCCGTCTCGTCGCGGAACGGGATCCAGGAGCCGAAGCCCGGCGACTGCTGGTCGCCGTAGACGGAGAAGATGACCTGGGACTGCTGGTCGCCGACGAGCCGCTGGCCGGTCCCGCGATTGCGCAGCCAGCCCGCGGCCGCCACCATGTCCTTCGTCGCCGTCTCGGGCCCCGCCGCGCGAGCCGGCGTGTTCGCCGGGAACCGGCCGCCCTGGTTGTCGCCGATGGCGATCCCGCCGGCGAGCAGGAGGAAGAGGATGGGGGCCGACCAGAAGAGGCCGGGACGGCGCCTCGGGGCGAACCTCCGCACCAGCCGGCGCGGGAACCTCCGGGACGTCCAGTCGAGGCCGGCCGCCACGTAGACGGCGACCCCGAGGAAGAGGAACGGCCACGCGCGCAGCGCGAGGTCCGCCGTCGGTGAGGCGATCATCGGCGCGGTCACGGTCCAGGCGAGCGGGCCGAGGAGCCCGAGCGCGAGGAGCGCGGCGCCGTGCCGGTGACGGTGGTGGCCCCGGAAGCTGCCGCTCCGCCGGATGACGAGCACGCCGACGACGACGAGCACGAAGACGAGCCCGGGGTAGGCGCGCGTCATCATGTGGTCGAAGAACGGCAGGGGCGCGGAGCCGCCGGAGCCGCCGCCGGTCCGGCTCTTGTTGAGGAGCGTCGTGGACTCGAGACCCGGCCGCCGACCTTGCTCAGCTTGCCGATGATGCCCGAGGCGATCGTGAAGCGGCTGCCGAGGTTCGACTTCAGGTAGTGGATCGAGTGCGGCTCGAAGGACAGCCAGGCGATCGGCAGGACGACCGAGGCGATCGCCGGCACCAGCAGGCGCTCCACGAGGCGCCGGTGCCGGATCACCGACAGGAGCCAGAAGAGGACGATCGAGATCGCCGCCAGGTACGAGCTGACGTGGTGGGTGACGGACACCCCGGCGATCAGCAGCACGAGCAGGCCGATGTCCTGGTTCGTCCGGCGGGGTCGGGACGGCGAGAGGAGGATGCCCAGATCGCGAGGAAGAAGACGATGCCGAGCGACTCGTAGGAGAAGATGTCGTGGAAGAAGCCGTAGCTCGTGTTCGTCGTGTAGACGATGGCGACGAGGAAGGCGACCTTCGGCCGTCGCCCCAGGCCGAGCGCGGCGAGGTAGACCAGGAGCGGGATCAGGATGTGCAGGGTGAGGGTGACGATCCTCGTCGCCGCGAGCGTCGAGACGCCCGTGGCGCCGTGCAGCGTGAGTGCCGTGAACTCGAGGCCCGGATAGTCCCCCGGAATCGGGTAGAAGGTCTCCTTGATGTTCAGGTTCCCGACCGACTGGAGGTGCTGGAGGACCTGGAGATGGAAGAACTCGTCGGTGAAGATCAGGCGACGGGGCGCCCGCAGGTAGTACGGGAGCCAGAGCAGGAGGCCCATGCCGGCCAGCGCCACCGCGTGGGTCGAGATGCGCGGCCGGCAGCCGAACCCGGCGGCGAGGACGCCCGTGAAGGCAAGGCCCACGCCGAGCCAGTACCCCTGGTAGCCGAGGCGGTCGGCGTAGGTCGTGACGAGCAGCGCGATGCCCAGCAGGTACACCCCGAGCGCCCCGACCAGGCGGTAGGGCTCGGCGTCGCGCGGCGCCTCCGAGACGTCGCGGAGGGCGGCCTTCGTCGGTGCGCCGGGATCGGCCTGGATGCCGGCCGGGGGGCGCGTCGATCTCGACGGCGGGGAGGACGGGAGCGTCGAGGACGGAGGTCCCGCCGGACTCCTTCAGGGCCATCGGCGCCTCGAGGACGGCGAAGGGACCGTCGTCGTCGACGTCCCCGGTCCGGTCGTCGTCGTCGGACGGGGGGGCCAGCCGTCCGGCACGCCCCCGCGGGTACGTCGTCGCGAGCCGGTCCTCGATCGCGAACGCCTGCGCGCGAGCCGCTGTCCACGTCGAGCGCGGAGAGGGGCTCGCCCGCGCCCGGGCCTCCCGGAGGCGTACGGAGGCGGTCGTCCAGGCGTGAGGGCTCACGTCGCACCTCACTCAGTAAAGCCGTGTTCTCCCCGACATGCAACGTGGGAGGCGGAACTCCTTACCAGGGATACACATTTGCGGGCCTCCGGCAGCCCTGAGCGGGCGCGCAAGAAGGTTTGTTAGACTAACAATGTAGATGTCCCTCCCACGCCCTGACAGAGGCCGAGCGGACGGCGGGAGCTCGCCGATCGTACGCGACTGGCCATCATGCGCCTGGCCCGCCGGCTCCGCCAGCAGCGGGCGGATACGAGCGTGACCATCGGGCAGATCTCGGCTCGGATGACCCTGCGCCGCCACGGCCCGCTCTCCCCGAGACCTGGCCGAGCGCGAGCGCGTGCAACCGCCGTCGCTCACCGGGATCCTCGCCGGGCTCTGCCAGGCCGGCCTCGTCGACCGGACGGTGCACCCGGACGATCGGCGGCAGGCCGTGCTCGCGCTCACCGCCGCTGGTCGCGAGCTCCTCGACCGCGAGACCGAACGACGCACCCGCTGGCTCGTCGGGCGGATCGACGAGCTCTCGCCCGAGGCTCGCGGATCGCTCGAACGGGCCTGCGACGTGCTCGAGGAGCTGATCGACGCCTGATGGGCGGGTTCTCCTTCCCGGCCCTCCGGATCCGTAACTACCGCCTCTTCGCCGCGGGGCAGCTCGTCTCCGTCACCGGGACCTGGATGCAGCGCGTCGCCCAGGACTGGCTCGTGCTCGAGCTGACGAACTCCGGGACGGCGCTCGGCATCGTCACCGCCCTCCAGTTCGGCCCCTCGCTGCTGCTCAGCCCCTACGGCGGGATCCTCGCCGACCGCGGCGACAAGCGGAAGCTCCTGATCGCGACTCAGACGTCGATCGCCCTGCTCGCCGTGCTCCTCGGCCTGCTCGACCTGGGCGGCGTCGTCCAACTCTGGCACGTGTACCTGATCGCCCTCCTCCTCGGCCTGGTCGCCGCCATCGACATGCCGGTCCGGCAGTCGTTCGTGGTCGAGATGGTCGGTCCGGGGGAGCTCACGAACGCCGTCGCCCTGAACTCCGCGATCTTCAACTCCGGGCGGATCGTCGGGCCGGCGCTCTCCGGGATCCTGATCACGGTGGCCGGCACCGGGTGGTCCTTCCTCGCCAACGCGACGTCGACGATCGCCGTGGTCGCCGGCCTCGCGGGCGATGAGGGACCTCGGACCTCTTCCCCTCGCCGCCGGTCGAGCGCGCGGGGCGGCCAGCTGCGGGGAGGCGGTCCGCTACGTCCGCCGCCGCCGCGAGACTGATCGCTGCCGATGCTGCTCGTCTTCGTCGTCGGCACCTTCGGGCTGAACTTCCAGATCACGCTCGCCCTCGTCGCCCGCGAGGTCTTCCACCGGAGCGCGCAGTCGTACGGGCTCCTCTCGACCATGCTCGCGATCGGCAGCTTCGCCGGCGCGATGCTCGCCACCCGCCGCCGGACGAAGCCGTCCACCGGCTTCCTCCTCGCCTCGGCTCTGGCGTTCGGGATCTTCGAGATGATCGCGGGCTCGATCCCGAGCTACGCCGGGACCGCGATCGCGCTCCTGCCCGCCGGGCTCACGGCCCTGACGTTCACGACCGCGGCGATCAGCGCGGTCCAGCTCGGCACGGACGCGACGATGCGGGGCCGGGTGATGGCGCTCTACATGGTCGCCTTCATGGGTGGCACCCCGGTGGGCGCGCCGGTGATCGGCTGGATCGGGGAGACGTTCGGGCCGCGGTGGGGCATCGTCGGCGGCGGAGCGATCTGCGTCGCCGCGGCGCTCGCGATCGGCGGCCTGCTCGCCCGCCGGCGCGGGCTCGGCCCGGGCGAGGTCGCTCACCGGGCGCTCGACGGGCTCCGTCACGACCACGCCTGACGCGCCCGCCGGCACCGCTACCAGAGGCGGTCGCGCTCGCCGGGATAGAGCCCGATCCGCGCGCCGACGAAGTCCGCGGCGTGGCGTCGCGCGCGCGACGAGAAGAACGCGCCGAGGGTGACCTTGTCGAACCGGTCGCTCGGCAGCGGGTCCGCCGGCGTCCCGCCGACGAGGACGGTCCCCGGCAGGATCGACCAGCCGCACGCCTCGTAGAAGGCGCCGAGCGGCGTGTCGCAGGTGAAGAGGCCGAGATCGGCCCCGCTCGCGGCGATCGCCTCGCGGGCGCAGGTGACGAGCCGCCGGCCGTGGCCTCTCCGCCGCTCCCTCGGATCGGTGACGACCGTGCTCAGGCCGCTCGCCGCCCATCGCCGCCGCGCGTGCACGAGCTCCTTGGAGAGCACGTCGAGCGCCGCGAGGACGCGGCCGTCCTCGACGGCGAGGAACGAGCGCGGAGCGAGCGCGGGATCATGGGAGAGGCGCGGCGGGCTCCCGGGAAGCGGATCGGGGGCGTCCTGCCCTGGCCAGGCCTGCGCCTGGAGGGCGAGCACCTGCACGCGGAGGTCGGCCGGGACGTCGGCTTCGGCGAACGAGAGGAGGTGCACGATGGACCCGATCAGGAGGCCGGGGGCCGGGCCGGCCGGAGACCCCGGCGACGACGCTACCAGCCGGCCCGCGCCGCGGACGCCCGAACGGCCGGAGCGAGCGACCGCTACCGCAGCTCCTCGCGCCGCCCGCGCCCGCGCAGCTCGTCGCGCCGCCGCCGGTACTCCTCGGCGTCGATCTCCACCGCGGGCGAACCGCTCGTCGAGGATCGCCCGCCCGGAGGACCAGCGTCCCCGGCCTCCGTCGCGACCGCAGCCGCGCACGACGACGAGGAAGAGGATGGAACCGATCACCGCGAGCCAGAGGAGGCCGAAGAGGGCTCCCGGCCAGGCGTGGTGCCCGGCGTGGTCGGCGAGGAACAGGGTCGAGGCGGCGAGCATGCGGCTCCTTCGTCGTTCGTTTCGTGAATCGT
>CAWDBC010000014.1:0-124976 GCA_963800515.1 uncultured Thermoleophilia bacterium
GCGGGGGCGTCGAGCTGGCGCTGGCCTGCGACATCCGGGTCGCCGACCCGGACGCCGAGCTGCGCCTCATCCACGCCGAGCTCGGGATCGTCCCCGGCTGGGGCGGCCTCGGACGGCTCGCCGACCTTCTCGGCTCCGGCACCGCCCTGATGCTGATCGCCGGCGCGGCCCGGCTGACGTCGCGTCGCGCGGCGGAGCTCGGGCTCGTCGACGACCTCGTCGGCTGGCGCGAGCAGGACGCGTTCGCCGTCACCTTGACCGGGATCGTCGAGGCGACCGACCGGAGCGCCGTCACCGCCGCCAAGCGCGGTTGCTACGCCCCCGCCGTGGGCCGACGCCGAGCGCGAGGCCTTCGTGGCGACTGGCCGGGCCGCCCGGTGCCCAACGCCGCCCGGGCGTAGGCTCGGCTCGGACCGCCGCCCGCCGGGCGTCGCGTACACTGGGGACATGTCGGAGTCGACGCGCGATACGATCCTCGAGGCCCTCAACCTGGTCGAGGACCCCGAGCTGATGATGGGGATCGTCGACCTCGGGCTCGTCTACGACGTGGAGGTCTCCGAGGCCAAGGCGAAGGTCACCTTCACCCTGACCTCGATGGGCTGTCCCGTGGGCCCCTGGATCGCCGAGCAGGTCGAGGCGACCGCCCGCGGCGTGGACGGCATCGACGAGGTCGAGACGGAGCTGACCTTCACGCCACCGTGGACGCCCGACAAGATGTCCGAGGACGCCAAGTTCGCCCTCGGCTTCTGACGGGCGCGTCGCGCCGGGCTCGCTCCATCACCCGCAGAAGCGCGTCGGGTACCGCGCCCGAGCGGGCCAGCGCCACCGGAGCGGGCTAGCGGCCGACGGAGATGCGCTCGGACACGTAGGGCAGGAGCGCCATCTCGCGCGCCCGCTTGATCTCGCGGGCGGCCAGCGACTGCTGGCGGCGCGAGAGGCCGGTGATCCTCCGGCTGCGGATCTTGCCGCGCTCGGAGAGGAACCGCTTGAGCATGTCGACGTTCGTATACCGGATCTGATCGTCGGCGATCTGGACGCGCTTGCGCTTCTTCGGAGCGGCGGTCGATCGCTTGCGTCGGACTTGCTGTGCCAAGGGTGGTCGCTCTCGTCGGAGGGAGGGAGCGCGGCGGAGAGAGCGCCGCAAACCGGCACATCCTAGCCGAGCGCGGGGGGCTCAGCGCTGCTTGCGGGCCTCGGCCTGGGCCGCCACGTCGACGCGCTCGTTCAGCTCGACCCCGGCGTGTCCCTTGACCCGCGTGAAGGTCAGGGTGTGGGGCCCGGCCGCCTCGAGGATCGATCGCCAGAGGTCGGCGTTCTCGACCGGCTTCTTCGCCGACGTGAGCCACCCGTTGCGCTGCCAGCGTT
Source organism: uncultured Thermoleophilia bacterium (assembly GCA_963800515.1). Taxonomy (GTDB): domain Bacteria; phylum Actinomycetota; class Thermoleophilia; order Gaiellales; family F1-60-MAGs149; genus CAWDBC01. The sequence continues at coordinate 1,366 of CAWDBC010000014.1, forward strand.
CGAGCCAGCGGTCGTCGAACGCGCGCTGGACGTAGCTCGAGTCCGTGAACACGTGCACGTGCGACGGCCGCCGCAGGGCCCGGAGGCCCTCGAGGAGGGCGCGCAGCTCCATCCGGTTGTTGGTCGTGTGCGGGTCGCCCCCGACGAGGAGCCTCTCCGCGTCGCCGTAGCGCAGGAGCGCGGCCCACCCCCCGGGCCCCGGGTTCCCGGTGCAGGCGCCGTCGGTCCAGATCTCGACGGCGGCGGCGCTCACCGCATCGCGTCGGCCTGGAACGCCCGGGAGAGGAACGTGATCTGGGGATCGAGCTCGTCGACCCAGAGCGTCCGGCGGTGACCCTGGCCGGGGACGAGCGTGAACGTGTGCGGCACGCCAAGCCGGCGCAGGAGGCGATGGAAGCGGGCGTTCTCCTCGGCGAACCGGTCGGCTCCGCCGACGTAGAACGAGATGCGGGGGTGGTCGGACCGGAGGGAGGGGGAGAGGTCCGGCGCGTAGAGCTGCGGGGAGTAGACGTCCCAGGCGTGGGAGCCGGGGAGGAACACGGATGGCGTGTTGGACGTGAAGTACCCCGACCACGACTCGACCGTGCCGAACTCGTCGCGGTTGTGGAGGGCGATGTTCATCGCGCCGTAGCCCCCCATCGAGAGGCCGGCGATGGCGCGGGCGGTGCGCCGGCGGGTCAGCGGGTAGCGCTTCTGGAGGTAGCGCACGAGGTCTCGCTGGACGTACGTCTCCCAGCGATCCGCGGGCTCGAGCGCCGAGTCCGCCCACTCCGTGTCCTGGTCGTCGGTGTCGCCGCCCTGTGGGAAGGCCGCGACGAACGGGATCGACCGCCCCGCGGCGACGAGCGCCTCGAGGCGCTGCGGGATCCCCAGGCCGCTCATCGTCTCCGGCGAGCCCGGCACGCCGTGGAGGAAGATCGCGAGGGGGTAGGTGGCGCCGGGCTTCATCGTCGGCGGCGTGTAGACGAGCACGCGGACGACGCGGCCCAGGGAGTGCGAGTAGAACCGCCGGGTCACGAGGGAGCCGCTGAGCGGCGCGGCAAGGGGGGCGGCGGCGACCGCCGCTAGCACGTGTGCCGGGACCTCACCGCGCCAGTCTACTGCGCGGCCTCGGCGGCCGGTCCGACGTCGGCGCCGGCCGCGGCTCGCGACCAGACCGCGATCGCCGCGAGGAAGCAGAGCCCGCCCGCGAGCCAGGGGAACGATGTCCCGAGCGCCGTCCTGAGGTCGACGCCGACGTCGGCCTGGCGCGCGAGCTCGAGCTGCGCGCCCTGGACGACCGCCGCGACGGCGAAGACGGAGAGGCCGAGCAGCGCCGCGGCCAGCCGTGCCCGCGACGGCCGGAACGGGAGGCAGGCGAGCGTCGCGACGGCGAGCCAGACGACGAGGAACGTGGCGAGCGGCAGCGTGTCGTGACGGGAGCCCTCGTAGAGGGGGAGCGCGTCGACGAGCCGCGGCCCGGGCAGGTCCAGGGAGCGGAGGAGCTCGAGCCAGCCCCACGGCGAGAGGAGGAGCAGGGGAGCGAAGAGGTAGCGGGCCGTATGCACGATGCGCGGCATGGGGTCGAGGAGAGATTGTCCGAGAAGAAGGCGAGCGCGTCCGGGAGCTCGTCGTGCCACAGCCGCCATGAATGTCCTCCGGGGGTCACGGTGTAGGTCGGTTGGATGCCGCCGGCGCGGAGCGCGGCGACGAAGCGCTGGGTCCTCGCGTAGCCGTGATCCTGATCGCCGACGTAGATGAAGAGCTTCGTTCGCTCCGCCCTCAACTCGGCCGCGGCCTGGTGAACGGTGTCGAGCGCCGTGTACCGGGCGACGAGGACCGGGTCGGAGTCGACGAGCCTGGGCGTCTGGGTGAAGTCGCCGCTCCAGGCCTCCGCCACGCCGAAGACGCCGGGGTGGAGGATGACGGCGTTCACGGCCTCGTTTGCGCCGGCCGAGTACCCGGCGACGCCGCGTCCGGCGGCGTCGGGAACGGTGCGGAAGCGGGCGTCGATCGCGCGCACCACATCCTGGGTGAGGAAGGTGTCCCACTGGGTGCCCGGCTTCGGACCGTCAGCCCACTCGGTGGCCGGCGACCGACTCGACCACGTGCCCGGCGGGATCACCGCCAGCATCGGGCGGACCGTGCCCGCGGCGATCGCCGCGTCGAGCGTCGGCGCGATGTGGAAGGCGTTGACGTAGGCGGTGTACCCGGTTCCCGGCATGCCCTGAAGGAGGTAGATCGCCGGGAACCGGGCCGAGGGGGACGCTCGGTAGGCGGCCGGGAGATACACCCAGACGCGGGCCGGCCGATTGCCGAGCGCCGCGCTCGTGACGGTGAAGGAGACGAGCCGGCCGCGGAGGGCCGGTGCGACCGACGGCCTCGGCGGCCCGAACCCACGGTAGGTCGAGTACTGGGCGCCGTACTCCCAGGCGCCCCAAGCGCCGCCGCTGAGCGCGGCGCCCACCAGTCCGGCGTAGAGGAGGAGGCGGGCGAGACGGGAGCGTCGGGAGGACATCGCGGCGGTCAGACGGGCGCGCCGGCGGGCCGGTCGACGGCGAGCGAGCGTCGCGGGGCCGCCTGGGCGGTCGTGGTGGACACCTGGTCGCGCGCCAGGATCCGCGCACCGGCGACCACGGCGGCGAAGGCCGCCAGGCGGGCGATCGCCCCCGTCGCGCCGTGTGGGAAGGGATCGCCGAGGATCATGACGCCCGCCGCCATCGGCAGCAGGTTCATGGCGGCCGTCATCGTGCCGACGATGGCGACGGCGGTCGCCGGCCCGTGGCGCTGGAAGGTCCGCTGGAGGAGGAGGAAGGCCGCGACGTGGCAGAGGAGCGTCGGTACGAGGAGCGGGGCCGACACGAGCTCGGCGAGGCCGGGATGGCGCGGGAGGTGGGACAGGAGCAGCTTCGAGAGGACGTCCCCGAGGCCGTACCCGAGCCCGGAGGCGAGCCCGCCGAGGCTCGCCGAGGGGCGGACGAGCGCCCGTCCGCCGATCCCGAGGACGGCCACGGCCAGGAGCGCCAGCGGGATGGTCGCCGCGTGGACGGGCCCGTTCCGCGTTGCGGTCCGCATGGAGGCGGCGAGCGCCGCGAGTCCGGCAGCCGCGACCAGCGCGCCGACGGTCGCGGCCCTCGACGGCCTCGCCCGGGCGGCGAGCGCGGCGATGGGGACGACGAGGCAGACGGCGCCGGCCGAGACGGCCTGGACGAGGGAGAGCGGCGCCAGCCCGAGCGCGACGAGGTAGAGGAGCCAGCCGGCGATCCCGGCGGCGAAGCCGATCGTCCAGCGCGGTGCCGAGAGGAGCGCGACGGCCGAGGCCAACGGCCGGCGAAGCCCGAGCGTCGGCGCGGCTGCGGCGCCGTGCGCCTGGAGGACGAACCCGGCGTTCAGCGCGACCGCCCCGACGAGGGCGACACCGAGCCCGACGCCGACGCTCATCGGCGGCCGAACCGCGGGAGGACGACGTAGGCCTCGGCGATCATCGCCGCGAGGCCGACCCGGGGCAGCGAGCGCCGACTCGGGTAGACGACGTACCGGGGGACCCACGTCGGCGCGAACTTCTCGTTGAACCGGCGCAGCCGCTCGAGCTGGAAGCGGCCCGAGAGCCGGAGGAGGAGCCGTCGCTCGAGCCGTGTCACCCGGTCGACGGGGCCCGGGGGGTCGAGGATCGCGGCAAAGGCGGCGAAATTCAGCGAGACCCGGTCGAGCTGGCTCCGCCGCGCCCAGGCGATCGTCTCGCAGACCAGGTACTCGTTGAGCCCGTTCGGCGCCGAGCGGTCCCGCCGCATCGAGGAGAGCGAGACGGCGCGGCCGGCGGGGGCGGCCGCGAGGTGGAGGAAGCCGCGGGGCGCGCCCGTCCCGTCGTAGCCGATGACGTACACGTCCTCCCGCTCGCGGTCGACCTCGTCCCCGGCAAAGGCCATGGAGAAGCCGGTCTCGCCCCGGCCCTGGCGCCACGCGGTCGCGATCGCGGAGAGCCGCCCGGCGAGCTCGTCGGAGATCTCGCTGGTCCGCAGGACCTCGGCCCGGTAGCCCGCTCGTTGCAGGCGCGCGACCGACTGGCGGACCTTGCGGATCGAGCGGCCCTCGAGGGAGAAACGAGACGGCTCCACGATCGACTCCTCGCCCGTGTAGTGGGCACGGAAGCCGAGCGCGCGCCAGCGGTCGAGCCCCTGGGGGCCGACGCCGAGGGCGGCGACGAGCCATCCGCGCTCCTCCGCGTAGGCTGCGAACCCGCGCAGGACCCCTCGGATCGCCGCCGCCTCGCCGATCGGGTCGCCCGAGACGAGAGCCACGCCCGCCACCACCCGGTAGGCGACGACGGCGTCTCGATCGACCGCGAAGAAGTAGCGCTTGTCGCCGCGCAGGGCGAACGGCGACAGGGTGTCATTCCCGTACCGCTCGACGATCCCCCGGGCGAGACGGCGCTCCGCCTTCGTCGACGCGCCGGCGTCCCGCCAGGGGGCCAGGGCGCGGACGACGAGCAGGACGCCCGTCGAGACGAGTGCCGTGAAGATGAGGGGATGGTGGATCAGGTCGCGAGAGCGAGCGAGATCCCCGAGCACCGCGGAGGCAGCGATCACGAGGCCGGCGATCAGCACCGGGCGCGTCGCCGGATCGCCCTTGCACGGGAAGGCGCGGCCGCCCAGGAGGAGGAGGCAGGCGAGGCCGACCGCGACGGCGAGCTGGCCGTCCTCGACGGTGGTCGCGAGCGGCGCGAGGCTGGACAGCGCGAGCAGGAGGAGGGCGGGCATCCGCGCCCGCCCCCGGCCTCGCCAGAGCGCCGGCGCGAGGGCGACGAGGCCGAGTCCGGCAACGGTGCCGAGGGCGCCGTTCGGCGCCGTCAGGGCCTCGACGCCACCGAGGCCTCCGGCGAGGACGGCGGCCGCCCGGGCGACGATCCGGGGCGAGCGGACGGACGTCGGCGCCAGGCGCAGCGCCGGAGCGGACGGCGAGCCCACCGTGACAGGGGTCCGTCCGAGGGTGCCGGGATCGTGCCGACCGGCCATCGGGGATCAGCAGGCGCGGGAGAGTCCGGGTCGGGGAGCCGCTCCGGGCACCCCCGCATCGGTTCCCGGGGAGAACCACGGGGGCGTCACGCGGGCGCCGCGAGAGCACGCGATCGCCGCTCGCGCGATCTCCACGGCGGGCGCCGACTTCGAGAAGAAGCCGTGGGCGCCGGCCGCGAGGGCCCCGGTCACGAGCTCGGGCTCCTCGAAGGCGGAGACGATCAGGACGCGCGTCCGGGCGGCTCGCCCGCGCAGCTCCTGGGCGACGTCGAGGCCGGAGAGGCCGGGCATCCGGAGGTCCACGACCGCGACGTCCGGCTCCTCGCGGAAGGCGAGTTCGAGGGCGTGCGCGCCGTCGTGAGCAACCCCGACGACGCGCACGCCAGCGTGCTCCAGTGCTCGCGCGAGCCCCGACCTTGCGGCCGGGTGGTCATCGGCGACGATCGCTCGGAGGGCACTTTCGAGGACGGCCGGACCGACGTCATCGCGCGAGGTGGAAGGAAGCACGAGCCCATGGTGCGCCACCCGGGCGGAGGACGGTATCCCGCGACCGGAGGGTTGCGGGGATGATCCCGGCATCCACCGATCGGAGGAGGGCGGCGCTCCCGCTCCACGACGTACGCTGTGGGCGAGTGGAGCGCATCGCCGTCCTCATCGCCGACGATCACCCGCTGTTCCGTGAGGGCCTCGCCCGAGCGATCTCCGCCGATCCGGGTCTCGCGGTCGCCGCCTCGGTCGACGACGGGCGGGCGGCGATGGCGTCGATCCGGGACACGTCGCCCGACGTCGCCCTGGTCGACCTCCGCCTGCCGGGGCTCGACGGGATCGCGATCGCCCGCACGGTGACGCGGGAGGGACTGCCCACGAGGATCCTCATCCTTTCGGCCTACGACGACGAGGGACTCGTCTACGGTGCCCTCGAGGCCGGAGCGTCGGGCTACTTGACGAAGGACGCGCCGAGGGACGAGGTGGTCGGAGCGGTCCGCCGCGTCGCGGCGGGCCAGACCGTCCTCGGCCCCGGGCTGGCCGCGGGGGTCGCACAGGAGATCAGGAGCCGGGGCGCGGATCGCCGCCCGCACCTGACCGCGCGCGAGCGCGAGGTGCTGTCGCTCCTCGTCGCGGGCCGCAGCGCGCCCCAGATCGCCGCCGAGCTCGTCGTCGGCGTGACGACGGTCAAGACGCACCTCCGCCACGTGTACGAGAAGCTCGGCGTCAACGGCGCGGCCGCGGCCGTCGCCGAGGCGGTCCGGCGGGGCCTCGTCCAGTGACGAGGGGGAGCCGGATCGGCGACGGCCGCGGCCCCGCGAGCGGCGAGCGCGTCTTCGGCTATCTCAGGCTCGTCGCCGCGCCCGTCCTCCTCGCCGGTCAGGTGTACCACCTGCCCGACCGGGCGGAGGAGACCGGCGTGGCCTTCGTGCTCCTCTTCGCAGGCTTCGTCGCCTACGCCGTGGCCACGATCCTCGTCGTCCCCGACGAGCCGGACGCCCGTCTGGGAACGCTCCTGACGGCGGCCGACCTCTTCTTCGCCGGCGCCCTCACCTTCACCTCGGGCGGCGGCTTCTCCCAGCTGCGCTACTCGTTCGTCTTCGTCGCGGTCGCCACCATCTTCCGCCAGCGCCCCGTGCTCACGGGAGCGGCGTCGACGGCGGGCGTCGTCCTCTACCTCGTCCAGGCGGTCGCCCACTCCACCCGGGTCTCGAGAAGCCACGAGTTCTATCCGTTCATCGGCCTCCAGGCCCTCTACCTGGCCTGGCTCGGCGCGGCCGCGACCCTCCTCTCCTACCTCCTCGCCCGTCGCGAGGCCGCGATCCGTCGCTTGACGGCGGCCCGCCAGCTCCTCGTCGCCGAGACGCTCGCCGCCGAGGAGCGCGAACGGCGTCAGATCGCCGAGGATCTCCACGACGGGCCGATCCAGACGCTCCTCGCCGCGCGCTTCGAGCTCGAGGAGGCCGGGGCCGCCGTTGGCGGCGGCCCGCTCGCGGGGGCCTACGCCGCCGTCGGGCAGACCGTCGGCGACCTGCGCACGGCGATGGCGGACCTGCACCCGTACCTGCTCGACCAGCTGGGGCTCGAATCCGCCCTGCGCTCCGCGGCCGCGCGGGCGGCGGAGCGCGGCGGCTTCGAGGTGGTGGTCGAGGTCGGCGCCCGCGAGGGGGGAGGCGCGAACGACCGCGTGCTCCTCCGCTCGGCGACCGAGCTCCTGGCGAACGCGGTCAGGCACTCGTCGGCGAGCCACGTCACGGTCCGCCTCGAGCGCCGGGACGGGCTCGACGTCCTCGAGGTCGCCGACGACGGCGTCGGCTTCGAGCCCGCCGTGCTCGCCGACCGCATCCCCGAGGGCCACATCGGCCTCCTCTCGCTCGGCGAGCGCGCCTCCGGACTCGGCGGCGCGTTCACGATCGAGAAGGGGCCCGGAGGCCGCGGCTCGCGGTTGCGGCTCGAGCTGCCGCTGCGGCTCGCCGTCCCCGACGCGAGCGCCGCGCCGTGACCACCGCGCCGCGCTCGCTGGCCGACCTCGCCGCCCTCGTCCGCGACCGGTCGATAGTCCTCGGAGCGGCGCCCGCAGCGCCCTACGAACGGGCCGAGGCGGCGATCCGGGAGCGGAGCGCGCGCGGCCTCTTCGCCGACATGCGCTTCACGATGCACCAGCCCCAGCGGTCGTGCCATCCCGAGCGGGTCGTCCGGGGGGCGCGGACCGTCGTCTCGGCCGTCCTTCCGCTCTGGCGTCCGGAGCCGCCGCGTCCCCCGGGCCCGACGGGTCGGCTTCCGCGCTACGCGTGGCGGGACGGCTACGCCCGCCTCCGGCGCGGGCTCGGCGCGGCCCGGGACGGGATCCGGGCGGGCGGAGGGCGCGCGGCCGTCTTCGTCGACGCGAACCTCCACGTCGACCGTGAGGCCGCGGTGCGGAGCGGCCTCGCCTTCCACGCCAAGTCGACGATGGCGATCGTCCCCGGCCTCGGCTCGTTCGTGGCGCTCGGCACACTCGTCACCGACCTGCCCCTCGAGCACGGGACGGCTGCAGCCACCCGCCAGGGATGCGGCTCGTGCACGATCTGCATCGAGGCCTGTCCGACGGGGGCGCTCGACGAGGCGTTCGCCGTCGACGCGACCCGCTGCCTCTCCTACTGGACGCAGAGCCGCCACGACGCGCCGGCGGCGGTCGCCGACGCCCTCGGCGATCGCGTCTACGGCTGCGATATCTGCCAGGACGTCTGCCCGTGGAACGCCGGGATGGCGAGGGACGCGACGGCCGACGACGAGGACGAGGAGGTCGACGAGGCGTGGGTGTCGCTGGTCGACTGGCTCGAGCGGCCGGACGCCGAGTTGATGGCGCGCCACGGCCGGCTCTACGTGCCGGACCGCGATCCGCGCTACCTCCGGCGGAACGCGCTGATCGCCCTCGGCAACGGCCCCGAGGAGCACCGCTGGCTCGCCCGGCGGTACACGGACGGGCGGGACGAGATGCTGCGCCGGGCGGCCCGGCGCGCCCTTCGCTGACGGGTCAGCGCCGGGCGGCGGTGGGGAGGAGCACGTCGGCGAGCTCGCGGGCGCGGTCGACCACGAGCGCACGCAGGTGCGGCGGATCGACGACGACGGCGTCTCCGCCGTACTTCAGCACCTCGGTGGTCACCCACCGCTCCGATCCGTAGGAGACGTCGACGAGCGCGGTCCCGTCGGCGAGGAGCGAGGCGTTCGGCTGGCGCTCGATCTCGCGTGCGGCGACCGTCGGAGCGAAGAGGACGCGCGCCGACGCCGCCGCGCCGCGCGGCGCGCGGCCGCGGTCGGCGATCTCCAGGCCCGGCCGGTGCTCGAACCGCTCGCCGAGGGACTCGGCCTGCCGGATCCGGTCGATCCGGAACGTCCGCTCCCCGTCCGCCGTCCGATCCCAGCACTCGACGTACCAGTCGGAGCCGACGCCGCGGATGAGGTAGGGCTCGACGACGCGCTCCGTCGGTTCCGAGTCGGAGCGCCCGAGATAGACGATGCGAACGAGGCGCTGCTCGACGACGGCGCGGTTGAGCCTGGTCAGCACCCCCTCCAGGTCCTCGCCGCCGACCGGAGACGTGGCCGCCGCGTCACGGAGGTCGTCGCCGGCGAAGGCCGCCTCGACCTTCGCGCGGATGCTGGCGAGCGTGGTGCCCGCCGAGGCGGCGACCTGCATGCCGGCGAGCTCGAGCGCCATCAGGATCGCCTTGCCCTCGAGCGGCGAGAGGCGGGCCGGACGGCGGAACTCGTCGCCGTAGATCTCCTTCTGGATGCGGAGACGGTCGCCGTCGATCTCGGCGTAGACGGCGTAGCAGCCGCCGTTGAAGTTGACGACGTTGAGCAGGTTGATCCGCTCGACCAGCTCGTCGCGATCGAGCCCGTAGCGGGCGCCGATGTCCGCCAGCGAGAGCTCGCCGGTGTCCGCGGTGCCGCAGGCGGCGAGGAGCTCGGCGAGGAGGGCCTGGAGGACGGCGAACCGCTCGGGGGCGACCGGCGCCATCGGCGGCGACGAGGTGTCCGCGGGCGGGCGGGCGATCAGCGCCCGCGGGCCGGCGAGCGGCGGCGGGTTCCCGCGGTGCGCGTCCTCGGCCGCCCCAAGCGCGTCCCGGATCCGCGCCGTCACCGCGCCGGACCCGCGGGGGACGACCTGCCCGTCCATGCCGATCACCCAGCGCGCGAGGAGCTCGGCGCTCGCGTAGGGCATCGTCAGCTCCCCGCTGCGGTCGGGCAGGGTGCGGAAGGCGCCGTAGCGGCCCCAGGAGCGCTCGACGAGCCAGGCGGCGCTCGGCGCCACGTCGAGGACGGCCTCGCCGACGATCTCGCCGTGCTGCCAGTCGGCCCGGTCGCGGAAGGCGGACACGTCGAACTCGGCCGGTCGCTTGAAGTCGTGCTCGCGACGGGTGGCGTAGCGGATGTCACCGAGGAAGCGCGAGAGCCGGAAGACGCGCAGGTCGTCGCGGTCGCGGTCACGTCCGACGACGTACCACTGGGAGTCGCGGTAGTAGAGCGCGTACGGGTCGAGGGTCCGCGTCGCCTCCTCGCCCGTGGACATCGCGCGGTAGCCGAAGACGATCGTTCGCTGCCGGGAGATCGCCGCCTCGAGGCGCCCCAGGCGCTGGGCGATCTGGCCGCTGTAGCCGCTCGACGTGAGGTTGAGGGCGACGGTCGAGCGTTCCGGCGGCTCGATCGGGTTCGGTCGCCCGAGCGCGAGGTTCTGGAGCGCCAGCCGAAGCGGCTCGGAGTAGGCGAACTGCCCCTCGAGCAGGTAGAAGGACATCTGCAACGCCGCGAGCTCCGCGTCCGAGAACAGCACGGGAGGGAGGAAGTACTGCTCGCTCTCGAGGGTGTAGAGCTCCTCGCCGGTGAAGTCGTCGCGATTGGATTCGATCGGCACGCCGAGCTGGGCGAGCTCCGCCCGATCGGAGTAGAAGCGCCGGGCGAAGGCCTCGTCCGTCATCTCCTGATATCCCTCGACGGCGCCCTTCGCGTCGCGCGAGGTGACGGGACGACGCTCGGCCATCAGGTAGGCCACGAGCGACAGCTGGCGGATCAGCTTGTCCCCGTCGGCGGTCATGCCGCGGACCGCCCGTCGGAGGCATCGGGACGGCGCTCGACCACCGGCCCGCCGCATGCTCCACCCGTCTGCATCCCCGCCAGGATACCGAGGCGCCGCCGTCGGCCTTTCCGACCGATACCGTCACCCCCGTGGGGCGGCAGATCGTGGCTCATCTCGACCTCGACGCCTTCTTCGCGTCCGTGGAGATCCTGGAGCGGCCCGAGCTCGCCGCCGTCCCGCTCGTCGTCGGCGGCGATCCGGGCGGGCGGGGCGTGGTCTCGACCGCCAACTACGCCGCCCGCGCGTTCGGCATCCGCTCGGCGATGAGCGCGGCCGAGGCGAAGAGGCGGTGCCCGCACGCCGTCTTCGTGCGGCCCCGGCACGGCCTGTACCGCGAGTACTCCGAGCGCGTCTGGGACCTCGTCGCGGCGCGCGTCGAGGTCGTCGAGCAGGTCGGGATCGACGAGGGGTACCTCGACCTCTCCGAGCTCGTCGCGAGCTCCCGCGAGGCAGGGCTCCTGCTCCGCGACCTGCAGGCGCGGCTGAAGGCGGAGACGTCGCTCGGGTGCTCGTTCGGGTGCGGCACCGGCAAGACCGTCGCCAAGATCGCCTCCGACCACCGCAAGCCCTTCGGGATCACGGTCGTGCCCGCGGGCCGCGAGGCGGCGTTCCTCGATCCCCTCCCGCTGCGCTCCCTGCCGGGGGTCGGGCCGCGGGCCGAGGAGCGCCTCGCCCGGGCCGGGCTCGCGAGCATCGGCGACCTCGCGCGGCTGGACGAGGTCGAGCTCGCTCGCCTCCTCCCGGGCTCGCTCGGCCCCCTCCTCCAGGAGCGGGCGCGCGGTAGGGACGACCGCCCCGTGGCGCGCGAACGGGCCGTCCGGATCTCGATCGGGCAGGAGGAGACGTTCGAGCAGGACGTCGAGGACCCCGTCCGGCTGCACGAGGAGCTCGAGCGGATGGCCCAGCGGGTCGTCGACTACCTGGAGCGCGACGGGCGCGGCGCGCGGACGGTGACGGCGAAGCTCCGTTACCCCGACTGGGCGCTCAGCACGCGCGCCCGCTCCACGCCGACGCCCGTCCGCGACCGGCGGTTGCTCGTCGAGCTGGCGCACGCCGCCCTCGATCGGGCGCTCGATGATCGCCCGCCGCCGATCAGGCTCCTCGGCGTCGCTCTCTCGAACCTGGAGCCGGAGCGCCAGCCGCGGCTGCCGGGCGTGTGAGGGCTCCCGGATCGGCGGGCGCGACGGCGCGAGTCGGCGGCGGCCGAGTCCCCGAGGCGCCGGAGCCCGCTCGACCGCGGGGAGACAGGCCACGATCGAGCGCCCCCGAAGACGGCCGAAGGCCCGCTCGACCCGGCGACGGACGAGCGGGTTCCGAGGCGCCGGAGGCCGCTCGGCCTGCGGAGGCAAGCGATGGAGCAGCCCCTCAGGAAGCGGAGGCTCGATCGGCCCGGAGACAGGCCACGAACGAGCGTGCCAGGAGGCGCCGGAGGGCCGCTCGACCCGCGGTGGGCGGGCGTCGGACGAGCGGGTCCGGAGGCGGAGGCTCGATCGACCCGGGAGACAGGCCATGGACGAGCGCCGTCCGGAGACCCGGGAAGGGCTCGACCCGCGGCCGGCGGGCGACGGACGAGCGCGTCCGGGACGCGGACGGCCCGCTCGACCAGCGAAGACAGGCCATGAACGAGCGCGCCGGGAGACGCCGGAGGGCCGCTCGACCCGCGGCGAGCGGGCGACCGACGCGCGTCCGGGACGGCGACGCCCGTTCGACCAGCGGAGACGTAGGCGACGAACGAGCGCCCCCCGGAGACGCCGAAGGCCCGCTCGCGGCGGGCCTCCGGGACGGGCGGGACGTTCGGTCGGCGTCAGCCGATCGAGACGACCTCCTCGAGGTGCTGGTGGGACGGGCAGTACTCGCGCCCAGGCAGCGGCGTGCGCTGACAGGGCTTGCCCTTGCGCGTGGTCGCGCGGCAGGGGACGATCGCCCCCTCGCCGTTCCGCTCGATCTCCTCGGCGATGAACTGCTGGGCGACCTTCAGCGTCCGCTCGATCGAGTAGTAGACGCGTGCCTGCTGCGAGATCGGGAAGTAGAAGCGGATCTCCTTGAAGAGGCTCTGGGCGGGCTTGGGGAAGTAGCGGGCGTCCCGCGCGAGGCGCTCGATCGTCTCCTCACAGGCGGCGAGCACGCGGCGCGAGGCCTCCTGGCGGGACACCGTGTCGGGATGCGGGTCGATCGAGTCCTTGATCTCCTTGAAGATCTGGCGGCTGAAGCGGTACATGGGCAGGCTCCGGTGGGGAGGTTGGGTACGTCGGGGGCGGCGAAGGGGGTTCACGCGCCGACGGGGTGGGCGTGGTGCGGGTGACGTCCATCCACCCGAGGACGCGCCCGCGTCCCGTTCAACAATCTGCCCTGTAGTTTGACGCGGAAACCACCAGATTTCAAGGAATTCGGCCGCTGAACGGCGCAACTCGCCCGCCAACGTGGTAGTCCGGCGGCCCTCCCCCGAGGATGAGCCGCTGCCGGAGCGGTCCCGCGTCGGTCAGGTGGCGATCTGACGCACGTACGCGGTGGGGTACCCGCTCGACCGGGCCGAGTGGCAGGCGCGGGTCGCCTGTGCATAGGCGGAGAAGGGTCCGGAGTAGAGGACGAAGTAGCCGGCGTCGAGCGACGGCGTGAAGTGGTCGGAGAAGAGCAGGCCGAGGTTCGCGAGCCCGCGCCGGGCGGCGACGCGCTCGCGCGCCTGCATCCGCGTGTAGCTGGAGGAGCCGGCCGGCTCGGAGTCGAGGATGCACGCGAAGCCGGTCTCGTTGGCGGGCCAGTCGTCGCTCCGCCAGGTGTTCCGGCCCACCGGACCGCCGCCGTCTGCGGGGTCGCAGTTGGCTGGCGTCAGGGTCGAGCCGCTCGTGCAGTTCGTGGAGGAGCTCGAGCTGGTCGAGGTGCTGACGCTCGTCGAGGTGCTGGAGCTCGTGCTCGTCGTGGTCGTGGGGAAGGTCGTCGTCGCGTGCGTCGTCGAGCTCGAGGTCGGCACCGACGGGAAGGTCGTGCTGGTGCTCGAGGTCGGCCGGGTCACGGACGGGATCGAGGAGCCGGAAGACGAGGTCGAGCGAGTGGTCGTCCCGGCTCCGCTCGACGACGGGATCACGGGAAGCGACGCGGTGGTGGGCCCCGACGGCGTGCCCGTGGATCCGAAGGTGGGGGCGGTGAGGGTCGGGATCCCCGTGACGAGCGTGGCGACCGTGAGGGTCGGCTGATCCGTGACGATCGGCTGGACCGGGAGCGCCGTCGTCCCGTACGCGGGCACCGTGGCGGCGGCCTCGGTGCTCGACGAGCCGAGATCGTGGGAGAGGCCGAAGGCGATGGCGACGCCCGCCCCGAGGAGGAGCACGGCGGCGAGCGCGGCGGCGACGCCGGAGGACCGGACCACCCGGTGCGGAGCGGCGGACCGGGGCGCCATCCGGTGGCCGCACTGGAGGCAGAACTCGTGATCGGGCTCGACCGCGGCGAGGCACTCGGGGCAGCGCTCGACCGGGTCGGCCGGGCTCATCCCGTCCTCCAGGTCCGTTCCGAGGCGGTGATCGGGGTGCCGCAGTAGGGGCAGAAGCTCGCATCGTGCGGGCGGGGCGCGCCGCACGACGAGCACGCCACGACGCTCGTCCACTCCGCGTCCTCGCCGCGCCGGCGGGCGGCGATGGCCCGTTCGACGGCGGCCAGTCGATCACCGGCCGCGACGAGCTCGAGCGCCCGGCCCTCGAGGAGGGCGTGGTCGACCCGGGCCAGACGGGCCATCTCGACGTGCAGGCCGCCGAGGTCGAACTGCATGGCCTCGATCCGCCGCCGGAGCTCGCGGCGCTCGCTCCGCAGCTCGGCGATCGTCCCCAGGCGGGCCGGCTGGGCCCCGGCGAGCGCCGCCGCGGCGGGCTCGGGGGCGAGCGCTGGCCAGGCCGGCTCGGCACGGAAGGCCGGATAGGCGTCCACCTCGTCCCAGCCCGGATCGCCGGCGGGCTCGCCGCCCGGGGTCGACGCCGGACGGGCGACGCTCTCGGGCGCCACCTCCCAGAAGCGGAGGCGGCTCCGGAGCGGCGAGCGCCGGCGTTCCTCAGGATCGGAGCCCGCTGCGGACGGGCCGCTGGACGCGATCGAGGTCTCCGTGGCGTCGGGTGCGGTCATCGGCTCTCCGACGCCCGCCTCGCGATCGGGTTCCCGCGTCGCTGGCCGAGCACCGGTGTAGGCGGGCGTGATCGAGGTCTCCGCGGCGTCGGGTTCGGTCATCGGCTCTCCGGCGCCCCCCGCGCGATCGGGTTCCGGCGTCGGCGGCCGAGCACCGGTCTCGGTGGGAGGCGCGCCGCCGCCGGCCGGTGCGTGTCTGGACTCCCGCGTCTGCCCGTGAGCGGCCGGGTGCCCGGGTTCCCGCGTCTCCATGTCTCCGGCGGCGCGAGCGGCGGCGGGGCGATCGGGTACCGGGGTGTCCGGCCGGGCCGCGTCGCCCACGGCCGCTGGGCGCCCCGTCCGGCCAGAGTCGTCGACCGGGCCGGTTGCGGAGGCGGAGAGCCGGGCGGCGGGGTCGTCCCCTTCCCCGGCATCGGGGGTGGAGGGCGGTGTCGCGAACCCTTCGCGGTCCGTGCGGCCAGGCGAGGGCGGCGACGGCGGAGCGCCCTCGGAGGCCTCGCTCGCCGACCGGCCGGGAGCATCGTCGGACGGCGGCGTGCCGGGTCGCTCCGGGCGGGACGTCATGGCTCGGAGTATAGGAACCGGGCTTTCCGGTGGTCGACGGCGCGTCCTTCCCGCAAACCCGTACGAATCCGCCGAAAACCCTTACAGAATAAGCGGTCTGTGCAGGCGGGAAGGGCTTATGGTCAAGGTATGCGCGTTCGCCTCCTCGCCGTCGTCCTCGCTCTCACGGTCCTCCTCGGCGCGAGCGGCGTGGCGACGGCCGGAACGGTCCACGTCACCGGCAGCGGCTGGGCCCGCGTGAACGCCCGATCCGCGAACGTGTGGTCGGTCAACGTGCCGACCGGCACCGTCCAGTTCACCGGGGGCGCCGTCACCTCGATGTACTGCCTCTCCGGAGCGCCGCCCTCGACGTGCGTGCGGCGGCTGCGCGGCGCGAAGTCCAAGTGGCGGATCCTCGCTCCGACCGGGTTCCTGGCCGAGGGCTCGCGCTTCACGGCGACCATCTTCAGCACGAGCGTCTTCGATCTCAACATGCAGGGCCGCGGCCGCCTGACCGTCTCCGGGTCCGGCACGGTGACGATCCGCCACTCCAGCCGGGCCTACTCCGGGTTCTCGATCTTCGCCATCCGATGAGGAGCGACGCTCGGTCGAGAGCGTAGAGTGAGGTCATGGCCGAGCGCATCCTGATCATCGAGGACGAGGCGAACATCGCCTCGTTCGTCTCGCGCTATCTGGAGAACGCCGGCTTCGCACCGGAGCACGCCGCGACGGCCGAGGCGGGTTTGGCGCTCCTGGGAACGGCACCGGCGTGCGTCCTGCTCGACCTCAACCTCCCCGACATGGACGGGCTCGAGGTCTGCCGGCGGATCCGCGCCGAGCACGACGTCCCGATCCTGATGCTGACCGCGCGCGACGACGACGTCGACAAGATCGTCGGCCTCGAGGTCGGCGCCGACGACTACGTCACGAAGCCCTTCAACCCGCGCGAGCTCGTCGCGCGCATCAAGTCGATCATCCGCCGGACCACGGCGACGCCGAAGCGCTCCGAGCACGGCGTGCTCACCCACGGAGCGATCAAGATCGATCCCGCGCGCCGTGAGCTGACGGTGTCGGGTACGCACGTGCAGCTCGCTCCGAAGGAGTTCGAGCTCTTCTACGCGCTCCTCGATCACCGCGGCATCGTGCTCACCCGGGATCATCTGCTGGAGCAGGTCTGGGGCTACTCGTTCGCCGGCGATACGCGCACCGTCGACGTCCACGTGCGTCAGCTCCGCCGGAAGATCGGCGAGACGTGTCCGATCGTGACCGTGTGGGGCGTCGGATACAAGGTGTCCGACGATGCTGCGATCACTTAGAGGACGGCTCTTCCTCGTCACGCTGCTGCCGCTCGTCGTCTCGGCGATCGCGGTCCTCGTCCTCTCCGTCCGGGCGGTCGACGCGGAGCTCAAGCGCCGGACCGAGGCGCAGCTGGCGACGCAGGTGACGGCCATCGCGACGGAGTTCGAGGCGCAGATCACGACGAGGCTCTCGAAGGGCGGCCAGGGCCGGCCGCTCGTCACCCTGACGACCCAGATCCAGAACGCGACGGGCGGGCGCCTGTACTACGCCCAGTACGGCGACGTGCAGACGCCGGACATCCAGGTGGACCAGTCGCTGCAGCGGATCTCGGACGCGCAGATCTCGTGGCCGTCCCTGGAGGGGGCGAGGCCGGTCCGGACCATCCAGCACTTCCGTGCCCCGGGCTCGACGACGAGCTACTTCGCCGTGGCCCGGGCCGTCTACCTCCGGCCGTTGCCGGGCGCGGACGTCGACCAGACCGACCCCCTGGGCGCCCTCGTCCTGGCGCGACCCCGCTCCGATCTCAGCATCCGGTCGTCGCTGCTCGCCCGGCGGATCGCCCCCGCGGTGCTCGCCGGAGCGGCGATCGCGCTCGTGCTGGCGCTGATCGGCACCTACTCCGTGTCGCGCCCGCTCCGCCGGCTCGTGCGAGCGACGAGGGAGATCGGCGAGGGGGCGATCGATGCGCCGCTCGAGACGGATCGCCGTGACGAGTTCGGCCTCCTCAACCGCTCGATCGCGGAGATGATCGTCAAGCTGCGGGAGGCGCAGGAACACGAGCGGCAGTTCCTGATGCGGATCTCCCATGAGCTGCGGACCCCCCTCACGGCGGTCCGGGGCAACGTCGAGATGCTGCTCGACGGCATCCTCCAGACCGACGTGGAGCGCGCCGCCGCCTACGCCATCCTCGCCGAGGAGACCGGCCGGCTCTCGCGCCTCATCGAGGACCTGCTGACGCTCCAGAAGCTGGACGCCGGCCGGTTCGAGCTGGAGTGGGGGCGGCTGGACCTCGCGGCGATCGTGCAGCACGCGGTCGAGCTGCACCGTCCGGCGGCGGCCGCCCGTGGAATCGAGCCGACGATCGCGCGACTGGATCCGGTGGAGATCGTGGGCGACGGGGACCGGATCGTGCAGATCCTCTCCAACCTGATGGCGAACGCCGTCGCCTGGGCGCCTCCCGGCGGCACCATCCGCGTCTCCTCCCAGGTCTCGGGCGACGCCGTGCTCGTCGAGGTGGCGGACTCGGGGCCCGGCGTGCCCAGGGACAAGCGCACGCAGGTGATGAGCCCGTTCTTCTCCGAGCGGGCGCAGGGAACGGGCCTCGGCCTGGCCATCGCCCACGAGCTGGCCACGCGCATGGGCGGCGACCTACGCGTCGCCGACGCCCCGGAGGGCGGCGCCCTCTTCACCCTCGTGCTCCCCCGCTCCGCCCGCTCGCCGGCGGGAGCGGACGTCGAGCGGCCGCGTCCCTCCGGCGCGCTCCCTCTCGTCTGACGTCCGTTCCGTTGGACCTCCGTCTCCTCCGGCGCACCGACGTTCCCTTCGCCGCCCCCGCGCTCGACTGCGAACCAGAGTCGGCCACTGCCGCCCTCCGACAATCGCCCCCAGGCCGGCGGTCGGTCGGCAGACACCAAGGAGGTCGAACATGTCCAGAGCGCCCCTGCTACGGGCGAGCGTCCACGCCGAGCAGGCGATGACCCGACTCGCCGAGCGCGCCCGGAGCCGGGCCGGCCAGGGGACGGTCGAGTACCTCGGGATCCTGGTCGCTGTCGGGATGCTCCTGATCGCCGTCAAGACCGGGATGAAGAGCAGCATCGCCACCAAGGTGACGAATCAGATCGCCGACGCCATCGAGAACGTCAAGATCTGACCGGCTGCAGTGCGCGGCCGGCCTGCTGGGGTGCCGGTGGCTTGTCCCAGGATCCCGCGTGGTCGGACCCCGGCCCCGAGCTCCTCGTCCGTCGCTCCGCGCGTCGTCCATCCCCGCCGCCGGCCCGTCACTCGCCACCACGCACGCGTGACCCGCTCCCTGGTTTCGCGGCCACCGGATGGGCGGCTCGGACCGGAGGTCGCCGCCGGTCGGACCCCGAGCCCCGGGGTCCGACCGGACGACCCAGCGGCCCGCGGAGGCGTGTCCGCCGCGTCGGCGATCCGCCTCCTGCGCCATCGGCAGGCGCGGCGAATCTCGGCGTCCTGTCACGTCGAGGGCGAGCTCCTGCGGCGGGGATGGACGGCGTCTCGGTTGCCGCGGAGGGGCGGCGCGGGTCGACACCACCACGACGGCCCGGAGGCGGGCGGCGTCGGTCTGACGAGGGAGGACCGCGGGCAGGCCATGTGGCCGGACGGCTCCTTCTCCGAATCGTCCCAGTCCCTCCGGCCCGGCTGGCGCCTCCAGGGTCGAGGAGAGCGACCCCGGAGGCGCCCGCGTCGCCGCTCTCGGATGCCCAGGTCGGCGATCGCCCACCCGACGGGCGGGGCGGGTCGTCGGCGTCTCGGTTGGCGATCGTCCACGCGACGGGAGGAGCGGGTCGTCGACGTCTCGGTTCGCGATCGCCCAGGCGACGGGCGCAGCGGGTCGTCGGCGGCTCCGTTGGCGATCGCCCATAGGATGGGCGGCGCGAACGGAGGGTGCCTCGGTTGCCGAGCCGTCCACCCGGACGCGGAGGCTGCCGGGACTCCGCTGGCGGCTACCCCTTCGGCGGGAGGCTCTCGCCCGCTCGCACCCCGATGCCCTGCCGGTCGGCGACCAGCGAGTAGGCGCGCTCGGGGTCCGGCACGACGCGCTCCACCTCCTGGTCGAGCAGTGCGAGCTGCTGGTCGATGACCGGCGCTCGCTCGGGCAGCGTGTAGGCGCGGAGGTCCTCGAGGGAGGCCCGGAGCCGGCGGGCGATCTGCGGCGAGGCGGCGCCCGCTTGCCGGATCTCGTCGAAGGCGAGACGGACGTACGCCTCCCAGGACATGACGCGGACGTCGAGTCGGACCACCCCCTCCTCGTCCCGATGGCTGCCATCCGGGAAGGGGCGCCGGGCGAGGTGCCGCAGGCAGTCGTGCAGGCGGTCGATGGCCTGGACGGCGGTGGTCGGGTCGAGGAACGGCGAGTCCGCGAGCGACCGCTCGGCGATGTCCACGAGCATGCGCAGGCCGTAGGCCACATCCTGCTCCAGGGTCCGCTCGAGGCCGAGGACGATCCCGTCGGTGAGGTTGTCCGCGAGGCGGGAGGGGTCGCCCTCGACGACGCGTAGGAGCGGCGCGCCCGAGGCGGTGAACTCTCCGAACGCCGGCACGAGCTCCAGTCGGCAATCGGCGGTGCGAGCAGCTTCGACCAGTCGGTCGAAGTCGATGTGGCAGAGGACGCCGGAGGTCGGCGCACGGAGGAACGGGATCCCGTCCGGCGGCTCGTACGGCTGTCCTCGATCCGGGTACGTCGCGTCGAGCTGCTCGCGCGTGTCCTTGCCCACGAGCTCGATGAGCGCGGAGACGCGGAGCGAGCGGCCGATGTGGTGGACGTAGAGGACGAGCACCGCGATCGAGACCAGGACGAGCAGGAACGCGACGATCACCGCGAGCCCGGGCACCGTGCCGTTGCCTCCGCCGCCGCCACCACCACCACCGCCCCCGACTCGGACGTCGCGCATCGCGAGCATGGCGTGGGCGAACGTGGCGACGAAGATCCCGATCGCCAGCTGGCTCGGCTTGTCGCGGAGAATCCTCTGCACGATCCGTGGCGAGAACTGGCCCATGGCGAGTTGGACGACGACCATCGTGATCGTCAGCACGAGGGCGGCCAGGCTCACCATCGACGTCGCGACAGCCGAGAGGATCGCGAGGGCGGCGTCCGGCCCGCCGGTGAGCGACTGCGGGATCAACCCGTGATCGAAGACGTCGTCGATCCAGAGCGTCGTGAACGAGAGGAGGACGCCCGCGAGCACGCAGAGGACTGGGATGAACCAGAGGCTCGAACGGATGTGGTCGAGCACCCGGAACAACGTGACCGGCCTCGACCGCATCGCCCGACGATATCCGGTCGACCCTCGGGCCAACGGGGATCGGGCTCTGGTCGCGGCCGCCGCCGACCGTCGCGGCAAGGCTCGGTCCGGCCAGGTCACCGCCCGTCGCGGGCCGCCAACGCCGACGACGGGGGCTCGATCCACCGGGCGGACGGATGGCGCCGCCTCATCGCCGTGCCGCCCGCGAAGGCCCCAGAAGACGTCATTCCCGCTGGCCGAGCCCCGGGGCGCGTGCTCATCCGTGATCCGCGTCGTCTTCGTCCTACCGACGGTCGCGTTCAGAACGACCGGACCCTCGGGCCCGGGTCGGACGAACGACCCGCGGCCGGGATCCTCCTTCTCGGCAGACGGACCGCACGCTCCGCCGGCCGGATTCAGGTCGGACGGCAGAGCGAGGAATCGGAGAGCGTCCCCGTGGTGTAGGCCCCGACGCCCGGGCGGAAGCCCACGGCGACGAGCCTCGGCGCGCCGTACGCGGTTCGGTCGAGGCGAACGGCGAGCGTGCGCTCCGTGGTGCAGACGATGACGTCGCCGGACTGGGCGCCGATCGGCGGCAACGCCTCGTTCGACGCGGCGGTGAAGGAGGCAAGAGCGCGCGCGGCGGCGCCCTCGACCGAACGGTTCCCCGCGGCGTCGCGGAGCAACTGCCCCGCCACGGCGGCCGCCGTCTCACCTGATCCCTCGGCGATGGCGGTCCGGCCCGCCGACCCGCTCCAGGATCCGAGAAGGCCGCGGCCGCCGAGGCTCCTCCCGAGCGCCGACGCCGCCGCCTCGGCGGCCCGACCCGCGGCAGCGTCGAGGCCGGCCCCGACGGCGAAGTCTCCGACGTCTACGAGGTGCAGGTCAGGTTGGTAGAGCCCGCGTCCTCGGGCCTCATCCGACGGCGTCACGACATGGAAGCCGAACCCGGTGCGGACAACCGCTACGGGGGCGCCGGTCGCCGGATCCACGTGCCCGCCGTCGGGCCGGAGGAGCACCCTCGCGCCATCCGGCAGCCGGGCCAGCAGCTCCTCACGGAGGAGCGACGGAGCTCTTCCGCCGAGCGCCTCCTCGGCGCGCTCGACCGCCAGGGGCAGTGAGAGTCCGTCACCGGTGATCGCGGCCTCGAGCTCTGTTCGCGCGCGGCCGATCGAGGGGTCCGATCGGGATCCGGAGAAGGCCGCTGCGACCGCCCCCGCCACGGCCCTGCCCGCCGCTGACAGCTGGACCCGGTAGAGCGCGAGCGCGAAGATCGCGACCACGAGGACGAGCAGGCCGACGTACTCGAGGGCCGCCTGGCCGCATTCACCACGTCCGCGCGTCGTCACAGGGCGACTCACGGGTCACCTCCTCGTCGATGACCACGCCCGCACGAAGGACGACGCTGTGCCAGAGCGCGAACGAGGTCGCCACGGGCCCGCCGGTCGGCACCCGGTTCGTGTAGGGGACCCCCGGGACCGGGGGCGACTCGCCCGAGCGGTTGATCCGGAGCACGGGCAGGCAGACGACGAGATCTCCCCGGCGCGTGGCCGGGGGGTAGACCGCACGCTGGCCGGACCGCACGCGGTCGATCAGGTCGGCCACGGCGCTTGCCTCGAGGGCTCCCTTCCCGGCCGCGGCCACGGCCTCCGGCCCGGCGATCGCGCCACCCGCGGCGGCCTCCGGCGCCAGCGCCGCGACGCCGGCGATCGCGAGCGGCCCGAGTGCCCTGAGCCACTCCTTCTGTCGCCGGGCCGCATCCCTGTCGCCGGCGGCGACGAGGAGCCCGCGCGCCTCGTCCGCCTGCGTGAGGAGGCGGACCCGGCTGGCACCGTCCTCGGAGGTCGTCTCGACCGATCGGTCGTCTCCCCGGGCGGGCGCGATCCTGAGAAGGACTCCGCGGCGCTCATCCCGGAGCTCGTCGGGCGAGAGGGCAGGCAGCAGGACGTACGAGCGGGCGGCGAAGAGGTCGGGCCTCCGGGCCCGGACGACCGACAGGACCATGGCGTCGAACACGGAGTCGCCCTGCTCGCGGCCGAGGGCGGACCGCAGGAGGATCAGCGCGTCGCTCGTCGACGCCGAGCCGCGCTCGTCGCCCGCCAGGGCCGCTCTGGCGAGGTCGACCGCCCTCGCCGGCGCCGCGGACCCGTCGTCGCCGACGATCGCCGCCTCGATACGCGCGATCACGACCGCGCCGAGCCGGCGCGCGCCGGCGGTGAGGATGGCGACGGCGAGCAACGCGCAGAGCAGGGTCAGGAGAGCCAGATACTCGACGGTCGACTGGCCCCGTTGGTCCATCGCCGGAGCGTCGCCGCCGTGGAGACCCGCTCCTCTCCGCGCAAGCGCGCGCGTGTCGCGCGGGCCGGACGACCACGCGACGGTGCCCGCGCCGGTCGCGCCGTTCGTGGCGGAACGGTCGCCGACCGTCGACGATCAGTCTCCGGACTCGCCTCGCACCAGCCTGGGCTGGCCGCCTGCCGCCCCTCCGGGAGGACCCCGGCGGCGGTCCGGTCCGACCCTCGGGGCGGATCAGAACGGGGCGGAGGGCAGCGGGCGCATCGGCTCGGGGGGGTCGGCCCCGTCCGACCTCCGTGGCCCCTCCTGCCCCGACGCCTCCGGCGTCAGCGTCAGGGAGACGGGGCGATCGAGCTTGGCCGACACGGCCGCGACGGCGTCGCCGACCGCGGCAAGCGTCTGCCCGAGGAGGGCGAGCGCGCGGCGCGTCTCCGCGAGCTCCGCCTCGACGCGGCTGACGTCGGCACGGACGACGGTGGCCGACGTCGCGATCAGATCGACCATCGTCTCGAGGTCCTCGACGCGCCCGACCTGGTCGTCCCGCACGTCGCGCGCGAGGGATCCCATCTCGGCGGAGGTCTCGAGCGCGAGCCGGCGCAGGTCCTCGACCTGCCGGCCGAGCGAGGTCCCCTCGCTTCCCGCGAGCGCGCGGGAGACGGCGGCCTCCACCCGAGTTGGCAGGACCGCCTTCAGCTCGACGGCGGTGTCGCGCATCTCCGAGACGTGCTCCTCGGCGCGGGAGAGCACGCTCCGTAGGTCGGGAAGCGCGGGCGCGGGTGGGAGCTCGGATGAGCGGCGCAGCTCGGCGATCCGCCGAGCGGCGTCCTCGCGGGCGGCCCTCAACGCTGCCTGGGGGTCGATCGGCCCGTCCGGGGCCTCGCTCACGCCGACGTCCGGCCCTCGGCGGCCCGACCAGCCCAGCCGGGCAGGTCGTCGCGGCGCGTCGGCGCCAGATCGAGCCCCTCCGCGGTGTACGAGAAGGTGCCCCGCCGCTCGTCGTAGCGCACCTGGATCCGCCCGTCGGTCACGCGCGCGTCCACCCAGGCCGTCCGGAAGACGAGCTTGCGAAGCCAGTAGACGAGCTCGGGCACGCCGCCCACGATGCTGTCCGTCGCGAAGGTCATCGCCGCGTCGCCGGCCGGGCTCTCGGGTGACGCGAGACGACCGGTGAGGACCAGGGCCGAGAAATCGCGGGCGGCGCCGGGCTCGCGGTCCGCCGCCGGGCCCGCAAGGCCGAGCTCGGCCGCCGCCACGAGGGCACGGCGGGCCAGGTCCTCGTGCGAGAAGGAGAACCCCTGGCCCGAGAACGCGAGCGTACAATCGGCCCCCGAGAGCACGATCCCGTCCTGGGGCGGAGGAGTCATGGACCCGATTATAGGAGCGGGAGAAACCATCTTCCTCGTCCGGGCCGAAGACGGCGTGCGCCTCGCCCGCGTGCTCTCCCGCCCTCGATCCCTCTCGCCGGCGAACGCTCGCGGGCTGCTCGGGCGCGACTCGCTGCCTGCCGGCTCCGCGTTCGTCGTCCGCGACCCGTTCGGGGCGATCCACTCGTTCGGCATGCGGTTCCCGTTCGACGCGATCTTCTGCGATCGGGAGGGCGCGGTCCTCCGCATCGAACCGGCCGTCGGCCGCCGCCGGATCGTCCGCCAGCGGGGTGCGAGGATGATCGTCGAGGTCGCCGCCGGGGAGTCCTCCCGTCTCGGCATCCGGCTCGGTGACCGCCTCGAGATCTCGACCTAGCGTCCGTCCGTCCGGGGCGAGGTCAGCGCGCGAACGATCCCGGCGGGTTGACGGGGCGATTCGCCGCTTCCGGTTGGCGTCTCCTCCGCGGAAAACGCACGGAAGACGCGCAGTGTGTGGCCGGGCACACGCAACTGGCCAAAGTGGCTTGTCGCCCGTCGGATCGAACCGTACGCTCGCCGTGTGGCCGGCATCGGGTCGGCCGATCGAACATCCGGCGGGGCGCGCCCGAGCGGCGCATCCCGGGAACGAGGTCACGCCATGCCGACCACCGTGCTCGTCATCGAAGACGAACCCGCGATCGTCGACTTCCTGTGCGAGAACCTCCGCGCGGACGACATCGCGGTCCAGGTCGCCGGATCGTTCGCCGAGGGGACCGAGAAGCTGGCGCGCCATCAGCCGGACGTCGCCCTCGTGGACATCGCCCTCCCCGACGGCTCGGGGCTGGACCTCTGCCGGCGGATCAGGGAGGGCGCCTTCGGCCGGTCGACGATGGGGCTGATCGTCCTGACGGCCCGCGGCGAGGATCGCGATCGTGTCCGCGGCTTCGAGCGCGGCGCGGACGACTACGTCGTCAAACCGTTCCACTACCCCGAGCTCCTGGCGAGGATCCGGGCCCTGTGCGCCCGCCTCGACGGGCGGCGAGACGCCGAGGTGATCTCCCACGACGGTCTCGCCGTCGATGCCGGGCGACGCGCGGCGAGCCTCCACGGCATGCGGCTCGAGCTGCCGGCCAAGGAGTTCGACCTCCTGCTGACGCTGGCGCGCGATCCCCTGCGGGTGTTCTCGAAGCAGGATCTCCTCCGCGCCGTCTGGGACTACGGCCCGGGGTCCTCGACGCGGACGCTCGACTCCCACGCCTCGCGCCTCCGCCGCCGCCTCGAGACGATCGACGACACCACCCGCTACGTGATCAACCGCTGGGGCGTGGGGTACTCGCTCCGCGCCGGCGGATGATCGCTTCCGCCTGGCCCCGGCGCGCCGAGTCGTGGGGCGACAACGCGCTCGCCGCAGTCACCGTCTCCATCATCGCGGTGGTCGCGGTCGTGCTGGCCGTGGTGATCCTGCCGGCGGCCCTCATGGAGGATGCCCGCCTGGAGGATGAGGCCCGGGTCCGCGTCCTCGCCGCTGCCGAGTCGCTCAGAGCCGGTGGCGAGTCACGGGCGACCTCGACGGGGGTCATCGCTCAGCCGCGATCGGGGCAGGTCGTCGGCGGAGTCCGGCTCGACGCCCGGGACGTCGCCGGCGCGCGAACCCGCTCCTACCTCCGATCCGGCCACACCACCCACCATGCATGGGCGGTCGCCTCGACCGGGGACGGGCGGCTCGTCACCTCCCGACGGACGCGGAGGCCGGTCATCGAGGGCGCCGGGCTCGTGGCCATCCTCGCGGCGACCGTTCTCGCGACCGTCTGCGGAGCGTGGATCATCCGGCGCTCGCTCACGGTGTACCAACGCCAGGTCGGGTTCGTGGCCGAGGCGACGAGGAGGATCGCGCGCGGCGAGACCGGGGTCCGCACGGGCGTCGACGGCGCCGACGAGATCGGCGTGCTCGGTCGCCACGTCGACGAGATGGCCGAGCACCTGGAGGCCCTGGAGCGGGCACGGGGGACGTTCATCGCCAAGATCTCGCATGACCTGAGAACGCCGCTGACGGTGGTCCGGGGCTACGCCTACACGCTCGGCCGGCACGAGCGATCGCCGGTCGCGCGCGCCCGGCTGCGCCGGATCGAGCTCGAGACGGATCGCCTCGCCGCGCTCGTCGACGACCTGATGACGGTCTCCGAGGCGTCGGCCGGGGCCTTGCGGCTGGACCTTCGCCTCGAGGATGCGACCGCGGCCCTGGATGAGGTCGCCGAACGACTCGGCACGCTCGCGGAGGGACGCGAGGTCCGGCTCGTCCGCCGCGATGGACTGGGTCCCGGCACCGTCCGCGCGGACCGCCGGCGCCTCGTGCAGATCCTCACCAACCTCACCACGAACGCGATCAACCACGCACCGCCGGGAACGGCGGTCGTGCTCGGTGCGACCATCGCGGAGGGGCGGGTCGAGATCTCCGTCGCCGACGAGGGGCCGGGCGTCGACCCGCGCCAGGCCGAGCGCCTCCTCCAGCCCTTCGAGCGCGGTGAGGAGTCGCTCTCCGGAACGGGTCTCGGGCTGGCGATCGCCCGGGACCTGGTCGATGCCCACGGAGGGCAGTTGCAGTTCCGGCCGGTCGAGCCCCGCGGGACGCAGGCGGTCGTGTCGCTCCCCGGCCCTCTGCCGGTGCCGTCGTGACGCGCGTCGCCCTCGTGGGCTCCGCCGAGCGCGTCGCGCGCTCTCGCGCCGTCCTGCGCGACGCGCCGGGGATCGAGCTCGCGCCGACACCGGACCCGACGCTCGGGGACGTGGTCGTGGTCGCGGCGGAGACGGACGACGCCATGGCCGCCGCCTCCTCGATCGGGCGGCAGCGGCCCGTCGTCCTCGTGATCGACGAGGGCGACACGCCCGCCGGCCTCCGGGCCGCGCTCGAGGCCGGTGCGCGGGGCTGCGTCGGCCCCGATGCCGATGCGTTCGCCCTGCGACGGGCCATCACCTCGGCCGGGAGCTTCTCGTCGGCTCGCAGCGACGGGGCCGGCGACGGCGCGGTCGGGTCGCTCGTGGCGGTCGTGGGTGGGACCGGCGGCGCCGGGACGACGACCATCGCCCTCGCGCTCGCCCGGGCCGCGGATGCGCTGCTGGTCGATCTCGACCTCGCCGGAGGTCAGCTGGGTGACCGTCTCCGCCCCGCATCCGCCTCCGTCGGCCTGGCCGGCGGCGGCGACCCCCGGCGCCTGCTCGACGGGCTGATCGAGGAGATCGGAGACATCCGCCTGGCCCGGCTGGCTCCCGCTGAGGATCTCGCCTGGACGGTTCCCCCCGGCGCCTGCGGCGCGGTCCTGCGGGAGGCGTGCCGGCGGGAGAAGGTCGTCGTCGTCGACGCCGGGCGGGGCTCCGGGCCGGCGCTCGAGGCGATCACCGAGGCGGACGTCATCGTGGTGGTCGCACCGGCCGAGCGGACGGCTCGTGGCCACGCTGCGGCGGAGCGGTTCGCGCGTCTCGCCCGACCGGAGACGCGGATCGTCGTCGTGGGATCGCTCGGCCGCCGCGGCGGCGGATTCCACCATCGGGTCGCGGCGGCGGCCGGTCGGCGCGGGGCGGACATCGTCGTGGAGCGCGTCCGCGCGCCGGAGGGTGAGGGACAGCGCCGGCTGGTCGCCGCCCTGCGTCCGGTGCTGATGCACGCCTCCGCCGGACCGGCGCCATGAGCCTCGAACGCCTGGGTGGGCCGCTCGCCGCCCTGCTGGCGGATCCGGGCGTGTCGGAGATCCTCGTCAATGGTCCCGAGACGGTCTACGCGGACGTGGCGGGCCGGCTCGATCGGGTGGACGTGCGGTTCCGCGACGCCACGGAGCTGCGGGCGACGATCTCGCGCCTGGTCGGCGCCTGCGGCCGTCGCATCGACGACTCCATGCCACTGGTCGACGCCCGGCTACCGGACGGCTCCCGGGTGAATGCCGTGCTGCCCCCGGTGGCCGTCGACGGCCCGCTCCTGACGATCCGCCGCTTCGGGGCCCGCCCGCTCCGGATGGACGACCTCGTCCGCCTCGGCACGGCGACCGCCGGGCAGGCCGAGACGATCGCCGAGCTCGTGCGCCGCCGGCTGAACGTCGTCGTCTCCGGCGGCACCAGCTCCGGGAAGACGACGACCCTGGGAGCGCTGGCCACGTTCTTCGACGCCGGCGAGCGCATCGTCACCGTCGAGGATGCGGCCGAGCTCGTGGTCCAGTCGGCGCACGTGGTCCGGCTCGAGACACGGCCGTCGAGCGTCGAGGGTCGGGGCGCCGTGACCATCCGCGACCTCGTCCGGAACGCGCTGCGGATGCGGCCGGATCGCATCATCGTGGGCGAGGTGCGCGGCGGCGAGGCGATCGATCTCGTGATGGCGATGAACACCGGCCACGACGGGTCGCTCTCGACCATCCACGCGAACGGGCCCACCGACGCGATGCGCCGGCTCGAGACGATGGCGCTCCTCGGGGGCGTCGACCTGCCCCACGCCGCGGTGCGGGAGCAGGTGTCGACCGCGGTCCACGCGGTCGTCCATCAGGAGCGGCAGCGAGACGGTCGCCGGATCATCACCGCGGTCGTCGGCGTCCGTCTCGAGGGCGAGGCCTGGACGACGTGCCCGCCACTCGAGCGCACGGCGGGGCGGCCGTGACTCCGGCCCTCCGTCAGCGGGACGTGGGCCGGCCGGCAATGGCGGTCGGACGCTCGGCCCAGGGCCAGGTGGCCGGAGCCGACCACGGTCCGCGACGGCGGCTGTCCTCCAGGCGCCGGCCCGATGTCGCCGCCGTGCCCGACGCCGAGCTCCCGGCGGTCGCGCGCGCGCTCGCCCGCTCCCTCGCCGCCGGGCTGCCCATCGGTCCCGCGCTCCGGCGAGCCGCCGACGCGGTCGACGAGCGCAGTGCGGCGGCTCTCGCGCGGGCGGCCGACCGCATCGTCGCCGGAGATGATCCGGACGCCGCGCTCCACGAGCTCGGACCGGGCGCCGCCGCTCGCCTTCTGCGCGCCGCCGTCGCCGTCAACGTGGAGCTCGGTGGCGATCTCGTGCACGCCCTGGAGGCGCTCGCCGAGGGCCTCGCCGACCGAAATCGGCTGCGCGGGGAGTTGGAGATCGCGACCGCCCAGGCCAAGCTGACGACGCGGATCGTCCCCGCCGTCCCGGGGATCGCCCTCGCGACCCTCGCGCTCACGGACCGGGCTTCCCTGCGGGCACTCGTCACGACCGGGGCAGGTCTGGCCATCCTCGGGATCTCGCTCACGCTGACGGTGATCGGGCTGCTCGTCGTCAACCGCATCCTCGCGGGCGCCCTGCGGTGAGCGCGGCAGGACGACTGCCGGCCGGAGGGATCGGGCTCGTCGATTCCGTGTGGTTCGCCTGTGCCCTGGTTGCTGGTCTGGTCTCCGGGGGCACCGCGGGGCTCCTCGCCGGCGTGCTCGGCGGCCTCGCGCTGGCCCGCTTCTTCAGTGCCCGACGGCACCGCCTCGCCGAGGAGGCACTCGACGCGGCGCTCCTCCGCGACCTGCCCGATGCGCTGGAACTCGTGGCATCCGCGCTCCAGAGCGGAGCGCCCACCCACCGGGCCTTCGGCGTCGTCTCCGGCCACCTCGCCGAGCCGCTGGGCTCCCTGGTCCGGCGCGCCGTCCGACAGTCGGAGGCGCCGACGGGCCCGTCCCTCTCCGAGGCGATCCGCGAGGCGCGTCCGAGCGTGCTCCGCCCGCTGGCCGCCTGCCTGAGTGCGTCGGAGGAGCTCGGCACCCCGCTCGCGCCCGCGCTCGTCGTCCTCGCCCGGGACGAGCGGGATCGGCGGCGGACGGCGATCCGGATCCAGATCGCCCGTGTCTCGCCTCGGGTCACTCTGGTGATCTCGACCGTTCTGGCGCCTGCCTCGCTGATCCTCATCGTCGGCGCGCAGGCGCTGACGCTGCTCGGGGCGCTCCGGGCGTAGCTTCGGCTGGCCGCGCAGAGGCGTGCGTGCGGCCGCCTCAGAGCGGAGACGGGCGTCCTGGGGAACTCCACCGGCCGACCGCGGCCCGACGGGGGCCTCCGGCCGAACGGCCCGGTTCGGATGACCCTCGGCTCCCCGGCGGGCGGGCGCCGGCCTGCCTCAGGAGCGACCATCGCACCCATGTCGGCGCGCGGTTCCGAGGCTGCCCGTGGGTCGAGCGGCTTCGCCCATGGCGGCGACGTGAACGAGAGGCGCGCGGCGCCGTGGCGGGCCCGCGTGATGCGTTACTCGAGCGAACGCCGCCAGGAGATGATCTCGGCGGCGGCCTGGGCAGCCTCGATGCCCTTGTTGTGGTCGTCGTCGGAGGTGCGCGCGACGAGCTGCTCCCGGGTGTAGCACGGCAGCACCTCGTTGAGGATCGGGATGCCGTGCTCCAGGCTCACCCGGGCGAGCCCCTGGGCGCAGCCCTCGGCGACGAGCTCGAAGTGGAAGGTGTCGCCCTTGAGGACGGCGCCGAGCGCGATCATCGCCGCGTAGGCCCCCGGACGGAGCTCTGCCAGGGTGCGGGCCGCGATCGGCAGCTCGAGCGATCCCGGCAGGACGTGCAGTTCGACGACGCCTCCCGCCTCCTCCAGGAGCTCCGTCGCGATCCGCGCCATCCGGCCCGTCTCCTCGCCGTACCACTTCGATTGGAGGATCGCGATCCGAGCGCCCTCGATCCTCGGCAGGTCCGCGTCGTATCGCTTCTGCATCGGCGCGATTCTACGCCGCAGACCGCGCCGGAGACGACGCTCCGCGCGCAATCGAACGCCGGAGCGCGACGCCCGCGTGTGCACGGCGCGACCGGGGCGCGCCTCCGGTCCCGATCGGGCCGGCGGATCGCGAGGAGCCTGCCGTCGTGCAGCGAGGATGGCGAGGAAGCCGGCGGGGGCAGGCGACGCTCGACTGGCTCGGGGCGACCGCAGCGTGCGTCCTCCTGCTCGTGGTGGCGATCGGCGGCGTCCGGGAATGGGCCGGCGCTCGACGGCCGGTGTCCGGCTCGCTGCGCGACGCGGCCGCCGTCCGTCCCCTCCTCGCCGGCGCGGCCGCCGCGTCGACGGGAGCCGGAGGCGACAACCAGTTGATCGTCAGGGTCGCGGTTGCCCAGGAGGCCCGCGGGATCAGGGAGGTCAGCGAGGACTACGCGCCGGCCATCATGGCGTTCACGCAGGGAAACCGCGAGCCGTGGTGCGCCGACTTCGTCTCCTGGGTCCTCCGGGCGGCCGGCAAGCCGCTCCACGAGGGCCTCTCGGGATGGCGCGTCGCCGGAGCCGAGACGATCCGCTCCGTCTTCCTCGCGCGCCGACGCTTCACCGACCGCGCCTTCGCCCATCCCGAGCCCGGCGACATCGTCGTCTACCACTATCCGTGGAGCTGGCACGTCGGGATCGTGATCGCGGCCTCGGAGGAGACCCTGACGACGATCGAGGGCAACTCGGGTGGATTCGCCGGGCTCGAGGCGGTGGTCCGCCACGAGCGCGCAGGGTGGCGGGTGGACCCGTGGATCGTCGGCTTCGGGAGGCCCTGACCCGACGCCGGGGCCGGGGTGGCCTTCCGAGGGCGCCCTCGTCGCGGCGCGGGAATGTTCGGCATCCGCTCGGCGTCTTCATGGATGAGGCCCCGGCTTTTCCGCGCGGGTGCCGCCAAACACCAGAATCGCCCAGCGGATCCGATGAGGGATCCAGGAGGAATGCGCAGTGGCTGCGCTCAACATCACGAGCACGAACTTCCAGTCCGAGGTCGTTGAGTCCGACGTCCCCGTCCTCGTCGACTTCTGGGCGGAGTGGTGCGGCCCGTGCCGCCAGCTCGGCCCGATCGTCGACGAGCTCGCCACCGACTACTCGGGCAAGGTCAAGGTCGCCAAGCTCGACGTCGACGCCGAGCCCGGCCTCGCCGGGAAGTTCGGGGTCATGTCCATCCCGACGGTGGCGCTCTTCAAGGACGGCAACGTCGTCGAGAAGACGATCGGCGCCAAGCCGAAGGCCCGGCTCGTCGCCGATCTCCGGCTCGACGAGCACACGGTCTAGCTCGGCGTCGGGCGGCTCGGCCGCCCCCGTACGTGCCGCTCGGAGGGTTCCGCTCGTTCGTCTCGAGCGGGACCCTTCGTCGTTCCGATCGGATCCCGAGGCGCCGCGTACGGGTATCGATCCTGGCCGGGGCCACGGCCTCGCGATACGCTGAGGGCGTGTCCGAGCCGTTCCAGACCGACGCGCTGACGCTCCTCCGGCGGCGGCTCGCCGCCCATGGCTATCGCGTGTACCTGAAGCCCGATCGGCCGACGGGCTGGTGGGTCGTCCTGCAGCCGCGGCCGGGGGAGGTCCCGACCGAGTTGCGGGCGGAGACCCGCGAGGAGGCGCTCGAGCTGGCCGCCGGACTGTTCAGCCGCCAACGCGTGGGCGAGCTCGATCGACGGCTGCGGGAGCGGGGGCTCGCACCACCCGCCTGGACGGGAACGATGGACCAGCAGGTCGAGCGGCTCGCCGCCTTCGCGGCCGAGCACGGCGTCCCCACCTGACCGCCGTCGGCCCTCGGACGGTCCGGCGTACGGGGTGGGGCGTATGCCGCCCGCTCGGCGCGCATCCGACGAACCTCCTCTGGGCGAGGCTCCGCGGGGAGCGGGCAGCGCCACCGCGGCTGTCTCCGCGGCTGGTCTCCGCGGCCCGAGCCCCCTCATGTGGCGCCCGGTACCCGCGCCGGAACGCCCCGCCGCCTTCCCGGTCGAGCACGGCGTGAACCATCGCCGTCGACGACCGCGACCGGCGGACGCCCGGCGTCCGGGAGTGGGGCGGACGCCTCCGCTCCGTCGCCGCTCTGAGTCTCGCGGCTCGCCTCGCTGAGAGCCTCGCGACCGTCGAGCCGGGTGGTCGAGCCGGCGACGACGATGCGACGGTACCAATGGCGGATCTTGGCGGTCCGCTTCACCCTGATCTTGACAGCTCCGGGTCTTCTGGCATTCTCGGCCACGGCTCCCGAAGCCACGAGAGGGTAGAGCCCGATGTCCGACCTCGACCGGGACTACACGGCCGCGATGTCCGGAGTGTACGACGGCCTCCTCGGCCCGGTCCTCTTCGCCCGATTCGTCGTTCAGGTCGCCGACATCGTGGCCGCCGCCGACCCGGCGAGGGTGCTGGAGACCGCCGCGGGGACCGGTTTGCTGACCTCCGCACTGGTCGGCCGACTGCCGTCGGCCCGCATCGTCGCCACCGACCTCAGCCAGGGCATGCTCGACTACGCCGCTGGCAAGGACCCAGCATCGGGGGTCGTCTGGCGCCAGTCGGACGCCCAGGCGCTCCCCTTCGAGGACGCGAGCTTCGCGGCGGTGGTGTGCCAGTTCGGGGCGATGTTCTTCCCGGACCGGGTGACGGCCTACCGCGAGGCTCGACGAGTGCTGGAGCCGGGCGGCCGGTTCGTCGTCGTGGTGTGGGACTCGTTCGCGCCACAACGACTTCTCGCGGCTGGGCGACGAGGCGGTCCGCTCGTCACTGGGGGTCGAATCGTCGTTCTTCGGCCGGCTGGCCTATGCGTACTTCGACCAGGATGCGATCCGGAGCGACCTCGGGACGGCCGGCTTCGGAGCCATCGACCTCCAGTCGCTGACCGCGGAGGTGCGACTCGGGTCGGCGGACGACGCGGCCCGCGGCATGCTGCTGGGGACGCCGATGCTCGCCGGCGACGAGGATCGCGCCGACGAGGTCGTTGCGGTGCTGGCCGCCCGGCTGAGGGCCGAGCTCGGCACCGGTTCGGGCGACGAGATCAGGGGCACGAACACCGCGATCGTCGCCGTCGCCTCCTGACCTGGGGACCGTCGCGCCGCGCCGATCTCATTGGTCCCGCTGCCGCAGCGCCTTCCCGGGCAGGTGCGGAACTCCAGTGTGTACCCGCGAGATTCCGCACCGACAGGGGTGCTTTCCGGGCAGGCCCGACACATCGGGAGCAGCCGACCAGCCCCGCCACCGGCGGCTGCGCGAGCGCCGGCGCGGACCGCGCCCGGACGGAACGAGCCAACAGGTCGAGAGGCTCGCCGTTCGCCGCGGAGCGCGGCGTCCCGCCGGACGATCACCGACGGCCCGGCAGCGCCACGCGCTCGTGCTCCGGGTCCGGTTGCTGCCCGCCGCGTCGCGGCGGCGTCGGCGGTCGCGGGCTCGGACGCCCGGTGAGCAGCGGCGCCAAACGGGCGGTCTACGCGGGGCCGAGCTCGATCTTCGCGCCGGGCACCCGCGCGCTGACGACGCGAACGCGCACCACGTCGCCCGCCTTCGCGGGAGCGGCGAGACGGACCCGCGCCCGCACCGGTGGCTCGGCGATCTGCACGTCCGCGTCGGCTCCGGTCGCGGTCGTGACCGTCGCCTCGAAGACCTCACCCTCGCGTCCGGCGAGCATGGCCGCCTCGACGAGGTCGACGACGCGCGCGTCCAGGCGCCCGGCCAGCCCATCGGCGCGATCCATCACCTCGGGGAGGCGGTCGAGGCGTGCTCGCAGCGGCGCCGGCACCTCCTGTCCCTCGGTCAGGAGCCAGGCGGTCTCCAGGACGTCGCGATCCGCAAGCCGGCGCATCGGGGCGGTCGCGTGCGCGTACGGCGCTCCGACCGCCGCGTGCGTCGCCTGCTCGCCGTCGGCAAGGGGCAGAGCGCGATAGGAGGCGCGGCCGAGCGCCCGGCGCGCGGCACGGAGGAAGGCGATCTCGCGCGGCGTCGTTCCCTGCACGGCCTCGGCGACCACGGCCAGTGGCGTGCCGTCCGGCCACGGGACGCCCAGCGCAGCGGCGATCCGGCGGAGCTTGCGGAGCTCGGCGTCGCCCATCGGCGACATCGTCCGCAGGATCCCGACGGAGCCGGCGACGAGGAGGCCGCCGACCAGCATGTTGGTCACGAGTGAGAGCTCGGCGTTCCAGTCGGAGGAGGGAGGCCGATCCTCCACCTCGACCCGGTAGCCGGGGCCCGTGCCGGCCGCCTCCACCGGTACGACCTCCGTCTCCGGCAGGTGCAACTCGATCGCGCCCCGGGCACGGGCGGCGGCGGCCAGCCGTTCCCCGGCCTCCTGCAGCAACGGGATCGGGCGCTCGGCGACCTTGGCGTAGGCCCGTCTGGCCCCGCTCCTGATCACCGCGCGCTCCAGCGACGCGAGGCGGGCCGTGCCATCCTCGGCGATCGGGACCGTGAAGAGGAACGCCGGGCGCTCCACGCCCGGCAGGAGGCTCGCCGCCCCCTCGGAGAGCGTGGTCGGGTAGAGCGGGATGCGGACGTCGGGTGCGTAGAAGGTCTCCCCGCGACGCCACGCCTCCCGGTCGACGACCCCGTCGGCCTCCACGAACGCTCCCACGTCGGCGATCGCGTACCGCAGCACGATCGCGTCCCCGTCGCGCTCCAGCGCGAGCGCCTGATCGAGATCGAGGCTGCCCGGCGGATCGAGGGTCAGGAACTCGACGTCGCGTGCGTCGACGCGCGCCCGGCCGTCCGGGAGGGGAGCCGGGCCTCGCGCCGCGGCCTCGGCGGCCGCGGCCTCGACGACGACCGGGAACGCGCCCGGCAGATCGAGCTCCTGGCGGATCGTCTCGAAGCCCTGGCGAAGCTCCGCGGCCACGTCCTCCGGCATGGCGGGACTGTAGAGGCGGCGAAGGCGCTCGTCGCCGTCTCGCCGGCGGCCCGCCGTCGACCCGCCGCGGCCGCGGATGGTGGAGCCGGAGGTTTGCCATGTGGGGAACCGTGGGGTACAGTGGGGCATAGTGGAGGACCTACCGCATGCTCCTGGGCGAGTTCGAACAGCGACTGGACGAGAAGAACCGAATGACGGTGCCGGCGCGCCTCCGGGCCGCGTTCGCCGAGGGCGCCGTGGTGACCCGCTACTTCGACGGCTGCCTCTCGCTCTTCCCCAAGGGGACGTGGAACACCTTCGTCGAGCGGGAGCTCTCCCGCCTCGACCCGCTGACGCAACAGGGGCGGTGGATGCAGCGGTTCCTCTACGGGTCGGCCGCCGAGGTGGAGCTCGACCGGCAGGGCCGGCTCGCGCTCTCCGCGCCGCTGGCCAAGCACGCCGCGCTCGACAAGGAGATCGTCGTCACCGGCGTGCTCGACCGCATCGAGATCTGGGACCGGGATGCATGGAACGCCGGCCTCACCGAGTTCGGAAGGAGTGCTGAGGATGCTGCCGAGTCTGTGGCAAAGGAATCTCATCGCTGATGCACCCCATACGCCGGTGCTCGTCCGGGAGATCGTCGCCTGGCTCGATCTCGAGCCGGGGATGACGGTCGTCGACGGCACGTTCGGTGGAGGCGGGCACGCGAGCCACCTCGCCCGCGCGATGAACGGCAGCGGCACCTACATCGCCATCGACCGGGACGAGACGGTCCTCCCGTACTTCGATGCCTTCGCCGACCGCCATCCCGATCTCTCCGCCCGGCTGATCCACGCCCGCTACGACGATGCGCTCGCCCAGCTCGCCCGGGGCGGGCTGCAGGCCGACGCGGTGCTGCTCGACGTCGGGGTCTCGTCCATGCAGCTCGACCACCTCGACCGGGGCTTCGCCTACGCGACCGATGCCCCGCTCGACATGCGGATGGACCCAGGCGACGAGACGACCGCGGCGGACCTGGTCAACGAGCTCTCCGAGCGTGAGCTGTCGGGGCTGTTCCACCGCTACGGCGAGGAGCGGTACGCCCGGCCGATCGCCCGTGCGATCGTCAGGCGGCGGCAGGAACGCCCGTTCACGCGCTCCGGCGACCTCGTCGAGGTGATCCGCCGCTCCATCCCGACGCCCGCCCTGTTCGGCCACGGGCACCCGGCCAAGCGCGTCTTCCAGGCGCTGCGGATCGCCGTCAACGACGAGCTCGGCGCGCTCGAGCACGGCATCACGGCGGCCGCTCGAGGCGCTCCGGCCGGGCGGACGGCATCGCCGTCATCAGCTTCCACTCGCTGGAGGACCGCATCGTCAAGCAGCAGTTCCGCGATCGAGCGCGGGGTTGCGTCTGCCCGCCCGACCTGCCGGTGTGCGCCTGCGGCCACGAGCCCGAGGTGCGCGTGCTGACGCCCCGCGTGCTCCGGCCGACCGCCGAGGAGATCGCCGACAATCCGCGGGCCCAGTCGTCGCGCCTCCGCGTCGCCGAGCGGACGGCCGCGCCCCTCTCCGAGCGCAGGCCCGCATGAGCGCGATCGACGCCGGCGGGCGCCCGGGTCGGCGCTCCCGGCGGCCCGGGGATGCGGCGGGGCGCCCCCGCCCCCAGGCTCGCCCCTCCGCGTCGGCGCGTCCGGCGCCTCCCCCGGCGAGGCGGCGGGACGCCAGGGCGCGCGTCCAGCGCACGGCCCGGACCCGCGCGCTCGGCCGCTCGTCCGTGACGAACGGGATGGTCGTGCTGGTGATCGGGCTCGTGGCCTTCGCCATCGTCGGCCTGCAGGTCGGCGTCCTGCGGGCGAACATGGACACCGCGGACATCCAGACGCAGATCCGCAGCACCCAGGTCCACACCTCCGACGTCCAGAACGACATCGCGACGCAGCTCTCGGACGGCCGGATCGACACGGCAGCCCGCGCCGTCCACATGGTCTGGGCGCCGCCGGACGCGATCCGCTCCGTCCCCGGCCGGATCAAGGCAGGGAAGCGCGCCTCCACGCGGTAGGTCGTCCCGATGCAGGACGGTCTTCAGGCGTGACGACGGACGACGAGCGGCGGCGCAAGGCGCGGCAGCGCGCGAAGGAACGCCACCGCCGGCGCCTCGCCGACAGCGCCTACGACGGCGACGGAGCCACCGGCGACCTGTTCGACGGAGAGGAGCCCTTTGCCCCTGTCCGCCGGACGAGGCCGCGTGCGGCGGCCCCGTCCAGTCCTCCCCGGCGCACGCGCACCGCGACGGCGTCGACACCGCGGACGCGCGAGTCGGCGAATTCCGCGGAGCGTCGGCGCCGTCCGTCTCCCCGCGGCGCGGGCACCTCCCGGGGCCGCGGCCCAGGCGCCCCCCGGCGCCGCCGGCGATTCAACGCCCGCGGGCGGATCAACGCCCTCACCGTCGTCATCGTCCTCCTGCTGGGCGCCGTCGGCGCCCGCGCGTTCGCCCTGCAGGGGCTCGAGCACGGCCGGTTCGTCCGCCTCGCCGACTCCAAGCAGCAGGGGATGATCGCCCTGCCGGCCCAGCGCGGCGACATCCTCGACCGCCGGGGCTACCGGCTCGCGTCCACCCAGGCCACCGTCCTCATCGGGGCGACGCTGAGCCAGATCCACGACAAGACCCTGGTCGCCGGGCTCGTCGCCCGCTACGGGCACGTCGACGAGACGCGCGTCCTCGGGCTCCTGAACACCACGGGCGTCGTCTACGTGGAGCTCGCCCACGACGTCCCCCGCGGCGACGCCGACCGCCTCCGGGCGCAGCTCGACGCCCTGAACGCGAAGCTGCCGCCGGCCAGTCGCAACGTCGGCCTTGCCTACACCCGCGAGGACGAGCGCGTCTACCCGTCGTCCGTCGGCAGCCAGGTCGTGGGGACGGTCGGCAACACCGACCGGAGCCTCGTGCCGGTCGGACTGAACGGGGTCGAGGCGCGCTACGAGTCGGCCCTGCGGGGTCGTCCCGGCTCGGAGAAGGTCGTCCGCGACATCGACGGGCGCGTGATCCGGACCATCAAGGTCGATCCGGCCGCCAACGGCAGCAGGCTCGTCCTGACCATCGACCGCGAGATCCAGGGCTACGCCGAGAAGCTGATCGCCGGCGTCGTCGACACGACGAAGGCGAAGGACGCGACCGCGATCGTCGCCGACCCGAAGACGGGCGCGATCCTCTCGATCGTCTCGGCCACGGGGCGGACGAACGGCGGGGCGACGACGAAGGGCCAGCCGCTCCGCGCCGTCACCGAGCAGTACGAACCCGGATCGACGTTCAAGGTGGTCACGATCGGTGCCGCTCTCGCCGAGCACAGGGTCACGCCGCGGACGAAGATCCAGGTGCCGTCGACCTTCAGGTTCTACGACGTCACCCTCCACGACGCCGAGTCGCACGGCGACGAGGTGCTGTCCGTGGCCGACATCCTCCGCGTCTCCTCGAACATCGGCACGGTCCGGACGGCGATGCAGTACCTCTCGGGATCGTCGGGCTGCCAGTACGTCAACCACTGCGGCGAGGACCTGCAGAAGTGGATCCGGCGCTTCGGCTTCGGGCAGAAGACGGGCGTCGACCTCGCCGGCGAGATCCCCGGGAGCGTGCTGCCGGCGAGCCAGTGGAGCGGCACGTCGATCCTCAACGTCCCCATCGGCCAGGGGATCGCCGTCACGCCGCTCCAGCTCGCGACGATGTACGCGACGATCGCCAACGGCGGCGTCCGGGCGACCCCGCACGTCGTGGATCGCGTCGACGGCCGGCCGGTCACCCAGGCGACGGGGACGCGGGTCGTCTCCGCGCGCGTCGCCGGTCAGCTGACCGCGATGCTCGAGCACGTCGTCTCCGAGCGGGGCACCGGCGCCCGCGCGGCGATCCCCGGCTACACCGTCGCCGGCAAGACCGGCACCGCCCAGAAGATCGATCCGCGGACCGGCCGGTACTCGGACACCGACTACGGCGCCTGGTTCGTCGGCTTCGCGCCGGCGCGGGCCCCGCGCGTCGTGGTCCTCGTGATGATCGACGACCCGACGGGCGCCTCCCACCAGGGCGGAGCGGTCGCCGCGCCGGTCTTCTCCCAGCTCGCGGGGCGCGCGCTCTCGGTCCTCGGGGTCCCCAAGTCGGGCTGACGGAGCGGCCGGTGGGCCGGAAGCCGGCCGGTAAGCTACGGCCCGACGTGCTCGCCCATAGCCTGCTCGACGCCGTCCCCGGCGGCGCCCGCCTGCGTGGAGGGGGAGCCGCCTCGATCACCGCCCTCGCCTACGACACGCGCCGGGTCGTCCCCGGCTCCCTCTTCTTCTGCGTGCCCGGCGCCAACCGCGACGGCCACGACCTCGCCGCCGAGGCCGTCGGACGCGGCGCCGTCGCCCTCGTGGTCGAGCGGGCGCTCCCCGGCGTCGACGCCGACCAGCTCGTGGTCGACTCGACCCGCCGCGCGATGGGGCCGATCGCCGATCGCTTCTTCGGCGAGCCCTCCGCGCGCCTCACCGTCGCCGGGGTGACCGGGACCAACGGCAAGACGACGACGGCGTTCCTCGTCGCCTCGATCCTCGAGGCCGACGGCCGGCCGGCCGGCCTGCTCGGCACCGTCGAGCAGCGGATCGGCGGGCGCTCGAGCCCGACCGTGCGGACGACGGCGGAGGCGCCCGACCTGCAGCAGGCGTTCCGGTCGATGCTCGACGCGGGTGACGTCGCCTGCTCGATGGAGGTCTCGAGCCACGCGATCGCCCAGCACCGGATCGACGGGACGCGCTTCGCCGCCGTCGCCTTCACGAACTTCAGCCAGGACCACATCGACTTCCACGGCTCGATGGACGCCTACTTCGAGGCGAAGGCGCTGCTCCTCGACGGCCGGGCGCCCCGAGCCGTCAACGCCGACGACGCGCGCGTCGCCGCCCTCCCGCACGAGCTCGCCTTCGGCGTGACCGCCGACGCGGACGTCCGCGCCTTCGACGTCGCGCTCGACGCCGCCGAGACGCGCTTCACGCTCGCCACCCCGGCCGGCACGCGTCGCGTGGCGACCCCGCTCGTCGGCCCCTTCAACGTGGAGAACGCGCTCGCGGCCGTCGCCCTCGGCCTCCTGATCGGGATCGACCTGGACGCGATCGAGGAGGGGCTCGCCGCCGCCCGACCCGTTCCCGGGCGGATGGAGCGCGTCGACTGCGGCCAGCCCTACACCGTCCTCGTCGACTACGCGCACACGCCCGACGCGCTCCGGGTCGTCCTCGGGGCGGCGCGCCGGCTCGTCGCGCCCGGCGGGCGCCTGGCCGTCGTCTTCGGCGCCGGGGGCGACCGGGACCGCGGCAAGCGCGCGCAGATGGGAGCCGTCGCCGCTCGCGCGGCCGACCGGGTGATCGTGACGAACGACAACCCGCGCTCGGAGGATCCGGAGGAGATCGCGCACGCGATCCTGGCCGGCGCGGGGCCGACGGCCCGGATGGAGCTCGATCGGACCGCGGCGATCGCGATCGCGCTGTCGGAGGCGGAGCCGGGTGACGTCGTCGTCGTCGCCGGCAAGGGGCACGAGCAGGGCCAGGAGTCGGCGGGCGTCAAGCGCCCGTACGACGATCGCCAGGCCGTTCGCGAGGTCCTCGGCGGCCTGGCCGGAAGCCGCGGATGATCCCGATCCGCACCCGCGAGCTCGCGGGCGTCGACGTGATCCGGGGGGCGGACGTCGTCGTCGAGGGGCTGACGAGCGACTCCCGGCGCGCCGGACGCGGCGACCTCTTCGTCGCCGTGCGCGGCGGGGTCGAGCACCTGGGCGGCGCCGTGGAGCGCGGCGCGGACGCGCTCCTGGTCCCCCCCGGGGCGGTCTCCGCTGCCCTGGCCACGGGTGCCCCGGCGGTCCTCGCGGCCGAGGACACGATCGCGGCCCTGCAGGCGCTGGGGGCGCAGAACCGCGGGCGCTCGCAGGCGCTCGTCGTCGCGGTCACCGGATCGGCCGGCAAGACCTCCACCAAGGACCTGCTCGCCGCCCTCCTGGCGCCGCTCGGGCCCGTCGTCGCGGCGGAGCACGGTCACAACAACGAGATCGGCCTGCCGCTGACGCTCGCCCGGATCCGGCCCGAGACGCGGGTCTGCGTCGTCGAGATGGGGATGCGCGGTCCCGGCCAGATCCGGCTCCTGGCCGACCTCGCCCGACCCAGGGCGGGCCTGATCACCAACATCGGGGTCGCCCACCTCGAGCTCCTCGGCAGCCGGGAGGCGATCGCCGCGGCCAAGGCGGAGCTCCTGCACGCGCTCCCGGCGGGGGCGAGCGCCGTCGTGCCGGCCGGCGAGCCGCTCCTCGCCTCCCACCTGGCCGGGCTCCGTCCCGTCACCTTCGGAGAGGAGGCGGGAGCCGACGTGCGGGTGGCGGGCCGCACCGTCACTGGGGCGGGGCAGGAGGTGGCCCTCGTCGTCGCCGGACGGCGCTACGCGGTCGAGGCGCGGGCGGTCGGCGCCCACCAGGCCCTGAACCTCGCCGCCGCGGCGGCGATGGCCTTCGCGCTCGGGCTCGACCTCGACGAGAGCCTTCCGCTTGCGGTGACCGCGGCGCCGTCCCGGTGGCGCGACGAGGTCCACCCGCTGCCCGGTGGCGGGATCGTCGTCAACGACGCCTGGAACGCCAATCCGCCGGCCGTCGTCGCGGCGCTGACGAGCCTCGCCGAGCGGGGCGACGGTCGGCTGGTCGCCGTGCTCGGGTCGATGGCCGAGCTCGGTGCCGGCGCCGGCGAGTTCCACCGCCGCGTCGGCGAGACGGCCTCGGCCCTCGGCTACGGGGTGATCATCGCCGTCGGCGAGCCGGCGCGCGGCTTCCTGGAGGGAGCGGGTCCGATCGCGGAGCCGTACTTCCTGCCCGACTCGGAGGCTCTCCTGCCGCTGCTCGACGACGTGGTGCGGCCGGGGGATCGGATCCTGATCAAGGGATCGCGGGCGGGCGCCCTCGAGGGGATCGCCGAGGATCTCGTGCGGCGGCTGGCCGAGCGGCAGGCGCGGGCGGAGCGCCGCGGGTCCGGCTCGTGACCAACGTCCTCGAGTCGGGCATCATCGCGATCGTCCTCACCATCGGCCTCGGGCCGCTCGCGATCCGCGTGCTCCGGCACTTCCGGATCGGCCAGAACATCCGCGCCGAGGACTTCCTCGAGGGTCACCAGACGAAGCAGGGCACGCCCACGATGGGCGGCCTCCTGATCATCGGCTGCGCCGCCCTCGCCTTCCTGCCGTTCGCCGTCACCCATCCCCAGGCGCGCAGCTTCGGCGTGCTCTTCGCCCTCGTCGGCTGCGGCGCCGTCGGCGCCCTCGACGACTACCTGAAGGTGGTGAAGCAGCGAAGCCTCGGCCTCAACGCGAAGTGGAAGCTCGCCGGGCTCGGCGCGGTCTCCGTCGTGATCGCGCTGATCGCCTACCAGCAGGACCTCTCGACCGACGTCTTCATCCCGCTCCTCCACATCCACATCGATCTGGGCGTCGGCTGGTACGTCCTCATCTTCGTGATGGTCCTCGCCGCGTCGAACACGGTCAACCTGACGGACGGGCTGGACGGGCTCGCCGGCGGCTCGACCGTGTTCGCGATGCTCGCCTACACCGCGATGATGGTCGTCG
Source organism: uncultured Thermoleophilia bacterium (assembly GCA_963800515.1). Classification (GTDB taxonomy): domain Bacteria; phylum Actinomycetota; class Thermoleophilia; order Gaiellales; family F1-60-MAGs149; genus CAWDBC01. The sequence goes on from CAWDBC010000014.1 coordinate 44,633, forward strand.
CCTACCAGGTGACGACGCCCAACGGTCCGTGCGGGCCGAAGCTCCGGAACCCCCAGGACAACCCTGCGCTCTGCTTCGTCCCGATCGATCAGCTGCGGGCGCACTCCGAGTACCTGGACCTAGCGATCATCGCCGCCGCGCTCCTCGGCGCCTGCGCCGGCTTCCTCTGGTTCAACGCCTTCCCGGCCGACGTCTTCATGGGCGACACCGGCTCGCTCGCGCTCGGCGGCGCCGTTGCCGCCTTCGCGATCTTCACGAAGACGGAACTCCTGCTCCCGGTGATCGGCGGGATCTTCGTCCTCGAGGGCCTCTCCGTGATCCTCCAGGTGATCTCCTTCCGCCGCTTCGGCAAACGGATCTTCCTGATGGCGCCGATCCACCACCACTTCGAGATGAAGGCGTGGTCGGAGACGAAGATCATGGTCCGGTTCTGGATCCTGGGGGCGATGTTCGCCGCCTCCGGATTCGTCGCCTACTTCCTCAACTTCTCCAACTTCCGGTGACGGACCTGCCGCGATCCGCCCTCGTCGTCGGCGCGGTCCGCTCCGGCGTCGCGGCCGCGCGCGCGCTGGCCGACCGGGGCTCCACGGTGCGCCTCACGGATCGCCGGACCGACCTGGGGCCGGCTCCCGCGGGCGTCGAGGTCCGGCTCGGCGAGGTGGCGCCGGCGGTCCTCCTCGACGGGGTCGAGGTGCTCGTCAAGAGCCCCGGCGTTCCCGGGGACGCGCCGGTCGTCGCGGCCGCCGCCGCCGCCGGGATCCCCGTCTGGGCCGAGGTCGAGCTCGGCTACCGGCTCCTGCCGGACGGCGCGCGGCTCGTCGGGATCACCGGCACGAACGGCAAGACGACGACGACCGAGCTGACGGTGGAGATGCTGCGGGCGGCTGGCCTGGACGCCCGCCGCGCCGGCAACGTCGGCGACGCGCTGACGGCCGTCGCGGTCGGGGCCACCCCGGCGACGATCGTCGTCTGCGAGCTCTCCTCCTTCCAGCTCGAGGACGTGTGGACCCTCCGCTGCTCCGCGGCCGCCCTCCTCAACATCACGCCCGACCACCTGGACCGGCACCGCTCGATGGCGGCCTACACGCACGCGAAGCTCCGGATCTTCGAGCGCCAGGAGGCCGGTGACGTCGCCGTCGTCGTCGCGGACGACCCCTCCCTCGCCGACCTGGGGCCGCTGCCCGGCGCGGCCCGCCGGATCGACGTCACCGCCGCGGACGCCGACGCGATCGGCTTCCTCGAGGGCCGCATCCGCGGCGACCACAACCGGCGAAACGCCGCCGCGGCGGCGGCCCTGGCCCGCGCCGTCGGCGCGCCCGAGGACGCCCTCGGCCGCGGCCTCGCCGCCTTCGCGCCGATCCCCCACCGGCTCGAGCCGCTCGGCTCCATCGATGGCGTCAGCGTCTGGAACGACTCCAAGGCGACGAACGTCGAGGCGACCGTCGCCGCGCTGTCCGCGTTCCCCGACGGCCGCGTCCGCATCCTCCTCGGCGGCTCGGACAAGGGGGCGGACTTCCAGCCGCTGGCGGACGCGCTCCAGGCGCGCGTCGTCGCCGCCTACGTGAGTGGCCCCGCCGGCGCCCGGATGGCGCCGCTCCTCGCCGCGCGGGGGATCCCGTGCCGGAGCTGCGGTCGTCTCGCCGACGCCTTCGCCGCCGCGATCGACGACGCCGACGCCGGCGAGGCCGTGCTCCTCGCCCCGGCCGGGGCGAGCTTCGACGAGTTCGGCAGCTACGAGGAGCGAGGCGACGCCTTCCGCCGCCTGGCCTGGGAGCGAGGCGCCCGATGACGATCCTCCTCCTGCTGGCGATCGTGCTCCTCGTCGCGGTCAACGGATTCTTCGTGGCTGCCGAGTTCTCGCTCGTCTCGATGCGAGCCGAGGTGGCGGCGGAGGGGAGGGGACGCCTCGGGGCGCTCGTCGCCCGTCAGAAGGCCCAGCTGGACGCCTACCTGGCCGCCTGCCAGGTCGGGATCACGATCGCGAGCCTGGCCCTCGGCGCGCTCGGCGAGCCGACGCTGGCCGACCTCTTCCGGCCGCTGCTCCACTCGGCCATCGCCGCGAACCTGGCGGCCGCCCTGGCGACGATCCTGGCGCTCCTCGCGATGACGGCGGTCCACATCGTGATCGGCGAGCAGGCCCCGAAGAGCTTCGCCATCGGCTCGCCCGAGATCGTCGCCCGGGTCATCGCCTATCCGCTCGAGTGGTTCTATCGCGCCCTGCGGCCGCTGATCCTGCTGCTCAACGCCAGCGCGAACGGCGTCGTCCGCATGGTCGGCGGCACGCCGGCCTCGGAGCATGGGCACTCGGCCTCGCTCGGCGAGGTTCGGGCGCTGATCGCCCGGCTCGGCGCCGGCGGGGCGGTGGACTCGAGCGACGCGAAGCTCCTGCAGGGGCTCTTCACGCTCGACGAGCGGCGGGCGAGCGAGGTGATGACACCGCGGCCGCGCCTCGCCACGGTGGACGAGACCGACACCGTCGCGGTCGCCCTGGAGACGGCCCTCGACGCCGGAGCGTCGCGCCTTCCGGTGCTCGCCGCCGACAACGATCGCCGCGTCCTCGGGCTCGTCAACGCCCGGGAGTTGATGGTCTCGGTCCTCGAGGGGCGGGACGACGATCCCGTCTCCGGGCTGATGCGGCCGCCCCTCGTGACCCCGGAGACGCAGCCGCTCGACCTGCTGCTGCAGCGGATGCAGGCGGCGAGGGTGCAGATCGCCATCGTCCTCGACGAGTACGGCCAACTCGTGGGCGTCGTGACCGTCGAGGACATCGTCGAGGAGATCGTCGGCGAGATCCACGACGAGGCCGACGCGCAGGAGGTTCGCGAGCTCTCCGGCGGGCGGCTCGTCGTCCCCGGCGACATGTCGCTGTCCGATCTCGCCGCCCGGGGCATCCACCTCGGCGAGGCGCGCTCCGAGTCCGTCGGCGGGCTCGTCGTCGAGTCCCTCGACAAGCTCGCCGACCGTGGCGACGCGATCGAGCGCAACGGCCATCGCCTCCGGGTCCTGGCGATCGACGGCCCGCGGATCCTCCGCATCCTGGTAGTGCCGCCCGCCCCGGCGCCGGCGCCCGAGGAGGCGGAGGCCTAGCCGGCTTCCCCGCCCGAAACGGCCGCAGGAACCCGCCGCTCCACGCCGTACTCGACGTCGTGAGGATCCGCAGGCGCACGCGCGCGCTTCCCGAGGCGCGCGCAGAGTCGACCCTCACCCGGGGGCTGCGGCGGGTCCGCCAGGAACTGCCGATCGAGGGACAGGTCCTCCTCCTCGTCACCCTCGGCCTGACGATCTTCGGCCAGGTCATGGTCTACTCCGCCTCCGCCGGCGTGGCGCTGACCTCGAAGGCGTACAACCACGACTCCCTCTTCTTCGTCAAGAACGGGCTCGTCTACACGGTCGCCGGGCTGGTCGCGATGCTCGTGATGGCGAGCGTGCCCGTCCGCTGGCTGAAGATCGCCGCCGCGCCGCTCCTGCTCCTCTCCCTGTTCCTCCTGGTCGCCGTGCTCGCGATCGGCCCGGTCGTCAATGGCGCCCGGCGCTGGATCGCCGTCGGCCCGCTGACGGTCCAGCCCTCCGAGCTCGCGAAGGTCGGGTTGCTGCTCACGGTCTGCGCGTTCCTCGCCGCCCGTCCCGCACCGGGCCGGCTCCGCGAGCTCGTGATGCCGACCGGCATCCTGACGGTGATCGTCTGCGGTCTCGTGCTGATCGAGCCCGACCTCGGCTCCGCGCTCGCGACGATGCTGATGATCGCCGGCGTCGTCGTCGTCGCCGGCGCGCCCAAGCGCCTGCTCCTCGCCTCCTTCGGTGCCGGCGCCTTCCTCGTCGGCGCCTCGATCTGGTTCGCCCCGTACCGCCGCGAGCGCTTCCTCGTCTTCCTCCATCCCTGGGACTCGAAGAACGTCGGCGACGCCGGCTACCAGATCGTCCAGGGGATGATCGCGATCGGCTCCGGCGGCTGGACCGGTCGCGGCCTCGGCCAGGGCGTGCAGAAGATCAACTTCCTGCCCGAGGCCCACACCGACATGATCTTCGCCGTGATCGGCGAGGAGCTCGGCCTGATCGGGTGCTGCTCGGTGGCCCTCGCGTTCGCCGTCTTCGCGTGGGCGGGCTACCGGATCGCCCAGCGCGCCGCCGACCGCTACGCGCAACTCGTCGCCGTCGGGGTGACGACGCTGATCGCCGGACAGGCCGCGATCAACATGGGCGCCGTCCTCGGGATCATGCCGCTGACGGGGATCCCGCTGCCGCTGATCTCCTACGGCTCCTCCTCCAAGCTCGTCACCCTCCTCCTCGCCGGGATCCTCCTCTCGGTGTGCCGGGATCAACCGGTTGCCGCGGCGGCGAAGGCCGTCGACCCCGTGCGCACGACGAGGCGGCGGAGCGCGTCGCGTCGGGCCGACGAGGCGTCCGAGCGCGTCCCGGCCTCCGCGCGCGGCTGACGCCGCCGGCGGATCGGACGGGTAGGCTCGCCCGACGTATGGGCCCGCGGATCCTGATCGCCGCCGGGGGGACGGACGGTCACGTCGCGCCGGCGCTCGCCGTCGCCGCCGAGCTGACGCGGAGGGGCGCCGACGTCGTCTTCGCCGGTGGGGATCGAGCGGAGGCCCGGCTCGTCCCGCGCGCCGGCTACCGGCTGGAGCGCTTCCCGATCTCCGGCCTGCCCCGCCGGCCCTCGCCGGCCCTCGCGCGGGCCCTGGCGCGGGCGGCGGCGGCGCCGTTCCGCTGCCTCGCGATCGTCCGCCGGACGCGCCCGGCCGCCGTCCTCGGCGGCGGCGGCTACGTCGCGGGCCCGATGGTCCTCGCGGCCCGTCTCGCCGGCGTGCCGGCGGTCCTGACCGAGGCCGACGCCCACCTGGGCCTGGCCAACCGCCTCGCCGCGCCGTGCGCACGCCGCGTCTTCCTCGCCCTCCCGATCGCCGGGCGCGAGCCGCCGCGCTACGCCGTCGTCGGGCGGGCGGTCGCGCCGGAATTCGCGACGACGACCCGGGAGGCCGGCCGGGCGGCCTTCGGCCTGCCGCCCGGAGCGCCCGTCGTCGCCGTCTTCGGCGGCTCCCTCGGCGCGCGCGAGCTCAACGACGCGGTGCGCGACGGGCTCGCCGCCGACCCGCCCGCGGGGGCGATCGTCCTCCACCTGACGGGGCCGGGCAAGCCGGCGGACGCCCCGCCGTCCGGCCGCTACCGGCCGCTCGAGTCCACCGAGCGGATGCCGGAGCTCCTCGCCGCAGCCGACCTCGTCGTCGCCCGGGCGGGCGGCTCGGTGTGGGAGATCGCCGCCGCCGGGACGCCGGCCATTCTCGTCCCGTGGTCGGGCGCCACCGGCGGCCATCAGGCCGCGAACGCGCGCGCCTTCGAGCGGGCGGGCGGCGCCGTGGTCGAGCCGTCCCTCGACGGCCCGCGCCTGCGCTCCCTCGTCGACGACCTCCTCGGCGACCCCGAGCGGCTCGCGCGCATGGCCGCCGCGATGCGCAGGGCGGCCAGGCCAGAGGCCGCGGCGACGATCGCCGACGAGCTCCTGGCGCTCGCCGGGGAGCAGCCCTGAGCGCGCGCCACACGCACTTCGTCGGCGTCGGCGGGATCGGCATGAGCGGCCTCGCCCGCGTGCTCGCCGAGGCGGGCGAGCACGTCTCGGGCTGCGACCGGGCGGAGTCGCCGCAGCTCGACGTGCTCCGCGACCGGGGGATCGCCTGCGCGACCCCGCACGCGCCCGCCCACCTCGTGGACGGCGTCACCGACCTCGTCGTCTCGACGGCGGTGGACGACGACGAGCCGGAGCTCCTGGCGGCGCGCCGCACGGCCCTGCCGGTCGCCCACCGCTCGGACTGCCTGGCCCGCATCCTCGACGCGCACGCGGATCGGGTGGTCGTCTCCGGCGCCCACGGCAAGACCACGACGAGCGCGATGCTCGCGGTGGCGCTCCGACGGCTGGGACGGGATCCGTCGTTCGTCGTCGGCGGGATCGTCGCCGAGCTCGACGCCAACGCCGGCTACGGCCGCGGGGGCATCTGCGTCGCCGAGGGCGACGAGTCGGACCGCTCCGTCCGCCGGCTGCCGGCGGACATCGCCGTCGTCCTCAACGTCGACCTCGACCACCTGGACCACTACGCGTCCACGGCGGAGCTGGAGGCGCTCCTCCAGGCCTGGCTCGACGAACGGGTGGGTGCCGGGGTCGCCGTCGTCGGCGACGGCGTGGCGCTCCGGCACCCGCGACTGCGCCGGTTCGGCGTGGGGGAGGGGGCGGGGCTCCGGGCGCTCGCCGTCGAGGCCACGGAGCGCGGGATCGCCTTCACCCCCTCGCGCGGGCCGGCCCGGGTCGAGCTCGCCCTGCCGGCCGCCCACAACGCGGGCAACGCCTGCGCCGCCGCGGTCGTGCTGGAGGAGCTCGGTCACCCGCTCGAGGAGGCGTTCGCCGCCCTCGCCACCTTCTCCGGGACCCGGCGCCGGTTCGAGACGGTGGGCCGCTACCTCGGCGCGCTCGTCGTCGACGACTACGCCCACCATCCGACCGAGCTCGCGGCGCTGGTGGCCGCCGCCCGCCCGCGGACGACGGGGCGGCTCGTCGTCTACTTCCAGCCGCACATGCCCTGGCGGACCCGGGCCTTCGCGCGCGCCTTCGGCGACGCGCTCGCCGGGGCCGACACGGCGATCGTCTCCGAGACCTACGTCGCCCGTGGCGCCGCCGAACCGGACGTCACGGCGCGGGTGATCGTCGAGCGGGTCCGCGAGCTCGGCTCCGCCGAAGCAGTCTGGGCGCCGACGGCCGACGACGCGCTCGCCGCCCTCGTCGAGCACGTCCGCCCGGGCGACCTCGTCGTCTGCGCGGGCGCGGGGCCCGTCGACGACGTGGCGCGGCGGCTGGTGGCGCTCGGGGGCGCCGCGTGAGCCTGCCGCCCCGTCTCGAGCGGAACGTCCCCCTGGCGCGCTTCACCACGGTCGGCACGGGCGGCCCCGCCCGCTTCCTCGCCCGGCCGAGGACGGAGGAGGAGCTCGAGGCGCTCCTCCGCTGGGCCGGGGAGGAGGGCCTGCCTCTGGCGACGATCGGCCTCGGGTCGAACCTGCTCGTCGCCGACGACGGCTTCGACGGGCTCGTCCTCCGGCTCGAGGGGTCGCTCGCCGCCATCGCGGTCGAGCGCGAGGGGGTGCGCGCGGGCGGCGGCGCCAGCCTGGCCGCGATCGTGCGGCGGGCGACGGACGCGGGACTGACCGGGATCGAGTTCGGGTGCGCGATCCCCGGGACGATCGGCGGCGCCGTCCGGATGAACGCCGGGGCCTACGGGGGCGAGCTCGCCGACTGCCTGGCCACGGCGCGGATCGCGGGACCGGGGGGCGTGCGGACCGGCGGCCCGGAGGCGCTCGACCTGCGCTACCGGCACTCGAACGTCGCCGCCGACGAGGTGGTCGCCGAGGCGACGCTCCGGCTCCGTCCCGGCGATCCCGAAGTGATCCGCGCCACGGTCCGGAGGATGCAGGGGCGCCGCTCGGAGGCCCAGCCGCGGAAGGCCCGCACCTTCGGCTCCGTCTTCAAGAATCCCTCGGCGGGGCTCTCGAGCGGGCGGGCGATCGAGGCCTGCGGCCTCAAGGGCCACGCCATCGGCGGCGCCCGGATCTCGCCCAAGCACGGCAACTTCATCGAGAACACAGGCCAGGCGACCTCGGCGGACGTGGTCGCCCTGATGGCCGAGGCTCGTCGGCGGGTGCGCGAGCGCTTCGGCGTGGAGCTCGTCTCCGAGGTCCAGTTCCTCGGCGAGATCGGCCTCGCGGACTGACGCGGCCCGGGATGGCGCCGCTCGGCGAGCCCGGTGGCGGCGACACGCGCCCGGGGGCCGCACGATCGGCGTCCCGGGGCCGGGAGCGCACGCGGACGGCGGCAGGAGCCGGCCCGGGGACGCCGAAAGCGGCCACGGTGCCCCGAGCCTCCGATCAGACCCTGCGGGTGCGCGGGCCGGGTCGCCGCGTCGCCCTCCGCCGCCAGGCCGCAGTGTCCGCCGCCACGCTGGCGCTGGCGGGCGTCGGCTACGCCGGGCTGCGGGCGGCGGGCGCCTTCTCCGTCGACGCGATCCGAGTGACCGGAACGAGCGGTGAGGCCCAGCGCGCCGTCCTCGCGGCCGCTGACGCCCGGGCGGGAAGCCGGAGCCTCCTCGCGGTCGACCCCACCCGGCTCGCCGCCGCCCTCCAGGCCCTGCCGACGGTGCAACGCGCGCACGTGGATCGCGACTTCCCGCACACGCTCCGGGTGTCGATCGTGCCCGAGCGCCCGGTCGCCACCGCCCGGCTCTCCGGACAGGTCGTCGTGGTCGCCGCGAGCGGGCGGATCCTCCCCGCCGGTGCCGGATCCGGGCCCCTGCCCTCGGTCACGGTCCCGCCAGGCCTCGCCGGCCGGCCGGGCGGCTACGTCGTCCTCGCCGGCGTTCGCCGCGAGGTCGCCGTGGCCGCGGCGCTCCCCCGTTCCTTCCCGGCCGCCGTCGCCTCCGTGGCGGCGACGAGCGACGGCCTCGTCGCGACGACCGGCACCGGGGCCCAGATCCGCCTCGGGGACGAGACGGACCTGCGGAGCAAGCTCGAGATCGCCGGCCGCATCCTCCGCGGGATGCCGGCGTCGTCGCGCTCCCGCGTCCGCTACGTCGAGGTCTCCGCGCCCGCGTTCCCGGCCGTGATGACCGGGATCCCGAACCCGGCGACGGCGGGCCTGGTCCCCGAGGAGGGCGTGCCGATCCCGACCCTGACCGGCGATGCCGCGTCTCGGACCGGTGAGCCGACCCCAGCCGGGGTCCAGTCGGGAGTGGAGCAGGATCCATCCGCCGTCACGTTGGACCTGTTCGGTCGCTGATCAACTCTCAAGTTCGGGTAGAGCGTATGGGCGCATGACCACACCCTGTGGTGGACCTCGACGGTCGAAAGTTGACGGCCGGAAACATCCGCGCTACGGTCCGGGAATCTGCGGCCGCGCGGGGCGGCCGCGAGGGAGATGAACTATGAGCACTCAACCTGAACTTGACGCCTACTGCTGGGGAGACGCGCCCAATGCGTGACGCTGGAGGTGCCTACGTCGCCGTCATCAAGGTGGTGGGCTGCGGCGGCGGCGGATCGAACGCCGTGAACCGGATGGTCGACGCGGGGCTCAAGGGCGTCGAGTTCATCGCCGTCAACACCGATGCCCAGGCGCTCCTGATGACCGACGCCGACATCAAGGTCCACATCGGGGCGAAGGCCACCCGGGGGCTCGGCGCCGGCGCCAATCCCCAGGTGGGCCGGGAGGCCGCGATCGAGACGCGCGACGAGCTCAAGGAGGCGCTGAAGGGCGCCGACATGGTCTTCGTCTGCGCGGGCGAGGGCGGCGGAACCGGGACCGGCGCCGCGCCCGTCGTGGCCGAGCTCGCCCGCGAGATCGGCGCCCTGACCGTGGGCATCGTCACCAGGCCGTTCGGCTTCGAGGGGCGCCATCGGCAGGTCCAGGCCGACTCCGGCATCGTCGAGCTGACGACGAAGGTCGACACGCTCGTGGTGATCCCCAACGACCGCCTGCTCTCGCTCGTCGAGAAGCGGACGTCCATCCTCGACGCGTTCCGCCTGGCCGACGACGTCCTCCGCCAGGGCGTCCAGGGCATCACCGACCTGATCACCGTGCCGGGCATGATCAACCTCGACTTCGCCGACGTCCGCACGATCATGCGCGAGTCGGGCACGGCGCTGATGGGCATCGGCGTCGCCGCGGGCGAGAACCGCGCGGCCGAGGCGGCGCGGGCGGCGATCTCGTCGCCGCTCCTCGAGGCCTCCGTCGAGGGGGCCACCGGCATCCTCCTGAACATCACCGGAGGCGCGGAGCTCGGGCTCTTCGAGGTCAACGACGCGGCCGAGATCGTCTCGAGCGCGGCGGACGACAACGCCAACATCATCTTCGGCGCCGTCATCGATCCCCAGCTCGGCGACCACATCCGGGTCACCGTCATCGCCACCGGCTTCGACAAGCGGCCGCGATCCGAACGGGACGCCGAGGACGACGAGCGGGGGCGAGAGGTCCTGGAGGACGAGGACGACGACCGCTCCGGCTCGTTCGAGGTGGGGGGCGACGTCTTCGAGGTCCCGGACTTCCTGCGCGAGATCTGACGCGCCGGGCGCGTTCCGGCCGGGGACGGGAAGGCCGACCGTCCGGTCAACGCATGGATATGCAACTGGCTGTACGGTCATGCGTCGTGCAGGACCGCCGGCGTCTGATCGCAGAGCTCCTCGAACGGTACGAGGTCACCTCGCAGCAGCAGCTCGCCGGCCTCCTCGGGGAGCGCGGCTACCCGGTCACGCAGGCCACGGTCTCCCGCGACCTCGACCGGCTCGGCGCCGTGCGCGTCCGCGGGTCCCGGGGAACCACCTACGCGCTTCCCGCCGAGGAGGACCGGGCAGGAGACCAGGACGCGCGGCTTCGGGCGGCTATGGCCCTCGTCCGGAGCATGGAGCCGGCCGCGAACCTCGTCGTGCTGAAGACGGCGCCGGCCAACGCGATGCCGCTCGCGAGCGCGCTCGACCACGCGGCGCTGGACCGCGTGGCCGGCACCGTGGGAGGTGACGACACGGTCGTCATCGTCGCCCGCGAGCCCTGGACTGGACGGCAGGTGACCGAGCAACTCGCCCGCTACGGCGGCGCAGCGGGGCCGGTCGCCGGTGGCTGAGCGGGGGGACGCCACGGCCCCCGGTGCGCTGTGGTCGGGGCGTCTCGACGGCGCGTTGGACCCCGACGTCCTCGCGTTCTCCTCGTCGCTGCCGGTGGACCGGCGGCTCCTCCGCTACGACGTGGCCGCGTCACAGGCCCACGTGCGCATGCTCGGCCACCAGGGGATCCTCGCGCCTGCCGACGCCACGGCGATCGTCGAGGCGCTCGCCGAGGTGGTCGTCGACGACGGGGCATCCGACGAGGACGTCCATTCGCTGATCGAGCGCAGGCTCGTCGAGCGGCTCGGCGAGACGGGACGGCGGGTCCACGCGGGCCGGTCGCGCAACGACCAGGTGGCCACCGCGTTCCGCCTCTGGTGCCGGGACGCCGCCAGTGCCCTGGTCGGCGGCGTCGGCGAGCTGCAGGCGACGCTGGTCGCGGTCGCCGAGGCCGACGGCGCGCTCCTCCTGCCCGGGTTCACCCACCTCCAGCGGGCGCAACCCGTGACCCTCGGCCACCACCTGGCCGCCCACGCGGTCGCCCTCGAACGGGACGCCGGCCGTCTGCGCCACGCCTTCGAGGCCGCCGGCACCTCGGCGCTTGGTGCCGGCGCCCTGGCCGGCTCGAGCCTGCCCCTGGATCCGGAGCTGGTGGCGAGGGACCTCGGGCTCCCGGCGAGCTTCGCCAACTCGCTCGACGCGGTGGCCGATCGGGACTTCGCCCTCGACCTCGTCTACGCGGCGACGGTGGCGTTCGTCCACCTCTCCCGGATGGGCGAGGAGCTCGTGCTGTGGACCAGCCAGGAGCTCGGCTGGGCGGAGCTCGCCGACTCCGTGGCGACGGGGTCGAGCATGATGCCGCAGAAGAAGAACCCGGACGTCGCCGAGCTCGTGCGCGGCCGCGCCGGGGTCGCGATCGGCCGCCTCGTCTCGCTCCTGGCGATGCTCAAGGGGCTGCCCCTGGCCTACAACCGGGACCTGCAGGAGGACAAGGAGCCGGTGTTCGCCCAGGTCGACGCGCTCGCGGGCGCCCTGCGCGCGCTCGCGCTGGCCTACCGGTCCCTCACGTTCGACCCGGCCCGGATGCGCGCCGCCGCCGACGACGGCCTGACCGTGGCGACGGACGTCGCCGAGGCGATGGTGCGGGAGGGGGTGCCGTTCCGCGAGGCGCACCACCGCGTCGCCACGAGGATCGCAGAGGGCGGCCGGTTCGCGGAGCCGACCGCCGACCAGGCCGTGGCGGCCCGCTCCGGGCCCGGGATGCCGGGCCGCTGGCGGGCGTCGATCGCGGATCTCTCGGCCGCCGCCGCCGCCAACGTCGCCTTCGGGGCCGCCAACCTCCGGTTCCCGGCGCCGTAGGTCCGGGCAGCGCGGGCGGAGCCGAGGGGCCGGCCGCACGCCGAGGGGTCCCGGGCGCGGGTCAGCGACGCCGCGCGTCGGTGATCGTCGTCGCGGCGACGACCGCGCCGACGACGCAGATCCCCGCGGCGAGCTCGAGGGCCGTCGTGAACCCGGCGGAGAACACGGCGGGGTGCTCGTAGTCGCGCCCCGAGATGCCGGCCAGGCCCGGGAGCGCGGCGACGGCGACGAGGCCGCCGATCCGGGCGAGGTCGTTGTTGACGGCGGAGGCGGCGCCGACGAAGTCGATGCCGACCGAGGAGAGCACCGTCGCGGTCAGGGGGGCGACGAGGGCCGTCAGGCCGAACGCGAAGACGAGCACCGGGGGCAGGACGCCGGTGGCGTAGGAGGATCCCCGACCGACCGTGGAGAGCCAGAGGAGGCCCCCGGCGATCGTCAGGGTGCCGATGGTCATGGGGAGCCGCGCGCCGGTCCGGCCGAGCAGGCCGCCCACCCGGGGCGAGAGGAGGACCATGACGACGGTCACCGGCACCAGCGCGGCCCCGGACTCCAGGGGCGAGTACCCAAGCACCTGCTGGAGCTGGATCGGGACGAGGAAGAGCGCCCCGCCGAACGCGCCGTAGACGACGAACGTCAGCACGTTCGCACCCGAGAAGGTGCGCGAGCGGAAGAGCCCGAGCGGGAGGAGCGGCGAGGCGGCACGCGCCTCGGCGAGGACGAAGGCGAGGAGCGCGATCGCGCCGCCGGCCGACGCGAGGAGGACCGTGGAGGAGCCGAACCCCCGCTCGATCCCGGTCGAGAGGCCGTACACGATGCCGGCCAGGGCGATCGGCGCGAGAACCGCGCCCCACCAGTCGATCGCGCTGCCCGCGCTCGAGCCGCGGGTCTCCGGCACGTAGCGGAGGGCGAGCCAGATCGCGGCGGCCGCGAACGGGAGGTTGATCAGGAAGACGGAGCGCCAGGACGCGACGTCGATCAGCGTGCCGCCGACGAGCGGCCCGATCGCGGCCGCGAGCCCACCGAGGCCAGACCAGGCGCCGATCGCCGCGCCGCGGTCGTCCTCGGCGAAGGTCGCCTCGATCAGCGCCAGCGAGACCGGGACGAGGAGCGCGGCGCCCATCCCCTGGAGCGCGCGGGCGGCGATCAGGACGCCGATGCTCGGCGCCAGCCCGCAGAGCACCGAGGCGATCGCGAACCAGGCGACGCCGACGACGAAGACGAGGCGCCGACCGAGGCGATCGCCCAGCGAGCCGCCGAGGAGGAGGAACGCCGACAGGGTGAGCGTGTACGCGTTGACGGTCCACTCGAGGCCGGTCAGGGAGGCGTGGAGGTCCCGGCCGATCGTCGGCAGGGCGACGTTGACGACGGTCCCGTCGAGCAGGGACAGCCCGGAGCCGAGGGTGGACGCCGCCAGGGCGAGCCGACCGGCGCGGGATCGATAGCGGAGCGGCGCGTAGGCGGGCGCGGCGGCGGACATCGGGAGGGGGAACGCCGGCCGCCCGTGCGCCATGCCCGGACCCTCGGGCGTCCCACGCACCACGCCGCGGTGGCCGGCGCGCGCGTGGACCGGCGAGGATCGGCAGTCGATCGGCCCCGAGGGCGCCCCGGGTCGGCGTCCCGTGGACAGGCGACCGGCCTGGCCCGGCGCGCGGTCGCGGAGCCCACCGGCGCGGTCCCGGCCCGCTCGTCGCCGACGGAGCGGCCGCTCCGCCAGCGCGGCGTCAGCGGTCCGCGACGCCCGCCGTCGTGGAGCGGGTGGTCCCGTTCCGCCGCTCGGCCGCGGCCAGCAGCTCGCGGCCGTGGCCGGCGCGCACCGCGCGGCGCGATCGCTCCTCGGGGATCCCCGCCTCCACGAGCCGCTGCTGGAGCTCCGTCTCGGCCGAGATGCGGTAGAAGAGGAACGCGATCACGACGAGGCCGAGCAGGGTGCCGTTCGTCATCATCAGCGCGCCGCCGTAGTTCATGTCGGAGACGGCGGAGAGGCCGAGGGTCCGCGGCGCGTCGACGTACGCCGGGTAGAGGGCCTCGCGCGACCAGAAGAGGATGTTCGCGAGGAGGCCCTCGGTCAGGCAGACGGTGACGACGAGCGCCACCTTCCAGCCGGAGCCGAACCAGCGCGGGCCACGGACGGGCTCCGTGATCGACGCCCAGAGGAAGCAGCCGAACGTGAAGAAGCACGCGTGCTCGACGATGTGGACGTAGGCGTTCGAGAGCGCGAGGTCGTAGGCGGACGGGATGTGCCAGATCGCGAGGTTCGCCCCCCAGAGGACGTAGGCGAGACCGGGCTGGACGACGCTCCTGATCCTCCGCACGAGCGGCAGGGCGAGCACGGGGCGGAGCATGGGCCCGGTCAGGCCGAGGGTCAGGAAGATCGGCCCGATGTCGCCGATCAGGATGTGCTGGAGCATGTGGAACAGGAAGAGCCTGGTCTCGCCGAGGGAGTCGATCGGCGACATCAGGGCGGCGACGACGACGGTCATCCCGACCGCGAAGCAGACGATCCTCCAGGTTTCCGGCGCCTGTCCCTTGCCGGCGAGCCGCCTCGCCCGGCGCACGTAGAGCACGCCGATGACGAGGAGGGCGAGGACCTGGGCCGAGTTGAACGTCCACGCGTAGGGCTCGCGCCCCAGGCTCCACTCCGGGATCAACGTCCGGGCGTCGGCGTCGAGCAGCATCAGGCGCTCTTCACGCCGCGCCCGTCGAGGAGCTTCCCGATGTCCGTGGCGAGCGTCGCCGGATCGACCCCGTAGGGCCATTCCGCGACGACGGAGCCGCCGGGCGCGACGGCGAACAGGCCGCCGGTGTGCTCGATGTACTCGAAGTCGCCATCCTCGTACGGCTGCGCGACGATCCCGAGCCGCTTCTCGACGGCGGAGAGCTCGGCGGCGTCGGCCGTCCGCAGCCCGTGGCCGCGGCCCGAGGTGACGAGGCTCGAGACCCAGGAGCGGAGCCGGGTCGCCGTGTCGCGCTTGGGATCGACCGAGACCATCGCGAGAGAGACGTCCGCGGCCCGCTGCCCGAGGCGGAGGAGGGCGGCGTCGACGGCCCGCATGGTCCCCGGGCAGACGTCGGGGCAGTTCGTGTAGCCGAAGAAGACGAGGTTCAGGTGGCCGTGGGCCGGGGCGAGCGCGAACGTCGTCGTCGCGGTCGCCGAGACGTCCGGGAGCGCGGCCGAGCCGACCGAGAGCCCGCGCGGCACGATCACGGGCGACGAGGCCTGGCCGCTCGGCGTGTCGATCGAGACGACGGCGCCGGCGGAGCTGGGCGAGCCGCCGCCACCCCCACAGGCGGAGGCCGCCAGCGGCAGTGCGGCGAGGGCGAGAGCCACCAGGAGGCGGCGCGAACGGAAGGGCACGGCGAGAGCTCCAGGTCGAGGGCCCCGGCACGGGGCGGGTCGCGTCAGAACCAGGAGCCGAGCGGCGGAGAGCGGCCGGCGACCGAGCCGGACCGTTCGAGGCAGTGCCGCCGGGCCGCCTCGACCACGGCGCGCTCGCGAGCGGGGACGGGCACGGATGGCGGCGCGAGGAGCGACGCGAGCCTCCGCCGCAGGTCGCCGATCGCCTCGCCCGCGAGCCGATCGCCGCGGACGAGCCACCAGGCGCCGAGGAGGGTCGCGGCCACGTGGGTGGAGCCCATGGCGACGACGTGTGCGGTGGTGGCTCCGCCGGAGCCCCCGTGGACGCCGCAGAGGAAGGTCAGGCGATCGCCCGCCGACGGCGCCGAGCCCGTCGCGGCGGTCAGGTGGACGGCGAGCTGCAGGCCGGCGAGGCCGGCGAACGAGGCCGCGAGGCCCGGGCGGCGGAGGGCCGCGAGGACCGCGAGCCCGGCGGCGATCAGCGCGGCCAGGCCGACGGTCCGCGCCCCGAGCCGGCCGTCGGCGGCGACGTGGGCGAGGAGGGCGAGGAGGGCGGCGACGACGACCGTACGGGACGCCCGCGACCGGGCCCCTGTGCGACAGACGTCCACTGGGGGCTGTATAGCACTCCGAGGTAGGGTGCGCCGCGTGCCGGCCCTCGTCACCGCCGCCTACGACGCCGGGGCCTGGGGAGTCGGCCTCGTCCACTTCCTGCGGGGCGACCTGATCGAGCACGAGATGCCCGAGCCCGGACGTCCGCCGGCCGCGGAGAGCGTCGACCGTCCGGTGATCCGCCTGCTCCAGCGCTACTTCCGCGGTGAGCGCGTGTCGTTCGCGGAGGTCGACGTCGAGCCGGCGCTCGCCGCCATGGGCGCGACGACGTTCGAGGCGGCCGTCCTCCGCGCCCTCCACGCCGTGCCCTACGGCACGACGGTGGGCTACGGCGAGCTCGCCGCGCGGGCCGGCCATCCTCGCGCCGGAAGGGCCGCGGGCAGCGTCTGCGCCCGCGGGATCCTCGACGTGATCCTGCCCTATCATCGCGTGATCGCCGCAGACGGCACGATCGGCCGGTACGGGCCCTCGGGCGTCCGGCGCAAGGAGCGCCTGCTCGCTCTGGAAGGGGTCCGCTTGCCGAACGCATCCTCCGAGGAGGCCCGCCCGTGAGGGGTCGCGCCGGGCCTCTCCTCCCCGCCCGCGGGCCGGCCTGAGCTCGTGGCGCGGGCCGAGCCGAAGGTCGTCTGCCTGGGCGGGGGAACCGGGCTCTCGACCGTCCTCCGCGGGCTGAAGGCGGCGGGCTGCCGTCCGACGGCGATCGTCACCCTGAGCGACGACGGGGGCTCGTCGGGGCGGCTCCGGCGGGACCTCGGCATGCCCCCGCCGGGGGACGTCCGGGCCTGCATCACGGCCCTCGCCGAGGACGAGGACGTGATGACGCGGCTGATGGCGCACCGGTTCGAGCGCGGCGAGCTGGCCGGCCACGCCGTCGGCAACCTGCTCCTGGCCGGGATGACGGAGCTCGTCGGCTCGTTCGACGCGGCCGTCGAGCTCGCGAGCCGCACGCTCGCGATCCGCGGTCAGGTGCTGCCGGCGACGACCGTCGCGGTCGCGCTGGTCGCCGAGATGATGGATGGACGCGTCGTCGCCGGCGAGACCGCCGTCGCGAACGATCGCTCGAGCGTCCGCCGGCTCGCGCTCGAGCCGGCGGACGCTCCGGCCTCCGAGGCGGCGATCGCCGCGATCGAGGAGGCGGACCTGATCGTCCTCGGGCCGGGCTCGCTCTTCACCTCGACGATGCCGCCGCTCCTCGTCCCGGGGATCAGCGAGGCGGTGCGCGGATCACGGGCGCGACGCCTCTACGTCGCCAACCTCCTGCAACAGCCGGGGGAGACCCTCGGCTACGACGCCGCCACGCACGTGCGGCGCCTGCACCAGCACCTCGGGGCGGACATCGTGCACACCGTCCTCGTGCCGCCGCTGCGCCGCGTGCCGACCATCGGCCACCAGACGGCCGTCGTCTTCGGCAAGCGGGAGCTGCGGGCGACCGGCGTCGAGGTGGTCGTGGCGGACATCACCGACGGCTTCCACCACGACCCGCTCGCGCTCGGTCGGGCCGCGCTCCGCCAGGCGCGCCGGCGCAAGCCGGTCGACGTGGCCCGCGAGGCGGCGGCGCGCGCCGGCTGAGATGACCCCGTCGGGCCGCATCGCCTCCTTCTCCAGCGAGGTGCGGCGGGAGCTGGCCGCGACCCTGCCCCGCGAGGAGCACTGCCGGCGCGCCCTCCTCGCCGGGATCCTGCGGACGGCCGGGAGCTTCCACCTGCACGGACGGGGGGAGGTGCACGTCGAGATCGACCTGGCGCTGAACGTGGTCGCCCGGCGGACGTTCGAGCTCCTCCGGCTCGGGGGGGCGACCGCCGAGGTGCGGCCGTACAGCGCGGAGCGGTTCGGCGGCGAGCGCCGGTTCGCCGTCGTCGTCGACGGCGACGAGGCGTCGATGCGCACGCTCCGCGCGGCCGGCGCACTGACCGCCGAGGGCAGGCCGATGCGCGACCTGCCGGCGGAGGTGGTGCGGCGCTCGTGCTGCCGTCGGGCGTACCTCCGCGGCGCCTTCATGGCGGGGGGCTCGGTCGCTCCGCCTCGTCGGGCGGCCCACCTCGAGCTGCGCGCCCACGACATGGACGGCGCGCGCCGACTGCAGACCCTCGCCCGTCGCGACGGCGTCCGGCTCTCCGTGCACCAGCGATCCGGGCACGCCCTCGCCTACGCGAAGCGGCTGGAGACGATCTCCGACCTGCTCGCGGAGCTGGGCGCCCAGGAGGCGGCGCTCCGGCTCGCCGAGGCCGGCGTGATGGCGAACGTCCGCGAGTCGGCCAACCGGTTCGCGAACGCCGACGCCGGGAACCTGGGCCGCCAGATCCGCGCCGCCCGCGAGCAGCTCGACGCGATCGCCGCGCTGCGCGGCGCGGGGCGGCTGGCCGGGCTGTCCGAGCCGCTCCTCGAGGCCGCGGAGCTGCGGGAGGCCCATCCGGAGCTCTCGCTGGCCGACATCGCCGAGGCGGCCGCCGTGCCGAAGCCGACGCTGGCCCGCCGCCTGCGCGCGCTCGTGGAGCTCGCCGGCGGCTAGGAGGCCCCGCCGAGAAGCCCCGCGCGTGGCTCATCCGGCGGCGCCCGGGCGAGGCGCCTACCGGCGCCCGGTTTCCGCAGCGGGGATCGCGGGGCAGAACTCGCCCGGAGCAAAGGAGGCCGTGTGATCGGAGCAGATCTCAGGCTGCACCTCGGTTGGCTCGACTACGTCCTGGTGGCCGGGTACTTCGTCGTCGTGCTCGCGATCGGCGTCATCGCCCGGCGCTCCGTGGCGACCAGCGAGGACTTCTTCCTCTCGGGCCGGTCGCTGCCCGCGTGGATCACGGGACTCGCGTTCATCTCGGCCAACCTGGGGGCGATCGAGATCCTCGGCATGGCCGCGAACGGCGCCCAGTACGGCGTCTCCACCGTCCACTTCTACTGGGTCGGCGCCGTCCCCGCGATGGTCTTCCTGGCGCTGATCATGATGCCCTTCTACTACGGCTCCAAGGTCCACTCGGTGCCCGAGTACCTCCGCCGCCGCTTCGGGCCCGAGGCGCACCTCTTCAACGCGTTCACCTTCGCCGCCGCCTCGGTCCTGATCGCCGGCGTCAACCTGTACGCGCTGGCGCTCGTCATCCACGTCCTGATCGGCTGGTCGACGTGGGTCTCGATCGTCGTCGCCGCCGCCGTCGTCCTCTCCTACATCTCGCTCGGCGGGCTCTCCGGCGCGATCTACAACGAGGTGCTCCAGTTCTTCGTGATCGTCGCCGGGCTCGTGCCGCTGGTGATCGTCGGGCTCGACCGGGTCGGCGGCTGGAGCGGCCTCCGGCACCGGATCGAGGGCCACAAGGGCGGCCTCGGCTCCCGGGCGTTCGAGACGTGGGGCGGGACCTCGCTCCACGGGACGAACCCGATCGGCGACTGGATCGGGATCGTCTTCGGCCTCGGCTTCGTCCTCTCCTTCGGCTACTGGACGACGAACTTCGCCGAGGTCCAGCGGGCGCTCTCGGCCAAGGACTCGTCGGCCGCCCGCCGGACCTCGCTGATCGGCGCGTTCCCGAAGATCTTCATCCCGGCCCTGACCATCATCCCGGGCCTGATCGCGCTCTCCCTCGTCCCCGACATCGGCCAGAGCAAGGACGGGCTCGCCTACAACGACGTCCTGCCCTACCTGATCGGCCAGCTGCTGCCGACCGGCGTGCTCGGGATCGCGCTGACCGGCCTGCTCGCCTCCTTCATGGCCGGGATGGCGGCGAACGTCTCGGCCTTCAACACCGTCTGGACGTACGACATCTGGAAGCCCTACGTGCGGCCCGACGAGGAGGACGGCTACTACGTCCGCCACGGCCGCCTGATCACGGCCGTCGGGGTGCTGATCGGCGTCGGCACGGCGTTCCTGGCCGGCGCCTACTCGAACCTCATGAACTACATCCAGCTCCTCTACTCGTTCTTCAACGCGCCGCTCTTCGCCACCTTCCTGCTCGCCGTCTTCTGGCGGCGGACGACGCCGAAGGCGGGGTTGTGGGGGCTCGTCGCCGGCACGATCGCCGCCGGCGTGGCCCACGTCGCGTTCGTCGGCCTCGGGCCGCTCGACACCCTGATCGCGGTCCGCTCGCCCCAGAACGCGAACTTCTACGGCGCGCTCTTCGCCTTCGCCGTCGACGCCGCCGTCTCCGTCGCCGTCTCGCTCGTGACCGAGCCCAAGCCGGAGGAGGAGCTCGACGGGCTGGTCTGGGGCAAGGCCGAGGAGGAGCTCGGGGATCCCGCCGGGGCCTGGTGGGAGAACGTCTGGGTCCTCTCGGCGGTCATCCTCGTCCTGACCCTGGCCCTGACGATCGCGTTCCTGTGAGCGGAGGAGGAGACGGATGAGCGACCAACCGGCCGAGGGCGCGACGGACGATCGGGATGCCTCGCCACGCCGGCTCTTCGACCTGCGGTGGGTGATCGGCGGGCTCTTCGTCGTCTACGGCGTGGTGCTCACCGTCGTCGGGCTCCTCGACTCGCGAACCGCGCTGCACAAGGCGAGCGGCGTCCGGATCAACCTCTGGACGGGGATCGGGATGCTCCTCGTCGGCGCGTTCTTCGTCGCCTGGTGCCTCCTGCGCCCGCTCCGCCGCCCGGACTGACGGGGGATCCCGAGGGAGCGCCTACCATGCCGCCGGGCGCGAGAGCGAGGTGCGTCCTGCCACCACGTCGTCCCCTCCAGGAGCACCATGGCTACCCGAGTTGCGATCAACGGCTTCGGCCGCATCGGCCGGAACTTCTTCCGCGCGGCCCTGGAGCAGGGCGCCGAGTTCGACGTCGTGGCGCTCAACGACCTGACGGACGCGAAGACCCTGGCGCACCTCCTCAAGTACGACTCGACGCTGGGCCGGTTCGCCGGCACCGTCGAGGCCGGCGAGGACGCCCTGATCGTCAACGGACAGGAGATCCGGGTCCTCGCCGAGCGGGATCCCTCGACGCTGCCGTGGAAGGAGCTCGACGTCGACGTCGCGCTCGAGTCGACGGGCTTCTTCGTCGACCGCGCGGGTGCCTCCAAGCACCTCGAGGCGGGCGCCACGAAGGTGGTCATCTCCGCCCCGGCCAAGGATCCCGACGTCACGCTCGCCCTCGGCGTCAACGAGGACGCCTACGACCGCGAGTCCCACCACATCATCTCCAACGCCTCGTGCACGACGAACTGCCTGGCGCCGGTCGCCAAGGTGCTGCACGACGACTTCACCATCGTCCGCGGGTTCATGACGACCACGCACGCCTACACCGGCGACCAGCGGCTCCTCGACGCGCCGCACTCCGACCTCAGGCGCGCCCGCTCCGCGGCGCTCTCGGTGATCCCCACGTCGACGGGCGCGGCCAAGGCGATCGGCGAGGTGATCCCCGAGCTGAAGGGGCGCCTGGACGGGATCTCCATGCGCGTGCCGGTCCCCGTCGGGTCCGTCGTCGACCTGATCGTCGAGCTCGGGCGCGACGTCACGGTGGACGAGGTCAACGCCGCGATGCGCGCGAAGGCCGACACGGGGGGCCTCGCCGGCATCCTCGCCTACACGGAGGACCCGATCGTGTCCGTCGACGTCGTCGGCTCCGCCTACTCCGCGATCTTCGACTCGAAGCTGACGATGACGAACGGGCCGATGGCGAAGGTCGTCGCCTGGTACGACAACGAGTACGGCTACTCGAACCGGCTCGTGGACCTCGTCAGCCGCCTGCTCTGATGACGCTCCGCACGATCGAGGACCTCGGCGACCTGCGCGGCCGCCGGGTCCTCGTCCGCGTCGACTTCAACGTGCCGCTCGAGGACGGGCGGATCACGGACGACACGAGGATCCGCGCCGCGCTGCCGACGATCGAGGTCCTCCACGGGGCCGGTGCGCGCCTCGTCCTCGCCTCCCATCTCGGCCGGCCCAAGGGGGCGCGGGACCCGCGGTACTCGCTCCGACCCGTCGCCGAGCGCCTGGCGGAGCTGCTCGGCCGACCGGTGCCCCTCCTCGAGGACGTCGTCGGCCCGGAGGCCGAGCGCGCCTCGGCCGCGCTCGCCGACGGGGAGGCGATCCTGCTCGAGAACCTGCGCTTCGAGCCGGGCGAGGAGGCGAACGACCCCGCCTTCGCCCGCGGGCTGGCGGCGCTCGCCGATGCCTACGTCTCGGATGCCTTCGGCGCCGCGCACCGCGCCCACGCCTCGACCGAGGGCGTCGCGCACCTCCTGCCGGCGGCGGCCGGGCGTCTGCTCGTCCGCGAGGTCGAGAGCCTGACCGCGATCCTCGAGGCCCCGGAGCGCCCCTTCGTGGCGATCCTCGGCGGCTCCAAGGTCGCCGACAAGATCGGCGTTCTCGACCGGCTCTGCGAGCTCGCCGACGAGATCCTCGTCGGCGGGGCGATGGCCTTCACCTTCGTCGCGGCCGGCGGCGGCGAGGTCGGCGACTCGATGCACGAGGAGGCCGAGGGGCAGGAGCAGGCCACGCGCGCCGTCGCCAAGGCGGCCGAGCGCGGCGTCGAGCTGCGGCTGCCGACGGACGTCCTCGCCGGCGACCGCTTCGCGGCCGACGCCGCGACCCGCGCGTTCCCGGCCGACGCGATCGCCGACGGCTGGATGGGGCTGGACATCGGCCCCGAGACGGCCGCGCGCTACGCGGCGATCGTGCGGGCCGCCCGGACCGTCCTCTGGAACGGGCCGATGGGCGTCTTCGAGTTCGACGCCTTCGCGGCGGGGACGAACACGATCGCGCGGGCGATGGCCGACTGCGAGGGCACGACGGTGATCGGCGGCGGGGACTCCGTCGCGGCGGTCGTCAAGCTCGGGCTCGAGGACCGGATCAGCCACGTCTCGACCGGCGGTGGGGCGAGCCTCGAGCTCCTGGAGGGCAAGCGCCTGCCCGGGGTCGAGGCGCTCGAAGCGAAGGAGGACGGATGACCGAGGACGCGGGGCGCGTGCCGCTCGTGGCGGGGAACTGGAAGATGTTCAAGACGCGGGCGGAGGCGCAGCGCTTCTGCGAGGAGCTCGCGGCGTCCCTCGGAGAGCTCGACGACGGCGTCGACCTCGCCGTGTGCCCGCCGGCGACGAGCCTCGACCTCGTCGTCGCCGCGCTGACGCCGCTCGGGTTGGACGTCTACGCGCAGAACGGGCACGCCGAGGCGGAGGGCGCCTTCACGGGGGAGGTCTCGATGCTCCAACTCGCCGACGCGGGAGCCACGGGCGTCCTGCTCGGGCACTCCGAGCGGCGCGCGCTCTTCGGCGAGACGGACGAGGCGCTCGCCGGCAAGGTGCCGGCTGCCGTCGCGGCCGGGCTGACGGCCGTGCTCTGCGTCGGCGAGACGGACGCCGAACGGGAGGCCGGCCGGGAGCGCGAGGTCGTGGAGCAGCAGGTGCGCACGGGCCTCGGGCGGCTCGAGCGGGCGACGCCCGACGCCCTCGTCGTCGCCTACGAGCCGGTCTGGGCGATCGGGACGGGCAAGACCGCGACGCCGGAGATCGCCCAGGAGATGCACGCGGCCATCCGCTCCGTGCTCGCCGACCTCTTCGGCGCCGCGGCGGCCGCCGGCCTCGCGATCCTCTACGGCGGCTCCGTCAAGCCGGGAAACGCGGCCGAGCTGATGGCCCAGCCCGACGTCGACGGCGGGCTGGTGGGCGGCGCCTCGCTCGAGGCGGCCTCGCTGCTCGCGATCGCCCGCGCGGCCGCGGCCTGAGCCGGTGCCCGGCCGCCGGCCCGTCGCCCTGATCATCCTCGACGGCTTCGGGATCGCTCCGCCGGGCCCCGGCAACGCGGTCGAGCTCGCGTCGACGCCGGTCGTCGACGAGCTGCTCCGGACCTGTCCCCACACGCGCCTCGCCGCGTCCGGCCGCGACGTCGGCCTGCCGGCCGGTCAGATGGGCAACTCCGAGGTGGGGCACCTGAACATCGGCGCCGGGCGGATCGTCGCCCAGGACCTCGTCCGGATCTCGGACGCGGCGGAGCGGGGCTTCTCCGGCATCCCGGCCTTCGACTCGGCCTGCGACCGGGCGCGGGCGGCGGACCGGCCGCTCCACGTCGCCGGGCTCCTGTCGGACGGCGGCGTGCACTCCCACGTCGACCACCTGCGGGCGATCGTCGCGCTCGCCGCCCACCGGGGCGCGGCGCGGGTCCGGGTCCACGCCTTCACCGACGGGCGGGACGTCTCGCCGCACCAGGCCGCCGCGCTCGTGGCGGCGCTGGAGGCCGAGTGGGCCGGAGGCCCGGCCTGCTTCGCGACCGTCGTCGGACGGCTCTGGGCGATGGACCGGGACCACCGCTGGGAGCGGACGCAGAAGGCGTTCGCGGCGATGGTCGAGGGACTCGGGACCCCGGCGCCGGAGCCGGCCGCCGCGATCCGGGCCGCCTACGCGGCCGGCGTCACGGACGAGTTCCTGGAGCCGATCGTCGTCGTCGGCACCGAACGGGTGCGGCCGGGCGACGAGCTCCTCTTCTTCAACTTCCGTCCCGACCGGGCCCGCCAGATCTGCAGCGCCCTCGCCGACGCCGACTTCTCCGGCTTCGATCGCGGCGCGTTCTCGCCGCCGGTGCGGCTGACCTCGATGACGCGGTACTGGGCGGGCCAGCCGGGCGAGGTGGCGTTCGCCGAGGAATGGCCGGGCGAGCCGCTCGCCCAGGTCGTCGCCGAGGCGGGCCTGAGCCAGCTGCACGCGGCCGAGACCGAGAAGTACCCCCACGTGACCTACTTCCTGAACGGCGGCCGTGAGACGCCCTTTCCCGGCGAGGCGCGCCTCCTCGTGCAGAGCCCGACCGACGTCCGGACGTACGACGAGGCGCCGGCGATGAGCGCGGGGCCGCTCGCCGCCGCCGTCGCCGAGCGGATCCGCGGCGACCACCCCGATCTCGTGGTCGTCAACTTCGCCAACCCCGACATGGTCGGCCACAGCGGCTCGATCCCGGCGACGATCCTTGCCTGCGAGGCGGCCGACCGCGCCCTCGGGGTCGTCCTCGCCGCCGTCGGCGACGCCGGGGGCGTCGCCCTCGTGACCGCCGACCACGGCAACGCCGAGGTGATGCTGACGGCGGAGGGCGCGCCGCAGACGGCGCACACGACGAGCCCGGTGCCGCTGATCCTCGTCGGCGGCCGGCCCGGCGAGGCGCTTCGCGACGGCGGCCGGCTGGGCGACCTCGCCCCGACGCTCCTCGAGCTCCTCGTGGTCCCGGCGCCGGCGGCGATGACCGGCTCGACGCTGCTCGCGCGCTGACCGTCAGCCGGCGGAACCGGCGAGCGCCTCCTGCATGTTCCTGGCGAGCTGTGCCGTCATCTTCTCGGCGACCTTCGTCATGATCGGCGCGCCCATCCGCGCGACCTTGCCGGTGACGGCGATGTCGCTCTCCACGTCGACGTGGGAGCCGGTGCCGCTCGGCGTCACCCGCATCCGCATCGTCGCCTCCGCGGCGCCCTGGCCGCGGGCCTCCGTGCCGCGGACGACCATCGACGCGCGACGCGCGGCCTCGTCGACGTCGCGGATCGCGAACACCCCCTGGTAGCCCTTCGAGACGAGGCCGAGCTTGATCGTGATCCGCCCGTCGTAGGCGCCGTCGTCCCGGCGCCCGATCAGCTCGGCGCCGGGCATGCACGGCGCGACACGCTCGGGGTCGAGGAGGAAGGCGAAGACCTCGTCGGGCGGCGCGGCGACGTCGAAGGCGTTCCTGATCTCCATCGGTCCTCCTCGTGCGGTCGTGGCCCGTCCCGTCCGCCGTCAGGCGACGGGTGCGGGCTCCGGATGGATCCGGCCGCTCGTCTCGACGAGGGGCCGACCGTCGCGGCCGCTCCGGGCCGAGATGATCTCGGCGGCGATCGCCACGGCCGTCTCGGCGGGCGAGAGCGCCCCGATGTCGAGGCCGACCGGGCCGCGGATGCGCTCGAGCTCCGCCTCCGGGACCCCGGCGGCGAGCAGGCGCGCGCGCCGCTTGGCCTGCGTGCGGCGGCTCCCCAGGGCGCCCACGTAGCGCGCGCCGGCCTCGATCGCCCCGGTGATCGCGGGATCGTCGAGCTTGGGGTCGTGCGTCAGGACGACGACGTGGTCAGCGGCGCCGAGGTCGATCTCTGGGTAGGCGTCCTGCGGCCAGCGCGTCACGATCGCGTCGGCCGAGGGCAGCCGCTCCGGGGTCGCGAAGGCGGTCCGCGGATCGATGACGACGGAGCGCCAGCCGAGGGTCCGGGCGACCGCGGCGAGCGCCTCCGAGGTGTCGACGGCGCCGACGATGACGATCCTCGGCGGCGGGCAGTGCGCCTCGACGAAGAGGAGGCCGTCCCCGGTCTCGAGGCTCGACGATCGCTCGAGGCGGAGCGCGTCGTCGAGCGCGGGCCGGGCGGCCTGCGCGAGCGCGCCCTCGAGGTCGCCGGAGAGCTCGCCGGCCCCGGTCAGCGTCAGCGAGCGTCCGACCTGCGGACCCGAGACGGCGAGCGCACGGGCGGAGCCGAGGGCGGGGCGGACGTGCCGGTCGAACGGCTCCGCCCACACCCAGACCTGGCCGCCGCAGGCGAGGCCGACCTGCCAGGCGTCCTCGTCGGCGATCCCGTACTCGAGCAGGCGCGGCGCCCCGCCCGCCAGGAGGTCCTGGGCGGCGAGGACGACGTCGCCCTCGACGCAGCCGCCCGAGACGGAGCCGGAGATCGTGCCCGCGGAGGAGACGACGAAGCGCGAGCCGAGCGGCCGAGGCGCGGAGCGCTGGGTCCGGACGACGGTCGCGACGGCGACGGACTCGCCGCGGCGCGCCCAGGCCGCGGCGTCGCGGAGCGGCTTCTCGTCGATGCTCATGGCGGAAGTATCGCGGTTCCCCGAGCGCCGGCGATGCGCCCGCAGTCGCCTCCTCCGGCCCGTCCGCGCGGCGGGCGGCGGAGTCGCCGGGGGGCTCCGGGGAGGAGGATCAGGCAGGGTCGGGTGACGTCGCGACGCGGCGGGCATCGCAGACATCGCCCGACCCTGCGAGGACATCCTCGCAGACTCGGCCCTCCGCTGCGGAGCGGCGGCGGGGGCCGGCCGGGCATCGCCGGCCGCGGCGCACCGCCTGGCCGCGCCGCGCGGTCGTCCGCGCCCGTTTCCTCCGTGCGCCGCGGCGGCTACGCCAGCGACTGCGGGGATCGCGCGCCGGGGCGGACGCGGGCGTCCGGCCGGGCGCCGGTGGCCCGGCCGGCCGGGCGACGTTCGGGCAGCGCCCGGACGATGTCCACGAGGGAGTCGATCGCGGCGAGGTCGTGGCTCGGCAGGAACACGTCGACGTAGTCGAGGGCGGCCACGAGGCCGGCGACGAGAGGCTGGTAGCCGTCGGCTCCGGCCAGCGGGTTCGCCCAGACGATCGAATGGGCCGTCCGGCGGAGCTCCTCCAGCTCGCGGCGGAGGCGGTCGGTGTCCCCCCGCTCCCAGCCGTCCGAGATGATCACGACGGCGGCCTCGCGGGTGGCGCCGCGCCGGCCGTAGAGGCGGTTGAACGCGCCGAGGTTCTCGCCGATCAGGGTTCCGCCGGACCAGTCGGGCACGGCGTCGGCAGCCCGGGCGAGGGCGGCGCTCGCGTCGCGGACGTCGAGCGCGCGGGTCAGGCGCGTCAGCCGGGTGCCGAACGCGAACCCCTCGACGTGGCGCGAGGTGCGGACGACGGCGTGCAGGAAGAGCAGGAGCGGGCGGGTCCAGCGCTCCATGGACCCGGAGACGTCGATCAGGATGACCACCCGCCGGGGGCCTGTCGTCCGCGCCCGGTAGGAGCGGACGAGCGGCTCGCCCTGCATGCGCACGGACGCCGAGAGCGTGCGCCGGAGGTCGAGGGTCGACCCGCGCGGAGCCGCCCGCAGACGGCGGAGTTGCCGCTGCGGCAGGAGCGGCGGGAGTGCGGCCAGGTAGGCCGCGGCCCGGGCCAGGTCGTCCTCGGTGTACGCGTCGAAGCGCCGCCGGTGGAGGATCTCGACCGCCGACCACGGGCTCGGCCGCGGCGGCTCCTCGTCGTCGAGGGGCGGCTCGCCGTCGTCGTCGTCGCCCGTCGCCCGCTCGCCGCCGCGCGGTCCGGACGCCTCCCCGGCTCCGGGCGCCGCGGCGGCCCGGTCGCCCGGCTCGACCCCGACCTCGCCCGTCGCGTCGTCTGCCGCGGCGTCATCCGGTTCGCCCGTCGCCTCCTCCGGACGGCCGGGCGACGGGCCCGCCGGGACCGCGATCCCGAGCTCGAGGTCGGCCGGGGCGGGGCGCCCGGCGAGCCAGCGCTCCACGATCGGCCGCACCACCTCCGCCTCGTCGCGGCTCGAGGCGAAGATCGCGACGAGCGCCGCCGGCGCGGCGCCCACCTCGCCCGCCTCGAAGAGGGTCACTGCGAGCGCCGCGTCGATGACCTGCGCCGTGCCGACCGTGATCCCGGCCGAGCGGATCCGAGCGGCCAGGTCGGCGACGGCGCGCGCGGCCTCAGTCACCGCGGATCGCGCGCTCGACGAGCGCGTCGAGGTCGAGCGAGCGGACGTGCTCGATGTCGTCCGGATGCTTCACGAGCACGCCGAGCGTGCGGTCGAGGGAGGAGCCGGAGACCGGTTCGTCGAGGGCCGCGAGCGCCGCGGTCCAGTCGAGGGCCTCGGCGGTGCTGGGCACGCGCACGAGCGGCTCGGCGCGCAGGCGGGTGACCACGGCGGCGGCGCTCGCCGCGAGGGCGGCGGCGTGGGGGAGCCGGAGCGCGAGGATCGCCGCCTCCCGCGCCTCGTCGGGATGCTCGATCCAGTGGTAGAGCGCGCGCCGGCGGAGGGCGTCGTGGAGCTCGCGGGTGCGGTTGGAGGTGAGGATCACCAGGGGCGGGCGCGCCGACCGGATCGTCCCCAGCTCGGGGATCGTCACCTGGAACTCGGCGAGGAACTCGAGGAGGAACGCCTCGAAGGCGTCGTCGGCGCGGTCGATCTCGTCGATCAGGAGGACGGGCGGGACGTCGTCCGTGTTCTCGAGCGCCTCCAGGAGCGGCCGGCGGACGAGGAAGTCGCGGGTGAAGACGTCGTCGACCGACGGTGCGCCGTCCCGCGCCTCGGCCGCGCGGAGGGCCAGGAGTTGGCGCGTGTACGACCAGTCGTAGAGGGCACTCGCCGCGTCGATGCCCTCGTAGCACTGGAGCCGGACGACCCGGGCGCCGAGGCCGGCGGCGAGGGCGCCGGCAACCGAGGTCTTGCCGGCCCCCGGCTCGCCCTCCAGGAGGACGGGGCGGCGGAGGCGCAGGGCGAGCGAGAGGATGGTCGAGAGCTCGCGGCTCGCCAGGTACGACTGCTCCGCGAGCAGGCGCCCGAGAGCGTCGATCGAGTAGTCCGCCACACGCCGGAGCCTACCGTCCTCCTCCGGGCGCCACGCTGCAGGGCGAGCCCCGCCGCGGCCGCGAGGTCGCGGAGCGGCTCGGCGGCGCCGGTGGGCGGCGAGCGCCTCGACTACCCTGGGCCCATGGCCCCCGCCTCCCCCGTGGTCGAGCTCGAGGTCGGCGGGCGGACGGTCCGGATCACCAACCCGGACCGGGTCTACTTCTCCGCCCGGGGCGAGACGAAGCTCGATCTCGCCCGGTACTACGTCGCGGTCGGTGACGGGATCGTCCGCGCCCTGCGCGAGCGTCCGTGCATGCTCCACCGGTTCCCGAAGGGGGTGGACGGCGAGAAGGTCCACCAGAAGCGGCTGCCGCCCGGGGCGCCCGGCTGGGTCGAGACGGTGCGGGTCCACTTCCCGCGGTACGGCCGCCACGCCGACGAGCTCTGCGTGACGGAGCTCGCGAGCGTCGTCTGGGCCGTCCAGATGTCGACCGTCGAGTTCCACCCGTGGGGCTCGCGCCGGTCGGACACGGAGCGGCCCGACGAGTGGCGGATCGACCTCGATCCGATGCCCGACTGCGACTACGGCACCGTGCGCCGGGTGGCCGGGCTCGCCCGTGAGGTCCTGGACGAGATCGGCGCGGTCGGCTGGGTCAAGACGACCGGCGGCTCCGGCCTCCACGTCTACGTGCGGATCGAGCCCCGCTGGGGGTTCACCGACGTCCGCCGCGCCGCGCTCGCCTTCGCACGGGAGCTCGAGCGCCGGTCGCCCGCCGACGTGACCACGACCTGGTGGCGAAGGGATCGCGATCCCTCCACGCTCTTCGTCGACTACAACCAGAACGCCCGCGACCACACGGTGGCGAGCGCCTACTCCGTGCGCGGGGTGCCGGAGGGCCGGGTCTCGACGCCGATCGCCTGGGACGAGGTCGACGCCGTGGAGCCCGGCGACTGCACGATCGCAACGGTGCCGGCGCGCTTCCAGTCCCTCGGCGACGTCCACGCGGGGATCGACGACGACGCCTACTCCCTGGAGCTCCTCCTGGAGTGGGCGGCCCGAGACGAGGCGAGCGGCGCCGGGGACCCCGGCGGCGAGGACGAGGGCTGAGCCCGCCCGGACGTCGCGGGACTGCAGCCTGCACGAGGAAGGAGAGCCCGATGGCACGGCCGAAGCCGAACGCCCTGGCGACCATCGTCCGGCCCTGCGGTGCGATGAGCGCGACGCCATGCTGATCTACTCGATGGGCGTCTCGGTGGACGGCTTCATCGCCGACCGTCAGGGCGGGATCGGATGGTCGGGGCCGCCGAGCGACGAGCAGTTCCGGCTCCACCTCGAGCAGGTACGCGAGATCGGCGTGTACCTGCTCGGCCGCCGGCTGTACGAGACCATGCTCGTGTGGGAGACGGAGCCGTCCCTCCGCGAGACCGAGCTCGGGGCAGCGTTCGCCGACGTCTGGTGCGCCATCCCGAAGGTCGTCTTCAGCCGCACGCTCGACGCCCTGCAGGGCAACGCGCGGCTTGCCGAGGCGTCGGTGGCCGAGGAGATCGCCGCGGCGCTCGCCGCGACCGACAGGGACCTCGCCATCGGCGGCGCCGGGCTGGCCGCGGCGGCGATCGAGCTCGACCTCGTCGACGAGCTGCGGATGTTCCGCAACCCGATCCTTCTCGGCGGCGGCACGCCGTTCCTGCCGGCCGTGAACGAGGACGTTCCGCTGGACCTGATCGAGACCAGGACGCTCGGCTCGCGCGTGATCTACGAGCGCTACCGACGTGCCCGCGAGGCGACGCGCCCTCCAGCGCCCGCCGCGTGAGCGCGCACGCCCTTCGCGGGAGCGGGGTGGGCCGGCGCGACGATCGCGACGGGCCAGGCGCCGCGTCGGCCGCGCCGTCTCGACGTCGTCGAGAGGAAGAAGCCGTCGGCGGCCACGCGTCGCTCGCCCCCGGTCCCCGCAGGCGATCGTGGCGTCGAGCGCCACGGCCGCGGTGACGACGCGGGAGAGCCGGCGATGGTGCCCGCCCCGAACCCTTGACCCCCATCGGATGGGCGAGGACCGGACGCGCGGGGCGGAGCGCGCGATCGGCCTCCGCGACCGCGGTCGATCCGGCGGACTCCCCCGCGATCGCGGTAGGATCGCAGGGTGGAAGCCGACCCCCTGCCGCGGCTGCGGGAGATCGCCCTCGCCCTGCCCGGGGTCGTCGAGGGGACGACGGTCCATCACCCGTCGTTCAAGGTCGCCGGCCGCGCGTTCGTGATGGTCATGGAAGACCACCACGGCGTCGGCTGGACGGCGGTCTGGTGCAAGAGCACGCGCGAGGAGCAGACGTTCCTGATCGAGTCCGACCCGGACCGGTTCTTCGCGCCGCCCTACGTCGGGCCGAAGGGCTGGATCGGCTACCGGCTCCCCGAGGACGGAACCGTGGACTGGACGGAGGTCGCCGAGCTCGTCGAGGAGGCGTTCCGCCTGAGCGCAGGCAAGCGCCTGATCGCCGCCCTCGACGCCACGCGAGACGGGTAGGCCGGGCGCCTCAGACGATCGTCGGCTCCGGCCCCGGCACGCGGCGGGCGACGCCGGTCGCCTCGGCCGCCTCGGCGACCGCCGCGGCGACCGCGCTCGACGACGTCGCGGTTGAAGACGCTCGGGACGATGTACTCGGCGCTCAGCTCGTCGGGCGGCGACGACCGCGGCGATCGCCTGGGCGGCGGCGAGCTTCATCTCCTCGTTGATCTCGGAGGCGCGCACGTCGAGCGCGCCGCGGAAGACGCCCGGGAAGGCGAGCACGTTGTTGATCTGGTTCGGGTAGTCGGAGCGGCCGGTCGCGACCACGGCGGCACGTCGCCGTCGATCTCCTCCGGCTGCGACCTCGGGCGTCGGGTTGGCCATCGCGAAGACGATCGCGCCCGGCGCCATCGAGCGCGATGCCCTCGCGGGTGACGGCGCCCGGGCCCGGAGAGCGCCGATGAAGACGTCGGCGCCGGCGAGCGCCTCGTCGGCGGTGCCCGCGGAGGCCGTCCGGGTTCGTGCGCTCCGCGAGCGCCGCTTCGAGCGGCGTCGAGCTCGGCGCGGCCCGCGGTAGACCGCGCCCGCGCGGTCGCAGCCGACGATCGCGCGGACGCCGCGCGGCGAGCAGCATGTCGGTGCACGGCGACGCCGGCGGCGCCGACGCCGGTGACCACGACCCGCACGTCCTCCGGCCGCTTGCCGACGAGCCGGAGCGCGTTGAGCGAACGCGGCGAGGACGACGATCGCGGTGCCGTGCTGGTCGTCGTGGAAGACCGGGATGTCGAGCTCTCCCGCAGCCGGCGCTCGATCTCGAAGCAGCGCGGCGCCGAGATGTCCTCGAGGTTGATCCCGCCGAAGCCCGGGCGCGATCGCGCGCGACGACGGCGACGATCTCGTCGGGGTCGGTGGTCGTCGAGGCAGATCGGCCAGGCGTCGACTCCGCCGAACTCCTTGAACAGCATCGCCTTGCCCTCCATCACCGGCATCGCCGCCTCGGGCCCGATGTCGCCGAGGCCGAGCACCGCCGTCCCGTCGCTGACGACGGCGACGGTGTTCTGCTTGATCGTCAGGTTCCAGACCTTGGCTCGGGTCCTCGGCGATCGCGCGTGCAGACGCGCGCGACGCCCGGCGTGTAGGCCATCGAGAGGTCGTCGCGCGTCTTGAACGGCGATCTTCGGCGTCATCTCGATCTTGCCGCCGAGGTGCAGCAGGAACGTCCGGTCGGAGACGTGCTCGACCTCGACGCCGGCGAGCGCGCGGACGGCGGCGACGATCTCGCTCGATGTGGTCGCGCGTCGGCGGCGTCGACGGTGACGTCGCGGATCTTCGTGCCGCGCCTCGACGCGGACGAGGTCGATCGCGCCGAGGCATGCCGCCGGCGTCGCCGATCGCCGAGGCGACGTCGGCGAAGGCGCCGGGCCGCTGCGGGAGCTGGCACGCGGATCGTCAGGCTGTACGAGGCGGACGGCTGCAGCGGCATCCGAGGATCCTACGCGACGCCTCCTGGTCCACGAGGCCGCCGCGCACCCCGTTCGGGGAGGCGTCGAACGGCGCACGCACGGTCCGGCCAGACGCCCGCGGGAGCGAGCGCGGACTCTGAGCCTCCCGTCCGGCCCCGGCCCGGACGCCCACACCGGCACCGATCCTTCCGCCCCGTTCCCGGCCACCGGCGGCGGCGACCCGCCCGGGCGCTTCTCGCCTATCGTGGTCGGGTGCCGACGCGGGCGTCCGACCTCGATCTCTCCGACGGGCCGGCCAAGGACTCCCGGCTCTTCCTCGTCGACGCCAACGGCCTCGTCTTCCGGGCCTACTACGCGCTGCCGGAGGAGATCGCGACGACCGAGGGCTTCCCGACGAACGCGCTCCTCGGCTTCGCCAACATGCTGATGAAGCTGCTCGGCGACTACACGCCGCAGGGCGTCCTCATGGTCTGGGACGAGAAGCCGACGGTCCGCCTCGACCAGTTCCCGGACTACAAGGCGACCCGCCGGCCGATGCCCGACCTCCTGCGCCAGCAGCAGCCGCACTTCCGCCCGCTCGCCGAGGCCTTCGGCTACCGGAACATCTCCGTCGAGGGCCGTGAGGCGGACGACGTGATCGGCACGCTCTCGCGCATCGCCGACGAGCACGGGATCAAGACCTGCGTGCTCTCCACGGACCGGGACGCCTTCCAGCTCGTCTCCCCGAACGTCAGCCTGATGATGACCCCGCGCGGGGTCGCCGACGTCCACGTCTACACGCCGGAGCGGGTGGCCGCCCGCCTCGGGATCCCCCACGACCTCGTGCCGGACTACATCGGGCTCAAGGGGGACACCTCCGACAACATCCCGGGCGTCCCGGGGATCGGCGAGAAGACGGCCGCCGAGCTCCTGGCGGAGTTCGGGAGCCTCGACCAGATCTACGCGAAGCTCCCCCTGGTCAAGGGGCCGAAGCGCCGCGACGCCCTGCGCGACCACGAGCGCGACGCCCGCCTGTCCAAGGCGCTCGGGACGATCGAGCGCCGGATCCCGGAGCTCGGGGACTTCGACATCGACCACGTCGTCTCGGCGCCGCCCGACCGCTCGAAGCTGAAGGAGGCGTTCCGCCAGTTCGAGTTCCGCGCGCTGCTCTCGCGGATCGACGAGCTCGACCTCGCGGTGCCGGCGGCCGCGCCCGAGACGGAGGACGTCGGGGTGTCCTGGCGGGAGGTGGCGCCGGCCGACGTGCCCGCCATCGTCGGGCGGGCGGCCGTCTGCGCGATCGCCTGGGCCGAGGACCGGGCCGCGCTCGACGTCGACGGCGAGCTGATCGCGTTCGACGCGACCGGCGCCGAGCTCGCCGCCGTCCTGGCCGGGCCCGCGCTCGTCGCCCACGACTTCAAGGCGCTGCCCCACGACCTCTCCCGCGCCGGGCTCGCGCCGGCGTTCGACACGTTCCTCGCCGCGTACCTGATCGACCCGGGCCGGAGCGACTACAAGGTGGAGGACCTCCTCGCCGAGGCGGGGATGGAGCTCCGGCTCGAGGCGCTCGAGCCGACGGCCGGGGTCCTCGTCCGCGCCCGCGGCGCCGCCCTCCTGCGCGACCGCCAGGCGGGGCGCCTGGCCGACCGCGGGCTGATCCCCGTGCTGGTGGAGATCGAGCAGCCGCTGATCGCGACCCTGTCCGCGATGGAGGACGCGGGGGTCCGGATCGACCGCGCCCGCCTCGCCGAGATCACCGGCCGGATCGCGGCCGAGGTGGAAACCCTCGAGGAGCGGGCCTACGCGCTCGCCGGCCATCCGTTCGCGATCGGCTCGCCGAAGCAGCTCGGCACCGTCCTCTTCGACGAGCTCGCCCTGCCGGCGGACCGCAAGGGCAAGACCGGGTACTCCACGGACACGCGCGTCCTCCAGAAGCTCCGCGACCTGCACCCGCTCGTCGCCGTCGTCGAGCGCTGGCGGGAGCTGACGAAGCTCCGCTCCACCTACCTCGACCCCCTGCCGCTCTCCGCCGACGCCGAGGACCGGGTCCACACGACGTTCTCGCAGACGACGGCGGCGACGGGGAGGCTCTCCTCGACGAACCCGAACCTGCAGAACATCCCGATCCGGACGGAGATCGGACGCGAGATCCGCGGCGCCTTCACGGCGGCGCCGGGCACGATCCTGGTCTCGGCCGACTACTCGCTCGTGGAGCTCCGGATCCTCGCCTTCCTCTCCGGCGAGCCGGTGCTCTGCGACGCGCTCCGCCGGGGGGACGACGTGCACCGGATCACGGCCGCCGAGGTGCTCGGTCGCGACCCGGAGACGCTGACGAAGACGGAGCGCGACCGGGCCAAGGCCGTCAACTACGGGATCATCTACGGGATCTCGTCCTACGGCCTGTCCGAGAACCTCCGGATCCCCCGCGACGAGGCGCAGGCGTACATCGACGCCTACCTCGCCCGCTATCCCAAGGTGCGCGAGTTCATCGCCCGGACGATCGACGAGACGCGGGAGCGCGGCTTCGCGACCACCCTCTTCGGGCGCCGGCGCCCGGTGCCCGAGCTGCGGGCGCAGAACTGGAACACGCGCTCCCTCGGCGAGCGGCTGGCGGTCAACTCCGTGATTCAGGGCTCGGCCGCCGACATCATCAAGCTGGCGATGATCGGCTCGTCGCGACGCCTCCGCGACGAGGGCCTGGGCAGCCGGCTCGTCCTCCAGATCCACGACGAGCTCCTGTTCGAGGCCGTCCTCGACGAGGAGGCCGCGGTTCGGGCCCTGGTCGCCGAGGAGATGGTCGGCGCCTA
The DNA here is from genome assembly GCA_963800515.1 of uncultured Thermoleophilia bacterium. Classification (GTDB taxonomy): domain Bacteria; phylum Actinomycetota; class Thermoleophilia; order Gaiellales; family F1-60-MAGs149; genus CAWDBC01. Next base: position 80,547 of record CAWDBC010000014.1, read on the forward strand.
CGAGCTCGACCCGCCGCTCGTCGTCGACGTCGGCTCCGGACCGGACTGGCTGCAGGCGAAGAGCTGAGGGCTCGCCGACCGTCGCTCCCGGCGCCTCGGCCGCCTCGCGGGTGGGGGTCCCCAGCGATCGGCTAGGGTCGCGCCATGGACCCGAACCTCCGGAGCGCCGCCATCGCCGGCCTCGTCGCGCTCGTGATCTACGTGGTCATCGCCCTCGCCACCGGGGCGGGGATCGGCAGCGCGATCGGCGTCGGCGTCGTCATCGGCATCGCCACGGCGGCGATCACCTTCGTCGTGGCCCGGGTGATCGGGCGGCGGCACGACCGCATCGGCTGAGGCGGCCGCGACGGCTCGCCGGCTCCGGCCTGCTGGTACCCTGACGGATGGCGCCCGAACGGGACGCCGACGATTGCCCGGAAAAGGAACCGACCCCATTCATGAGCACTGCGACTGAAGAGCTGACCGCCGACGCACCCGCGGGTGAGGAGCTGACCGCCGGGGCACCCGTCTGGATCGAGGTGGACGGGCAGCTCGTGCCGAACTACGACGCGACCCTCCCGGAGTTCGCCGAGGGGGACGTCGTCCAGGGGCTCGTCGTGCGGATCGACCGCGACGAGATCCTGATCGACATCGGCTACAAGTCGGAGGGCGTCATCCCGGTCTCCGAGCTCTCGATCCGCCGCTCGGTCAACCCGGAGGACGAGGTCGCGCTCGGCGACGAGGTCGACGCCCTGGTCCTGCAGAAGGAGGACCAGGACGGACGTCTGATCCTCTCCAAGAAGCGCGCACGGTTCGAGAAGGCGTGGAAGCGGATCGAGGCCGCCGCCGAGACCGGCGAGCCGGTCGAGGGCCAGGTCATCGAGGTCGTGAAGGGCGGCCTGATCATCGACCTCGGCGTCCGCGGCTTCCTCCCGGCCTCGCTCGTCGACATCCGCCGCGTGCAGGACCTCGAGGAGTTCCGCGGCCAGAAGCTGATCTGCAAGGTGATCGAGCTCAACCGCTCCCGCAACAACGTCGTGCTCAGCCGCCGGGCCGTCCTCGAGGAGGAGCGGCGCGGACAGCGCGAGCGCATCCTCGACCGCCTCGACGTCGGCTCCATCGTGGACGGCGTGATCTCGAACATCGTCGACTTCGGCGCCTTCGTCGACCTCGAGGGCATCGACGGCCTGATCCACATCTCCGAGCTCTCCTGGACGCACGTCAACCATCCCTCCGAGATCCTCGACATCGGCCAGAAGGTCCGGGTCAAGGTGCTCGACATCGATCGCGACCGCCAGCGCATCTCGCTCGGCCTGAAGCAGACGCAGGCGGACCCGTGGCAGCGGGTGCTCGACAGCTACCAGCAGAACGACGTCGTCCACGGCCGGGTCACCAAGGTCGTCACCTTCGGCGCCTTCGTGGAGATCCTGACCGGCGTCGAGGGGCTCGTCCACATCTCGGAGCTCGCCGCCCACCACGTCGAGAACCCCCGCGAGGTCGTCGCCCCCGGCGACCACGCGATCGTCAAGATCATCGACGTCGACGCCGAGCGCCGCCGTCTCTCGCTCTCGATGAAGCGCGTGACCGAGTACGAGGAGCCGCTCCCGCAGATCGCCCTCGTGCCCGGCGACCAGCCCGACTACTACGATCCCGAGGCCCGGCGCGCCGCCGGCCTCGACGTCGCGCCGGTCATCGAGGACAGCGGCGACGATGGGGCCGCCGCACCGTCGCCCGACGCCGACGCGGCGCCCGGTGACGCGGAGGGCGGGGACGCCGCCGGCGCGTCCTCCCCGACCGCGGAGGCCGAGGAGACCGTCGGCACCGTCCCGGACGAGGCGCCCGCCGACCGGACGACCGAGGAGCCGGCTGCGCCCGCCGTCTCGACGGACGAGCAGGCGGCCGCCAACGAGGCGCCGTCGTCCGGAGACACGGCGGACGACGCCAAGTAGCGCAGGGCATCCGCCGCTGATCGGGCTGACCGGTCCGATCGGGGGAGGCAAGTCGACCGCGCTCCGGCTGCTCGCCGGGCTGGGCGCGGCGACCCTGTCCTCGGACGAGGTGGTGCACCGGCTGTACGCGGGCGGCGAGCTGCCGCGAACGCTCGCCGAGCGCTTCGGCGCCGGCGTGCTCCGGCCGGACGGATCGGTCGACCGGGCGGCGCTCGGCGCGATCGTGTTCGCCGATCCCGCGGCCCGGCGCGCGCTCGAGGCGCTCACGCATCCGCTGGTCGGCGATGCCTTCGCCGAGTGGACGGCGCGCTCCTCGGCCGCCCGGCTCCTCGTGCACGAGGTGCCGCTGCTCTTCGAGGCCGGGCTCGAGGACCGCTACGACCGCATCCTCGCCGTCACCGCGAGCCCCGAGGTGCGCCGTCGCCGCCTCGAGGCGGGGCGCCGGTCCGTCGCCGACCTGGACGGCCGCGAGGCCGCCCAGCTGTCGCCCGGCGAGAAGGAGCGCCGGGCGGACGACGTGATCGTCAACGACGGCTCGGTCGACGAGCTGCGCGCCGCCGTCGCCGTCTACGTGGCGTCGCTCGGCGTCTGACCGGGCCGCTCGGCCGAGGCGCCGGCGCCGTGGAGGAAGAGCTCGACCAGGCCGAACGCCGCGCCGTCCGGATCCGAGGCCGCGACGGAGTAGTCGAGCGAGGGGCCGATCAGCCTCCAGAGGACGACGAAGAGCCAGCCCGGATCGAGGTCCCCGCGGACTCGGCCCTGGTCCAGGCCACGCTGCAGGAGCCGGCGCAGGGGGGCACGGACGAGCTCCTCGAGCAGGTGCTCGTCCGGTGCGACGTGCTCGCGGACGAGGACCACGTAGCGGTCGCCCACGTCGAAGATCGCGCGCATGAACCGCTGGAGCGCGAGCTCGAACGGGTCATCCTCCAGCCGGGCGTCGCTCAGGCCCTCCCCGATGTCGTGGATGGAGCGGTCCGAGAGCTCGCGCAGGAGCCGCTCCCGCGAGCCGAAGTAGCGATAGAGGGTCGACCGGTCCAGGCCGGCGCGGTCGGCGATCGACGCCATGTCCACCGCCGCGGCCTCCGCCATCTCGGTGAGGGCGGCGCGGAGGATCAGCTCCCTGGTCGCGATCACGGGTCCGGACCTGGACATCCCGAGCGAGTGTAGGTGCGGGCGGCGCCGGATATGCTCCCGTGGGCGTGCGACACGCCTGTTGCATAAGGGCCTGTAGGGAGGGCGCATGAGGAAGGGTTTTGTCAGCGGGTTCACGATCGGCGCGGTGCCGGGCCTCGTGGTGCTCATCGTCGCCCTCGTCCTGGCCGGCCGGGGCGGAGGCGGGACGACGAGCTCGGGCTCGTCGCGCCCGGCCGTGACCACGGCGACGACCGCGTCCTCCAGCTCCGCCGCAACCCCGGCCGCCACCGCCTCGTCGCCGGCGGCGACGGCGGCCGGCGCGGCGGCCGCCACCTCGGGGTCGATCCAGGCCGCGCCGGCGTTCACCGCCGATGACCTCGCGGCCCAGCCCGCCACCGACTGGATCACCAACGGCGGCTCGACGCTGAACCAGCGCTACTCGCCGCTCGACCAGATCAACGACACCAACGTCACGTCGCTGAAGGGCGTCTGGATGACGCACCTCGGCGGGTCGGGCCTGGCCGCCAAGTACTCGGCCGAGGGCCAGCCGATCGTCTACAAGGGCACGATCTACCAGACCACCGGCGAGGACGACGTGTTCGCCGTGGACGTCAAGACCGGGAAGATCCTCTGGAAGTACGACGGCAACCTGGACCAGACGATCTCCTCCGTCTGCTGCGGCTGGTTGAACCGCGGCGTCGGGCTCGGCGACGGGATGGTCTTCCTCGGCAAGCTCGACGGCTCGCTCGTCGCCCTCGACCAGGCCACCGGCAAGGTGAAGTGGACGACCCAGGTCACGACCTGGCAGTCGGGCTCCGGGATCACCGCCGCGCCGCTCTACTACAACGGCAAGGTCATCACCGGCGTCACCGGCGGTGAGTTCGGCGTCCGCGGCCGTGTCACGGCGTTCGATGCCAAGACGGGCAAGGAGGCCTGGCGGTTCTGGACGATCCCCGGACCCGGTGAGTTCGGGCACGACACCTGGCCGGCCACGAACGACGCCTGGAAGCACGGCGGCGCGCCCGTCTGGCAGACCCCCGCGGTCGACCCCAAGCTGGGGATGATCTACTTCTCCACCGGCAACGCCTCGCCGGACATCAACGGCTCCCAGCGGGCCGGCGACAACCTGTTCTCGGCCTCGATCGTCGCGCTCGACGCGAACACCGGGAAGTACAAGTGGCACTTCCAGATGGTCCACCACGACATCTGGGACTTCGACGCGCCGAGCCCCGTCGTCCTCTTCGACGCCAACGTGAACGGAACGACCGTGCCGGCGCTCGCCGAGGCGGAGAAGACCGGCTGGCTCTACATGCTCAACCGCGAGACGGGCAAGCCGCTCTACGGGATCACGGAGAAGCCCGTTCCCCAGAACGCCTACCAGAAGACGGCGAAGACGCAGCCCTACCCGTCGAGCCCGCCCTTCTCCTCGCACACCGTCTCCGACGCGGCGTTCGCCGCGATCAAGAAGCAGGTCGACGCGATCAACACGAAGCTTCCCAAGAAGCTCAAGATCGTCCGCGGCTCGATCTTCGGTCCCCAGCCGAAGGACGGGATCCTCGTCACGGCACCGGACGCGACCGGGGGCACGAACTGGCAGCCGTCCAGCTACAACGCGAAGACCCAGATGATCTACGTCTGCAGCGGTGACGGCGCGGCCGGCTACTCGGCGTCCGACATCCCCGGCTTCAAGGAGGGCGAGTCGTACGTCGGCAGCGTCCTCGCGGTCGCCGGCTTCGGGAACATCCCGGGCCACCTCACGGCGTACGACGCCAACTCCGGCCAGATCAAGTGGCGCGACAACTTCCCGGAGAACTGCTACAGCGGGACCACGACGACGGCGGGGAACCTCGTCTTCGTCGGTCGCAACGGCGGGCAGATCGAGGCCTACAACGCCACCACGGGCCAGCGGCTGTGGTCCTTCCAGACAGGGGCCGGCGCCAACGACTCGCCGACCGAGTTCGCGATGGACGGCAAGGAGTACCTCGCGTTCTATGCCGGCGGCAACTCCCTCGCCGCCACGGCCCACGGCGACAACCTGTGGCTCTTCTCGCTGGACGGCACGCTGGGTCCGGCGAAGGCGGCGGGAGCCGGTCAGGGCACGGAGCACACGGGCGAGAGCGACGTCCCGACGACGAAGGGGGACGCGACGGCCGGCAAGCAGGGCTTCGCCGACAACTGCTCCGTCTGCCACGGCGCCGCCGGCACCGGCGGCAACGGCGGCCCCGACCTGACCTCGATCCCCGACGCGAAGGACGTCACGAAGGTGATCGGGCAGATCACGAACGGCGGCGGCGGCATGCCGGCGTTCAAGGGCACGCTCACGCAGAAGCAGATCAACGACATCGCCGCGTACGTGACGCAGCAGATCACGAACAAGAAGTAGCTCGCGCCCGCTGCCCGCTCCGCCCGATCTCGGGCGGGGCGGGCAGCGGCGTGGTCGGACGGGCTAGGGTGCCCCCGGTGCGGGTGCGCGCGATGAGAGACGACGAGCGCGACCGCATAGGCGGGCTCGCGGCGGCCGACCCCGTCTGCTGGGTCTCGGCCGAGGTCTTCGGCCGCGAGCTGGAGGCGGGCCGGTTCCGCAACGAGTGGACGTGGATCGCGGAGGATCGGGGACGGGTGCGCGCGCGGGCGGTGTGGTGGGGCCGGGCCGACGGCGCGCTGTCGCTGGCGCTCGACTGCGTCTGGGTCGACGCGTCGGTCGACGACCCCGTCGCGCTCGCGCGGGTCGTGGTCGGTGCGGGTCTCGACGCCCTCCGGACGGCGGGAGTCGGCGAGGCACCGCGCTTCGAGCTCCGGCTGCCGGCGTCGTGGCGCGCGGACCCCCGCCTGGTCTCGGGCGTCGACTGGCGACGCCGGCTCGCCGCGACGGTCGGGCTCGGGGACGAGCTCGAGCGTCTGCAGCTGGAGTGGGTCGCCGGCACGCCCGTGCCCCCGCCGTCGGGACGACTGCGGTTCTCGCCGGCGGACGACGACGCCTTCCTCGACGTCTTCCGCCGCGTTGCGGCGGGGAGCCTCGACGTCGCCACCCGCCGCGCCGTGGGAGCGGACGGCGACGAGGCCGCGGCCCGCGACGACCTCCGCTTCTACCGCGCGGCCCCGGGCGATCGCGCGTGGTGGCGAGTCGCCCACGACGCCGACGGGGCGGTGGCCGGGTTCGTGATCCCCTCGGCGACGGAGGCCGGTCCGAACGTCGGCTACCTGGGCGTGGTCCCGGAAGCGCGGGGTCGGCGCCACGTCGACGACCTGCTCGCCGCGGCGACGCGCTTCCACGCGTCGCGGGGGGCGGAGCGGATCTCGGCAACGACGGACGCGACGAACCTGCCGATGGCGGCCGCGTTCTCGCGCCACGGCTATCGCGTCAGCGAGCACCGCCTCGTGTTCTCGGCGGCGCGGGCGCTCCGGCGTCCGGCCGCGAAGGGCGGACGGGGCGGCGGCGCCAGGTCCGGCGGGGCCGGAGGCCGGCCGACCGGCGGGGCGCTCCCCCGTCGTGAGGGAAGGAGCGCCCCGGAGGCTCAGTCGATCGTCCGGGCCGCGCTCGCGCCCGTCGCGTTCGGGTGCGTCGGCAGCACCGTCGGGGTCAGCTCGCGGGTGCTCGAGACCCTCCGCGCCGCCGCGCGGGTCGCCGGCACGGTGACCGGGATCTCGGCGATCCGGGTGGTGTTGGAGAAGGCGACCAGGTAGCAGGTCGCACCGCCGCTCGGGTTCGGCGTGGTGTCGTCGATCGCGGCGCCGAGCCCGCCGCCGGATCGGTACCAGGGCGCCGGTGAGGTGACGGCGGTCGAGCTCGAGACCGCGCTCGCCGGGTCGGCCGGGCAGGGTCCCGGAAGCCAGGAGGCGAAGCGGAAGCGCGCCATCGTCGTGTCGTCGGCAGACAGGGAGAGGTGGACGGCCGGCCGGCTGTGGGAGGTGAACACGCTCGCCGAGGCACCGAGCTGGGCGGCCAGGCCGGGATCGGCGGGCAGGCTGACGATGGTCTGCGCGGGCTCCGTGAACCGGTTGTCGGCCGCGAGCGAGTAGCCCTGGAGGCAGTACTGTCCGCCCGCCGCCGCGCCGTAGACGGCGGCGAACGACGCCCCCGCCGGGACGTTCGTCCCGAGCGCCGCGCGGTGCCAGGTGACGCCGGGGCGTCCGAAGACGAGCCCGGTCGCCTGGACGGGATACATGGCGCAGGTCGGAGAGAGCCCGAAGCCGGTCGTCGCCAGCGGGCCGCCGCCGGGGGTGAACCCGATGGAGAGGGTGGCGTCGGAGGACGGGGGATAGGCGACGGCGGCGGTCAGCACCGGCGCCAGGGGGATCGCCTTCCGGGTCGCCGGGTCGGTGCAGTAGGCCCGGCTGATCCGGTGGACGCGGCTCCTCCCGCCGTACAGGTGGATCGCCCCGTCGACGTCGTCGGGCCGGATCCTCTGACACCAGTCCTCCCACATCAGCGGCCCGGCACCGCAGCCTCCGCCGTCGATCGGGTACATCGCCGCGCACTTCCTCGAGTGGAAGAGGCCGAGCACGTGGCCCATCTCGTGGACGAGGACGTTGACCGCGCCGGCAGCCGGGCACGTGTTGTCGAAGCGGAGCTGCTGCGTGCGGCCGAACCCATAGCCGACGTTCGCGTCGGCGAGCTTCTCCGCGCCGGAGCCCAGCCTGACCGATCCGTTCTGGCACGCGCCGAACTGGCGGATCGAGACCACGAGCCCGGCCCGCGAGCGCCGGGGGACCCGCACGAAGTGGACCTTCGCCCCGCTGTGGTTCCAGATCGCGGCGGCCGCCTTCACCTGGCCGACGATCGCCGAGTTCTTGATGTAGTAGTTGACGCGGCCGTGGGGCCAGCGATGGCTCTTGGGAACGGTGCCGAACGCACCCGCCGTCGTCGCGGCTCCGAGGAGCGGGACGGCGGCGATCGTCAGACCGAGAATGAAGGCGCGCCGGCGCCGGCGGGGGTTCGACATCCCGCGATCTTCACCGAAGAGCGGCCGGGGCACCGTCGGTCGCATCTCGATAACAGGCCGCTGGTCGGATGCCCACGAGCCGGCGTTCTCCTACGCTGCCCCGGTGTCCGCCGCCGAGCAGGAGCTCCGCGGGTCGGCGGCGCGCTCCGCCGTCCGCTCGCCGCGCGCGCCCACCTCGGCGCGCTGAGGCGCACGAGGGTGGTGCGCCGCGTCCTCCTCGCCCTCGCCGCGGTCCTCGCCCTCGGCGGGATCTGCGCCTTCGCCATCGCCCAGACGCAGCCGGCGTGGTACCTGCGCGCCCGCTACCCCCTGGCCTACGCATCGATCCTCCGCGCCCACGCGGCCACCTACGGGATCGACCCCGCGCTCCTCGCCGCGGTCATCGACACCGAGTCGAAGTTCGACCCCGAGACCCGGTCGCCCGCCGGCGCGGTCGGCCTGATGCAGCTCCTGCCGTCGACGGCCCAGGGCATCGCCGACCGCACGGGGGGCGGCGGCTTCACGGCGGCGGACCTGACCGATCCGGAGATCAACGTCCGCTACGGCTGCTGGTACCTGCGCCACCTGCGCGAGCGCTACGCGGCGCAGCGGAACCCCGTCGACCTCTCGCTCGCCGCCTACAACGCCGGCCAGGCGAACGTCGACCGCTGGGTCGCGGCCACCCCGAAGGGTGCGACCGTGGCCATCCCCTTCCCCGAGACCCGGGCCTACGTCGCCCGGATCCACCGCCTCCAGCACATCTACGAGAAGGCGTACGGCCTCCGGCCGGCCGCGCGGTAGGCTGACGGCATGTCCGAGTTCCGCTTCGCCGGCACGTACGAACCGGCCGGCGACCAGCCGCGGGCGATCGAGCAGATCGTGGACGCCGTCGAGTCCGGCGAGCGCTTCACGACCCTCCTCGGAGCGACCGCGACGGGCAAGACGGCGACCATGGCCTACGCGATCGAGCGCCTCCAGCGCCCGACGCTCGTGATCGCCCACAACAAGACGCTGGCGGCGCAGCTCTGCAACGAGTTCCGCGAGTTCTTCCCGGCCAATGCCGTCGAGTACTTCGTCTCCTACTACGACTACTACCAGCCCGAGGCCTACATGCCCGCCTCGGACACGTACATCGAGAAGGACTCGGCGATCAACGACGACATCGATCGCCTGCGCCACGCCGCCACGTCGAGCCTCCTGACGCGGCGCGACGTGATCATCGTCGCCTCCGTGTCCTGCATCTACGGCCTCGGGTCACCGGCGGAGTACGAAGAGCAGCTGGTCGTGCTCCGGGTCGGGCAGGACTCCCCCCGCGAGCAGATCCTCCGCGGCCTCGTCGCCATCCAGTACCAGCGGAACGACGTCCTGCTCGCGCGCGCGAAGTTCCGCGCCCGTGGCGACGTCATCGAGGTACAGCCGGCCTACTCGGAAACGGCATACCGGATCTCCCTGTTCGGCGACGAGATCGAGCAGATCACCCACTTCGACCCGCTCACCGGCGAGGTGTACGGGCACCTGCAGGAGCTCGTCGTCTATCCGGCGACCCACTACGTCACCTCGCCGCCGACCCTGGAGCGGGCCGTCCAGGTGATCCGCGAGGAGCTGGAGGAGCAGGCCGCCTCGTTCGACGCCGCGGGCAAGCTCCTGGAGGCCCATCGACTCCGGCAGCGCACCGAGTACGACATCGAGATGATGAACGAGATGGGCTACTGCAACGGGATCGAGAACTACTCGCGGATCCTCGACGGCCGGGCGCCGGGCACCGCGCCGTTCACCCTGCTCGACTACTTCCAGGGCGACTTCCTGTGCTTCATCGACGAGTCGCACAACACCGTCCCGCAGATCGGCGGCATGTACGAGGGCGACCGCTCGCGCAAGACGAGCCTCGTCGACTACGGCTTCCGCCTGCCGAGCGCCATGGACAACCGGCCGCTCCGGTTCGACGAGTTCCTCGAGCGGATCGGCCAGACCCTCTTCGTCTCGGCCACGCCCGGCCCCTTCGAGCTGCGCAACTCGACCCGCGTCGTCGAGCAGATCATCCGCCCCACCGGGCTCGTCGATCCGGAGGTGGAGCTGCGGCGGACCGAGGGGCAGATCGACGACCTCCTCGGCGAGATCCGGGAGCGCGAGCGGCTCGGCGAGCGAGTCCTCGTGACCACGCTGACGAAGAAGATGGCCGAAGACCTGACGGACTACCTGCTCGAGTCGGGCGTCCGGGCCCGCTACCTGCACTCGGAGATCGACACGATCGAGCGGATCCAGATCATCCGCCAGCTCCGGCTCGGCGAGTACGACGTGCTCGTCGGCGTGAACCTCCTGCGCGAGGGCCTCGACATGCCGGAGGTGTCGCTCGTGGCGATCCTCGACGCCGACAAGGAGGGCTTCCTGCGCGGGAAGACGGCGCTGATCCAGACGATCGGCCGCGCCGCCCGCAACGTCTCCGGCCGCGTGATCATGTACGCGGACAAGGAGACGGACGCGATCCGCGGGGCGCTCGAGGAGACGGGCCGGCGGCGCGCGATCCAGCTCGCCCACAACGAGGAGCACGGGATCACCGCGGAGACGATCACGAAGGGCGTCTCCGACATCGCCGAGTTCCTCGCCCTCGACGCCAGGAACGTCCCCTCGTCCCGGCGCCGGGGCGCCTCGAAGGCCGAGGGCCTCGACCGGACGGAGCTGGAGAAGCTCGCGATCGAGCTCGAGGAGGAGATGTTCGCGGCCGCCGAGGAGCTGCGCTTCGAGTACGCCGCGAAGCTGCGCGACGAGCTCCGGGACCTTCGCCGCGACCTCACCGCGCTCCGGGTCTAGGGCCGCGGTTGCCCCGACGCGAGGCCGCGACCGCCCCACCCGGCGCCCCGTTCCCCCCGCCGGCGAGCGCGAGGGCGGTCCCCGGAGTCGCCGCCGCGTGAGGACCCTGCTCGGCGGGCTCGTCCGGTTCGTCGGTACCCGCCCGGCGCTGACCGCCGTCGCCGGCGCCCTGACGATCGCCTTCTCCGGCATCCTCGTCCGCCTCTCGCACACCGAGCCCGCGACCGCCGCCACCTTCCGCTGCGCCTACGCCCTGCCGCTCCTCATCCCGCTCGCCGTCGTCGAGCGGCGTCGCACGCCGGGCCGGCGGCGCCGCTCGATCCTCCTCGGCGCGGCGGCCGGCGTCCTCTTCACCGTCGACCTGCTGGCCTGGCACTACGCGATCCGCGACATCGGCGCCGGCCTCTCGACGACGCTCGGCAACGCCCAGGCCGTCGTCGTCGCCGTCTTCGCCTGGCTCGTCCTCCACGAGCGCATGCAGCGGACGACGCTCGTCGCGCTTCCGGTCGTCGCCGTCGGGGTCGTCCTCATCTCGGGGGTCGTGGAGCAGGGCGCCTACGGCGCGAACCCCAACCAGGGCGCCGTCCTCGGCGTGCTCACCGCCCTCTCCTACGCCGCGTTCATCCTCCTGATGCGGGCGGCGACCGAGTCGGCGCGGCGTCCCGTCGCTCCGCTCCTCGAGGCGACCCTCGTCGGCGCGATCTGCTGCGCGGCGGCGGGGGAGCTGCTCGGCGCCGTCGACCTCGTCCCCCGCTGGCCGTCGGCGGGCTGGCTCGTCCTCCTGGCGACGACCTCGCAGGTCCTCGGCTGGATCCTCATCGGCGTCTCGCTTCCGCGGCTCCCCGCCGCCGTCGGCGCCATCCTCCTGACCCTGCAGCCGGTGGGCTCCGTGATCCTGGGACGGCTGATCGTCGACGAGCACCCGACGGTGCTCCAACTGGCCGGCGTGGGCCTCCTCGTCTGCGGCGTCGTCACCGTCGTCGCCGGACCGCAGATCACCAACTGGCGGGCCCGGGAGGGCGTTCCCGTCGAGCCCTGAAGCCCCTCTGGAGGCTCGTGGAGCGGTCCGCGGAAGCGTCCGCACGGTACGAACGTGCGTTCGGAAGATGCCGCTGCTAGGGTGACCTTCGATGGCCAACGAGTGGCTCACGATCCGCGGCGCGCGCGAACATAACCTGAAGGACGTCACGGTCCGCCTCCCCCGCGAGAAGCTCATCGTGATCTCGGGCCTGTCGGGCTCGGGCAAGTCGAGCCTGGCCTTCGACACGCTCTACGCGGAGGGGCAGCGCAGGTACGTCGAGTCGCTCTCGGCCTACGCGCGGCAGTTCCTCGGGCAGATGGACAAACCGGACGTCGACTCGATCGACGGGCTCTCGCCGGCCATCTCGATCGACCAGAAGACGACGTCGCGGAACCCGAGGTCCACGGTCGGCACCGTCACCGAGATCTACGACTACCTGCGGCTCCTCTACGCGCGGGTCGGCCTGCCCCACTGCCCGATCTGCGGGCGTCCGATCAGCGGCCAGTCCGCGGACCAGATCGTCGACCAGGTGCTCGCCCTGCCGGAGGGGACCCGCTTCACCGTCGACGCGCCGCTCGTGCGCGGGCGGAAGGGGGAGTTCCGGGACGTCTTCGAGCGCCTGCGCGGGGAGGGGTTCACGCGGGTCCGCGTCGACGGGGAGACGTACCTGCTCGAGGACGTCCCCGAGCTCGACAAGAAGTTCAAGCACGACGTCTCCGTGATCGTCGACCGGCTCGTCCGGCGGGGGGACGACCTCCGCAAGCGGCTCGCCGACTCCGTCGAGACGGCGCTCGCCCTGTCCGAGGGCCTCGTCGAGATCGCGGTGCTCGACGCGGTGGGCGGGGAGCGGAACGGCGGCGCTCCCGCCTCGGCGGGCGAGCGGGCGGCCGGGCGCGTCCCCGTCTCCGTCATGACGTACTCCGAGAGCTTCGCCTGCCCGGAACACGGGGTCTCGCTCGCCGAGCTGGCCCCGCGCGTCTTCTCCTTCAACTCCCCGCACGGCGCCTGCCAGCGGTGCCACGGCCTGGGGGCGATGCCGGAGCTCGATCCCGAGCTGATCGTGCCCGATCCCCGCCTCTCGCTGGCCGGCGGCGCGCTCTCGCCGTGGAACGTCGCCGGCTCGAACTACTTCGAGGCGTCGGTCAACGCGGTCGCGGACCGCTACGAGATCTCCACCGAGACGCCGTGGGGCGAGCTCCCGGCGGAGGAGCGGCGGCTCTTCATCGAGGGGACCGGCGAGGACCGGATCTACGTCTCCTACCGCAACCGGTATGGCCGTCAGCGCTCCACGATGACGACCTTCCCCGGGATCGTCGGGGCGCTCGCCCGCCGGTACCGGGAGACGGAGTCGCAGTTCCAGAAGGAGCGGATCGAGGAGTACATGACGCTCCGGCCGTGCCCCGCCTGCCACGGCGCGCGCCTGAAGCCGGAGGCGCTCGCCGTCACGATCGACGGCCTCTCGATCTCCGAGGTCACGGCCCTCTCGGTCCAGCGGGCGATCGCCTGGATCGCCCAGGTCCATCTGACGACCCAGCAGCGGCTGATCGCCGACCGCGTCCTCAAGGAGATCCGGGAGCGGCTGGCCTTCCTGGACGACGTCGGCGTCGGCTACCTCGACCTCGCGCGGGCCGTCGGCCACCCTCTCGGGCGGCGAGGCGCAGCGGATCCGGCTCGCGACGCAGATCGGCTCGAGCCTCGTCGGCGTCCTCTACATCCTCGACGAGCCCTCGATCGGCCTCCACCAGCGCGACAACCACCGCCTGATCGACACCCTGACCCGGTTGCGCGACATCGGCAACACCGTGATCGTGGTCGAGCACGACGAGGACACGATCCGGGCCGCCGACTGGGTGATCGACATGGGCCCGGGAGCCGGCGAGCACGGGGGCGAGGTCGTCGCCGAGGGCACGCCCGCGAAGATCGCCGCCGCGAAGGCCTCGCCCACCGGCCAGTTCCTCTCCGGCCGTCGCTCGATCCCGGTTCCCGCGCGCCGCGCGATCCCGGGCGAGCGGCTCGTCGTCCGCGGCGCGCGGGAGCACAACCTGAAGGGGATCGACGTCGAGATCCCGATCGGCTGCTTCGTCGCGGTGACGGGCGTCTCCGGCTCCGGCAAGTCGACGCTGATCAACGAGATCGTGCTCAAGGCGATGAAGAACCGGCTGCAGCACGGGCGGTCGCGCCCCGGCGCTCACGACTCGATCGACGGGATCGACCGCTTCGACAAGGTGATCGACATCGACCAGTCGCCGATCGGCCGTACCCCGCGCTCCAACCCGGCGACGTACACCGGGCTCTTCGACCACATCCGGCAGCTCTACGCCTCGACCTCGGACTCGAGGGTGCGCGGCTACAAGCCGGGGCGGTTCTCGTTCAACGTCAAGGGCGGCCGCTGCGAGACCTGCAAGGGCGACGGCACGCTGAAGATCGAGATGCACTTCCTCCCGGACATCTACGTCCCCTGTGAGGTCTGCAAGGGGAAGCGCTACAACCGGGAGACGCTCGACGTCCTCTTCAAGGGCAAGTCCATCGCCGACGTCCTCGAGATGTCGGTCGAGGAGGCGCTCGCGTTCTTCGCCAAGCTCCCGAAGCTTCGCCGCCGCCTGCAGACGCTCCACGACGTCGGCCTCGACTACGTCCGCCTCGGCCAGCCGGCGACGACCCTCTCCGGCGGCGAGGCGCAACGGGTGAAGCTGGCGAGCGAGCTGCAGAAGGTCCAGACCGGGCGGACGTTCTACGTCCTCGACGAGCCGACGACCGGCCTCCACCTCGCCGACGTCGAGCGGCTCCTGATCGTGCTCCAGCGCCTCGTCGACCTCGGCAACACGGTCGTCGTGATCGAGCACAACCTCGACGTCATCAAGCAGGCGGACTGGATCCTCGACCTCGGCCCCGAGGGCGGCGACGCGGGCGGGGAGGTGGTCGCCGTGGGCACGCCGGAGCAGGTCGCGGGTGTCGATGCCTCCTGGACCGGCGCGTTCCTCCGCCCGCTCCTCGGCCTCGATGCCGGCACGATGGACGATGGGCTCCGGCCGCGCACCACCGCCCGGCGGCGGACGAGGATTGCGGCCCGCTAGGCGTCCGGACGCCGGCGCGCGTCCCCGCGGCGAGGCCCGCGCCCCGCCGGGCCCTCAGCCGGGCTTGCGCATGCCGTGGACGGGCCGGCCGAGCGCCCGCCACTGGAAGATCGACATCGCCGGCAGTGTGTCGTCGTAGCCGACGATCCTCGGGTTGCGCCCGATCCGCTTCGCGACGGCGGCGATCTCGATCAGATCGTCCCGCTCGGGGGCGACGATCACGAAGTGGGCTCCCGTGATCCAGGCGAACACCTCGCCGCAGGCCGGGCAGGGCCACGGCTCGGTCCGGATGGCGTACCACTCGCCGTCCGAGGTGTCGACGCCCTCGAACTCGCCGATCTCCTCCTCGGTCCAGATCGTCTGATCGGTCTGGCCGGGCGAGACGGTCCGGAGCGCGGGCTGCATGGCGACAGGCTAACGAGGCGGGCAGATCCGCGCAGCCCGCCGCGAACGCACGATCCGCGCCGCCCCCTCCGGCCGCAGGCCTCCTCAGCCGCCGTACGACAGCTGGCGCAGGCCGGGGATGCTCTCGACGAAGTCGTCGTCGACGAAGCAGTAGAGCCAGTTCTCGCCTGGCTCGTACGACTGGATGACCGGATGGCCCACCGCCGCGGCGTGCTTGCTGGCGTGGCGGTTCGGAGAGCTGTCGCAGCAGCCGACGTGGCCGCAGTCCATGCAGACCCGGAGGTGGAGCCACCGCCCGCCGATCCGCAGGCACTCCTCGCAGCCCTCCCGGGTCGCCGGCTCGACGTCGGCGACCTGCCGCAGGTGCTCACAGGCCACGGCTCCTCCTCCTTGCGTCGTCGGGACGGGCCCGCTGTCGGGGCCCCGCGGAGCCGGGGCTCACGGCCGCTCGATCAGCTCGATCCGGTAGCCGTCCGGATCGCGGACGAAGCAGAGGCGCGAGGTGCTCACCTTGTACGGCGGCTTCTCCGGTTCGACGCCGAGCCCCGCGAGCTTCTCCAGCGTCCCGTCGAGGTCCTCGACGTAGAGGGCGACGTGCCCGTAGCCGTCGCCGATCTCGTACGGATCGTCGCGGTGCCGGTCGAAGTTGAAGGTCAGCTCGAGCGGCTGGTCCGGCGACCCGGGCGGCGCGACGAACGCGTTGATCGCCTCCTCGCGGATCGGGACCTTCCGCTGCAGCTCGAAGCCGAGCGTGTCGCAGTAGAACGTGAGAGAGCGTTCGAGGTCGAGGACGCGGTAGCAGGTGTGGGCGTATCGCATGGCGGGACTCTACCGGCGGGCTCAGCCGTCGAGGAAGTCGGCGGCGTCCGCCGCGCGCGCGCTGAGGAACAGGGCCTCCTCGTCGGGCGGCATCGAGTAGGTGTGCTCGGCCCGCGGGAACGTCCCGGCGCGGACGTCGGCGCAGAACCGGGCCACGGCGTCGATGCCCGCCGCGGTCAGGTCCGCGTAGCGCTCGACGAACCGCGGCGCGGGGCCGCGGGTGAGCCCGACGAGGTCGTGGTAGACGAGGACCTGGCCGTCGCAGGCGACGCCGGCGCCGATCCCGATGGTGGGGATCGGGATCGTCTCGGTGATCGCCGCCGCGACCACCTCCGGTACCGCCTCGAGGACCACGGCGATCGCGCCGGCCCCGGTCACGGCGACGGCGTCGTCGATCAGGCTGAAGGCGGCCGCGGCCGTGCGGCCCTGGGCGCGATGACCGCCGAGGGCCGTCGCCGACTGCGGGGTCAGGCCGAGGTGGGCGACGACCGGCATCCCGGCGGCGACGACCGCCCGGATCCGGTCGACGGTCGTTCCGGCGCCCTCGAGCTTGACGGCGTCGGCGCCGCCGTCGGCGATCAGCCGACCCGCGTTGCGGACCGCCTCCTCGTCGGAGATCTGGTAGCTGAGGAAGGGCATGTCGGCGAGGAGGAGCGCGCGCTGCGTGCCGCGGCGGGCCGCGCGCGTGAAGAGGATCAGCTCCTCCATCCCGATCCCCGTGGTCGAGTCGAGCCCGAGGACCACGTTGGCGGCGGAGTCGCCCACGAAGACGACGTCGGCGCCGGCCTCGTCGACGATCCGCGCCGTCGGGAAGTCGTAGGCGGTGAGCATCACGAGCGGACGACGGTCCCGCTTGGCGGCGGCGAGCGCGGGAACGGTGACGCGCGCGATGGGCGCCTCTCGGCCATAGACGGTCACGGCATGCTCCTCTGGATCGATCCGCCGGCCGCGACGGCGGCCGGGACGGACGAGGGGGGAAGTAGGACGTTGTCGATCAGGCGGGTACGCCCGACCCGGATCGCCGCGAGCAGGACGGCCGGGCGGGCGGGGGCGAAGGGTGCGAGCGTCTCGGCCTCGCGCAGCTCGACGTAGTCGACGTCGATCCCCGGGCGCTCGAGGTGGCGCACGGCGAGGGCGCACAGCGCGGCCCCGGAGCGCTCGCCCTCGTCGTAGGCCCGTCCGGCGGCGGCGAGCCCGGCGGGAAGGGCGGTGGCGAGCGCGCGCTCCTCGGCGTCCAGGTAGACGTTCCGTGAGCTCAGGGCGAGCCCGTCGGCGTCCCGCACGGTGGGGATCGCCCGGATCTCGCTCGGAAGGGCGAGATCGGCGGCGACGCGGCGGACGACGGCGAGCTGCTGGTAGTCCTTCTGCCCGAAGTAGGCGGCGTCCGGCGAGACGATGCCGAGCAGGCGCGCGACGACGGTGGCGACCCCGTCGAAGTGCCCCGGCCGCCTCGCCCCCTCCAGGCCGCGGGCGATCGGCCCCGGATCGACGGTGGTCCCGAACCCGCGCGGGTACATCTCCTCGACGGACGGCGCGAAGAGGAGGTCGACGCCGGTCTCGGCCGCCCGCTGCGCGTCCGCGTCCTCGTCGCGCGGGTAGCGGCGGAGGTCCTCGTCCGGTCCGAACTGGAGGGGGTTGACGAACAACGAGACGAGGACGAGGTCGCATTCGTCGAGCGCGGCCTCCATCAGGGCGACGTGCCCCGCGTGGAAGGAGCCCATCGTCGGCACGAGGGCGATCCGCTGTCCGACGCGGCGGGGCTCGGAGAGCGCCGCCCGCAGCTCGGCAATGGTCCGGATCGTCCTCATCCGGGCTCCAGGGCGTGGGCGGCCGGCGAGGCGAGCGCCTCGGCGAGGGCTCCGTCGGTGCCGGCGAGCCGGGCGGTCGCCCGGGCGACGGCGACGTAGAGGAGGTCGAGCTCCGGCCGGCCGAGGCGGTCGATCGCCTCCCGGTGGCGGCGGACGGTCGTCGCGTCGCCGCGCGCGACCGGGCCCGTCGGCAGGACGGGCCGACCGGCGCCGGCGTCGGCCAGCGCGCGCTCGACGCTCGAGCGCACGAGCGGGCGGAGAAGCGCCGCCGCCGCGGCCGGACCGAGGCCGGTGCTTCCGAGGAGCCGCGTCGCCTCCGCGATCAGGGTCACGGAGCCGTTGCCGGCGAGCACCGCGGCGAGGTGGGGGAGGGGCCGGTCCAC
This sequence comes from uncultured Thermoleophilia bacterium, assembly GCA_963800515.1. GTDB lineage: Bacteria > Actinomycetota > Thermoleophilia > Gaiellales > F1-60-MAGs149 > CAWDBC01. The sequence continues at coordinate 98,849 of CAWDBC010000014.1, forward strand.
CTCGGCCAGCACGTGGAGCTCGAGCGCGAGCCGGCGTCCCAGCTCGAGGGCGAACTCCAGCGCCGCGGCGGAGCCGGCGGTCACCGTCACCGGGACGCCGTCCAGCTGCCCCGACCCGCCGTCGCCGGACAGCGTCTGCAGGGCGTGCCAGACGAAGGCGCGGGTGCGCCCGGCGCCGAGCGCGGCGAGCGGCGTGGCCCCCGAGAGGTGCACGAGCCAGGTCGCGGCCGGGAAGCTCGCGGCCAGGCCGGCGATCGCGTCGTCGGGAACCGCGAGGAGGACGACGTCCGCACCGTCGACCCGCGGGCGCTCGCGCTCCAGGCTGCACGGCAGGCCCGCGGCGCGAATCCGCGCGGCGAACGTGCGGCCGGCACGGCCGGGGCCGAGGACGGCGAAGTGCAGCTGGTCGATCGTGGTACCCCTCGCTCGGGATGGAGTCCTGGCCCGAAGCGTAGAGGGTCTCCCGACCCGGAGGGCGGTATCCTGCTCGCCATGCCGATCTACGCGTACCAGTGCACCGCGTGCGATCACCGCTTCGAGGAGCTCGTCTCCGCGAGCGGCGAGATCCTCATCGCCTGCCCCACCTGCTCCTCGACGGACGTGTCGAAGCTCCTCTCGACCTTCCAGCGCACCCGGGTCGGCCGCGACATGCCGGCGATGGCGAGCGCCCCGGCGCCCCGCGCCGGCGGTGGCTGCTGCGGGGGCGGCTGCGGCTGCGGGGGCTGACGCCCGCCGCACGCCGGGTGGGATCGGAGGACGCGCTGGCGACCGTCGCCGCGGCGTTGGCCGACGCTCTCCGGCCCGGTGACGTCGTCCACCTGCGCGGCCCGCTCGGTGCCGGCAAGACGACCTTCGTCCGCCATGCCGCCCGGCGTCTCGCGGTGGCGGACGAGGTGACGAGCCCCACCTTCACCATCGGCAACCTCTATCGCGGCGGACGGCTCCCCGTCGCCCACCTCGATCTCTACCGCTCCGGCGGCCTGACCGCCGAGGAGGGCGCCGAGCTCGCGCCGTACCTCGAGGAGGAGGGCGTCGTCTTCGTCGAGTGGCCGGATGCGGGCGGCGGGATCCTGCCGCCGCCGACGCACGTCGTCACCCTCGGCCACGTGCCGGGTGACGAGCGGGCGCGCGACGTGACGGTCGAGACGGTCCGCCACTGATCAGGGGCCTCCGCCCAGCCGATACCATGGGCTCCGTCGTGCCCGTCCTCGTCCTCGACACCGCGACCACGTCCGCGCTTGCGGGGATCGCCGAGGCCGGCGTCGTCCTCGCCGAGCGCGACGAGCCCGACGCCCGGAACGCGGCCGGTCGCGTCCTGCTCGCGGTCGACGCCGTCCTCGCCGAGGCCGCGGTGCCACGCCGGAGCCTCGAGCGCGTGATCGTCGGCGTCGGTCCCGGGTCGTTCACGGGGCTCAGGATCGGCATCGCCACCGCGCTCGGGATCGCGCGCGGGCTGGGCGTGCCGCTCGCGGGCGTCTCCACGCTCGCCGCCCTCCGTCGGGGAGCGGCGGCCGACGCCGTGGCGGCGATCGACGCGCGGCGCGGCGAGATCTTCGCGGAGGGGGCTGGTCTCGACCGCTGCGCCCTGCGGCCGGCCGCGCTCGCCCGGGCGCTCGCGCCGGGCACCCTCGTCGTCGGCGACGGCGCCCTCCGCTACCGCGAGGAGCTCGAGCAGGAGGGCCTCGTCGTGCCCCCGACCGGCGATCCGCGGCACCGGCCCGGCACCGCGTCCTACCTCGCCCTCGCGCGCTTCGACGGCGGGCCCGTGGAGCCGCTCTACGTCCGCGCGCCCGACGCGGTCCCGGCGGCGGCCGTCCGGAGCGGCGCGTGACCACGCCGCAGACGATCGCCGGCTCCCGGATCCTGGACGATGGGTACACCGTCCGCCGCCTGCGGTTGGCCGACGTCCCGGCGCTCGAGATCGTCGAGCGGCGGTGCTACGACACGCCGTGGTCGAGGTCCATGTTCGCCGGCGAGCTCGCGAAGGGCGGAGGGGAGTCCCGCGGCGTCTTCACCGGCCACGCCCTCGTCGCCTACTGCGTCACCTCCCGCTACCTCGACGCGTGGCACGTGATGAACGTGGCCGTCGATCCCGACCACCGTCGGCGCGGGCTCGCGCGACTCCTCCTGGAGACGTTGTTCCGGGAGACCGAGGGGGACGGCGCGCGCGGGTTCACGCTGGAGGCGCGGGTCTCCAACGAGGCCGCGATCCACCTCTACCACACCCTCGGGTTCGAGACGGTCGGGATCAGGCGGGCCTACTACACGGACAACCGCGAGGACGCCACCATCATGTGGCGGCTGGCGCCGGGGGCCGAGCTCGACCCGTCCGAGCGCCCGTGATCCTGGCGATCGAGACCTCCTGCGACGAGACCTGCGCGGCCGTGGTCGAGTCCGGAAGCCGCCGGGTGGCCTCCTCGATCGTCGCCTCGCAGGCGATCGACCACGAGGCCTTCGGCGGCGTCGTCCCCGAGATCGCCTCCCGTCGCCACCTGGACCTCCTCTGGCCGGCCATCGAGGCGGCGCTCGCCGACGCCGGGGTCGGCCTCGGCGACCTGCGCGCCGTGGCGGTCACTGCCGGGCCGGGCCTCGTCGGCGCCCTCCTGGTCGGCGTCTCGGCAGCCAAGGGGCTCGCCTACGCCCTCGACGTGCCGTTGATCCCCGTCGACCACCTGCGCGGGCACGTCGCCTCGCTCGAGCTCGGGGCGGCTCCCGTGGCCCGCCCGCTCGTCGTCCTCCTCGCGTCGGGCGGCCACACGCTCCTCCTCCTCGCCCACGAGGACGGACGGCTCGAGGAGCTGGGCTCGACGCTCGACGACGCGGCCGGGGAGGCGTTCGACAAGGGCGCACGGCTGCTGGGGCTCGGCTATCCCGGCGGGCCGGCCATCGATCGCCTGGCCGCCTCCGGCGATCCCGCGCGGGAGCCGTTCCCCGTCCCCCTCGAGCGGAGGCCGGGCGTGGACTTCTCCTTCTCGGGGTTGAAGACGGCGCTCCTCCACCGCCTGGCCCCGCTCTCGTCGGAGGAGCTCGAGGAGCGCCGCGCGGACATCGCCGCGGGGTACCAGCGGGCGATCGTGCGCTCGCTCGTCGGCCGCACGGTGGCCGCGGCGCGCGCAGCCGGGGTCGCCGGCGTCGGGATCGTCGGCGGCGTCGCCGCGAACGGCGAGCTCCGGGCGACCCTCGCCGCCGAGGCGGCGGCGGGTGGCCTCGCGGTCACGGCCGCTCCCCTCGCCTACTGCGGCGACAACGCGGCGATGATCGCGATGGCGGCGCTCGACCTGCCCCGGCTGGGCTTCCCGCAGGCTGCGGTGGTCGACGCCTACGCCCGCCGCCCCGCGGCAGGGCGCGGAAACGGACGGCGGGCGCGGCACCCGGAGGCGTAGACTGAGCCGATGCGCCGCCCGCGGACCACGCTCGCCGCCGCCGCGTCGGCGCTCGTCCTGCCGGTGTCGACGGCGCACGCCACGACCGCCGCCGAGCGCCACCAGTGGCTCGACGTCGTCCCCTCGGCGCGGTCGGCGCCGCCGGCCGGGGAGATGCGGATCCTCGTCCTCCGGGGCGCCCCGGCGGCCGAGCGGCCGGGGGCCACGAGCGGCAGCGCGGCAGCGGCAGCGGCGACGCGGAAGCAGGACCGGGAGCTCGCGGCGATCCGCGCCGCCGGCGTCCATCTCGACGTCCAGGGTCGGTTCGTCCGGGTGCTCGATGCGGTCGTCGCCCGCGTCCGCACCGCCGACCTGGGGCGGCTCGAGCGCATCCACGCCGTGCGCGGCGTCTTCCCGGTCCGCGCCCTGGCGCCGACCGCCCTCTCGGACTCCGCCGTCGCCCTGCTCGGCGCCGGCGCCCGCCCCCTGCCCGCGACCGCCGGCGCGGAGGGCGCGGGAACGACCGTCGCCATCCTCGACGGCCCGATCGACCCCACCGTGCCGTACCTGGGCGGACGTGCCTCGGTCGGCGCCGGCCTCCAGTCCGGTCAGGGCCTCGGCGCCGGCGCGGAGCACGGCACCGCCCTCGCGGGGATCGTCGTCGGCGCAGGCGGGCCGGACGGCCTGAGCGGCGTCGCGCCGGCCGCCACCGTCCTCGCCATCCCGATCTTCGCCGCCGCCGCCGACGGCGCGCTCACCGGGACCGACGCCGATCTCCTGGCCGGGCTCGAGCGCGCTGCCGACCCGAACGGCGACGGCAACCTCGTCGACCGGGCGCGGGTGGCGCTGGTGGCGGCGACCGCCCCGTTCGCCTCCTTCCCGTCGACGCCCGTCGACGACGCGACCGACGACCTCGCGCGGCTCGGGACGGTCGTCGTCGCCGCCGCCGGCAACGACGGCCCCACGGACTCCGCACGGGGCTCGGTCGGTGCGCCCGCCTCGGGGCCGTCCGTGCTCGCCGTCGGCGCCCTCGACGATCGGGCCGCCGACCTCGCGACGGCGGTCACCATCGCGGGCGGCCCGACCGCGCTCGGCGGCACGCTCGGGCTCCTCGACGCCGTCGCTCCGCCCGCGGGCCTGACCATCCCGATCCGGCTCGCCGGGGCGGACCTCCACGGCGCCGCCGTGCTCCTCGAGCGGGGGGCCTCCTTGCGCGCACAGGCCCGCGCCGCAACGGCCGCGGGCGCCGCCGCGGTGATCGCCTGGGGCGACGATCCCGGCCCCTCGGGAGGCCTCGGCATCGACGATGCCGCCCCGCTGCCGGTCCTCTCGCTGGACGCGGCGACCGCGGCCGAGCTCGCCCGCGAGCTGACCGCCGGCACGGCCCTCTCGATCGCCTTCGGCCCCAGCACCCGGAGCGCCCCCGCGGCCGGGCCCACGGTCGCGGCCTTCTCGGCCTCCGGGCTCACCGACGACGCGCGCCTGAAGCCCGATCTGGTCGCTCCCGGGGTGGCGGTCGTCAGCACCGCGGGTGCCGGCTTCGCCTCGTTCTCGGGAACGTCGATCGCGGCCGCCCAGGTGGCCGGGCTGGCGGCGGGACTCGCCGGTCGCCATCCCGACTGGAGCGCCGATCGCCTCCGCGCGGCCCTCGTGGACACCGCGGGCCCCGTCACGGACGCGTCCGGGGCCCTGGCCGACGTCGCCGTCCAGGGCGGCGGGGCGCCCGACCTGGTCGCCGCCGACTCGCTGCCGGTCCTCGCCACGCCCGGCACGCTGAGCTTCGGCGTGATCACCGCCGGCTCACCCGTCACCCGCGCCCTGGGCCTCGAGGGGGTCGCGCCCGGGACGGCCACCGCGTCCCTCCAGTTCGTCCCCGACGCGCGTGCCGTCGCCGCGGGCGTCACCGTCACCGCCTCGGCGCCGCGGTTCCCGCTCACGGCGGGCCAGGCCGTGCCGCTGCAGGTCACCCTGACCGCGGCCAGGACCCCGACCGCTCCGGTGGCGCTCGGCGGGTGGCTCGTCCTGCATCTGGTGTCGGCCGACGGGACGAGCCGCGACGTCCGCGTGCCCATGGCCGCGGCGATCGGCGTCACCCGGAAGCCGCTGCTCCGATCCGCCGCGATCGGCACCGGCACCGCGCTGGACGGCGGCCCGACGACGATCCTCTCCGTCGACCTCGGCGACGCCTCGGTGGCGACGACCGGAGCCGACACCGCGCTCGACGTGCAGGCGGTGCGCGAGCTGACGGTCGAGCTGCGGCGACCGGACGGGCGGTCCCTCGGCACGGTCTACACCGCGACCGATCTGCTCCCGGGCCTGGCGGTCTTCTCGTTCTCGGCCCGCCGGCCCGACGGCTCGGCGCTGGCCCGGGGAACCTACCGGCTGGTCATCCGACTCCGGGCGGGCGACGGCCGGGTCGCGGTCCGGCGGTTGCCGTTCCGTGTCCGCTGAGGCCCGGCGCCCCGCCGTCACGATCTACACGGCCCGTGGATGCTCGCTCTGCGAGCCGGCCAAGGCGACGGTGCTCGCCGTCGCCGCCGACGTCGGCGCCGACGTCGAGGTGATCGCCATCGATGGCCGGCCCGAGCTCGAGCGCCTCCACCGCGAGCACCTGCCGGTCGTCGCCATCGACGGCGTGCCCACGTACCGCTTCTTCGTCGACGAGGACGACCTCGAGCTCCGCCTCCGCCGCGCCCGGGGCCGGGAGCCCCGGACGCCCCCCGGCCCGGTCGCACCGGGCGCGTCGGGTTCGTGACAGGGAGAACCGCCGCGCCATGCCGGTTCCTGGCGTACCTTGTGCGTGTGCAGACCCCTCCCCGCCGGATGGTGCGCGGTGTCGACTGAACGCCTCACCGTCGGCGTGGCGTCGCGCCTCTCGCGGTACCTCCAGGTCCTGACGCAGGCGAAGAAGCTGGGGCGCACGTCGATCTCCAGCCAGGAGATCGCCGAGTACACCCGGATCAACGCGACCCAGATCCGCCGCGACCTGTCGGGCTTCGGCCGCTTCGGCAAGCGCGGCGTCGGCTACAACCTCGACGGCCTGATCGCGGAGATCCGGACCATCCTCCGGACCGCCGGACAGCACAACATCGCCGTCGTCGGCGGCGGCAACCTCGGGCGGGCGATCGTGAGCTCGGACCTCTTCGCCGATCACGGCTTCAACGTCGTCGCCGTGGTCGACTCGGATCCCGCGAAGGTCGGCGACACCGTCGCCGACCTGACGATCGAGCCCGTCGAGGAGCTGGACCGGATCTGCCGGGAGCGCGCCGTCATCGTCGGGATCCTCGCCGTCCCGGCCACGGCGGCGCAGGAGGTGGCCGACGCGCTCATCGCGGCCGACGTCCACATCCTCTTCAACTACTCCGGCGCGCTGCTCACGGTGCCCGCGGACGTCAAGGAGCACACGACGAGCCCCACGGTCGAGCTCCTGCACGCGCTGTACTTCCACCTCACGTAGAGGCGGGCCCGCGTCAGGACGGCGGCAGCTCGTCGCCGGTGGAGACGATCACGAGCGTCGCCCTCTCCCGGGCGGAGGCGGCGGAGGCGGCGGACGATCGGAGCGCGGCGCGGACGGTCCGGACGCGGTTGCCGACGACGAGCACGAGGAAGCGGCCGGGGTGCGCGGCGTCCGCCGTGACCTCGAAGCTCCCGACCGGGACGTCGGTCGACTTGAAGATGAGGCTGGAGATCGCCTGCACGGTCGGCGGCGACTGCATGCCGACGACCACGGGATCCGGGGCCTGCACCGGCGTGGCGCTCCGGCCGTCGGTCAGCCGGAGCCAGACGAGGGCGCCGAGGAGGAGGAGCGCCAGCGCGACGACGGGCGCGACGCGGAGCGAGGGCCGGGCGGGTCCGCGGGGCGCCTCGCCGCGAGCGTCGAAGAAGCCTGTGGTCGGGAGGCGATCGAGGTCGTCGACGGTGGACGAGAGCTCCGCCATCGTCTGGCGGCAGTCGCGGCAGGTGGCGATGTGCTTGCGCACCTGGTCGGAGGTCGCCGGGGCGAGCGAACCGCAGAGGTAGTCGAGCAGCGTCAGCTCGGCGGGGTGCTCGGGTATGAGGTCGCGCGCGCCCATCCACGGATAATCGTACCGCTCGGACGCGCGCGGCGGAAGCGACTTTCGCGGCCGGCCCTCACCGGGTCGACCGCGACGGGGGCACTGGTACTGTCTGGGCGCTCATGGGAGCATCCGTCGACGACTCCCTCGCCGCGCTCGAGGCCGCGCCGGCCCTCTTCGCCGCGGCCACGGACTTCACGATCGGGATCGAGGAGGAGTTCCAGATCCTCGACGCGGCGACGTTCGAGCTGACCGACCGGTTCGAGGAGCTGAAGGGCCTGACGGAGTCGTCGGCCTGGGCCGAGCACGTGGCCGGGGAGCTGATCGCCTCCGAGATCGAGGTCAAGACCGGCCGCTGCGACACGTTCGCCGAGGCGGCGGCGCTGATGCGCCGGCGGCGGCAGGACCTCGGCGCCCTGGCCGAGTCGGTCGGCCTGACCCTGGCCGCGCTCGGCACGCACCCGACGTCGAGCTGGCGCGAGCAGAGGATCATCGACACGCCGCACTACCGGCTGGTGCAGGACCGGCTCCGCTACGTGGCCTGGCGCAACAACACCTTCGGACTGCACGTGCACGTGGGGATCCGGGACGCCGATCGGGCGATCTCGGTGATGAACCAGGCGCGGGCCATCCTGCCCGAGGTGCTCGCGATGTCCGCCACCTCGCCGTGGCTCGACGGCGCGCCCACGTACCTGCGCTCGACGCGGACGCAGATCTTCACCCGCATGTTCCCGCGCTGCGGCGTCCCCGACGTGTTCGCCTCCTGGTCCGAGTACGACGCGTTCGTGCGGATGCTGCTCGAGACCCGCTCGATCCTCGAGCACACGGAGATCTGGTGGAGCGTCCGGCCGCACCAGTCGTTCGGGACGATCGAGGTCCGGATCGCCGAGGCGCTCCCGGACGTCGCCGAGGCCGTCGCCGTCGCCGCCTTCCAGGTCGCCGCGCTCGCCACGTTCGCCGATCGCTACGACAACGGCGAGGTCGCCGCGCCGCTGCCCGGGCGGCTGATCGAGGAGAACCTCTGGCGCGCCATCCGCCACGGCCTGTCGGGCGGGTTCGTCGACCTGGAGCGTCTGGTCGAGGTTGATGCCGCCGACCACATCCGGCGGCTGCTCGACTCCTACGGCCCCGCCGTCGACCGCCTCGGCCTCGTCCCCTACCTGGCGCCGCTCGACGACCTGCTCTCCCGGGGCGACCACGCCGGGCGCTACCTGGCGCGGATCGAGGCCGGCGAGGAGCCGAAGTCGATCTTCGTCGAGGAGGCCGCCAAGACCCTCGCGAGCGCCACCCCCGCCGTCCGCTAACTGCCGTCCAGGAGACCATCGTGTCAGCGAACGACCCAGGGCAGCCGGCCGCCCGGCCCGGAGAGGCCGAGTACCTCGCCGAGCTGGCGGCCACGCCCGTCGCCCAGATCGTCGCCGAGCTGATCTCGACGCTCGTGCCCGTCGCCTACCTCCGCCTGGGCGCGGTGCCGGAGCATCCGGACGCCGTCGACCTGGACGAGGCGCGCGTCGCGATCGACGCCATCGCGGGGCTCGTGTCCTCGGTCGAGCAGCGCCTCCCGGCGGCCTCCGTCCAGGAGGTCCAGAACCTCCTGACGAGCCTGCGGATGGCCTACGTGCAGGTCGCGCGCTCGCGGGGCGTCGAGACGGGCGAGGTCCCCGGGGGCGCCCGCGGACCCTCGGAGGCCGCCCCGCCGCCGGCGCCGCCCCGGCCGAAGATCTGGACGCCGCGCGGGGACGTCTGAGCGTTGACCGTGTTCGACCCGCGGGCGGAGCCGCTCGCCGAAATCGGCGTCTTCGGCGGCTCCGGCTTCACCTCCCTGCTCGACGACGCCGAGGAGGTCGCGGTCGACACACCCTACGGGGCGCCCTCCGACCGGCTCGTCGTCGGGGAGCTCTCCGGCGTCCGGGTCGCCTTCCTCCCGCGGCACGGACGGGGCCACCGGCTCCCGCCGCACCGCATCCCCTACCGGGCGAACCTCTGGGCCATGCACGCGATCGGCGTCCGGCGGATCCTCGGCCCCTGCGCGGCCGGATCGCTCAGCCCCGACCTGCCGCCCGGCGCGTTCGTCGTCTGCGACCAGTTCGTCGACCGCACCTCCGGACGGGCCGACACCTTCTACGACGGTCCCGTCGCCACGCACGTGTCGGCCGCCGATCCGTACTGCCGCGCGCTCTCCGACGTCGTCCTCGCCGCGGCGCGCGGGCTGGACCTCGACGTCCGGGACGGGGGCACGATGGTGGTGATCTCCGGCCCGCGCTTCTCGACGCGGGCGGAGTCGGCCTGGTTCCGGGCGATGGGCTGGAGCGTCGTCAACATGACCGGCTACCCCGAGGCGTGGCTCGCCCGCGAGCTCGGGCTCTGCTACGCGAACATCTCGCTGATCACGGACCACGACGTCGGCGTCGGCGACGCGGACCCGGTGACCGCGACCGAGGTCCTGGCGACCTTCGCGCGCTCCAACGAGCGCCTGCGCGAGCTGATCGCCGACGCCGTCGGCCCGGCGGCGGCGCTTCCCGTCGACGCCTGCGCGACCGCCGTCGCCGCCGGCCGGATGCGCGCCTAGCCCGCTCCGGCGGGCGGCGGAGGCCCGCCGGAGGACGACGCGACCCCGAGCCGTTGCGCCAGCCCCATCGCGTCGTACGGCGCGCGGACCTTGACGTCGTTGTCGAAGTAGACGTAGACGTCGAGCCCCCGGTCGAGCCAGCCGGCGGCCTTGCCGGCCCAGGCGTCGAGGGCCTCGGCGGTGTAGCCGCTCGTGTACAGCTCCTCCGCGCCGTGCAGGCGCACGTAGACGAAGGAGGAGGTGACCGCCTCGACCAGTGGCCAGCGGCCGGCGCTGTCGGCGACCACGAACGCGATGTCGTGCCGGCGCAGGAGCTCGACCGCCTCGGGCACGTCGAAGCTCGGGTGGCGGACCTCGAGCGCGTGCCGGAGCGGCCGGTCGGCATCGATCGTCAGCCAGGTCCGATCCGGGGCAGCCGCGACGCCTCGTGCCGTCGCGCCAGCTCCGCGGCCTGGCCGGTCGTCCGCGGCAGCAGATCGAAGAAGGCCTCCAGGCGCGGGGCGTCGTAGGCGAGCTGGGGCGGAAGCTGCCAGAGGACGGGTCCGAGCTTCGGTCCGAGGGCGAGGACGCCCGAGGCGAAGAAGTTGGCGAGCGCCGTCTCGACCCCGACGAGCTTCTTCAGGTGGGTGATGAAGCGGCCGCCCTTGACGCTGAAGACGAACCCGTCCGGGGTCTGCGCGCGCCAGCGCGCGTAGCTCGTCGGCCGCTGGAGCGAGTAGAACGAGCCGTTGATCTCGATCGAGCTCAGCCGCTCCGCCGCGAAGGCGAGCTCGCTCCGGTGGGGGAGGCCCGCGGGGTAGAAGGCGCCGCGCCAGCCGGCGTAGGTCCACCCCGAGATGCCCACGTGGGGACGCGTCACGGCGCGGAGCGTAGAGGCTCGGGGGGTGTCGGCAGGGGCGACCGCCCCGGTCGGCGCCGGCCTCACCCGGGCTGGGGATGGCCCGGCCGGTTGCTACGGTACGCCGGCCCGCACGGCGGACGGTGCGGTCCCGAACGTCGGGACTCCCGCTCGGGCCTACACCTTCTGGAGGACAATGACTACGCTCTTCACGCAGCATGCGGTCGCGATCGGCCTCGTCTGCGCCATAGCCGCGATCGGCTACGGCGTCTACCTGGCCCGCCTGATCCTGGCGCTCCCGGACGGGAGCGAGGAGATGCGCCGCATCGCCGCTGCGATCCAGGAGGGAGCGGCCGCCTACCTCAGCCGGCAGTACCGGACGGTCGGCCTGGTGGCGGTTCCCGTCGCGCTCCTGCTCTGCATCCCGGACCTCGGCGGGCCGCGGGTCGCGATCGGGTTCCTGATCGGCGCCGGGCTCTCCGCGGCGGCCGGCTTCATCGGGATGAACGTCGCCGTCCGGGCGAACGTGCGGACGGCGGAGGCGGCCAAGGGCGGCCTCGCCCCGGCCCTCGACACCGCGTTCAAGGGTGGCACGGTGACCGGCATCCTCGTCATCGGGCTCGGCCTCCTCGGCGTCGCGGGCTACTACGAGGTGCTCCAGCTCTTCGGCCAGAGCCAGAACCACGCGGTGCACGGGCTCGTCGGCCTCGGCTTCGGCGGCTCGCTGATCTCCGTCTTCGCCCGCGTCGGCGGCGGCATCTTCACGAAGGGCGCCGACGTCGGCGCCGACCTCGTCGGCAAGATCGAGGCGGGGATCCCGGAGGACGATCCGCGGAACCCGGCCGTGATCGCCGACAACGTGGGCGACAACGTCGGCGACGACGCGGGCATGGCCGCCGACCTGTTCGAGACCTACGCGGTGACGCTCGTCGCCGCGATGCTCCTCCTCAACCTCACCGGATCCGTGGCCCTGACCGGGCTGCCGATCATCCTCGGCGGCCTCTCGGCCCTCGGCTCGATCGTCGGCACCTACCTCGTCCGGCTCGGCTCGGGCACGGTGATGGGGGCGCTCTACCGGGGCGTCCTGATCGCGGCCGGGATCTCGGCGATCCTCTTCGTGCCGGCCATCCTCGCGATGGGCGACACGCTCGACGGGCTCGGCTCGCACAACGTCACCGCCGACAACGTCACGGCGCCGCGCCTGCTGATCTGTGCGTTCGCCGGCCTGATCATCACCGCCCTCCTGATGGCGATCACCGAGTACTACACCGGGACCCGGTGGAAGCCGGTCCGGGACATCGCCGACGCCTCGACGACGGGGCACGCGACCAACATCATCTCGGGCCTCGGCTACTCGATGCAGGCGACCGCGGCGCCGGTGATCGTGATCGCCGTCGGGATCCTCGTGGCCAACAAGCTCTCCGGCATCGTCGGGATCGCGATCGCCGTCGTCGCGATGCTGTCGATGGCGGGCGTGATCATCGCCCTCGACGCCTTCGGCCCCGTCACGGACAACGCCGGCGGGATCGCCGAGATGGCCGGGCTGCCGGAGTCGGTGCGGAACGAGGTGACGGACCCGCTCGACGCCGTCGGCAACACGACCAAGGCCGTCACGAAGGGCTACGCGATCGGCTCCGCTGGTCTCGCCGCGCTGGTGCTCTTCGCCAGCTACCGCGACGAGCTGGCGATCCGGTTCCAGGACGCCGGGATCCGGGAGACGGCGAACTTCGACCTGTCGAACCCCTGGGTCCTCGTCGGCCTCCTGATCGGCGGCCTGATGCCGTTCCTGTTCGCGTCGTTCTGCATGGCCGCGGTGGGCAAGGCGGGCAAGGCAGTCGTCGAGGAGGTCCGCCGCCAGTTCCGCGAGAAGCCCGGGATCATGGAGGGCACCGAGCGGCCGGAGTACGGCACCTGCGTCGACATCGTCACGAAGACGGCGCTCCGGGAGATGCTCGTCCCGGCCGCCATCCCCGTCGTGATCCCGGTGCTCGTCGGGATCGTCTCCTTCGAGGCGCTGGGCGGGCTCCTCGTCGGCACGATCGTCACGGGTCTCTTCCTGGCGATCTCGATGACGTCGGGCGGCGGCGCCTGGGACAACGCGAAGAAGCTGATCGAGGACGGCCTGCACGGCGGCAAGGGCTCCGTCGCCCACCAGGCCGCGGTGACGGGGGACACCGTCGGCGACCCCTACAAGGACACGGCGGGACCCGCGATCAACCCGATGATCAAGATCGCCAACATCGTGGCCATCCTGATCATCCCGCTCATCGTCACCCTCCACTGAGGTCGGTCGAGCGGGGGCGACCGAACGCCGCCCCCGCTCGACCGCTCCCGCGCGCGCTGTCTGGCACGCTCCCGGCGTGCGGACCCGGTACTACACGGCGACGAGCATCGACGGCTTCCTTGCGGATCCGGACGGATCGCTCGACTGGCTCTTCCAGTTCGGCGACGTCGAGGGGATGGACCGCCACTACCCGGACTTCCTGGCCGGGGTCGGCGCCCTCGCCATGGGGTCGGCGACGTACGAGTGGATCGCGGGGAACACCGGCTTCCTCGACGACCCGTCCGCCTGGGTCTACGAGATCCCGACCTGGGTCTTCTCGCACCGGGAGCTGCCGCGGGTCGAGGGGCCGGACATCCGCTTCGTCTCGGGGGACGTGCGCCCCGTCCACGCCGCGATGGCGGAGAGCGCCGGTGGTCGGGACCTCTGGCTCGTGGGCGGTGGGGACCTCGTCGGGCAGTTCGCGGACGCCGGCCTCCTCGACGACCTGATCCTCACCGTCGCGCCCGTCACGCTCGGGGCCGGGGCGCCGCTCCTGCCCCGGCGGCTGGTCACGCCGCCGCTCCGGCTCGTGGGAGTCGAGCGCTACGGCGAGGTGTTCGCGACCCTTCGCTACGAGCTCGGGCCACGCCGGGCCGGCTGAGGGCCGCGGTGGGCGCCACGTGGTCGACCCGGGAGGCGGAGGCCCGTGACTGCGCCGCGATCGCCGCGATCTACAACGCCGCGATCGCCGCGGCGAGCGCCACCTTCGAGACGGAGCCGCGGAGCGCCGACGACGTGGCCGGGTGGTTCGGCGAGCGCACGCCGGTCGTCGTCGTCGAGCGGGCCGGGCGCGTCGCCGGCTTCGCCCGGCTCGCCGCGTACTCGGAGCGCCCGTGCTACGACCACGTCGCCGACTTCGGGGTCTACGTCGCCCCGGAGGCCCGGGGCGCCGGGGCCGGCTCCGTGGTGATGGACGCGTTGATCGAGCGGGCGCGCGGGCTCGGCCTGACGAAGCTCGTCTCGCGGGTGATCGCCGGCAACGGGGGGAGCCGGCGGCTCCTGGCCCGGCTCGGCTTCCGCGAGGTCGGCCTGCACCTGCGGCACGGCCGGACGCGGGACGGTCGCTGGCACGACGTGGTCGTCGTCGAGCTCCTCCTCGACGACGGCAGGGCGCCCTGAGCGGCGCCCTCAGGCCGAGAGGATCCGGAGCACGCGCGGCGGCTCGACCGAGACCTCGAGCCCGGCGATCCGCCCGACCGCCGCGAGCGCGGAGGCCTCGCGGGCGGGGTGCGTCAGGATCACGACGCGGGCGCCCGCGCCGGCCCGCGGCCGCTGGACCACCGTCTCGATCGAGACGCCCTCGGCGGCCAGGAGCTGGGCGATCGACGACAGGACGCCCGGCTGGTCGGCGACCTCGAGGCGGAGGTAGAGGCGCGACTGGAGCTCGCCCGTCGGGATGATCGCCAGGCCGCGGAAGTAGCCGTCGTGCTGGAAGAAGCCGGTGCCCGTGGTCCCGAGGATGCTCATCAGGTCGCCGATCACGGCCGAGGCGGTCTCGACCCCGCCGGCGCCGGGGCCGACGAGCGTGATCTCCCGGATCGCCGAGCCCCGGATGACGACGGCGTTCGTCGAGCCGTCGATCCGGGCGAGGGGATGGGCCGCCGGGACGAGCGCGGGGGAGACCCTCGCCGAGATCCCCTCGGCCAGCCGCTCGGCGATCCCGATCAGGCGGACCCGGTAGCCGAGCTCCTGGGCCAGCTCGATGTCGACCAGGTCGAGCCGGTCGATCCCCTCGTACGGCACCTCGTCGATCGTGACCCGCGTGTGGAAGGCGATCGAGGCGAGGATCGCGACCTTGGCCGCGGCGTCCGCGCCGTTCACGTCCTCCGTGGGGTCGGCCTCCGCGTAGCCGAGCCGCTGCGCCTCGTCGAGCGCATCGGCGTACGTCCGGCCGGCGGACATCGAGCTGAGGATGAAGTTCGTGGTGCCGTTGACGATGCCGGAGACCCGCGAGATGTCGGAGGCGATCATCGACTCGCGGAGCACCTTGACGACGGGGATGGCGGCGCAGACCGAGGCCTCGAAGCGCAGCTGCACGCCGGCCCGCTCCGCGGAGGCGAAGAGCTCCTCGCCGTACCGCGCCAGGAGCTGCTTGTTGGCCGAGACGACCGACTTGCCGGCGGCGAAGAGCTCGTGCAGGTAGCGCCGGGTCGGGTCGATCCCGCCCATCACCTCGGCGACGACGTGGATCGACGGATCGTCCCGGATCTCCTCGAAGCGGGTCGTCAGGACGTCCGGCCGGCCGTCGGGGCGGGGCCGGGAGGGATCCCGGACGAGCGCGCGGGTCACGCGGACGTCCGCGCCGGCGACCCGGCGGAGGTCGTCGGCGCGGGCGATCAGCGTCTGGTCGACGGAGCCGCCGACCGTTCCGTAGCCGAGGAGGCCGATGTCGATGGAGGCTGACGGAGCGGTCACGGCCGGCGAACGATAACGACGAGCCCCGGCCCGGCGCCGCGGGCGGCCCGGCGACCGCCCCGCCGCCCATCCTCTACGCTGACCGCGTGGGCCGTCCATCCATGAGCGTGCACGGCACGGGGCGGCGCACCGCCTGCCTGATCGAGCGGTTCCGGCCGCTCCTGCCGGTCTCCGAGCAGACCCCGGTGATCTCCCTGGGCGAGGGCTCGACGCCCCTCCTGCGGGCTCCCCGGCTCGGCGCCCAGCTCGGGGTCGACCTGCACCTGAAGCTGGAGGGGGCCAACCCGACCGGCTCCTTCAAGGACCGCGGGATGACGATGGCGGTCTCCAAGGCGGTCGAGGAGGGGGCCGAGGCGGTCATCTGCGCCTCCACCGGCAACACGTCGGCGTCGGCCGCCGCGTACGCGGCCCGCGCCGGCCTCCGGTGCGTCGTCGTCGTGCCGGACGGCGGCGTGGCGATCGGCAAGCTGGCCCAGGCGATCGCCTACGGAGCGACCGTGGTCCGCGTCTCCGGCTCCTTCGACGACGCGCTCCGCCTCGTCCGGGAGGTCGCCGCGATCCAGCCGATCACCCTCGTCAACAACCTCAACCCGTACCGGCTGATCGGGCAGCGGACCGCCGCCTGGGAGATCGTCGACGAGCTCGGCGACGGACCGGACTGGCTCGTCCTGCCGGTCGGCAACGCCGGGAACATCACCGCCTACTGGGACGGCTTCTGCGCGGCCGCCGAGGCCGGCGCGACCGCGACCTTGCCGCGGCTCCTCGGCTGTCAGGCGACGGGCTCGGCGGCGATCGTCGAGGGGATCGAGATCGCCCGTCCGCAGACCGTGGCGAGCGCGATCCGGATCGGGGCTCCCGTCCGCCGGGCCGAGGCGGAGCGGGCGCGGGCGGAGTCGCGGGGCGCCTTCCGCGCGGTCACGGACGAGGAGATCCTGGGCGTCTACGCGCTCGTCGCCTCGTCGGAGGGACGTCTTTTGCGAGCCGTCGAGCGCGACCACCGTGGCGGCGCTCGCCCGCGCCGTCGACGAGGGCCAGGTGGAGCCGGCGGGCGGGTGGTCTGCGTCCTCACCGGCAACGGCCTCAAGGACCCCGAGTCGGCGGTCGCCCTCGCCGGCGAGGCGACGGTGATCCCGGCCTCCCTGGACACCCTCGTCGAGATCGTCACGGCCTCGGCCGTCCCCGCCTGAGCCGGAGTGGGGACCTCCGTCGCCGGCGGCGCGATCGCCGCGCTGGCCTGGGGCGTCTCGTCGCTCGCCTCGAGCCGGTCGTCCAAGGGGATCGGGGCGACGTCGTCCTCGGTTGGGTGATGCTGATCGGCCTCGTGGTCGCGGTGCCCGCCGTCCTCGTCGAGGGCAGCCCGGGCAGCCTGTCCGGCACCGACGTGCTCCTCCTCCTCGGCGCGGCGGCCGGCTCGATCGGCGGCCTGCTGGCCGACTACCGGGCGCTCCGGGTCGGGCGCGTGGCCATCGTCCAGCCGATCGTCGCCTGCGAGGGCGCCGCGGCGGCCGTATTCGGCTGCTCCACGGCGACGCGCTGTCCGCCCTCCAGCTCGTCATCCTGGCGGCGATCATGGTCGGCATCGTCGCCGCCTCGCGGGTGCCCCAGGCAGCGGACGCCGTCCCGGCCGCCGGCCGGCACGATCGCGAGGCGGTGCTCCTGGCCATCGCTTCGGCGGTGCTCTTCGGCGGCTCGCTCTTCTGCATCGGCGTCGTCGGCGACCGCGTCGACACCGGGTGGATCCTCCTCGCCGTGCGGTCGATCGGCGTGGCCACGGTCGCCCTGCCGCTCCTCGTCCGCGGCCGCCTGCGACTGACCCGCCCGGCGATGCCGCTCGTCCTGGCGTCCGGACTCCTCGAGGTGACGGGCCTCGTCGCCTTCGCCTGGGGCGCGAAGGAGCACATCGCCGTGACCGCCGTCGTCGGCTCCCAGTTCGCGGTCGTCGGCGTGGTCGGCGGCGTGCTCCTGTTCGGCGAGCGGATCACGCGGATCCAGACGTTCGGCGTCGTCGTGACCCTCGTCGCCGTGAGCGTGCTCGCGGCGGTCGGCGGCGGCTCCTAGCGGTCGGTCCCTCCCGGCTCGAGGTACGCGGAGAGGTCGCGGCGCGTGGCCGCGACCGGCGCCGACGGGTCGCCGAGGGCGGCGCGCGCATCGGCGACGGCGGTCCTGCCGCCGCAGACGTGCTCGACCGCGCGGCGGAGGCCGAGCTGGCCGACGAAGAGGTCCACGGCCCGGGCCGGCAGGGGGCTGGCGACGGCGACGACGGTGCCGCCGCGCACCGCTGCCCGGATCTGCGCGTTGAGGGCGGCGTCCGTGCGCAGGAGGACCGGCGCGTGCGCCTCGTAGAAGCGGACGAGCTCCTGGCGCCAGTTGGCCCACCGGTTCCGGCCCAGCGGTCCAGCGCGTCGACGGCCTCGGCCAGATCGTCCGGGAGAGCGCCGGCGTCGAGCGGCGCGACGCGCTCGAAGCGGCGGGCCAGGTAGGCGGCCGCCTCGCCGAAGACGCCGCGCGCGTCCCCCAGCGCCCCGTCGAGCACGACGAGGGCGGGAGGGGGCGAGGGGGCGGCCACGGCTGGGCAATCTACCGCTCCGGCCGGCCCCGGCGCCTCGCCTGGTAGCATCGAACAGGTGTACGGCTCGGCGTCCAGCGAAGCCCTGATCGAGGGCCTGAACCCCGAGCAGCGGCAGGCCGTGGAGACGGTCGCCGGCCCGCTCCTCGTGCTCGCCGGGGCGGGCTCGGGGAAGACGCGGGTGCTCACGAACCGGGTCGCGAACCTCGTGCTCCACCACGACGTCGCCCCGTACGAGATCCTCGCGATCACCTTCACCAACCGCGCGGCGAGGGAGATGGTCGACCGGGTCGCCCGGATCCTCGGCAACCACGCCCGCCACGCCTGGGTGATGACGTTCCACGCCGCCTGCGCGCGGATCCTCCGCCGCGAGGCCGAGCATCTCGGCTACCGCTCCTCGTTCTCGATCTACGACGCCGCCGACCAGGTCCGCCTCGTCCGCGACGTGCTGGAGACGGAGCTGAACCTCGACCAAGCGCTACCCGCCGCGCGGGGTCCACGAGCGGATCTCGTCGGCCAAGAACCGCCACTGCGGGCCGGAGGCGTTCGCCAAGGAGGCGGCCGGGTTGTTCGACGAGACGGTCGCGAAGGTGTACGCCGGCTACCAGCGCCGGCTCGTCCAGGCCGGGGCGATCGACTTCGACGACCTGCTCTACAACGCCGTGACCCTGCTCGAGGACGTGCCCGACGTGCGATCGCGCTGGCAGCGGCGGTTCCAGCACGTGATGGTGGACGAGTACCAGGACACGAACCACGCGCAGTACCGGATCGTGCGCGCGCTCGCGGCGGAGCAACAGAACTCTACGTCGTCGGCGATCCGGATCAGTCCATCTACTCCTGGCGCGGCGCCGACGTCCGCAACATCCTCGACTTCGGCCGCGACTTCCCGGGCGGCGAGGTGATCCGGTTGGAGCAGAACTACCGCTCGACGCAGCGGATCCTGGACGGCGCCAACGGCGTGATCGAGAAGAACCGCGAGCGCCAGCCGAAGCGGCTCTGGAGCGCCCTCGGCGACGGCGAGCCGGTCCGCGTGGTCGAGGCGGCGGACGAGAACGCGGAGGCGCGGAACGTCTGCGGGCGGATCAACGACGAGCTCGAGCGCGGTGGCTCGGCCTCCGACGTCGCCGTCTTCTACCGGACGCACGCCCAGACTCGCGCCCTCGAGGACGGCCTCCGGCGGCTCGACATCGCCTACCGCGTGATCGGCGGCTCGCGCTTCTACGACCGTGCCGAGATCAAGGACGCCCTCGCCTACCTCCAGGTCGTCGCCAATCCCGCCGACGACGTGGCGGTCCGCCCATCCTCAACTCGCCCCGGCGTGGCATCGGCTCCAGTTCGGAGCAGCGGCTCGCCGAGTACGCGCAGGCGGTCGGAGAGCCGTTCACCGAGGCCCTGCGCCAGGCCGACGGGCTGCTGTCCGCCGCCCCGGGACGGCGGGCGCTGGAGTTCTCCCAGCTCCTGGAGCAGTGGCGCCTCGTGGGGGACGGCGACGGCGTCGGCGCCCTGCTCGACCGGATCCTCGACGACTCCGGGTATCGCGACGCGCTCCGCGAGGAGCGCCGTCGAGGCCCGGGGCGGCTGGAGAACCTCAAGGAGCTCGTCGGCGTGGCGCGCGAGTACGACCTGCGGGCCCGGATCGTGGCCGAGGACACCCGCGAGCTCGATGCGGCGGCGGCGGAGGCCGTACCCGACGAGGAGGAGCCGATCGCGCCCGGGCTCGCGGCCTTCCTGCAGGAGATGTCGCTGCAGACGTCGGCCGACGAGGTGGACGACGATCGACGCGGGCAGGCGACGCTGATGACGATCCACAACGCGAAGGGGCTCGAGTTCCCCACCGTGTTCATGATCGGGATGGAGGACAACGTCTTCCCCCACATCCGCTCCCTCGAGGAGCAGAACGTGGAGGAGGAGCGACGCCTCTGCTACGTGGGGATGACGCGGGCGGAGCGGTCGCTGACGATGGTCTACTGCCGCGAGCGCACGCTCTACGGGCACACGTCGGCCAATCCGCCGAGCATGTTCCTGGCCGAGATCCCGATCGGGCTGGTCGTCCACGAGCGCCTCGCCGGCCGGCGCCTCCAGACGTACTCCTCCGGCGCCATCCAGGCGGCCCGGGCGCGGGCCGGCGCCTCTCCCTCGCGTCTGGTCAGCGGCCGGCGCCGGCGGTCGGCGTGCGCCGTCGCGAGGACATCCCGCAGCTGGCGACGGGCGACACGGTCCGCCACAGGGCCTGGGGGGAGGGGATCGTGATCGGCGTGGCGAGCGCCGAGGAGGTCGTCGTCCGCTTCCCCGAGCAGGGGGAGAAGCGACTGCACGTGGCCTACGCGCCGATCGAGAAGGTCTGACCTCCGCCATCCCCCGGCGCGCGGCTCGCGGCCGGCATCGCACCCGGATCGACCGCGCCCCTTCGGCCATCGCCCAGCGCCCCAGGGGACGAACGGCAGGAAGCGACCGCGGACTCGCTCGCGGTAGGCGGCGTCGGCGGGGAAGCGCTCGGTGAGCAGCCGCTCCTCGAGCCGCGTCTTCCGCCACCAGAGGAGCCCGAGAGCGATCACGCCGACGAGGCCCGCGACGCCGAGCGGGAGCGAGACGCCGCGAAGAAGAGCAGGCCGCCGCCGTAGAGCGGATGGCGGACGAGGCGGAACGGTCCCGACGTGACCATGCGTCCGTCGGCCCGCGGCCGCGGGAACGGCGTGAACGAGCGCCCGAGCGCCCGGGAGCCCGTCGCGACGACGCGAGGCCCGCGGCGGCGACGGCGAGCCCGGCGCCGCGCGCCGGGGGCGAGTCGATCCGCACCGGAAGCAGCCAGCCGATCGCGACCGTCGCCATCAGGGCGAACGGCGCGGCCACGAAGCCGACGCCTGGACGGCCCTCCCGCGTCTCCGCGCCCATCGCCGCACGCTACTCGGACCGGGGTGGACCTCCGTCGGCGCCCCGCCCGCATGCCCGTGTCGGACCGACGCTCGAAATCTTTACAGCCTGACGCGATCCAGTCCCCCGAACGGGGCCTATCCGCCCCCCTCGTTCGGGTGTCTGCTGGGCGATGAGAGTTCGGCTGCGACGACGAAGGGTGAATCTCGATGCGTGTTCGGTGTCTGGTAGGGCTGGCTGCGGCCGGCGTGGCCGCTCTGCCGGCGTCGGCGGCGGCCGCGACCGCCCGCCTCGAGCTCTCGGCGCCGGCGCGGGTCGCCGCAGGTGAGGCGTTCAGGGTCGACGTCCGGGCGCCCGCGGGCGTTCGGGTCGGGGCGTTTGCGGCGAGCGTCGGCTACGCGCACGGCGCGGCGTCGATCTCGGCTGCGCTGCCCCTGGTCCGCGGCGGCTTCCCGGTCGGCGGCGAGGGCGGCCGGGTCGGCTTCTACGGCGCCTCCGGGGTCGCGCCGGGGCTCGGGACGGGTCGGCGGTGATCAGCTTCGAGCCGTCGCGGGAGCGGCGTCTTCCGGATCCGGATCGCCCGGGCGACGCTGTACGACCCGGCCGGACGGGTGGTGGCGCGGGTGCGGCCGACGACGTTGACGGTGCGGGTCGGCACCGACGCCACGGTCCCTGGGCGGTCGGGCCCCGAGCCTCGTCGAGGGGTCGGGCGCGGCGGGTCCGTTGCTGGCCGCGGCCGGCGCGCCATCGTCGTCGGACGGCCGGGCGGGCATCGCGGCGGCGTTCTTCGCCCGCGGCCAGGTCGGCATGGGCGAGGTTCCAGGCACTGTGTGGCGCGGGCCTGCTTTCTCTCTGCCGACGGTCACCCGGCGGCTGTCGGCGACGACGGCGACGTGGACCGTGACGACGACGGCCGACCTTGCGGACGCGGCACCGGGGAACGGCATCTGCGCGACGGCGGGCCGGGTCCTGCTCGCTGCGGGCGGCCGTGACCGAGGCGAACGCGCACGTCGGGCCGGACCTGATCGCGTTCAACGTCGCCCCGACGAAGAGCGGAGGGTTCGCCGTCTTCCAGCTGACGACGGGGACACGCTGGCGCTGACCGACTCCCACCGGCGGGACGACGATCGACGGCTACACCGAGCCCGGCTCGTCGCCGAACACCGACGGGACGCTCTCGAACGCGAGGAACCTGATCTATCTTCGACTCGGCGGGGAGCGCCGGCGGGGCCTACAACCCGCGGTTCGTCCTCACGGGCGGCGCCAACGTCTTCCGCGGGCTCGCCTTCTCGACCCGCGGCACCGCGATCGACGTCGAGGCGGGCGGCAACCGCACGGTTTGTCGGCAACTGGTTCGGCTTCACGACGACCGGCGCCAACATGGGGAGCGGCGACCTCCGCGATCGTCCTCGACAGCACGAGCGGCAACGTCATCGGCTCTGCCGACTCGCGGGCCGACCGGAACGTCTTCGGCAACTTCAGCCGCGCCACCCACAGCGAGGGCTACACGACGAACGAACACGGTACAGAACAACCTCGTTCGGGATCACCCCGGCGGGAGCGCCGAGCACGATCGGCTGTGCCGGCTTCGACTGGAACTCGGGCGCGCACTCCAACCAGATCGGCGGCCTGGCGGCGAACCAGGGCAACCACTTCGCCCACACCGGGTGCACCGGGATCGAGCTGTCCCACGGGTACACCGGCAGCGGCGCGGCGCCCGGCGGCGACGACCGCTGGAACAACGAGTACAACACGATCCAGGGCAACACGTTCGGCCTCGACGCCTTCGGCCGCTACGCGGGCGGCGCCTACCTGTCCGCCGGCTCGAACGACGACCAGGCGAGCCTCTCACGTTCGCGGACACGCTCTACAAGGCCGACTGCCTGAACATCTACGACCACTCACCCTCGAACCTTGTCCAGGCAACCGCTGCATGCCCCGGCGGGCCGGCTTCTCGAACGGCCTGGTCTCGACCCACGAGACCTTCCGCGGCAACGTCGACCGGCGTCGACAGCCGGCGCCGCCCCGCTGACCTACGCTCGGGATCGTCCTGCGCCGGTCGGCCCAGTTCGACGCCGTCACCGGCAAGATCACCGCCGGGGCCGCCGTCGGCGCCACCTTCAGTCGGTCGGCGCCTACTCAACACGATCCAGGGCAACCACGACTCGGCCATCGGCAACTCCTCCCGACCACGAAACGGCCAGCGGGTCCTCGGCACCCGCTCCCGAACGATCCGGGCGACGCGGGCACGGGCGCCAACCGCAAGCAGAACTTCCCGGCCGGTCACCCAACCTCCACGTCAGTATCAGCCGGACGAGCTCCTCCTACGGCGCGACCGTCGGGCCCACCAGCAGAACGCGCGACGCCTCGATCGACCTGGTCGCCGTCACCACCGTGCCCACGAGCGGCGCGTGGCCATCCCGGCCTCGGGCCACCACGGCCAGCGGATCTGGGCCGCCAGACCTCCACCCTCGGCGACACGAGCGAGGTCCGCCGGCCGGCGTCGTCCCGCCCGCGCCGGTGCCGCTGCGGGCTCGAACCCGCCGTCCGCCCGGCATGCCCCGCCCTCGCCGCAGCGATCGCTGTCGCGACGCGGGCGCTGAAGAAGGCGCTCGCCGGCTCGTGCCGCGGTTTACGATCCGCCTGCGCCTGAAGCGGTACGTCTGCTCGGCGATCTTCAGGGGACCGGCCGCCGGCCGGATCACCACCACCTGGACCATCCGGACCGTGTCGGCGACCCGCCGCCACGTCGTCAGGAACGTCGGGATCGCCCGGGGCGCACGCCGTCAGGCGGGCCGGCAAGGTCCTCGTCGGGTGCGCCGGAGTTGGACGGCCTCACGCTGCTGCGGCGCGCGCATCGCTCGGCGATCGCACGAAGCGGGCTCGGTTCAGGAACGCTGCCGGCAACGTCTTCAGCCCATCCCACGGGTCCGCCTCCGTAGGTGAGGCGGGGCGTGGCCTCCGCCGCTCCCTCCCCTCCGCGCTCCGTCCTCTACGGTGCCGGGACGGCGAACGGAGCGCCGAGGTCCTCGTCGAGGACGTCTTCCGGCCGTCCGGGACGGCTGCCTCCTCCATCGCGCGTCGGGAGGCCGGCCGGCTCGGTCCCGCTGCCGGCGATCCTCGAAGCCATCCCGACGGCGAGCGCTGGACGACGGCCGCGCCACGACCGGCCGGCCGTGAACGGGTACGCCGGGGTCCGCCGCGACCTCTGCGGCAGCCACGGCTCGGCGGCGACCGCAGGACGAGTACGCGCCGGGCGAGCAGGACACATCGCCGATGTCATGGCCGCACTCGCCGCCGAGCCGTGGTGCGACGGCCAGGTTCGCGATATCGGCGCTCCTGGCCGGGGGTCCACGCCCTGGAGATGGGCGCGGACGGACCGCCGGGCCTCGGCGCGGCGGCCTCCATCCGCTCGACCTACGACCGCTACGCCGACGATGTCGACTACCTCGGCGGCTGCGTGCGGCCGAGCGAGGTGCTGACCTGGTTGA
This sequence comes from uncultured Thermoleophilia bacterium, assembly GCA_963800515.1. GTDB lineage: Bacteria > Actinomycetota > Thermoleophilia > Gaiellales > F1-60-MAGs149 > CAWDBC01. The sequence goes on from CAWDBC010000014.1 coordinate 123,339, forward strand.
CGGCCATGCCCTCGATCGACGCCACGCCGCCCGACCCGAGCTGGTCGGCCAGGCCGGCTCGAGCTGGTGGCGCGAGCGGCGGCAGGGTTAGCGGCACCGATCGAGACGTGGCTCGCGATCAGCGCCGGGACGCCGACCGGAGCCACGGCTCCGTTGGCGACGACCGGGGGCGGCGCGGATCCCGGTCCTCATGGTCGGCGGCTGGGAGGACGGCGACGGTCGCGGCGCGTTGCGGGCGCCGCCGCCATCGAGAGCGCGTGGGGGCTGGTCGGGCCGTGGCGGCACTGCCGGCCGCACCAGGGGAAGCCGGGGCCGGCGATCGCCTCACCACCCAGCGGCGACGCTGGTCCGACCGCTGGGCCAAGGAGGCAGCGAACAGGTACGATGAGGCCGCGCCTCCGCGCCGATCTCGCGACCCGCGTCCGCCGCTGACCTACCCGGCCGAGGAGCTGGTCCGCTGGGTCGGCTTCCGCGGGCGCGACGACCTGCCAACGACGAGGATCCGACTGGAGGGCGAGACCCCCGGCTCCCGTCGTGGGCGCCGCCGTTCCTCCCGCGGTCAGGAGAGCGCGGGCCTGGAGACGCCGGTCTTCGCCCGTACGGCGCGGCGCGCGACGTCGCCGAAGATCAGCGGGGCGAGGACGGCCGCTGGCGTCGTTGACGACGGAGCAGCCGCCCCGGGCGCTCGACTGCCCGGGACGCCCGCCGTCGAGCTCGACGTCTCCGCCGATCACCACGCGCGGTCCTCGGCGTCCGGCTCTGCCACGTCCTGCCGACGGGGCGTCCCGCTCCTCTGCGTCGGCGCGCTCGACCTTGGACCGCGATGGCATGATGCCCCGCGGCCGATCCGGCCGGGCGAGCGGATGCGCGTGCGCGTGGGCCTGCGGGCCGTCGGCCAGCATGTTCCGCGGCCGATCGCCTGCGACTCGCGGTGAGCCCGACGTTCTGGCCATGGCTCTGGCCGACCCCGGAGGCCGTCGAGCTGACCGTCCACCTCGACGGCGAGAACCACCTCGAGCTGCCCGCGCTCCCGGCGGGCCGCGCCGTCGACCTGGCCTTCGCCGGGAGCGACCTGCCGGCCGGCAGCGGGGATGAGGACGCCGTGCACCGCGGCTACCGCCGGATCGAGGCCGATCTCGGAACCGGCCGCTGGGGCCTCGTCAATGACCTCGGCGGGTGGGTGGGCGGAGACGACGACGCGCAGCGGCTACCGCGAGCGACTCGAGATCGTCGAGGGCGACCCCCTCTCCGCGCGGATCGCCTGCTCCGGACAGGCGAGCTGGCCGCGCGACGGGGCGATGGCGCAGGTGCACGTGGAGACGGCGATGCGGGCGACCCCGGCCTCGTTCGTCGTCGACGGCCGGCTGGTGGCCCGCCTCGGCGGCACGATCGTCCACGAGCGTCCGCTGTGCTGGGAGACGCCGCGCGACCACGTGTGACGGGACGCACGGGTCCGAGCGCGCCGCCGGAAGCGCCGCCATCGTCCGACGTCGGAATCCGCCCGCGAAGGGCGCCGCCGGACCGGCGCGCCGGGACGTACCCGGCCGGCGCGACTCGGTGCCGCCGCCGCTCGAGCGAACGTCGTGGCCGCGGCGGCGGGTCGGAGCACCCACGGCCTCCTCGTGGTCGATCCTTCCG